>CANJXC010000022.1 GCA_947478845.1 Spirochaetales bacterium | reverse complement strand
TCCGGGGCGGTTTTGGCTCCCGTCGCGCAGGCAGAGGCTAGGCCCGTTGCGGTGGTGGCTCCGGCTGTGCGAGCGGTTGCGGGCCCAGACCTGCAGGCCGTGAAGGCTACCATGATGAAGGTGGTCGCCGATAAAACCGGTTATCCCTCGGAGATGCTGGAACTTTCGATGGACATGGAAGCCGACCTGGGAATTGACTCGATTAAAAGAGTGGAGATTCTCGGAGCGGTGCAAGAGGCGATTCCCGGGTTGCCTGAGCTTAACCCCGCCGACCTAGCCGAACTGCGCACACTGGGCCAAATCGTGGACTACATGAACGCTCAGGCCGGGGCGCCTCAAGCGTCGCCAAAGCAAAATAGTGTAATACCGAGCTATACCGTGATTGTACGGAGGCTCTCGACACCAACAGTGAGGCCGTCAACCGCCAAGGGTCACATCTTGGTGGTGGATGACGGAGTCCTAGGTGTGTCCTTGTCAGCAAGACTCTTGGCCGAGGGCGAAAAAATCACGTTGGTACGCCCAACCTGGCTTGCGTCCACTTCCGCAGATTCGCCGTCAGGGGTGACCGAGTTGGTATTGTCGGAAGTCACCGACGCTTCCGTCAAGAACTTGATTTCTCACTCAGGCCCTGTCTCGGGCGTTCTGTATTTGCAGGCCCGAGCAGAGGCTCAAACCTTGAGTTTCTCTGGCGGTTCCAAGCGCGGGGTGTTGTTGGCTTTCTTGTTGGCCAAGTACTGCTCGGTCAAGACCTCCACAAGCGGAAGGCCTTCCTTCTTGGCTGTGACAGCCCAAGATGGCCGCTTTGGCTGGGCATCGCCCTCTTCAGACGCTGTACAGGGTGGACTCAGTGGACTGATCAAGACCCTTTCCCACGAATGGCCGGGTGTGTTTTGTCGTACAGTAGATTTGTCTCCTGGGCTCGACCAAGCAACCACCGTTGACCTAGTTGTCGATGAATACCGAGATGCAGAAATGGGCGTAACTGAGGTCGGGCATGACCTTCAGGGAAGATGGACTTTGTCTGCCGAGCCCGTCGACGGTACCGACCTTGGCTCGGGAGCCCCGATTACTTCCAAGGAAGTCTTCTTGGTCAGTGGTGGGGCTAAAGGGGTGACGGCCCACTGCGTCGTTCGCCTCGCGGGGGCCTATCGCTGTGGGTTCATCCTCCTCGGGCGCTCTGCGCTAGAACCAGAACCTGCTTGGGCAGTCGGGAAGTTTACCGATCAGGATTTGAAGTCTGCCGCGCTCCAGCACCTGATTGAAGCCGGTGAAAAACCAACCCCCGTCAAGATTCAAGAAGCGCTTCGACCTATCCATTCCAGTCGTGAAATCGCGGCATCGCTAGCAGCCATTGAGGCCGCCGGTGGGCGGGCCGTGTACGTCAGCTGCGACGTGACGAAGAGCAAAGAAGTTCGTTCGGCGGTTGCCTCTGCGGCTGCGGTGTTCGGTAAAGTCACAGGCCTTATTCATGGAGCGGGTGTGTTAGCAGACAGGCTGATCGAGCAGAAAACTGTGGGTGACTTCGAAGCAGTCTACTCTACGAAGGTAGATGGGCTCGAAGCTCTGCTCTCAGCGGTGGATGCTAAGGCCATCAAACACTATGTGCTGTTCTCTTCAGCGGCTGCCTACTTTGGCAACCCAGGACAAGCCGATTACGCCATCGCAAACGAGATTCTTAACAAGGTGGCACTTCGACTCAAGTCGGAGGCTCCCGCAGCTCAGGTTTTGAGTTTGAATTGGGGGCCTTGGGACGGCGGGATGGTGACTCCCGAGCTCAAGCGTCTGTTCGAGGCGCGGGGGGCAACCATTATCCCCTTGGATGGTGGCGCTGACCTCTTGCTCCGGGAACTTTCGGCTTCGACCAATCGGTGCACGCAAATCTTGGTAGGCGGCAATCTGAACGGGCCTGACGAAAAAAAAAAGCCCCGACCTGAGAGGCTAAGCAAGCGTCTGCCCGACGAAAGCAATTCGTTGTTGCGCGACCACGTTTTGGGAGCGAGTTCTGTATTGCCTACCGTTTGTGCCATGGCTTGGATGGCGGACGCTGTAGAAACGGCCTATCCGGGTTGGGCTTATCAGGGGGTTGAAAACTATCAACTTCTCAAGGGTATTGTGTTCGATGGCTCGCAGTTGGAGTTCTACCAACTTGAGTTACAGCCCGAAGAGGAAATCGACGGTGTCCTGAGGGTGGCTGTTTCGGTTGTGGGCCAGACCCCCGAACAAAAATCTGTGAGGCACTACAAAGCAGTGGTGCTGGCCTCGCAGAAGGCAGTCGTTTTGGGCTCAACGACCCTAGACCTTTCGAAAGCGGACGGTCGCGAAGCCAAGGTCTTCTATGCTAATCGCACGCTCTTCCATGGACCTTCCCTTCACGGACTCAAATCTCTTCTCAGTTGCGGTCCTTCTGGACTTCTGTTCTCGTGCCACGTCGACCCTTCGGTGGTGGAAAATCTCGAGTTTCCAGCGAGCATCAGGAACGTTTGGGCGAATGACCTAGTTTATCAGGCGATGCTGGTTTGGGTGCGGGAACAGTCTGGGTCGTGGAGCTTGCCCTCGTCCACGGGGAGTTGGGTCGTGTTCCGCGAGGTTCTTCCCGGAGAGACGTTCTACCTGCGACTCACAGTCAAGAAAGCGGAAAAGACCAAAATGGTTGCCGATATCAGCCTCGTAGACGAACGTTTCCAGGTTCTGACCGAAGTCCAGGATGCAGCGGTGACGATTAGCGATAGTCTCAAGGATGCTTTCGCACACCCATGAAGGGCCTTGTGGTGGTGGGAATCCATACCCAATATGCCGGCTCCGGTTCTATCGACCGTTTCGACAGGCGGATTTACTTGAGCGAAGCGGTGACCTCTTACGAATCCACCAACGGACATGAGCTTGAAGAACGGTGCTTGGAAGCCGTGGAAAGCTGGTCGCAACTTTGCGAGTTTTCGCCGTCAGAGCTTTCTCTGGCCTTGGTTCATGAAGGATCATTATCCACCAGCGAACGGTTGGTTACTGCAAGGAGCTTCGCCTCCTTGGCCCAAGTTTGGGTCGATATCGAGTCTCGGGGGCTGCCCGCACCCCTGTTGGGAGTTTTCGGGCTTGCCGTATCGCCGCCGTCCACCTTGACCAACAACACCCTCAGCTTTGACCAAGCCTTCGAGGGTTACGGCAGCGCCGAAGGGCTCGCTGGTATCCTTCTCTGCGAAAAAGCCACTGCCGTTGACCGCGGTTGGCACATCTACGCCGAAATTGAAGGCTCCGTCGGAACCGGGGTGGCTGAGACCTGTGCGCGCGCGCAAAGGCAGGCGGGAATCAGTCCCGAACGAGTCTACTATGTGGAATGCTCGAGTCTGGCACAAGAGCCGTTCAGGTCTGAAGAAGCACGCGGTCTTGCACAGGGCTATCGGACCGATGGCCCTCTGCGAATTGCACTGGGAGGACTCCGTTCGGTTACGGGGGAGGGTGGAAGTTTCTCCCAGGTGGCTGGGCTGGTCAAGACCATACTCGCTGCGTATCAGCACTATGTTCCTGGAACCGCCGGTTGGAATAGGCCCCAGTTCGGTTTATGGGAAGATACGGGTTTCTACGTGCCCGTGGACTCCCGACCCGCCTATTCGCCTCAGGAAAAACACCTTCTGGCGGCCTACAGTTGTCAGACGGAGTTTGACTACGTTCATTTTGTGGTCCAGGGCCCCGAGTTTTCCAGGAAAAGACCCAATGGTTTTCTGGCCTGCAGCGATTGGAAACTGGTGGTTTTTAAAGGCCACAACCCTACCGAGTTAAAAGGTGAACTCCAAGCACTCGCCCGGGCTTTACGTGCAAACGCCGACTGGAAGGTACTCGCCCAAGAGGCCTGGGAAAAGGCTAAGGCCTTTTCAGGATCTGTATCGACGCTGTGTTTAGTGGCCGACTCGGCGGAGCATATGCTTCAAGAAATTGACCAGGCTTCCTTGGCCGTCGATAACCCCGAAGGCGAAGAGTGGAAAACCCCTCGCGGTAGTTATTTTACGACCAAGCCGGCAGGCGGTGCCGTCACCTTTGTCTACCCCGGAATTGGCGCCACCTACGTTGGGTTGGGCCGCGACCTATTTCACCTCTTCCCTGAAATCTATCCGCTGATTTCGGCCCTCACCGACAATTTGGGGTCTAGTCTCAAAGAGTCGGTGCTGAACCCACGGTCGCTTTCGAGGCTTTCACCTTCGGATCTGAAACTTCGGGAGCATGAGTTCCGAAACCACTTGCCCACAATAGCCGAAGCCGGAGTTGGCTATGCCTGCGTCTACACTAAGCTCTTCGAGCACGTGTTTGGTTTGAAGGCCGACTATGCGTTCGGCTACAGCATGGGCGAAATCAGCATGTTTGCCGCTTTGGGAAGCTGGGTGAGGCCCGGAGAAATGAGCGAGACACTGGCCCACTCAGACACCTTCAATCGGCGGCTCAACGGAGAATTGCTGGCGCTCCAAGAGCAATGGTCTCTCGAAGACCACGTCGAGGGACCGCTTTGGGAAACCTATACGCTCAAGACCACACCCGAGCGCTTTCTGCAAGCCGCGGCCGGCGAGCAGCGGGTTTATTGCACTCTCATCAACACTCCAGACAACATTGTCGTTGGGGGGTATCCGCCGGACTGTCTCAGAGTATTTGAAAAACTTGGTGTCCGCGCCTTCCCCATGGACATGCAGAATGCCATCCATAGCCCACCGGCAACAGCGGACAAAGAAGCCATGGAAAAGCTCTTCCACATGCCTGTCGAGAAAAAAACGCAAACCAAAATCTATTCCAGCTCGTGTTACCTTCCGATTCCGCAATTCACTAAGTCAGTTGCGGTCAGTATTGCTAAGTGTCTTACCGAACAGGTGGATTTCCCGAAGCTGGTCGAGGCCGTGTACCGAGAGGGCGCCAGGGTTTTTCTAGAAATGGGGCCTGGCGGTAACCTGTGCCACTGGATCGAAAAGATCTTGAAGCCGACCCACCAGAGCGGGCCTAGTGTGACGGCTGTTTTGAATGCCCGTGGAGCGCGGGATGAAGTGGTTCTCCTTCGGGCCCTCGCCAAACTCGTCAGCCACGGAGTCAACCTAGACCTGAGCCGACTGTTTACTTCGTCATTAATTGTCGCCAACCAGAGAGGATAAACGTGGACCAAATTGCAATCATCGGCATGGCCAACCTGTTTCCGGGTTCAAAAACGCCTGCCGAGTTCTGGGACAACCTCTTGTCGGCGAAAGACCTGCGAGAGGGGGTTACGGGAGCCCGGTTGGGTGTGGATCCGCAATACTACCTCGGGAAAAAGGGTGAAATAGACCGTTACTATTGCCTTCAGGGCGGTTACGTTACCGATTATCAGTTTGATGCAACGGGCTTCCTCGCCGACCCGGCCTACTTGGAGGGCCTCGACGATGTGTTCCAGTTTACCCTGGGCGTGGCCCGGGAGGCGCTTCGTGATGGCGGGTACTGGAGCTCACCGGCTCTCGAACGTTGCGGCATCATCCTGGGTAATCTGTCATTTCCTACGAAGTCTTCGAACCATCTCTTCGTGCCGTTTTACCATCAGGCCGTAGAAGATGCCCTGCGTGGCCATTGGGGTGATGGTTTTCGTCTCACCCACTTCACCGATTACAAGGAAGTCCACCCAGACAACGCTCTTATCGCGGGTTTACCCTCTGCTCTGGTAGCCCAAGCCACGGGGTTGGGTGGGGCACACCTCTCGCTCGATGCGGCCTGCGCTTCCTCTTGCTATGCGCTCAAACTGGCCTGTGACTATTTGGCAACCGGTAAAGCCGACCTGATGTTGGCCGGTGCGGTGAGTGCCGCCGACCCGTTGTTCGTGCAGATGGGCTTTTCCATCTTTCAGGCCTACCCGGGTAACTCGGTCAGCGCGCCGCTGGACGCGAGGTCTGGGGGGCTTTTTGCCGGTGAGGGTGCCGGTATGATGCTGCTCAAACGCTATGACGAAGCCGTGCGCGACGGAGACAAGATTCTCGCAGTCGTCCGGGGTGGTGGACTTTCCAACGATGGTAAGGGCGAGTTTGTGCTCAGTCCCAACACCAAGGGCCAAGTGCTAGCGTTTGAACGGGCGTATGCAGACGCTGGCGTTGTGCCGAGCGAAGTGGCCTATGTGGAGTGCCACGCCACGGGAACCCCAAAAGGCGACCGGGTAGAGCTTACCTCGCTGGAAACTTTTTTTGGCCCCACGGGTCATAAGCCGCTTTTAGGTTCGGTGAAGGCCAACCTTGGGCACTTGCTTACTGCTGCAGGAATGCCCGGTCTGATGAAAGTCGTGTTTTCTTTGAACAAAGCCCAGATTCCGGCAACCCCTCACGTGGTTGAGCCAATGAACTCGCCCACCGGATACTTTGGAGGCGGGCAGATCCCGGTTCATACCACCGCTTGGCCTGCGACGCATCCAACTCGGCTGGCAGGTGTCAGCGTGTTTGGTTTTGGTGGCGCCAACGCCCACGTGGTTTTGCAGGAACCGACCTCGGTGAAGCCTCGAGCTACCAAACCCCTTGCCCCTTCACAGCCCTTGGCTATCGTCGGCATGGACGCTCACTTTGGCGCTGCCGCAGACCTGCCTTCTTTCGCCCGCCTTGTGAACGAACAGCAAAATGTGTTTCGAGACCTCCCGGCCTGGCGTTGGAAGGGACTGGAAACAAACTCTCAAGTTATGGCGGCCCTTGGGCTCGACCGGGCACCCCGGGCGGCCTATGTTGAGGCCTTCGAGGTGGACGTGATGCGTTTCAAGGTGCCACCCACCGAGAAAGACGCCCTCATAGCTCAGCAATTGCTTCTGATGCAAGTTGCCGACAGGGCTGCCCGGGATGCTGGACTAAAAGAGGGCTCAAACGTTGCCGTTTTGGTGGCCATGGGAATCGAGCTGGAACTCCACCAGTATCGTGGCCGGGTCAACCTCGACGTCCAGCTCGATGCGAGCTTCGATGAGGCTGGTACTGGGCTGGGTGTGGAAGAGCGCCGGGCTGCCAAGTCAGCGGCCAAGGACAGCATGGCTCCGGCCGCCGAACTCAACCAATACACGAGCTTCATCGGTAACATCATGGCCTCGCGAATCTCGGCCCTCTGGGACTTCACAGGTCCGTCTCTGACGGTTTCCGACGAAGAAAACTCGGTGTTCAGGTGTCTGGAGTTGGCTGACAATCTTTTGAGAACCAGTGACGTAGACGCCGTGATTGTAGCCGCGGTTGATTTGGCCGGTAGCTTTGAAAACCTTGTGTTGCGTCGGCATTATGGAACGGGCTGGACAGCCGGGGACGGTGCAGGGGCCTTGGTTGTCCGTCCTGTTTCGCGAACTCTGCCCGGAACAGCGTATGCCACCCTCGAGGGCCTTGGCTTTGCCTCGGGCCGCGAAGAGGCCGCCGTGGACCAGGCCATTTCTGCCGCCTGGGCGCTGGCACATGTTTCCCCCGGGCAAATCCGAGAAGTGGAAACTTCGTCTTCGGGCTTTGGGGAAGAGGACCACGCCGAAGCAGCCACCTTGCTTCAGCGTTACCCTGGGGCGAAACTCTCCTCTGTAAAGTCGATGGTGGGCCACACCTTTTCAGCTGCCGGAATGCCTGCGTTGTTGCGCACCATATTGGAGTTGGGCGCTGGGAAAGGAAAGTCTGGTCAGTTGGCTGCGGTGAACAGCCTCGGTCGCGGTGGGGCGGGTCACGCCATCCTTCGGGGTGTCGAGTCCCCCCGACCGGTAAAACCTCTTTCGCCGGGCAAGATTGGCCTCCTCAAAACCTTTATTCTAGGCGGCGCCCCTATCGAAGCGGGAATAGCCCAGAGAACTCGTCCTCTTTCTTCCTCGGTATGGCGTCGGATCAGTCGACCGCTGCGCCTGAGCAAAATCCCTTTATCTCCTTCGAGAAGGACTTCCATGCCCGTTCCTCCACTCAACTTGAGTTTGCCCGACACCTTCCGCGCCCACCAAGCTTTTCTGGAACTGCGACAAGCAGCCCAAGTCAAAATTGCCGAGCTCCTTGAGCTACAAATTGCGCATCCCGGCGTCAGTGACGCCCTCGTTCACCTGCCAAGCCCACCGGTACAAGTTATTGCCCCGCCAGTTCGCGTCAGCAGCCCGCCACTTCGGGTAATGGCCCCGACGTCCCCCGCGCCTAGTCTTTCCGACTCGCGCGTCTTGAAAGAAGCTTTCACCCAGCCAAAAAAGGTGATTTTCACCACAGAGGACCTTGTCGAGTTTGCCGAAGGGAAAATTGCCAACGTGTTTGGCCCCGAGTACGCGGTGATCGACACCTACCCGCGCCGGGTGCGGCTGCCAACGACCGACTACCTTCTGGTTACCCGCGTCACCGACCTCGAGGCCAAGGTCAACGAGTACAAGAAATCGTATATGGCCACCGAGTACGATATCCCCGTCGACGCACCGTTCCTCATTGAGGGGCAGATTCCCTGGTCGGTCGCCGTGGAGTCGGGCCAGTGTGACCTGATGCTGATTTCGTACATTGGCATCGACTTTCTTTCGAAAGGCGTGCGCGTTTATCGGCTTCTCGACTGCCAACTGACCTTCCTCGAGGATATGGCCCTCGGGGGGCAAACCCTTCGCTATGAGATCCACATCGATTCCTACGCCAAGAACGGAGACCAACTACTATTTTTCTTCCACTACGACTGCTACGTCGGCGGGAAAAAGGTCCTCATTATGCGAGGGGGTTGCGCAGGGTTTTTCACCGACGAGGAACTCGCCGATGGCAAGGGAGTCATTCATAACGACAAAGACAAGGCTGAGCTCGCCGGTGCGGTCAAGTCGTCGTTTGTTCCTTTGATGGCGAACTCTCGCACCGAGTTTGACGGCAATGCCATCCTGAAGCTGCTCAGCGGCGATTTGGTAGGTTGTTTTGGCCCCTCTTACGAACAAGGGAACCGCAACCCGTCGCTCAAGTTCTCGTCGCGTAAGTTCCTGATGATTGAAAGGGTGACAAAAGTAGACTCCAAGGCCGGCCACTGGGGCTTGGGTGTCTTGGAGGGTCAGAAACAACTGGAACCCAATCATTGGTACTTCCCCTGCCACTTCAAAGACGACCAGGTGATGGCCGGCTCTCTGATGTCGGAGGGTTGCGGCCAGCTGGCGATGTTCTACATGCTGTGGCTCGGCATGCATACAAAAAGCCAGAACGCTCGGTTTCAGCCGATTCCTGGGGAATGCCAGACCGTCCGATGCCGGGGACAGGTTTCTCCGCAGTCCAACGTTCTGACCTACCGCATGGAAGTCACCGCTCTTGGAATGGAACCCTACCCCTACCTGAAGGCCAACATCGATATCATCCTCGACGGAAGAGTCGTAGTCGACTTCAAGAACCTCAGCCTCATTATCAAGGAGACTCAGACGCCTGAGCCCCCCCTGATGCGGATTGAAACCGACACCGAAAGCCCCAAGATCAAGGGTGTCTCACCGATAAGGCACTTTGAGGCACCGTTTGTGGCCGGTCAAAACCGCGTTCCCAACCAGGTGCCTTTTACGCCCTGGCACTTGTTTGAGTTCGCAACCGGCGATATTTCTAAGTGTTTTGGTCCAGCGTTTGACGTGTACCGCAACCGCATTCCCCCGCGAACACCCTGTGGAGACCTCCAGTTGGTAACGCAGGTGGTCGACGTGCAGGGCACTCCCATGAACTGGAAACAGGCCTCCTCCTGCAGGGCGGAATACCAGGTACCCCGGGAAGCCTGGTACTTCAAGAAGAACTCCCATCCAGGGTGGATGCCCTACTCCATAATTATGGAAATCGCCCTCCAGCCTAACGGTTTTTTGTCGGGGTACATGGGCACAACGCTTGCCTACCCCGACAAAGACCTCTTTTTCCGGAACTTGGACGGTAACGGTGTGCTCCACCGCCAACTTGACTTGCGCGGAAAAACCATAGTCAACGAGTCGGTACTTGAGAGTACCAGCATGGCCGGCGGAGCGATCATTCAGAGCTTTCGGTTCCGACTCAGTGTCGACGGAGAGATGTTTTTCGAGGGGAAGGCCGTGTTTGGGTACTTCTCTGGTGAATCGCTGGTAAATCAGCTAGGCATCGACAACGGCAAAAAATCCGACCCGTGGTTCACCCAACAGAATACCCCGAAGAGCGACTTGCGGACCTTTGACCTCACTGGCAAGCACCCCTTCTTTGAAGCAACCCCGGAGCGACCTCACTACCGGCTCGCAGGCGGGCAAATGCACTTTGTAGACCAAGTGACCATCGTGGAGGGAGGAGGGAAGGCCGGCAAGGGTTACGTCTTCGGCGAGCGCACCATTGATGCCACCGACTGGTTTTTTCGGTATCACTTCCATCAAGACCCTGTGATGCCGGGCTCGCTGGGCGTCGAGGCCATTCTCGAGTTGCTCCAAGTGTACGCTCTTGCCAACGATTTGGGCGCCGGTTTCCGAAACCCGCGTTTCATCGCCCCGCTGACCACGGTCGTCTGGAAATACCGTGGCCAAATCACACCCGAAAACCGTACGATGACCCTCGATTTACACCTTACCGATGTGATCCGTGAGCCCGGTAGGGTTGTGCTGGTCGCAGACGCCAGCCTGTCTAAAGATCGCTTGCGGATTTACGAAGTGAAGAACCTAGTTCTCGCCATTGAAGAGGCTTAGGAGGCCAGCTATGTCGCAACTTTCCCTGACGAATCACCCCATGAGCTGGAATTGGAAGGCAGACCCCAAGAGCCTGACTTCCGAGACCGAGAAAGTTCGGCACCTCCTGTTGGAACTCGATAAGCCAGTCTACCTTTCTGGTAGTGCCGAAAAACTAGGCGCGACACAGCAAGTGTCGAAAGAGGGCCAGGAGGTTGTAGCCTTCGCCCAGGCCCTCCTTCCCGAAAACCTCGGTGATCCGGCCTTTCGCCAAGACCACGGGGTGAGGTACGCCTACCACGGCGGGGCTATGGCAAATGCCATTGCTTCGGAAGCCTTGGTCATCTCCTTGGCCAAACAAGGCTTCCTGTGCTCCTTCGGCGCGGCCGGGTTGGTTCCCGACCGGGTAGAAGCGGCCATCAAGCGGATTCAAGAGGCACTTCCCAACGGTCCCTACGCCTTCAACTTGATCCATTCGCCCGCAGAGGAGGCCCTTGAGCGCGGTGCCGTTGAACGCTTCTTGAAGTTTGGAGTCCGCACCGTGGAGGCCTCGGCCTTTCTTGGGCTCACGGAGCATATTGTTCTCTACCGGGTGGCAGGTCTTTCCCGCAACGCTGACGGGACGGTGAACATCGCCAACAAGGTGATTGCCAAAATCTCTCGCACCGAAACGGCGCGCAAGTTTATGGAGCCGGCTCCCGAGAAATTGGTGGCCAAATTGTTGGCGTCAGGCAAGATCACCGCCGAGCAGGCAGAACTGGCAAAACTGGTGCCCATGGCCGACGACATTACCGCGGAAGCCGATTCCGGCGGGCACACCGACAACCGGCCATTCGTCACCTTGATACCATCCATCTTGGCCCTCCGCGACGAAGTTCAAAGAGAACGCAATTATCCGAAGGCCCTGCGGGTCGGCGGTGGCGGTGGCATCGGAACCCCCGAAGCGGCGCTCGCAGCCTTTGCCATGGGGGTTTCTTACGTGGTCGTGGGGAGTATCAACCAGGCTTGCCTTGAGTCAGGAGCCTCAGAACACACCCGTAAGCTCCTAGCCCAAGCGGATATGGCCGACGTCACCATGGCGCCCGCAGCCGATATGTTTGAAATGGGCGTAAAGCTGCAGGTGCTCAAGCGTGGAACCATGTTTCCCATGCGCGCCCATAAGCTGTACGAACTTTACACCGCTTACGACTCCATCGATGCCATACCCGCCGAAGAACGCAAGAAGCTCGAGGAGCAGGTATTCCGTGCACCGCTGGAAGAAATCTGGACCGGGACCGTTGCCTTCTTCAAGGAGCGCGACCCCGAAATGCTCGAGCGGGCTATGGGTAACCCCAAACGCAAGATGGCGCTGATTTTCCGTTGGTACCTCGGCCTTTCCTCCCGTTGGTCCAACATTGGCGAGAAGGGACGGGAAATGGACTACCAGATCTGGGCAGGCCCAAGCCTCGGTGCCTTTAATGCCTGGGTGAAGGGAACCTACCTGGAGAACTTTGAACAGCGAAGGGCCGCTGACGTAGCGCTTCACGTTTTGAGGGGTGCCGCCTATTTAACCAGACTCCACCAGCTCAGGCTCCAAGGAGTTCTGATTCCGGCGGAGTTGGCGAAATACACTCCGTCTTCGCCCGCATCCAGCTAAAACCGCCGTCTTTTCCTCCCTTACGGAATCCGCTATAGTGGTGCATCTTTTTTCCGGAGTGATGGCATGGATTGGGACAATCTGGTAAAGAGTCTCCACCCGCTTGAGGTGAAGATTCTGCTGAACTTTGGGCCGGAAACGGCGCTGACCGCCACTGTTCTGGCGCAAAAACTCGACTTCAAGGTGGGTCAATCCAACCAGTCCTTTAGCTGGCTGGTGGGAAAGGAACTAGCCCTTGAATCCGGCCGCACGTCAACAACCGTTTACGAAATCACCGACCTAGGGCGAGTGCACCTGGCTCAAGGGACTCCGGAAGAAAACCTCCTGAAGGCCCTAGAAAAAGGCCCGATTCCGATGGCCGAGGCCGCGGGTCTTTTGGGTTTGGAACAGAAAGACATGGGCAGCGCCTACGGTCAACTCGCCAAAGAAGGGCTGTTGGGCCTAGATGAAACTAAGCGCATTGTGGGCAAGACCCACCAACCTTCCCTGCGCATGCAAACTCTGCGCGCCCTGTTGGTCCGCGCCGCCGAAGCTGAGCTCGATGAGGGAGGTCTGTCCCCCGAAGAGGTTATTGTGCTCGCTGGTGCGGCCAAGAAGCGCGGGGCGGCCACCAGTGCTTTCAAAACCAGTGACCGAGAGACCGTTGTGTACAAGCTCACTGCCGCTGCTCAAGAGGTCTCCGAGGTGCTCAAAGCCAAGGGTGTCACCGGTGAGGAAGTGAACGCTCTGACGCCGGCCCTTCTGGCCAGCGGAGCGTGGAAGGGGCGCACCTTTAGGGCCTACAACGTGCAGTCACCCCCGAGCCGGCTCATCATCGGGCGTCGTAACCCCTACCAGGAGTTCATCCTCGGCGTGAAAGACAAACTGGTTAGCCTCGGCTTCGAAGAGTTTGACGGACCCTTGGTGGAGACGGAGTTTTGGAATGGAGATGCGCTGTTTATGCCCCAGTTCCATGCGGCCAGAGACATCCACGATGTCTACTACCTCAAGAACCCCACCCACGCTAAGAAAATCGACGAGCCTTGGCTCAGTCAAGTCGCAGCCGCTCACACGGATGGTGGCAACACCGGCAGCCGGGGTTGGCAGTACAACTTCGACCACGACTTCACGCGGCGGCTGGTTCTCAGGTCGCAGGGCACGGTGCTTTCGGCCAAACAACTGACTAAGGCCAAGGTTCCGGGCAAGTATTTCGGCATCGTACGCTGCTTCCGCTACGATCAGGTGGATGCTACTCATGGCGCCGATTTCCACCAGACCGAAGGTATTGTGCTCGGTAAAGATGTCAACCTAAAAACGCTGCTGGGCCTGCTAAAGATGTTCGCCATGGAAGTCGCGGGAGCCACCGAGGTGAAATACGTGCCGGGCTACTTCCCGTTTACTGAGCCTTCCATAGAAGTCCACATTAAGCACCCGGTGCTCGGCTGGTTTGAGCTCGGAGGTTCGGGAATCTTTCGGCCGGAAGTGACGCAGAGCCTCGGTATTGAGGTTCCGGTACTCGCGTGGGGCCTCGGCATTGACCGGATGGCCCTGATGCAGTTGGGCCTCAACGACCTTCGGGAACTGTTCACCAATAATCTCGACAGCCTGCGCCAGCGGAAAAGGAGCTAGGGTAACACAAGATGCCAAAAATCGAAGTCAAACAACAAGCTTTTTTTCACCAAGCAAACATGAAGCCTACGCTAGGCGAGCTGGCAGACCTGCTGCCCGTGCTCAAGAGCGAGGTGGATGGGAGCGAGGGCGAGGGCGCCGCGACCCTGCTCAAGCTCGAGTTCAACGACACCAACCGGCCCGACCTGTGGAGCACCGCTGGTGCTGCCCGTGGCCTGAGGGTCTACTACCAGGGCTGGGACCCTCAGTACCCGTTCTTTTCATCGGTAGGCAAAAAACAGGCCGACGGCGGACGCAAGGTGGTCGTAGAGGCGGGCCTCAAGAACATTCGGCCCTACTGTTCGGCGTTTGCCGTGGCGGGGAAGGTCACCGATGAGGTACTGGTTGATTTGATTCAAACTCAAGAAAAACTGTGCCACAACTTCGGGCGTAAACGCCGCACTTTTGCTATGGGCGTGTTCCGAAGCCCCATGGTGAAGTTCCCGGTGCACTACCGCGCGGCAGACCCCGACACGACTAAGTTTGTCCCGCTCGGTATGACCGAGAGCCTGTCGCTGAGGGAAATTTGCAAAAAACACCCCAAGGGTCTGGAATACGGCTACATCGCCGAAGCGCACCCTAAGTTTCCATTGCAACAGTCCGACGACGGGCGCATCTTGTCGTTTCCGCCGGTGATCAATAGCGCCGACTTAGGGTCTGTGGAAGTGGGTGACACCGAGTTGTTCATCGAGATCACCGGGACGGACCTCCCCGCTGTCACGCTGGCAGCAAGCATTGTCGCCTGTGACCTAGCCGACCTAGGTTTCGAGATTCTCCCCGTAACGGTGGAATACCCGTACGACACGCCCTTTGGCCGGGAAGTGACCTTCCCATACCAGTTTCAGGTGCCCGTGGATGTAGAGCTAGAATACGTCAATCGGCTCCTCGGCGTGAACTTGATAGGCGACCAGGCCCAGAAGGCGCTCAAAAAGGCTGGGGTCTTTAGTCGGTACGAAAACGGGGTACTCACCGTGTTCCCTCCGCCCTACCGCAACGACTTTCTGCACCCTGTGGATGTGATCGAAGACGTGATGATTGGCCATGGCATGGAGAACTTCGAGCCCGAAACCCCCAGCGATGCCACTGTAGGGCGCCTGAGCGCCGAGGAGTTGTTTGGCCGCCAGGTTCGAGATCTGATGATTGGCATGGGCTTCCAGGAGATGATTTACAACTACCTAGGCAGTAAGAAAGATTTCATCGACAAGATGAACATTAGTGGCCACGACGTGCTGCAGATTCTCAACCCGATGACCGAGAACTACGAGTTTGTCCGCAATTCGGTAGCTCCTAACCTGCTCGAGACCGAGGCTGCCAGTGCCCATGCCGTGTACCCGCACCATCTGTTCGAGGTAGGTAAAATTGTGCGCCTTGACCCCACCGACAACCAGGGCAGTGTGACGCGCAACAGCTTGGGCTGGCTAAGCGCCGGCGCCGACGAGGGCTTCAACCAGGCCAACGCCCGGGTAGCGAGCCTGTTCTATTATCTCGGAGTTTCGCGAAGTGACACTCCGGGCGAAAGCCCCAAGGGCGTCGCCGGGGTACGGGACTACAGCGTTAAGGAGAGTTCCGACCCGCGTTTCATTCCCGGACGGGCTGCCGACCTCTTCGTGGGTGGTCACAAGTGCGGTGTGTTTGGCGAAGTGAACCCGCAGGTGCTGGAAAATTGGAACATCGGGGTGCCCGCAACCCTTGGCGAGGTGGACTTAGACTCACTCTTGGTGAAATAGAGCCTTGCGAACGAGTTTCTAGGCCTCGTCCCACACTGCGCGCGCGTAGTTTTTGCGGATGGACCCATCCTTGGTGATTAACAGCGCCTCATTGAGACTAGCCTGCGCGGTGATGATCCGGTCAAAGGGGTCGCGGGTCCAGCTGAAGTTTCGTGACCAAAGGATAGCTGGCCCGGCACCTGGGCCGTCCATGGTAAGTCCTAGGTTCGTGTAGCCGTTTTCAAGGACCAACCCCGGTTCCACACCTACGGTCGCACCACAGGCCAACTCGCGCCCGGGCAAAAGTATCCGCCAGACGAGGGTGCACCTGATCCGCGGGCCAGCAGTACCGACGGCCACTTTCTCATGACCGATTTCTTTCAGTGGCTTGAGGCGGCCAAACGACGCCAGCGGAACGTGTTCTGGTTTTGGGGCCATAGCTACTAGTTGGCCAGCGACGACGGGAGCCGCTTCGACGAGCGTTGCCCCGTTTTAGCGCCGACTCCGAGGTGGAGTGGGCTGATGTGTTCGAGTTATTCGCCTAGGGCCTTGTCAGCTTGGCGACCATCTCTGCGGTAAGCAGTTTCAGGTCGGCTCGAAATTGGTCCCGGGCCCCGAGCACAGCAAACAACTCCTCGCTGGCTTCGGACAGCAGGCCGGACACCCGACCGAGCACCTGCCCCCCTTCGGTGGTCAGCGACACCAGAGTCTGCCTCCGGTTGTCGGGACGCTCCTCCTGGCGCACCAACCCCTTGGCCTTGAGCGTCGTGATGCGCTGGCTGACCAGCGACTTGCTTTGGTCGAGGTAGCGGCAGAGGCTGTCTTGAACGGGAAACTCGACCCCGGCGACTGCCATCAAGACCAGAAACTCTGCATAGGTAATCCCTTCCTCCTTTAGGATTTGTTCGCGGGCGAACTGGTCGAGGTGGATCACCAACTTGTGCAAAAGGTATACCTCGGTGTCACGAAAGCGGCCTTGCGTCATGGGTTTTCCTTCCTTCACCACTTCTCGGTGAAGATCGCCGATAATCCGCGTTGTCTCAGAAGAGCCGTCACGTCGTTCATCATGGTCGGCGAGCCGCAGAGGTAAAACTCGGTGTCGGCGACGAAGTCCGCCGTCCTCAGGTAGTCCGTGACGCGACCGTGGACGAGTCCGCTCGGGAGCGAAACTTCGCCGGCCCGGCTGCAGCAGACAACAGCACCGTCCACGAGACCCGTGCTCAGGTTGTCCGCCGGAGTACGGCAACCGAAGACCAAGGTCCCCGGAGCCTGAGCCATCATGGGCAGGAGGGGAGCCAGACCAGTTCCCGTCGCTACGTAGACCCGCGTCCTGGCACCCTCGGTGAGGCCAAAGGTCCCCATGGGGCCTTCGGCCCGCAGTTGGTCACCTAGCTTGGCCCGCCGGAACCACTCGGAACCGTCGCCGCCTGTGGCCACGGAGATCAAGAACCTCGCCCGGCGCCCTTGAAGCGTCGGTTCCACCCCGACCAGCGAGTAGTCCCGCCACTCCAGAGGGGCGACTTCGAGGCGGGCGAACTGCCCAGGACGGAACTCCCAGCGCCGATCGACGTCGAAGATCACCTCGACAACGTCGGCGGTCCGCCACGTGAGGGCTATCAATGTCGCGATTGGGCGCGGCGCGTGGCCATTATCTTTCTTGGCGGACATCACCAGAGGCATGCCCCGCGACCCAAGCAGGGCGAGGGCGCAGGCTGCGCCACCCATGAGGGCTCCGATGATACCCAAAGAGCCGACATCGGTGCCCGACAGGTACAAGCCCGGCACCGATGTCTTGGCCCGCAAGCCCTGGATGCGGTAGCGTTCGGTGGTGGCCGGCAACCCGTAGAACTGTCCCTTGGGCGAGTGGAGGTAGTGCTCCAGCGTCAATGGCGTGGACAGTTCGGCGTACTCCACCAGCGCTGCGAGCCCCGGGATGGCCCGGTCGGCGGCCGCAAGCAATCCGCTGGCGATGCGGTCTTTGTCGGCGGCGTACGTGTCGCCACGGGCGAAGTGTTGCCACAGTCCCGCCCCGAGCACCTCGGCGGTGTGGAAGCGCGTCTCGCCGTTCTTGAGCGATGGGAACGAGACGTAGAGCTGCGAAGGCCTCCCTTCGAAGGTATCGTGGGCCTGCTGGGCATACGACAGCCTCCGCGGCGACGACCAGACCCACCAATTCTCACCGCGAATCCCCAACTCCTCGGGGCTGCGCTTGAGCTTGAGGTAGAGCGTGACGGCGCTGTACCCCGGCGGGACGGCTTGAACCTCTCGTTTCAGTTTCTCCAGCGCCGGCGGAAGCGGGCCCGGAAGCAGCTTGGTGAGTGTCGTCTCGATGCCCACCGCCGAGACAACCTGGCGGCTCGAAAACACCTGTTCGCGCCCGCTGCCGTTGCCGGTGTCGCGGGCTCTGACCCCGGTCACTGCCCCGTCCTGGCGTAGGATCTCGGTGACCTCCCAGCCTGTGAGCACCAGCCCGCCGCGCGACTCGATGCCTTCGGCGGCAGCTCGAGCAATTCGGCCCGAGCCACCCTCAGGGAACCAAGCGCCACTGCGGTAATGCCCCTCGATGATGGAGTGGATGGCGATGGCGCTCTCTTCGGGTGGCAAGCCGTAATCGGGGCTGGTCGCGGTCAGCAACGTCTGGAGCGTGACATCGGTGACGCAGTTTTGAAGCACCGAGAGGGTGGTTCGCGACGCCTTCGCACGTCCTCTATCATGCACCCAGCTCAGTACCCTTTGAATTGGTTCCGGCGTCAGACCCGCGATGAAGCCCAGCCTGCTCCAACGGGCCACGCGGTCGAGCTCGCGGAACCAGCGGTCTAGGCCCTTCGCCTCGGCAGGAAAGGCAAGTTTCAGCCTTTGGCGCCACAGTTGGGGATCGGACGGCTGGCACAGATCGACACCTGGAAGGACGAAGTGCTCGAACTCGTCGGGCATCTTGCGCCACTTCACCTCGCCGCCGGTGACGAGGTCCATGAGGGTGCGGGGCATGCTCCCCTCGGCGAGCTCGCCGACGTAGTGCAATCCCACGTCTCACGAGGCGCCCTGACGACGGAAGACGTGGGTTAGGCCCCCCGGCTGAACGTGCTGTTCGAGCACCAGCACCTTGCGGCCGCCGGCCTTGGCAAGCAGCGAAGCCGTGGTCAGCCCGCCTATCCCCGAGCCGATCACGATGACATCCCAATTTGTGTTTAGCATATAAACAGTTTAATTGTTAAACAAAATGTGTCAAGGGAGGAGCTTGGTAAACTGCAGGTCGGCGAACAGCGTCTTCTGCGTGGCCGCGACCACCGGCGCCGACCTTGAGCGCGGTGCCCGTTGAAAGTTTCACGAACTCGACCTGGCCCTCGAGGACGCACAGCCACTCCTTACCAGCCGCTGCGTTGACGGAAAGCCCGAAGTCCGTGCCGCGCACGACGGCCGAAGCCGTGGGGGTTCGGATCAGGTAGCCGGGCCCGCCCGTGGCCCCAGGCTTGGCCATCACGGCCCGCACCTTGCCCGCCGCCAGCGCCACTTTTAACCGAATCAACGTTCCCAGTACCGGAAAAACACACCCAGCACCTTGGGTATAGCTCCTATGCGCTTGCCCAAGCCCGGCCCGTAAAGCAGCCGCAGGAGGGCCCTGAGCCCCTGGTAAACTTTCTCGGAATAGGGGTGCCACCAGATGTTCTTCGTGGTCCAGGGCATAAGATCATCGACCACCACCTGGATACGAACCATTTCGGCTAAGCCGGCCTCGCCGTGGGTGCGGCCCATACCAGAGTCGCCAAAGCCGCCCCAAGGTGTTTCTGAAAGCCCATGCGACATCAGATGGTCGTTGATCAATATGGCGCCAGCGTGGATTCGCCTTGCCAGTTCTCGGGCCGTTTTGTGGTCGCGACTCCACACCGAACTGGTGAGACCCAACGGTGAGGAGTTGGCAATCTGAATGGCCTCGTCGTCGCTACCCACCTTCATGATGGCGACCACAGGCCCAAAAACCTCGTCATTCATCACGGGCATGGTGGACGTTACGTTGGTCAGCACGATTGCAGGAAGGAAATGACCCTTATCCGGCACTGCGCTCTTCGCAGCCACGATGGCACCCGAGGCGATGCAGGCAGCCACTTGGTCCTCCACGGTTTTTTTCTGCTTTGCAGAGGTCATGGCTCCCATATCGCTCGACCACTCGCCCCCCGGCCCAACCCGCAGGTTGCGGACTAGCGAACCAAGAGCTTCTACAAACGCATCGTAGACCGACTCGTGCACGAGGATTCGCTGGGCTCCGCCGCACGACTGCCCTGCATTGGAAAACCCGGACCACAAAATGCCGTTGGCGGCGCGAACCAGGTCGGCGTCTGCCCGAACGTAAGCGGCATCGTTGCCGCCAAGCTCCAGTACTAAAGGGGTCAGCGTGGGGGCGGCCAGGGCCATAAGGGTACGGCCCACCTCGGTTGAACCTGTGAAGAACAACTTGTCGACTCTGGCCTCGAGGAAAGCCGGTCCGGCTTGGCTACCAGGCATCACCACGTAACCGAAAAGTCCGGCGGGAAGCCCTGCCGACAAGAAGAGATCCGCAAGCGCTTGGCCCACCTCGAGGGTATCGCTAGCCACCTTGAGAATCACCCCGTTGCCGGTGAGCAGGGCCATCACCACTTCGCTGAAAGGAATGGTGAAGGGATAGTTCCACGGTGAAATGATGCCCACCACCCCATAGGGAAGGGCCTGCAGACGATTGCGTTTGTTGAACAACAGCAAGTTTCCACCCCGCGCGGTTCGGGGTTTCATCACGCGGCGTGCAGCCTTGATGTAATAGCCGACGGCCATCACCGTGGGTAGGATTTCGGTGGCCAGCGAATCGACAAGGACTTTGCCGTTATCGCGGGTGATGATGTGGGCGAGCTCATCGGCCCGTTCGAGGAGGAGCTGGCGGACTCGGAGCAGTTTTTGGGCGCGCTCCCGATAGGGACTAGAAGCCCAAGCAGGCTGAGCCAAACGCGAGGCCTGAACGGCCGCTACAACGGGAGATTCCATAACCCACAGTGGGGCGACTGGGAACTCCTGTCAAGTTGCAGAGTTCGGTTTGGGGTCTTTCCTGAGAATGTGGCGAAGGGCTTCGACGCACAGCGCATGGTCTTTGTCTTGGGCCAAACCCGAAATCGTCAAGGTTCCTACTAAGCCAGTGCCCTTCACAAAAATGGGGAACGAACCGCCGTGGAAGGCGTATTCGCGCTCGTCGACATAGTACTTTTCTGTTGCCGTTTTCTTTTCAGAGGCCAACTTGCACCCGAGGAAGAAGCTGGAGTGTCCGAAGCGGTACACGGTGCGCACTTTGCGGTCGACCCACTCGTCGTTGTCTTTGCTCGTGCCATCGAAGGCATAATGGAACAGGCGCTGTCCCCCACGGGTGATACCGACGGCAATTCTTAGGCCTTCTTTGCGCGCCTTGTCAACGATCCACGAGCCAAGCTTCCAGGCCATGGCGTTGTCAAAACGGTTGAACCGAAGTTCAGTCTCTTCAGCAAGTAGTTCGGCGAGTTGGTTGTCCATAGCGCTATTGTAGTCTCCACGCCCCACGATTTCCAAGTCCAACGAGCCGATGCCCACCTAGTTTGCAGATGAAAAAGTGGCGAGAATGGCTTCGAGCTGGGCGGTCACTGGCAGGGTGATATCGACTTCCACTGTGTCGGTGCCCGGCCCGGTTGCCGGTTCTTCAAGAGTGGCAAGTTGGCTTTCCAGCATGCCAGGCTTCATGAAATGCCCTTGCCGGCTGCCTAGGCGCTGGTTCAGCACCTCGAAAGTGCCCTTGAGGTAGACGAATCTTACCTCGTGGCTCACGCGAAGCCGGCTGCGATAGCTTTCCTTGAGAGCAGAACAGGCCAGCACAGTGGGTAGCTTACCTCCCAAACGTGCGCGAAGCAGGTCTGCCAGCGCACCCAGCCAACCCCAGCGATCTTCGTCGGAAAGCGGGATGCCTCGGCTCATTTTGGCGACGTTGGCCGGCGGATGGTAGGGGTCTGCGTCGAGAAACTCACCCCCGAGTCGCTCGGCCAGTGCCATACCAACAGTGGTCTTGCCGCACCCGGCCACCCCCATCACCACGTAAATCATCCCTTTGGCCTCGTGGACGCCAACCGATACAGCCGCTCACCGGCGCGGTCGACGACCAGGCAATCAGGGTCTCGTGCTGCCTCGGCGCGCCACGAAGCGACGTCGATGCTTCGCCAGTCGCGGTAGCCGAGGTTGAGAGCCTTGCATTCGGCTTCTGGAATGCCTGTGGCTAGAGTTACTTGGATACGGCAGGTCTCGATTCCGGTGGCTAAGTCGTAACTGCCGGCGCCACGCAGATGGGTGGAATGGGCCAGAACACCCCAAGGTTGGCCCTTGAAAGTGTTCCATTGCTTCACAAAATAGTCGCGGCAGTGGTAGCCGATGGCGGCGATTTTCTTGCCGTGAGTAACGCTGACCACGCGAAGGTGCGGGGCGTAGAGGATAACCTCCCCACCATCGCTGATCACCGGCTCGAGCTTGTACATGCCCTTGGCCCCCACCCATATCTCGTCGTACATCTCGGGCAGGAGTGACAGCACCCGACGGTAGGGTTGTTGCACCCAGGTGATGTGGGTCTGCGCAGCCAGATCAGCGGCTTTGTCCCAAGCTTCGGCTATCGGTCCGATAAAAATACCTTCCACACCCTCGTGCTGCACTACGGCGCACAGCGCGTGGCGTGGGCGGGGAATCATGGCGGCAGCCCGATTGATCACTCGGCGTACCGGAGTGTCTTTGGTTCCGATGAGCTTGTAGCTCGTGGCTAGAGCCCCAATCCAGTGGGTGACGTCGATGATGTCCTGTCCGGCGATTCCCGGGAAGAAGTATTTGTTTCCACCTGATATACCCGCCACTTCGTGCGGAAACACCGGCCCGCAAACGAACAAGTCGTCGTATTCCAGCACCAGCTTATTGATGTGGATGGGGACTTCCATTTCGATCATACCGCCGCTCAGTTCCCGGATTTCACTCGCAGGAATGATTCCTAGAAAAGTCAGCGCCTCGGGATTAGCCCAGTCGTGATTGAGGAAGGCTACGTCAGCAAATTCGCGGGCCCGCTCACCGGGTTCACAGCCAAAAAGCCGGTCCATTTGAGGTTCCGTTAGGCCGGGATGAGTGCCCAGCGCTACTAGAAAGTCCAGTTTTGCAACATGCCCGCGGAGAGCCGACACCAAGATGCGAAAGAAGACCGGTAGCGGCATCGTTCGCGTCAGGTCAGGAACCAGCACGAGAACCCTCTTGCCGTCGTAAGGCAGGCGGGCGATACCTTCTCGGATTTTGGCTTCCACCACAGCGTCGGTTAGGAACATTTTCAACTCCGGAGTAACGGTTATACCCTAGGTTTATGGTTGTGCGCCTGTCAAGTTACCTCAGGCTAACGAAAGTCGTGGCTCCGAGTAGTGAAATCTCCGGGCGCGAAAAGTGCTTCGGGGTTCCAGAACCTTTGCGCGATGACGTGCACCACCCCTTCCTCTGACTGCACCTTGCCGCTGACAGCAAGCACGGGGCTGGTCAGAATGATCTTGCGGTAGCGGTCCCAGGCCTTTTTCCACACGATCACATTGATCATGCCCGATTCGTCCTCGAGGGTGAGGAAAAGTACTCCTTTGGCGTTCTCAGGCATTTGACGGCAGATTACCAAACCCACACATTGTACCATGCGGGGTTCGAGTAGCAACCCAATCTCGACAGCCGCAAGGTAATGCTCTTTCTGAAGTCGCACACGGTGCCCCTTGAGCGGGTGAGCGCGGGCGCTGCTTCCGGTGGCGGCGTAGTCCCAGATGACCAGTTCCGGCTCGCTGAGGGTTGCAAATGCTTGTTCGCTTGCGTCGTCGAGCGCCAGAGGCGGCGGTGTCGTCAGATCGAGAATCTGCCACAGCGACTCTCGTCTAGGCAAGCCAAAGCTCTCCAGGGCTCCCGCCACAGCCAGTTTTTCCCAGGTATCGCTGCGGGAACGGGCGAGGGCTTTCCACGCTGCGAGGGTAAGCTGCGGGGTTCCGGGTAGCGGCCGGAAGCCGAGAAGCCGCTCGGCCTCCCCCTTGGCCAGACCCCGCACGTACCGTAGACCCATTCTTACGGCTTTTTCCGACCGGCCGGGGACCTTTTCGAGGGTGCAGTCCCAATCGCTGGCCAAAAGGTCGATGGGGAGAATGGTTACTAGGTGGCGCTGGGCGTCGCCAATAATGGTGGCCGGTGCGTAGAAGCCCATGGGCCAAGCGTTGAGCAGGGCGCAGGCAAACACCTCGGGGTAGTGGCACTTGAGGTAGGCGGTGGCATAAGCAATGAGAGAAAAACTGGCGGCATGGCTCTCTGGAAAGCCGTATTCGCCGAACCCACGGATCTGGCTGAAAACCCTCTCGGCAAACTCCGGCTCGATTCCTTTGGCGGTCATACGGGCAACGAGCTTGGTGTGATGGGCTTCGATGCGGCCCAGTTGCTTCCAAGCGGCCATATCGCGACGCAATTGGTCAGCTTCGCCGGGGTTATAGTCGGCGGCCACGATGGCGAGTTTCATCACCTGCTCTTGGAACAGTGGTATTCCCAGGGTCTTCTTCAGCACGGGCTCGAGCAGAGGATGGGGATAAGTCACCTCCTCCTCACCCGTGCGTCGCCTCAGGTAGGGGTGCACCATACCTCCGGTGATGGGCCCAGGCCGTATAAGACTCACTTCAATAACGATATCGTAGTAAGTCCGCGGCTTGAGGCGCGGGAGCATGGACATCTGGGCGCGGCTCTCAATCTGAAAAACGCCCACGGTATCGGCGCGGCAAATCATATCAAAGGTGGCCGTGTCGCCGGCGGGAATGGTGGCCATGTCGAGCTCGACTGCGTGGTGCTGCTTGAGAAGTCGGAAGGCGTAATCGAGCTGGGTTAGGGCTCCGAGTCCCAAGAGGTCGACTTTGAACAGGTTGAGCGTCTCGATGTCTGTTTTGTCCCACTGGATGATGGTGCGCTCGGCCATAGTGGCGTTTTCGATGGGTACAATGCGCTCCAAGGCCTCGCTGCCGATGAGGAATCCACCCGGGTGTATCGACAGGTGCCGGGGGAAGCCCTTGATCTGCGCCGTGAGCCTTACCAGTCGTTCCAGCACCTCGGGATTTGCGTCGATGCCCGAGTCGCGTACCGCACCGATAATGCCTCCATCGTGGTGCGAAAGAAGTTTTGAGCCCCGATCGAGGGCAACTTCAGGCAATTCCAGCACTTTGCCGACTTCGCGAAGAGCCGAGCGGCTACGGTAACGCACCACATTAGCCACCATGGCGGCGCGGTGGCGACCATAGCGGCGGTACATGTGCTGAATCACTTCCTCGCGACGATGGTGCTCAATGTCGAGGTCGATATCCGGAGGCTCGGCCCGTTCGCGCGACAAAAAACGCTCAAACAGAAGCGTCATGCGCACCGGGTCGATGGCGGTGATACCCAGGCAGAAGCACACGGCTGAGTTCGCGGCCGAGCCCCGCCCTTGGCACAAGATGCCGTGCTGGCGGCAGTACTGCACCAGTTCCCACATGGTGAGGAAGTAACCTGCGTACTGCAGCTCGGCGATGAGATCGAGTTCCTTGTCCACCTGGGCCTTCACATCGGCGGGAACTTCGGCCCCGTAGCGTTGACGGGCTCCATCGTAGGTGAGTTTGCGCAGCCACTGACTCGTCGTGTACCCCTCGGGAACTCCCTCCTCAGGGTACAGATAGCTGATTTCGTCCATGGAGAACCGACAAGAGGCAGCCACTTCGGCGCTCCTTTCCACCCACCCGGGATTGTCGGCAAAGAGGGCCGCGACCTCAGTAGCGGATTGGAGACGGAACTCCGCATTGGGTTTGAGGGCGGTTCCGGCCTCGGAAAGCTTGAGGCCAAGCCGAATGCAGGTGAGCACATCCTGAAGTTCCTGCCGGTCGCGGTGGTGATAGAGCACTTCCGGGGCAGCGACGGGTGCCAGACCAAAGCGTGTGGCCCAGCGCAGGGTGTCTGTTTCAAAGGGCCGGTCGGTGGTCCAGCGGTGACGTGCCACCATGGCCGACAAGTGGCTACCAAACGCCTCGGCAAGCAGGCCCAACGAGGCGCTGTGGTCGCCGCCTAGGGCCTCGGGTTTCCACAGGGCACACAGATGCGCCGAGTGCTCGGCCACCTGCTTCCACGTCACGTCGAAGTTGCCCTTGAGCTGCCCCGCATGGCCTTGAGAAAGTAGCGAGCAAAGACCTGCCCAGCCCTCACGGTTGCGAACCAGAAGAACCAGCGTGGCGGCATCTGTCTTTCCGGGCGTAGCGACACGGAGTTCGGTACCATAGATGAGCGGAAAGTGCCGTTCACGCGCTCTATCGAAGCCACGCACCGCCCCGTAGACGCCATTGCGGTCGGTGAGGGCGAGAGCTGCGAGCCCAAGTTCGGTGGCGGCATCCACCAAGTCTTCGGGCGAGCTAGCGCCCTCCAAAAAGGAGTAGTGGCTCTTGCACCACAGCGGAACAAAGCTAGCGCCACCCATGGGACTAGTCGACCATACCTGTGAGTTCGCTGGTGCTGGTGAGCCGGTTATAGGCTACCCACTGCACTTCGAGGCTTTTGGTGCGCAAAAACCAGTACTCGCGATCGACCGCAACCCCATTGCAGGTGGGTTGGCTCAAGCGGTAGGGACCTGCCAGTCTTTCCCCTGCGCATGGGCCCGCACGTCGGGCCAAAGGCCGGAAAACTCGCCGGATAGCCGATACATGTACCGGCATTTCTAACGCGTGGTTTTCCAGCATCGCGGCAGGAGCTTTCCGTTTTGGGGGCCTCAGCAGACCGATTTCTTCCCACCGGAACGAGCCTTCAGGGAGGTGGCTCTCGAGAAGAAGGGGGCGGACAACGCTGTCGTTTCCCCACTGGGCGCGGATGAGGGCCAGAGCCTGGGCTCCGCGGTGCAAGTCACGGGATTGGGGAGCAGCGAAAAGCTCACCCGAGCCGGGGGGTGGGTCCACTTCGCTAAACGTTAGGTGAACTTCCAGCACGGCGGCGGGGAACTCGCCTTGGCTGAGGCGCAGATCAACGAGTTTGTTCCACCCTTTGGGGTCGTTGGTTGGCGCAGCAGGACGTAGCACCTCGACCAGCCGCGCTGGGGTCACGCTGGAAGCCCAGGTTTCGAGGGCGAACTCCAGCCGAAGTTCGGCCAGCAACCGCCCTTGACGCAAAAGCCGCTCGAGTACGGGTGTGAGCAGGTCTCGGATGACGGGAAGCAGTAGAGACCTATCGGATACGGGAGCTTCCAACTGGCAACCCACCCCTGGCGCAGGGTCGCGGTGAACAGGCTGAAGCGGCAACACGTTGAACGCCTGAAAAGTCTGGAGGGCCTGCACGAGCTCGCTCCCAAAGCGCCGAGCTAGGTCATCGGGGCTGAGAGCGGCCAACTGGCCGAAGCGGCGGATTCCCAGCTTTTCGAGCAGGCGCCGGTGACGCGCTTCTAGGGGAACTTCCGACAACGGGGCTTGGGAGAGGGCTTCCTGCTCTGCCTCCGGCGACCCCAGGACGCTGGAGCGGCGGCGGGAGCGGGCCAGCACGAGGGTAGCGCCCCGAGTGTTTCCTATCACGATCACGGCGCGGTAACCGAGGTGCTTCAGGGCCTGGCGCACCCCGGCTCCCCACTGGGCCTCGGAGCCGTACAGGCTTGTTAGGCCCGTCGTCTGTGCCCAAACGCTTCCAGCATCGTTGGGACACACCTCGAGAACAGGACTCCACTTGGCCAGTACATCAAGAATCTCGTTTTGTGCCGCTTGAATCTCATGGGCGGAAACCGTGAACGCTTTGAGTTCGCTGACCAGCGCCAGAGCTTCGCTGTAGCGCATCCCCGGCCTGAGGCCCCGGTCGGCAGCTTTGCGGTTCACGTGAACCAATGGACTGCTCGGACGGTCCTCCCGCACCACGGCCACTGGTTCGGTCCCCGGGAGCCGGCGCAGGAGAATCTGCAACGCTAAGCGGTCGACACTAATACAGGCCAAGCGGCCCATCGAGGCTGATCCTTTGAACGCTGAGTGGACCAGAGCGCTTGTCTTTCACCACCCGGAGCTCGGTTCCTTGTGAGGCCTTTGACACAGTGATGCGCAACGAGACCAAGGCCCCCAGCGACGCGTCCAACGGTGACTTTCGGGTGAGAAACAGTACTGTCGCCCCATGCTCGGCTGCCAGACGGGCCAAGCGCCCCAAAACCGAATCGTCCACCGTACCGGTAGTCCCATCGAGCACCACCAGAGCGAAGGCACCTGATCGGAGCAACCAGTCGGCGGCCTGGAGGGCGGCCTTGGTGTTAGGAGCCCAAACCACGGGGATGGCTTCGACGTCCAGCCCACGGGCTTGCAAATCGGGAGGAAAAAACACGCTGTTACCGGATTCCACCCAAGCCACCAACTCACCCTGTGCCTGCACCTCTCCCAACAGTGGACACAGCGCGCTCAAGGCCCCGTAGGACGCCGCTTCTGACACCTCAACCAGCCGTCCGCAAACGCGTGCCAGGCCGAGAATTCCCCGGCTATCGGGACTAACCTCGCAAAGGCTTACGGGAGATCGAAGGAGGCTGCGGGCCCTTTGAACGGCAAAGGAGGAAAAAGGAGAGGTCACATAATAAGAGTATACATATGTATACTATATGTCAAGCGGTGGTGACCTTAATGGGCTCGGGTTGCTGGGTCAAGGTCTTCATGAAATCCCAGATATGTTTTTTGACCTCAAAACTCACATAGACAAAGGCTAGACCAGTTTCAAAGGTTCCGGAACTGGTCAGAAAGGCTTTGGAAGGCACGCATTCCAACGGGCCAAAGCTCTGGTTCTTGGTACCATCGAAGGCGTCAAACAGTAAATTGTAAACGTGGCTTTTTTCGAGCGGGCGTCCAACCTGCACCCGAACACCCTCAAGGCCGAGGTCGAGCACCTTCACACCGGCTTGATACGTGGACTTTGTGTCATGCAACGAGCCTTGGGCTTTGGTAAGTGGAATGCGCATGTAGCGCCGTTCACTGCTCACAATGGTGTGTGAGGGGCGGCTCAGGATAATCCCTTGATTGGTCTTCACATCCGTCACCTGGCAGGCTCCCTGAACGAAGTGTTTACCCTGGTTGTAGTTGAGAAAAAGCTTGAGACCCCGGCGGACAAAATCGGGAATCTGGCTGTTGAACTCAACGGTAACGAACTTGCTATCGACGGCCAGCACCGTTGACTTCACCAGATACAGAACCCCAGAGGAGCCGAAGTCAAGCTCCACCTCCATCTCTGGAAGGATGGGATAATGGCCATCGACGAACTCCTCAACAGCATTCTCCTCAGTTTTGAGACGATCGAGGTTCTTAACAAAGAACTCCGAGTACTTTTCGAGCAAGTTGGAAGGAATGGATTGAGCAGCCACTTCCTGCTTGCGAAACTCATCGATCAGGTTCTGGATGATTTTTTGCTGAAGCGGATTGATGTGGCCGACCGACTCCAGGTACTTAGGTTTCTTCAATGGCGAAACAACCGCATCCTCGCCACTGTCTTGGGAACTACCCGACGCACGCCGCCGGTTAAACAGCACAAAAAGGTAGGACGCAACCCCCAACACCACGACTATCCCAAGAAAGACAAAAAGGGGCCCCATATCAAGAGGCACTCCAAGCGATGCAAAACCCGTGGAGAACTTGTCTCTCCAGTCGCCTACCTGTGCTAGCATAATACGCCTCCAATAGAACTATCGGCTTATTCGATCAAAATTACGAGACCATGTGACAACCATCACAATGTCGCCACCGGCTACGGCCTACTGCGCTCGGTTTTGGCGTCGTCTCATCGGCCCTGCGGTGCTCTCGTGGCTATGGCCACGCTGCGCTCCTCGGTCTGTCTTCGACTTAGCCAAAACCGAGGCTCGCTACGGCCGGGCGACGTGCTGCTGTCAGTTAATCGCGACTGGTCCTTCGGACTTCGTGGGGGCAAAAAACAAAAAGCCGGTTCCTTGATGGGAACCGGCTTTCTGGTTACCAGCCGACTTGACGGCTGGTATAGAGAAAGCAAAACCCCTCGTTGAAGGGGTTTTGTTTTACCAGCCGACTTGACGGCTGGTATAGAGAAAGCAAAACCCCTCGTTGAAGGGGTTTTGTTTTACCAGCCGACTTGACGGCTGGTATAGAGAAAGCAAAACCCCTCGT
>CANJXC010000021.1 GCA_947478845.1 Spirochaetales bacterium | reverse complement strand
GTAGTTTGTAGAATCCCGCAAGTTCAGGTGTTACTTGGACTTGCGGGATTGGTTATTTCAAGGCTGGAAGACCGGCGAGGTAGCCCACGCCACCCTTAACATTGATGGAAGGACCCGCCGAAAGTGCGGCTAGAAGTTCATCCTTGCTCACAGCGGTAATAGGGAATCTCACGTTGTCGGTGATCTCGTCGCCGGGATGCTGGTAGTTCGAGGTGAGGTAAGCAAACTTGCCTGCCTTTTCAACCACCGACAAACCGGTGGCCTCGGCTCCGGCGGGAACCGACAAGATCCGCACCAGCTTCTCCGATTCGAGTGAGTAGGCCCACACGAAGTTGTTGGTATGCATTCCTGAGTCCTCACCGATGAACAGCGTCCTTAACGCCGGACTATAGGCCAAGTTGTCGGGGTTGGCGATGCGGTCCACATTGGCACGGTTGCCAAAGGCATCGCCCACAGCCAAATCCTGACCCTGAAGTAGCGTGCGGAAGCCAATCGCCTGGTAGGGTGACAGCTCGCCTTCCGAGAGAACAAACTCGTACACGGCGCCCGAAGACACCTTGGTGAAGCTCAACTGATTAGCCGGATCGGTCTTGCTCGACTCCATCCCCTTGGACTGGTCAGAAATCGCGACGTAGAGGCGTTTGTCGAGGTTGTTTATAGCCAACCCTTCCATCTTGTTCCATTCCGAACAGGCCCCCAACAACGCCCCGTAGCGGCGGCTTTCCAAGAAGGCAGCAGCGGTTTCCATTCCTGCCTTCACTTTGAGGTACTCCACGCCGAGCTTGTCGCGGGCGGCAAAGCTGTACTGCTTAATGGCGGTGAAACCTTCCGCGGGTGTGGCGCTTGTCTCAAACAGGTCGCTGAACTTGAGTCCTTGCTCGAGGAAAGTGCGGATTTCGGCATCGGTGGAGTGGCCAAGTTTGATCCAAGTGAGTGAACCGCTCGGGTAGTCGGCTACTTTGCCCTGTTCAACGGAGGCAGCGTACAAGCTTCCAGCGCTCAAGTCGGCAGCCTTGTCGGCCACATACATGAACAGCATGGCGTTCACCCCGTCGTCACCGAAGTACACGGTGCGGCTGTCGCCCGCCACCAATGCCAACTCTTTCGAGAAGCGTCCCATCGAGTAGTGTTTCACAGCCTTAAGAACATCGCCCTTCAGGCTGACTTCGGGAGTCCAACCATAGTCGTATGGGTTGGCGCCGGAGGGGTCTCCCGAGAACAATTTGACGAAGGCCCTGACATTGGTAGAATCCTTGGTGGGGTCGCCGGTTTCGCTTTCGAACCAACGGGCATCTGGCTCGTATTCCTCGGAAGCCAAATGGGTGTTCCAGGGGCTCAGTGAGCCGTTGCAAGGAATCCACAAACCGTGTACCCCCGCAAAGTCCACCTTACGGAGACCTTTTACCTTGAGAGTTCCGTCAGCGCCCTGTGTCAGTTCAGTTACGGCGATCGAAGCCGACACTTTTCCGTAGGCGCTCTTGCCCGAGGCGTCGAGTGTGTCGTACTCAAAGTGGCTGAACAGGTAGAGTTTGCCATCCACCTGCACAAACGAGTTGGCGTCGGGAGCGTCAGAAATATAGGAAACTGAGGGACTGACCGACACGTCAGCGATCACCTCGCCCTTCGCATTGAGCGGCGACCCGGCTGAAACCAGTTGGCCTTGGGAGTCCTTGAGGGCGAAGCTTTGGTCTGTCGTGTAAAGTGACTTGTATTCGAGGGCTACAGTCCTCGTTGTACCGTCTGCCATAGTCAACTTGACCTGCGAAGCGGAGTAAGTGCGAATCATGTCGGCAATGGTTTGCGGAGACGGAGTGCTAGTGAACTCAGCAGAAGCTACTTTCGCTTCGGGAGCGCCCATAGCGGATAGAACGGCAGACGTAGCAAGTAGGGCGCAAAGTAACACGCTTTTTCTCATTTTTCCTCCTCAGGAGGCTTACCATCTGAGCAGATTCTCGTGAGGAGTTAGTCAGGGTTTTGCAAAAATTCCGTGAGGAAGTGCCCTACTGGAGGCCCACGAGCTCCACATCGAACACCAGCCATGCATTGGGAGGAATCGCTCCACCGGCACCGCGGGCGCCGTAGCCAAGTTCGGGCGGAATCACGAGGGTGCGCTTTTCGCCCACCTTCATATCCAAAAGCGCTTCATCCCAGCCCTTGATCACCTGGCCAAGGCCCACTTTGAAGTCTAGGGGCTCGCCTCGGCTGTAGGAGCTGTCGAACACTTGGCCGCTGACCAGACGCCCTTCGTAGTGGGCGAGGATGGTTTGGCCTTTTTGTGGTTTGGCCCCGTTGCCTTCCTTGCGGACAAAGTAGTGGAGTCCGCTCGGGGTTTCGGTAGAGCCTTCGATGAGGCTTTTCATCTTTTCTTTGGCCGCGTCTTGGGCTGCTCGGTCGCGGGCTTTGGCCTTTTCGGCGTGGCCACTCACCTCAGCGTCAAAGGCCTCTTTGGTGACCACGAAACCCTGAGCGTCAACACCCTGACGCACAATGGTGACTTTTTCGAGCTTGTCACCGCCGACAATTTTGTTCACAACGTCCATACCTTCCACCACCTTGCCAAACACGGTGTGTTTGTCGTCGAGCCAAGAGGTTTCCACGTGGGTGATGAAGAACTGGCTGCCGTTGGTGCCGGGGCCGGAGTTTGCCATCGAGAGTACTCCGGGGCCGGAATGTCTCAGGCTCGCATCGAACTCATCAGGAAACTTATAGCCAGGCCCTCCCGTGCCGGTGCCTTGAGGGCAACCGCCCTGAATCATGAAGTTCTCAATGACGCGATGAAACTTAAGTCCATTGTAAAAGGGCTTCCCGTTGCTGAGCGCTCCTTCGGCCAAACCGACGAAGTTGGTTACCGTGAGCGGGGTCTTTTTGTACTCCAGATTCAGTACAATCTCACCTTTGCTGGTGCCGAGTACCGCATAAACGCCGTCGGGATGATTTGTGAGGGTCATAATTGCTCCTTAATTAGTCTAGAACGCCAACGAGTTCTACCGTAAACACCAGCCATGCGTTGCCGGGAATCTTGCCCTGCGGGTTTCCCCGGGGGCCGTAGCCGAGTTCGGGGGGAATGATGAGTTTCCGTTTTTCGCCCACTTTCATGTCGAGTAAGGCTTCGTCCCACCCGGGGATGACACGACCGGTGCCCACCGCAAACTGTATGGGCTGCTTACGCGCGTAGCTTGAGTCGAAAACATAGCCGTTGACCAGTTTGCCCTCGTAGTAGGCTGTAATGGTTTGGCCCGTTTTGGGTTTGCGACCCGTGCCTTCTTTGAGAACCACCGAACGAAGGCCGCTGGCGGTCGTCTTGGCGCCTTCGCTTTCCTTAGCCAACAGGGCCTCCTGCTTTTTGCCGAAGTCGGCCCGCAGTTTGTCGAAGCTTTCCTTGGTGACGACAAACGCTTGTGCGTCTTTTCCTTGCCGGTAAATTGTTACTTTGGTGATGGCGTCCTTGGGCTGAATCTTGCCCACGACGTCTTGGCCCTTCACCACGTGACCCCACACGGTGTAGCCGCCGTTCAGGAAGCTGGCGGGAGCGAGGGTGATGAAGAACTGGCTTCCATTGGTGTCGGGGCCAGCATTGGCCATCGAAAGTATGCCCGCCGAATCATGGTTGAGCGAAGCGTCGTACTCGTTGGGAAACGAATACCCGGGACCACCGGAACCGTTTCCGTTGGGGTCACCGCCCTGAATCACAAAACCCGGTTCTACTCGGTGGAACGTCAGCCCGTCAAAAAAAGGTTTGCCCGGGCTGGAGCCGTTGAGTGAGCCCTCAGCAAGGCCCACAAAGCTAGCTACCGTGATAGGGGTCTTCTTGTACTCAAGCTGGACAAGAATATCGCCCTTTACGGTGGCGATGCGTGCAAACACACCCTCGCCAGGAAGCACCGGAGAATCGGCCGCAGAAAGGGTCAAGGTGAGAAACAAAGCCGCCACGGCGGCCAAACCAAGAGTTCGAAAAATCATGCTTGGAAGCATACCAAAACCCTTCCCGGTAGGGAAGCTCTGATGAAGGATCTGTTGCCCATCGGCGATTTCAGCGTGCTTGAAGGGAAGGGGACCAAGCCCGACTCAACCCCGCGCTGTAGTGCCAGGCAGAAGAAAAAGGGCAAACCCGACCAGGATGCCGAGGCTGACAGCCTCGATGAAAAACACCATGGCCCGGCCGGGCGCTCGGTTTGTGAACCGTCTCCCGCGCTTTTTCATCCATATAATGCCCAAGCTGATGGCGCTTAGAGTGAAGGCCATTCCCATCGAGATGGCTGCTACCGAGGCCAGTCCCAGCGAGAAGGCCCCCAGACTAAGGGAGAAAAGCAATACCATCAGGGTGCCCGGGCAGGGCATGATTGCGGTAAAGAACAAGAAAGGCAGGAAGCGGTTCCACGGAATTGGTTCGTAGCTCGATTCCAAACGGTCATGGAGGTCGCAACCAAGTAAACGGCGTACCCGTTCGAGGTCGGCGAGTCGTTTTACCTCGCCCAAACCCGCCATCTTGGTGGCAAACAACGCAATGCCAACTCCGATGACGCCCCAGGCGGCGAGGGTTTGCGTCCACCATGTTGCATTATGCAGGCTTTGAGCCGCCGAAAGGTGAAACACCAGCCTAACAAGAACAAGAGCCCCGATGGCGACCGAAGCATGGAGCACTGCAAACAAGACGCCCACCAAGAGGCCCTGACCGTAACGGGCGTTCTCGCTTAGAAAATAAGCGCTGACGATGGACTTTTGATGCCCGGGAAGGAGGGTGTGAAAAACACCGTATAGGAACGAGAACACCAAGAGCAGGCCGAGGGCAGACATCCCTTCAGGGCCCATTGAAGCTCGAAGAGAGTCAGTGAGGCTATTCTGAAACTGGTGCTGCAAATCAATCAGACCCGACAACAATCCAAACTCTCCTGCAGGGCAACAGCGTCGAACTTGGACCCCAGAAAAACCAAGTTTGTCCGACGCTGTTCCTGCTTTGACCACCGCCGGCTGTACAACTGCTTTTGAGCACCAGTGTACTGCAATAGGTATTTAAAGTGTTTGGCGGAGGCGTCTTTCAGGTACACAATTCCTTTGGCGCGAACAATGGCGGGGTAAAAGGAAGTTAAAACGTTTCTAAGCGCCGCTGGAAAAAGCGCCTTGTCGCTGGAGTACTCAAACACCTGGGCTCCATGCAAAGTGTCGGTCTTGAAAAACCTACGGCCCGCACTCGGGAGGCTTCGCTCGTCCTCGGTTTCGCTTGACCTCGGGTCTTGGCTCGTTGCGTGTGAAGGTTGTTCCGCTGTGAAAAGTAGATTCCAGAGCAGACTACCGTTTGTGTTATAAACAGGAAGGCGAGGGTAACGCTTGGCCAACCGGTCTCTCACGGCAGTTTCGGTTTCTGCCCCGCAAAGGTCGGCCTTTGCCAAAAAAATTGCGTCTGCGAAGGCCAGTTGTTTCTTCACGGCCGACCACTGGACCTCCCATTCTAGGAAAGTCGATACGTCCACCACACAGAAAACCCCGCCCAAAACAAACGGAAACTCGTGTGCCGGCCGGTCGGCGGTGAGTAGCGCGATGAGGGGGCCCGGAGAACTCAGCCCAGAAGCTTCGACGAGGATGTGGTTGACTCGGCTATCCTTCTGAAGGAGCTTCTTGAGAGCCCCTTCCAGATCTCCGTCGGAAACGCAGCACAAGCACCCAGCCGGCAATTCGATGAGAGGCTGACTCCTGGTTTCAATGAGTTGGCTTTCCAAGGCCGCGTCGCCGAACTCATTAACCACCAGACCAAAGCGGTAACTCGGGAGTTCTCGAAGGACGCGGTTCACCAGCGTTGACTTCCCCGAACCAAGGAAACCGGTAAGGATAGTGACGGGGATTCTAGCCGCTTTCAGGAGGGCTTCCAAGTGACGAGGGCTTTTATAGGCACCACCTGACCCCCGTAAAATGCCTTCGACGAGTCGGGCTGAATTACCACCCAAGCCTTGCCTCCCTCGGTCACCAACAGTTTTACCGGCTCACTTTTCTCAAACGCCATGTCGGTATAAAAGGTTTCGTCATAGAAGGCAAAGGAAAAGGCCGTCGTCGCATCGAGGCGCTGGCCAACAGGGATGCTGAATTGATACATTACCCGACCTGCATCACTGACACCGGCCAAGAACTCGTTGACTGCCTTCACAGCGAGGTCCCTTTTACCTAGCGACATGTGGGTGAAATAGCCGTAACCCTTGAGGTTGTCGAAGTAGGTTTTTCGCACGAGCAAGCTTTCGTTGGCATCGAGCTTGCCGTCGAGGTTGGCGTCGTTGTCGAGCATTACCAAGCTGGAGAAAAGTTCGTCAAAGGTCCAATACACCAGCACCTTTTCTAGGTAACCGGAAGAAATGACCGCTTGCGCCCGAACGGTGACCCACACGTGGGGGTGGGCCCAACCGGACACCGAGACGCATCCGAAGGCCAAAGCAAGTATCAGCCATTTCCGACTATCGAACATAATGTCAAGGTAGCGTAATTGACTCTTAAAAGTCCAGAGACGCTGTTGAGGTCTTCTTTGAGCGCTCTTGAAGACCTTGACAGGTGAAAAACCGCCCCCTAGAGTCTTCATTGGGACCAGTCCAATAAGGAGACAACCGTGGGTTCGTCGCTCTGCCTGCACAACGGCATGTTGATCTCGGGCTATGGCCTCATGCCGGTTTGCGCTGTGTTGTTTGAGAACGGCCAAATTGCGGATGTATTCAACGAGAAGCGGTTTGCCCAAAAGAAGTTCGACTCCGGTACCCGAATCATTGATGTTCAGGGCCACTACATTGCTCCGGGCTTCATCGATAATCACATCCATGGCTTCATGGGCTTTGGCACCGACGACCGCACCACAGAATCTATTTTGGAAATGTCGAAGCATTTGGCCCAATACGGGGTCACGAGCTTTTGCCCCACCATCTACCCCCAGGAAACCTCCGACTTTATCAAAACTATCCGGGCGTGCGTTGGGGCCATGGGGAAGGAAACCGGCGCCAAGATTCTTGGTCTCCACCTGGAAGGACCCTTCATTAGCGCCGAAAAACTCGGAGTCCAGCGGGCTGAGACGGTGAAGCTGCCAGATGTGGAGCTCATGGAGAGGTTTTGGGAAGCAGCGGAAGGCAGAATCACCAACATGACCGTGGCCCCTGAGCTCAAAGGCATGCGCGAGCTTGCGCTGTACTGCGTGCAAAAGGGAATCACTCTGCAGGCAGGCCATACCAACGCCACCTACGAAAATATGGTGGAAGGGTTTCAGGCAGGAATCCTGCACTCAACGCATTTTTACAACGCCATGAGCAGCCTGCACCACCGCAACCCCGGCGCGGTTGGGGCCGTGCTGAGCCACCCCGAAGTGGGGGCTGAAATCATTGCCGATGGCGTACACGTGCACCCCGAACTGGTGCGCCTGTTGATGCGCGACAAAGACCTCAACCGCATCGTGTTGATCACCGATGCCCTCAAGCCCACCGAGCAAAAAACCGGCCCGCTGTTTGCCAACAACGAAGAGGTTGTCATCGAAGGGGAGATTTTCCGACGCAAGGCCGACAACGTCATAGCCGGGAGCTCGCTCACCATGATCCGCGGCATCAAAAACCTCGTCAGTTGGGGCGTCGCCATCGAAACGGCCGTCAAAATGGCCAGCGCGAACCCGGCCTCGGTGCTGGGCATTCCCAGGCTCGGCAACCTCATACCAGGCTGGGCCGCCGATGCGGTGGTATTCGACAAGCAGTACAATGTTCTCATCACAATCATCGATGGCGAAATTAAAAAGGATATTTTATGAGACTGATCATTAGGCCCGACTACGACACGGTTTCCACATGGGCAGCCAACTTTGTGGCACGGCGCATTCGGGAGTTTGCCCCTTCCTCGAACAAGCCCTTTGTTTTGGGCCTGCCCACAGGGTCCACTCCGGTGGGTTTGTATAAGTCGCTAATTGCCCTGCACAAAGCCGGAAAAGTCAGCTTCCGCGACGTGGTGACCTTTAACATGGACGAGTACGTAGGCCTGCCCCGCGACCACGCAGAGAGCTACCATACTTTTATGTGGAGCAACTTCTTCAGTCACCTCGACATCCAGAAGGCCAACGTGAATATCCTCGACGGCAACGCCAGCAACCTCGAGGCCGAATGTTCCAGCTACGAAGCCCGTATCAAAGCCGTTGGGGGCGTTCACTTGTTTGTGGGCGGGGTCGGGGCCGACGGACACATTGCGTTCAATGAACCCGGAAGTTCTCTCACCAGCCGCACCCGCATCAAAACCCTTACCCTTGCCACCAAGGTTGTGAACAGCCGCTTTTTCGGTGGCGAGCTCGACAAAGTGCCCACCACCGCGCTCACGGTGGGGGTAGGCACCATTATGGACAGCAAGGAAGTGATCATCCTCGTCACAGGTCACAACAAAGCGCGCGCGCTGCACCACGCCATCGAACAGGGCCTCAACCATATGTGGACCGTCAGTTGCCTGCAGCTGCATCCCAAGGCGCTGATCGTTGCCGACGAAGAGGCTACCGACGAGCTGAAAGTAGGCACGGTGAAGTACTTCCGCGAAATCGAAGAAAAGAACTTCGAGAACAGTTATTAGCCGGCAAGCAGACGGAACAGCGCCACTTTCGAGCCAACACCCAGCTTTCGGTAAACCCGACTGATGTGGGACTTCACGGTGTCCTCGCTGATGAATAACCGGTCCGCGATGGTGGCACGGGGCCAGCCCTCGATCAGCGCCCTGACAATTTCCTTTTCACGGTCGGACAGTTGCAGGTTGGTTACACGGCCTTTCCAATCGAGCGTGTTCGCCAGCAACCCGGTGGCTTCTATCGACCTGTCCCTTAACACGAGAAGATCCGCATCGAGGTCGGCCACTGGTCTTCGCTCCACCTCGACGGGCAAAATGGCATCAGCAGTTTTCAGGAGGCCCGAGGCTTTAATCTTGCCAAAGGGCTCGTCTTCCTCAAACACCTCAGTCCACGGGTGGCCCATCAGTTCTTGCTGGGGCCTACTTATCAGGTCCCAGAAAGCGTGGTTTCCGTCGACCAAGAGGCCCGAACGCACCAGAACCAAGGCGTTGAACCCGGCATTGGCCATCACCTCTTTAAACCTAAGTTCGTCCGCAAGCGCTTGTTTCTGACGAACCTCCAACAAACGAAGGCGATGGCTACTGTACAGGTGAAGCAAACCCAGCACAGTCAGCATCCCATAAGTCCCGGAAATGTTGACCTTGTAGAGCAAAGGAATCGACTCCCCGGAGAACCAAACTTTGAATAAAATAGCCACCACATAGACGGCTGTACCGATAACGATAGCCCGAATGGGTGCGGGAACCGCAAACAAAAGAAACGCGAGGATACCGAAGTGCGAGAAGTAAACCGTATAGAAATCGGCGGGTCTACTGAGAAGTACAAGGATAGTCTGCAAGACCACACAGACGACAAGCCAAGTGGCCAAAGCAAAAAATGTCTTGGCCGCCCAGTTCTGCAATCCAGCGACAAGTAGCACCAAGGTCATCACCGAGCTCACAACTCTGGCCGTCCAAAGCACACCTAGGTAGAGCGGGTCATGGACGAACAACAGATCGTTAGGAACCACCAAAGCGTTCCACAAAATGATGGTGGTGGGAACCCAGAGGCGAAAGAGGAACTCAGTGCTGGAAAAAAGCTCTCTAGGTTTCAACAAGACTAACAGTAATGCATCACCCGAAAGGATGAAAGACCCAAATGGCAGTTCATTTCTGGGCCGGAAAGTGAAATGCCAGCGGCAGTACCGAGGTTGCGGGCCAGTTGAGTAAAGCCGGTTGCTGATCCCAGCAGAGCCTTGGGTGCCGACCCCATCGAGCGTGAACTTGTCTTCGCCAGACTTGGCGTCCCGGGGAATATTGATTGCTGAGGCTATCCACCCCGCGAAGGCGACGATGGCCGACAAATAAACCCCGTTGCGAGGCCGGGTGATGTTCCGTGGCCAAGGCCATACCGTTGGCTATGATCATCGCGCCGCCTACACCCTGAAGAACCCGCGAAAACACCAGAATCGGAATAGTGAGCAAAATCCCGGAACTAGGTTTCACTGCACTTTGACGGGTTCCACGTGAATCCAAGCGTTGGTGATCCCCAGATCGGCCGCCAGAAGACGGTCTTTCACCAAGTGAGAAATGTAGTGCCCTTGCGTCACGGTGAGGTTTCCGTCCACCCGGATCTGCAGATCAACCAGAAACTCAAGGCCCATTTTACGTACGTGGCACTTGTCGGTGTCGACAACGCCGTCAACCCCAAGCGCCAAGGCGCGCACTTTTTCGTCGTAGCCTCCCTTTGGCTTGGCGTCCATGATTTCATCAAACGCGGGCCGGAAGAGCACAATGGCGTTGACCATGATCACCACCGAAGCCGCGATGGCACCCCAGTCATCGGCGCTTTCCCAACCCGGACCGCCGATCAAGGCGACCGAGATGCCGATGAAGGCCGCCACCGAGGTGAGGGCATCGCTGCGATGGTGCCAGGCATCGGTCTTGACGGCGGTACTTTGCACCTCTTTTCCTACGCGCGAAACAAAGCGGTATAGAAGCTCTTTGGTAAGGACAACCCCCACCAGCACGATCAACGTGAACGGAGCCGGGGCGTGGTGGGGGGTGAGAATCTCCTGAACGCTTTGCGCCACAATCACCATCGCGGCCCCCATCAGGGCGAGGGTCACAACCACAGCGGCTACCGGTTCAGCCTTGCCATGGCCGTAAGGATGATTCTCGTCTTTGGGAATGGTTGAAAATCTCAGGCCAGCGTAAACCACCAAAGAACTGACGATGTCGGAGGACGACTCGATGGCATCGGCAATGAGCGCGAACGAATTGCCCAAGAACCCCGCAATTCCCTTGGTGAGGGCCAACACAAAATTAAAAAGAATGCCGACCAAGGTCGACTTCAGCCCCCGATTGGCGCGGTCGGTGGTGCTCATAACCGCTTCACTGTTTGCTGCCACGCGCGGAGATCACGGTTCCGAAGAACTCCTGTCCTCGAAGGATTTTGCCGAGGTTGGGTAGGTCTGACCCTGCGGCCATGTAAACGCTGAGCCCCATGGCCGCCGCTTTCTTGGTGGCCACCGGATCAAAGGGCATATTGAGCCCAGGAGTCCATTCGGTTCCCACAATCTGCTGGAAGTCTGCCCACGAGACCGCCGCCAAGGGCTTAGCTCCGGGATTCTTGCGGGGATCTTCTGTATAGACTTGCGCAACATTGCTCAGGTTGATCACCGAATCGGCCTTAAAGCGCTCGGCCAGAAGCACAGCATCGTAGTCGGTGGAGAAGCCCGGTTTCCAACCGGCGGCCACCAAGACCCGGCCGGTCCAATCAAAGGGTGCCGTGGGATCAGTCACCACCTCGTTGGGGCAAGCGGAGCCAAAAACGGCCTTGATCAGGGCTGCGTTGAGCCTTGTGGCAGCTATCCCTATCCAGTCCTGCGCCTCCGCCTCGTGAGTTTCGGTGGACGCCCGATAGGCCTCTTGCCACTGGCGTGCTGGGCCACCACCGCCGGTGATCAACACGACCCGCCGCCTCGGGCTCTCATCTAGCCAAAGGGTTACCAAAGAGCGGAAGGCTTTTACGAAAGCCGTATCGACAGTGGTAGGGGCAATCATGGATCCGCCCAAGGAAATAATCGTCGTTTCGTGGGTCAACGAAGGCCTCCGCAGTGGTCAAGTTTAGACCGGTATCCTTGACGAAGCAAGTCAAATGGGGTAATCAAAAGCGTGAGGTACTGCGGTTGAAACTCTTGGCGGTCCTGGTTTTGTTGTCTCTCCTCCTTCCCGCCTTTTCTCAGGACATTGTCACAGCCGCCCAATTTTTCAACGTCGTTAGTGAGAAATACGGGTCGGTGAACGATTACACCGCAAGGGTTGCCATAGTCCAAGGCAAGGTATCGATGGACGGCGTGATTTACTACAAGAATCCCAACCGCCTCAACATCACCTTCTCGAGCCCCTCGGGCCAAGTGATCAACAGCGACGGCAAGACGCTCACCGTGTACCTTCCCCGCTATTCTGTCTCCTTTTCGCAGGAGCTCAGCAAGCGTAGCGATGCAGCCATAGCCGCCATGGCAAGCAAGCAGGGGCTCAACTTGCTCAAGTCTAGCTATTCCATTAGCTACGTGAACGGCCCTCAAACGGAGGCTCTCGACGAGGCGAGCGCAGAAAAAGTGACGAAACTCAAGCTCACTTGGCGCTCAGGCAACCAAGCCTTCCGGCAACTAGAGCTCGACATCGGTTCGAATCAGATGATTCGGCGGATTACAGGCCTCACCGCCGCTCAACAGATCATTCAGTTTGATTTCTCTGGTATCCGAACCAACACCGGGGTTCCCGACAGCCGGTTCGATTACGACAGCCCAGCGACGTCGAACCGCATCAACAATTTCCTGTTCTCACCCGAAGGTTGACCATGGAATCGATTGGACAGTTTTTGCGGCTCGCCCGCGAAGAGCGCGGACTAAGTATTGATCAGGTTTCGCGCGATACGAATATCTCACGCCATTTCATCGTGGGCCTCGAAGAGGATAAACACGAAGTGTTTCCTGCCGAGCCCTACGTTATCGGTTTTCTGCGCAACTATAGCGAGCATCTGGGCCTTGATACCGAAGATCTCATTACCAAATACCGGACGGTGAAGATACAGGAACAACCGGCACCCATGGAAGAACTCATACGCAAACCTAGCCCTTGGCCCACCCGCATCGTATGGGGGGTCGTGGGTTTGGCGCTGGTTGGTGCCGTGTTGGTGTTCGTGGTTCCTGCGGCTTTTGATTTCGTGGTGGGCCTTCCCAAGGCGTTTGCCTCGGCTGCGGTGCCCAAAGCGCCGCGCAAGTTCTCTTTGGCTCCCGACAAGTCCCAACTGACGCAGCGGATGTACACCGGCGACACGGTAGCCCTGCAAGACGATGGCCAATCCTTCACGTTCACCCTCAAAAGCATCGGGGAAGACACCGTACTTTCGGGGGCTCCAGGCGATTATAAACTAAGGCTTGGTGATGAGTTGTTTCTTGATTTGAATGGCGACAACATCAACGATATGCGCTTGTTCCTGAAAGATGTAGCGCCTGGTGATGCCAACCGAGGAGCTGAGTTTGCGTTTGAGCGCCTGGCCGCCCCAAGCGCAGCCTTGGCCGCAACTTCAGCCGGTTTGGGAGACGAGGTGAAGCCCGGGCTGGCCGCTGCCGGCACCGTTTCGGGCATTACGGTGGAGCAAAAGCCCTTGGTCATCCTGACCGATGTGACTCCCAAGCCGTTCACCATCGATGTGACCTTCCGGGGCTACGCCTTGTTTCGTTACGTCACCGACGACAACCTGAGGGAGGAAGCCTATTTTCACAAAGGCGATACCATCCGCATCGATGCCAGCCGCAAGGTGAAAATCTGGGCCTCGAACGCCGGTGCCTTTGCAGGCAAGGTCAACGCAAACACCGATTTCGAAATTGGGCGCAGCGGCGAAGTGGTGGCGCGGACCATCGAGTGGGGCAAGGACGAGACTGGCAAGTCCATCCTAGTTGCCAACCCGTTGAACTGACCGGGGTTTCATGTTCAGCCTCGACACCCTGAACGAGCGGCAAAAAGAAGCCGTGCTCCACGGAAAGGCACCACTGCTCATCCTCGCAGGCGCTGGCTCAGGCAAGACGAGGGTCATTACCACCCGTATAGCGTGGCTGATTTCGGAAATGCAGTTCCGGCCCGACCAAATCCTCGCCGTGACCTTTACCAATAAGGCAGCCCGGGAAATGCAGGAGCGGGTTGTGAACCTGCTCACCCTCGACGCCAACGCCGAAAGCCTTCCTATGGTAAAGACCTTCCACAGTTTCTGTGCCTGGATGCTGCGTCGCAACGCAGCGCTGGCGGCTCTTGACCCCTACTTCACCATCTACGACGACGACGACTCGCTGGCTCTCGTGAAGACGATTCTACCTGCCAAGGTTCCGCCGGCCGAAGCAAGGCAGTTTCAGCATTGGATTAGCCGGTGCAAGGACGACAACCTCACCCCCGACGATGAGCTGACTTCTATTAGCGCCCACCCGGATTTGGCAGAGGTGTTTGCTCTCTACGAAGCTAAGCTCACCGCCAGTGGCAACGTGGATTTCGGTGGGCTGATTCAGAAGAGCGTGCAGATGCTACGTACCCATAACGGGTTTCAGAACCGCATGCGGCAAAAGTTCCAAGTGGTGTTGGTCGATGAGTATCAGGATTGCAACGGGGCCCAGTTTGAACTGCTGAAGGAACTCGCTGGTCCGGAAACTTGGCTGGCCGTGGTGGGCGACGATGATCAGTCCATTTACCGCTTCCGAGGCGCCGATGTCGGCCACATTCTCGGCTTTCAGGAGCGTTTTCCCGGCACAAATGTTATACGCCTCGAGGAAAACTACCGCTCGACGGGACGCATTTTGGCCGTTGCCGGTCAAGTGGTGGCTAAAAACCAGGGCCGGCTGGGCAAAACCCTTTGGACCAAGAACCCCGAGGGCCAAAAACCGCGCTTTGTGCTCATCGAAGATCAGGATGCCGAAGCTCAGTGGGCCCTTGAGCTCATCCGCCGGTCGCCCCTTACCCAAACCGCCATTCTTTACCGCACAAACGCGCAGTCGCGGGCTTTTGAAGCCGCGTTTGTGCGGGCCAAAGTTCCCTACCGCATCGTCGGCAGCGTGCGCTTTTTTGCCCGTGAGGAAATTAAGGATGTGCTGGCTTGGCTGGCCTTTCTGAACAACCCCCGCGATGGCATCGCCTTTGGCCGCATTATCAACAAACCGGCCCGCGGTTTGGGGGCTACGGCCCTCGGCCATATCGAAAACCACTTGGGTTTTGCCAACAACTGGCTCGACGCTTGTGGCTTAGCTCTGGGTGATATGAAAGGCAAGGCCAAGAGCGGGCTGGGCCAGTTTTTGTCGCTTGCCTCCGAGCTCGGCAGTTTACTGGAGAACTCGCCTCAGTTGGCCCCGGCGGTGAATGAGATCATCGAGAAGTCGGGGCTCGCCGAATACCATCAGCAGCAAGACGAAGTTCAGAGCACCAGTCGCCGTCAAAACCTCGACGAACTGGTGAGTGCGGCCGCGCCTTTTGCCGGAAGTCGCGAGGGGCTGAGTCAATTCTTGGAGACGATTGAACTCGACGCTGCGGCGAGTCGGGAGTCTGACGAAGAGGTGCCCGGTACCGTGACGCTGATCACCATGCACAATACCAAGGGCTTGGAGTTCGACCGGGTGCTCGTCACGGGGCTGGAAGACGGCCTGTTTCCCCGCGACGAGACCGCGCAGGACCGCGACGAGCTGGAGGAAGAGCGGCGCCTGTTCTACGTGGCCATCACCCGGGCCCGCAAGGAGCTTTGGTTTTCGGCGTGCAAGCGTCGCCTGCTGCACGGACGCTTCCTCGACCGCAGTCCGAGCCGGTTTCTTGCGGAGATTACCCCCACCGATGTGGACGGCCTAGGGCAAGTGGCCTCCGCTGGCGGGAATGACGGGTGGGTTCCCGGCCAAAGGGTCTACCATGACGACTATGGTTCCGGAACTGTGGTGAAAAAATGGTATAATGGCGGCGAGCTTGCCTTGGATGTCCGTTTCGACAGCGGCCGGATGGGGCGGTTTTTGCCGGCCTATACGCCGCTGGAGAAAATGGCTTCCGATGATTGATACCTCACTGATCCACCAGCTTCCTCCGATTCAGCGGGCTCGTGGCGATCGCTTCTACGCCGGGGATAAACATTGGGTTGACCTATGGAAGCAAGGCGGGGCTTGGTTGTTTGGCCACCGGCCGGAAGGAGCCGCCCGCGAATGGAAAAATCAGCTCGACAAGGGCCTGTCGAGCCACCTACCCACGCGGTGGACCGCTCGCTTGCAGAGGCATCTGAATGAGCTGTTTGGTCTCGAGGCGAAACTGCGCCTCTACCCTAACGTGGCCGTGGCCGTGGAGGCGCTTGAACATTGGAAGGCTGAGCGCTTTAGCTTCCAAGATTACGATAGAGCCCTTTGGAAACCGTTGCGTGACGAGAAACCCCTTTCGGTGCGCGAACGCTCATTACCGGGAGTCTGGAGTGAAATTATTCTTCCGGTTCTCCCTGCTGGCCCGGTTCAGGCCGTCGCCGTGCTCCTAGCTGGGTCTACGACCGGGTTGCCTGAGGCGCCTTTGGTAGCGGTGACCGAGGTGGCGGCCTTAGTCCGGGCGGTGGTCACGCTACGGCGCAAATTGCTCGATCCGGTCTTTGCCAAAACCAGTGCCCTCGTCTCTGGTCTGTTCGACCGCGTTGTTCTTCCAACAGGAGTCTTCCGCAGGCACGGGCTTTGGTTGGAAGCGACCTGCGAACCCGAGGATTATGAGTTCCTCTTTACGACGCTTCTGGAGGCCGGTTTTGTGCTGAGCCCCGACCAGAGTTTGGAATCTTTACTCCCGCTCGCGTTGAGCGAGGGCGAGGCCAAGGCCTGGAAATTGGCGTGCGAGCGTTTTCTCGCGGGGGCAAGCTGATGGAGTTTGTTGTACCCGGGGTGACCTGGGAGTGGGCGGCCAAGATGATTTTCGGGTTTGCCGCCTGCGTAGCCGGCCTCATGCTTTGGGCCCACGGGCGTCAGCCGGCCTGGATCTTTGTGATACTGGGTACTTTGATGTCATACACCAAAGTTTTGCTTGATTTTGTCGAAAGCCTCGGGCTCTATTCCCTCGATTCCTGGCAACCTGCCGGAATCCCGGTATTGCGCCTAGCGTTCGCCGGGGGAGTGCCGCTTCTTTACGCCATCGGCCTATTTTTGGCCTTCCGCTCTTTCTCCAAATAGGTGGAGACGACAAAGAGCGCCTCGCACTTAGCCTCGCCGAGCACCTTGATCAAGAACCGATTGGAGCGAGCGGCTGTCAAGTAGGCTGTTCAGCCCGCTCTGCACTTCGGAAATCGCCACCCTCAAATTGCATTTTGTTTGATTGGTGCACGAGCACATCTGGTGGGCCTCTTTGGCCAAACACGCGACCAGCGCCACTTCTCCGTCTAGTTCAGCAATCACCTGCCCCAAAGTAATTTCGGCAGCACCTCGCGCCAGTAGGTATCCACCCGAGGGGCCTGCCACCGAAATGAGCAGACCAGATTTTTTGAGTTGGGTGAGGATCTGCTCCAGAAACTTGATTGGAATCTGGTTCTTTTCAGCAAGTACCCTCACAGGCAATGGCACCCCTTTCGGGTGAATAGCGAGGGTCAAAAGAGCCCGCAGAGCATACATGCTTTTGCTTGATAGTTTCATACAATATCCTATAGGAGTACTATGACATATTCAACATCGATATTTACTTATTTACCAATAACAACTATTAGTCTAGTGTCTTACCAGATTAGTCGCAAATCACCAGCCAGGGACTAGGGGAGATCAGCTCGTTTCGGCGGCGGTCGAACAGGTGATTAGGTATGTGAACTAAAACAAAAAGTATGCAATAAGCATCAATTATGCCGGAGGTCTGCCTTGACGAACCTATTAGTGCGCAGTGGCATTGGCTCCTGGTTGTGGCCCTTGAGCCCGCCAAGGATTCCTAAACATTTCTCGCGTTTCTTCTCAGGTCGTAGCCAACAGTTGAAGGGACTTTTAAGCCTGTCGAGTTTTGCTGTTGGCTAAGTTCGGCATCCTACGGGTACTCCACGTTTACAAGACCTTTTATCCTGACAGTTACGGCGGCATCGAGCGGAGCCTGCTCGAGCTTTGTCGTGGGCTGGAGGTTGAAGGTGTGCGTTCCGAGATCTTTACCTTGTCTAACACCGCCAAGCAGTTCGAGCGGCTGGTGTATGAGGGCATTGTGATTCATCGGGTGCCCGCTGACTTTACCATTGCCTCCACGCCTTTCAGTTGGTCTGCCCTGTTTCAGTTCCGCCGCTTGGTAAGGCGCTTCGATGTTGTCCAGCTACATTTTCCTTGGCCCTTTGGCGACTTGCTGTATTGGTTTAGCGGTTCGAAAGTGCCGCTAGTGGTCACCTATCACAGCGACATTGTGAGGCAGAAGTCTATCCTCAAGCTGTATAGACCGCTTCAGTCGTTCCTGTTTTCCCAAGCCCGGTTTTTGGTGGCTACTAGCCCCAAGTACGTCGAGAGCAGCCGACTTTTGCGTAGATACCCAAGCAAAGTGATATCCATTCCGTTAGGTCTGGACCAAGCCTTTTACCCCGTGCCTGACACGCAGCAGGTTTGTGACTACAAGTCGAAATGGGGGCGATTCTTTTCATTTGTAGGAGTTTTTCGCTACTACAAGGGCCTTCGATACTTAATCGAAGGAGCATCCAAGGTTTCAGCCCCCATTGTGCTGATGGGAGACGGACCCGAAATGGCTCAATTACGTCGGTTCGCCGTAGAGGTTCAAGCAACAAATGTCTTGTTCTTGGGCGCGGTCTCCGACTTTGCTGGCCCCCTTTGGGCGAGGGCTGGCTTGAGCGCCGAGACGTAGAAGCGGTTGTCCAGCGACTGGGAGATTTCCCACGAGAGGATCTTCTTCGTGCCCCAGTCCATTACGGCGACCAGGTAAATGAACCCCCGCTTCATCCGTATGTAGGTGATGTCGGTGCACCAGACGTGGATGGGTACCGTGATGCTGAGGTGCCTCAGAAGGTAGGGGTAAATCTTGTGGAGCAGTCCTTTGCCCGGCTTGCTGATGTTTTTACCCGGATAAATCGCGCAGATGCCCATCTTCTGCATCAAACGGCGGATCCGCTTGCGATTCACGTACAGCCCGTCCTCACGGATGAGCACTTTGCGCATCATCCTTCTGCGGTAGTCTAGGTTGTTGGTGAAGATTTCGTCGATGCGGTTCATCAGCTTGATCGTCGCTTCGGACTCCGGCCGGGGCACGTAGTAGTAGCTCGAGCGACTGATTTCCAAGAGCTCGCATTGTCTGCGGATCTACAGGCGCTCGTTCGCTGATTTGGCCGACGAGAACATCGAGGGTCCGCTTTCCAGGAACTCTTTCTTCCACCGACCGACCTGGATCGGATGCACTTAAAACTGACTGGCGATTTCGGCCATCGTCCGCTGACCCTTCAGAACTTCCAACAAAACTTCGAACTTCATCTTGTCGCTGAACGACCGCCGCTTATCCATGCTACCCCCAAGAAATAGTCTACACCACCAAGCTCAAAGGGTGGTCCGAATACCTGGGGCCAGCATAGTTGTCACCCAGCACTGCGCAATCGGCCCAGAAAATCGGTTCCAAGGAGACTGACATGAATAAAGAGGACATCCGCTTACCCGAGCCTTTGGCGCGCATGGAGTTCACGGGGGAGCGTTACGTAACCGGCTTACAAGGCAACATTGGTGTCGAGCATTATCACCGCTACCTCTTCGCCAAGAGTCTCTGCCGCGCCAAGGACGTGCTGGATATCGCTTCAGGCGAGGGATACGGTTCTGCCCTTCTGGCCTCCGTTGCGCGCTCGGTGGTTGGCGTGGATATCGACGAGGCGTCGGTTACCTTCGCCACTAAACTCTACCGACGAGAGAACCTTACATACCGCATAGGAAGCGTGCTGGCCATGCCGGTCGCCGATGCCAGCGTCGATGTGGTGGTATGCTACGAAACCCTCGAGCACGTCGCCGAACATGACACGCTGCTGGACGAGGTCATGCGGGTGCTGCGCCCGGACGGCATCTTCGTCGTCTCTACGCCCGACCGGCGCGTCTACTCGGAGGAAGCTGGCTACAATAACCCTTATCACCTCAAGGAGCTGAGCCCTGAGGAGTTCGAGGCCTTACTTCGACGGCGCTTTTCCCGAGTCCGACTCTATGAGCAGTTGGTTTTCGAAGGCTCGGTACTGGCATGCGCTTCGAGCGACTCTTTCGGGGTGGAAAGCTTTTCGACCGCGGATGGCTCGCTCTTCCGGCAACGGCAGGGTCTGCCTCACGCACCCTACCTCGTTGCCGTAGCCTCGCCTCACGCCATCGTGGGGGCGGCGGCTAGCCTGCCGACCTGCCTCCATACAGACGCGACGCTCGCCCATGATGAGCAGAACCAGCTGCGTATCCTGTTGACGGAAGAGCGTGTTCGTCTCGCCGAGGAACAGAGCCGGCTTCAGCAGATGGATCACGAGTGCGGTTATCTTCGCGCCATGCTGACGGCGGCGCGGGAACGACAGAACAGTATAAATGCGGAATACGCTGCAGCTCAGATCGCGTTCGCGGAACAACAAGAGGCGGCCAAGGCCCACCTAGCCGCGCGTGAGGCCCATTTCGCCGAACGAATCGAGGCTATACGCACCTCCACGAGCTGGCGCCTGACAGGGCCGATGCGCGTTTTGGTCCGGTCCATCCGGAGGATCACGCGATGATGATGCTCGAAGGCGGTCGTCTCGGGATGGACGAGGCGCAGGAGAGGTCCGCGGAGGTGGGCAGTGCCTTTTACGATGCGGACACACCGGAAGTTTCGATCATCATCCTTAACTACAACAAACCGGACCTGACAAAGATCTGTCTGCGAAACCTATGGATGCACTCGGCCGGGCACCGCTACGAGATTGTCGTGGTCGACAACGGCTCATCCATCGAAAACTACTCCACGCTGCTCAAACTGGACGGCCCGGCCCGGGTGCTCCGGCTCGACGTCAACCGCTTCTTCGGGGACGGCAACAACATCGGTGTCGAGGCGGCGCGCGGCGAATACGTACTCTTCCTCAACAACGATGCCTTCGTGACGCAAGGTTGGCTTGAACCGCTCATGGCGCGCCTCAAGAGAGACCATCGGATTGGAGCGGTTGGGCCTCGCTTCCTCTATCCGGATGGGCGCCTTCAGGAGGCGGGCGGCTTCGTGGGATCGGATGGTTTCGTTGTACAGGTCGGCAAGTCGGGCGCCTATGCGGCGGCAGACGTGTCCGAGGACCACGTCGTTGACTACTGCTCGGCCGCCTGCTTGTTGGTTCGCCGGGACCTCTTCCTCGAACTCGGTGGCTTCGAATATGTGTATGAGCCGGCGTATTACGAGGATTTGGATCTCTGCCTCAAAATCGCTGCGCGCAGTCTGCTGGTCGGTTATTGCAGCCGCTCACAGGTAATCCATCTCGAAAACGCAACCTCTTCCACGTATCGCCAATCGCTTGGCCTAGACACCATTATCGAGGTTAATCGCGGGCATTTCCTTAACCGCTGGGGAGCGCACCTCGCTGCGCGCGATGCCGCTGCACTCTGGGAACGGCCCGCCTTGCCCAGCCCAGCAGTGCACGTGTTAGGCCGGCCACGCGCCGTTTTCTACACCCCTTTCCCAATTACGCCCGGAGGCGGGGAGCGCTACCTCCTCACCGCCGCCCGCGCTCTCATGCCGGAATTCGAGGTACACCTGCTCCTGGAGGAGATCTACAGTTCTACGCGAATGGCCGCTGTGGGCAGGGACCTCGACCTTGACCTATCGGCCTTGAAGATCACGCGCCGACGCGACATCAGGGAACTCGGGCCGATCGCCTTCTCTGTGACGATGAGCAATGAGGTTCTGCCTCCCTATCCGGCCTTCTCACCCCACAGTCACTATGTTTGTCAGTTTCCTTTTCCCATCGCTGAAGACCAACGGCTACGACGCAGCGGCAACTTATGCGGTTTTGACAGCACCATTGTCTATTCCGACTTCGTGAAGGGGCACTTGCGGCGTGCGTTTACCCGACACGGACTTCCCGATCACCCAATCGAAGTCGTCGCACCGCCGGTGAACCTTGCTCCGGCCGGGAGCCAAACGACGCCGCTGGCAGAGCCTTACCGCTTTGTGTTGATCGGACGGTTCTTCACCGGCGGGCACAACAAGCGCCATGAAGTGGCGATCGAACTAATCAGCCGCCTGGTGGCGCGGGGCGTGCCGGTAACGCTTGATCTTATTGGCAGTATTAACATCGGTGAAGAGCATCGGAATTATTTCCAGTGGCTCCAGCGTCTTGCCTACGGGCTGCCTGTCACCTTCCATGCCAACGCGACCCATCAGGACATCCAGGGCGTCCTGTCGCGTGGCCATATCTACATTCACGCGGCTGGGTATGGGGTTGATGAAGAGATTGAGCCCCAAGCCTGCGAGCATTTTGGCATCAGTGTGCTGGAGGCGATGAGCCACGGGATGGCCCCCTTCGTGGTCTCGAATGGCGGGCCACCTTCATTTGTAAGGGACGGAGTGACAGGGTATCTTTATCGTGAGTTAGACGATCTGGAGGCTCGGGTACTAACTTCCCTAGCGGCACCCGGGCGACTCACAGCGGTACGACGTGCGGCGGCCGAAGTAGCGCGCGCCTTCTCCGAGGACGTATTCGTTGAGCATTGGCGGCGCCTCGCTTCCCTAGCTTTGGAGGCGGCGCGTGCATGGTAACACGCTGCACTTGTCATCGCGCGGCGCCGGCGATTTTGCGTAGTCGTGCCTGAATAACGTAATCTTAGCCCTCGACGGCTTTAGCTGTGGGGACTCAGAAGTGACTTGGGAAACACGAACGGCTCAAGTAATGTATTTCCTGCCCGACTACTGCGATGTTGCTGCGTCCCAGACGCGGGCATGACAAAGCGAATACGCCGGAAACACAACTCCGACGTGTAGGTGAAGGTCGCGCTGGCTACGACCAACGATATCCATCCGACAAACCTTCCAATACCCACATAGAGGCCGGTATGCGTGCAGAAATTTGGAAGATAGGCCATAGAAACGTCTATGGGATCGCCTTTTCTCCGGATGGCAGGTTATGGGAGACTAAGCACGGCCCTCAAGGGGGCTATGAGGTTAATTTGATCCTCGCTGGATCTAATTATGGTTGGCCATTGGTGTCGAATGGTCGCAACTATGGCTCGGCAACCGACGATATCCCTGATCATCGGCCAGGTAACGGCTTTTCGGCGACGCGTTATGCTTGGGAAATCTCACGGGTCCCGGCAGGAATGTTCTTCTTAACGGGAACTCGATTTGAGGGCTGAAGAGCCAAATGCTGATACGGCTCAGTTTTTTTAACGATCCTGTGGAGGTCTCGCAGGAAATACCAATGGGTATGCGCATCAGACATGTGTCGCAGGTGCCGGACGGGTCTATTTGGGTCATTGAGGATTTTCCCATCGGACCCGACGGTGGCGGGCTTAGCCGTATAATGAAGCTCGATCCAGTTTTTGGTGAGTGAGTCAGGCCAAAATCTGTCAACTAACCAAAACTTTACCAAGTAAAAACCGGCAACTTTTGTCGATTTCCTATTAGCCCAATATTTCTTCGCCCAACGGGGAGGTGACATTCCTCCGAGTCCGGTTTGTGTTCGGTTCCGGTTGTAAAATGTTTCATTCCATTCTTGGATCTCTTGTTCGGCTTCGAGTCGTATTCTAAAGCGTTGAGAACCTAGTCGAAAAAACGATCCTCAGATCAAGCAAATGGAGTCAATCGTCATGGAGAAGATTGGTAGCATTGCACTGGCAATAACCGGTCACCTTCTTTCGAGAACAAGCCTTGTTGGATCTTCCTCTATTCAATCTATTGAGCAGTTCGCTAGGGATTTGATCGACCAGGAGATTGAAAAGATCTATCGCTCCGATGACCTGCGAAGGCCGAATGGCCTGAGTCCGGTTGATCAGATTGTTAGGCGGCCCGGACTCAACTTTGGGCCCTTTATCTTCGATTCGAGGGGGATTCTGTGGCAAGTTGACGGTTTGGTTGAAGTGGAATGCCATACAGTCCCGTTTGACCGTGTATGGCCGTCTACATCCCACACGGGGAGTCCGTCGTGCAGACGATTTGCCGCAAATCCCGCGCCAGCTAAGAAGGGTATGCCTCGCCGCCTGCCGACACTTTGGCTCGGGTGGACGAGTTTCTTACTGTTTCCGATTGGTCGAGGAGTGTTGCCAGGGTAAAATGCACGGCGGGTGACTATTCCTACTTTCGTCCTTTTTCATGCAAGATCTTCCACTCAGTCCACACCGCAGCTCGCGCCGGGATCACAGTTCTATGAGTAAATCAGAATCTAGCAGCGTTGCATCCGGTCTGCTAGGTATACCAATGCTCGAAGTAAAGCTACAAACGTCAGAGGCAATGACATTATCCCAAACAATTTTATTTTAGCAGCAGCATTTACCCCTAACTCACTTCAACACCCAAACGCGTGGGTTGGGCACTTGCCCTTTGCAGCGTGGGTGATCCAAGAAGTATCACCAAAAATATTTGTTGAGCTTGGTACGCATACCGGTAATTCCTATTTTTCGTTTTGCCAGTCAGTTGTCGAGGCCGGTCTTTCGACTAAATGCTATGCCGTTGATACATGGCAGGGCGATGAACATGCCGGTAAATATGGTGATGAGATTTTTGCCAAAGTTAATGCAAATCATCAGGAAACCTATGCTGAATTTTCTCGGTTGTTGCGGACGACTTTTGATGATGCCGCAACCTATTTCAACGGTGAATCAATACAGTTGTTGCACATTGACGGGTTACACACTTATGAGGCGGTACGCCATGATTTTGAAACATGGCTACCAAAACTTGCGCCCGGTGCGGTTGTCTTATTTCACGACACCAATGTTCGTGAGCGAAATTTTGGTGTGTGGAAACTTTGGGAAGAACTGCAAGCCTGTTACCCGAATAACTTGGAGTTTGTGCATTCGCATGGGCTTGGAGTGTTGCAACTAAACAATGCACCAGCTGCTCATAAACTGGTTTGGCTCAAATCCAATTCACTCGAAAAGCAAAAATTAATAAGTTATTTTGCCTCGCTCGGTTCACGGCAATTGGAACATTTTCAGTTAAACGAGCTAAAGCATCAAGTTGCCCACCTCAACCAGGCGGTGACGGATCGCGACGGGCAGATCGCCAGCCTCAACCAGGCGGTGACGGATCGCGACGGGCAGATCGCCAGCCTCAACCAGGCGGTGACGGATCGCGACGGGCAGATCGCCAGCCTCAACCAGGCCGTGACGGATCGCGATAACCAAGTGCGAGCGCTCATCTGTTCAACAAGTTGGCGAATAACTGCCCCAGTGAGTAACATTGGAACATGGTTGCGTCGTGGTATAGGTTTAAAATAACTCTCGGTAGAAGCCTCAGATAATCCAAAAACGTGCCCAACCCGTTTAACACAGACATAGTGACCGTACCCCATTCCCTGGACACTTAAAATGTTAGTTTTGTCAGCCTGACAGGCTGTCTGGTGCCTCGTAGCGGGCTGCAAAGTCGGCCGGGGTTTTGTACCCTAGCGAACTATGCGGCCGGTATTCATTATAGTCCCTTCGCCAAGTTTCGATCTTGTCCTTTGCGTCGTCCAGAGACAGAAACCAGTTCGACTGGAGGCATTCGTCTCGAAGGCTTCCGTTGAACGACTCCATAAAAGCGTTGTCCGTCGGCTTTCCCGGTCGAGAAAACCTCAAGTGAACGCCGTTGGAGTACGCCCAGAGGTCCAAATCCTTCGAGATGAATTCGGGACCATTGTCGACCCGGATATGTTCGGGCTTGCCCCGGAGCGGAATCAGACCCTCCAGCACGGACACCACGTCGATGCCACGGATCGATTGGCCGACATGCGTTGCCAGGCACTCACGGGTGTAGGTGTCGACCAAGGTCAGGGTTCGGAACCGCTTGCCATTGAACAGTTGAGCCAACACAAGAATCCAGGCGATCAAGATCGCCCGCCCAGGCCTCGTTAGGTCGACTTGTCCATCTCTACCAGTCTGCAGGCCCTCCTGACACTCACCCGGTACACGGCGATCAGGTTCTCGGCCAGCTCACGCCTCCGGGTAGGCGTCAGACTTTTTTTGAAAGAACGTCCTGGAGCATGGCCTTGTCCAAGCTCAGGTCGGCCACCAACTGCTTCAGTGGCCGATTCTCCTCTTCAAGCCGCCGAAGCTTCTTGACCTCGCTAGGCAGCATGTCGCCGAACTTCTTCTTCCATCGGTAGAAGGTCTGTTCGCTGATACCAATTTTGCGCACGACCTCGGCCACTGGCGTCCCCGTGTCCGCCTGTTTCAATGCAAAGGCGATCTGCTCGTCCTTGTAAGTCGACTTCCTCATCGGTCCGCTCCCCCTGCCAGTCTCGCCAATTATGCGAGTTCTGCCAGAAAAAGTGTCCAGTTCTTTGGGGGTAGATCACCAGATTACCAGCGGCGCCTACCGCGACCGGGTGGCCACTAACTACCAACCCCGCTGACTTTTCCTTTCCGCAAACAAATAAGGCGATCCCCCTGGTCTACGACCGAGGGATCGCCTTTTTTTATTCTACCCACCTAACCGGCGGATGGGCCTAAATTGCCCTTCCCAGCACCCGGTTGAGCCGCTGAACAAACTTGGCTGGGTCTTCGAGGGGCACGCCTTCGATGAGCAGGGCTTGGTCGAGCAGCAACCACGCGGCGTCGGCAATTTGGTCGTCGTCGGTGATGTTGGCCAGGCGCTTCACGATGTCGTGGTCGGGATTCACCTCGAGAATGGGCTTGAGCGTCGGCATATTGCCCGCTTGGCCCATGGCCTTCATCATCTGCGCCATTTTGAGCGTGGGGTCGTCTTCGTCGGCAACTATGCAGCTGGGGCTATCGGCCAGGCGCACCGAGGAGCGCACGTCTTTCACGCTGTCGCCCAACGCCTTTTTCAGCTTTTCGAGAAGTGGTTTGACTTCCTTCTCTTTCTTCTTGTCGCCCTCTTCCTTGAGGTCTTCGCCGGCACTGGCCCGATTGACCGACTTGAGCTCGATGTCTTTGTACTTCTCGATGCCGCTGAACACGATTTCGTCAATTTCATCGTCGAGGATGAGCACTTCGATGTCTTTCTTCTTGTAGATTTCGAGCAGCGGTGAGTTGCGAAGCTGGCCTGAGGCACCACCAGTGATGTAGTAAATAGCCTTCTGCTCGCTCTGCATGCGGTCTTTCACCTCGGCAAAGCTGGTGAAACTGGCAGTGCCATCCTCGCCCACAGCCTTGGTCGACTTGACGCGCACGAGCTCGAGCAAGGCCTCGCGGTTGGCGAAATCGCTGTAGAGGCCTTCCTTGAGCAGGCGGTTGTAGTTTTCGATGAACTTGCCGTACTGCTCGGGGTTGTTGGTGGCGATAGTTTGCAATTCGCTGAGCACTTTTTTCACGCTGGCCGTCTTGATGGCGCTGAGCACTTTGTTCTGCTGCAAAATTTCGCGGCTGACGTTCAAGGGCAGGTCTTCGGAGTCGATGACGCCGCGCAAGAAGCGCATCCAAGTGGGCAGCAGTTCTTTATCGTCGTCGGTGATAAACACCCGCTTGACGTACAACTTCACTCCGGGTTTGAAGTCGGCCTGGAACAAATCGAAGGGCTGCTTGCTGGGAATAAAAAACAGGGTAGTGTACTCCATCGTCCCTTCGGCCTTGGTGTGGAACCACACCAGCGGCTCTTCCCAGTCTCCCGAAAGAGTTTTGTAGAACTCCTTGTAATCTTCGTCCTTAAGCTCGCTCTTGGAGCGCTTCCACAAGGCGTTGGCCGAATTGATCTGCTCGGTGGTGTTCTTTTTGATCGATTTTTTCTCGCCCTCGTCCCACTCGCTTTTGTCGTAGGTCATGTGGATGGGAAAGGCGATGTGGTTGCTGTACTTTTTGATGACGTCTTTGATTTTCCACGACGAGGCGTATTCCTTCCCTTCTTCGTTGAAGTACACGATGACGGTGGTGCCGTGTTTGTCGCGCTCGGCGGCCTCGATCTCGAAGCCCGACTTCCCGTCGCTGGTCCAGCGCCAGGCTTTTTCCTCACCGGCCTTGCGGCTAATCACTTCCACGCGGTCGGCGACCATGAACACCGAGTAAAACCCCACGCCAAACTGGCCGATGAGGTTGCTATCGCGCTTGGCATCGCCGGAGAGCTTGCTCAGGAAGTTTTTGGTACCCGAGCGGGCGATGGTGCCCAGGTGGGCCACGAGGTCTTCGTCGTTCATGCCGATGCCGGTATCGGCAATGCTCAGCGTGTGGTGCTCCTCGTCGAGATCGAGATCGATGCGCGGATCGAAGGCCAACGACTTGTAGGCGTCCTCGGTGAGGGTGAGGTATTTGAGTTTATCGAGCGCGTCAGAAGCGTTCGAAACCAGTTCCCGCAGGAAGATCTCCTGGTGGGAGTAAAGGGAATGGATGATCAACTGCAGCAGCTGGTTGACTTCGGTTTGAAACTCTCGCTTGGACATGAAAACTCCTTCGACGGATTAATGTAAGGAAACTAGGTTCCGTCGACAAGGGGGTCGGTTACGGTGAACAAGCCGAAGTGCCGACAATAAGAAGTGTGAGTTGTATACTGTGAAGGTGAGGTATCTCCCTTTTTGGTTCGTCTAACCCGAGTTTCCATTCTTGTTTTTCTCATGGGTGCTCTTGCGGGGGCGGGGTGGGGAGCGACAAGCTACAGCTGGACTGGCGGCGGCGACGCAGCCACCTGGACCGACCCCGGAAACTGGTCGGTTGGGACGGGCTATCCTGGTTTGGACTCTGGCGACAGCGCGACGTTTTCGACCAACGCGACCATTACCGACACGAGCTCGATCACCTACAGCGACTTCGATGTTGTGGTGGATGCCGCGGTTAATCTGACACTGAGCACCTCACTGGCGACCCATGGAAACCTAACCGTTTCGAGCACAGCGACGCTGTCTTTGGGCTCCACGTTTACGTTGTCGGTGACCGGAAATGCCGTGTTTACCGGGGCAACCTTAGCCCTATCCAACAACTCGACCCTCAGCCTGAGCGGCGACCTAACTCTGGGGGTCTTGGCCAATGCGACGGGGTCAACCGTGATCTTCGATGGTGGCGCGATGCAGACCGTCCGACCCAACGGGCAAACCTTCGACACGGTGTCCGTTGGGGGCAGCGACGTGCGCTGGACCGGGAGCTCAACGGTGGGCAATCTTTCCATTAGCGCTGGCAAAAAGCTGACCCTCGACTCCTCGGTCGAGAGCGAAGCGGTCACTCTCAACGTTACTGGGGGCAAGACGCTCACCAACTCCGGCACCCTAGCGCTGGACTCCTCCGATGGAAGTCTGATTCTCAAAGGCTCTGGGGGGGTGTTCAGCTTCTCCGGTACCGGCCTCAGCCTGGGCACAAACTCCCTTGTGGTGGGCGACATCAGCTACTCCCCAAACCTGACAATTTCGACGGCGGGAACGCTGTCTCTCGATGGCGATGCCACCTTCACTGCCCTGACGCTGGACAATGCCGGTGCCACCTTTGCCATTGGAACCCACGTGCTCAACACCGGGGCCGTAACTCTCACCTCGGGTACCCTCTCGGTGGCTGGGCCCACAGGGCAATTGAATAGCGGCGGCGCGGCTGTGAACATCAACGGAGGAGACCTCGCTTTTATCACCGCCAATGGCGCATCGGCCAACGTGGGCGACTTTTCCGTCAGCTCGGGCACAGTGACCAATGGGTTCACCAACACCATCACCGCCAGTGGAAACCTCAGTGTAGGGGGCACTTTTAGTTCACCGACCAATAGTACCTTCGTTGTTACCGGCATTTCTTCCACGATTGGCGCCACGACCACACTGGGCAACCTTCAAGTGGGCAGCACTGCCACTTCCGCCACCCTATCCAGCAACTTGACCCTAGACGGAGAATTGACCGTCACCGGGGGCATCCTGACTATCCCCGTCGCCACCACCTTAACCGTCGGCAGTCTGGTCAACTCAGCAACGATAGCTAGTTCCGGTTCACTTTCCTCTGGCGACTTCACCAGCACGGGCACCCTGACCAACCCTGCAAGCAACACCATCACGGCGACCGGCAACGTGGAAGTTTCGAATACAGTGTCGAATCCGACAAACTTGACCCTCACCATGAACGGTACCAAAACCTTGGCGGCCTCGGTGCCTTTAGGCCACCTGACTATCGGCAGTACCAACACGGTGACGCTGACCACCAGCGCGCTGACGCTCGGCGGCGACCTGCTGGTGAGTTCCGGCACCCTCAACTTGGGCGGGTGGGCGCTGACGCTGGAGGGCAGTCAACTCCAGGGCACCGTGGTCAACTTGAGCTCGGGCACCTCGCCGACCGTTACCGTCTCCCAGGCTGTAGAGCTGACGGGACCTACCAGCATCACCACCTGGACCTCTTCAGGCGGGGGTTCGGTAAGTTTTGCTGCCCTCGACGGGGCGCAGACGCTCACCCTCAGCGCCGGGACCGGAACCGTCACCCTGAATGGCGAGGTGGGCGCTACCACCCCGCTGACCAGTCTGAGCCTGAGCTCAACGAATGCTTCGGTAGCAGCCTTGAGCGTTGGCAACGTCACCACCAATGGCAACCAAACGTATTCTGGCAACGTGACGCTTAGCGCTTCTAGCACCTTTACCACCAGTTCCGGGGTGATTTCGTTGACCGCCGCCTTGAACGGGTCGGCCGCCACCAACGATGCGACTTTTGCCTTGGGCGCCGGGTCGGCGAGTGTGACCGGGCCTGTGGGCACCACCACCAACCTCAGGAACCTGACCGTCAACTCTGGTGCGCTCACGCTGGGAAACAACAACGTGTCGTTGGCTGGTAACCTTTCGGGCACCGGAACCGTCAACGCCTCGGCGATAACAGGAACCTTCGATGTCGCGGGAGAGGTCACCTCTCTTGCTGCTCTATCGGCACCCGGGGGCACTTTGACGGTGGGCGGAAACTGGGAGGTCACCAGTTTGACGGCGAGCACTTCGACCTCTACCGTCCGGTTCACCTCGGCTTCTCCTCGCCTCAGCCAAGGGACCGGCTCCTTTGCCAACCTAACTCTCGACCAAGGCGGGACGCTGGCGACCTCTGCCAACGTGGCCGGCAACTTCCAAGCGGCCAATACAGGAACCGGAGGCACCCTAGATTTAGCCACCTTCACCCTTGGCGTGGCAGGTAACCTCAACCTGAATCCCTTGGCCTCCACCGGTGCGACGCTGGTGTCAGGAACTTCCACGCTCAACCTGAATGGCAGCGGAGCCCAGTCGGTGACCAGCAACGGGCAGAGCTGGGCTACGGTCATCACTGCAACCCGTGGAGCGGGTACCGTCACTTTTACCGATGCCTTGAATGCGACCACGCTGACCGTCAGCGGAGCCGGTGCTTATGGGATCAACCTAACCTCGGGAGGGACGACAACCTCTGCCGTAACGTTTGCCAACACCGGTGGCGTCACAATTGGAGCTGGTTACCTTTTCACGGGCGGGGTGACTTCCACCACTGTGGGAACAAATACTTTTACCGGCAGTTTGGCCACCGGGGGTGGGGCCGGGCAGAACCTCTCCCTGTCGAACTTGACTCTCGGTGGCAACCTTAGTTTCAACGCTGGCTCGGGCGGCACTATCAATGTTTCGGGAGCCGTGACCGGGGCTAGCAACAGTTTGACGGTGACCAATTCCAATGGAACGACCTTCTCGTCCACTTTGTCGGCTGCCACGCTGGCCATCACCAACAGCACGGGCTCGATTTCCGTGGCAGGCAATCTGACTTTGACGACCGGGTTGACGTTGGCAGCAGGAACCTACAACGTCAGCCTCACCGGCACTACCAACACCATTGCAGGCGCCACCACCTTCAACAACACCGGCACTCTCACCGTGGCCGGTACTTCGACACAGTTTACCGCCGGCGTTACGGCAACGGCTCCTAGTTCTAAATCGTTGGCAGGAACCATCTCGGCGTCAGGAACTGGTGTGCTCAATTTTGATGGGAATGCGATTTCCACCACGGCCAATACGCTCATTGGGGGCACTTCGACCGGCGCAATCACAGTGGCGGCAACTACCTTGGCTGCCGCCACGACCCTGACGTTGGGAGCAGGCGCGGCTAGCCTCATTGCGGCAAACTCAACCATCAACGGCGCTTCGGGCACACCCAACCTAACCATCAATACCTCAGGTGCAGTCAGCATCACCGGAGCGGTCGGCTCCAACCTCGGCACAGTGACAATCACCAAGTCCGCTGGCGTCGCCTTCGGCTCAGCGTTGTCGGCTGTCAACCTGGCCATCACCGACAGCTCCTCCGTGATTTCAGTGGCAGGCAATCTCACCTTGTCGGGCAACCTCACTGCCGCCGCGGGAACAGCGGCTTACAACATCAGCCTCACTGGTACCAACAACACGATTACCGGGACTTCCACGCTCAACAACACCGGAACCCTGACCTTGGGCGATGAAAGTACCGACACAGTAAACTTCTTAGCCGGTGTCACTCACACCGCCGGTGTGACAAGTTTCTTCGGCACGGTGACCACTGGCAATGCAAACCAGAGCTGGGGAGTCTCAACCTTGGCCGGTTCCACGTCGCTGAGCGCCAGCAACGGGGCTATTGCTTTTGCCGGAACAGGAACCATCAATGGTGCCTATGCCCTGACTCTGGCCCCGGGAGCCACTGGGACGGTCAGCATCGCGGGTGTTGTAGGCGGCAGCTCGCCACTGACAAGCCTGACGGTGTCGAGCGCCTCCAGTTCGGTACTCAACTCGGTATTTACCAGCGATACCCAGAGTGTCACTTCCACGGCGATCACGCTCAACGGAACCTCCTACCAAGCAACAACAAGTGCTGCCAACATCACCTTTACGGGCGCAACAACCCTTGGTGCAACTCCAATTGGAGTGACCACCAACAACGGAGCCATTACCTTTGCCGGAACAGGCACCATCAATGGCGCCAAAGCTCTGACTCTGACCCCAGGGTCCAACGGTACGGTCAGCATTGCCGGTGTGGTTGGCTTAACCACGCCACTGACAAGCCTCTCGGTGGTGTCTGCGTTAACCGCCCGCTTCGGAGCCTCGGTGACGACCACGGGGGCGCAGTTGGTGACAGCGACCACCATTCAAACCAACGGCACGCATACGACCACCTCGAGCGCGGTGAGCTTCACGGGAAACTTGGTTCTACAGGCCAACACGGCTATAACCAACGGAGGCGGTGCCACTGGGGATCTTTCGGTGACCGGAACAACAAACGGAGCCTTCTCCTTAACCCTGACGGCAGGAACGGCAGCGGTATCGCTGGCTGGTATCACGGGAACGGGTGCGGGGAACGCCAACCGCTTAGCGAG
>CANJXC010000020.1 GCA_947478845.1 Spirochaetales bacterium | reverse complement strand
ATAATGATGGTATAGCTCTTTTTGAGCTCATCGAGAAGGTCCTCAATCTTGGCGGTGCTGATGGGATCAAGAGCCGAGGTCGGTTCATCCATCAAAATAATCTGTGGCTGTACGGCTATGGTACGGGCAATGCAAAGTCGCTGCTGCTGGCCACCGGAGAGGGCGAGGGCCGGCTTCTGCAGTTTGTCTTTGACCTCATCCCACAGGGCGACGCGTTGAATACTGGTCACCACGAGTTCTTCCATGTCGCCCTTGTAGCCGTTAATGCGCGCTCCCCAAGCCACGTTCTCGAAAATCGACTTGGGGAACGGGTTTGGCTTCTGAAACACCATGCCGATCCATCTTCGCACCTGAACCGGATCGACATCGGTGTCGTAGACATTTTTGCCGTGGAAAACGATTTCCCCGGTGGTCTTGGCGCTAGGAATAAGGTCGTTCATCCGGTTCAGCGAGCGCAACAGGGTGGATTTACCACAGCCTGAGGGTCCGATGAGCGCCGTGATTTCACGGGACTGAAAGTCCATGCTTAGTTCGTGAACAGCGTGGAAGTCGCCGTAATGGATGTTGACGTTCTTTAGGTCGAGACCGGCGGTATTGTCGAGGTTCATAGCGCGTCCTTAGCTTTTTGGATCCCGGTACGGAAGTAGATGGCGACGGCGTTGAGGCCGAGGAGCAAAACCAGCAGCACGACAATGGCCGCGGCCGCGACGTGCCGGAACTCGGGGCTTGCCATCTGGCTCCAAGTGAAAATCTGTATGGGCAGGGTGGTGAACTTTGAGAACAAGCCGCTGGGGTCAAGGGTAAGAAAAGCTGAAGCTCCAATGACGACCAGAGGCGCCGTTTCGCCGATGGCGCGGCTGACGGCGAAGACCGTTCCGGTAAGGATGCGGTCCATGGATGCCGGGATGACGTGGTGCCAGATGGTTTGCCATTTTGTGGCGCCCACCCCGTAACTGGAGTAGCGCAGCGAGTTGGGAATAGCCTTGAGCGCTTCCTGAGCGTTGATGATGATGATGGGCAGGATGAGAATGCCCAAGGTAAGGCCGGCCGAGAAAACGGTGCGCCCGTTGACGTCCTGCACCCCGAAGATGGCCCCGGATGTGATCGGTCCCATGAGGCGCACAAAAATGGCGAGCCCCAGCATTCCGTAAATGATGGAAGGCACTCCTGCCAGGTTGTAGATATTGGTCTGAATTAGGCGGTTGAGCCAGTTGTCGCTCGCGTATTCTTCGAGGTAGATGGCCGAACCCAAACCGATCGGAAAAGCAATCACGATGGCAATGAGGATGATCCACAACGAGCCGATGATTGCCCCCCTGAGCCCGTTGGATTCTGCCTTTCCACCGGATTGCGCCTTAGTGAGGAACTCGGGTGACAGCCAAGAACGGAAGGCCAGATGGCCGTCCGGGTAGCGAGATTTCTGGAACTCGGTTATTGCTGGGGCTTGACTCAGCGACTCCATGAGCGACCACGACTTCTTGATCTCCGATTTGAGAACTTCGGTGATCACTAGGTTTCTTAGATCGTCTTCCGTGCGAACTTCGAGGGGGCGGTCCATCTCGAGAAGACGAAGCCGGCCGGTGGTGAGATCGGTGAGGTCTGCCTCAGCTGTGGTACGCAGCGTCTGGACAAGTTCGTCCTTGGTCAGCGAGGCAAGGGCTTTGTCGGGTGCAACCGAAACCTCGGAGTAAGCATAAGCGTCCTGCAGCACCACGTAGCCAAAGCAAGAGTCGATTAGTGAAGTGACGAGCGTGACCAGACTCAGCACGCCCACAAGCGTCGCGGCCAAGAACACAACATTCCAAAGCCCCGCAGTCCGTTTGCGACCTTTTTCGTTGGGATGAAAGTCGCTCATTCGTAAACCTCGCGGAAATGTTCAATGATGCGCCTGCTCATCATATTCAGCCCCAGCGTGATGAGAAAGAGGGTCAGTCCAATGGCAAAAATTCCCATGTATTCAATGCTGGTTTGAGGGATATCGCCTCCGGAGGTGCGCACGATGTAACCGGTCATGGTATCGACGGACCCAAGAGGGTTGAAACTCACGCGGGGGAAAGACCCTGCAGCGAGAGCGACAATCATCGTTTCACCGATAGCGCGAGATAGTCCTAGGATTATGGCCGCCACGATACCGCTGGTCGCCGCAGGAAGGGTGATGTGAAGCGCCACCTCAAGCTTGGTAGCACCCATGGCAAAGCCAGCCTGCTTCAGGCTTTTCGGAACAGCGCCCAAAGCATCCTCCGCCATCGATGCGATGAGCGGCAGAATCAGGATGCCCATCACAATGCCCGCCGAAAGGGCGTTAAGTGGCTTAACCAGGTCACCCATCATCGCTTGCAGGCTTGGGGTAACAAAGTTGATGGCAAAATAGCCGTAAACGATGGAGGGAATGCCCGCAAGGATCTCCAGCACCGGTTTCAGAACCCGCGAAACACGAGCCGAAGCGTACTCACTAAGATAAATCCCGATCGCCATTCCCACAGGAACAGCAACCACCATGGCCACCAAGCTCGTCATCAGCGTGCCGGTGATCAGTGCCAGAATGCCAAAGTGGCCCGAGCCAGGCTCCCAGTAAGTGCCGGTAAGGAAGTCCCACCAACTGAAGCCCGGGGTGGCAAAAAAGCGCAGGGCGTCACCGAGCAGCGCCAAGATAATCCCCACGGTGGTAAGAACCGAGACTAAGGCACAGGCGACCAGAAGTACTTGTATAAAATCTTCACCGGGCCGAAGGCGCTTTTTCAGCAGCGCAGCCACGTTTTCGGAAACCTTTACTTCGGGTGTCATCGATACCTCGGTGGGATTGTAGCAAAAAGGGGCCGATCCGCAATAGACCGGCCCCGAAAACAGGAGTTAGAACTTACCCTTGAGGGTATCGGCGAGGAGTTTCTTCTGGGCGTCCAAGTCGGCCTTGGGTAACGGGAAGAAGAACACCTTCTGGGCGGCCTTCGAGGCGTTGTTCAGAAAGAAGGCGGCCCAGGCGGCGGCGGCAGGCTTCGTCTGCAGAATGGTGTCGGTTGTGTAGGTGTACAGGTAGCGGCTCAGGCCGTAGGTTCCATCCAAGGCGGTCGTCTTGCTGGGAGCCACTCCATCGAGCGATACGGGATTGGCTCCGGTGGCCTGCTCAAAGTAGTCCATGCCGATAAAACCAACAGCGTTAGGATCCTTGGACACGTTGGCGATCAACTGGTTGTAGTCCTGAAATCGCTGGGTGTTGGGCGCGCCTGTCAGTGCCTCGTTCTTCTTGGCGTAGAGCTTTTCAGCGACGTAAAGGAAGGTACCGTGGCTGGTTTCGGGAATCATGCGCACAATCTTCTGAGCGGGGTAGGAAGGGTCGATTTCGTTGTAATTGGTAGCCGTTGAGAACAAGGCCTTGGCTTGGTCGAGGGTGACGTTCTTGAGAAAGGTGTTTTTGGAGTTAACCAAGATCACAACCGCGTCAACCGCAAGTTTGAACTCGAGAAGGTTGCCCTTGACTCCACCGTCGACGATGGCCTTCTTCTGGTCAGCGTTGATCTTGGACGACGAGTTGGCGAAGTCAACTTCGTTGTTGGCAAAACGCTTGAGTCCTGCACCGGAGCCGATGTTGTCGATAGAGAGCTGGCTCTTGTAGCCTTCACTCTTGAACTGGTCGATGACCAGTTGGGCCATGGGGAACACGGTGCTCGAGCCGCTGGTCAGCACGTCGCCTTTGACTTTTGTCACATCGACGGTGACAAAGCCGGAAGCGTCTTTCTTGGCCCAAGACCAATCCTGAGCAAAAGCACCGGTGGCCATAAGTACAGCCATCGCAATCGCTGCAATCTTTTTCATGATTATCCTCCTAGGTGGACTGATGAAGGATGGTCGCATCGAATGATGACTTAGTTTGATTTTTGTGAGAATTGTGTTAAATCCGCCGGTCGAACTAGTTCTTGAGGCTGGAAATTCGGGCTCCCAGCCACCCGGCAAGCGCTCGCATCCGGTTACGGAAGCTTTCGTCCTTGGTGTGTTCCAAGCCGAGCAGACCCACAGTTTTACCCAACATTGCACCGTATACGGCTACCTTGTCTGCCAAAAGTTGAATAACAAACAGCATTTGCAGGTTACCTGGGTCGACGAGAGGGAGAAAACCGAAGCTTAAAGTCTGGGCGTTTCTTATCGTCATCACCAAAGGGAGATTGGGCGAAGTTTTCCACGTGATTTCACTCAGTCCGTCACCCAGTTTGTTGTCTTTTTGGAACACGAGCGCCCTTTGGAAGGCGGGTAGGGTCGTAAATGCGGGGTCGGGTACTCGTTTCAGGTCAGCAAACGATGCCACCCTGTAGCTGGCCAGGAGGAGGGTCTCCATCCTTTGCCGGGTCACCGAATAGTACTGGAGGCCTTCCATTGAAGAAACAGCGTTCACGGCGTTGTAGAGTGCCAGTTCTGCACCCGCAGCTGGTTTAGGAAACAGAAAAAAACCCTCGATGGACACTGTAGCTCCCTTGAGGGTCAAACCAGAAGCAACTTCCGCCGAAAACCCCGACCGAGAGCCCCAAGTTGGTTCCAAAGTGGATCCGACCAATAGAAGTTGCCCTTTTGCTGACAACTCCTGGAGTTCTTTGGCCGGAAGGAAGGAAAGCCATGATTCGAGCGTTGGAGCTACCGGTTCTGCCGGCAGAGCGAGTGCGGACACGAGGAATATCGTTGCCATCCCCAATTTCTTCATGGTAGAATTAGGCTACTTCAACGGGGGTGCTTGTGCAAGTTGTTGTCTTTACCGGCGGAGGAACCGGCGGGCACGTGTATCCCGGAATCGCTTTAGCTCAGGCCTTAATGCCAAGAGTTCAGCTGAGGTTAGTGTGGATCGGTTCAAAAACCGGCATCGAACGCCAGGTTATCGAGGCTCTAGGCTGGGAGTACCAGCCGGTTTCGACGGGCAAGTTGCGCCGTTACCTCGACTGGCGAAACGTAACAGACCTTTTTCGTATTGTCGCCGGTTATTTTCAGGCGAGAAAACTGCTCACTTCGTTGAAGCCAACCTTCGTTTTCTCGAAGGGTGGCTTCGTTAGCGTTCCACCCGTGCGCGCAGCACGATCGCTGGGCATCCCGGTCTATTCTCATGAGTCCGACCTCGATCCTGGTCTGGCCACACGATTGAACCTAGGCTCGAGCAGCCTGCTTTTTGTGGCCTACGAGGCCACAAAGAAGGTGTTTTCGGCCGCGGTTCAGAAGAAGATAGTCGTCAGTGGCAACCCCGTCCGAAGCGATTTCTTTACCCCCGCTGCGACGCCTCTGTCCGGGCTCTTTCCCGTGCCTGTGGGGGCTCCTGTCTTGGTTGTCCTCGGGGGAAGTCTTGGTGCTCTTCAGGTCAACACCCTGTTGCAAAGAGCTTTGCCTGAATTGGAAGGCAAAGTTTTTGTCGTCCATCAGACGGGTTCGCAATGGCTAGCTCTCCCCGACACCCCTTGGTACGTGTCCAGAGCTTTTTTTTCCACCCAGATGCCCGCGCTGCTTCAGGGTGCCACCCTGGTGTTTGGGCGCTCGGGTGCGGGGACACTTTGGGAAGCCGCGGCCTGTAACGTGCCGCTTCTGCTGCTCCCACTCGGGGAGGGTTCTCGAGGTGATCAGGGTCGTAATGCAGCGCACTTCGCCAGCCATGGTGCAGCGATTGTACTTGATAACCTAACGACCCCAAGAGAATTGGCCGAGCAGGTCATCGGATTGGTAAACGATGCCGCACGCCGCTCGTCGATGGGTCAGGAGTTGGCAAAGTTTGGGGCGCGCCAAGCCTCTTCAAAAATGGCCGAAGTGCTCCTGGAGCGGCATCCGGAACTCAAGGCGGGGGCAGATTCTGTTTGAGAACATCCTGTTTCAGGACCGAGTGGTGAGCAACCTCTCTAGGGAAGTAGCGCAAAGAACCCTGCCGGCCAGCCTACTGTTTCATGGACCGCACTACAGTGCCAAACTGACCACGGCGCTGGAAACCAGCCGCGGGCTCAGTTGCGCCAAAAGTGGCGACTGGAATTGCACTTGTGACCACTGCCGCAACCACCGGACTCTCGACTACCCATGGTTGATGATTCTGGGGCAGAAAAATCTGCTTGCAGAGATAGAAATCGGAGCCAGCCTCTTGGAGCACCATCGCACGGATCCGCGGCGTTTTTTTCTGCTGAGGGCCGTCAAAAAGCTTCTCAAGCGCTTTGATCCCATTCTGTGGGAAGGTGATGAGGCCAAGCTTAAGGGCACTTCCGGGCCATTGTCCAGCCTTCAAGACGATCTGGAGGTCTTGTACCCGGCTCAGAAGCTGCCAGAAGAGAAAGGCCTTATTTCCCTGCTGGAACGCATTAGTTCGGCTTCTAAGGCCTTGTCTGACGCTTTGCCCAGCACGGGTATTCCTATCCATCAGATCCGCAAGGCTTCGGCTTGGGCACGAACCACCACCTCGGGTGCTCCGAAGTTTGTTCTGCTGGAAAACGCCGACAAAATGGCCGAGTCGCCGCGGAATGCTCTTCTGAAAATCCTAGAGGAGCCGCCTTCCAATACTTGGTTTTTCCTGCTCACCAGTCAGAAGGGCGCCATCCTGCCCACTCTCCTGTCGCGTTTGCGTGCTTTCAGTTTTGCCCAGAGGACGACTGAAGAGCAACAGAGCATCCTGGGAACTCTTTTCCACAGCACTCCGGGTTCATATGTGGGTTTGGCCGACTACTTTCAAGCTTCTGAAACGCATAAAAAGGGCCTCTACGACGAACTGGCCTCACAGTTTCTTGAGGCCCTTGGCCAGCCCATCTACCCGCTGGAAGCCTATGGCAAGTTTTGGAGTGAAGAGGACAACTTTCGCGTGTTTCTCGAAGCGCTGGTGGCTCAGGCTGATGCAAGGCTTGACCTCACGGCACAGGAGCGGTTCTTCGAGTTGCTCACCGAAGTCCGCGGACGGAGGGATACCTACAACCTTGGGCCCGCCCTACTCATCGAGACCTTGTTCTACCGCGCGCGTGCGGCCGACATAAGTAGTAGAGCTCCATGAGCCGTTTCGTCAAACGGGCCATGGAGCTGGCACCACGCCTGGAACGCGCCCAACTGGCCTCATTGCTGGGGGCCGTTGTGGCCGAGCACGAGCTTTATGAAGCTTCGCTCCACTCGCTTCCCAATGGGTTTGTGGTGCTCGATCCTGATCACCATGTCATTTTTCACAACAAAGCTGCAGAGCGTGTGATTCCCTTTCAAAAGGGTTTCGAGGGCTCAGACAAGCCAATCTGGGCTTTGCTTCACGATGCCGACGTGGCCGAGTTTCTGCAACATGCGCTCGGTACCAAAGACACCTCTTTGACCCGTGAGTTTGTGCTTGACGCTAATGCTGGGCCTGTTATCCTCAATTTTAGCCTGATGCCTCTCGTGCAGGGCGGGCTGGTTCAAGGGACCATGCTGCTAGCCCAGGATGTTTCGGAACGCAAGAACAAAGAAGCCCAGTTGCGCCGTGCCGAGAGCCTTGCCAGTCTGACCACTTTGGCCGCCGGGGTAGCCCACGAGATCAAGAACCCACTGGCGTCTATGGGTATCCACATCCAACTCCTGCAACGCGTCCTCACCTCAAACAAGCCCCTGACTTCTCAAACTCTGGGGCACGACCTGGAAGTAATTAACGAAGAGGTCAGCCGACTTAATGCCATCGTGGTCGACTTCCTGTTCGCTGTCAGGCCTATGGACACGACGCTTGTCATCGGTAGCCTGAACAAAGCTGTTTCCGAACTGGCCCAGTTTTTGGAGCCCGAACTTGCGCAGGCGGACATTTCGGCGACTCTCGACCTGACCTCCGGAGACGACGCGGTACTACTCGACGACCGTTTCCTCAAACAGGCCCTGCTGAACCTTGTGAAGAACTCCATGCAGGCCATGCCAGACGGCGGTCGCCTCGAGCTGGCCACAAAGCGGGTCAGCGGTGGCCTTCAACTGAGGCTGACCGATACCGGCAGCGGCATACCTGAGGAACTGATGCAGAAAATCTTCGAGCCTTATTTCACGACCAAGGATTTTGGGTCGGGCCTCGGTCTCACTCTGGCGTATAAAATTGTTAAGGAACACGGTGCCGAAATCCAGGTCAACTCCAAAGCCCACCACGGAACCACCATCACGATCTTGTTTCCATTTCCGCACAAAAGCCCGGCGCTGTTGTCCTTTCAAGGAGAAGTTTCATGAAGCTCTGCATCTTGGTCGTCGATGACGAGAAGAACATTCGCGACGGCCTAGGGCGCGCGCTGGAGCTTGATGGCTATGAGGTGCTCACCGCCGGAGACGGCCGCGAGGCGCAGGACCTGTTATCGCGCCGCCGGATCGATCTGGTGCTCACCGACCTCAAGATGCCCAAGGTCAGCGGCGAAGAGCTCATCAAGCATATCGCCGGCTCGCTACCCAACCTTCCCGTCATAGTGCTTACAGGTCATGGTACCGTCGAAAATGCAGTGGTGGCGATGCGCAATGGCGCCTACGATTTTGTCACCAAACCCGTCAACCTGGACCGTCTATCTCTGCTCGTCCGACGGGCACTTCAAAGCCGCGTGCTGGTTCTTGAGCACGAAGCCCTCAAGGAAGAAGTCGCGCAGCTCGAAAAGAAGCGCAAGTTCGCGCAATTGATTGGCAAGTCGGCGCCGATGCAAAGGGTTTATGAGCTCATCAACCAGGTGGCCGCAACGCGGGCGAGCGTGCTCATCACGGGAGAAAGCGGCGTCGGCAAGGAACTGGTCGCTGATGCCATTCATAACCTAAGCGACCGTCGGGCCGGGCCCTTCATCAAGACCCACTGTGCGGCTCTCAGTGAGACTTTGCTGGAGAGCGAGCTCTTCGGCCACGAGAAAGGAAGCTTTACGGGAGCTCTGGGGCAGAAAAAAGGTCGTTTTGAGCTCGCCCACACCGGCACGATCTTCTTGGACGAAATAGGCGAGATCAACCCTTCAGTCCAGGTGAAACTTCTTCGAGTGCTTCAGGAGCGGAGTTTTGAGCGGGTGGGGGGTGAGAAACCCCTCGATGTCGATGTACGGGTTGTGGCGGCCACCAATCGCGACCTGAAAAAAGAGATTGCGGCCGGACGTTTCCGGGAGGACCTTTACTACCGCCTCAATATTGTCAACATCCATATTCCACCTCTCCGGGAGCGCAAGGACGACATACCCTTGCTCACGGCCACGTTTCTCACCGAGCTAGCGCAGGAAAACCGCAAAACCATTGAGGGCATCGACACCAAGGCCCGCATTGCGTTGTCTAATTATTCCTGGCCTGGGAACGTGCGGGAACTACGCAACTGCATAGAAAGTGCGGTTGTCCTGTGCAAAGGAAATATTGTGTCTTTGGATGACCTGCCGCCGCAGGTGAGAACTGCCGAGGACGGCAATTTGATCCGGCTTGAAATTGGGGTCACCATGGATCAGGCGGAGCGAGAGATCATTCGCCAGACCTTGATTCATTTCAAGGGGAACAAGAGCCGAAGCGCTGAGGTGCTGGCCATCGGACGCAAGACCCTCCACCGTAAGTTGCACGACTATGGTCTGGTAGAGGAGTTTGGTGGTGGTGACTCCTGACGGTCTTCATCCTATAGGATTGCCCAAAACGCCCCGGTTGGTTACACTTTATTTCAATTTCACCCCTTGGAGACGCCTGTGGCTCAGTCCCGCCTCAATGTCGGTATCTTAGGTGCCACCGGAATGGTAGGCCAACGTTTTGTCACCCTGCTCGAAAACCATCCTTGGTTTTCCGTTACGGTGCTGGCAGCTAGCGCTGGCTCCGCCGGGAAAACCTACCAGCAGGCGGTTATGGGCCGTTGGGCTCTGGAAGCTCCCCTACCTGCGAAGTTCGCACACTTTCGTGTGCAGGATGCCTCGCAGGTTGCTGCCATAGCTCCGTTGGTGGATTTTGTGTTTTGTGCTGTCGATATGAAAAAAGACGAAATACTGGCTTTGGAAAACGCTTATGCGAAGGCCGAAGTGCCGGTGGTTTCGAGCAATTCTGCCCACCGCTGGACTCCCGACGTCCCCATGATTATTCCTGAATTGAATCCGGAGCATGCCTTGGTGATCGCCGACCAGCGAAAGCGTCTAGGAACCAAGCTGGGATTTGTCACCGCCAAGCCCAATTGCTCCATACAGAGCTACGTGCCGCTGCTTCATCCTCTGAGGGAGTTTGGAATCCGTGAACTGAGCGTCTGCACCTATCAGGCCCTCAGCGGCTCGGGCAAGACCTTCGAAAGCTGGCCCGAAATGGTCGACAATGTGATTCCCTATATTGCCGGTGAAGATGAAAAAAGTGAGAGGGAACCCCTCAAGATCTGGGGCACCGTGAACGGTGGTCAAATTGAACCCGCGCTGGGTCCCAAAATTGGCGCCCAATGCATACGGGTTGCTACCAGTGACGGCCATTTGGCAGCTGTGAGCGTGAACTTCGATCGTAAGCCGACCAAGCAGCAGATTCTGGATCGATGGCGTTCCTTCGAGGGGATTCCCCAGGCGCGCAGGCTGCCCAGCGCTCCGGTACCCTTCCTGCACGTCATGGATCAGGAAGACCGCCCGCAAACCCGTCTCGACCGCGACTTAGGCAACGGTATGGCGGTCAGTGTCGGCCGCCTTCGTTCCGATGCCCTGTTCGACTGGAAGTTCATAGGCCTGAGCCATAACACCGTGCGGGGGGCGGCCGGTGGTGCGGTACTTACCGCTGAATACCTGACGAGCGAGAGCTGGATTCAAAAAAAGTCCTGAACGAATCTAGTGCGCTCCCAAAAGAGGGCCTCGTCGGGCTTTGGACTCCTCTTGGTATTCCTGAAACTCTCCTGAGGTTTTTTGCAGGGCCCGGTTGAGAGCCGCCACAGTGTTTCCGGTGATCTCTCGGCTGTGAGTCGAGTCAAAGGTTTGGGTGAAGCCCAGCAAATCGTTCTCCACCCTCGCGAGGTTGGTGTTTTGCAAGGCGAGGAAACCCACCAAGAACTCACCGAGGCGGCGAGCATCCAAAACTGCGGCCGCCATTTCCAGAACCGACGGCATGTGGTGGAGGCACAGACCCTTTCCTGCCTCCCAGGTTCTGCGGAAGTCAGGATCTTCTTTCCAGAGTTGCAACACTGTGTAACAGTAGCGCTCGAGGTCATTGCCAACCTTTTCGTCAATAAGGCAGTCTTTTTCCTGCTGGCGGAGGTAGTTCGCAAACTCACGGGCTTGGGTCGCCACAACTGGTTTTGACGCCCACGCCGCGCCCGGTCCTGTTTTGGTGGAAACTTTGCTCGCTAGATTCTCAAGCTTCGCGCTCCGTGCTGCCAGATGGGCCCTCAAAGTCTTGAGCCGGGTGTGCGCCAAGAGGGCCAACCCCAACTTGTTTTGGTCCTTGGCCAGAAGCCGAAGGTTGTGCGGGGCAAAGCCACGCTGGTTGGTTTGCACCCGCACTTCAGGAGCCATTACTGCCGGACCCAAAAAATAGCGGAGTGCGTTGTTTCGTGAGCGCCGCTCCAAGAGGCAAAGGGCGCATTCGGTTTCAGCCCGCAAGGCGTCCCACACAGGAATTGTATCGAGCTCGTATTTCATCCTGGGTATCCTATCTTGATTTCTGAATGCGTTCGTAGGCCTGTTGCACGTGCATGAACTGCTCGGCCGCTTTTTTCTTGGCCGGGTCGCCATCGGGCAGGTGGGAGTGAGAATCGGGGTGATACTTGCGGACCAAGGTGCGGTAGGTCTTTTTCAATACATCTTCGCTGGCATCTGGCGTGAGACCCAAGGTGGCCCAGGCGTCAGGACTCGCTTGGCTGGCAGGCTTAAAACCCGCCCAGGCGTTCTCGTCGTAGCTGTCCCGCGGACGTTCGCCGCTGGTTCCGGCCGTGCCGACCTCTTCAAAAATCACAAAGGACTTAGCCACGGCGTCAAGGAGTTCGATGATGCCGGGACGCAACGCCCCTAAAGCGGCCAGCCGACGACAGGTAGCATAAGTCCACAAGAGAGTTCGGCGGTCGAGAAAATAATCGTTGTAGATTTCGCGAGCCAGGTCGGAGGTGTCCGACAAAACCTCGGCCCACGGGCGGTTAGCATTGGCGGTGACGCTGTCTTGGAAGGCTGCAAGGGCCGTACGGGCGGAACCGCCAGAAAGCTGGAGCTGGCTCTGTAATATTCCCTGCAAGAAAAGAACTTGGGTGGAGTTCACGCCACCGCCAAACCCGGCAATCCGCCCAAAAAGCGCAAACAGGTGACGCACCAAGTCCAAGCTGTCGGTGCCAAGACGCGAAGACCCACCGCGCTCGAGGGCCATGTCGAGCATATGCCCTAAAACCAAGCCAAGCAGAATGCCCGGAATGCCAAAAGAGGCACCCACAAGAAAGCCAGTCAGTTTACCAAATATGTTCAAAGGTTGAAGCTCACCTCGCCAATGTAACATTTCCCTTTCATTTTTGCCACTTCGGCCTATAATTGGAGCAAAATGAAAATTGCTGTTACGGGTTCCCACGGGACTGTTGGAACCGCTCTAGTACCGCATCTGAGTTCGCAAGGCCACGAGGTAATCTGCTGGGACCGTACTGCGGTACCGGTCTCGGATTACTGGGCAATGGAGAACTTCCTTCGGACGAACGGGGTGCAGGTCCTCTACCACTTGGCCGTTCCTTCCACACCCACCGGCATGACAAACGAGCCTTGGGCGGTGAACTATCAATGGACTAGCGAACTGGCTTGGCTGTGCCGAGTTCTTCAGATTCGTTTTGTCTACATCAGCACCGTCATGGTGTTTTCATCGGCGCTGCAGGGTCCTTTCACGATTCATAGCACCCCTGATGCCGCTGATGGGTACGGCCTTGAAAAGCGGCTCGCCGAAGAGCGCGTGTTCTACCAGAATCCTGAGGCCCGTGTCATCCGACTGGGTTGGCAAATCGGGGGAACCCCTGGCTCCAACAACATGATCGATTTTCTTGACAAGAAGTTTCAAACTGAGGGTCTGGTAGCCTGTAGCACCCAGTGGTTACCCGCTTGCTCGTTTCTGGAGGACACGGTGGTGGTTCTTTCTCAAATGCCCGACAGGGATGCAGGCCTCTACCAGTTTGATTCCAACCGTCAATGGAACTTTTACCAAATTGCCTTTGCGCTCAACAAGCTCACGGGAAAATCCTGGAAGATCACCGCCACAGACAGTTTTGTCTTCGACCAACGCATGCTCGACGATAGGCTTGCTTTGGTATCGCTTAAGACCCGCTTGACCTCGCTGAAAGCCTGATTTTGTCTTGGTCCCGATCGATCAGTTTTTCCTTCCAGAGGGTTCCGCAGGCGACTTTGAACGCTTTCTTGGAAAGCCCGAGCACACTCTGTATTTCTTGGGGAGTTGAGTTGTCGCTCAGCGTCAGCGAGCCCCCAGCCTCGGCCAGCGCGGCAAGAATACGCTCTCGGGCGTCCGGATTGGCTGCCTGAAAACCCTGGGGTCGCATTCGGACATCAATCTTGCCATCTTCCCTTAGTGCATAGACATAACCCGTGAAAGCCTCTCCAGGCATGAGGGTTCGCACCGCTTCGTTCTTGTAGACCAGTCCTTGCCAAAGGTGGTTTACCAGAACAGTCCAGCCTTTGTCGTGGATTCTCCAAACCCTGCAGAAGATTTCCTGCCCCAAGCGGAAACCCGTAAGGTCGGTCATCAGGTGCGTGGCGACCAGGGTGGTCCCGAACAACCGGTCGGTCTCGTCGTCAAGCAACAGGCGCACCAGGGTTTTTTGTCCCTTCACAAGAACCACATTTTGCTGTGAATGCGGAACCAAGAGGTGCTTGCGAAGCCCAAAGTCGACAAACCCCCCCACAGAGTTAACGTCGCTGACCTCCAGCCATCCTACCTCGCCAACCTCCAAAAAAGGCCGACGCAAAGTTGCCGTCGGCCGATCCTCAGAATCGCGATAAAGGAAAACCCTGGCTTCGGTGCCGACCTTCCAGTCGTTGGGGGCCTCGCTGCGGGGGAGTAGGACTTCACTGTTTCCGTCGGTAAGGTACCAACCGTTGTCGGTTTGACGAGCGGCCTTCAACAGTGTGGTTTGTCCCGTGTTCATCGGCCGACTATAGCATGTTCAGCGGGTCGGCGTCGATTTCCAGATAGACGGCAGGAGCACTGAAACCTTGCGCCGCTTTTACTACCGCATGGTGCAACCGCGAAAAATCGGTTCCGCGCAGGATGACCTGCCAGCGCCAGTTTCCAGCCACTGTGGCCAGTGCACACTCCACAGGACCTAGCACCTGCGCCGTAGAGGGACAAAACTTTTTGGCAAGCCTAGCCATTTGCTGAGCCCCGTCGCGAACCTTGTCTTCGTTTTTTCCCCGAATGACCAGTCGGATGAGTCTGGTGAAGGGTGGAAACAGAAGGGCCCGACGCATCTCCAGCTCTTGAGTCCAAAAAAGTTCGTCTTCTCCGCGGGCCGCTAAGGCTATAGCCGGAGCTAGAGGCCGGAGCGTCTGGAGGATCACTTCGCCATCGGGAAGAAACCTTCCGGCCCTTCCTGATACCTGTCGAATCAAATTGAAAACCCGTTCTGCGGAGCGAAAGTCGGGAAGTGACAGGCCCATATCGGCCTGAAGAAGGCCCACCAGCTGTAGTCCCGGAAAGTTCAAGCCCTTGGCGACCATCTGCGTGCCCACCAGCACATCGAGTTGGCCCTTACGGAAAGCTTCGACCACTGACTCCGCGTGCCCTTTTTTTTCGGCCGTGTCGCTGTCCAAGCGCGCGATTCTAGCGGCTGGAAACAGTGAGAGCACCTCGGCCTCAACCTGCTCGGTTCCTATGCTCGACCAGCCTATATCAAGCGAGCCGCAACGGGGGCAAAGGGAACTTGGACGGGCCTGATAGCCGCAAGTGTGACACAATAGGATTCCCCTCGCCTTATGCCAAGTGAGGGACACAGAACAATTGCGACAAAGACTTTCCTCACCGCAGGTTCGACAGAAAAAGGATGACGAGAAGCCTCGACGGTTGAGAAAAAGGATGACCTGGCGTCCTCGAGTCAGCGTCTGATGAACTTTTTCCAGAAGTGTCGGGGTGAGGCAGGAAGCCTGACCTGTCAAAGGGACCACCTGGATTACTGGGGGAGCGCCACCGGCCAAACGGCGGCTGAGCACCAAGGTGTTGAGTTTACCTTCCCGCATTTGCTGTACGGCTTCAAGGCTGGGGGTGGCACTACCCAATACCAGTTTTGCGCCGGTCTTGCCCACCAGAAAATGGGCCACCTGCCTAGCGTGATATCGGGGAGTCTGAGACGATTTGTACCCCCCTTCGTGCTCCTCATCCACGATGATCAGGCCTAAATTGTCCAACGGAGCGAAAGCCGCACTGCGAGCTCCCACCACTAAACGAGCCTCCCCACTCTGTACACGCCGCCATTGCTTTAGTTTTTGGCTTGGGGTCAGGTGGGAGTGCAACACAGCTACCAAAGCGCCAAAACGTCTGGTCAAGGTCTCGCGGAGTTGCCAGGTAAGCGCAATCTCGGGAACCAGATAGAGTACACTTCGGTCGTGGTCCAGGTACCAGCGCGCAGCCTGGAGGAACACTTCGGTCTTACCGGAACCTGTCACGCCCTTCAGGTAGAAAAGTTGTCCGTCGGCATTTGTAAGGCTTGCTATGGCCTGCTTCTGCTCGTCCGATAAACGAAGATCGTGATCAGCGGCGTCCTCACCAAACTCGTCTCCTGCCCAAGGCGGCAGTTCTCGTTCGCGACGGGCAGAGGGCAACATGGCACCTAGGGCTTCCCCTAAACTGCAGAAACAGAAATGTGCAAGCCACATTGCCGTTGCTAGGGTGAGCGGACCAAACAGGGGCTGGTCATCGAGTACCCGGTCGAGGGTTTTGAACTTGCCCGGGTCAGAAGGTTCGGTTACCAGCTCAACAATCACCCCTTCTTTTTGTGCTTTGCGGAACGGAGCCAGAACCCGTCGGCCCGGCCAAGGTGCGCTATCCCCGGGCTCAGGCTCGAGGCGGTAAGTGAACTGCTGCACCAAGGGCAGAGAAAAGACCACCTGCACCCATAAGGAACTGGATTCAGCCATACCTGAGTTTGCCGACCAACCGTTGGAGGTCTGTCCATACCTGGGCTTTGAATCTTTGGCGCTGCTCGGGTGGGTCAGCGGGGAGTGCCAAAAAGTCTCCCGGTGCCAAAGTTGTGAGCAGAGGAATAGACGACACGGCAAAGTCACCACCACGCAGGGTGTCCAGCCCCAGCGGAGCCCCGAGAATGATCCTCGCCGGCTCGACCCCCAAGCAAAAAAGGGCCCGTGGCTGGAAGGCCTTGCAAAGATCTTCAACCAAACCCCGATAGTGCGGGTTTTCACCTGTAAATATAGGCAAGGCCTGCAGATAGAATTGATCTTCTAGGCTAAGGTTGACTTTTGGATTCTCAAACCAACTTCGGACAAAAGCGGTTTCTTCGTGGTCCATTGGCTTCATGGTGAGAATCAGCGCCAACGGCTGCGACGAACCACGCCCTGCTGGCCAGCTACTGCCCAAGGCCAAGGGTTCACTCCACCTCTCGACCAAATCTGTGTAGGTCACCGTGGTCGGATGTCTCACTGGCGCAAGTCGGTTCGGAAGCTCAGGTAAATTGCCGACGAAGCCTCGGTTTTGGATGAGGGCTTGCGTGGAATGAAGAAGGTCCCAGACCTGCTCAGAACGAGAACTCATGCTCATCATAAATCACCTTGTGGAGGAACAGGCCGTGGGGCGGTGCAGTGGGTCCGGCTCGTCTACGGTCTCTTGACTCCAGCACCTCCCTAAACTCATTTTCGCCTAAATCTCGAGCGGCAAAGTCGAGGATGGTCCCTACCAGGGAGCGTACCATACGCCACAGGAAAGCGTTCCCCGCAATCTTGTACACCACTTTGTCGCCCTGAGGATAGAACACACTATGATAAATGTAGCGCTCGCGCGAACGATGCGGATCTTTGGCTTGGGAGAAACTTGTGAAATCTTGCTCACCATGGAGCACAGAGGCCAGAGCATTCAGTCGCACCAGCGCCGGCAAGTGAGTCACCCTATGGCAGTAAGGGGCTTCCCAAGGCATGAGCGATGGGCTGCAGATGATGTGGTAATGGTAGACCCTTGCAAGGGCCGAAAAACGAGCGTGGAAGCTTGGGTCGACTTCCCGGCAGCGGGTGACCCGAACGTCGGCAGAAAGGCAACTGTTGAGTCCCCGCAGGAACTGCGGGCCATCCATCCGGGTTTCCGCGTCAAAATGCGCCGTTTGTCCCCGTGCGTGAACTCCCGAATCTGTTCGGCCAGCACCGGTGAGGATAACCTCATGACCTACCAAGGTTTGCAACGCAGATTCCAACACCGTTTGGACAGTTCTGCCCGAGCGGTTAAGGTGCTGCTGGGTTTGCCAACCCTCGAAGTTCGTGCCGTCGTAGGCGATGTCGAGGCGAAACCTACGCAAGGCCTACTCCTTGATCTCGTCACCGATCAGCTTGTGCAGATCCTTGGATTTTTCGAGAAGAGCGGATGGTTTTGATTTGGAGGACTTTCCCAATCCGACCAGACGGGCAATGGCCCGCCTCGCGCTTCCCAAGGACTTTTCACGCAACTCAGCATTCTGCTGGCTTCCGAAATTGTACTCAAGGAAGCCGGTAAGGTACATCACACCGTCAAAACCGAAATTGTTGTCTACGTCGGGACCAAAGTTCATGGCCGCGTTTACCGGTTCCTCGCCGTTCTGCTCCCTCTCAACGGCCTGTGAGTAAAAGAAGCGGGCCTTGTGGTAAAAAATCTTCTCAAGGTAATCGAAGTTTTCTGAAGAGAACCTGCGGTGCAAATCGGCAAAGCACCAAGCGGCCCTCAAGGCGCAGATTCCACACCGTATGGTCGGCGTAAACTCAGCGGTACCATGTTGGTAGCACATCACGGCAAGAAAGTAGCCGGCAGCCCCTTCTTTGAGGGTGTGGGGAGATTTCCAGTCCAGGTCGGGGAATATGGTGGCGACAGCCTGCTTTCTCGCGGAGGCTTCCAAACGGATGGCGTCCAAAGCTGCAGGATCAGGATTCAAGAAGTCTGTTCCCAAGGCCGAGTAGTAGCAAGAAGGGCAGGTCATGACGAAATAAACCAAAGGATAAACATCGCCAAACTTCTTAGAGGCTTCGTAATAGCGACGCAAATCGTTCCCCAGCGGACCGGCGATAAGGCGACCGCCTCCGACGCGGAGTTCCTCGCGTTTAAACTTGGTCTGGCAGGCCGGACAAACGGTATCGGCCTTTTGGAAGAAACTGATCTTGCCCAAGGAAGCGTCGGACATTAATCCTCCACAATGACGAAAGCCAAAGAATACCCTTTCTCGTGCGAAAGTGAAAGGTGGACGCGCCTACCGCCGGCATTTTTCAGGGCCTCGAGGGCACTAGGCCCTAGTTCCAACCACGGTTTACCGCGCTGATCGCGTAGCGTCTCAATGTCGGAGAGCTTTAGCCCCGCTAGGCCGGTTCCAACTGCCTTTCCAAACGCTTCCTTGGCGGCAAAACGGGCTGCCAACGAGGCCGCTGGGTACCCTCCGGCAGCGGCATCGGCCCGTTCTGCTGCTGTGAAGTATTTTTCCAGCAATCTAGGCTGGCTCAGCCAGCTCTCGAGGCGTTGGTTTTCCACGAGGTCCGTGCCGATTCCGATGATCATGGCACTGGCTCGAGATAGACCGCCACGGTTGCCGGCTCTAAAGACACCAATTCAACGCCTTCAGGAATCTGAGCCTTCAGCGACAGGGAAGGAATCTCACCGGGTATGGAGTAGTTGGATAAATCAGCCAGTAACACAACAGATGGAGATCCTCCATCGGTTCGATCGAGAGCCGACAAAGCCGCAGGGGTTCCTCTCAGTTTCACTCTCACTGGTGCCAGTGGACTCTGTAGCCTGAGTGCAGAACTCAGGTTGAGCGGGGTAGGCAAGACGGCCGCTAACGTCAGGGTTGCCAGCGAGGAGGTCATCAGGCCTTGGACTTCGATGGTTGAGCCATAGGGAAAATTGATCAGCGTGCTGACCTCGGCCACGCGAACCCGCAAGGTAAAGGTGTCGGTTTTGCCTCGCAGTTCAATCGGTTCGGTGGCAATAGAAGTCATCTTTTCGAGGATGGATCTCGGACCTTCAACAGTAACGATAGACGGGATGACCTTTGATCCCGAGAGCTCGAAGTTTCTGCCGGGAAGTCCCACAAAGTCGGGTTGGACGGGCAGGGTCTTTACCACCTTCCGTTCGAAAGACAGCAGAAGCTCCAGCGGTTCCACCTGCACCTCCAAACCCTCGGCCTGCAAGGCGGCACCATGGCGCAAGACCTGCAAAGGTGCTTTCCACAGACCCTCGCCGGAATGGCTTGAAAAATCTGCTAGCACCTCAAGTGCAGTCTCATCCAGCCCCGCAAGAACCTCGCTTGAGCCTCGAAGGGTAACACGAACCCGGTTGTTCCAGTCCTGCGAGGGAAGCAAAGTGGTGTCGGCAACCAATCTCACCGGAAGAGAGAGCACCTTAGAGTCGAGCGAGTCAAAACGGTTGAACAGGAAAAGCAGGACGGCGGCCCCTAACGCAAGCACCTTGGCCGGCCACTGGTCGAACACCGCGGCAAGGTCAATCCGCTTCATGCTTTTCTCCCGTTTCGCGTGCGCTCTCGTCACCTTCCCGGAACTCAAGAAGAACTTTTAGGCGTCGCCGTAATTCCTCGGGGCTTAGGTCGTAGTGGAGCGCTCCGCTGTAGGCCAGACTCATGCTTCCCGATTCTTCGGAAACCACTACGGTGACAGCATCGGTTTCTTCGGCCAAACCCAAGGCGGCCCGGTGCCGGGTTCCAAAACTCTTGCTTAAGGTGGAATTGTCAGAAAGTGGATAAAAACAACCGGCCGACACAATTCGTCCACCTTCGACGATCAGCCCGCCGTCATGGAGAGCCGTGTCGTAGGCGAACACGGTGACTAGAAGCGATGTGGATAGTTCAGCGTCGAGGGCTGTGCCGCGCTCCAAGATATTTTTGAGTCCAACTTTGCGGGTGAAGGTGATGAGCGCACCGCGGCGAAGGTCCGACAACTGGCGGGCCGCGGCCAGAACGGCATCGACGTGGTAGGCCTTGGGCTTCGCTTGCGGGGTCAACCAGCCACCTTGTCCAATCTGAGAAAAGATCTTCCGGAGCTCTGGCTGAAACACCACAGCCAGCACGACAATGATTCCTGGGGCCAGAAAGTTAAGGATCCAAGTGAGTGTGTCGAGCTTCAGACCCACGGCGAGAGCATAAAGAATGAGCATGAACACAATGCCCCGCAAAAGTGGAATAGCCCTGGTCTGGTAAAGAATTCGGTAGCCGCTGTAAAGCAGAAAAGTGAGCAGGCCGACGTCCAGCAAAGGACGCAGAATAGTTTTGAAGAGCCAGTTGCCGGTCAGGCTGTCCATGCTTCCCCTCTAGGCTTAAGAGCCTTCCAAGTCCGCAAGGCCTGGGCCGTTTCTGCCACGTCGTGGACCCTCAGGTACTCCACGCCAGCTTCCGAGGCCGCTATGGCGGCCGCTAATGATGCAGCCAGCCGCTGCTCGGCCGCTGGAGCCACTTGCCCGCCCCGTTGTTCCAAATGGGCCAGAAAAGACTTGCGCGACAGACCTAGCAACAGCGGGAACCCCAGGGCAGCGAACAACGGCAAAGATTGCAGTAATTCCAAGGTGTGATCGAGGGTTTTTCCAAAGCCTACGCCAGGATCCAGCACCAAGCGCTCGGCAACAATTCCTGCAGCCAGAGCAGCCTCGACGCGCCTGGCAAGCGCGTCGCGGATTTCCGGACCGACCCGTGTGTAACGCGGGTCTTTTTGCATGGTCTCTGGGGTTCCTTGCCGGTGCATTAATACGACGGTCATTCCTGTTTCGGCGGCAAACCGACCCAAACGCTCGTCATCTTGCAGGGCGGCAACGTCGTTAAGCCAGGTAGCCCCGGCTGAGTGAGCGGCTCGAGCCGTTTCGTACTTGCGGGTGTCTATGCTTAAGGGGAGGGTGCAACCGGCCGCTCTGAGGCCTGTGATCACAGGCACAACCCGCCGTATTTCTTCCTCGAAGTCTACCGGCAGAGCTCCTGGCCGGGTCGATTCACCGCCAATATCCAACAGATCCGCCCCTTGAGCCGCCAGCTGCAATCCAAGGGCCACGCCCTGCTCTTCGGTGGCACGGCTCGCCCCATAGAACGAGTCCGGAGTCGCGTTTACAATGCCCATCAATTTCGGAATCACCAGAGGACCCCCGCGGCTTTGAGGTCGGTAGAAAGGGCGGTTCGTACCTTGAGTGCCGGATTGTCGAGCAGAACTTTCCAGTCTTCCGGCTTGGAGTATCCGGCTTTCCAAGCCTCCACAAGAGCCTTCACCCCGGCGTTGTAGTCTTCGATTTCCAGAAGCTGCAACCTGCCAAGGTGAAACCAGGCATCGCCCTGTCCTGAGTCTTTGCCTGGCGGCGCGGGCAGATCCAAAGCAGTCTTCCAAGCTTCCACGGCCTCTCCGAAGCGCTTCTGCTCTTCAAGCATACGTGCCTCACCGAGGGCCAAAAGCCTTTGAGTGGGGTTTCGCTCGGCCGAAAGGGCAACTCCCGCTCGGTAGAGGCTTCCTGCTCTCACAATATCCCCTGTCGCGGCCACGAGATCAGCAAGCAGTAGCACTCCAGCGGGGTTTTTTCCGTCGAGGGAATACCAAGTATCCAGGGGGGCAAGTGCTTCGTCCTTTTTGTCGACTGCCATCAGCGCCACACCGGTATTGAACTGGGTTAACGGATCGGCGGGAAGTTTTTGGGCCAATGCCTGCCAGCTGACCGCAGCCTTGTCTTTTTGCCCGGCTTTGTATTGCAGCCATGCCAGTTGCTGGGCTACCACTAGGTTCTCGGGATCCGCAGCGGCCAAAGGTTCCAGTAGCTCAAGAGCTCCTGTGGTGTTGCCGCTTTCGGCCCGGGTTCGGGCTAGGTTCAAGGCGGCAATCTTGAGCTCGGGGGCATACCGAAGGGCCGTTTCGTAGGCGCGAGCGGCTTGATCATACTTCTTAAGTTCAAAGTACGAGTTGCCTAGGTTGTAGTACTCTTTGCCAAGCAAAGTCGACGCCTCGCCAAGGCTAGCACACGAGGTCAGGAGAATTAAAACCAAAATGGAGAGGGACCGACAGAGTCTCATCCGAGGATTGTTTCCTCAATCTTGCGCACCTGCGACCTGTAGAGCCCGAGAATGTTGGGCCCGTAGTCGCCGAGCAATTGTATCATGTTTCGCGGTGTGTCCTCGGTATCTAGGCCATTGAGTCGGTCGCCGGCGTCGCCTAGACCCGGCATGATGTAGGCCTTGTCGTTCAGCACCGGGTCCATCCAGAGGGTATAAATCGTCACGTCATCGAGGGCACGCATGATGTTGAGGGAACCCTGCAAGGCGCTGATGACGTTGAAGAACTTGATGGATTTCGGCTTGATGTTTTGTTCCTTGAGAAACTTGACAATGGTGACCAAACTTCCGCCTGTTGCGTTCATCGGGTCGGCAAAAATCAGATCCTTCCCTTGAAGATCTTCCCAGTGAAAAAACGATTTCTTGAGGTCGAGCACGTATTCCATGTCGGCCTGCTTGCGGTGGTCGTTGCGTTTGATGCGAAATAGGGCGAAGGGCGTTACAAAGCCCGTAGATGAGTTTTCCTGGATTTCCTTCGACAAAATCATGGACGGGAGAAGGGCACCCCGGAGCATCACGCACATCACCGAGTTCTCAATTTTGTCGTCTACGTCGGGAATTTTGTGCACGGCGTAATTCTGAACAGGCTGGGTAACCGGCGTCTTGACGATGAGGTGGTGCTTTTGCGAGCTGCTGGTGACCCCAAAGGCAAGGTTGAACAACAGTTCGTAGGCGCGCTGAATATAGTACACAAACTCGTCGTGCCCCGTGCGTTCGTCGCGCAGTTTGGCAATGAGTCGGCTGGCTTCCGCGTGAAGGAGTGTAGGGGTTTCGAAAGGGTAAACCTTTATTCGGTTGAACTTCCCGGTAACCTCCTGAAGCATTTTTCCCATACTGTTGTACAGCACGATGATTTTTTCTTTCTCACGGGCGGAGGTGTTCTCATTGGGTGAGGCCGAAAGTAGCTTGAACGACTCCATGGCCTGACTGTAGCTAGCCTCCATGCGCTGGATGTCGGCCGTATCCTCAGGTGTCAGTAAGCCTTCAAGATCTTGCGCCGTCAAAACGATTTCGTTTTCCATGACCGTAGAATAGCCGTTTTGGCGACAAAAATGAAGGTGGGACTTTGACTTTTTCGGGTGCCACGACCATAGTGTGCACACCTTGAACCGGGAGAAAATGCCTTGAATAAACTCGTAGTTACCTACGATGAAGTGCACAAAGCCTGCGAAAACCTCGCAAAACAGATTTCCGACGATGGCTGGAGCCCAGACATTCTGGTAGCCATTGCCTCAGGTGGGTTTATCCCGGCCCGTATCTTAAAAACGTATATCAAGAAACCTGTCTATGTGGTGGGTTTGCAACGCTACGATGAAGACCATGCTCTGCATCCGGTGCCGCTCAAAATCCAGTGGATCGACGAGGTGGAAAAGAAACTGCGCGGTAAAAAAATCCTGATTGTCGATGAAGTAGACGACACAAGGGTAACGCTCAGTTACTGCGTGGCAGAACTCAGCTATCACGGACCGGCGGAAATGCGTGTTGCCGTTCTCCACCAGAAAAACAAACCGAAGGAAGCAAGTTTTCCTGCAGGCTTGGTTACCTATCAAGCTGTCGAAATCGAGGATCTCTGGATCAAATACCCGTGGGATGCTCTGGACATAGAGGCCCACAACCAAGAAGCCTTGTCTTTGAAATAAACTGGTACGGTTATTGCTAAACCTCCCCCCGGAGGTCCTGCCCTTGAAGCTCATCATTGCAATTGTCCAACCCTACCGGCTCGAAGAGGTCAAACAGTCGCTCTATTCCGCCGACATCCAGCTTATGACCGTTTCTGAGGTGCTTGGGCACGGGAGGCAGGGTGGAGCCACCGAAGTTTACCGGGGTAACCGGGAAAGCGGCAATCTCCTTCGCAAAATCCGCCTCGAAATCGCTGTCAACGACGATTATGTGGAGCGAACCATCTCCGCCATCGTGAGAGGTGCCAAGACAGGTGAGCTTGGCGACGGTAAAATTTTTGTTTACAACCTCGAGGAATGCGTCCGTATTCGCACCGAGGAACGAGGTCACGTGGCCATCGGTTAGGACATTCCTGTCGAGAAAAATCGCCGATTTCTACATTTCTGTCAAAACTAAATCAATTCTTTCCTGGGAGTTTTCGTGATGATCGACCATGCCAACAATTCTTGGGTACTCCTTTCGAGTGCCCTCATTATGTTCATGACCGTTCCTGCCCTGGCCCTTTTTTACGGCGGTCTGGTGAAAAAGAAGAATATCCTAAGCCTCATGATGCAGAGTTTCGTCTGTTTAATCGTCGTGAGCCTATTGTGGGTCATTGTGGGCTATTCCTTGGCCTTCAGCCCGAGTGAGCTGATTCCAGGGGTTCTGGGAGATTTTCGCTGGGCCTTTTTAGGGGGCATCGGATCCAATGATCCGAGTCCCTATGTCGTGAGTGATCCTAACGGTCCGGTAGCTCACCTCAGTTTCGTGATCTTTCAGGCCATGTTCGCGGTAATCACCCCGGCGGTGATTTCGGGTGCCTTTGCCGAACGAATGAAGTTCTCCGCGTTTTTGGCCTTTACGGTGATCTGGTTGTTTGTCGTTTACGTGCCTCTCGCCCACATGGCCTGGTCTACCAACGGGGTGTTTGCCAAGGCAGGATTGATGGACTTTGCCGGTGGGACAGTCGTTGAGATTAATTCCGGCTTCAGTGCTTTGGCTGGCGCTCTGATGCTAGGCCAGCGCAAGAACCTCCGCGCCATTCCGCCCCACAATCTTACCTACACGCTCACGGGGGCTGCCATGCTGTGGTTTGGCTGGTTCGGGTTTAATGCAGGGAGCGGACTTGCCTCCGATGGTTTGGCCTCCAGTGCTTTTGTCATGACCAATACGGCTGCCGCCGTAGCCGGACTGGCATGGGCCGGTATGGACTGGTTGCTGCAAAAGAAGCCCACCATTCTCGGTGCCGCCTCGGGTGCCATTGCCGGTTTGGTGGTTATCACCCCTGCTGCCGGATTTGTTGCGCTCCCGGGTGCGCTGATTCTGGGCTTGGCTGCCGGAATGTTGTGCTACGTGGCTGTGGTTTTTGTTAAATACGCCTTGGGCTATGACGACAGCCTTGACGCTTTTGGAGTTCATGGAGTTGCGGGAGTCTTGGGTACGCTCGGAACTGGACTTTTCGCAGCTCCTTTTGTCACCGCGCCGTTTGGAATGAATGGTGGTGCGGGGTTTTCCGGCCTGTTCTACGGTAATCCTGCCTCCTGGGGAGTTCAAGCTCAGGCTACATTAGTCAGTGTGGTGTGGGCTTTTGGGATGAGCTTTGCAATCTTTGCGCTTCTGAAGGCCACCATAGGTATCCGCGTGAGTGAAAAAGACGAAGCCATAGGTCTTGATATCACCCAGCACAACGAAAAGGCTTATACCTTGATCGAGTAGGGCTGCCGACCCTACTTCCGGTCTTCCAAACCGGAGTTGTCAGCACTGGGCTTGCTTGACAACCCAGCGATTCAGGAAAGAGAATGCTGCAGTGAGGGTTGACTGTGGATGACCTAGACTCCTTGGCAGCCTTTCTGGCTTCCCTCGACGATTTCCGAACCGTGGCTGGTGGCTTGGGCCCCGCCGACCTACGGTCTTTGGCGGCAGTATCCGAGCTTTGGTCTTTTGAGGCTGGAGACATTGTGGCCTTTCCCGACGAGAGGCCGAACGGCGACCTCGTAGTGATGGAAGGTTGTCTGGTTTTGTTGAGCAAGGGTACCCCACATGTGTTTTTAGGAGTTCGGGAGAGGCTTGACCCGTCGTTGGAAGGTCTGTGGAAAGGGCAGACGGCCGGGCGTTATCTGGTGATTCCCGACGCCCATTGGCGCTCTTGGCTGCGTTCCCGCCCCGAGTTTGCCTCGTCGTTAGGGCTCGAACCTGGCCTTGAGGTACCCCGATTGTTGCACAAGCAGGCCTTGCGCCTACAGGAGGGAGAGGTGCTGAGGCACATCTTCCGCCGGAGCCCTTGGTTCCTTGCCCGCAGGATGGCGCTACCTGCTACTCTGGGAAGTATTCTGGCGGTCTTCTGCATGCTGATTCCCTTTCCGCTGGCGATTTTCCCCTTGGCAGGAACTTTGACCGCGGTGGCGCTGGTAGCGCTCTTTTTGTGGGAATGGCGGGTGTCGGTTATGGCGGTGACCGATCGGGCCGTCCTGGTGCGTCAGGTGGACGCCTGGCAGCGGCGCGCAGACTTCGAGAAACTGGCCTTAGACCGCCTGAAAGTTGCGGTGTTCAGCAAACAGGGGGTTCTTGACCGTTTGTTCGGCTTGGTCGCCGTCGAGCTTGAAGGCGATTCTCCCAAAGGTCGGCTCATCTTCGCCGGCCTTAGGGCCGATACGGCGTTTCTGGAAGCCACGGCTGACCTAAAGGCCAAGCGCGCCAAGTCCCGCCCCGACCGGCGTGCTATCCGTGGTTCGCTCGCGTCGCGGGGTACTGGCGCTCATCAGCCTCAGTTGCTTTGGGGGCCAAAGCCCGAAGTTGCAACCGGCGAGGGAGCCCTTTCGTTTAGGCGCCACCCTTATCGCCTCCTGCTTAGGCTTCTGCCTTGGGCCGGTTGGCTTGGTTTGGTGGTGGCTGTGGCCTCCTTGGGTTCGGCGCTGGCTGGATCCACCGCCGCCTTGATTTGGAGTCTGGCTTCGGTGGTGGCGTTGGTGCCGCTGGGGCGCCTTGCTTATGAGGTAGCCGATTGGTCCGACGACAAGCTTTTGCTCGAGGGCGACAAAGTGATTTGTTTGCACCGTAAACCCCTATGGGGAGGGGAAATACGACAGGAAGGTCAGCTTTCTGAAGTGCAACAGGTAGGCGTGCGCAAGGATACTCTGGCAGGGCTATTGTTTGACTTTGGTACCGTTACGGTGTCGCTCGGCAGCAGTTCTGCTCTTGAGTTTGAGTATGCCGCTCACCCCGATGGCGTCCAGGCCGAGGTTTTTGAGCGCCGGGCACGTCTTTTGGCTGACCTTGACCGCGAAGAAGCCTTGGCTCGGCTCGACCAGATGAGCGAGGTTCTCGACACTTGGGAAGAGGCCAAAAAGGCCGGATACTTCCGTGAGGGCCGTTAGCATCCTTGGAAAGCAATTCGATTTGTGTCAGAACAGACAAACAAGGAACGATCATGGATAACACTAGCGACCTCAACATCCTCACCATGAGAAAACTCATTTCACCCAAGACGCTGAAAGCCGAGTTTCCCCTTAGCCCGGCTGTTGCCAACACGGTTGCCGGGGCTCGGCAGATTATTTCCCGAGTTCTGACGGGTGAGGATGACCGCATTCTTGCCATCGTGGGTCCCTGCAGTATCCACGATCCGGCTAGTGCCCTCGAATATGCCCGCAAGTTGCGTTTGTTGCAGGATGAGTTAGCTTCGACCCACTTTTTGGTGATGAGGGTGTATTTCGAGAAGCCGCGCACCACCATCGGTTGGAGGGGCTACATCGTAGACCCCCATCTCGATGGCTCCCAAGACATTGAGACTGGCTTGCGCCGCGCGAGAAACCTGCTTCTTGAAATTTCAGCCCTGGGCATGCCCTGTGCCACCGAAGTGCTTGACCCCATTGTCCCGCAATACATCGCCGACCTCATTAGTTGGGCTGCCATTGGTGCCCGTACCACCGAGAGTCAGACTCATCGCGACATTACCAGTGGTTTGTCAATGCCGGTGGGCTTCAAAAATGGTACCGACGGCAACTTAGAAATTGCGGTAAACGCCTTGGCGGCCAGTGGCGAGGCCAAAAGCTTCATAGGCATCGACCAGGAAGGCCAGACCTGCGTCATCACCACCCGGGGCAACAAACAAGGACATGTGATTCTTCGGGGGGGCAAAGGTGGGCCCAACTACGGCCCGGCTGAACTCGATAAGGTTGACGCTACCCTGAAATCTCTGCATCTGAATGATTTCATTATGGTTGACTGCAGCCACGCTAACTCCGGGAAAGACCCCGACAAACAGCCACAAGTACTGGAATCGCTGGTGGGTCAAATGTGTTCCGGGCGCGCCAGCCTGAGAGGCTATATGCTCGAGAGCCACCTCCAAAGGGGTAGCCAACAGCTCGGTCCGTTGACCTCGTTACAGTATGGAGTGTCTGTCACCGACGGATGCCTCGGTTGGGACAAAACGGAGAGTTCAATGCGTGCCGCTCACCAGCGACTGGTCACTCGCCAGCGCGCCAGCGCGTGAGCCATTCAGGAGGCAGCGCCCTCCAGCTTTACGGGCGTAAGAAGTGCCGTGAAACTCAAAAAGGGCAACGCTGGCTCAAAGAGCGGGGAGTAGAGTTCCACTTCACAGATCTCGACACAAAAGCGTTGGCACCAGCGGAGCTTGACAGTTTGGCTCGAGCGCTCGGCGGCGTCGAGGCTCTGGTCGACCCACAGTCGGCTCTGTACAAAGACAAGGGCTATTCTTATCGGGAAGTCGACCTCAGAACCGAACTTCTGGAACACCCCAAACTCCTCAAGACCCCCTTGTTGCGCAAGGCGCCTTCGGCCGTCCTCGGTTTTAACGAAATTGCTTGGCGAACCTTCACGGGGGCGCATTGAGCCTCAAATACGCGGTGCTCGGCTCCGGGTCGCAGGCTAACTCGTACATGTTTGAAACGGATGCTGGAGCCATGGTGATCGACAACGGCTTTGTCTGGAAGGACTTTAAGAAGCGTTGCGCCAAGGCTGGCCTCGACTGGAGCAAGATCCGATCCGTGTTTCTGACCCATAACCACGGCGACCACATACGAGGCCTAGAGACGCTCGTCGGTACAACAGGCGCCGTGCTGGTCCACCGCGAAGGGTTTAGGGTCGACGCCCTGTTCCGCAAAATCAAAGATTACCCCACATTCCCCGTGGCTCCGCGTTCAAGCTACCAACTCCCCGGGGTAGAGTTCTTTCCGTTTGACATTAGCCATGACGCCCCTGGGGCCCAAAGCTACCACTTTAAGGTTGGTGGGAAACGTTTCACCCTGATCACTGATTCGGGTCGCACCGACAGTTTGATGCTGCATTTGGCTGCCCGCAGCGATGTTCTGTTTCTGGAAGCAAACTACTGCCCCGCCATGCTCGAGGCCGGACCTTACCCTCCGGCTCTGCGTCAACGGGTGGCCTCAGATCAGGGGCACCTTTCCAATCATCAGGCGGCAGCTTTCTTGAATGCCCTTGCCGACCATACGGACTGCCGGATCAAACAGGTGTACTTGGTACATCTTTCGGAAAATAACAATTCTGTGGAACGGCTTTCCGAGGTGTTGGCGCAGGAGTGTCGCTTTCTCGGCCCCATACGCATCTGTGCCCGAAGCGAGCTGGTCATTGGAACTCCCTAGAACCCAGTAACAGTATCTTGGTGAGGCCCTCTCCGATTGAGGATCAAGACCAACGTTACCGCGTAGCTGTGTTCTTAGGTCCGTATTCCATCACTTCACTACGCAACAGAAGTTGTTTTTTGAGGCCAAGGAACGACCCCACAAACTGAATATCGATTCGGTCGTCACGCACGAAGCCTCGTGAGTCCCAAGAGGAGTCCTGAGTGAAGGAGGCCTCATCGACAAAAGGAGGCTTAGGGTTAAGCGACGATTCGCGGTGAAAAGGTATAGCCGTCGATTTGTCGATCCAGATGCGACCTTCGAGACCCCAACCGCTTTTGGGTGCAAACTCATAGCGGTATAGGGCGGCTTCGCGGCCTTTCCAAACCACATTCGTGGGAGGCCATAGCTTTGTGAACTCCCGGGCCGAAACCTCAAGCGGATCGGTCGGCCCCGCAGGAGCCTTGGTTGCGCTCGCCACCGCATCTGGCTTGCCTTCCACACCGTTCTTCACCACGCGGATGTTTTGCTTGGTGAGCCCGCCAGAGGCATCGGTGGCATAACGCACGGTGGTCACAGTCGAGTCTTTCACCACGCCTTTATCGTCTTTGTCTTGGGAAGTGGTGATCGTAACAACCGGCTTCCAAGCCTTGGAGGCTTCGATCAGGGAAGAAGCCTTATCCCACAGTGCGTCTGCGGAAGCCGATATTCCGAGCAAAATGAGCCCAAGCGCGCTGAAACTCTTCATGGGCAACAAAATCTCGCCACAGTTATGAAAAGTCAAACGAAAAAGATTCCTTAACCGCGCCACTCGTCAATGACAGAAGCCACCAAACCCGTCCAGCCGGTTTGATGCGAGGCTCCGAGTCCCGCACCAGTATCTCCGTGAAAGTACTCGTAGAAGAGCACCAAATCCTTCCAATGAGGATCGTTCTGATACCGTAGATCGGCGGCATGCACGGGCCTGCGTCCATGGGCATCAGGCACGAAGATTCGGATCAGTCCCTGTGCCAGACCCTCAGCAACATCGACAATCGGAGTCTCCCGTCCGGTTGCGGGGTCAACGATAAGGTATTCAGCGCCATAGGCCTTGCCGAGTTTGCGTAGGGCCTCAATCATCATAAAGGTGGTGGGAAACCAAACGGGGCCACGCCAGTTGGAATTGCCTCCCTTGAGTTTGGAAGCCGATTCGCCGGGTTCATACTTCACTTCGGCGTTTCCAAATCGGAAGGGGTTCTCAAGGTGCACCTTGGAGAGGCTGCGAAGCCCGAAATCACTGGCGAACTCGTTAGGGTCGGCCACACGCACCAGCGCCCTGCGAATCTGCTCTGCACTCATGATGGAGAGAACATGAACAGTTTTTCCCTCGACAACGGTGGTATGCACGCATTGGGCAGCCAATGCCGTCCGGTTTTTCAGAAACCAATGGAAGTTCGAACGGAACTCCGGAAACGGCTCCATCCAGTCTTCTTCCAGTCGCTCGATGGCGAACAAGGGAATTAGCCCGACCAAAGAGCGCAGGCGAAACTGGCTGTGCTGACCATCGGCGTGGCGCAGAACATCGTAGAAAAAGCCGTCGGATTCGTCCCAGAGGTCCCAACCCTTGCCACCCATGTTCTTCATGGCGGCGCCAATGTAGACAAAATGTTCAAAGAACTTGCTGGCTAGCGACTCATAGGTCTTGTTCTCTTTGGAGAGTTCGAGGGCTATGCGCATCAAATTGAGGCAGAACATTCCCATCCAGCCGGTGGCATCGGCTTGTTTGAGGGTGGTACCCGGCGGAAGTTTCTCGCTTCGGTCGATCACGGTGATGTTATCGAGGCCAAGGAAACCGCCCTCAAAAACGTTGTTGCCATCGCTATCGACTTTGTTCACCCACCAGCTGAAATTGATCAGAAGTTTATGGAAACAGCGCTCCAGAAAAAGTCGGTCGGCCTTTCCATTGCGCACGCGGTCCATATTGAACACGCGCCACACGGCCCAGGCGTGCACCGGCGGGTTAAGATCGGAAAACTCCCATTCGTAGGCAGGAATCTGGCCATTGGGGTGTTGAAACTGTTCAAAAAGCATAAGCCACAGCTGCTGTTTGGCAAACTCCGCGTCCACCACCGCCAAAGGAACGCTATGAAATGCCAAGTCCCAGGCGGCAAACCACGGGTATTCCCACTTGTCGGGCAAGCTGAGCACCCTCATGGAGTTCAGGTGCCGCCAATGCCGGTTGCGTCCCTCCAAACGGCTTTGTGGAGGAGGAACTTGTCCGTTGTCGCCCTCGAGCCATTGGTGAACGTTGAACAGATAGGTTTGTTTTCCCCAAATCATTCCTGCAAACGCCTGACGCTGTACCCGTTTTTCTTCTTCAGTGGCCTTTTTAGGGTGGATTCCCGCGTAAAAGGCATCCGCTTCTGCGAGGCGCTGGTTAACGATTTCGTCTACCTTTTCCAAGGGGGACAGCAGCTTAGCGTCACAGAGGCGGTAATGGAACACCGCCGCCGCGTGGGCACCGACCATGACACCTTCATGCAGACAAGCCTTGGTGCCGGTCTGCTCGGGGTTACACGACGCTTCTGAGCCGACGACTTGCCGATGAAAGGCATCCTTGAAATATCGTATTTCCGAGGTTGGCGAGGTTCCATAAACAACGGGGTCGTTGGTCTGGTTGTCAGTGAAAAGAGCTTTTGCCCTTTTTGCTCCATAGAAATACCGCTTACCCAACTTGTAGGGGAAAGTGAGGCCCTTAATCGGATCGAGATTGGCGTCGTCAGCCACCAAGGCTACTGTTCCTTCGGGACTCGAGGGCTCGAGGTCGATTCGAGGCTGGGCTTTCGGGTTGGAGCCCCACGACCAGGTGTTGCGGAACCATAACTGGGGAAGAACGTGGATAGGCGCGGCCTCCGGACCCCGGTTATGCACCGTCACCCGGATGCAGGTGTCCTCTGGTCCGGCTTTGGCAAACTCGGTGACAACGTCAAAATAGCGGTCTTCATCGAAAACCCCGGTGTCGGCGAGCTCAAACTCGGGGTCTTGTGGTCCTCTTGCCCTGTTTCCTTCCACCAATTGCGCGTAAGGAAAAGCTTTGTGAGGGTACTTATAAAGGTGCTTGAGGTAGGAGTGACTCGGTGTGGCGTCGAGATAGTAGTAGTTTTCCTTGACGTCCTCACCGTGGTTGCCCTCGTTGGAGGTGAGGCCGAACATTCGTTCTTTGAGAATGGGGTCGTTTCCGTTCCAAAGGGCCAAGCAAAAATTGAGGACCTGATAGCGGTCGCTGTAGCCCGCCAGCCCATCCTCGCCCCATCGGTAGGCCTTGCTGCGAGCCAAGTCGTGCGGAAAGTAGGCCCAGGCATTGCCGTCAGCGCTGTAATCTTCCCGTACCGTGGCCCAAGATCGTTCAGAAAGGTAAGGACCCCACCGTCTCCAGGGAGGAACGGGCGTGTCGTGGCCTTCAAGGAGGCGTTGGCGTTCAGGATCGGGTTTTGTGGCAGAGCTCATTTGCCTATCATAAGCGACAATCGTCGCTACCGCAAAACCTGTTTGCCAAACTTCACTTCAACCGCGCTCGGTGGCAAGGGTTGCTACATGCTCGTGTAGGCGCCATCGACAATAACGTCGCTGCCAGAGGTGTACCCTGAGGCATCACAGGCTAAGTACAGGATGGCGGGCACCAGTTCCTCAGGGTTCCCCATTCGGTGCATGGGGATATGAGGCATCCAGGCGTCTTTGAGCTCTTGCGGAGTGTCAACCGACATGGGTGTGGCGATGTAGCCGGGGCTGATGCTGTTGACGCGGATATGGTGGGGAGCCCATTCGACGGCCAACGAGCGGGTGAGGTGGATTACCGCAGCCTTGGAAGCGTTGTAGGACGCCTGCCACTGCGGCACGTTGACGATAGAACCCGACATCGAGGCCATGTTAATAATGCTCCCGTGGATGCCCCGCTCAATCATGATTTTTCCTGCTGCCCGCGCGACGATGAACTCGCCGGTCACGTTGACGTCAAAAACCTCGCGAAACTGCGCGATTGTCGCCTCAAGGGTCGACTGGTGCATGCAGATGCCGGCGTTATTAAAAATAATATCGACCCTGCCCGAACGCCTGAGGATTTCAGCAAACGCTGCGTCAACGCTGGCCTCCTTTGTGACGTCGGTCGAAAAGAACCAAGCCTTGCCACCTTGTTCGGTGATGGACTTCACGGTTTCATGGGCGTTGGATCTGTTCAGGATGACGACTTCGGCGCCAGCCTTCGCGAGGCCTTGGGCCACGACCTGACCGATACCTTGGCCACCGCCGGTAACCACAGCGACCTTACCGACCAGACCAAATAGTTTTTCAAGATACATTTTAGTTCTCCTTCTCGGCCTTAGTTTTTGCCTTACTCGTCTTCGTCCTCATCCTCGTCCTCATCATCGTCATCATCGTAAGTTCCATCGTCGAAGTCATCGCTGCCTTCATCTTCGAGAATATCATCCTCGTGGAGTTCTTCTTCGTCGTCTGGAAAATCATCTTCATCATCGAGTTCGTCATCCGGGATTTCTTCGTTGTCTTCATAGTCACTCATAGGGTTTCCTTATCTCTGGTTACACTTATACCACAATTTGTTTGCATCATCGGTCAAAAAATACCACCGCAGGACCGCAAAAACCACTGCTTACTGAAAAAGCCCCCTGAGTGTCAACGCCGATTTCAAACTTCCGCTTTTCGCCGACGGGCTACTTCCGCTTTTTTGATGTCTACTCGGAGTCAACGACCCCGCTTCTGATCCGGTCTTTCATACGGTAGGAGTCACCTTTTAGTACCAAGGCGTGAGCATGGT
>CANJXC010000019.1 GCA_947478845.1 Spirochaetales bacterium | reverse complement strand
CGAATGGCAACCCGGCAACATCACTTCGTTCGTTGCGAATGGCAACCCGGCAACATCACTTCGTTCGTTGCGAATGGCAACCCGGCAACATCACTTCGTTCGTTGCGAACGGCTACCTGGCAACATCACTTCGCTCGTTGCGAATGGCAACCTGGCAACGTCATTTCGCTCGTTGCGAACGGCCGCCGAGCAACTTCGCTTCGCTGGTTGCGGAGAGGGCCCTCGGGCAACATCACTTCGTTCGTTGCGAATGGCAACCTGGCAACGTCATTTCGCTCGTTGCGAACGGCCGCCGAGCAACTTCGCTTCGCTGGTTGCGGAGAGGGTACTCGGGCAACGTCACTTCGTTCGTTGCGAACGGCTAGCGGGCAACTTCGCTTTGCTCGTTGTTGGAGGGGGCAACTGGGAAGCCATTGCTTGAGGGATGGGGAAAGCCTATCCTCTCGCTTATGGCAACTCAAAAGACGGCTTTGATTACGGGAGCCACTTCCGGCATCGGTTTTGCCGGGGCTCGGGAGTTGGGCCGGCGGGGCTGGCGCGTTTTCGTTCACGGGCGGACTCCCGAAAAGGCAGATCGAGCGGCAGCTCGGCTTCGGGCCGAAGTCCCACAGGGGTCCTTCCAACCTGTTTCAGCGGACCTATTTTCCCTCATTGCCGTAGCTGAATTGGCACAACGCATGAGCGCTCTGGCGCCTTCACTCAACCTGTTGTGGAACAACGCCGGTGGACAGGTTTCGAAACGGATTCTGTCCGCCCAAGGTGTGGAATGGCAAATGGCGGTTAACCATCTTGCGGGCTTTGCCCTCGCGCATCACCTATTCCCTGCCCTCCAAGCTGCCCCCCAAGGGCGCATCGTGTTCACCAGTTCGTCTATCCATTCCGCAGCCCCCCGCGCTATTCCCCGCTGGCTCGACTCGCCCCCCGGTCGCTACCCCACCCTGGGTATGTACGGCCAGTCCAAATTGGCCAACCTTCTGTTTGTGCAGGAGTTCGCGCGCCGTCATTCGGGTGGTACCGTAACCGCGCATGCTTTTCACCCGGGCTTCGTGAAGACAAACTTTGGCTCGGGAGCCGACGCTTTGTACCACAACGCCTTTCTGTTCGCTGTCGCGTTTGGAATCAGTCCTGACAAGGGTGCCGAAACTGCACTTTTTTTGGCCGAAAGCCCCGAAGGCGGTACCTCAAACGGGCTGTATTGGTACCAGAAAAACCCCAAAACTCCCTCCCGGCGGGCTACGGTCGAAGCAGGCGGCCGTTTGTGGGACGAGTCAGAAGCTGTCCTAGCGACCCTGATTCAGTCTTCCCGGTAATTCCATTCCCCCGATTGCCAGTCGAGAATCTGCCTGGGGAAGAACCTACCCTTGTACGCCATGGCAGAGTTTCCGCGCACATAAAAACCGAGAAAGTACCACTTCAAGCCCATTTCCCGGGCTAATTGGCACTCGCGAAGCACGCTGTAGATTCCCAGGCTTCTGGAGGCAAACTTCTGGCTGAACACAAAGTAGACCGAGCTGAGGCCCACCGCAGATTCGTCGCAGAACCCTAGTGCCGCCAATTCACCATCAAGACGGTATTCGGTGAGAAACGAAGGGACAGCCGGGTAAAAGAAGCTGGCCTCAAAGTCGGTTGCATCACTGTCTTTTTGAAAGCGTTCCTGGCTGTGTTCCTGATACAGGGCAAAGTACTCGGGTTTGTACACAGGCGGCACCCTGCGTAACTCGACGTCGGCATTTTTCCGAAGAACTCGGCGCTGACTTTCAGTGGGTTTAAGTCGTTGGACGTCGATGCGTAGCGGTTCACACGCCGTGCATACACCACAGGACGGCCGAAAGAAGAAGGAGCCGAAATGCCGCCAGCCGGCCTCGAGGAGGGAACCGGTCTCCTGCGCCGAAACTTGATCACCGAAGAAATATTCCTGAACAAACTCCCGGCCGTCTAGATACGGGCAAGCAACAGGTTGGGCAAGTCGAGGCGGTCCGTCAAGGCGCACGCTAAGAGGAGCCCAACGCCTTCTCGTAGTTTGCCTTGATCAGATTGTGCAGTTCCTCCAGCTTTTCTAAGTCGGTCAATCCCAGAGCCTTTAGCACCACCGAATTAATCTGGAAATAGGACAACAAGTCGTGCTCTACTGCGAGCAAGCTTCCAGCGAGATGAATGATGCAGACAATGTGCTGCAGCTTGGGCTCAGCTAATTGAGGCTGATTCTGGTGCCGGATGATGTTGACAAGATCCTCGGGGAAGTCCCACTTCTGGGCAATCCTGTAGCCGACTTCCGTCGGATTGATGGCGTTTGTCAGCTCGTCAAAGGTTGCGATGCTGAAGCCTTTGGCTCGGCAAAAATCGATGATGTTCTTGCTTTGTTCGGGATTGATGAAGCTAAGTATGATCTGCCCTAGATTGTACAGGATACCGCCAGTCTGGGCTTGGCTCTGCTCCTCCTTGTTGAGCTTTTGGAGGCGCGCGAGTTCAGAGGCGTACACCGAAACATGGCTGGCATTTTTCCATAGTTCACTCTGTTTTTCCATGTGCTTATCGAGCAGCTTATGAGCACCGTAAGGATAGATCATATCCTTGACTCCGCGGATGCCGACGATTTTAATTGCATCCTGAATGGTCTCAATCTTCTTGCGCATGCCGTACTTGGCCGAGTTTACGTACCGGAGAAGGTCGGAGGCCATGGCAGGATCGTTGGAAAGCTGGCTTGCCAACTGTTCAAACTTGACGTCGGGGTCGCTCAGCAAGGCTTGAAGACGCCGCAGATTCTCGGGGAAGGGCGGCAAAGACTCGACTTCGTTGATGATTTCTTCGGCTACTTGGGTAACTTTTTCCAGCTTGACCTTATTCATCGGAATCGCCAAGGAGGCCACGGTCTCGTTATGCTGGGAATTGAGGTCGAACGATTTTTCCGTAAGTCCCATCTTGCGCAACATCAGAATCATGATAACGATACCCAAACCGGCGCCCTCGGTGTCATCTAGTACTTCCGCAAAGGCCTCCTCCATGCTTTCAAAGGCCCTCGAGCGTGCCAGCCGGTCGTATACACGGGTTAGCTCCTTGGGCTTGATTGGCGAGTTGTTGCGAACGCTGAAATGCAACACGTTATTGCGGATGAGGTAGGTCACCTTGATATAAAGGTCCTGCTGCTCCTGAAGTTCGAGGTAGTGTTTGATATTTCCGAGAGTATCTGGCTTGAAAGTCTTCATGCCCTTCTCGTAGTCGTCAGGATCGTCGAGATTAAGCCCTTTTTCCTTGAAGTACACCCGTTTAGTGTTCGCTTTCTTCGCGTTCACCGTCAGTTCTTTGAGGCAATAAGCCAGGTGATCCTTTATGGCATCCTGTCCGAGCTCTTCGAGGTAGAGCTGCAGAATTTCCTCTAGGTCGGCCTCGGTTTCTGGAGGCAATGAATGCGTTTTGATCACCAGAGGAATGCCGTTGCGGGCCGCATGAAGTACTTTCGATTTTTCGAACTTCACGACTTACTCCTGTTTGGGATGAGCGAGTTCCCGCATGTGCTCAAGAGTGGAGACGATCTTGAAACCGAGCGTGTGATTCGGATAATGACCATCAGTATTCATTTTCCCCATTTCTCGGCCAGAAAGCAAGAACAACCCTTCATCAATGGTTTTCACCGGGTAGATATGGAACATTTTGTCGCGGACAACCGCCTGAAGCTCCTTGGACAGTACAAGATTTTGAATGTTCGACCAAGGCACGATAACACCTTGGGTACCGCTAAGGCCCTGCTTCTTGCAGGTCAAGTAGAAACCTTCCACCTTCTCGGTGATGCCGCCCACCGGTTGAACCTCGCCTTTTTGATTGACCGAACCGGAAACCGCGAGGTCTTGGCGCAGAGCAACTCCGCTGATTGCCGAAAGCAAGGCGTAAACTTCGGTCGAACTGGCGCTGTCGCCGTCTACCCCGCCGTAGCTCTGCTCGAAGCCGACGCTCGCTGACAGGCTGAGAGGGAAATCACGGGCAAACCAGTTGCGGATGAGCCCGCGCAGGATGAGCACACCCTTGTCGTGAATCTCACCCGACAATCCGGCCTCGCCTTCGATGTTCACGATGCCATCATCCCCTGGGCCAGCGACAGCGGTGATGCGCATGGGCCTGCCGAAGGAAGTGGAGCCCCGGTCGAGAATTGCCAGGCCGTTAACCTGTCCGACGGCGGTACCTTGCACGCTGAGAAGAATCTGGCCCTCGTGGACCTGCTCGTCCATTTTCTCTTCGGGAAGAGAAAAAAGGTACTTGCGTTCGGCTATCGCACGGGCTACCGACTCTTTGGAAATGGAAGGTTGGCTCTCCTGCTTGGCCCAGTAGCAACTTTCGGTGAGAAGGTCGGCAATTCGGCTGAACTCGGTGCTGAGTTTGCGTCGGTGACCTGCCAGACGGACTCCGTATTCCAGCACCTCGCGTCGCCCGGAATCGTCGATTTGCAGTAGTTTGTGCCGGGCCAGATGGGAGTCCATAAAGCGAAGGTATTCCTTAACCGTGTCGGGGGTAAGTTCCATCACCGAGTCGAACTCGGCGCTGATCTTGAAGAGGCGCCCGAACTCGGGGTCTTCTTGGATCAGGAAATCGTAAACCCCTTCATTGCCCATAATGATAACTTTGACGTCGACTTCCGCGGGCTGGGGCTTGAGGAGGTTTGTGGCACCAAATGGCCCAGTAGCAGCTTGGATTTCGACTTGTCGGGTTTGGAGGGTCTGCTTGAGCAGGGGCCAAGACTCCTCTTGGTGGAGGATGTCTTCGGCACGAAGGACCAGATAGCCACCGGATGCCTGATGGATGGAACCCGGTTTGATTTGCAGGAAACTTGAGCGACTCTCGCCTTGAGGGTCGGGCCTCGACTCGATAGTTCCAAACAGATTCGAGGGAGTGGGACGGTTTTCAATAACCACCGGTAGTTTGGGTTCCCAGCCGTGATCGACCAGCACATTTACGGCATAGCGGGTGAGTGCAGGGTTGCCCTGGCCGTCTTCCAGGGGTTTGTCGCTGGTAAAAAGGAAAAGGTTGGCTTCGATGTCCTTTTCAAGCGAGGCCAGCCAGTCCTTGACTTGCGGGTCGGGAAAACTGCGCGATACGGCGCCAATCTGCCGGTGCACTTGCTTGCGCACGCTGGCGATCTGCAGTTTTTGCAGGTCTTTTTCCATCATAGCTCGGGCCTCTCGCAGGCGGTCAAACAGCGATTTCATTTCGTCGATGAAGCGGTAGTAGGATTCCCGAGTACGGTTCCAGTCCTCTTCCCGGATCTTGCCCGCGGTGACTTGTTCCTGAAGGTTGTCAAAACTGATCGGCTGGCCTTCGAAAAGGGGTACGATATCCATCGAGCCTGGTTCGGGGCCCTCCTCGTCCACGGGGGTCATCTTGAAGCCTTGTAAGGCAAGTTTGGACTCAAACTGCGAAACCTGACGGGTTTCTGCAAACTCGGTTTTTTTGAGCAGTTGGTCTCGCTGGTTCTTATACACTTCGCTGGCCAAATCCTGTCGGATTCTGGCCTTCAGGAGTTCTATCAGTTCGTGGAGGCGCTGTTTGAAAGCTGGGGCCTTGCCTTGGGGCAGGCGAAGTGCACGCGGGTTGTCTGGTTTTGCAAACGCATTGACGTAGACCAAATCGAGCAAGGTGGTGGAGGGAGGAAGTTGACCAAGAATTTTCTTGACGGCCGTCTGGCGGCCGGTACCGGGAGGGCCCGAAACGAAGATGTTGTAACCCGGAGCCTGAATGGAAGTGCCCAAGGCCAGTGCGCGCATGGCCCGGGGTTGGCCTATAACGTCTTTCGAGGGAGTCTCATTCCAAGGAACATCGGGAAAAGGAAACTCAAAGCGGAGATCTTCATAAGCTAGCTCGTAAACGGACGGATTCATGGAGACCTCAAACTCAGGATACGGACGCCCCTGTTGTCTGTCAAGAAAACGAGATTTATACTCCTCTCCCATGACGCTCAACCAACTTGATATCTGGCTTACCGAAACCCTCGACCACCGTTCGTGGATGGGGACAGACCTCTCGTTGAACGGCCTTCAAGTAGCCCGCCGCGAGGAACTCCTTCACCGGGTCGCTTTTGCCGTTGACGCCAGCCTGCAGACTTTTGAACGCGCGGTAGCTGCTAGAGCCCAGGCTTTGGTTGTCCACCACGGGCTGTTTTGGGGTCAGCCTTTGGCCCTTTCGGGAGACCATTACCAGAGGATTCGCTATCTGATGGACCACGACCTGGCCCTCTTCGCTAGCCACCTGCCTCTCGATGCGCACCCAACTCTGGGGAACAACGCCGGCATGGCCGCCGCCTTGGGTCTCACCGCTCTGGAAGGTTTTGGCCAGTACAAAGGCAAACTGATTGGTCTCAAAGGTGTTCTGCCCAGCCCGCTTAGTCTTGAAGAGATTTGCGACACTCTGTTTCACGGCCGGCAAGCCGTCCTTCAGACTCTCCCCTTCGGTAAGGAGCGGGTGACTACCGTTGGCCTCGTTTCCGGCGGCGGCAACCGGGAAACCTCTCAGGCCATCGAACAAGGCCTAGATTTGTTCATTACCGGTGATGCCGACCACACCTGGTATCATCCGGCTCTTGAGGCGGGCCTCAACGTGATCATGGGGGGCCATTACGCTACCGAAACCTGGGGTGTGCGCCTGCTCGGCCAGCACCTTCAGCGGGACAAAGGCATACCCACGGTCTTTCTGGATTTGCCTACCGGTTTGTGATACCCTTGGCCCATGAAAAGAGCTTTCCCCCTGGTAGTCGCCGCTGTGCTGATGGTGGCCGATCAGATGAGCAAGCTGGCCGTGGTGGCCTGGATACCGATCAACACGGTGGGCTGGGCGTCTGCCGGTGATTTCCTCTGGCTCGTCCACGTGCGCAACCTTGGTGTTGCTTTTTCGATGGGAAACAACCTTCCCGACTGGCTCAGGATGGCGCTGTTCATCGTGATCCCTCTGGGGGTAATGGGTGCCTTTCTCGTCTTCTACTGGCGCGATCCGAGCTTGACTGCCCTGCAACGCTGGAGCTTGGCCCTTATCGTTTCTGGCGGGTTAGGAAATCAAGTAGACCGGATCTTTCGGCCCGAGGGTGTTGTTGACTTCCTGAGTTTCCGGCTTTACGGGCTCTTTGGAATGGACCGGTTTGCCATTTTCAACGTGGCGGACGCTTGTATTTCCGTGGGTGGGTCTCTCTTCGTGTTGTCAATTCTGCTGGGGATGCGCAAAAAATGACCCGCAAACACTACACCATTGTCTTTCTGGCGGGAGCCACCCTGTTCAACCTCATCCTGATGTTTTTTTACTACCTAGCCTTTCATGGCATTGCTGGCATTTTTCTCCCCGTACGTACGGGCTTTGTCGCGGTCGGGTTTTGGGTGGGGCTTTTCCTGTTGGCGCTGCTGGCCACTTGGTTCACTTATCGCTGGGCGCTAGCACTGATTCGCGATCGTTTTCCCCTCGACCGCTACCTCGACCCGCGCATCTTCAAGGGCAAGCTGTACTGACCTGTAGTGAGGGTAGGTCTGACCTACGAAACCCCGCGGTTCTGGTCTTTTTTGTACAATTCGCTGTAGACAAATCCACGGTTGCGCAGCAGTTCTCGAACCTCGTGAGGGAAGGGCACGTTTCGCCAAAAAATTCCACGGATCTCCTTATCCAACTTTTGCGTGCCTTCACTTTCCTTTGTGATCCATAGGATGTAGTCCTGAATGAAAAACTCGCGCACGTCACCGCGGTGGCCGGCCTCGGTAAAGGCTTGATAATACCAGCCACTGAGACCTTCCTCCATCCAGCGGTAGCCGCCTTTTTCTTTTGAGCTTTGCCACCTGAAATCCGCCAGAGCGGTCATCACGGCATTCTTCAGGTTCTTGGAGTACATGGGAACACCAATGCGGCCGCGGCTCGTCGACCGGTTGGATTTCTCAAAAGGCTCCCAACAGACCCCAAGGTCGCCAAAGGAGGGAAACAAGATCACGTGGGGCACTATGCGGTTGCTGCTGCTCTTGAACACTCGCAGAAAAAGTCCCGGGTCGAGCCTCTCAACCTCGCCCATAATCGATAGAACATTTTCCCGGGTAGCGATGTCTTCCAGGCGGGAAGGCATATACTGCTTCATCAGCACGGGGAATTGGTTGCCTTGACGGCCCACAGAAAGCTTCGCCATCTGGCGGATAGAGCTGAGTTCCTTGAGAACAGCTTTTGCATCTACCTCAACCCCACCGGATTCACCGACGGCAGCCTCGGCTCGCACCAAGTCGCTTTTCATTCGTTCCAAGTCGCGGAAATACTGGGCGAGTTCCTTGTCGAGGCTGCCTAGAGTCTTCATGGCTTCCCCAATGGCAATCATGGCCGCCTTTTGGGTGCCGTTGTACACGTCGGGCAGGTTGCCGAAACTCGGGTGCACGTCATGGCGCCCTAACTCCACCGAACTTTTGGCAATCACGGCCTCAAGTTCCTTCACTTCCCTGAACTTCATATTGATCAGGTTCGACTGCGCTTGAAACTGCCCCTGAGCTTTCTCAAAGCGGGCTAGGTTAGCCGAGTTGTCAACCGAACCTTTTTTGACAATCTTGATTTCGTCGTCGGTCGCCAAAGGGGCTAGCTCGCCGCTGCCCACTTTACGAAGCCACTCATCGATGTAGTGGATGGCTTCACCGGTGCGATTCTCATAAATTATCGACGCCAACAGATCCCGCTGTTCGGGAGCCAAAAGGGTCGGAAGGAGCACCCCATAGCGCACGGCCAGACGTTTTGGTTCGGGAGCAGAGGCAGACAGATCCTTGACCAGCAAGTCGAGAAGAGTCCACCAGGCCGGAGTGAACTTGAGCCGGGCTTGTCCCCGGGCCTCGGGGTCGGGAGCATTCATAAGATCGGTAAGAATCTGATGGACCCTTGTGGCGGCTTCTCCTAAGTCGGCAAGGACAAGGTTGTAGAACTTGGGGTTTTGAAAGTAGGGTTTCGGAGCCTCGGAGAAGACCTTAACCGGCTCAAAGCCCTTCTTGGCGAAGTCGGGCGCTTCCATCGCAACAGAGGCACTGGGCGTTCCGGAGGAGAAAAGGTCGTCGAATTGCGGCGCGCCCGCAGGAGGGCCCCCCGCATTCAGAAGGGCCGCAAGATCCGGATCAAGGTCGCCTGAAAACTTATCGCTCATGGTAGATCATTTTGAACGAAGAGCTTCGCACTGTCTAGGGACAAAAAAGTCCGCCTGTGTTGTGTGGTACTTGAGGCCCTCTTTATTCCACCAAATGATAGAAGTCGATTTCGGGTTCCCTCGCCAGTAAAGCGGCAAACTGTGGGACGATGGTGGTGAAGTGTGATGTCTTCCCGTGGGCATCGAGAGAAGCTTGATCCTCCCAGTCCTCAACGAAGGTGAGCACGCACGGGTCTTTCACCCCTTGGTGAAGAACGTACAAGTGGCAGCCAGGTTCTTTGCGGGTGGGACCGACCATTTGGAGGGCGAGGGCCTTGAACCGTTCGATGTTCTCGGGTCTGACTGTGTGTTTTGCAACAATGGTGATCATATTTTTTCTCCTGCCTCAAAGTTTGCGAGCTTGACCCAAGTCTGCAGGGCAGCACTTTTCAGGATTGCGTCGACCACAACCATCTCCGTATGCCCATCCTCAAAGGTGGGGTAGTCGGCCTCAGGACGCACGTTCGGCGCCTGCGCGGCCGCGGTATACACCTGCTGAAAAAGGCCCTTGAAGGTGTCGGGGAAGCCTTCCGGGTGACCACCGGGGTACCAGGAGTACCCTTTGGCCGCCTGCGAAAGCAACTGCGGGTCTTTGAGAAACACTTGGTTAGGCTTGTCGCGGTGCCCGATGTCGAGGCGGTTTGGCTCTTCGGAGTCCCACGAAAGCGAGGATTGGGAACCGTCGACCTCAAGGCGGAGCCGGTTTTTCTGACCTGCGCTCACCTGGCTGACCACCAGAGAGCCGAGAGCACCGCCCTCGAAACGAAACAGCATCGTTGCCACGTCTTCGGTGGTGATGGATACATCCTCGGTGGCCACCGCAGTCCCGAGCGTGCTTTGGTAGGTTTCTATGGCAGCCATGGGCCGTTGGCGTACCGGATGAACCGTGGATAGCGATGCCAAAACAGCCTCCACCTTGAGTCCTGTTACATGGCAGGCCATATCGATCCAGTGGGTGCCGATGTCGGCCACGGCCCGTAGAGGGCCCCCAACTTTGGGGTCTAGGCGCCAGTTCCAATCGGTGTCGTGCAGCAACCAGTCCTGCAAGTAGGAGCCGTGAATCAGAAAAACCCTGCCCACTTTGCCTGACCTGAGGTGGTCTCGGGCCTCGCGAATCATCGGGTAAAAGCGAAGGTTATAGGAGACTCCATGAACGACTCCTGACTTTCGGGCCAAATCCAACAATTCCTTGGATTCTTGTGAGTTCAGGGCCAAGGGCTTTTCACAGACGACGTGCTTGCCGGCCAGGAGAACTTTTTTCACCATCCAATAGTGGAGATCGTTTGGCACGGCGATGTGAAAGACGGCGGCCAGTGGGTCGGCCAACGCCTCCTCGAGCGAACGATAGGCGTGGCCGATACCCAAGGCCGCGGCGCGCTCCCGGGCGCTTTCGGGGGACGTGCCGACCAAGCCGCGGACATTGATGTTCAGGCGCCGCAGGGCCTCGAGATGGGCAGGGCCAATAAAGCCAGCGCCGACCAAAACGGCTTGGAGCACGTTGTTCATTTCAGCTTCGACTCGATAGCCTTGAGGGCCTCCAGCGAGATCCGGGCCACGGAATCCGGGTGAACTCCCCGAGAGTTGAAACCGTTCTCCATCGTGACGTACCCCTGGTAGTCAACATCCTTGAGGGCCCGCATGATTGCCACAAAATCGATGGAACCGGCGCCGATGGCCCCGCGGTTGTTGTCGGTGAGGTGGATGTGTTTAAGATTCTTGCCGGCCTGGTAGATGTAATCGGTAGGGACCTCGTCGCGGTGCATCGCGTGGGCGGTGTCGAACATCACACCGACGTTGTTCTTGCCGCTTTGCTCCATCAGGGTCAACGCATCGTCGAGGCTCTCGATGAGGTTGCTGTCCTGGGCTGTGGGCTCAACCACGATGCTGATGCCCTTATCGCCAGCGTAGTCGGCCAAACCTTTCAGGGTGTCGAGCGAGTTTTGCCACGCTGTTGCCTTGCGGGTGCCGTAGATGTACCAGCCCGCCACGTAGAGCATGGTCTTGCAGCCGAAATCGGCGGCCAAATCGCACACGTCGCGAAGGTGCTGCCTCGTCCAAGCCAGTTCAGCCGGGTCTACGGAGGCCACGTTGCCGCCGGGTCCGCCACCGGGCACCGCCAGTACTGAGCTGATGACGATGTTGTTGTCCTTGAGGAGTTTGTTGGTCTGTTTTCGTTGGTCCGGGCTGAGGTAGGCCGGCCACGCATGGGGAGAGGTGCACCCCAGCTCGATGCCGTCGTAGCCGATGCGGGCCAGACGCTTGATGGTTTCTGCCAGCGGATAAGCGGGAACCCAACACGGGAAGCTGCTGTAAACCCAACTATTGAAGGCGTATTTCATGTAAAGACTCCTGTGGTAATAAAAGTTTTGTGAGAGGGGAGGGCGATGGAGGGTAGGCTCAGGCCTTGTCCATCTTCCTCTTGTTTCCGAGAGAACCGAGAACGACGGCGAGAACAATGATGGCGCCACGGATGATCATCTGCTGGCTCACACTGAAGCCGCCGATAATCAGTCCGTTGCTGATCATTCCCATGAGAAGCGACCCGATTAGCGCGCCAATGATGCTACCCTTGCCCCCCGACATGGCGGTGCCGCCCAAAACGACCGCGGCGATGACATTGAGCTCGTCGCCTTCGCCGAAGGTGTAGCGGGCCGTTTGCATTCTTCCGGCGTAGAGCATGCCGGCGAGACTGGCGGCCACGCCCGAGATCACCATGACCCAAACCGTGATGTTTTTGACCTTGATGCCGGTGTACTTGGCCGCCACTACGTTACCGCCGGTGGCCAGCACCTTTTTGCCGAAGGGCAGATAGTTCAGTACAAAGTACCCGAAGGCTGTGGACACTAAAGTCCAGACCAAAAGCACGGGGACAACGCCTGCGATAGTTCCTAGACCAAAGACCTCGTTGAACCACTCGTTTTCGATGGGAACCGCAGCGGTGTTCGTGCTCCACATGGCCGCACCTTTGACGGCACTGAGCACGCCGAGAGTTACCAAGAACGACGGGATACCGAAGCTCGCCACCAGCCAACCGTTGGTGAACCCGATCAACGCACCGACTCCGAGGCCTGCGGCGATGGCCAGCGCCACATTTCCTGTGGCTTGCAAAGTGAGCGCCATCGTCAGAGAGCTGAGAGCCGCGATAGCCCCGATGGAAAGGTCAATGTTGCCCGAAGCGATGACGAAGGTCATGGCCATGGCCATGATGGAGATCATTGCTGTCTGGCGGGTGATGTTCAGGATGTTGTTGACCGAAAAGAACCGCTCGCCCAACCAGAGGGCAAAGATGGCCAGGATAAGTGCGAAGATGATGTAGGCCATGTATTTGCTCAGATCGAAGCGTTTAATGTTGGATAGCATGTTGGAGGACCTCCTCGTCCTGAATCTGCGACGCCAGCATCTCACCGACAATTCTGCCCTTTTGAAAAATCAGCACGCGGTCGCATACGGCCATGAGTTCTGTCAGTTCGGAAGACACGAAGATGACCCCATTCTTCTTCGAGGCAAAATCGCGGACCAGTTGCATGATTTCGGCCTTGGCTCCGATGTCGATACCGGCTGTAGGTTCATCCATCATGAGCACCTTGGGCTTGGTCTTGAGCCATTTAGCAATGACCACTTTTTGCTGGTTTCCGCCCGAGAGGTCCTCCATGACCGTCTGGACGCTCGGGGTCTTGACCTTGAACTCGTCGACGCTGTCGCTAGCGAGTTCGCCTGCCAGTCGCCTGTTGAGCTTGAAGCCCCTCATCAACCCGTTGAGATTGGGCAAACAGAGGTTCTCGAGCACCGAGTGTTCCAGCACCAACCCCTCGCGGCGCCGGTCTTCGGGAATGAGGACCACCCCCGCCCGGATTGCCTCTTGGACGCTTCGGAACCGGCGCGGGGTTCCCTCGAGGATGACTGTCCCCGAATCGGAGGGTTGAACCCCGAAAAGGGCTTCGAGGGTTTCGGTCCGGCCGCTAGCCATGAGTCCGGCAAACCCCAAGATTTCCCCTCGGCGCAAGCGAAAGCTCACGTCTTGGAGCCTTAACCCCATCGACAAGTTACGGACCTCGAGAAGAGTCTCGTCGCTGATCTGGTCTTCCCGGGAGGTGTGCACGAAAGCCTTGCGTTCCTTGTTGCCAATGATGTCACCGATCAGGGTCTCCAGCGTGTAGTCGGCGGTCTTCCTGTGGGCGACAACCTTCCCGTTGCGGAGCACCGAGATCTCATCGCAGATCTTGAAGACCTCGTTCATGCGGTGCGAAATGTAGATGATCGAGACCCCTTTTTTCTTGAGCTGACCGACCAGACCGAACAAAGTCTCGGTCTCCTTTTCGGTCAGCGAGGCCGTCGGCTCGTCCATGATGATGACCCTGGCGTTCACGGCCATCGCCTTGGCGATCTCGATCATCTGGCAGACACCGACGTCGAGGTCTTTGATCAGCATCGAAGGATCGGCGCTGATCCCGAGCTCGGCCAAAAGTTCGAGGGAGCGTGTTCGCATTTTGGCCTTGCTGAGTACCCGGAAACGAGAGAGCTCACGGTTCAAAAAGATGTTCTCCACGATGGACAGGGTCGGAATCAGGCTCAGTTCTTGGAAGATCAAACTGATTCCCTTGTTCACGGCGTCGGAGTAGGTTTTCATCTCGGCTGGTTTGCCATCGACGAGGATGGTCCCCTGATCATGGGAGTAAACCCCCGTCAGTATTTTCATCAGCGTGGATTTACCCGCTCCGTTGCCGCCAACAAGCGCGTGGACCGAGCCTTTCTTCAGGTCAAAGTCGACGTTGTCGAGAACTTTCACCGTGCCGAAGGACTTGGAGATTTCTTTCAACGAAATTGCGTTTTCTTCCATGGCTCCTCCCGCTTCCGGGCTCACCTCGTCACTTCTTACCTGCAGCGACGGCGGTCTTCAGCCAGTCGGGCTCGACAGTCAGGTGATAGGTGTTCTTGTAGGCCTGAACCACGTTGGACTTCATAGTGGGCTGGGTCGGTATGGCAACATAGGTCGAGGGAGGAGTCTTACCCAGCAGGCCATAGCACGCCATCATCGCTTCGGCCACGCCTTGGTCCCAGGACCGGGGAGAGGCGGTACCGCGGACGATACCGTCGGTGGCGATCATACGGGCGGTATTGTCGCTCATGTCGATGGTGGTGATGACGATGTCGGTGCGCTTAACGCTCTTGGCCGACGCGATGACACTTTCACCCGGAATGTCCCAGCTAGCGTAGATTCCCTTGATGTTGGGGAAGTTCGCGAAAATGCCGTCGGCTACCTCTCCAACCTTGTTGGAGTCGGCGAAACCAACCTTGCTGACAATCTTGATGTCGGGGTAGTTCTTGGTCATGGTTTCGGCGAAGCCGCGGTCTCGCTCGTTGGTGACGAAGAACGCCGCATCAAAGAAGACCATGGCAACTTCGCCCTTGTAACCAAGTTGCTGCGCCATCATGTCGGCGGCGGCCTTGCCGTTGCCGTAGCTGTCGGAGTTCACAAGGCCAATGTAGTCCTTGCCGGCGACCATGCCCTTGGCGGCGTTTTCCATGAAGACGATCTTCGTGCCCGAGGCGGCAACGTTTTTCAGGGTCTTTGCGGTGGCCGTGGGGTCTACAGGCATCACAAACAACACGCTGGGCTTGAGCGCCATGGTGGTCTCGATGTCAGCAATCTGCTTCTCCACCTTGAAGTTGGCGTCGGTGACAGATACGGTCTTGATGTTCAGGGCCTTGAGAAACTCCTGGGCGGCCTTGACCTTGGTCTGGTTCACTTGGTCGCTCTGAATGTGGTAACAGAAGGCCACAGTGTAGTTCCCGGCCTTCAGTTTGGCCTTTTCGGCGTCGGTGAGGCTGAACTCGGAAGGCAACGCAGCGCGCTCGCCGTTGGGGCCCGCGCCAAAGTTCTGGGTGGGGTTGAGGTTTACCGGGGCGTAGGTCTTGGCCTGGGCCGAGAGGGAGCTCATCCCCACGAGGCTGCTGATCAACAGCAGCGCGAGCGAAATATGGACAGTCTTTGCAATCTTCATTAAAATCTCCTTGTGGATTGGCCAGACCCTGCACGGTCCGGCGATCTGCTTTGTTTTCGAGCCGCACGCGGCTCGCGTTCTACCGAATCCTCCTTTCTTCTTGGTTTGTTGAACTCATTCCCAGACGAACACGACTTTCTGAGTCTCGTGGTGGTCGAAGAGGTAGAACGCCTTTTTTGCGTCCTGAATGCCGAAAGTGTGCGTGGAAATCTTCTCGAGCGCGATGTTCCTATCGACGATGAAACTCGCAATTTCGTCCCAGTCGCCGCGGTTGAAGTACCAGCAACCGGTGAGGCTGACCAACTTGCGGACGAACTGCTCGCTCGGGTTGATGGTCGCCGAAGACGATTCTGCGATGACCCCCACTTGTCCGTATTTGGCGACTGCGTTCAGCGCGTCGTTGAGGGTGTTGCCCCCACCGGTAACGATGCAGCGGTCGGCGCCTTTGCCACCGGTCAATTCGCGGATGCGAGGCACCACATCGCCCTGTTTGACGTTAAGCACCACATCGGCCCCGAGTTCGGTGGCCAGTGCCAGGCGCTTTTCGTCGAGGTCGATGGCGATGACCCGGGCTCCGAAGGCCTTGGCCATCAGCACACCGCCGCAGCCCATAGGTCCGACGCCAAAGATCACCACCGTCATCGCTCCATTAACGCCCAACCGCTTGCACGCGGTGTACAAAGTCCCCCCGACATCGGTCGAGAGCGCACCGGTGATAAAACTCATACTGTCGGGGAGAGGCAGGCAGTTTTCCTGCGGTATCGCCATGTAGTCGGCGTGAGCGCCGTCTTGCTGGAAACCGATGCAATTGAACTTGGAACACAGGATGACCTCGCCATGCAAGCAGTGCTCGCACTCGCGGCAGCCTAGCCCCAGGAAAATCGCAACGCGGTCTCCCAGTTTCACTTTGTCGACGCCTTCGCCGAGCTTTTCGACCACACCGGCCGGTTCGTGACCGGGGGTGATGATTTCGGCCCCGGTTTCGTCGAACAACGCCTGACCGTGGTAGCGGTACAGATCGCTTCGGCAGAGGGCCGAAGCCTTCATCCGGATCAGTACTTCACCCTTCTCGAGGGTGGGGATGGGAACCTCTTGTATTTCCACGGTTTCCTTTCCCGTGATTTTCGCGGCGAACATGAACTCCTCCTTTTTAATCAAAGAAAACTTGTGATGAGACGCAAAGGATTTCGGTCTCCCCCACGTCCATGGTACTTTCGAACGAATGTTCTACTTCGGAATTGAAGAAGCAGCTGTCGCCGGCTTCAAGCGGTACCTCGCGATCGGCTAGGTGAAGGATGATCCGGCCCGAGAGGAGGAAAATGATCTCCTGTCCGCCATGGCTGTAAGGGGGGATCCCCGAAAGAGCACGGGGCGCGAGGACGTGGATGGTCGGCTCAAGAAGGTGGTTCTTGTCCAAGGTGGTTAGGAACTGGAGCTTTATGCCGTTACCGAAGTTTTGCAGGGTCTTGCGCTCGTTTTTTTTAACAACCAGGTACTTGATCTCTGGTGGAAGGTCGGCCTCCTCCCCCAGCAGATACGACATCTTCACGTCCAGGGCTTCGGAAATCCGTTTGAGCACCGAGATCGACAAAGCGGTCTTATTGTTCTCCACCTGGGACAAGAAGCTTGACGTGGTGCCTACGAGCGCCGCAAGGTCCTTGAGCGCCAGATCTTTCTGCTTGCGGAGCTTCTTGATCTTAAGTCCTACTTCTTCCACTATCGCCTCCAATTCCATTACTGCTTAAGTATTCGCTCAATTTACCCTAAAAAAGCGTTCATCGACCGTGTTTGTTAAGTCAGAATCCCATGAATCCCAAACGACGTCAAGTAAAACTTAACAAATGTTGCAAAGTACATAAAAGTTAAGTAATACTTATTTTTTTGAGGCAAAAATGAAAAATGAATGGGAAGAACTGGGGCGTTTGGTGTGAAATGGCCCGTAATGCCAACACATGCGACTTAACTTTTACAGCAGATGATGTGTCTCAACCGAAGGAGTAAAGTGGTTGTTTCGGGAGGCAACTAGGTAGGGAAAAGGTTACGGAACACGCCTTGGGTGGCCGGTTCCCTGGGCAACAACGGCCCGGCAGAGGACTTTTATTTGTCTGAAAACCGGAAGAAAGTGGAGATAAGGAGATTCGAACTCCTGACCCCTACAATGCCATTGTAGTGCTCTACCAACTGAGCTATATCCCCAGAACGATGGGCACTATATCCAGTGGATTTTTTTTTGTCAACCGCCTATAGTAGCCGGATCAAACCGGGGGTTGCATGCCAAGAGTTCTGTCTACCGGGATGTATGTCCCCGAGCGCATCATGGAAAACCACGAGCTTTCGGGGCTTGTAGACACCTCCGACGAGTGGATCTACAGCCACACCGGAATCCGGCGCCGCAGAATCGCAGCTGACCATCAAGCTACCTCGGATTTGGCGGTTTTGGCTGGTGAACAAGCTCTCATCCGGGCAGGACTGCCTGCTGAAAACCTCGATCTGGTACTGGTGGCGACGAGTACGCCTGATTACCTAGGGTTCCCTTCTACCGCGAGCCTGGTACAACATGGTCTGGGAGCGAGCAAGGCAGGGGCATTTGATATCTCCGCAGCCTGCACCGGTTTCGTTTATGCCCTCGAAACCGCACGGGCTTTCATTGTCGCTGGAACTGCTCGCCACGTGCTGGTGATCGGTGCAGAAACCTTCAGCCGCATCGTCAATTGGAAAGACCGCAACACCTGCATCCTGTTTGGTGATGGTGCAGGAGCCGTTTTGTTAGGTCACTCCGACGATGCTGGGTTCTATCCATCCTACCTCCGTTCCGAAGGCGAAGGCGGCTCTTCTCTGCTTCGGCCTACTGGAGGAACCCGGGTCCCCAAGAGCACTGGCCCCGACAGTTCCTTTGTGGCTATGGACGGAAGGGCCGTCTACGCGTTTGCCATCCGGGTGATAAAAGACAGCATTCTCGAGGTACTGGCTCGAAACGGACGTCGCCTCGACGAGGTCAAGTGGATTGTTCCCCACCAGGCCAATGTGCGCATCGTAGACTCGGCTGCCAAAAGGCTGGAGCTTCCCTTAGACCGGTTTTACCTCAACATGGAAGACTACGCCAACACCTCGGGAGCAACGATTCCCTTAGCACTGGCCGAAATGGACGCCAAGGGCCTTTTGTCGCGGGGTGATCTGGTTCTAACGGTTGGCTTCGGTGCGGGCCTTTCCTATGGCGCCAATCTTTTTACTTGGTAGAGGGATCAAGACCATCTGAGAAACTGACTGACTCAGCGCAACAGGCCTTCTGCCACTCGGCAAGGATGCAAGAGAGGGGCGAGACTTTGAGACGGTTGCCATGGAAATCCTGCAGCTGGCCAAAGATACGGAGAACTCGCTGCAAGAAATCGACGAAGAAAAAAATCCTTGGTCTCGGTGTCTATTTCGCTTTCCGCATTTGTCTTGAAGCTTTTGGACAAAACCAAAAGTGGAGCTGAAACCCAACTACCATCACGAATGGCCGCATTGACTCAACGCCTGCAACCCTACCTTCCCAAATGTGAGGCGGCCCATTTGCACCTAATTTGAGGTGTGGAGCTGGAGAAAGATGTTCGCCAGCGTGACCATACGCTTGCCCGGATCATAGTCCAGATGCCCTGTTTTGACGACCGTTCCATTGGCATCCCGTAGGTTCCAGAACAACTGTAGTGGTGATTTAATACCGATTTTGCTGCCAAACACCTGAAAATCGAGGTTATAACTAACCCCGGGACGGGTCTGCTCTGCGATATCCCAACCGCTTTGCCAAGCGAAGGCTCGCTCGATAGTTTTCCAGGCCTCCAACTCCGCTTTGTCGGCTCCAAACCAACTCGACTCGACAGGAACGGCCAAGCCTTGGGCCGGCATATACCCCGGTGCCAGCAAATAAAGATCATTGAGAGACTTCCGTGCCTGTGCGACGGCCCCGCGGTCGTGGCGCAGGCGGGCCAGCTTTGTCAGAGCCCGGGCCCTGTCTGAGTTCTCTCCTGGAACCTGAAGCAGCGCAAGGGCTCTGCTGAGAAGACTTTCGTCATGAGCGATCAGACCTTCCTCAACCAGGTAGCTTGCCCTCGACAGCGGGTTGCGGGGCAACTCGTGCTGAAGGCTCAAGTTAAGGTACTTGAGACCGATAGAAGGAAGGTCGCGGTGGGCAAGAGTAAGGTTGACCCAAGCCTCTGGAGAGTTTCTGACTTCTAACGAGACTTTGCCTGTTTTCACGAGGAGGTTCTTCCATTGCTGGTCGTAGTAAAACCACTGAAGCCCCTCGCTGATCTTGTCAAAAAGCCAAACCAGCCAGTCCCAGGGAGTTTCCCGGGCGCGAAAATCCAACAGGAGCCAGGCGCTGTGATGAATGTCGGCGGCCAATTCCGCTTGATCCCGGAGAAACTTATCTCGGGTGACGCCAAAGTTGAAAATCCACGACTCGTCCCGGAAATCGGCCACCTGCCGCGCCCGGGCCATCGCCTGATCCAGGTGCCCAAAGATCTGCTCCAGCTTTGCCAAGTCGAAAAGGCTCAGGGGCGTGTCGTCGGTCTCCAAGGCCTTTTCAAACGAACCACGGGCCTCGCGTTCTTTGAGCGCGTCCTGCTGGAGCTCCCCTAGGGCCAGGTGGTTAGAAGACCGTTCCTGTTCTTCTAGCGAATGGGCCAAATCCTCGGCAGAGGCGTCAAAATGATAGAAATCTTTGTCGAGTAAACTGAGGTTGTACCAAGCTATGGAGCGGAACGCCCGTGCGGTGGTCGTGGCACCGGTAGTGAGAGCAATCGACTGTAGGTAATGGACCCGCGCCTGAGCCTCGTCGAATAGGCTAGAGTAAAGGGTGCCCAGCACCATCTCAACCCCAGCGGTTGTACCCTCGGTGGCTTTTAGTTGCTCCAGAAGTGCTATCCCCCGGGGGAAATCCTCGGTCTTGAACAGCATCCAGGCCATCGACTGGGCGAGCTCAAGGTCTTTGGGGAAACGCTCCAGTGCTCTTTCGTAAACAGCGACGGCCTGGTTGTCCTCATTGAGAAGTCCATAGGTCTCAGCTACTTGCAACCAAACCTCTTGGTCCTCCGGAGTCTTGGTCAGCACGTCCTCCCAGGCTGGGAGGGCGAGCCGATTCAAGCCCTGAGAGGCATACAGAAGCGCAAGTGCCCTGGATGGCTCCGAAGAGGAGGGGTCGGCTTTGGCGGCCTTCTGGTAGTTCTCGATGGCTTGCTGGTAGTTTTCGGCCCTTTGAGCTTCACGGCCTTGGGCGAGCAAATCGTCCACGACGGAAGCATGAGCAGACGGGGCTGAACTTAGCCCAATCATTGCGACAACCAGAAGTCCAAGAGGTTTGTATTTCGAAGCGGTCATGGGGTTTGCCTCGGAGCTGGCCACCAGGGAAACAACGCATAAAGCCAGCGCCTCGGGAGTGACTGCTTGGCTCGCAAGTGGTTTCGGGCCATTCGTGCATACTGCCAGGTCTGGCTCGCTTGCTGGTCTGAGAAGGCTTCTGCGTAGCGAGCTTTTTCCGTCAATACCGCGACTTCAAGTGCCAAGCCAGTCCTTTGGGCCCAATGGGAAGGAGTTTCGGCAACAAGAGGTCCTCGTCCGGCTTGGAGGGCCCTCCATCGTAGTTCCCGCCACGCTGAGAGGGCCCGATGCCGGGGTCCGGCAACCAGAGCGGAGAGTCGGTAGCGATACCGGTACCCCTCCTGCACAAGGAGCGCCGCCAGAAAACTGAACAAAACGCCGAACTGAGAGGCCCAGTTTCCCAGTTGCTTCAGGGCCGAATCCGGCGTGCCTAGTGGAGAGATCTCTGCCGTTTCGGTAAGCGGCTGCGCTTGCGCCTGGAGAATCTCCCCTATCATTCGGTTCATCTCGTTGGGGTCCATGGCCTTGGGTGGGGACAGACCTTCACCGGGAGCCAGAGTCTCGCTGGTGGGGTCAAACTCTATCCAGCCGAAGTTTTCAAAGGGCACCTCCACCCAGGCATGGGCCTGAAAGGCCCTCACCGGGTAGAAGTCGAGGAGTTTCTCCTGTGGGTTCGTAAAAAAACCCACGCTTACACGGGCTGGGATTCCCACACTGCGCAGCAGCAAGGCCATCGAAAAGGCAAAGTAGCTGCAGTAGCCCTTCTTCGAAACAAACAGGAAGTGTTTGAGTGCACCCTCCGGCCCAGGCGAGCCGGGTTTGAGGGAGTACATGTAGTTGCTCTTGAGCCAGTTCTGAATCGCCACAGCTTTTTCGTAGGGGTTTGTGGCCTGCTTTGTGATTTTTAGGGCGAGCGCCTTTAATTCGAGGTCTGTCCCCCAAAAAAGGTCATGTTTCCGCTCGGCCTCGCCAAGGCCGTCGGAGGTTGCATCGGCGAGTTCCCAATACAGGTCGTTTGGCACTCGCGACTCGACCCGGTAGGCGTTTACAAACGACGATTTATTCCATTTGGCGTAAGGTTGAACTAGGGTGGGAGCGTTGAGCGCCAAAAGCGAGCTGGGATCGAGATTGACCAAATAGTATTGCTGGGAAACGAGCTGCCGGTCTTGGTATTTCTCATTGGCAGGGAAATGAAGGGACTTTCGCCCCACAGGAGGCGTAAGTTCTTCGCTTCCACCAGTTGGCGGGTCCACAAAGAAACCCTTGGCAGGGTCGTAGCCCGACAGGACAAACCTTCGCAGGTAACGCTTGGCTTCGGGACCCGGTTCTCGGTAGAGCAATACGAGGTGGTCGCTCAGAGAAATCTCGCTTTCGAGCCGAACTAGAGGAGAGAAGTCAAACTGAAAGAGATCGGGCTTCATCAAACCGCCGCCCGAGGCCGTGGAAAGCTCTTCATAGGTATCAAACTGGCTCCAAAGCAGCGCTCCGAGGGAAAGCAACAGGGCCAAAAGTCCCGCAAGCCCGCTCAAGGTGGCCCTCGAAACACCACGGAAGTCAGTGATCAAAAGGAGTGCTTCACTGGCCAAATACGGAAGGAGTACCAAAGCAAAAAGAAATGGTGAGGAGTAGAGAGTCAAGTGAAACGGTCCCTGAGCCCAGAAAAGGCCGACAAGGACCGCTGCATTTAGTAGGCGCTCCGCTCCCAAGAGTTGCTTCCCGGGGCGAACCCACCAGCCTTGCGCCCAGGCCAGTGCCAAAGTGGGAAGAGTGAAAAAAAGGTGTCGATCGGCCCAAAGAGGAACGGTGTCCCAGACTAGGTTCTCCGGCAAAAAAGTGCTCGCAGCTTGCGGCAAAGCCACTAGAAGCAAGCGTAGGGACAGCCAAAAGGCAACAGCGAGCAGGGAAGAAACGAGCCCTCGGAATCGAGAAGTCACAATTCCGCCGGAAAAAGCCAGAGCAACCAATACCACCATCATTTGGGGCTCAAGCAGGCTCGGAAAATAGAGCCCTAAATGCCAGGTGAGAAAGCACAGTGAAAACAAACGCAGCGCAAGCGTCATTTTCGATTCCACCAGAAGCTGGGGGTAAGGGGCGGCGGGGAAGGCAACTCGACCAGCACCGGGCGGACCCGGCAACGGAATGTTAAGGCGTTGGCCATCGCCTGAAGGCCCGGGCTTCCTGCTCCCGATACCACCAGCACCTCGGAGGGCAAGGCGTGACTCCAATGGTCTTCCGGCAGAAAGCGGGGTAGCGGAGCTGACACCGACAGGCCGGCCAGAAAGGCGTCGAGTTCTGCAGCTACTGTGCACCGAACTCCCAGCGCAGGGACCAATAAGGCCCAAGAACTCTCGGGTCCCAGCCAGTGTTTTAGGCAGGCGACACGGACGTCGAGCACCGCCTCCTTGAGTTCATCGGTAGTAGCCTCGGGAACACTAAGGTCGAGAAGCCACACTTGCTGGCCGGTGGGTGGTGGCGAAAGGTCAGGAATCCGCACCCAGGTTTCGCCAGAGTGGGCCCACAACGGCCAATGAATCCGCCGGAAGTCGTCTCCGGGCTGGTAGGAACGCACGTCGAAGGTTTCACCCTCGCGGCGGATCGCCGGATTCGAATCAGCATCACTGCTTGACCGAGCAGTGGGAACCGGAGTTTTGCGGTGGTCTTTACCCGGTCCCACGAGTAGGGTTGCATTTACACAGTTCCGAGGTCTCCACAGGGACAGACCTAGTGCGTCACGAAGTTCCCAGCGTGCAGTAGCCGCATAGCGACCACGGGGGAGTCGCCACATCACCACGTTGTCGGCTCGGTCAATGGTCAAATGCGTCTGGGCGCTGCGGTACAGCGAATGGTGTGCATCGACAACCAAGTGCCACCGAAACAACGGAGGCCGTAGTGGTAAAGAGTTCACCCTAATGACCAGCTGAGTCGGTTCGGGGGCCGTCGAATGAGGCAGAGCCTGGCGCAATGAGAAAGTGGGCGCCCGCCAGCGCAACGCCAGCGAAACGGCTAGAGTATAGAATACCAAGCAGCCGAACAATGATCCCCACAGAAGCGAGGCCAGCTCACCGTGCCAAAACCCTATGGTCACTAAGGATGTCGAGGCAAAAAAAAAGCGGTGCCCAAACCCGTGAGCGGGTAGGAGCGTTTTCCCGCTGGGTTAGGCTTCATGGCTGGTCAATTCCTCGTCAAGAAGGGATTTCAGCAATTGGCGGTGATCCTGGCTCTCATCGCGAAGTTCAAGGCGGTGACTAAGCACGTCCAGAGCCAAGTCGGCCACGTCGTGGGCGGTCGCGTAGTCACGGCCTGCGAGGCAAGCCCAAGCGCGGATGGCCTTCACAAGGTGTACCCCCGCACGCGGTGAGAGGCCCAGCCTGATGGATGGATGTTGACGCGTGCGGGATAGAAGGGCCCCGATGAGGTCGAGGAGGGCTGGGGCCACGTATACGGCGCTCAGGCCGCCTCGCAGAGCCAGAACTTCTGCCACGTCGACAGAAGGTTTAATCAGGTCTCGGAAATGGTGTCCTGGATCGTTAAGCCAGACCGCCCGCTCAGCCTCTGCCGTCGGGTAGCCTATCGACAACCGAAGGAAGAAGCGGTCTAGCTGAGCCGACGGAAGGGGGTAGGTTCCTTCGGTTCCAAAGGGGTTCTGGGTAGCCAGCACCAAAAAAAACTCATCCATCAGGCGGGTGGTACCACCACTGGTCACCTGCTGTTCCTCCATCACTTCGAGGAGGGCGGCTTGTACTTTGGGTGTGGCCCGGTTGATCTCATCTGCCAAAACCACCTGGGCAAAAATGGGACCTGGATGAAAATCAAAGGTTCGGTTTTCAGGGTGAAACACCTCGAAACCAGTAACGTCGTAGGGCAACAGATCGGGAGTGAACTGGATGCGGCGAAACTTCGCGCCCAAAGTCTGGGCGAGCGCCTTAGCTAGGGTGGTTTTTCCTACACCCGGAACATCCTCAATGAGCACATGACCTCCGACCACTACAGCCAGAGCCACGCGCCGCAAGAGCTCGTCCTTACCCAGGATCACCCGGGACAACTGCTGGACGAGGCGTTGGGCGCAGTTCAGGTCTTGGCTTTGGCCTTGCACTGCTTGCAGACCTTGGTCTTGGCACCGGCCACTTCAAGGTCGTAAACGACCTTGATACCTGTACGCTTGCACGAGGGGCACGACCCACGACTGCTATTAGGGGTTTCACGGAGGGGTTTTCCCCGATGGGCTTTCGACATAATGGCTCCTTAAGTGCGCCTAACATTGTAACGAAGGCGCTACCGTGGGTCAAGGAGCGGGTAATTAGACGTTACGGGGACAGACCTCCCTCAAAAACTCCGAACCGCTCGCACGTTGAGCTTTAGATTCCTGCTTCCGATGTGATCGCCATCAAGAAAAAACTGGTACCAAGCGACCGAGCCGGCTTTTCCACGTGTGGACGACCAATACCACTTCTTATCGAAGCCCCCAAGCCCATTCTTGGCCAGTACAGTCCAGAGCAGTTCCAGTTCGGCTCTACTAGGGAGAAACCAGTCGTTGTAACCGCCTGTGGTCAAGTTGCGGCACAACAGGGCCGCGTAAACTCCTTCGCCCTGCGCCTCAATGATGGCCTTGGTATTGGCCTTGCCGGTGCCGATGGCGTTTTCGGTATTGACCTTGACGTCAGCGTCACCGATTGCCCACGAGATTCCCTTGCTTGCATCCCCTGGTGCGGCTTCTAGGTAGCGCCAACCCTCGGTGATTTCACCCTTATCGTAGAACACGATTCCCCCAGCTGGCCCGCGGTCGCCGACTTTGTAAACCCGCTCGGCGTTGAGCAAAAAGACTGTGCATGAAAACAAAAGTAGGGCAAGTGAAGCGCGGACCAACTGCGAACCCGCGCTGATGACATCACGGGCCAAGTCAAGTGCTTGGAAAAAAGCACTTAATATCTGATCTAGATTTCTCTGCCCGAACAACCTTTCCATGCCTCACTCTAGGATTGTCAGAAACTAAGGTCAACGGAGGAAGCGGCTCTTGAGTGGACAGACCTCTGATCTGGAGGGGACAGACCTCGAGACTAAAAGAAACCAAGCACCGCAATTCCCTCGAACTGTCTGTACGCCCGAAATCGGGGACAGACCTCAGTTTTACAGGTTCATTACTTCCTGATTTCTGAAGTAGGGACGCTCCTAATCGTGTTAGGTTCAGTATGAGACGGCCCCGCATCACCCGAGAGGGCGCGAAGTACCACGTTATCGCCCGCGCCAACCACAAAAAGCTCCTGATGGAGAACGACACCGTGAAGCAGATGTTTCTGGATGTGCTAGCCCGAGCTCACAAAAAGTTTGACTTTCACATCGACAATTTTGTCATCATGGGAAACCATTTTCACCTGATTATCCAGCCGATCGGCAGCTCAAGCCTATCGGAAATCATGAAATGGATTCTTCAAACTTTCGCGATCCGCTACAATAAGACCAACGGACTCTGGGGTCATTTTTGGGGAGACCGGTTCTTCTCGTGGATAATCCCGAGCTTCAGTGAGTTCCTTCGCGTGTTCGATTATGTTGACAACAACCCTGTTCGCGCGGAGCTCGTCTCGTCTCCAGAGTTGTGGAAATGGGGAGGGATCGGACTTAGGCGAAACGGACCTCCGCCCTGGCTCCAACCGCTGCCGGGCTGGCTGCAACTCTTCTTTCCCTCGCATCGTTTACGTTCCATCACGTAGTCTGAATCTTCAACCCTTGCTCAAGTCTGAGACTCACGAAACTAAGTTTTTTACACACCCTCATACATTTCACGCCTTGTTACCAAATACATGGACCACCAGCCCGCCCAAGATGAGAACAGCAGCCAGTGCATGCCCCAAAGTCAGAGATTGCCCCAGCAGAAGCCACGCCGATGTGAGCCCAAACACGGGCACCATCAGCGAAAACGGGGCCACCGCGGAGGCACCTCGCTGAGCAATGAGGGCATTCCAAAGTCCATAGGCCACTAACGTGGAGAGGACCGCCAAATAGGCTATGGAGCCCAAGGAAAGCATACTCAGGTGGGTCAGAGCCTGCCAAATTGCGTCCTGGCCCTCGAAGAACCAAGACAAGGCCAACAGGGGAACCGGTGAAAACAGGCTCGACCACACCATGAGGCCCAGCGCATCGACCGGGCCAATCTTTCGAGCGACAATGTTGGCGGCGGCCCAGGCCAAACCGGCGAGGAGGATGAACACGAGCGCCAGCCAGGGCATCGACACCTCGCCATTGCTACTGTGCAGAACGCCCATAAGCACCAGTCCCGCGCCGGCCACAAGTAGGCCAACGGCATGGTTCCAGCGGAACTTCTCTCCCAGAAACACCACTGCAAGCAGTGCTGTAAAGAAGGCTTGCGATTGCAACACAACCGACGAGAGCCCCGCCGGAGCGCCAATTTTCATCGCCGTGAACAAAAAGCCGAACTCACCTACGCCTATGAGAACGCCATAGAGGGCGAGGTATATCCAGCTAATAGCGGGCTTTTTCACAAAAAGCAGGGCAGGAAACGCGGAAAAAACGAAACGTAGACAAACAAGAAATAGCGGTGGCACCTCGCGGACCCCGAGCTCGATAATAACAAAGTTGAAGCCCCAAATGGCCGTAACCAGAAGGGCCGTAGCGACGAGCATCGAACCAAAATATCAGATGTAGCGCCGGAAGTCATCCCCGCATAATTCGCTCCAGGGACAGACCTCCCTTCGCGGATTGACATTCGCCCCCTGCTGCCTGAAACTGCCGGGGTGAACTCAACTATGATTGTGGCTTCAGGCCTCTCCAAAACCTACGGCGATTTCAAGGCCGTGGATGGCATCGATTTCGAAGTCAAAAAGGGCGAATCTTTCGGCCTTCTTGGCCCCAACGGCGCCGGCAAGTCGACCACCATGCGCATGGTGGCCAGCGTATCCAAACGTACCTCCGGCGAGCTTTCCATTTTGGGAATGGACCCCAACCACCGCGGACCCGACATACGCGCCCACCTCGGTGTGGTGCCCCAGCAAGACAACCTCGACGTCGAGCTAAAAGTCCGCGAGAACCTCATTGTGTACGGCCGCTACTTCGGCCTGCCCCACAAGTTTCTCACCAAGAAGGCCGATGAGCTGTTGGAGTTTGCCCAGCTCACCGACAAGGCCAAGACCAAGGTGGATAACCTATCCGGCGGTATGAAACGGCGACTGACTATCGCCCGCGCTCTGGTGAACGAGCCGGACATTTTGCTGCTAGATGAACCGACCACGGGCCTTGACCCCCAAGCCCGTCACATCCTGTGGGACCGGCTCTTCCGGCTCAAGGAAGAGGGCGTAACCCTTGTAATTACAACGCATTACATGGACGAAGCAGAACAATTGTGCGACCGCTTGGTGGTCATGGACAAGGGCAAAATCATGGCCGAAGGTACCCCTTCCGACCTGATTTCCCGCTACTCGAGCCGTGAGGTGGTTGAGGTGCGCTTCGGCAGCGACAAAAACGCCGAAATTGCTCCCCGTTTGCAGGGTCTTGGCGACCGGCTCGAAGTGCTTCCCGACCGCATACTCATCTACACTGCTGAGGGCGAGGCCGTATTGGAGACTTTGGCCCACCAGGGGCTTCACCCGATGACCTCGCTGGTGCGCCGTTCCAGCCTGGAGGATGTGTTTCTGCGCCTCACCGGACGGAGCCTCGTCGAATGAGCCTCGAAAAAACTGCTCTGATTGGCGCACAGGAGCATTTGGGCACCGACCGGGCTTCCCGAGCACGCTTATGGGGTTGGTGGTACACCACCGAGCACCGCCTACGCACAATGAGAGCCTACCTCTGGTCAATTTTGATGGGCAGCGTGGGAACCCCGTTCTTCTATCTTTTTTCTTTAGGGGTGGGTCTTGGTGCCCTTATCGATGCCAACACCGGAGCCAAAGGCGTGGACGGTGTGAACTACATCACCTTTGTCGGCCCGGCGCTTCTGGCTTCAGCCGCCATCACCGTCACCTTTGAGGAAACTTCTTTTCCGGTAATGGGGGGCTTTAAATGGAGCCGCGAGTTCTACGCGATGAACGCGACTTCCATCAGCGCCAAACAAATTGTGCTGGGGGTTGTCTTGTCGTCCATGTTCCGAACCACGTTCACCGTGGCGGTTTTTTGGGCCATCCTAGCCGCCTTTGGAGCCACTCCTTCGCCCTACGGGCTCCTGGCTGTTCCGGCCACTATGCTAGCAGGGCTCGCCTTTGGCACCCCGGTCATGGCCTTTGCAGCGAGCCTGGAAGACGACGACGGCTACTTCGCGCTCATCGGGCGCTTTGTGGTGGCTCCAATGTTCCTTTTCTCCGGCACCTTCTTTCCCCTCACGGGTCTGCCTTGGTTTCTTCAGCTCATCGGTTGGATTTCACCGCTTTGGCACGCCACTGAACTCGGGCGCTGGCTGAGCTACGGGCATCCCATCGAACTCTGGCTGGTGCTGGTCCATTTCGCCTATCTATTAGTGCTTTCGGTTTTCGGACTAATGATGGCGTTCCGCATTTTCGCCCGCAGGTTATCGCGATGAGTGGGTTTTCTTTGCGCAGTATGTACTCCGGCCGTGCCCACACTGTGGTGCTAAGGTCGCTTTACGCCGTCAAGAGTTCCACCTGGGGTGTGGTACTGTCGGGTTTTTTCGAGCCTGTGTTCTACCTCATGAGCTTTGGCCTGGGCCTCGGGGGCCTGATTGGCACGGTTAACGGCCCCGACGGTACCCCGGTACCTTATGCGGCCTTCATCGCCCCAGCTCTGCTGGCCACCTCGGCTATGAATGGCGCCATTTACGACTCAACGTGGAACGTGTTTTTCAAACTCAAGTTTGCCAAGCTCTACGAGGGCATGGTTGCCACCTCGCTGGGAACTTTCGACATCGCCCTAGGCGAAATTGCGTATGCTCTTCTCCGTGGGCTGGTTTATTCGTTGGGGTTCATGGTCGTGATGTATGCCTTGGGGCTCATCTTGTCTCCTTGGGGCTTCCTTGCGGTTGCGGCTGCGAGCCTGATCGCTTTTGCGTTTGCCTCCTGCGGGATGGCCCTTACCAGCTACATGCGAAGCTTTCAGGAAATGGACTGGATCAACTTTCTCCTGTTGCCCATGTTTCTGTTCTCTGCGACGTTTTACCCTTTGTCGGTGTATCCTCCCGCCATTCAGGCGCTCATCATGTGCTTTCCTCTCTGGCACGGCGTTGAACTCATTCGAGGACTCACCCTGGGAGCCCTCAATTGGGGGATGCTGACCCACGTGGGTTACTTTGCGGTTATGATCGTCCTAGGGCTCACAGCTACCACCCGCCGCCTCACCTGGCTGTTCATGCGCTAAGCTACCATCCGCATGGAGACCCCCATTTTCCGCATAACGGCAAAGGACCTCGCTCAACCTCTGTGGCTTGAGAAGGCCGAAGCCGACACCGCAAGGACACTTTACTGGAGCGACGACTGGTCTGCTGAGTTTTATGTGGCGCTGGCACGGGCCGGGTTCATTAGCACCGCCATCGAATATTCGGGGCCCCCGTTTCTGTTGCTGCCGGAACTCCAAGATTCGTACGCGGTGCTCGATTGGGACCGGCTTCACGTCGACCGATCGGTGCGTTCTCTGATATCGGGGACAGACCTCAATGCGAGATCCCTGATATCGGGGACAGACCTCAAGTTTTCTCTCACTAGCGAAGTCGGCCCCGTCCTCGAGGCAATTTCAGCTTTTCATGTACCTTCCTGGCTGCACCCCCCTTATTTGGAGTTAATGCTGACACTTTCCAAACTGCAGAGCGAAGACTTCAGGCTTGTCGCCACCGAACTGCGAGAAACCTCCACGACCCAATTGGTGGCAGGCGAACTGGGGTACTTTTGTGGTGCCACCTACACCAGCCTCACGGGCTTTTTCAACCGAACCGAACGCCGCTGGAACAACTTTGGCAAGCTGCAAATGGTACTCCTGGCGTACCGGCTTCAGGACCTCGGGGTGGCTTTCTGGAACCTAGGCCATCCCTACATGCCCTATAAAGTTAAAATGGGCGCCCGCATCCTGTCCCGGGCTGAGTTTTTAAACCGGTGGAAGCCCGCGGTAGGCTAGAATACAGGTTTCCTAGCAAGTGGTTCGGTAATCGCTTGCAAACCGTACTACCGTACTTTACAATCTCTAAGGAAACTCCATTTTGGGATCTTCAGAGTGGCATGCCTGTCTTTTAATCGAATATTCCGGTTGCACACGAGGTCGAGCTCGGTCTAGAATCGTGGCGATCTTCGTCTGTGCAGCAAGGAGGGAAGAGTGTTCATTAAACAGGATCCGATGCGTCGGGTCGTTTATTCTCTAGTTCCGATTTTCCTATGGTCGGTGTACCTGTACGGTTGGCGTGTTATCGCCATGACCGCCTTCATTTATTTGCTCGGTATTCTTGCAGAGTATGTGTTTGAAAAGGGTAAGAACAAGAAAGTCAGTGAAGCCGTGTTGGTCACTTGTGGACTTTTTGCTATTTCGCTCCCGCCCGCGGTACCTTTCTGGGCTGCCGGTGTAGGCATATTGTTTGCAGTGATCTTTGGTAAAGAGGTTTATGGCGGTTTCGGCCGCAACATGTTCAACCCCTCCATCACAGGACGAACGTTCTGTTACATTTCCTTCCCACTGATGCTCCAAACCACCTGGATGATTCCCGGCGGTTTCGGCTTCGGTGGCGGTATGAACCGCCTGATTCAGGGTAGCACGGCCCTCGAAGCTGTCGTGATGCTCGCTCTGGTTGGCGCCCTATTCTGGTACATCACCAAAAAAGAGGCCAAAACACAGGCGGTTATCATTTCGGTGGCGCTAGCCGTGGTGGCCGTAATCGCTTTCAATGTGGCAGTCGCCTACGCCTTCCCCTTCACTAAGGGAACGCGCATCGCTATTAACGAGCTCGACTCTGTGGCGATGGCGACCCCTATCGAGGTGTTTCGTGGCTTGGCCAAAGAAAACAATTGGCATCACACGATTTCGTTCTTCGGATGGAACATCCAGCTAGAGAACAATGATCCGCTTGCCCTCTTTTTCGGCCTGAGAGTCGGTTCTATGGGTGAGGGAGCGATCTTCCTCATCATTCTAGCGGGTATCTACCTGCTGATGACCAAAACTGCCAACTGGCGCCTCGTGCTTCTTACGGTTGCGGGTGCGTTGGTTTTCACCGTGGGTTATTACTTCAGTGGCCTCATGGACACTCGCTTCCCGGTCTTCCGTGAACATCGTCTCGGTACCGACTTAGGCGTGAAGATCATGGACGTCCTCAGTTTCATGATGGTAGGATCTATCCTGTTTGCGGCCGTGTTCATGTCCACCGACCCTGTGTCGGCCCCCAAGAAAAACGTAAGCCAGTGGATTTATGGCTTTCTTATTGGTGGCCTGACAATTACCATCCGGGTATTCTCCGGTTTCGCGGAAGGTGTGAGCTTCGCCATCCTGACTGCCAACGCCTTTGCGTCGTTGCTCGATGAGCTGATGCCGGCGAACAAAAAGAAAAAAGCTCCCGCCGGCAAGGTTGTGGCAGCTCAGGAGGCCCAAGCATGAACAAAGACAGCGTACTTTACACCGTGCTGTTCAGCCTTGGTGTGACCTTTTTGTTGGTCCTTCCACTTTCGGTAGCAAACGAGCTCACCAAAGACAAAGTGAAGGAGAACCAGCAGGTAGCTTCTGCTTTGTCTATTCTGCAGGCCATGGCCATTCCAGCGGATAAGAACGACGCCAAATCAGTCATTGCCACTTTCGACGCCCTTGATAAATTCAGGCTTGAGGGCGACAAACTTGTAACCGTAACGACCTCTGAGGTGCGTGAAGCCGAACGACTCAAGCGACCCTACGACCCGTTGTACTTCCGCTCCAAAAGCGGCGATCTTGCAACCTGGGCTGGCGCCTTCACCGGACAAGGGTTGTGGGGCAACCTTGTACTCGCAGTCGGTTTTGACGGATTGATTAGCAAGTTCACCGGGGTGCAGGTAATTGCCCACGTTGAGACCCCTGGCCTCGGCGCCCGCGTTGCGGAACCTTGGTTCTTAAATCAGTTTTTGGGCCAGCAAGTTCCGTCTTCGGGGGCTCTTGCCTTCGTTAACGGAAGCGGTGCCGGCGACTCGGACAAAGAAAACGACACTGTCGATGGCGTAACCGGCGCCACAATCACCACCAAGGGCTTTGTGGCCACCGTTAACAGTGCGGTGGCTCAAATGAAGCAATTGACCGGAGGGGTTCAATGAGCCAAAATAAGTATCTCGCTAACCTCAAAGAAAACGTCATCACAAATAACCCGATTCTGGTTCAGATTTTGGGCATCTGTTCGACTCTTGCGGTTACAAACCTGATTTCGAATACGCTCATAATGACCGTAGGCGTAGCCCTCGTTACCGCGTTCTCGAGTTGGACCCTGTCGCTGATGAACGCATGGATTCCCCGCAAGGTACGGATGATCGTGCAGGTACTGGTCATCAGTTTTTATACCATCATCGTCGACATCGTTTTAAGGGCCTATGCCCCCGAGGTGAGCAAAAACCTTGGCCCGTATGTGGGTCTCATCATCACTAATTGCATCATTATGGGCCGGGCAGAGGCTTTTGCGCAGGCTAACCGTCCAGTGATCAGTTTCTGGGATGGCCTGACTTCGGGCTTTGGCTACATGATCGTTCTTGTCGGTTTGGCTGTGTTTCGTGAAGTGCTCGCTTTCGGTACGCTGATGAATATTCCTGTGCTCCCGCTCGACTTCACTGCCGGCGGAAACAATTGGACTATTATGGTCATGGCTCCCAGTGCCTTCTTCTTGGTGGCAATTGTCATTTGGGTTTCTAAGACACTGCAAATGAAAAAAACAGGAGGCAACAAATGACCCCCGTCATTGATCCGCTGACCTTGCTTTTTGCTTCAATCTTCACTTCAAACATCCTTCTGGCTAACTTTCTGGGCATGTGCTCTTTTATTGCGATCTCGAAGGACATGAACTCTTCAAATGGCTTGGGTATCGCTGTTACTGTGGTGCTGGCCATCACCGTGGCCCTCAGTTGGGTGGTGCTAGAATACCTTTTGATTCCAACCGGGCTAGAGTACTTGTCGTTTATTGTGTTCATAATTGTGATTGCCGCTGTGGTTCAGGTTCTCGAAATGGTAATCGAGCGTGTGTCGCCAGCGCTCTACCTTACCCTAGGAATCTTCTTGCCCCTGATCACTGTCAACTGCGCCATCATGGGCGCCGTGCTTTTCATGCAAATCCGCCATTATGACTTTTGGCAGTCGCTCTCGTTCGCCATTGGTTCGGGACTCGGTTGGTGGATGGCCATCATGATGCTCGCGGCCATGCGCAAAAGGTACGAAAAGTCGAACGTACCCGCCGGGCTTCAGGGCCCAGGCATCACCTTTATCACCATCGGATTCATGGCCATGGCCTTCGTGGGCTTTTCGGGCATGGTCCGGGTACAGTAAGACGAGGAGAACACGATGGATATCGGTTTTATTCTGACTAGCGCCGTTGTGGCGGCGCTCATCGTAGCAGTTTTCACCGCCGTGCTAGGCCTGCTCATCGCTTTCACAGACAAAATTGTCAACAACTATGGTGAAGTTACCATTGACATCAATGAGGGCAAGAGGGTGCTCAAGGTGAATGGTGGCAGCAAGCTTTTGAGTACACTAGCTGCCGAGGGAATCTTCATTCCCTCAGCCTGCGGAGGGCGTGGCAGTTGTGGAGCGTGCAAGTGCCAAGTTATCAGCGATGTAGGCCCGCACCTGCCCACGGAGATCCCTTACCTAACCGAAAAAGAACAATTGGACAACGTGCGCCTTTCGTGCCAAGTTAAGGTCAAAACAGACCTTAAGCTCCACATTCCCGAAGAGTTGTTCAACATCAAGAAACTCGACTGTATTGTAGAGAGAATAGTCCCTCTGACCTACGACATCAAGGAAGTCACGGTGCGGATGCCTGCGGGCACCGACTTGCACTACGTTGCGGGTAACTACGGCCAGTTCGAGGTGCCGTCATACGGTGATATGAAGGAGCCCACAGCCCGAGCCTATTCATTCAGCAGCCACCCCCAACAGAAGGAAACACTGGAGTTTTTGATTCGCCTGGTACCAGGGGGCGTGGTTACTACCTATGTCCACTCTTTTCTCAAGGTAGGACAAAAAATCAACGTGGTAGCTCCCGTGGGCGACTTCTACGTGCACGACAATTCCGCGACTATGATTTGTGTGGCCGGTGGTTCGGGAATGGCCCCTATGAAGTCGATCTTCAATGAGAGAATTGCCAATGGTACCTTCAACGACCGGCCTATCTGGTACTTTTTTGGTGCCCGCACTACGAAAGACATGTTTTACCTCGACTGGCTGTGGGAACTCGACGCCAATTACCCGAACTTTCACTTTGTCCCTGCTCTCTCCGAGCCCGGGCCCGATGAAGACTGGAAAGGGCCGGTTGGTCTTATCACCGTTGTTCTAGACGACTACATGCAGACCAAAATTCCTCTCGCCGAGGAGAAGGAGGGGTACCTGTGCGGTAGCCCTGGTATGCTCGATGCGTGTATGGTAGTGATGAAGAAGAACAAGATGCCAGAAGAAAGGATCTACTTCGACAAGTTCGCTTAAAACTTGGTCGAGGGTTCCAAAGAACTCGGCAATCCACGATACCTACGTTAGAGGCGTTCGTGGCTACAATACCGAAAAGATCTAGCTACCACAAAAGTAAAAAGGCCACCCTATAGGGTGGCCTTTTTTCCATTACGCTAGTGCTCCTATTTCTGATGTGGCTCCAAGAGTAAGCCCAGCTTCTTGGCTAGCGGAGCGGTGGTTGGGGCCTGGATAAGGATGGTGCCCAAGATGAAAATGAAGGTAATCGACCCTACAACGTCCATTCCTGGGACCTTCATGCCCACCAAAATACCAACTAGAGCTGCTGGAATGACACCAGTTTCTCTGGTCCAACTCATAAATATGAGTTCCTTCAATGTCCACTTAGCGTTGCGGTCGGGTCCGGCGCAGAGGAAGACTGCGGCAGGCCGGGCGACGAACATAAAGACCACGAGGAGAACCAATCCCTGCCACCAGTAGAGAGCCAATAGCGAGAAGCTGACTTGACTGCCCAGCAAAATAAATATAAAGGTGCGCATCAAGAGCGTGATGTTGCCTAAGTCGCGCTCGAAGTTTTCTTGGTTAACGTGGGGTAGCGGTAGTCCAAAACTATCCTTGTTACCGAACATCACGCCTAGGGTGAATACGGCCATGAAGCCTGAGGCGTGAAGGGCGTCGGCACCAAGGTAGGCCGCAATCAGCGACATTAGGACCACAAACGACTCAAAATCTTGGAACACGGCAAGCTTTTTGTGACCTACAAGGACGATAGCCACATACCCTACCAAAGCCCCCACAGCCAGACCTATCCCAGCCTCCCAGCCGAGGTCACCCAGTGCAGTAAGGATATTGAAGCTCTCGCCACCGCTCTGAGCACCAAGGACGACCCCTACCACCGCAAAGGTGGCGATAGCTCCCATGGCGTCGTTGAGAGCTGACTCGCTCATAACGGTTTGGGCCACGCGGTCTTTAATAGGTACCTGCTTAAAAATTGGCACCAAAGTTGCGGGGTCAGTCGAAGCGGTAACAGCTCCAAGAAGGATGGCCGTCATGACGGGGATACCCAGCCAAACACCAAAGGCTGCCATCACTGCTCCCGTGACCAACACGCCGATGGTGGCGATGACGAGTAGCGTTATCCAGATCTCTTTGAGCACCGCGAAACGCAACGTGGAACCGCCGTCAAACAGAAGGAAGCACGCACCAATGGTAAGGATCAGTTGATTCATGGTGGAGTCGGCGGGAACATTGAGCAGGTTTAGGGCCGCCGGGCCTATGGAAATGCCCAAAAGTAAAAACAGCACTATGTCGGGAATCTTGATCTTTTTGGCGATGACACTGCCTACGAGGCCAATTACTACGATGATCGCGACCGAAAGCAGGTCCATCTTGGCAATATCGATGGAAGACATGAATAGCTCCTTGAGATAAAATTGTTCTTAGTCACTCTAAAGTAACACTGAGAAGGAATCAAGGAACGCGTAGGATTTGCTTTTCACCGATGGCAAGTCCACTGCCGCTGTTGGGGTCAAGGATCATATTTCCCACAATGATCTTTCCCTCAAACTCCACAGCGGCTCCAATGACCTCCTTTGTGAGAATTATTGTAGATCTGACTTGGGCACCCTTTCCGATGGTGACTCCTGGCGCGAGAATTGAATCGGGACCCACTCGGGCTCCGGAACCAATCTTCACCTTGGAACCCAGCCACAAGCGAGCTTCGAGGGTGGCGTGTCTGTGCACTCCTTTGAGTGAAGCGGAGCTTGGCGGAACCGTGGCGAGGAGCCTGAGAAGGGTTCGGTAGAACTCCATCGGGGTTGTCATGGAAGCAAACGGTCCGGGGTCTGTTTGGGATACAACCCCTTTCAGAGACAGCATTCTTGGGGCCAGCAGGCGGAAGGTGTGAGCTTCGCCATCCTGACTGCCAACACCTTTGCTTCGTTGCTAGATGAGCTGATGCCAGCGAACAAGAAGAAAGTTTCTGCCAAGGCGGGGCCCGCAAAGCTTGCCACAGCCCAGGCCAAGACCGCCGAAGGGGGTGCGGAATGAAAATCAACAAAGACGGCCATATTTTTACCATCAGTTTCACGTTCTTCATGACTGTTGTTCTGGTGTTTCCGTTGACTTTGGCTTATGTGGGCACTAAGCCCATTGCCGACGCCTACTGGCTCGACCAGCACGTCATCAAGACTCTCGCTTCGATGGGACTACCTGCCGACGCGAAAAACATGGAAAAGGCCCGCGAGGAATACAAAAAGCTCGACAAGTACACCATTGGAAAGTTGGCGAAAGATAGCGCGGGCAAGCTGATCGTTGTCTACGACACGATTGACTATGATGCCATAGCCAAAGACCCGACGCTCTTGCACCTGTTTCCCTCCGACAGTGACCGTGCGGCACTCGCGGAAGCCAAAATGACCATGGACGACGTGGTGAGCAAGGCCCTTCAGGACAACAGTTACACTGGCAACATTCCTGCATTCTTCTATGTTACCGAGGCTGACGGACAAAAACGCTTTGGTGGCGACTTCACGGGACCTGGCCTCTGGGGCAACGTGTCGCTTGCAGTTGGATCTAATGCGGATCTCTCCGAGATTTCGGGTATGCGGGTCTTGTTTAACGTGGAAACTCCTGGCTTGGGAGGCCGCATCGAGGAGCCGGGCTTTACCGCACAGTTCGACAAGATCAAACCTGCTTCGAACGTGGGGCTGGTTTTCAACCATCCCGGCACGCCGGCTCCTAATGGTTTTGACGCCATCTCGGGGGCAACCATCACAAGTGCTGCCATCAAAGACACCATCAATCAACGGGCTCTGGTACTGTTAAAGGCCTTCGTCGCCCAAAAGGGAGGCAGTTAAGTGAGCACACCCACTTTCAAGCAGGTTACACGCGAGAATCTCAATCTCAATAACCCGGTTCTGGTACAGGTATTGGGCATTTGTTCGACCCTCGCTGTTACGAACAAGCTGACCAATACGCTGATCATGACCGTTGGAGTGTCGCTGGTAACGGCGTTCGCCAACTACACGCTCTCGTGGATACGGCATCTGATTGCCCGAAGAGTGCGTATGATTTTTCAGGTTTTGGCCATCACCTTCTACGTCGTCTTGCTTCAGCTGATTTTGAATGCCTTTGTGCCTGCTGTTGCGCGCTCGCTAGGGCCTTATGTTGGTTTGATCATTACCAACTGTATTGTTATGGGACGCACCGAGACCTTCGCGCCTGCGAATCCGCCCTTAATCTCGTGGTGGGATGGATTTACCAGTGGCTTGGGCTACATGTTGGTGTTGGGTCTATTGGCTCTGATCCGAGAACCTTTGGCCTTCGGAACCATCCTCGATATTCCTGTCTTCCCCCCTGAATACCTCTCGTCAGGCAACAACTGGACGATCGCCATCATGGCGCCTAGCGCCTTCTTCTTGCTGGCGATCATTCTCTGGGTGTTCAAGACCCGCGCTCTCAAAATTGAAGCGGCAGCCAAGGCGCCTAAGCCTGCTACCGCTGGAGGTGAGGCATGAGTTACGTTGATCCTATTACCCTGCTGTTCGCGTCAATCTTCACGTCGAACATTCTTCTTTCCAATTTCTTGGGAACCTGCTCGTTCATCGCGATCTCTAAGGACATTGGTTCCTCCAACGGCTTAGGCATTGCGGTCATCGTAGTTCTGGTGCTGAGCTCGGCCATCAGTTGGCCCATCCTTAACTACGTGCTCATCCCGTTCAACATGATTTACCTCGATTTGTTCGTATATATCATCATTGTGGCGGCGGTAGTTCAGGCCCTTGAGATGATCATCGAGCGTGTGAGTCCTGCTCTCTACATGAGCTTGGGAATCTACCTGCCGCTGATTGTTGCAAACTGCGCCATTTTGGGCGTGGTGCTCTTCATGGAAATCCGCAACTATGACTTCGGCCATGTCAACGCCGATTTCAAACTTCCGCTTTTCGCCGACGGGCTACTTCCGCTTTTTTGATGTCTACTCGGAGTCAACGACCCCGCTTCTGATCCGGTCTTTCATACGGTAGGAGTCACCTTTTAGTACCAAGGCGTGAGCATGGTGGAGG
>CANJXC010000018.1 GCA_947478845.1 Spirochaetales bacterium | reverse complement strand
GTGCATCCTCCTCTCCTTCTGACGCATTGGCGGGCTCTCCATGTTGTAGTTGTGGTAAACCCATCATAGAGATGTCCCGCCGCTTTTCTACGTCAAAAGCGGAAGCGCCTCGTCGGTGTATTGAGGAAGTCTATCGTCGGTGCTGACAGGCCAGTCTATCATCTTCGGAGCTGGCTCTGGCATTGGCTGGTGGATTGCCATTGTCGCAGCCGCGGCTATGCGCAAAAGGATCGACAAGAACCCAGTTCCGGCCGGACTGCAGGGGCCTGGCATCACCCTCATCACCATGGGATTTATGTCCATGGCCTTCGTAGGATTCTCAGGAATCCTGCGGGTGCAATAAGGAGTAGCCTGAAAATGACAACTGATCTTTTGATCCTGCAGACTTTGTTGGTTGGCTTGGTGAGTGTTCTCATGGCGGTGATGATTTCCATCATCGACGGCATCGTAAATAACTACGGCGATGTCGTGGTGGATGTGAACGGCAAGAAGCAGATGACCGTTAAAGGCGGTACCAAGTTGCTTGGCACACTCGCCGACCAAGGGATTTTTCTTCCGTCGGCTTGCGGTGGCCGAGGATCCTGCGGCGCTTGCAAGTGCCAGGTGGAAAGCGATGTTGGTCCTCACCTTCCTACAGAGACCCCTTACCTGACCGACAAAGAAATCAAGGACAATGTACGCTTAGCGTGTCAGGTGAAGGTCAAGGCCGACATCAAGGTGCATATTCCGGAAGAACTGTTCAATATTCGCAAAATGGAATGCGTGGTTGAGAAGATCGTCGAACTGACCTACGACATCAAAGAAGTGTTGGTGCGTATGCCGGCCGGAACCGAGCTGAACTATGTTTCGGGACAATACGGCCAGTTCGAGGTTCCCAAGTATGGCGACATCAAGGAACCAACGGCGCGTGCCTATTCCTTTAGTTCCAACCCGCAGATGAAAGAGCATGTGGAGTTTCTGATTCGCCTGGTTCCGGGTGGTGCGGTAACGACCTACGTGCACAAGTTTCTCAAGGAAGGCCAAAAGATCAACGTGATTGCGCCGGTGGGAGATTTTAACGTCAAAGACACCGACGCTTCCATGATCTGCGTCGCCGGTGGTTCCGGCATGGCTCCGATGAAATCGATCTTCAACGACCGTATAGCTCGAGGCGTCATCAACGACCGGCCGATCTGGTATTTCTTCGGCGCCCGTACCACGAAGGATATGTTCTACCTTGATTGGCTCTGGGAGCTTGATGCTAAGTATTCCAACTTCCATTTTGTGCCTGCCTTATCTGAGCCTGGGCCGGATGAAGACTGGAAAGGGCCGGTGGGACTTATCACCACCGTGTTGGACGAATACCTGCAGACCAAGATTCCTCTGACAGATGTTAAGGAAGGTTACCTTTGCGGTTCTCCTGGCATGCTGGATGCTTGCATGGTTGTGATGAAAAAGAATAAAATGCCTGAAGAGAGAATCTTTTTCGACAAGTTCGCCTAAGGAGGCGTGCCATGAAGATGAACGAGGATCTGAAGAAGGCTCAGGCCCAGATGAAGTCTGGCGTGATTACGGTTGAGGGATTTCTTGGTTACGACGATCGCGACTTGGCTACCATCATCCAGCACGATGAGGAAGAAATGGCGCGGCTCAATCTTGATTGGGAAGTTGTAGGCCAGGCCATGCACGACCTGCTCAAAAAAGGGTCGGATGGTTTAGGGGAACCGATCTCGGTCGACAAGAAGTGGCTGGTCCATGTGGATGAAACCCGTGGCACCCTTCCGTCTCCTTGGGCCGGAGAGGGGATTTTTCATAAGGTGAACTGCGAAGTGCGCCGGCTGGACAAGGAAGGCAAGCCGGAAGGTAAGATTCTGCTTTTTAACGAGCTGAGTCTGAACATGCTGGAGAAGCACCATTTTCTGCAGGGACGTGGAAGTCATTTCCGGCTCGAGCCGTCAGACGTCAAGACGGTATTGGGAATGTGGGGCTGAAATAGTTTAGGCTCAGGAAAAAAGGTCAGCTTCGGCTGGCCTTTTTTTGTGCCCAAAACTCTTCCATGTGCTGGCTCTTTAAGGGCGCAGGATGTTCCGGTCGGTAATGAGGACGCTGTCGCCGGTTTCGGGGGCAATGACGGTGTTCCCGATCATCAGTTTGCCCTCAAACTCGGCTCCCGATCCTATCACTAACTTTGTGAGAACCACTGTAGCCTTGATCCGGGCGCCCTTTCCGATCGTGGCCCCGGGGGCTAGGATTACTTCAGGACCTACTTGGGCTCCGGCGGCGATCCGCACTTTGGAACCGAGCCACAAAGGCGCCTCCATTCGCGCCTGTCGGTGCACCCCTTTGAGCGACGCGGAGGCGGGTGGAACTGTGGCGAGAAGCCTAAGTTGGGTTCGGTAGAACTCAAGCGGGGTCGTCATCGATGCGAAAGGCCCAGGGTCGGTTTGTGAAACAACGCCTTTCAGGGATAACAATCTAGGGGCAAGCAGGCGGGAAGTGCTGAGAGGGAACTGGGCCGGCACTTTAGGGCCCGTCAGCTGAACCAGGGGCAGCAGGGGTGCCGAAAGAACCAACACGTCCTCTCCGTCCTGAAAAAGTCGCTGTTCTCTGAGGATATCCGGCAGAGTGCGGCCCGCTGGGTAGGGGTCGGTTGGCCACGCGCGCAACGACCATTCCGTCACTCCCGGGTTCTTTTTGAGCTGGGCCTCAAGGGCTAGGTCGGCAGGGGTCAGGATGGCACTGCCGGCCCGCAGAATGCGGATTTCTCGGATACCCAGGCCCCCTAGGTAGTCGGCGAACCTTTGGTACAAAGGAAGGCCAAGAACAGGAAGAGTCAAAGGATGATGCGGCCAGTGGTCTTCCAGACTGCCAAAATCGCCCGATCGGCTGAGCAGTAACGCCTTCATGGTAAGATACCAGCATACCACACTCAAGGAGTTGCCTTGGTACAGAGTTTTGTCCTCCCAAGCACCGACCCTTGGATCAACCTTGCCCGCGAGGAAACCCTGTTCCGCGCCTTTGGAGACCGGGGTGTGATTATGGTGCTGTATGTCAACCGTGGCTGTGTTGTGATGGGCAAGCATCAGAACCCCTTGCGAGAGGTTCGTTTCGAGGCCCTTCGTAAACACAAAGTTCCCGTATTGCGTCGTTTTTCAGGCGGTGGCACGGTTTACCACGACGAAGGCAATCTCAACTACTCGTTCTTGGCCCCGAAAGAGGAGTTCAACAAAGCTATGTTTTTGAAGTTTGTGGAACAGACTATCAGTAATTTTGGTCAACCGCTTACGCTCACTACCGCGGGTGATCTGCTGTTGGGAGCCGCCAAGGTCTCGGGAACGGCGTCGCAGATTCACCGTGAACGCTCGATGGTGCACGGAACGCTGCTCTGCTGCGCAGATCTTGTCGGGCTCCACGGGCTCTTGGGCCCCACGGGTGAACTAGAGAAGTTTGTCGGTGTGGCTTCCCGGCCGAGCTTGGTAGCCAATTTGGACCTTGGCGTGGCCGATGTGGTACAGGCCTTGGTAGCCGGGTTCCACCAACGCTGGGGTGGGCAGCCTCAAGAGTGGGCAAGCTTGTCCGCCGGTCCAATTGGGGAGCAAGCCGGTACGCTTGAGGGCGTTTTGCGGAGCCGAGACTGGACTTGGGATCGGACACCTGCTTTCACCTGGGCAGGTGAAACCCTTGTGGGAAAGCTTAAGGTCAAGGTCGAGGACGGGCTCATACAGGAAGCCTTGAGTCATTCACTGGGTGACGAAACCCAAAATCTGAGTAGAATGGTGGGCAAGAGTTTCTTTTCTTCTGAGTTTTTCGATCTTGAGGAGTTCCTATGACCGCGGAAAGCCTGCTCACGAAGTTCCGCCAGACTCTCGAAGACAGCCCGATGGCCATTTTGGCTACGGTGACTCCCGAGGGCTTTCCTGCGATGAGGTACATGACTCCAGCGATGATCAAGGGGAGGGAGACTTACCTCTACGCGATCACCGCCGCAGCTTTTCCGAAGGTGGCCGAGTTAAGCAGATATCCCAAAGTCTCTTGGCTGTTGACTTCTCCTAAGACGCGAGAGACCTTTTCCTTCCGTGGCGAGGTAACCCTCGTGGAAGATCCCCGGTTTAAGTCGGAACTGCTCGAAGAGCTGGGGCAAGGGCTTGAGACCTTTTGGAAACTCAACGATGATCCGTCTGATTTGATTTGTCTTGAAACTAAACTGTCTTCCGGGGAATATTTCAACCCCAAGACAGCGGAGAAATTCCATACCGACTTTTAAGCGGAGGCTTCCTTGCGACCCATCAAAGGTTACGACAAACCGTTTCTGAGCGCTCTCCTTCGGGAGATGTTGCTGATTCGGCGGTTTGAGGAGAAAGCGGGCCAGATGTACGGCCTGAAAAAAATCGGAGGCTTCTGCCATTTGTACAACGGGCAGGAAGCCGTATGTTCTGGTGCGGCAGCAGGAATGCAGCGTGGGCTCGACCGTCTCCTCACGGGTTACCGAGACCACGGCCACGCGATTAGCCTAGGCCTCGACCCGAAGACTCTCATGGCGGAGTTGTACGGCAAGGCCACCGGTTGTTCCAAAGGCAAGGGCGGGTCGATGCACATGTTTGATTACGCCAAAGGCATGTGGGGTGGAAACGGCATCGTGGGTGGTCAGATTCCTTTGGCCACCGGTTCGGCCTTTGCTCAGAAGAGTCAAAAAGACGGCGGGGCGACCATTGTCTTTTTTGGCGACGGCGCCATCCATCAGGGTGCCTTCCACGAGGCCATGAACCTAGCCGCGACGTGGAAACTTCCCGTGGTCTTTGTGTGCGAAAACAACCAGTATGGAATGGGGAGTGCGGTCGATCGCGTCAGTTCGGTCACCGACCTGTATGTGAAGGGGCAAGCCTACAATATCCCTTCCAAAATGGTGGACGGCATGGACGTCATCGCCGTGTATGAAGAGGTGAAAGCTGCTATGGATACCGCTCGCACCAAGTTCGAGCCGAGCTTCCTCGAGATCAAAACCTACCGGTACAAAGGGCATTCGATGTCAGACCCAGCCAAGTACCGTACCAAAGAAGAAACCGAAGCCTTCTTGGCCCAAGACCCCATTCTCTTGCTCAAAGGCCGCATGGAAGAAGCGAAGTTGCTCACCGAAGACCAATACAAAGACCTCGACAGGGAGCTCAAAGACCTTGTAATGGGGTGCGTCGAGTTTGCCGAAGCCAGCCCGGAACCCGGCTATGAAGAAATCTATACCGACATCTACGTCTGAGGAGACCTGAATTGGCCATCATTACCATGCGAGAAGCGCTCCGACAGGCGCTCGATGAAGAGATGACCCGAGAAACCGGAGTTGTCATCCTAGGCGAGGAAGTCGCCCAGTACGACGGAGCCTACAAGGTCACCAAGGGCCTTCTGGAAAAGTACGGACCTGATCGCGTTATCGACACCCCAATCACCGAGCTAGGCTTCACGGGCTTAGCGGTAGGTGCTGCGTTCGCAGGAATGCGTCCGGTGGTCGAATGGATGACCTTTCAGTTTGGGCTCTTGGCCATCGACCAGTTGATTCACAACGCCGTTAAATACCGCTCGATGTCGGGCGGACAGTTCAAGTGCCCCATGGTGGTACGTGGCCCCAATGGTCCCGCCGAGTTTTTAGGTGGCCAGCATAGCCAGAGCTTTGCCAGTTACTTTGTGCATGTGCCCGGCTTCAAGGTGGTGGCTCCGAGCACTCCCTACGACGCCAAGGGACTTCTGAAGTCCGCCATCCGCGACGACAACCCAGTTATTTTTCTGGAAAGTGAAATGAACTACGGCCACAAGGGCGAGGTTCCCGAAGGTGAGTACCTCATCGAGATCGGTAAGGCAGACCTCAAGCGCGAGGGAAACGATGTGACGCTGGTGAGTTTCAGCAAGCCAGTGGCCATGTGCCTTCAGGCCGCCGAGGAGCTGGCCAAGGAAGGCATTCAGGCCGAAGTAGTCGACCTGCGCTCGCTGGTCCCCTTGGACGAGGAATTGGTCTATGCGTCGGTCCGCAAGACCAACCGGGCTGTGGTTGTAGACGAAGCGTGGCCCAAGGCTTCGGTAGGCAGCTGGATTCAGGCCAAGATCATGCAGGACTGCTTCGACGACCTCGACGCTCCTGTTGAGTTTGTGGCGAGCGAAGATGTGCCCATGCCCTACAACCACACGTTGGAATTGGAAGTGCAGCCCACCGTGGCAAAAATTGTGGCTGCCGCCAAGAGGGCGCTGTACAGGTCCTGAGGAGGGCTCAAACTTTGTCAAAGATTTCTACGTTCCTGTGGTACAACACACAGGCTCCCGAAGCGGCAGCCTTCTACGTGTCGCTGTTTCCTGACGCTGAACTCCTCGCCACCGACGAACGATCGGCTCGGTTTCGCCTCGGAGGGCAGCTTTACGTGGCTTTCAATGGCGGAGACTATTTCCGCTTGAACCCGGCTGTATCCATCATGGTCGATTGCCCCACACAGCCTGAGATCGACTCCCTGTGGGAACGGCTTCTCGCCGGGGGTGGCCAAGAATCTCGCTGCGGTTGGTTGATCGATCGCTTTGGGTTGTCTTGGCAGGTGGCGCCGGTTGCCCTACTCGCAGCTACCATTGGTAGTTCAGACCCCCAGAAAGCTCAGCGTTCCACGGCAGCGATGATGACAATGACCAAACTCGACATTGCCACTCTGGAAAAAGCCTAACACCGAAACCGGAAAGAGAGGAGGACAACATGGCTGAGAAAGTTTACATGATCGCATTAAGCCCAACCATGGAAGAGGGTAGCATTCTCAAGTGGAAAAAGAAGGTCGGCGACCTCGTAAAGATGGACGAGCCTTTGTGCGAGGTAGAGACCGACAAGGCCAGCATGGATTACCTCTCCAGCCAAGAAGGCACCCTCCTGGCCATTGTAAAAGAGGTAGGCTCCGGCGCCAAAGTGGGCGATACCATTGGCATCATCGGCGAACCTGGAGAGGATTTTGCCGCATTGGTTGCCGAAGCGGCCCCGGTTGCCAAGGCCGTTGTCGCTCCTCCCTCGGCTGCCGCCGTGGCCGCAGCAAAGTCTGCTGCTGCCTCCCCTGCCTCGCACGCTCCAGCTCCGGCCGGTTCCGGCGCAGCCGCCGGTCACATTAAGTCCAGCCCCTTGGCCCGTAAGATAGCTACCGAAAAAGGCTACAACATCGCTCAAATCGCCGGCTCGGGCCCCCACGGCCGGGTGGTGAAAGCCGATGTGGAAGGCTACACTCCGGCAGCGTCCCCCACCCCAAGTGGCTCGTTTGCTCCGGTGAGTTTTGGTTACTCGGCCCTCAACGACGAGAAGGTGCCTGTCAGCCGCAAACGGCAAACCATAGCCAAGCGCTTAGGCGAAAGCCTGTTCACCGCTCCGCATTTTTTCCTGACTCTCGCCATCGAGATGGACAACCTGCTCGAGGCCCGCGAACGCATCAATACCAAGCGCAAGGAGAAGGTGGGCCTTAACCCGTTTATCCTGAAGTTTGTCGCAGAAGCCCTGAAACGCCACCAGGCCTTGAACTCCAGCTGGGAAGGTGAGTTCATTCAGAACCATTCCAGCATAGACCTTGGGATTGCCGTGGCTCAGCCCGATGGCCTGATCACCCCCATTGTGAAAAATGCCGGCAGCAAGGGAATCTTGCAGATTGAGGCTGAACTCAAGGATCTAGTGGAACGCGCCCGAACCGGCGGCCTGAAGCCCGAAGAGTTCACAGGAGCCACCTTCACCATTAGCAATTTGGGAAGTTTCGGAATCGAGGAGTTCACGGCCATCATCAATCCACCCGGAGTGGCCATCTTGGCCTTGGGAGCCACCATCAAGACCCCGGTGGTTGCCACTGATGACAGCATCGTGGTTCGGCGTATTATGAAGGTGACGCTGAGCTGCGACCATCGCGTGGTAGATGGCGCGGTGGGTGCAAATTTTCTAACGGAGTTCAAACGTATGATGGAAGACCCCTACATGGTACTGCTGTAATGTTTGTAGACCTACCTCTCGACCAACTCGAGAAATACAACCCCGCCTTGAAGGAACCTGCCAATTTTGACGCCTTTTGGTCCTCCACTTTGGCAGAAGCTCGCAGTTTCCCTCTCAGTGCTCAGTTTAAGCCCTATGACGCTCAACTCAAGACCCTCGAGGTGTTTGACGTCACCTTCGCCGGTTATGGTGGACAGCCCATCAAAGGCTGGTTTTTGATCCCTGCTCAGAGGTCGGGCAAGCTTCCCTGTGTGGTGGAGTACATTGGCTACGGGGGTGGGCGAGGGCTTCCTCACGATTGGCTAGTCTACCCGAGCGCCGGCTTTGCGTTGCTGGTCATGGACACCAGAGGCCAAGGATCTACGTGGAGGACTGGCGATACTCCCGACCCGGAGCTTGAAGGTGGAAACCCGCAGATCCCCGGCTTCATGACCCGTGGGGTTTTGAAAAAAGAAACCTACTATTACCGCAGGGTGTTCACCGATGCTGTGCGGGCCATTGAGGCCGCCCGTAGCCACCCGGCGGTCGACGCTTCTCAAATCTTTCTTACGGGCGGGAGTCAGGGAGGCGGCATCACCATTGCGGCTGCGGCCCTCGACGGGCGTGTGCAGGCAGCCATGCCGGATGTTCCGTTTTTGACGCATTTTGACCATGCGGTGACTGCGACTGACGCCTACCCCTACGCCGAAATCCGGGACTTTCTCAAACGACACCGCCATCAGGAGGAAGCCGTTTTCAACACCTTGTCTTACTTCGATGGGCGCAGTTTCGCCTCCCGGGCCAAGATGCCGACGCTGTTTTCAGTAGCCCTGATGGATGACATCTGCCCACCTCGCACGGTTTTCGCGGCCTATAACCGTTGGGCAGGGCCGAAAGAAATCCGGGTTTGGACCTACAACCACCACGAGGGCGGAGAATCTTTCCAGACCCTAGAAAAACTCGGCTTCGTGAACAAGCTCTTAAACGTTTGACGACCTGAAATCTAAACCGGAGGACTTTGCATGGCGAATTATCCCTACGATGTGGCGATTTTGGGTGGAGGACCGGGCGGCTATGTGGCGGCCATCAGGGCCAGTCAGCTAGGCTTGAAGGCTGTGGTGATCGAGATGGACAAGCTGGGCGGAGTTTGCGGCAACTGGGGTTGCATACCCTCAAAGGCTTTGATCAACCAGGCAGAGGCCTTTCACGCCATCGAAGCTCTTGCCCATATGGGCGTCAAAGTGGATGTGAGCGGCCTGGACTATTCAAAGGTTCAGGCCAAGAGCCGCACCGCCGCCGAACGCTCCGGGAAGGGTGTCCAGTTCCTCTTGAAGAAGAACAAGGTTGAAGTGGTAAACGGTACCGGGGTGATCACAGGCGCCCATGAAATAACGGTGACCAGCCCTGCCGGGAGCGCCGCACCTCAGAAGATCAGCGCCCACTACCTTTTGGTTGCCACCGGCTCGCGACCGCGCGAGTTGCCTGGCATGGAGTTTGACGAGAAACAGGTGCTCTCGAGCACGGGCATTCTTGCCTTGACCTCGTTGCCAAAAAGCCTCCTGATTCTGGGCTCAGGAGCCATTGGCATGGAGTTCGCATTTGTTATGCGCACTTTCGGCGTGGAAGTGACCGTGGTGGAGATGCTGCCTCGCATCCTTCCTATCGAAGACCACGATACGGCCGCCGTGGTGGAAAAAGCTTTTGTAAAAAACGGGGTGAAGTTTCTTGTTGGCACAACGGCCAGCGCCTTGAAGAAGACTGCCACAGGAATTGAGCTCACGGTGTCCAAAGAGGGAAAAACCGAGGTCCTCCAGGCAGAAAAGCTTCTCGTCGCCGTGGGCCGCGTACCCAACACCGCGAATGTGGGGCTGGAAAAAGCCGGCGTAAAGCTTGAACGCGGCTTTGTGACCACCAAGGACTACTACCAGACCGATGCGGCCAGCATTTTTGCCATTGGAGACGTGCTGCCTAGTCCCTTGCTCGCGCATGTGGCCAGCAAGGAAGGGGAAATTGCCGTTGAGTACATGGCCAGCAAGCTCAAGGGAACTACCCCGCCGCACGAAAAGAAGCTCGACCCGATGGCAATTCCCGGAGCGACCTACTGCGAGCCTCAGATTGCCAGTTTCGGGCTCACCGAGGACAAAGCTAAAGAAAAGAAACTTGTCTACAAGGCCTACAGCTTTCCTTACAGCGGCAATGGCAAAGCCAACGCGATAGAACGACCCGAAGGCCTGGTTAAAGTTTTGTTCGACCCCACCACCCACGAAATTTTGGGGGCACACACCGTGGGCGCCAGTGCAACTGAGTTGATTCACGAACTGCTATTGGCCAAAAAAGCTGAGCTGCTTCCCGAGGACATCGCCACCATGGTTCACGCCCACCCCACTTTGGGAGAAAGCGTGATGGAGGCCGCACGCGGGGCCGAGGGCTGGGCCATCCACATCTAAACTCATCTTGGGGGTTATATGAATCGAACTGTTTTGGATCAAAAAATCAGGGCGCTGAAGCTCTTTCCGCGCATGAAGGCGGCAGAGGTGGACAAACTTGGAGCCCTGTTGCCGACACTTGGCGAATGGGATCTGGTGCGCATAAACCCGCTGGCATTTGCCCAGCAGCACGAGTTCGACCCCGAGGTTCTGCTCGATATCTTCATCCACGGTGCCAAAATCGGGCTGTTCGACTTCCATTATGGGCAAATATGCGCCTCCTGCGGGGGTTCCGAGCATGCCTATTCTCGTCTCGACGCCGTCTCCTCCGAACAGATTCCCTGTACCGTTTGTTCGATTTCCCGGGAAGCTTCTATGGATGATTTTGTCGAGGTGACCTTTGAATGCAGCGAGGCACTGGGCGTAAGTCATCCCGAGCCCCTTTCGGGCCTTGAGCCCTACTTGCGTTCCTACAGGTCGGCCAACCTGCTTTCGCCCAATCTGGAGTCCATGGGGGCCGGTGCGTCCATGAAGGGTTTTGCCGCGATTGCTCCAGACGTGAAGGGGAAACTGGAGGCTGTGCTGGAAGTGGGCCAATACCGGTTGCTCAACCTCGAAAGCCACAGCCAGCTCAGAATAGCAGTGGAGGGCTCGCCTTTGGCTATCGAGCAAATTGTCGATATCGACCTCATGGAAGGTGGCATTTCACCCTTATCTCTGGTTCTTCGTCCCGGCAACGTTGTGTTTCACCTCAACAACCGCCTCAAAGCGGCTACAGGGATCGTGTTGCAGAATGCCTCAGAGTTCCTGAAGATTGCCCTTCCCTACATGCGCACAGAGCGCGTCTGGAGGCCATTTCTCACCGGCAAGGCTTTTCTCAACAACCAATCGTTCCGCGAACTCTTTCGGATGCAGGCTTGGGCTCCCGATATGAAGCTAAAAATTAAAAGCCTGACGGTGTTGTTCACCGACCTCAAGGGTTCGACTGATATGTACGGACGCGTGGGCGACATCACCGCTTACGAAGTGGTACAGAAGCATTTCAACCTGCTTACCGAAGTGGTCCGGGAGTTCCATGGTGCCCTCGTGAAGACCATGGGCGACGCTATCATGGCGACGTTCTCGAACAGCCAGGAAGGGGTGTTGGCTTCGCTCGCTATGGTCGAGCGGATGAAGAAACTCGACTCTTCCAGCGGCCAAACCGAGCTGGGCATAAAGATAGGTCTGCATGAGGGCCCAGCCTTGGCCGTAACCGCTGACGACCGGCTGGACTACTTCGGTCAAAACATTAACCTTGCTGCGCGAGTGCAGGGCCTAGCCGAGGCTGGTGAAGTTTGGATCACGGAGGCCGTCTTTAACAGCCCGGGAGTCCCCGACATACTCCAAGCGTCGGGGTTGAAGAGTGAGACCAAGATGGCCACCCTCAAGGGGATTGTGGCACCTACCCCCGTCTACCGTCTCTTTAGTTGAACCTTGCCGTGGTGGAGGCTCTGTGGCACCACAGTGATGGAGAAGGTTTTTTCAAACTCCCGTAGCCTGTCGAGTTCGTACTCTGTGCTCAAAGCCACACTGGTTCCCACCTGACCGAGGCGGCCCGTTCGGCCGCAGCGGTGCTGGTAGTCCAGCGGGTTCTCAGGGATGTCAAAATGAAACACATGGCTTATGCCGTCTATGTGCAATCCTCGGGCGGCGAGGTCGCTGGCTACCAGGATGCTCGCGCTACCAGAGGCAAAAGCCTTCATCGCCTTCTGCCTGTCTTCCTTGAACCGGGTTCCATATAAGCTCTCTGCTTGGAGGCCATGGTGGCGGAGCTTGGCGGCCACGAGTTCGATTTGGTCGGGCTTATTGAGGAACACCAGAGCTTTGCTCGGAGCGATTGCATGGAGCAGTTGACGCAGTAGGTCGTTTTTATGCTGGAGCTCCGACGCGAAACTCCAATGTCGGATTCCTGCAGGAATAGGCATCTCGGGCTCCAACAAAAGCGATAGCCAATCTGAGGCCAGTCCCGAGGCGATAGCGACCGTGGCAGGGGGAAGGCTAGCCGAAAACAGACTGAGCTGCCGGCTTTTGAGTGTCGTCTTCAGAATGGCCCTGACGGCCACCACTGAGGTGTCATCAAGCAGACGATCGGCCTCATCGAGTACTACGCTGCTCAAGAAGTGACCGGTGATCTTCTTTTTCTCAAGGAGCTCAAGCACTCTACCCGGAGTTCCAACGGCGAGGTGGGGCTTGGCTTTGAGCTGTTCCAATTGACGCAACAGATTCACCCCGCCCATCAACGATACCGTGCGCACCGAACGGGCCGGCGCCAAGTCGGCCGCCAGCAGTTCCATCTGCCGGTGAATCTGCACCGCGAGCTCCTGGGTGGGGGCGAGTACCAAACCCTGCAGGTCTCTTCTCTGCGGGTCGAGACGCTCGAACAAGGGTATAAGGTAGGCAAGGGTCTTTCCGGTTCCAGTGCCCGACTGTACCAGCAGGTTCTTACCCGCAAGAAACGGCTGCCGAACCGCGACTTGAACCTCGGTGGGTTCGGTGAGTCCCCGGCCGGCGAGAGGGGTCAACCATGGTTCGGGAAACGGCATGCCTCGAGTATACTCTTTCGATGAGCCGTTCCACCATCCGCGACCACGAAGATAGCGTCCGGCGCTACTACGAAGCCAACACCGGCAGTTTTAACGCGTGGGAGTCTCGCTGGAGCGGCCTCCCGACTCGCCAACCGTTGGCCATCCATCGGCGCATCGATTGTACTGTTGACACTGCCCACCAGCGCATCCGGGAAGCAGCTGAAGGTTGCCTTGCCGTCTTTGACCTTGGCTGCGGTACGGGAGCGGCCCTCTGGTCGCTGCAAAAAACCGTCGGGGCCGAGGTTGAGCTTTTTGGGGTCACCCTCAGTCCCTCGCAGGCTGTCGAGGCTTCCACTTGGCTGGGGCACAGGGCACAAATAGTGACCGGCTCGTATCTGCAAGCTCAAGTTTGGCCCGCGTCCTCGGGTCGCACCCTGTACTACGCGATCGAGAGTTTGGCGCATAACCCTGATCCCGAGCTGTTTCGAAGCCTCCTGACCCAGCAGGCTCGACCTGGTGACCGTTTTCTGCTCATCGACGACCTTTTGGCGCGGGAGCCCGCCGACACAACCGAGGAAAGATGGCTGGCGGCCTTCCGTGATGGATGGAAGGTACCCGCCCTCGAAAAATGCGAAGGTTGGAAAAGCGGGCTGGGAAACCATGGGTGGACTTTGGTAGCCGACGAGGATTGGAGTGAGCGTGTGGGCCAGGGGGGGGTGCTCCGCCGCTGGGGCTCTACGTTGGCGGTCGGTTTACCGCCCACGACGCCGATGCTGGCCAATCTGGTTGGTGGAGCGGCTTTGGTGTTGGGCTATCGGCGCGGACTGTTCACCTACCGCGCCTTACAGTGGGAATTTTGAGCCGAGGTCTGTCCCCAAAGCCGAGGTCTGTCCCTAACGGACCTACTGACCAAAAAAAAGCCTTCGACACCGCAGTGTCGAAGGCTTTGGAACGCTACCGGAAACGCCGATTCATTAGTGGGCGGCCGGAGGAGGCCCTTCCTTACCGTGGCCGTGACCTTCAACCACAGGTGTGGCCTCCTGACGGCTCTTCAACGGAATGCTCGGAATGAACAAGTTGAAGATAAACAGAAGCACGAAGACCAGAATATTGAACAGCCAAACGGGTTGGAGCGCCTCAACGACGGCAGGCCTCATACCGGAGACTACGCTATCGGCAACTTCCTTCTTCTTGCTGTCAAGTGCGCCCTTGATCTTGGCCTTGGCATACTCACTCGTGACACTGATCGCCATGGCCATTCCTTGTTGCATCTTTTCGCGAAGGTGCGGGATAGCTTCCTTGCGGGCCGGTGCAGGCAGGATCATGATCGCGTCGATTCCCTTGCGCGACTCTTCTGACAGCATTTTGGAGCCTGCTGGGGAAGCGTAGAGTGCCGCCAGTGCAGCTTTGTTGCCCGTCAGTACAATGTCCTCCAAAGCGCTCTGGAACTCCTGGAACTGCTTTTCCATGGCCATCGCAGGAGTGCCATCCTTGAGGTTTTGCTTCAGCTGGTCAGAAGTTTTTGGGTCAGCCATGATTTTATTGTAAGCAGCCTGAGCTTCTGCGCCTCGCAGGTCCATGAGGTCACTCACTGTTTTGGTCGTTTCGTCGAAACCGGACTCGATGAACTTACGAACTTCCGAAGGCCCCGCCCGCAAAATGCCTTGATTGAGGTTCATGCCCTGAGGCATGTGGGCAGCCGATGCAGTGAGGACCGCTGCCGAGAAAATCGAGCCGGCAATCGCGGAACCCACGGCCGATCCGATTTGGCGCAAGAACTGGCTGGCACTGGTGGCTTGGCCCATTTCTTCTCGGGGAACCGAGTTCTGAACCGCCAAGGCGTACAGGCCCATGCCGGGACCAAAGCCTAGGCCAGCGACGACCATGGTGAGGATCACTTGCCAGTAGGGGGTGTCTAGGCCAAACAGTGAGACCAGACCGCCTCCGATGGCCGCGACTACGGTCCCGGCCACCAATATGGCCTTGTATTTGCCGATCTTGCTGGCAATAGGACCACCGAGGCCCGAGCCGAGCACGATTCCCATGGTCATCGGGATGAGGCTTGCACCAGCCTCAGTGGCCGAAACCCCCTGCACGTTCACCATATAAAAAGGAAGGTATTGGAGGATGACGAAGAAACCGGCACCGAAGAAAAAAGACGTGATGTTTGCAGTAGTGAACACGTTGTTCTTAAACAACCGCAAGTCGAGTATCGGGTGTTTGGACACCTTGAGCGAATGCCAAACCCAAACCGAGCCAATGACCAGCGAGCCAATGAGCTGGAAGAGTACTTCCGGACTCGTCCACGCATGGTCGTTCTTGTCGAGCTGTAGGGCAAAGACAAAGGGAAGGAACGTGGCCATCATCAGAAACGCAGACACAAAATCTACTTCATGGCTGTTGTCCGGCGGTTGCAGGTGAGGCATGCGGGTAATAATGAACCACAGAGCGATGATGCCGAGGGGCAGGTTGACGTAGAACACCCAGCGCCAACCCTCGATGCCAGTCAACCAAGCTCCCGCATTGTCTGTGAGAAAACCGCCGATCAGCGGCCCGAGCACGCTGGCGAGCCCGAAGACCGCTCCAAACATGCCGTTGATTTTGCCCCGCTCGCGAGGAGGGTAGAGGTCAGCCACGATAATGAAAGCCAGAGAAAAGAGCCCGGCGCCGCCAATGGCCTGAATGCCACGGAAGACGATGAGCTGAGACATTCCGTCGCCGAGGAAATTGAAAAGAGGTTGGTCGCCGGCCATTCCGCAAAGGGCCGAACCGATGACGAACATGGACACCGCGACGATTTCCAGCAGCCTGCGGCTGAAAATGTCGGCTAGTTTGCCATAAACGGGAATCAGAAGCGTTGAAATCAAGACGTAGACCGTAAAGACCCAGGAGAGCCTGTCCAGTCCGCCCAATTGTTCTACCACCTTGGGCATAGCCGTCGAAACAATTGTCTGGTCGAGGGCTCCGAGAAACATCGCCAAGGCGATGCCCAGAACGGTGTACGTCCTGTTGCGTTTTTCGTGTTGTTGTTGATCCATGGCGACCAATATATCCACGTTGAGCAGGGAAGTGAAGCACCGTTCAGAAAAAATCGGTTGTGGACAACCTAAAATTCGGCTGGCATTCATTTATTTTTTTAAAGTTGGCAATCCCGCAGCCTGAGAAAGTTCTCAAGCGATTCTGAAACCGATCTCCTGCTCTCTCTCAGGCGGGCACCCAGCAGACCTGATTTTAAGTTGACAATCTCACTGCAATGGGTCTATCGTTCGTGTACGTACACGAAAATTGGCAGCGGAGGATAGTTGGATGAAAAATCAGGGTCGTCTGGAACTAGGCACTGGCCAAAGGTCGTTTCCGCAACAGGCAGGAGAGGTTGCTTTTCTTCTTGGTGGTATCGGAACAGGCACTGTTTCACTGGGGGTGACCGGGGAACTCAAAGACTGGGAGATTTTTAACCGCCCTGCAAAGGGAAGCAAGGTCCCGTATGGTTTCTTTGCACTGTATGCACGTGCTGAAGGTGGAGTGCCCGCCGCACGGGTTTTAGAATCAACAAAGATCAGTCCACATACCCAAGCGCACGGCTATCATCCTGGCGAAGTCCGGGGATTGCCCCATTTTGAAAGCACTCGCCTCAGAGGGGAGTATCCATTTGTTTGGATTGACTTTGAAGACCCAACCCTACCTGTCCAGGTGAGTCTAGAAGCATTCAATCCGCTTATCCCTTTGAACGCAGAAGCTTCTGGCATCCCTGGCGCCGTTTTTCGTTACAAAGTGAAGAATGTTTCTCATACCCCTTGTGATGTCACCATTGCGGGTTCTCTACCAAACCTATCGGGGTTTCGAGGCTACGACATCTTCGACAACATGATTCCAACCGAGGGTGACCTCAACGAGTTTCGAGAAAAAGACGGAGTTCATGGGCTTTTTTTCTCTTCCTCGACTTTGAGCCGGAATGACCATCGATATGGAAACCTAGCGCTCATCACTCGCGATCCGGCAATTACAGTGAAAACCCTTTGGGCGGACACCGGCTGGTGGGATGGAATTCAAGACTTCTGGGATGATTTTTCCTCGGACGGCCGACTCGAGTTGAGTGTACCCTCAGGCACCAAGACCAAGGTGGGACCCCCGACACAAAGGGTTGGCTCCCTTGGTATTGTTAAGAAACTTGGTCCCGGAGAGGAAGGGATCTTTGAGTTTGCATTGGCTTGGTATTTTCCAAACCGAGTTGCTGATTGGGACGAAGATGCCAAATCGGGTACTGTGCGAAATTTTTACGCAACACGGTTTACCGACTCGTGGGATGCTGGATCCTACCTGTTAAAAAACCTTACCCAGCTCGAGAAGTCAACCAGGGATTTCCACGAGGCTTTGTTCTCTTCTACCCTTCCAGAGGAAGTGCTCGACGCGGTATCGAGCAACATAACTGTCATCAGGAGCAGTACTTGCTTTCGGATCGAGGAGGGCACTTTCCTTTCTTATGAAGGGTCACACAACACAAAAGGCAGTTGTGAGGGAACCTGTACCCATGTGTGGAACTATGCCCAGACGCTGGCCTATCTTTTCCCCGAATTAGAACGCACCGCCCGACGCGTGGAGTTCAACTTGGAAACTGATGAAGTTGGAAACATGGCTTTTCGAACGCTCCAAATTTTTGGTAAGCCAAAGTTTTCTGTCCATCCTGCCGCTGATGGCCAGCTTGGGACAATTGTCCGCCTCTACCGGGAATGGATTCTTAGTGGAGACACAGACTTCCTCAAAAGTGTGTGGGACAAAGCAGCCTTGGCTATGGATTTCACATTTTCCCGTTGGGATCTCGACGGTGACCTGGTACTCGATGGCCAACAGCACAACACCTACGATATAGAGTTTTATGGACCAAACTCCCTGGTTAACTCGTTATTCTACGCAGCGCTGCGGGCGGCCTCCGAGATGTCTTTGGCCATGGGAGACAAACAAAGGGCTCAACGCTACAACGCAGCGTGGGCAGCCGGAAGTGCCCGCATGGATAAAGAACTATGGAACGGCGAGTACTACCGCCAAAAAGTTGCCGTTCCCGATGAATATTCTTATCAGTATGGCGAAGGTTGCCTTTCAGATCAGCTCCTCGGACAATGGATGGCACATGTGGTAGGACTTGGCTATGTACTCCCGGTAGATCATGTCAAAACTGCCTTGAGATCAGTTTATCAGTATAACTTTTGCGAAGACTTGAAAGGCCACCAAAACGTCCAGCGGGTTTATGCTCTCGAAGACGAAAAAGGTGTGTTGTTGTGTACTTGGCCGCGCGGCGGTAGACCTCGCCTTCCCTTTGTCTACTCCGACGAAGTATGGACCGGTATCGAATACCAAGTCGCAGCACACTTAATTTACGAAGGTATGGTTCAAGAAGGCTTAAGCATAGTTAAGGCTGTACGCGACCGCTACGATGGGTACAAAAGAAACCCTTGGGATGAGGTCGAATGTGGGCACCATTATGCGCGGGCTTTGGCGAGTTGGTCAGTCCTTTTGGCCCTAACAGGTTTCCGTTGCGATTTAGTCAAAGGAACGATGAGTTTTGCCCCGGCCCTCAATGCTGACAATTTCCAAACCTTCTGGTGCCAAGGGAAAGCCTGGGGGACATACCGGCAAACAGTCGACCCCCAATCTGGAGGAGTTAATTGGTCGGTCGATGTCAAATATGGCTCTTTAGACGGAGTTACGGTAAACCCTAAGGCCTGATGCCAGTTTTCTGCAGATTTTACGACAGACGGTGAATTGGCGTCGGAAAGCCCGGATGAAAAGCGTCTTGCCGGACAACCGAAAGAACTGCTCCTAGACCTCTTACCTCGCTCAAAACCTCGCCGAAAACCCGAAGTGCAGTTTCAGCTGAGCATTCCCACCGAGCGTTGAATAGGAAAGCCTCGGGCGCATTGAGAACTCGTTCCACTGGATCTGCACTCCAATCTTGGTTTGTGGTCAGGCTGGCTTTCCACGTGCCTGATTTAGTCGTCCAAAAAACTTTTACATGACCGACGGGTATTTTTTCAGTGGAAAGGATGCGGCTCATTGCCTGTTGAAAGGCGTCCACCAACCCGGTTCGTAGTTCCCCGGAGCCATGAACTTCAACAGCGGCGTCCATCCACGCTAGTTGAGCCTCCCCTGATCCATATAATTTATAGTCAACTTGGTTTGAGTTGAGAACTGCCCCAGAAAAGTCATTAAGAGCCTTGCCCCATCGTGCAATTTGACTAGCGTCGTGGGAGTTCTGAAGCAATACCGTGCGGGCTGGAATCAGGATGCGCATTCGTTCGACGGCCTCATGTGCGTTTTCAGGACTCAATAAATCTGACTTGTTGACGATCAAGATGCCTGCTTCTTCCAACTGCCTTTCAAAGATGTATTGCACTGAGTCAGAGAAAGGCAGAGGAATACCAGCCAGTCGGAACCACAACAGCGATGCGTCGACAAAAACCGTCGAGGTTACAAGCGTGACCCCATTTTTCGTATCGGCAATAAGCGGTTTAACAACCGTGGCAACAAGGTCCGTGCAGGAACCAACTGCCTCGGCAAGAACAATATCGAAGGGTCCATCCTTTCTCAGAAAAGCCAAAACCTCGTCAAACTCCTGGTACCTACAACAGAAACAACCACCTCGAACTTCACTCACCCGGACACCTGTGCTCCTCAACCATGAGGTATCAACAAGGGCAACTCCCTGGTCATTGGTCACCACAGCCACCCGTTTTCCTTCACTCAGGTATTGTGAAGCAAGAGCAGCAATAGCGGTCGTCTTTCCGCTACCCAAAAAGCCGGACACGAGGTGAATGAGCATTTACTACCTCAAACCGAGCTTCTCTGAACGATCCTGTGATCGGTCAGCGTAACTTGCGGAACATCGGGTTTTCCTTCCATCAAATCCTTAAGCACATTGAAGCACGTCCGAGCCAACAAGTCGATGTTTTGTGAAACAGAGCTCAAGGGAGGGGAAGTATGAGCCAAAAAATCGATGTCGTCGAAGCCCATGACACCAACGTCTTCAGGAACGCGAGCGCCTGCCTCGCGCAGAATCGACAGCGTCTCCAAAGCATAAATATCGCTTGAGCAGAGAACGGCTGTTTTTTCGCCTGTTGTTTTGGTCAACTCAAGAATCTTGCTTTTAGGGTGTTTCTCATTGAGAACGACGGGCTCTAAACCTGCTAACTTCATCCCGTGCCGGTAGCCCATGTAGCGTTCGGAGACCGCATAAGTGTTCTCTTTTCCCCTGTAGACCAGCGGAGGACTAAAATAGATAATCCGCCGGTAGCCTTTTCCCACTAGGTAGTCTACGCAATTCCCCATTGCCAGCTTGTCGTCGATGGAAACAAAAGGTATCGACGCAGAAACCCTGTTACCCAGCGTGACCAACGGAACGTTCAGCAGTCGGGTGAAACGAGTGAACTCCGCTCCTTTGTTGATAGGAAAAATGATTAATCCATCGACCGGAAGACTAACCAAGTGATGAAGACACTCAAGTTCTCTCTCAGCTTTGTGTTCAGAAAGTGTCAAATGGAGGAAATAGCCTTCCTCATGGGCACAAAGCACCAAGGAATTGAGCACTTGGGCAAAGTAATGATTATCAAGATCAAATAAAACCACTCCTATGGTCCAATTTTTCCCGGTCTTGAGGCTCCTGGCGGCCAAATGGGGACGATAACCAAGTTCCCTGCTGACCTTGAGGATCTTCTCCTTGGTTTTCTGTGAAATCCCCGGTCGACCGTTCAAGGCTCTATCCACGGTACCCAAGGAGACGCCACAGATCCTGGAAATGTCCTTCGAAGTAATCACCGTTTAGATTCTACCTCACTTCAAGCAAAAGCGTTTACGACAACGATTTTGCGGAAATGTAATGCGCATGTCAACCAATTTCGAGCATGAACTCTTGGCATTATTCTCGATCGGCTCAGAAAACGTCGATTTTGCGCAAATGCTCTGGTGGCTTAAAAGAAAGCAAGTCGCATTTTCGTTGACAGATCAAATTTGTCATAATATACATAGTGCACGTACACGGTAATATAGCCACCTCGTTCGAGTTGGAATCGTGACATTTTGTTTGGAGGCATAAGATGAACAAAAGGACGCTAATGATTTTGCTGGGTTTCTTGGTATCAGTAGGGTTAGCTGTAGCAGAGCCGGTAACTCTGACTTTGGCCTATCCTACGGGCGATTCTAAGGTTGAGATCATGAAGCAAATCGTGAAGGAGTTCGAAAAGCAAGAAAAGAACCAAGTCAAGGTGAATGTGATCGTTGTTCCGGTTGCAAACCCGGCAGCCTATTGGGGTTCTTACTTTGACAAATTGCAGACGATGATTGCTGGTGGCGACGCACCCGATGTGGTTCGTGTTGCTATTGAAGGAATTCAGACTTTTGCCGCGAGGGATTTGGCACTTCCGCTGAACCAATATCAAAAAGACGATCCTCAAGCGGTCTTGAATTATGCTGATCTGGCTCCTAAGCTGCAGGCTCCCTTTGAGATTGGCGGTAAGGTTTACGGTTATGTTTGGGACTGGAACAATGTGGTTATTCACATCAACACTGACATGCTAAAGGCTGCAGGCCTTCCGTTTCCTGGGCCAAATTGGACTTTGGAAGATTTCACGAAGTACGCCAAAGCGATGACTAAGACGGTGAACGGTCAGCAGGTTTATGGATTTGCCATTCCTAACTACTACTTCGGGACTGAAGGATGGCTCTATGCCAATGGAGCAGGAATTCTATCCGATGACATGAAGAAGGGCGCCTTAGATACACCTGAGGCAAAGAAGATCATTCAGCTGTTCCGCGACATGATTTACGTGGACAAGACTGCGCCGGTTCCAAACGCAACAACAGACGCTGTCAATCTTCTGATGACCGGCAAAGTTGCCATGATTGCTGCAGGTCGCTGGCCATTCGGCTCCTATGTGGCGAACAAGTTCACATCGGTGGGAGTGCAGTACATTCCGCTCATGAAGAGTCCAAGAACGGTAGTCTTCGGATCGGGTGCATTCCCTGTCATCAAGTTGACCAAGCATCCTAAGGAAGCCTACAGACTTTCTGCATTCCTGAGCGGAGCCTATTCGCAAAAAACGGGAATCAGTATCGACTCTATTCCAACACGAACCTCAGTAATGAAAGAAGTTCTACCCACGACACCAGGGAAGAACTGGGAGATTTATGGCGAAAGTGCGGCTTTTGCCAAGGCCGTTCAATCTCCGCCCGGTTACCCTGAAGTAGCGAGTATTTTCGACCGCTACACTTCGTCGGTGTATTCCAACCAGTTGGAAGTTGGCGCTGCAATGAAGAGTGCTAGCGAAGAAATCACTAAGGTTTTGGCGAACCAGTAAGTCATGATTACGCGGGGACGGTTTCCAAGGAAGCCGTCCCCTTGTAATTCGTTACCAGAGTTTTGTTGCCCTGGTATGGAGGAAGTTCCTTGTGAATAAAAAGTTTAGTGACGCCATTGCAGGGTACCTCTTCATCCTTCCTGTTCTTCTTCTCTTTATCGTCCTTACTCTTGGTCCGCTCGTAGGAACTCTACTGCTAAGCTTTTCGAAGTTCAGTCTCCTCAGTTCTTCGCGGTGGGTTGGTTTGTCAAACTTTTTCAACTTATTTTCGGATGCTAGGATGGGTGTTATTTACGGAAATACACTATTTTTCGTCTTCATCCTGGTTCCGCTTCACGTTATTGTCGGCTTGGTCCTGGCCGTTTCCGTTGAAGGACTGACAAAGGGTTCGGCGAAATACCTCTTTCGGACCACATTCTTCTTCCCAGTTCTGGCGACGACGGCCTCTGTTGCCATCGCTTGGGGTATGATGTTTGATACGTCTTTTGGCTTAATCAATTGGTTTATAGGATTAATTGGTGCGAAGGCAATTCCCTGGCTCAATTCCCCTGTTTGGGTTTATGTTGCTGTAGCCATTTTTAGCCTTTGGAAGTTTATCGGAAACTCGTTCATTTATTTTCTTGTGGGACTTCAGTCTATCCCGGTCGAACTCTACGAGGCTGCGATGTTGGATGGAGCGTCCCCGAGGCAACGGTTCTTCCGGATTACGCTGCCCATGCTTTCGCCGACCATGTTTTTCGTGGTCGTCAACCTCATCATTGGGGCAGCGCAGATTTTTGATGAGCCATACTTCCTGACAGCTGGGGGTCCGGGAGATTCTTCACGAACCGTAGGGCTCTATATTTATGAGACAGCCTTTCAGTACCACAACTATTCCTACGGTTCTGCAGTAGCGCTCAGCCTGTTTTTGGTCATCTTATTAGTCACCCTGCTTCAATTTAAGTTGCAGAAAAAATGGGTCTTCTATGGCAACTAAGTCTCTAGAAGCTAAAATGCTCGGGAAAAATGTTGGGCGATTGTTTCTCCAAGTGTTCCTGATTCTTGTCGGGCTGTTGTACTTTGCCCCTTTTCTCTGGATGTTCTCTACTTCGCTCCGCTTGGCCAAGGATTCTTTCTCTCTTCCACCTGCCCTTTTTCCTACGGCCTTTGAAATTGGCAACTACTTCGAAGTTTTCAATAAGGTGCCGTTCTTCTCGTTTTTCCTCAATAGTTTCAAGGTCGCCGTTGTTGTCGCTTTGGGAAACGTCATTTTCTCAAGCATGGCAGCTTACTCTTTCGCCCGTATTCGCTTTCCAGGCCGGAACATCCTATTTCTGGTGTTGCTTTCAGGACTTATGATCACCAATCAAGTCACAGCAATTCCGCAATTTATCTTGATGGCGAAACTCCATATGATTGATAACACTTGGACACTAGTTCTGCTTTGGTTGGTTAACCCGCTTGGCATCTTCCTTATCCGACAACAGATGATGGCTATCTCTGATAGTTATGAAGAAGCCGCATTAATGGATGGCGCAAATCGATGGTGGATCTATTCAAGAATTATGGTACCGATGTCGGTGCCCGCGATTTCAGTTTCAACGGTTCTTTGGTTTGTGGCAAACTGGAACGATTTCTTCCGGCCGCTGCTTTTCATCAACACTTGGGAAAACATGACCTTGCCTCTGGGTATGACGGCACTCACCGGGGCTGTTGGTTCGGGTAATTATTCGGCTGTTTTAGCGGGGGTGATGCTTTCGCTTCTGCCGTGTGTTGTTATTTACATCTTTGGACAAAGGTATCTGCTCGAGGGCCTTAGTACTGGTGGCCTAAAGCAATAGCGGGTCTTGTGGCTTCTTAGTTAAAAACAAGGAGAGGACTGATGAAACTCAAAAATAATCCCGGAGGCAAAGCGCAGACAATCTCCGAAGCCTTCCACTACACAGGAAGCAAGGCTCGGGCGATTTCTTTTCCGCTTGGAGGGATTGGAACTGGTTCAATTGGGCTTTCTGGCACGGGTCGTTTCGTCGACTGGGAGATTTTTAACCGGCCCAACAAGAACAGCTACAACGGATTTTCTTTTTTTGCTCTCAAGGCAGAGTACAAGGGTGAGGTGAAGCTCGCAAAAGTCCTTCATGGCGACCTAGATGCAGCTTATATGGGAGAGGGTACCAACCAATTTAGTGGCTTTGGCTTTGGAGTCAGTAGAGAAACGGTAGCTGGGTTTCCTCATTTTAAGAACACCAAGTTTGACGGTCGTTTTCCTTTTTCTCGGATTGAGTTTGAAGGCGAAGATCTTTTGAGCGTGGAACTGACCGCTTTCAACCCCTTTATTCCCATGAACGAGGATGATTCTTCACTTCCCCTAGCGTCGTTTGAATACAAAATCACGAACCATTTTGATCATCCTCTCGACTGTCTTGTGGCTGGAGTCATGACCAATCCTTCCAGAAACAAACCTCGTAACGCCTTTGTCGGTTCTACAAAAAGTTCTTTGATTCGGATGGACTCTTGGGATGAAAGCCCAGAATCTCCGTCCTTCGGGGACATGAGCTTAAGTTCCGAGTGTCTCCCTGAGGAGGTGAGTTTTCAGGAGTACTGGTACCGCGGAGAATGGTTTGATAACGTTACGGTATTCTGGCAAGAGTTTTCACGGGCAGGTGGTCTTCCCAAGCGGAAATACGATGACCCTCGAGTCTCGACTGGCGTGAATACATACAATTCGCTGGATACCTGTACTCTTGGGGTCACGCGAACCATTGCACCCGGCGAGACAAAGTCATTTCGATTTTTGGTGTCCTGGAGTTATCCAAACTTTGTGAACTACTGGAATCCTGGGCCCTTAAAGGCAGATGGAAAATTGCCACAATGGAAAAACTATTACGCCACGAAGTTCAAGGATTCCACAGACACGGCACACTACTGGTGGACGAACCGGGTTCGGCTGACGGACTTGACGCGTGCTTTTCAGGAGACTCTATTTGCTTCAACAGTTCCAGTTGAAGTGCTTGATGCTGTTTCCGCAAACTTGTCTATTCTTAAGTCACCAACCTGCATCCGATTGACAGACGGGACCCTTTACGGATTCGAAGGGAATCATGCAAAAGAAGGATGTTGTGAGGGCTCGTGCACCCATGTTTGGAACTACGAACAGGCCGTTTGCCATTTGTTTCCGGCACTTGCCCGTGGGATGCGTGAGTCGGAACTGGCGTTTACTCAATTCCCCAATGGCAAGATGGCCTTCAGAATGCTACTTCCGCGAGAACGTACCAACAAAGAACAGCCTACGTTTTCCGGTGGCCGGGCCGCAGCTGATGGTCAGATGGGTGGTGTGATAAAGGCTTACCGGGAATGGAAGATATCGGGAGATACTGAGTGGTTGCGTTCGCTTTGGCCGAAGATAAAAAAATCTCTTGAGTACGCGTGGGATCCGACCAACTTGGATTCTTGGGACCTTGATCGAGATGGAGTTATGGAAGGTGCACAACATCATACCCTCGATGTAGAAATTTATGGGCCTAATAGCTACATCACGACCCAGTATCACGCTGCCTTGCTGTCCGCGGCCTTAATGGCTGAGGCAGTGGGGGATCCCGTTGGAATTGAATACCGGGAACTTCAAGCAAAAGGAAGAACCTGGGTTGAGAACAACCTCTTCAATGGTGAATATTTCCACCAGAAAGTCGACCTTCGCGATCCACGATATCATCTGGACGCCGAGCTCGGCGAGCTCAAGTACCAGATTGCCGAGGGTTGCCATGTGGACCAGGTGCTTGGTCAATGGTACGCACATTTAGTCGGGCTTGGTTATCTGCTTGATCCTAAACTCGTAAAATCTGCGGTGAAAGCTGTTCATAAGCACAATTTTAAGTCGATGCGAGACCATTCAAACTCCTATCGTATGTATGCTGTGAATGACGAAGAGGGCGTTGCCATCTGCACCTGGCCTCGTGGGGGTGTTCCAAAAGTACCAGTCCCTTACGCGGATGAATGCATGAATGGCTTCGAATATCAGATTGCCAGCCATTTGATCTTTGAAGGTTTCACCAAAGAAGGGCTAGAAATCGTCAGGGCCGTCCGTTCTAGGTATGATGGCGAACATCGAAATCCTTGGAATGAAATTGAATGCGGAAGCAATTATTCCCGATCAATGGCGTCCTATGGTCTCTTAAACGCTCTCTCTGGCTTGGAATACGACACGGCAAAGTTCCACCTCGGCTTCAGTCCGCGCAGTGTAGACCCCGAGTTCCGGTGTTTTTGGGCTCTTCATCGTTCGTGGGGGCTTGTGGACTTCGAGCTAGGAAAGCGGATCGCCATTAACCTGGTGTCCGGAATGCTCACTTTGAAAACCTTCGGTTCTCAAGTCCTGAAAACCTCAAAGGTCGTCGCGGTTCGTTCGGGTAATCGAAACTTTGAGTTCTTCCAACTCGGCGATCGGCTGACTTTCGCCGTTGCTTGTGAACTCCAGCAGGGCGAGGAACTGGTTCTCCACTTGGAAAATGGCCGAGCAACATGAAGAATTACCCTCCGGATAAGACCAGAGAGATTTCCTTTCCCCTAGGGGGAATAGGAACGGGTTGCATCGGTCTTTCTGGAAGTGGAAGGTTGGTTGACTGGGAAATCAGAAACAGACCCAACAAGGGCAGTCTGAACGGCTACACGCATTTTGCCATCAAGGCAGAACGGGCGGGTCAAGTTGTGGACGCTAGGGTTATTGCGGGTGATCTGCCATTCCCACTTTCGGGACAGTATGGACGCGAGAAGTTCAAGGGCTTCGGTTTTGGTCCCGAAAGAGGCACGATGGCCGGCTTTCCCAGTTTCAAAGATTCTTCGTTCTCGGCTGAGTTTCCATTTGCAAAAGTGAGTTTTGCTGATAGTCACTTTCCGGGCGATTTGAAAATGGGGGCCTTTAATCCCTTCATTCCGCTTAAAGAAGATGACTCAAGCCTGCCGGCTGCTTTTTTCGAGTTCGAAATTGTCAATTCCAGCAAAGAAAGCCTGAAATACACGATTAATTGTGGGATTTCTAATCCCCACGAAATGGGTACAACGGTTCAGTCCTTTCAAGAGATCGACACATCCCGTGGTTCCCGTGGCACCTTGACACTGACTTCTACCCTGCCAGAGACCTCAACCAGTTACGGCGAACTTTGCCTTGGAGTCGAAGCGCCTGAAACGAGCTTTCAGGAGTACTGGTACCGCGGAAGTTGGTTCGATGATGTTTCTGTCTATTGGACCGAGTTTAGTTCTCCCGGGATATTTAAGAATCGTCACTACGAACAACCTTCTGCTATCCATCAGGATCACGCTAGCCTGGCAGGATCCGTATCGTTGGCACCGGGAGAAAAAGGGAGTCTTCGGTTCTTGCTCTCTTGGAACTTCCCCAACGCCTACAACTACTGGGCCCTTGGCCAAACTGATCAACTCGCCAGTTGGAAAAACCATTATGCGACCATCTTTCCTTCAGCTAGTCATACGGCGCGATACGGTTTTGAATCTTGGGACCGTCTTGAGGTTGAGACCCGTGATTTCAGTGATGCGCTTGCGTCCTCAACGCTTCCTGAAGTGGTCCTTGAAGCCGTTAGCGCGAATCTGGCGGTGCTTAAGTCGCCCACTTGCCTCCGCTTAACCGATGGTTCTTTTTACGGTTGGGAGGGTTGCCATTGTGCCGAAGGGTCGTGCGAGGGTTCTTGTACCCATGTTTGGAACTACGCCTATGCGTTACCCTTTCTTTTTCCACGATTAGAACGCTCGATGAGAAACTTGGACTTTCGCTATAATCAAAAGGTGGATGGTGGCATGGTCTTCCGCTTGATGCTCCCCTTAGGAAGTCCCCAGTGGGACTTTCGTCCTTGTGCAGATGGACAGTTTGGGGGTGTCATCAAGGTTTACCGGGACTGGAAAATTTCTGGAAACACTCAGTGGCTGAGGGAGCTCTGGCCGGCAGTGGTTCGTTCTCTGGAATATGCGTGGTCCCCTTCTAACCCAGACCACTGGGATCCAGAGCGAAAAGGTATTCTTACCGGAAGGCAACATCATACGCTCGACATGGAACTGTTTGGCCCGAACTCGTGGCTTACCGGCTTCTATTTGGCCGCACTGAAGGCTGCCTCGGAAATGGCCAGGTCTTTGGGTGATTCCGAACGTTCAAACGATTATTTCCAGTTATTTGAAAGAGGTAGGTTGTGGGTTCAGGAAAATCTGTTTAACGGGAAATACTTTTGTCAGAAAATAGACCTTCACGACCCAGCAGTTCTAGATAGTTTTGCGGAAGGATCTACACTCATTGGAAAATCGACCAAAGAGGCCTACTGGGATGAAGAGTCGAATCAGATCAAGTATCAGATTGGGCAAGGTTGCGAGATCGACCAACTCGTAGGGCAATGGCATGCCAATATCGCCGGACTTGGGAGAATCTTTGACCAAGCTTCGTCCAAGACGGCGCTTCGCTCGCTTTTTGACAACAACTTTAAGTCCATGAGAGAAGTCGCAAACCCGTGCCGTCTGTATAGCCTTTATGACGAAAAAGGACTGGTCATAGCGTCTTGGCCTTCTGGCGTGGAAAAACCGCGTATTCCACTTCCTTACTCGGAAGAAACCCAAAATGGTTACGAGTATCAAGCGGCGGCTTTGATGATTCAAGAAGGATTGGTTAACGAGGGAATCGCGGTGGTTAGGTCAATCAGAGACCGCTATGACGGGGAAAAGCGCAACCCTTGGAATGAGTTCGAATGTGGAAGCAACTATGCTCGTTCAATGGCTTCTTATTCTCTGCTGCTGGCTTTTTCGGGCTTCGAGTTCAACGCCGTTGAAGGGCTGATAGGTTTTAATCCGCTTCCACTGGAACATGGCTCCCACAAGTACTTCTGGTCCTTAGATTCAGGATGGGGTGTTTTCGAAATGGACGAAAAGTCTGCCCAGATTTCGGTTCATCAAGGTGTGCTCGCCTTAAGGAAATTGAAATTACCCTTTTTTGGAGGCAAACCTAAGAAGATTTCGGATTCTAGAGGTGGGTTGCTCACATTTAAAGACGACGCCGACACTTTGGTTTTAGACATGGAAGTCCAAATTACGCCAAACAATCCAGTTCTCGTGGTACTTACCGCTTAGAAGTTGCTTAAGTTCATGGGACCATTCGTACTGGTGTCGTTGCTGTATCCTGAAATCCAGCCTCAGGTAGAACTGTTGTAATGGGGATATGACTGAGGGCGCAAATTGCCAATTACAAGGGGTGTATTCTATGTCTTTTAACGGACTCGGCATGAATCTTGGACAACTTTCACGACTTTCATCAGCAGTTTCCAGGTCGTGCTCTTCAGAAAATCCTACGGGCGGAAAAGGACAGGGAGGTCGTGGAATAGATCCGAACTTTGTTGCCGCGAAAGAACTGGGCCAGGGATGGAAGGTCCGCCCCTACGATAACATCGAACCAGGAAAAAGCCTTATACTGGCCGAGATAGAGGGTTCAGGGGTCATACAACAGATTTGGATGACTCCACTCGGCAACTACCGCCATAGCATTTTAAGGTTCTTTTGGGACGGTGAGACGAGCCCGTCCATCGAAGTGCCCGTTGGAGACTTTTTTGCAAGTGCCTTTACTAGTTTCGATACCTTTGCCCCCATAAACTCTTTAGCCGTATGCGTTAATCCTGGAAATGCCTTTAACTGCTATTGGGAGATGCCCTTCCGTAGCCACTGCAAAATAACATTGGAGAATATTGGGACCGAGGAACTGCGGGTCTATTATCAGATCAATTATACCTTAACCACCGTGCCAGAGGATTGTGGCTACTTTCACGCGCAATTTCGCCGAAGCTCACCATTGGAGTACAAAGAAGTTCACACCTTAGTTGACCAATTACAGGGGCAGGGGCATTACGTCGGTACCTATCTTGCTTGGCAGGTGAACAATAATGGTTGGTGGGGCGAAGGTGAGGTTAAGTTCTACATCGATGGAGACTTGCCTGACGGTACTGTCGGAAAAAATGTAAGAGAACACGGCGGTCAGTACTTTCCCACAATATGCGGAACCGGTACCGAAGACTACTTTTGCGGGTCGTATAATTTTGAGAACAAGGCCACTAAGCAGTATCAGGAGTTCTCGACGGCGTATGCCGGGCTGTCTCATGTGGTGCGGCCCAATGGCGTCTATCAGGCCAACACACGCTTCAGCCTCTATCGCTGGCACATAATGGACCCCGTCAGGTTCTCAACCGACTTCGCTGTGACCATTCAGGCTCTCGGTTGGCGATCCGGCGGGCGCTATTTGCCGCTGCAGGATGATGTTTCTTCGGTAGCCTTCTGGTATCAGAGAGAACCTCATTCACGTTTTCCGGAACTTCCCGACCGAAATGGACTCGAAATTATCTGATCTCCCCCACCGGTTCTCGACCTGGGCCAAAGTATGAACAAGCCATCACCTGTTTGGACAACTCGCCGACGACGGCCGCATAGGCCTGCTTGGCGCGGTACTTTCCATCGAGCAAGAGGGCGCTGCCGTAGCTTGACATCCATTGCGGTACCCACGAGTGGCCATCATCAACACCCCAAACCGTAATCGAGTCACTCCCTTCGGTATCAAGAACAACGCGTACCAAGGCCGCATACGCTTCGGCTTGGACGCGTAGCCGTTCAGGCGTTGGAGCGCCTTTCATCCGGATATCGAGCTCGGTGATATCGACTTTGAGGCCGAGGGCAGCAAAACGCTCGATGTTCTTTCGTACCGAGCTCATGGAGGGGAGGTCATCTAAATCCCAATGTGCTTGAAGCCCGACGCCGTGCAAGGGAACCCCCTGGGCCAAAAGGGCCTTGCAAAGCTCGTAGAGGCGGTTTGACTTCGGGTTGATTGCTTCCACAGAATAGTCGTTGAGGTAGAGCAACGCGTCGGCATCGGCCTCGTGGGCGGCGCGGAACGCCGTGCTCAAGAACTCAGTTCCCGACAAGCGGTAGAACAGTGTGTCCCGCATTCCTTGAGCATCGTCGATGACTTCGTTTGCTACGTCCCACTTCGCGATTTTCCCCCGGTAGTGGCCCACGATGGTAGAAACGTGTTCCGTGACCAACTTGAGAAGGGCGTCCTCGGTAGTCACAGATTCCGACACCCAGCGGGGCAGCTGGTTGTGCCAAACCAGCGTGTGGCCCCGGACTTTCATTTCATGAGACTGCGCAAATTGCACCAGTTGATCGCCAAAGAACCACTCGTACGAGCCTGACACCGGATGGATGTACTGCCACTTCATCTCGTTTTCGGGAGTTAAGGTGCTGAACTCTGAGCTGACAATCTGCGCATACTTCGAGATTGACAAGGCTTTGAAGGCCACGGCTGCGCCAAAATCCAGTTGATAAGCCGCTGCCAGACCCCTCAACCCAACCAGAGGAATCTCCTGGGCGGCTGTGTGCGCGGTTGCCGGAGAACTCCCTTCGTTCTGCGCTGACTCGGGAGACGAATCAGCCATCAATTCGACTCCAAAACTGTACGGATCCTCCACCTTTGGTGCCGTGGCACAGCCGGACAATAAGAACAAAAAAAAAAGCAAGAATCGAGGTAAATGACGCGTGAACCATAGGAAAAACTCCTTGTGCAATCGATTGCAAATGATGACCACAGTTCACGGTGTCATCTTGGAGCGATTCTTTTGCGCCGTCAACCAGTTCCCTTTCAGCTGAAGGATCTTTTTTCGCTTTTTCTTGCGCATTCAGAAAAATTAAGATGACGTTTTCTAATCGATTGCAAAATCGATGGTGAAAAACACGAGGAGGAGAATCCATGAAGAGATTCTTAGTGATAGCCCTGTCGCTTTTGGTAGCCGGCGGCGCCATGGCACAAGATGCCAAGAAACTGGTGGTTTGGTCGTTTACCGACGAACTCCAGAAAATGATGGCCTACTACCAGAAGGACAATCCAGACGTGAAGATTGAGTTCACGCTCGTTCCCAACGACGTCTACCAGTCCAAGCTAAAGCCCGTGCTGCAAAGTGGCCAAGGCGCCCCTGACGTCTTCTCGCTTGAAGCGGGTTACGTAAAAGGCTATGTAGGATCCGGTTGGATGGGAGACCTGACAGCTTTGGCCAACGGTGCCGGCAAGAACACCATTCAGTACACCAAGGACGTCGTCACCGACGCGAATGGCAAGATCCACGGTATGTCGTGGCAGGCCACTCCGGGCGCGTTCTTCTACCGCCGCAGCCTGGCCAAGCAGTATTTGGGCACCGACGATCCGGTCAAGGTGCAGGCCATGATCAAGGACCTGAAAAGCTTTGTGGCTGTCGCCGACAAGCTCAAAGTTGCCTCGAAGGGCAGCGCCGTCATGATCGCGTCCACCGGTGACCTGTTCCAGGTGTTCAAGTCTGGCCGCAAGGCGCCGTGGGTTGTGAACAACACGCTCATTGTTGACCCCGTCATGACCAGTCTTCTTGACACCGTCAAACTCTTCCACGACAAGGGCTACGAAGGCCGCCAAGGTCAGTGGAGCGAAGGCTGGTTCGCTGGCATGAAGGGCACGCTCAAGGACGAAAAGAGCAACCCCATCTCCGTGTTCGGCTACCTGTTGCCCACCTGGGGACTTCCCTATGTGCTGAAGCAGAACGCTCCCGACACCAGCGGCGACTGGGCCATGGTTCAGGGTCCCATTCCTTACTTCTGGGGCGGCACGTGGCTAACCATGTACTCGAAGAGCAAGATGAAGCCCGAAGCTCAGAAGCTCATCGAGTACCTGACTACCAACGACAAGTTCCTCACCGCTTGGGCCAAGGATACCGGTGACTTCGTGTCGAAGAGCACGGTTGTCGACGCCATCAAGGGCACCTACTCCGAAGCCTACCTAGGCGGCCAGAACCACTACGCGCAGTTTGCTGAAATGGCAAAAAACGTGAGCGGCAAGGTGCTTTCGGGCTTTGACCAGGAAATCGAGACCATCTTCCAAGAGCAGATGACTGCTTATCAGAACGGCGAGAAAGACAAGGCGACCGCCATCAAGGACTTCAAAGAAGGCGTTTCGTCCCAGTTCCCCGACCTGAAAGTGAACTAAGTCGAACAAGGGCCGCTCCGCAAACAGGGAGCGGCCCGTTTTTTTGAGGAGATCCCCCATGGCCCAATCGAAGGTCCGCAAGTCCGGACAAATCCAGCGTGTCCGATTCGACCGCTGGGGGTATATCTTTATCACGCCGTTCTTTCTGATATTCCTGACCTTCCAGTTGTATCCGATTCTCAATACCTTCTACCTGAGCTTCACCAACATGAAGGGCGCGAGCACCGAGCACCAAATTGTGGGCCTCTCCAACTTTGGTCGAGCGTCGCAGTCGATCAATCTGACGGGAGTGGAAGCTGAAAAGGCCCACTCGCTGGTAAAGGCCCTCGCCGACGCTGGCATCACCGCCGACACCGATGCGCCGGCCCCTGCTGAAACCTCCACGGCCGATGACCCCTTCAGCCTCGGGGATGCCACCACCGAAGCACCCACCGCCGATGCCGGCATGTCGTCGGGGAATCCCGACGCATTCAGCCTGGGAACCGAAACCGACGCCGAGGCCCCGACCGGCTTTTTTGTCAAAGTGACCGGCTTGGAGAAAGACGCCTTCGACAAGGCCCTCGCGACGCTCACGGTGGCCGGTGTTAGCTCAGCCGACTTGACGAAGGCCACCGAGACCATCTACGCCGGATTGCTGTTTGACCAGAAGTTTTGGCAGGCCTTTAGCAACACGGCCATTTTGTTCTTCTTCAACTTTGTTCCCCAACTGTTCTTTGCCTTGGTCTTCGCGGTTTGGTTTACCGACGTCAGCCTCAAAATCCGTCTTGGTGGGTTTTTCAAGACGATTTTCTACCTGCCCAACATCATCACCTCCGCGTCGGTAGCCGTTCTGTTCGCAAGTTTGTTCGGGTACCCCTCGGGTCCTATCAACCAGGCCGCTGTGCAGACGCTCAACCTCCCCGAGGCGATAAACTTCTTCCGTAGTGAAATCTGGACGCGTGGCATCGTGTCGTTTATCCAGTTCTGGCTTTGGTTTGGCAGCACCATCATCGTGCTAACCGCCGGCATTTTGGGTATCTCGCCGGCTTTATTTGAGTCAGCGGTGGTTGATGGCGCGAAGCCGGGCCAGATATTCACCCGCATTACGCTACCCCTTCTGAGGCCCATCATGAGCTTCACCTTGGTGACCAGCCTTATTGGTGGTCTGCAGATGTTCGACATCCCCTATTTGATTACTAACCGCCGCGGTGACCCTGCCGGGTCCATTACTACTACCGCGATTTACCTGTACAACCAGGCGTTCTCGTCAGCCAACAACTACAGCTACGCAGCCACCATCTCGGTGGGAATGTTCCTCCTGATCTTGGTGTTGGCCGGCATCCTCTACACCATGATGCGCGATGACGACGCCGTACCGAAAAAGGCCATGAAATGAAGAATGACAACGCCGCGCTGTTGCGCACCAATCAGTTGCTGATCTATGTCGTGCTCGTCTTGTTTTTTGCACTCACCGTAGTGCCGATTTGGCTGATGCTGGTCAATGGCACCAGGTCGACCGCCGAGATCCAAGGTGGGCTGAGCCTGCTGCCCAGCACTCACCTCGTGGAGAACTGGACCAACCTCACCAACCGAGGCTTCCAAATTAGTCAGGGCTTTGTGAACAGCACGTTTGTATCGCTCAGCGCCACATTGCTGTCGGTCTATTTTTCCGCCCTGACTGCGTATGGGCTTACCATGTACACGTATCGCGGGCGCGGAGCTCTCTTCAAGTTGGTTTTGGTGCTCATCGCCATCCCGCCACAACTGGGTCTTATCGGATTCTATAGGTACATGTCCGACCTAGGCCTCTTGGACAACTACCTGCCGCTTATTTTGCCCGCCATAGCTGCGCCTTCGACGGTGTTCTTTCTGGCGCAATACATCAAGGGCGTCATTCACCCCGATCTTCTCGACGCGGCGCGCATTGACGGTAGCGGCGAGTTCGCCACGTTCAACCGCATCATGGTGCCCATATTGGCGCCAGGCATGGCGACCATGGGGATTTTCACCTTTGTGGGTGTATGGAACAACTTCATCACTCCATACATTTTGATCAGCAATAAGAACTTGTACACCCTTCCCATGCTGGTACAACTGCTGCGTACCGACATCTACAAAACCGAGTTTGGCAGCATTTACCTCGGCATCGGGGTGAGCGTCGTGCCCCTGCTGGTGTTCTACGCCTTTGCCTCGAAGTACATCATTTCCGGGGTGACTGTCGGAAGTGTCAAAGAGTAATCGCCTGAGGTAACTTCGCCTTGGGTGACCATTCTTGACAGCCAGGCCACCATTCGCTAGCCTCTTATGGTATTCTAGCGCCCATAGCTCAGTTGGTTAGAGCGCGGGTCTCATAATCCCTCGGTCCTTGGTTCAAATCCAAGTGGGCGCATTTTCTTTTAGTCCTGAGGTTAGGTTTTATCCTCCGGCTTCGAACGCACCTGGGCTGCTGTTTCCAGCTCGGAGGGTTTGTCGTGTAGGGGTGTAGGTTAGGCCAGCCGACTGCGGTACGGGGCCGCCGAAAAAAAACTAATCAGAAAGATAGTATTCAACGGTAGAGACAACCCGAACTCTTTTAATGAATGCCGTCCCCGAGTCTCTATCATCAATGCTGAAGGTTCCTTGACTCGCTCGCTTGATTTTACCTAATTGACTGGAGGAGTCTTTGGCGAACTTTTCCGCAGTTTGACGCGCATTTTTCGTGGCCTCTTCGATCATTTCAGGTTTCACTGAGTTTAAATGACTGTAAAGATACTGCACGCCGACGCCCATAGTGTCGGTGCCAACGGCAATGCCAAGTTTGCCTAAATCAGCCAATTGAGTTCGCGCTTCTCGCACCTTGTCGACCTGATTTGTATAAACGGTCACAGTCGAAGTTGCACTGTAGCGAAACCCGAGCGGAATGTTGGTATCATATTCTCGGGCTAATTTGTCTATGATAGAAGGGGCGTTGATGCTAATTTCTTCTGCTCGAAAGCCTTTTGATTCCAGAAACGCGAGTACTTGTGAGTTTTTATTGTTCACGGTGGTGGATAATTTGACTAAATCGTTGTCGGCCACGTTGAAAGTTATGGGCCAAATTGCAATATCTGCTTTGACTTCTCGCTCAGCAAGGCCTTTAACCTCTACAGAGCGCTCCATAGCCTTCACGGTCAACAGGCTATTGGAAATAAAATAGCCCGTTCCCAACAGCCCCACGAGAAGTAAAAAGCCGAGCACAGCTGAAGCCCTGACGAAGTTATTTCGGTTCTCTTGCATGGTTCTATCCTGTAGTTTTTCTCTTCGTTAAATCCCTCGGTCAGGTTTTGTCGACCGGTTTTGAGCGCATTTTAGCTGCAGTCTCGCGCTCGGCACGTTTGCAGCGCAGGGGAGTCAGGCCCCGGTCCATGAGGTCCATGTCTTCGAGAACCATGTCGCCCATCCGCTTCATGGCGACATCGAGGGCTCCAGCACGGTGGGCAGAGCGCAGGAAGCCCTTGAGCTTCCGCACCGGGTGGTCCAAGGGCAAAGGCTCCTGCGGATAAACGTCCGAGGCGGCCAGAATATGACCCGAGCCCACCGCCGCGATCAGCGCATCAAAATCCACCACGCCTGCACGCGACAACAGGATGAAGGCCGCTCCCTGCCGCATCATGGCAAAATGGCGCGCCTGCAGGAATCCCTCGTTTTCTCCGGTGACAGAAGCCACGCAAAACACCACATCGGAACCGGTGAGAACCTCTTCTAAACCGGCAGGCGTCACCCGATGGTCGCGCAAAACAGAGGGTGGCAACCAAGGGTCGTAAGCGCTGACCTGCACCCGAAACCCTTCCAGCACGCGGTTGACGGCCCGCCCCAAGTCGCCAAAACCGATCAGCCCGACCTTAGCCCCGGTTAACAGGCGGGCACGCTGGTTGCCCTCAAAACCCCACAGCTCACGCCCCGCTTGAAAAGCCTGATCGCCTTCCACCACATCGCGCAACAAGCTCAGCGCGAAGGCAAGGCCAATTTCGGCCACAGGTTCCGCGAACACTGCGCCTGTGGTCAGGGTATAAATCCCGCGCTGAAACAACAGGTCGTAGGGCATGTTGGGCAGAAGGTTGCTTTCGACGTTCAACACTGCCCTTAAGCTCCCCATCCGCGCTAAGAGTTCTGCCGGAATCGGTGGCTGACCCAGCACATAACGAACTTCAGCCAGCACAGAATCGGGGAGGGCAGCCACTTCGTTTTGGCCCACCTCAACCAGTCGGTACTTCTCAAACAGCCGCTCCCGGGCCGAATCGGTGAAGATGATCTCGAGGCTACGCGGCTCGGGTGACGAAAGAATAAGCGGCTTCATAGGTGCTGTGAGCTTGCGGGCGAACCAAGGCACTTGTCAATCCCGGTAAGAGGGTGAGGCCTCTTGGGCGCTGAAACCGGAACTTCCTCGGAACGCTTGAGGTTACACGCGAATAAGGATATTTTGGTTCCATGACAGACGTCCTGATTGTCGGGGCCGGACCCGTGGGTTTGGTATTGGCCTGCCTGCTGGGTAAGCAGGGTCGCAGTGTGCTTGTGCTCGAGAAGAAACCTGCTCGTGATTCTGCCAGCAACGCCATCGGGGTTACGCCACCGAGTCTGGCTTTACTGGGCAAACTCGGTGTGGCTACCGAACTTCTACAATTCGGCGCCTCGATCAAACGGGTGCATGTTCATGGTCAAGAACGCACTATTTTGGGAGAAGTGAACTTTCCCGAGCCCATCCTGTCGGTTCCTCAGGGTGTCACAGAGATGGTCCTAGAACAGAGGGTTCGTGAACTCTCCAACGTCACCCTCGAATATGGGTGGCAATTCCAGTCTTTCGATCAAGACCCAGAGTTTCTTATGGCCCTGTTTCAGGACGCCTCGGGAAACCCGCGGGCCGAGCGCGCGTTGTTTCTCGTTGGCTGCGACGGTGTGCACAGCAAAGTCCGCGACTCGATTGATGTCGCCTGGAAGCCGAGGCGTTTTGATTCGACCTTCCTCATGGGTGACTATTTCGACGAGACCGGCTGGGGCGACGAGGCCCACCTGTTTTTCACGTCTTTGGGCGCCGTCGAATCGTTTCCGCTGGGCCAAGGCAAACGACGTTGGATCGTGCAGACTTCCACTTACCTGGACCAGCCGGGGTCTTATTTGGAAGACCAGGTGCAGGAACGTACCGGTATCGCCTTGGATCCTGTAACCCGGACTTGGCAAAGCCCGTTCGGCATTCACCGGTGGATCAGCGAACATTATGCCTGGGGCAGGGTATACCTCGCCGGCGACAGCGCCCACCAGATGTCGCCTATTGGTGGCCAAGGTATGAACACGGGTTTTGCCGATGCGGAGTTTCTTGCGGCTCTCCTTGAGGCTCGCCTGGAAAAACCCAAGAGCAAACTGGCCGAACGTTGGAATACCCTGTACAGTCGCGTTCGGCGCAAGGCGGGAAAAACGGCTGCGGCCCGCTCGGAACTCTCGATGGCGGTGGGAACCGTACGCGGATGGGCTTCCAGTCCGCGTAACGCTCTTCTCGGGTGGCTTTTGCAGGTGTTGCGGAACGTCATTCCCGCTCACTACGCGATGCTGACCATACCGTTCCGCAACCTCGCTCAGGCCAAGGCCCGCTACCCTGAATTAGCCTCCTTCAAGGATATCCAGTGAATCCAAATGTGTACCTCAATGCTCTGGTCACCGCCGTACCGGAAACGGCCATTGCGCAGAGCGCCATCCGCGATTTCATGCTGGAAACTCTTGGAGACACCCCCAAAAAACGAAACTTTATCCAGAAGATTTACGAGGGTTCGGCCATCGAAACCCGCCACTCGGTGATTCCTGATTACGGCTTGCCTGCTGGAGAACGTAAGTTCTTCCCTCCCTCCGAAGGCAGCGAGCCCGAGCCCAGCACCGCCAGACGCAACGCCTTGTTTGTTATTGAAGCTGAAAAACTTGCTTTTCAAGCAGTTCATAAACTTTTTGAGCAGAACCCTGAGTTTTCAGCCAAGAGTGTCACCCACCTCATCACTGTGAGCTGCACTGGCTTTTCGGCGCCCGGTTTTGATTACCATTTGTTCCGCGAGTTTGGGCTCAATCCGGGAATCCACCGGTTCCACATAGGCTTCATGGGTTGTTTTGCAGCCTTCCCCGCACTCAAACTCGCTCAAAGTCTTGTGAGGTCTACACCTGAGGCCCAGGTGCTGGTCGTCGACGTGGAGCTTTGCACCTTGCATTTTCAAAAAGCGTTTGAACCCGATGTGGTGGTGGCTAATGCGCTTTTCGCCGACGGTGCCTCGGCGGCGTTGTTGTCTGCCAAGCCGGGTCTTTTGGAACTCCACGAGTTTCGCAGCCACATCATTCCGGGAAGCGAAAACGACATGGCGTGGATCATCGGCGAAACTGGGTTCGACATGAAACTTTCAAGTTACGTCCCCCGGCTCATCGAGGGCAACATTCAGGCTGTGCTCGACCGGCTTTTTGTCGACTCTGGCTGGAGCCGGTCAGAACTTGAATTGTTTGCAGTACACCCGGGAGGCCGCGCCATTCTCGACAAGATGGCCAACGTGCTGGCCTTGACCCATGGAGAACTTGACGTTAGCTACGATATCTTGCGGCGTTATGGAAACATGAGTTCTGTAACGGTGTTCTTCGTTCTCCGAGAACTTCTTGACCGCGGCAAGAAAGGCAAGCTGTTCAGTTGCGCCTTTGGCCCGGGACTCACCGTCGAGTCGGCCTTTTTGGAAGTGCTTTGAAGGCGCCACTTTTCTTCCCTGATTTATCGGAGCGCCACTACGAAAAAGAGCTGATGGACAGCGTAAATGCGGACCCGAAGAAGCTCTACCGCACCATAAAGCAATTTGACCTGATCAACCGCTTGTTTTCGGCCGGGGTGCGGCTGTTCCGGCGTCACCTTTTGCCGCAGATGCTCAAAGACAAGGCCCGAGTTTGGACCCTACTCGACTTTGGCAGTGGTGGTGGCGATATTGACCGGGCTCTGATTCGGCTCTCCCGGCGCAAAGGACTCAAACTCCGGATCACCGCTCTCGATGTCGACCCACGTGTTCTTCCCTGGGCCCGGCAGTTGTGCCGCAACTACCCAGAGATCACACCGGTTCACGGGTCAGTTTTTGAGATAGACGAAGGTGAAACTTGGGACTTTGTGATGTCGAACCACACGCTGCATCATTTTGATTGGGACAACGTGATCGCAGCCGTCTTTGAGGCTCTCAAGCGTGCCCGGGTAGGAATACTGCTCAACGATTTGGCCCGCTCTCCATGGGGCTACCTCGGCTATACCATCTTCACTGGACTATTGTTGCACCGATCGTTTGCTTTTCACGACGGTAGGCTGTCGATTCGACGCGGCTTCACGCTGAGGGAATTTCAGGAGATTCTGGGACCGCTTTCCGACCGACTTGTGTTTGGTACCGCCCACCCGTCCCGGGTATGGGTAGCTACCGGGCCCATGTTGCCCTGACGCTGGCATCCTGAGTATCTTACCCACATGAAAAGAAAAGCACTCATCATCGGAGCGGGTTTTGCCGGGTTGTCGAGTGCCCTGTTGATGCTTCGCGACGGCTGGGATGTCACCGTTCTCGACAACAACGAGGGCCCAGGCGGAAGGGCTCGGCTGTGGTCAGAAAAAGGCTACCACTTCGACATGGGTCCTTCCTGGTACCTCATGCCGGAGGTGTTTGACCGCTTTTTTGCGAGCATCGGCGTCCCTTGCGCCGAGGTTCTCAAACTCACCAAGCTTTCCACCCACTACAAGGTGTACTTTGAGGGCGAAAACGCGGTGACCATCACCGAAGACTTGGAAGCCACCAAAAAACTGTTCGACTCCTTCGAGCCCAATGGCGGCAAGCGCTTGGATGCGTACATGAAGGGCGCCGAGCTGAAATACGACATTGCCGTGGGGTCTTTCCTCTACAAGGAATACAAGTCGGTCTTTGACTTTTTTAACGCTCGGGTGCTCACAGAAGGCCTTCAGATGGGCATCTTCCAGTCGCTCGATAAGTTTGTCAGCAAATACTTTACCGATCGAAGGGCCAAGCAGATCCTTGAGTACGCCATGGTGTTCCTGGGCACCAGCCCCAATGAAGCCCCGTCGATGTACTCCCTCATGAGTCACGTCGACCTCAAGCTCGGGGTTTGGTTCCCCAAGGGAGGAATGAATGGCGTTGCCGTCGCCATGGCGGAACTGGTGAAACAGCGGGGAGGAGTTCTTCATTTCAACCACGATGTGAAGCGCCTGCAGGTCGAGAACGGCCAAGTGACACAAGTGGTTACCGAAAAGGGCACCTTTGAGGCCGATGTGGTGGTCAACACAGGCGATTACGTCCACGGTGAAACCCAGTTGTTGGAGCGTCGCTGGCAGACCTATCGTCAGCCTTATTGGAACCAGCGCGTCGTGGCGCCTTCCATGTTCATCGTCTACCTCGGGGTCAAAAAGCGCCTGCCGGGGCTGGAACACCACAACCTCTACTTCAGCGTCGATTGGAACAAGCATTTCGACACGATTTTTAAAACTCCCTCTTGGCCCGAAAACCCTTGCTTCTACCTAAGCGCCATCACCCGAACCGATGCCTCGATGGCCCCCGAAGGGTGCGAAAATCTTTTCCTGCTGGTGCCCGCAGCCCCGGGTTTGTCCGACCCCGAAGAGTTCCGTCAAAAGTACTTAAGCGCGCTCATTTCCCACGTCGAAAAGACCACGGGCCAAAGCTTCCGCGACGAGATCGACGTGTGCCGGGTGTTCAGTCAGCAGGACTTCTCCCGGGACTATCACGCCTTTAAGGGAACCGCGCTGGGGCTGAGCCACACACTCTTCCAAACGGCGATTTTCCGTCCTCGCCTGCAAAGCAAAAAGGTGAAAAACCTGTATTACACTGGCCAATACACCCATCCCGGGGTCGGGGTACCGATGACGCTGATTGCCAGCGACGTCTTGGCTACCAAGTTGAAGGAAACCCGTCAGTGACTGAGCCCAAGCAAGACACCGGTACCCTGCATCAGCAAATCTTCCTCAAAGGCAGTAAGACTTACTACAACTCCAGCCGCATTTTTCCCAAGGCAGTACGCAAGGATGTCTTTACCTTGTATGCGTTTGTTCGGGTGTCTGATAATCTGGTGGACGATGTGCCTCCCGAACCCGAGGAGTTTCGTGCCTTCCGGCAGCGTTGGCGTAATGCTCTGGCAGGAACTCCGGCCGGCGACATGGTGATTGATCCCTTCGTGGAGTTGGGGAAACGGGTCGGCTTCGACCCCCAATGGACAGAAGATTTCCTCACCGCGATGGAGTCTGACCTTGACCACAAACCCTGCAACACTGTGGAAGACGTTCTGAAGTACACTTGGGGTTCGGCCGAGGTGATCGGCCTGTTCATGATACGCATTCTTGGCCTCCCCGAAGCGGCCCGCGAAACCGCCGGCCTGATGGGGCGCAGTATGCAGTTTATCAATTTCTTGCGGGACGTCGACGAGGACTTCCGCTTGGGTCGTCGCTACCTACCTCTAGCCAACACTGGCCTTCCAGGGTTGACGCCGCAACTGGCCAAAGAACACGAGGCGGAGTTCTGTACCTTTATGCGGGGACAGACCTCATTGTACTCCCAATGGCAACACGGTGCTCAGCTCGGCTATGGCTACTTACCTTGGAGGTTCCGACTAGCTGTGAAAACCGCCAGCGACCTCTACAACTGGACGGCCGAAGTCATCATGCGTGACCCTATGGAAGTGTGGCGCCGCAAGATCAAGCCTAGCAAAGTACGAATCTTTCTGACGTTTGTGGGCAATTTGTTATACATCCCACCTCCGTTGCCCAACCAGGGGAGACCATGAAGAAACAACTGTACTCTCTGATAGCCTTGGTGTCGGTAGCCGGCCCGCTGGCGCTTAGTTTTGACGAAAAGGTTCATTTCTGGACGCACGCTCCTGCCGTGGGGCTTGCGATCCTCACGGTGGGATTGCTTTACCTGCTCTGGGACGCCTTCGTCACGGCGCGTGGAGACTGGCAGTTCAACCCCGTTTACACCGGTGATTTCCGTATTTTCGGCCTTCCGATGGGCGAGATTCTGTTCTTTATCGCCATTCCCTACGCCTGCCTGTTCGTGTACGAGTGCGTTGTTGGGTACTTTGGCAATGCCGTTTGGTTCGAGGTGAACCCTGTCACGCTGTATTGCGGGGCCTTGGCCTTCGTGGGCGCCGCTTGGCTGTTTCGCAACCTCGGGTACACCTTCATCGCCATGGCCTCGGTAGCGGTGTTTCTCTCCACCCTCGCCATCGGGGCTCCAACGCTCGTGGGCACCAGCGCGTTCTGGATCTGGACGGCGATCAGCTTCACGCTATTTGTCGTGGTGGACGGGTTGTACACTTCGCTACCCACCATTTTTTACAATCCTAAAGCCATCTGGGGACTGCGCATCGGAAGCATCCCCCTGGAAGATTTCTTCTACAACCTGAGCTACCTGGGCCTCACCCTCGCGTTCTACCTCTTTTTTGAAAAATGGGTGCACTTTTGACCCTGAGGGAAGACCTGCGAGACTTAAAGCCCTACGTGGCGGGAAAACTCATCCCCGGCCTGGTGAAGCTCAGCTCAAACGAGAACCCTAGGGGGCCGTCTCCCAAAGCGCTCGAGGCCCTAGCCCAAGCCGCGAGCGAGCTTCACCTGTACCCTGACGGCGCTGCGACCGAATTGCGGAAAACTCTCGCTGAGCTGTATAAACTCAAACCGGGCAATTTCCTCGTGGGTAACGGCAGCGACGAGGTATTCACCTTGTTGGCAGGAGCCTTTATCCGCCCCGGCGACCACGGGCTGACCGCTCAGGAAACCTTTTCGGAGTATACCTTTGCAGTCAGGTTGTTTGGTGGGGTTATGGACAAAGTGCCCCTCTCCCAGGGCTTCTACGACCTGGACGCAATCGCCGCTGCTATTGAGCCCAAAACGCGAATTATCTTCCTCTGTAACCCTAATAACCCCACAGGTACGGCCTTCAACCAGCGACAGCTGGAAGAGTTCTTGGGTCGGGTACCGCCGACGGTGCTGGTAGTGCTCGACGAAGCCTACGGCCACTATGCTCAGATGCCCGATTTCCCCCAGTCGTTTTCCCTGCTCGAGCGGTGGCCCAATTTGGTTGTAAGCCGCACATTTAGTAAGATTTACGGCTTGGCCAGCCTGCGCCTAGGCTTTATTGCTGCCAGCGAGGCGGTGATTCGCGATGTTTCGGTGGTAAAGCAGCCCTTCAACGTGGGCAACATGACCCAGAAAGCCGGCATTGCGGCATTGCACGACCTGAAATTTGTCAACGAAAGCCTCGCTCTCAACCGCGAAGGGTTGGAGTTTTGGAACCAGAAGTTAGCGACCCGAGGTCTGTCCCCGTATCCAACGCAAGCGAACTTCTTTTGCCTCGAAGTGGGTCGCGACGCCCAGGCGGTGGCAGCGGCGATGATCGAAGGCGGCGTGACAATTCGGCCCCTTACAAGCTTCGGCCTCCCCAACGCCATCCGTATCACCACTGGCACCCCAGAACAGAACCAACTCTGCTGGAAAGCCCTCTGCCATGCCCTTGACACTATCCCCACCGTTAGGTAGTATCTCCCCCACACGACGCAGGGTGGAGCAGTTGGCAGCTCGTCGGGCTCATAACCCGAAGGTCACAGGTTCGAGTCCTGTCCCTGCTATAGTTGAATAACCCCATACCCGGTATGGGGTTATTTTTTTGTCCCGTCGATTGGTAACAATCCGGTAACGAAAAGTTGGAAAAGAAGGCCAACTTGCAGAAGAATCTCCTGCCTAAATGATCAACCTCGGTGTTGTGCCTCCTCGCCCTCCTCCCCTGTCCAATCGAGTCATGTAAGTCACTAGCTCAGTTCCTTCCCCGCGATTTGACAATTGAAAATCAACCAACGTCAGTCGACACTGGCAAGTTAGGGGGTATCTCCAATGGACTTTGATCAACTGAGGACGGTAAAAAGCTTTGGTGAACAGGAAGTCAAGATTCGCCGCGAAGACCTTCAGAATCTTTCCGATATCGCTTGAGCCTAACGTAACGTCAGGGTTTATCTTGGGGAGTATGTACACGGTGAAGCAAGTCGCAACGTTGGCCGGTATCACGGTCCGCACGTTGCACCACTACGATGCCCTCGGCCTCCTCAAGCCGTCCCGTACCGGCGATAACGGCTATCGCTACTACGGGGAGGAGGCCCTGCTTCTGCTGCAGCAGATTCTGTTCTACCGGGAACTGGGCATGAACCTCGAAACCATCGGCAACCTGATGGGCCGGCCGGGGTTCACCGTGGTGGCGGCGCTGGAGTCGCACCGCAAAGCGCTCGCTCGCCGGATTGAGCGCCTCAAGCGGTTGCTGGCAACCGTGGACAAGACTCTCGCGCAACAAAAAGGAGAAACGACAATGCAACAGGAAGAATGGTTCGACGGTCTGTCGGACCAAGAGAAGGCGTACGCCGAAGAAGCGGCGCAGAAATGGGACCCTGCCGTGGTCAAGGAGTCGAACCGTCGCTACGCACGGCTGACCCCCGCCGAAAAGCAAAGGATGAAGACCGACGGCGAGGCGTTCAACCACGCATGGGCGGCGCTCATCGGCACCGACCCGGCGGCCCCGGCGGCCCGGAAGATGGTGGAGGACTGGCGGAAGGGGATTGAGTTCTTCTACCCGACGACACCCGAAGGCCTCCGTGGTCTGGCCGAAATGTACAACCAGGACGAGCGCTTCAAGGCCAACTACGACAAGGTGGACCCGCGCCTGGCCGCCTACATTCTGGCCTGCGTCAGCGCCTATTTCGACAGCTAGGCGAGGAGGAAGGGGGTCGCACCCCTTCCTCTGTTTCTTTAGAGTAGGGGCATGACTGTCCCCGTTGCCCCCTTGGTCCGCAGGCTCCTGGTTCTTCTCGACGCCTATGCACGACGCTATCCTGAAGAGACCGCCCCCCTCAGGTTCCGCGAATTCGCGATGAGCGGCGAGTCTCTGCAGGGCAGAACCAACGCCCGCCGCCACATCACCGCCAGCGCGTGGATCGTGAATCCATCGCGCCAGCGGGTCCTGCTGACGCATCACGCCAAATTGGACAAATGGGTTCAGCTCGGAGGGCATACCGACGAAGGCGAGGACTGGACCAAGGCGGCGCTCCGCGAGGCCCACGAAGAGTCGGGCCTTACTCAGTTGGCGCTGTTGCAGCCCGGACTGTTCGACCTCGATGTTCACGAAATACCAGCGAGACCCGGCCAGGCCGCCCACGATCACTACGATCTGCGCTTCTTGCTCGAGGCCGATGACGCGGTCCCGTTGGTGATCAGCGAGGAAAGTCACGACTTGGCCTGGGTGGACCTCTCCCGCTTGAAAGACTACACCAAGGAGACTTCGCAGCTCCGCATGGCGGCCAAAACACCTCGGTAGCGCTTGAACGACAGGCTCTCCTTCGGTATCGTAGACCGTCCGTCCGGAGGTTCGTCATCGCTTCCCATCCCCTGCGCTCTTCCTTGGCCCTCTTCGGGGCTGCCCTGATTTGGGGCCTGGCCTTCGTCGCCCAGCGCGTCAGCCTCGACAACCTGGGGGCGTTCACCTTCAATGGTCTTCGTTTTGCCCTCGGCGCCCTGTCGTTGGTTCCCTTGACCTTCTTTGAGCCAGTGCGACGTAAGCCAGGATCTCTTCCCGTTCGGCGGGAGTACTCAGTTCTCCCCTTCCTCCTGAAACAGATGCCGGAACTTTTTTTTTAGCGTCAGAAGGACAGCTGCTTCCGCCAAAGCCTTTTCCTTGATTGCCAGCTCCTTCAGCAACTCTTTGTTCTGCTTCTTCAGAGCAGCGTTCTCAGCATCGACTTCGGACTTCTTGTCGTTCATCATGGTTGTCAGTTCCTGCTCCCAAAGCGATAGGTGCTGGGAGTGCAGGCCGTTCTGACGCAGCCATTCACCACGGTCAGTGTCCGCCAAAGCTTTCGACTGCATCAGCAGGGCAAGCTTCTCAACGGGACTGCGGCTGCCGGGCTTGGGTTCTCCCTCACTTCCATCAAGCACCAGACTACCGGATTTGTGCTTCGACAACCAGTTCTGAACCGTGGCCACGTTCACGCCGGTTTCCTGGGCAACCTGCCACGCGCTCTTTCCGGCAACGACCTGCCTAATGATTGATCCCCGAAACCCGTCGGTGTATTTCATCTGTTTTCGCCCTCCTCGTGGCGAAAACTATCTTGACTGGTAATGGGACTCGCTTTGGGATGGCTGTTCTAACGATTATGAGTCCTATTCAATCCTAATTCGAAACTGGAGAACGTATGGGAAAGCATCAAACCATTGCCTTGACACTGGCGGCCCTCTTGGTTAGCTCATGTGCCACTACATATGCCCCCGACGGGGCTACTGGTGGCTACACCGACCGTAAGCTCGGGAAGGACGCCTATTCCGTTGGGTTCTCTGGAAATGGCTACACGTCCTCAGACGAGGCGTACACCTTCTTTTTGACTCGTGCGGCAGAACTCGCGCTCAAGAACGGCTACAGTTCCTTTTATGTTCTCGATGTTCAAAACGCGACCAGTCTCTCGCAATACACCATTCCCGGATGGGCAACGAGTACAACGACTGGCAACGTCACCGGAACTTACAATTCGATAGGCAATTTTGGTTACCTCAACGGCAACGTGTCTACCACTACAACCACGACATATTCCCCGCCCGTTACGGTTCCGGTGACAAAGCCAGCTTTCATCGGTCGGATTCAGCTTGTGAACGAGGCCCTTCCAAACCAGCCCGAACCCTATGACGCCCAGACAGTTTTCGACACCGGGAATGCCTTGAATGCAAAAGTTGGCCGCTACAACACAGTGGTGAGCGCACTAATTATAGGTGCGACTGTGGTTGTGCTTATCGCTTCCGCTGGTTCGGGTTCATCAAGCACATCATCCTACTAGACTAACCCCATACCCTCCAACAGATTTGGTGTCTCCAGCACTTTTCAACCAAGTAACCGCGTTCTGCCGGGGTTCATCAGCTAGAGCCCCTTCTACCAACTATCAGTTTATCTGCCCTCCGTCGACCAACCGGGCCAGCACGCTGCTAAACACCAGCGGGTCAGCAGTGTCCGGCAGCTCCCCATCCCCCGGCGAAGGGAACCATGCCCAGCCCTCGGGGGTCAGCATCCCGCCCTTGGCCTTCACTTCGTCCACGTCCATTCCTTCAAAGACTATCGGCCTCCGGGCCGGGGTGACATCCTCGACCGCTTGAACCGGCAGGCCCCATGCACGTGCTAGCAGCACCTCGGCCGCGCGGATGCGGTCAGAAGCCTTTGCCGTCGGGTCTGCAAGGATATCGGCCAAAACCTCGACCGCTTTGGCAGAGTGGCCCTGAATGGCTTCACGGAGCTCGGGGGGTATTTTCGGGCGGCCGCCGGGGTTGCCGGTGTAGCCGGGCCTTCCTATGGGGTTTGACATTCGTGTTTCCTCCGTGTTCTGACTGCACTAATAGTGCACTTTCCTATACACCCCTGTCCACTGGAACAGCGCCCGGCAAGGGGAGAAGAGCGGGCGGGCCTCTTACCTCTTGCCGGGCAATTATTCACCCGAAATACCCCCATGGTGCAGACTTCTTGTCAGTCCCAGGAGGAAAGTAATCAACTTCTTCACTTGGAACTCCGTTCGGAAATCCGGAAGCACCTAAAGGTGCATTCCGGTTTTCCGAATCGGTTCCTTGAATCCCAGCTTCCGGAAGATCCGGATTTTCCGGAGTTTTCCGTTCGTTCCGAAGGAGCCTATAGGTTCCTCGCTTCAGCTTTTCCAGGTGCCTCGCCTCGACAAGTTTTTCGAGAGACTTCCCAGCATTGTCTGGCATCACGCCGACGGCGGCCGAGACCTCCTTTGGCCCTGCCTCGATCTCAGGGTTATCTTGGAACCACTTCAACACTTTTGCCGTAGTTTCGCTCATGCCCGGCCCAGGCGGCTGCGGCGCTTCGGTTAGCTCCAGCACCGCCTTGCGTTCCTCAAAGCCATCATCGTCAACGATTCCCAGGCGGATGTCGACCAACTTGAAGGCCATCCTTTCCGGTGCCCGGTCTTCCTTCACCTTCAGGGAAGAAAGCACCCGGACGCCTCTATCCTCTTCAAACTTGAATTGAAAATCCGAAGCGCCCTTGAGGGCAGAAGAGCCGCGGCCCCGGGTTCCCTCGTGGCCGGTATGGTGAAGGGAAAGCATCGTGCACCCGAACTCGCCCCGAATCTCATCTAGGGCCATGACGGCATGGCCCATGTCCCTTGTGCTGTTCTCGTCGCCGTTGCCAAAGTTACGTGCCAACGTGTCCAAGATTATGAGGGCCGGGGTCCCGAGAACCTCGGCAATTTCCCTTATCGAAAGAAGCACAGAAGCTACCGATTCAGGATCAAGCAGGGAGCAGGCCCTCTCAGATAAGAACACCTGGCCTGACCTAATGCGATGGTGCCTCTGCCAAGCCTCGAATCTTCTGCTGAGGCCGTTGTGTCCCTCTCCAGCAATGTAGAACACTGGGCCCGTTCTCTTGATGGCATGGCCGTGAAACGGGGTTCCCGTGGCCACACAAAAGGCCAGATCAATCGCAAGGAACGATTTTCCGGCTGCCGGAGGGCCGATAAGTTCGCCTTGCGCGTCATCTGGAACAAGGCCTTTGACCAGCCATTTTGTGAGGGTCGGCTTGAGGTCAGCGGAACTTGTGAAAACGAAAGGCCCGGCCATCACGGCACCCTCCGGGCACTCAGCACCAGCAGGGCCCCGGCTCTTCCGGTCGGGTCTTCCTCAAGGCAATCTGCCGCATCCCAGCCATCCGGCTTGCCATCGGGCACCTGCACCGCGAACATGGTGCACCCCTGAGCCTTGAGGATTCGATAGATTGCTTTCATTGCGTCGCGGCCCGGTTGGTCATTGTCAGGCCAGAGGATGACTGCACGGCCAGACAGTGGGCTCCAGTCGGTCGAACCCACGGCACCGGCCCCTCCGGCCCACGTTGACACAACGGCACCGCTCTTTATTTGCATGGCGGCCCGGGCGGCCTTCTCGCCTTCGGTCAGTAACACCGGCAGGTCAGGAAAGGCCAGCACTTCCCGAAGGTTGAACAACGGCCGTCTGCCCTTGAACTCGGCGGGCTCTTCATTGACCCACTCCCCGGCAGTTGTGTAGTGGATGAAAAGGAAGAACTTCGGCGAGGGGGCAAAGTGTAACCGGACAATGGCAAACGCCAGCTCCCCGGCACCGGTCTCATAGCGGTAAACTGCCTCGGCGTGCATCCGCTTGCCCTTGCGGCTCAGGATAACTGGCTTCGCCCCTTCCGGCGGGTTCGCCCACATCCTTCCCTCGCCGGGCTCCCCTTCAGAGGCCTCTAGGCGGGCTTCCCGTGGCTCCAGTCGGTAAATGGCTGATTCCATGCCGTAGGCGGCCACCGCGCTCCGGCAGGCCTCTTGCAAAGTCTCGCCCCGGATTCCAGAAAAAAGGTCGAGCACGCTGCCTGCCTCGCCGGTTGCCCGGTCAATCCATGCGCCGGTGACCAAGTTGGCCGAGAAACTGCCACAATGGTTGTCATCCCGCATTGGGTTGAGCGTGTGGCGTTCGTTGCCCTTGTCATGGGCCGGGGTGCCGTCGTGAAAGTGCCCGGCGAGAGGAAGAAAGTCGCGGACGTGGCGGGCAAGCAGGACCTTCACTTCGCGGAAGTCGGGCGGGCCCTGCGGGGGTTGGTAGTTCGTGAGGTCGATACGTTGGAAGGTTGGGCTGGTCATTCTATCGCCCCTTCCGAATAGTCAGCGCCTGAGCCTGCAATTCAGCCGTCGAAGAAGTCCGCTTGCTGAACACCCAGGCTTCCAGTTCTTCCTGCTTGAAGTACACCCGGCCGCCACTGGGCTTGTAGAACGGGATTGTTCCCCGCATGGTCATTTTGTAGAGCGTCGCGACGGCCAGCCCGAGATAGTCGGCGGCCTCTTTGATCGTCAAAGGCTTGTTCTGAGTCGAATCCATTTTGCTTTCCTTAGTGGTCGATTGACTCCGGCCGGTGTCTAAGGAAAGGCTATTGCTTTTGTTCGATTGGGCTTAGTCCGGAAAACATCTGGCTTATATCTGGATCTTCTTGACGTTCTCAACATACTTGGCAGAAAGGTTCGTACCATCGTGTTTCCGGACGTACTTCAAAATGAATTGGGCAGTGAAGTGAAGTTCTTCTGTCTTGAGGAAAATGACCAGCGGCTCAAGGCCGCCCACCAGCCAATACAGTCCGTCCGGCTTGCGAATGACTAGGTTCCCTTCATTCATTGCCCGGTCAAGGGCCGGTACGCCTTCGCCTTGCAGCATTAGGCTGAGGTAGGTTTCGAGCTTCGGAATTGTCCTGTCAAAGTCGGCGGTCATCAGGGCAAACCATTCCACCGGGTCAGATACCGACAGACGATTGGCTTGAGCGTCAAGGTACATTCCTTTTCTTGTCCGGTTGTGTTTCTGCATTTCCAGTTCGTCGGTGAACTCGGCAATGACGACGTCCTTACGTTCCTTGCCGTCGAGCACTGACTGGTAGCGGGCTTCAATATGGGCGAGTGTCATCATGCTTTTCCTGCCTTGCTCAAGTCCATTTCAATCCGGCCGACGGCTTGTTTCTTGCTCCGGTCGGTTGCCTTAGCATAGTTCTGGGTCATCTTGATATCCTTGTGGCCGAGAAGGTTCTGGACGGTGAAGGGGTCAGCGCCCTCGTCCAGTGTCATCGTGGCGAAAGTGTGGCGACTCACATGGAAGTGCAGGGGCTTTGCAATGCCCGCACCGGTGCCCCACTGTTTGAGGTATTGGTTCGGGTCAGTCCCGGTCAGGGTGAACACCAGCGCATCGTGGGGCTTGAGGCTATCGCCTTGCATGAGCGCCAGCGCGGTACTGTTGAGGTCAACCGTGAGCATCGCCTTTGTCTTGACCATGCGCTTTTCAATCTTGCCGTTGCGAATGTCGCCCCAAGTCAATGTCTTGATGTCCGATAGCCGAAGGCCGGTAAAGCAGGCGAATAGGAAGGCCCGCCTAATCTCACCGCCCAGCCCTTCCTCACCCATGATCGGGGTCTTGGCCAGTCGTTCCACTTCGTCGCGGGTCAGGTAGAACTGCCGGGTTTCCTGAGGCTTTACACGCCTGACCCCTTGGGCCGGGTTAGAAATAAGAATCCGTTCCTTAACTGCCATGTTGAGCACCGTGTTCAAGGCGTTGAAATAGTTGGCCACCGTGGACCACATGAGGGTAGCCTCACCGGCCGCGCCCGGCCGCCTCACCTTCTGACTTTGCAGGAAGGTCTGATAGCCCTCGACAGCTTTGGAGTGGACTGCCTTGAGCTGCATTTCCCCGAAGTACTTTTCGATCAAGGGTAGGCTCTTCACGAGCGGGTCTTTCTTGGGGTGCCCTTGTGCCTTTTCGGTGGCATAGGCGAAAAGAGGAATCTTGCCCTTGTGTTCAGGTATCAGGCCGTGGGCCTGGCTGAACAGTTCAACCTCACGCTGAGACCTCACGACCTCGGCCAGCCGTCGGCGTTCCTTGTCTTCCTGCCGGTTCCCGTTCAACTGGAGGTTTAGGAACTCATAGCTCCGTCGGCCCTGAAAGTAAACGTCAAGGTAAAGTGACTTGCGGCCGTTGGCCAATTCCTTCTCTCGTATGGTGACTCCCAAACCTGCTAACCCTCCGGTAACAATAGGGTAACAAAAATTGCGACAAAAAGGAAGGAAAACGGAAAGGTTCGGAAAAGATCAATGTGGTCATTATTCTACCAGATAGGCATTTACTAAGATTCGCTTTTCCGTCATTTTCCATTAGCAGGGTTGAGTCCTGTCCCTGCTAAAGAATAAAAAAAGGTCACCTTCGGGTGGCCTTTTTTTATTCTTTAGCTTGGAGTTTCTGCGCAGCAGAAACGTCCATGCTTGCCATGGACGCGACTGGTGCAGGGACAGGACTCTAAACAGGCGGGCGCCGAGCGTGAGACGACCCGCAGGGTTGTCGTCGAGGAAAAGCGCGCATGGATGCGCGCGTCAGCCCGCCGGCCTGCCCGGCTGTCCGCACAGGAAGTGCGGACACGAAGGGCGAGTCCTGTCCCTGCTAGAGTACAAGTCAAAAGGTCACCTTCGGGTGGCCTTTTTTTATTCTTTAGCTTGGAGTTTCTGCGCAGCAGAAACGTCCATGCTTGCCATGGACGCGACTGCTGTAGTCGCGATGCGGATGCGCAGGGTAAAGGACTCGATCCGGAAGCGCACCGAGGCTAGAGCGACCCGGAGGGCAGTGGCCCGAGGGTGAGGCGGCCGGGATACCGCCGGAAGCGACGGAGCTGAACGGCCTAAACTGCGAAGCTCCGATCAAGAAGTCGTGTCGGCTCCAAACCTGCTTTTGGCCGCCTAGTACGAAAAGCCACAATTGCAGGCTATCCTGCAAGTTTAGCGAGGTTATACTGAACGGCATACAGCATGTTATGCGGACCCTTCGGGCACATATGAAGAAACTTGCTGCGAGTCGGGGTAGTTGATAATCGCGTTTGAGTGTATACTCCAAAGTGACTACTGGAGGCTATATGGAAGTTTCGACCAAGGAACTGCGAGTTCAACCGGGAAGGATCATCGACCAAGTCGTTCATGGAGAAGAAGTTACTGTCACATTTCGCGGGAAAGCTCTCGCAAGAATCGTTCCAATCAGGATAGCAGAGTCAGCACAATTGGATGATGGGCACGGGATCTTTGGGATGTGGGCGGACGTTGTCGGTCAGGACTCTGTCGATAGTACCATCCGCACAATACGAAAAGGGCGACAGTATTGATTCTCGACACTGACGTACTGATCTGGTATCTCCGCGGCAATGTTCGGGCGAAAGAACTGGTTGATGCGAGTGTTCCCTTTTCGATCTCGTCTGTGACTCACATGGAGTTGCTCCAGGGTATGCGCGACAAACTCGAGTTCCGACGATTTCAGAGGTCGATGAAGATCTGGAACGTGGAAATCATCCACATTGACCGTGAGATCTCATCCCGAGCAGTGTTTTACGTACAGGAGTATTGTCTTAGCCACGGAATGATGATGGCTGATGCGCTGATTGCTGCCACCGCAGTCCAGAACAGTGATTTGCTGATCACCGCCAATGACAAACATTACAAGTTCATTCCAAATCTGGAGATACAAAAGTTCGCAGTCGAAGCTTAGTTCTACAACATCATCTTTTACCGTCGGTCCGACCAAAAGTGTAATGGATGATCGTACTGCACAAAACTGTGCCGCGACCTGCCCGAATCCATCAAGGCGGGGCGTGCCCCCACGGCTGCACTTGCCAGGCTCGAGTATTCGCCCTCCCGAGTGCAACTACGTCGCAACGGACGTGTCGCCTTTTTCCTTTGACTTTTATCTTCTGGCATCTTGAAGCTGCTCCCCCTTCTTCCCTGTCTCTGTGGGAAAGGGGTAAAATATGGATATGTCTCGGATTCTCGCCACCAGCGATGTGG
>CANJXC010000017.1 GCA_947478845.1 Spirochaetales bacterium | reverse complement strand
GCCACCTCGCTGACAGGCCTCCCTTTCTCAGTGACCTGCTTGATCGCCTCGTCCTTGAACTCGGCCGTGAACTTCGATACGCCCATGGGCTCCCCTTTTGCCTAGACTTCTGAGTGTATCAGGTGTCTAGGAATTTGGGGGAAGTCCAAAGCTTGTCGAGACCTCACCACCTAGGTCTTCCTCGACTGAGCTGCGAGTTGGTGAAGTAGAGGACGCCCAGGACGAGCTTGAGGATCTAGATGAGTCCAGAAGCACTCCAAGTCTGCTTGACCACGACACAAGATCAACTCGATCATGGCTGGATGAACTTCGAGAATATAGACTCCAGACACAACTAGCATTCGCAGAGCGGAAGCGGACTACGAAGTACATCATTGTGACAGACTGGCCGGGTGGGACTATGGCATTCAAGTTTGGGTCTGCGCTAAGGAGCGCCTTATATGTAGAGCGTGACGAAATGCAATTGGTGCAGTTGGGTCCAGAGAGAGTCTTCCGCACCGAGTCATGCGTCCACGAAGTCGAGTTCTGGAAGACTCTCGAATTGTACGACGTGTCGTACCCTGGCAAGTTGGTATTTGTCGAGCTTGGAGAGTCACAAGTCCTTTCAGATAGCTGAGTTCATGAGGGATACTCGAAGCCCAAGACTCATTGCTGTCCCATGACAAAGTTTGACTGTTTGACCGCTGGGTCAAAGTGAAAAGGAACAGCAAGGGGCTCTTTGAAGCTGACTTTGTTCCGACAGCGGAAGGGAGCGTGCATGTGAGCGTCCCCACCGATGGCCGAACCTATTCGACGGCGCTGAGCTACACCGTGGCTAAATGACTGTTGTGTCTAAAGTGAAGCCTCGTATCTGCGGGTTAGGTGGTCAAAGACCTCAAGTCGTCAATAGCAGTCCCAACACTCACATTTAAATGGAAATCTCGCCACATTCCACGAGGCAACCCAAAAGGCGTCAATATCGGCGTCAGTGGCCCCAAAAGCCTTCGGGCAATAAAAAAGCCCACCTTACGGTGAGCTTTAAACCCTTCCGCTGCAAGGGATTAGCAGTTGCCCAGGAAAGGACTCGAACTTTCACGCCTCGCGGCACTAGTAACTGATTCAGCCCCAAGGTTCGTATTCAATTGGCGTCGATACTGGCATCAGCAGTTCTCATACTTTTCTGCGCAGCCTGCGTCAGAAAGGCACTTCGGCTGAGATGATGAGCTTTGGCGTACCGGTCAATCCGATCCAGCAATCCTTTGGGAACCGTAATGTTGGCACGAACGATGGGGTCCTCGATGGGAACCTCGACTAGGAAAAAAGCTTGCGCACCTTGAGAAAGCTCATGTCGATTGGCGGCATCCAGACTCATCGGCTCAGGAATAGCCTCACCGTCAGCCAGTAGGCCCGAGACGTGGAACGGAAGCACTTCCCTCGCCATTTCCTTGGCTTCCTCGAGACTGCTACCCGCGGTGATGCACCCCGGGAAGTCGGGAAAGCTGACTCCATAGTCGGAGTCTTTGTCCTTGTGAAGTACGGCAATGTAAGCGCTCACGGTCACCTCTTCGGAAGTCCAGCTTGAGCGCGAATCGATCGTTCGGTACCCAAGGGGAGATCCTTTTTCGGATGTGGGACAGTGACTCGTCCTGGTTTCGAGGGATGCTTGAACTGATGATGGGACCCTTTGGTATCGACCAAAAACCAACCATCAGCTTCCAGGAGTTTGATCAGCGCCCTGCTGTCCATGAGAGAATTATACACACTGGGTGCGCATCGTCAATCTAGCAAACCTGTCGCGACCACTACATAAGCTACGGGTTCTCGAACACATAATGCAACTTATGCGGCGTCGGTGAAGTAGTCCAGCGGCAAGGTAGGGGGCCAGTCTTCAAAGCCGAGAGTCGTGATGTCGATGATCCTCACCTCGCCGAAAGCCGGGATGAGGTATCTGGTGACGTGGGAGCGCTTGAGGGCCAGCATCTCGTCGGTGAGGAAGTCCTTGGCGTACTCACTGAAGAGCGGTGGCGCAGTCAGCTCCGCTCTTGCCTTGGCGCAGACTTTTTTGGCTATCCTCTCAGCCTCGTACTTCACCTTAGTCTGGGTGGAAATGTCCGACTGCTTCGGGTCAGACGAGTGGACGTACCTCCAGTACTTGTGGTGTGGGTTTGGCTTCTTGAGCTTGTATTCGAGTCGGTGTCGTCCCATGCTGCCTCCGACATTTAACTATGCCGTTGGAAGAGCGGTATCCAAAGTTTGGGGGAAGAAGTTGTTCTACGGTGGGACAGGTTTACACTGAAATGTGGAAATCCTTCTCAATTGTCCATTTAGGGGTTGTTATGAAGGTGGCGCCTAACGAACCGACTTTGTCCTTGGATGCTCATCAATTACCTCTCCGCCAGGTATCCCCCGGCTCCACTGCGACCAGGGACTTCCCAGAAACACTCCTGCCCACGGTCGGGATGCGGCGCGAGCCGCTGACACAGAATCAAAGCGATAGGGAGTGTCTCCAATCCCGTCGTGATCGAGGTCTGTTCCACCCCAAGCGTCCCAGGAGTTTCGGTCAAATTGGGGCCGCATGTGGAGCGACGTTTCCGTCACCGTCGGCGCGAGATCCTGGGCCGAAGGGGTGCCCATGCGACCGGCCATGGCCATGTGGTCCTGGGCCTCGACCGCCAAGAGTACCTTTTCTGAAGGCTCGTCACCCGCGAAGTCCATCAGGTTGCCGAGGTGGCTATTGTCTTGGACCATGGTCCCAGAGTTGTCGCCGCCCCAGGTCCAGGCGATGCCATTTTCGGCAATTCGGTTACCCTCGAAGAGTCCTGCCCGAACATCAAGTAGCTCAATGCCCGAAGCCTGGCGAGCGACCTCGGTTCGCAGGACACTGACGTTCTTGGTCCGAATCTCCCTCACCCCGGCGGAGCCGGTTCGGTAGCCATCGACCAAATGACTGTCCCGAATGACCCACTGACTCGACTCCATCACCATGACGCCGGCAACAGTTTGGGAAGTTCGGATCTGGCTCGCCTCCCCACCGTCGGAGAACATGAGGTGGAGGCCGTACCGGGCGTCTACCACCGAACAGTCACTGACCGTCAGGTTGGCGGAACGTTCCGCATAAATCCCGTCGGAAACCGATGCAAGTTGGAGGTTCTGAAGTCGGATATTCGTCCCCTCGGTCACGCGAACCCCCTCGCCGCGTTCCCAGAACGGGAAGTCCCTGAGACCCGTGACGGCTAGGTCCCGGATCGTCACATCACCGCAACGCTCGAGCCACACACCCGACCACGCCTTTTCGATGCGAAGTCCAGTCAATTGTACCCGCGAGCCCGACACCAGGATCGCTGTGTGATCTCGGCGGGTCCCCTCGCCTGAACCTACGATCTCGAGGCCGTCGACTTCGACATCGGAACTCTTTATCCAGAGGGTCGGACCTGCGGTACCAGGGGAATGAACGAGCTTGGCACCAGGGAGGGCCCGAAGGAGGACGGGGTGACCAACGATGAGTTCCCCCTGGTAGATGCCGGAGGGAATCTGAACTGTCGCGCCACGGGGTGCCCGGTCGATTAGGCTTTGGAGGTCGCCAACGGAAAGGGACCAGCACGACGACGTGATACCCAGAAACAGCAGCGTAAGAACTGGCCGGTTCACAGGCCGTCCCGACGAATCCACTGGACAAGGTCGTGCCGCCTGGTCGAGGAATCCAGCAGGCGCCAACGAGCAGCCTCTTCCTGGACCACGATCTTCCCGCCAGCGAAGATACACAGCCAGTCAGCCTTTTCCACCGCAAAATCGAGCCAGTGGGTAGAGAAGATCACTGTCTTTTCTTCGTCGCGAAGGCGGTCCATTTCCTGCTCCAGCCGGACGGTCCATTCCGGGTCGAGCCCTCCCTCGGGTTCATCGAGGAGGATCAGGTCCGCCGGTGTCAGCCGGGTTTGGGCGTAGAGGAGCCGCCGGAGCATCCCCTGACTGAAGGCGGCCACCGGCTTCGTGCGGGCTTCGTCCAGACCGGCTTCAGACAGCACCTCCTTCACCCGGGATCGCGGTGCCTTCTTCCATTTTGCTACCATCCCTAGCCAGTCTTCGGCGGTCCAGCCTCGCGAAAACGCCAGGCGGTCGGGCATCGAAGCCATGGAAAACTGCTCTAGTCCATCGATGGAACCTTCGTCGGGATGGATCACACCCGATAGGAGTTTGAGGAGCGTGGACTTTCCCCCGCCATTGGCCCCGACCAGGGCCACGATGGAGCCTTCCTCCCACACGGCAGAGGCATCCGAGAGCGCCCGCTTGGTCCCATAGGTTTTGGTGACATGGCTCAGCACGATTCGGCGGCTCATCGGCTGCGCCTTTTCCACCCACGGATGGCGAGAAAGATGGGGACCATCAGGTGGAGCATGGCCGCGGCGGCGAAGATGGTCCAGCCCATGGGAAGCGCCAGTCGTTCCCTGACCGGTGCGAAAGCAGGCCCATAGGCCCAGCCTTGGCCCCGAAAGAATACCGACGAAACCCTGACAAATTGCGAAGGATCGAGGATCAAGAACGAACCAAGAACCGGGAAGGTCCAACGGGCCGGAAGGACTCCCAGCAGGGCGGTGACCACGGCTTCGAGGGCAAACACCGTGAGCAGCCAGAACACCAAGGCACCGGCCACCGCCGCCCATCGGGATCGCAGCCAACTGCCAAGAACCAGCCCCCAGGCACCGTGGACCGCCGTCGAGAGGAGGGACAGACCAAGACTGATGCCAAAGGACCCCGTGAGCAACACCGCCGGAGTGGCCACGGCGAGGCTCAAAACCAGGGAAACCGTCAACGCGACTCCCATAACTCCCCATTGCCCGATCAGAGTTCCCATCACTTGGATTTCAGGGCTGATTCGGCACGAACGGTAGAAGTCTCCCATCCCATCTTCTCGGTCCCCCGCTGCCAGCAGGGCACCGGCAAACAGCGCCGGCAACGAGGTCAGAGTCAACAGGAGGAGGTCGGCTTCGGCGGCCCGACGATCAAAGGCCTCACCGAAGGGCGTCGGTCCGGCAAACCAAAACCCCGTCAACAAGAGCGTTTCGAGAATGACCAGGCCGACCAGCCAACCTCCACGGATCAGCAGCCGGGCGACTGCCGTGGCTAAGGCTTCCATCGTCTGTCCTTGAGGTCGTCCACAAGGACGGCCAGGGCATCACCGGTCGCGACGTGGGAGCCTTGGTGGTTGGTGGCGAAGGTCCGGGCCCGGGCCTCGGTCGAGAACCCGTGCCAGCCATAGTTCATGGGACTCGGTACGTCGTCGGCCCGGACGAAGATGGCCTTGTCCCAGGCCACCCAAGCCTTCGACTGGGCATCCTGGACAAAAAACGAGGCGTCATGGAATTGCCCTGGATGATCATGAACGTAAAGGGCCAAACAACCCGGATCGTCGAAGACCAACAAGGTCCCTTCGGAGTCCACCGACTCGGCGGCGTGCCCCTCAGGAATGACAGTCATCCGGCATTCCGGGCAGACATCGGACTCGGGCCTCACTTCCCGGGGTTCCCGGAGTACAGGGCCGCAGGATTGGAAAAGCAAGAGAAGAAGGGCCCCCGCACCCCAGGAACGGAACATCACATCTTACCCATGGAATCCGTGCCCATACCCATGGAGTCGGGGACCTGCTTCTGGACCTCGGCCCAAGCAACGACCTGGGCCATCTTGTGCGTCTTCACAAAAGCCTCGGCAGACTTTTTGTCGGCGAACGCGTGGAAGCCATAGCCCATGGGTGTCCTCACGTCCTTGGTCGTGACCCACACGGCCTTATCGGCCTCGAGCCAGGCGTCGCCGGCCACCGACCGAACGTACCGGGCTTTGACGGCTTCGGGCATGATTTGGCCCTTGCGTTCGTACTGCACCAGACAGCCGATGTCGTCGAAGAACAGTGGCTTTCCGTCGTTCACGATCTGAGCGGCATAGCTCTTGCTCGTCACAGCCATCTTGCAGACGGCGCAGATGTCGGTCTTGAAGTCGGTGTCGGCGGGTTTGTGATCATGGGAGTGGCCTTCGTGGGCCCAAGCGATCGACGTGAGGAGTGCCAAGGCTCCGATGAGAAAGAATTTGTTCATTGGGATAACCTCCTTGAAATTGAGTTTAGTTGGCTTTCCGACGGCGCACCAGAGCAACGATGCCGACGGCCAGGGCCACTGTTGAAACCAAGAGGGCGATATTCGCTGTCGGGGACTCTACCGCCGGTGAGGGGTTCAGATCGTCGATGACCTTCGTGACCGAGAAAGGGCCTTTTCCTGTCTTTTCCAGGGCCTCGAAGTCCTTGGCCGAAGGGTCGGTGGGGTCGACGTCCCATCCCACAACCTGACCACCCTGATAGGTCTGATAGGCCTTCCAGGCCAGGTCAACCGGCTTGGCCGGCAGGTGGGCGCTGAAGGTGAAGTCATCGCGGAACTCTGCCGGAAGACTACCAGACCAAACAATGGCGGTGGCGTTTCCACTGGAGTCTTTTTCAACGACGACTTTCCAACCCTGCTTGAGAGTGGGGGTCACGTACTCGAGACCCGTTGGAATCTGGAGCGTCAGCTGAGTGTTGGTGACTTCCTTTTCATTAGGAACGGAGACGGTAAAGGTCACCCAGCCGCCGACGCCCGCTTTCGACGGAGTGACGACGACGTGGGCCCATGTGGGGACGGAAAGAAGCAAGAAGGTTACCGCGAAAAATGCGGCGCGAAGGGAGGTGTTCATAGTGTTCTCTGAGAGCGGACCGATTCAGGCGGCCCGGGATACCGGCGTCCAGGATGCCGGGGGCGGCAGGACGAGTGTCGCAGGAGGCGCCCGGATCGCCGGTGGAGTAGACAGGGAGCCTTGGGGCTGAAGGGACCTTCCACCCAGCTGGACTCTGTCTGTTATCACGAGGCGCGTCGGCAGCACGGTCTTGGTCGGCTCCGTGCTCTGAGCCATGGTGCAACAAACCGGCGGTGGAGTCGGGGAAGCCGAACCCGGCAACGGGTCGAGGTGGTGGTGGAGGAGCAGGAGCATCGCCGCTATGGGCAACAATCTTCGGAACCGGAACACGGCCACCAACACCAGGGTAACAAGGAGCAAAAGCAGGTGGCCCGAATGATCGTCCATGATCACGATTTTCTCCTGGGTCGAGGGGGACGAAGTCCCAGCCAGAGAATCAGTCCCGCCACCAGAACTCCACCAAGCAACACCGGGGCGTGGTCGAGAAACCAGTTTCTCGAAACAAGGGCGTCATCGGCCACCCCAGAGTCACCTGGTTCGACCCTCACGGAAAACTGCAGAAGGAAGGGCTGGAAGGTGACGTTGCCCATCGGGTAACCGTTGACCCGTACCGTGTAGACGCCCGGTTTCGAAAAGGTCACTTCGTGCACCGAAATCAACCCTGAGTCCTTTTGGGCAAACAGGGGCTGACCCGTGACCATCCAGTCGTCCAGTGCAACACTGAAGGTTCCTTTGCATCTGTTTGGATTGAGGTGTCCCGTGGTGTCTTTGAACCAGAAGTAAAACCGACTCGTCTTGCCTGCTATGGGAGAGTCGTCGGGGTCGATGTGCATCGTCACCCCGATGGTTCCATCAGCCAGGACCACGTGGCCCCAGGCAGGAGCACTGAGAATCAACATAACCACGGCAAGTGCCGTTGTCCGCATCAAGGCTTGGCCTCGGCGGTTTCGGCAGGAGCGGGGAGGACCATTCCATGGTGTCCGGTGACCCAGCGGACTCCGGCACCGACGCTTGCGGTCTCCGGATGGGACGAGGTCCAGAACCAGGTTGAGGTGATCAGCGCCACGGCGAGAAGCGAGGCAGGTCCAAAGCGTCTGTCTTGAGGAAATCGCTTGGACCACCAGTGGTCGAACCGAAGGGCTTCGAGGAACAAGAGGAAGCCAACGGCGGCCAGGCTCCAGAAGGTCCATGGTGAATGCGGGTCGCCGTAGTGGGTGCCGATGAGCATCAAGTGGATGAGGACCAACACTGCCGCCAGATAAACCGTCCGGTGAAGGAGCTTCCATCTCGCTTGGCCTAGTTTCCGAACGGCGCCATCCCAGGCGGTGCTCCCCAAGACAATGAGAACGACCAGCGCCACCAGCCCCAGTACCAGGGCCCAGCCCGAATAAGGGTCTAGGAAGGGAATCCCGGCGATCCCCCCGAGAGGTCCGAAGAAAGAAACCAAAGCGTGGGGAAGGGCAAAGAGCAGGCTGGAGAGTCCCAGGCCACGCCGAGCCAGAAACCAATTCTGCTTGTGCGGCAATTTCGGGAAGACGAGTGCCAGGGGAGAAATGAGGAGGGTCAGGTAGAGAAAAGCGGCTGCCAGCAGACCGAAGGAATCGCCTAAGCCCACCAAAGTGAGAAGGTCCGACGCTCCCCTGTAACCCGAGGTCATCATGAGCACAGCGACGGCAACGGCATCCAGGCCAAGGATCACAATCGTCATCCGGTGGCGGAGGGCAGAGGAGGTCTGATCAAGCTTGGGATTTGGGCGAGCAACGCGGGGCATAGATACCTGAATGGTATGCTCAGGAATCGGCACCTGTCTACATGCGATCGGATTAGATTGATGCAACTAGTACGGGCGAAGTCACAAGCGGGCTTGGGCATGTGTCTTTGGATTTGCCCCACTTGGCACCAAACTGAAGACGACCCACTCAGTTCAGTCCCGAAATCTCGCTACATTCCATCGAACCAGGGCTGCAAACCAAACGGCGTCAATACTGGCGTCAGTGCCCCGAAAGCCCTTGGGCAATAAAAAAGCCCACCTTACGGTGAGCTTTAAACCCTTTCGCTGCACGGGGTTAGCAGTTGCCCAGGAAAGGACTCGAACCTTCACGCCTCGCGGCACTAGTACCTGAATACAGCATCCTTAACTTTATACCTCATAAAGAGCTATATAGAGCCGCATATGAAGGGCTTATGTGGTAATCCTTCCATATTCAGCCCCTGGGTTCGTATTCAATTGGCGTCGATAGTGGCGTCAGACTTCAGTGAGTCAGGACCTGCTCCACGTAGGCCGGATTCTGGGCCACGACCTTCAGTAGTGCCCGCGCAGGACCGTCAGGCTTTCGGCGTCCTTGCTCCCAGTTGCGGAGGGTTCCCAGACTGACACCAATCATGAGAGCAAACTCGTTTTGGGACTTCTTCGTTCCTTCGCGGATCGCTTTGATGTCGAGGCTGGTGACCTCGATCCGGCGACTGGGCTGTGCCTCGCCTCGCATAATCGCACCAGCCTCTTTGACGCTTTCGACCAGTTCAGCAAAATCCTCATCTTTCATTTCCACTCGTCCTTGACCAACTTGGTCAGCACCGATTTCTGCTCCGCCGACAGATCTTCCTGCTTGTTCTTCGGGTAGGCGAACAAGAAGTAGATTTGTCCGCGGTCGTTTTTGAAGTAGTAGATAACCCGCAGACCGCCACGTTTCCCTCGGCCCTCCGCACCCCACCGGATCTTGCGGAGCCCTTCGGTGCCCTGGATCAAGTCGCCGGCCTCGGGGCGGAGGATGAGAGCATCCTGAAGTGCCCGGTATTGATCCGAGTCGAGCAAGGTATCGATCAGTCGCGTGAAGACCGAGGTCTCAATGAACTCCATAATCCGTTATACGCCATTGGCGCATAGCGAGCAAGTCCAAGAGGTACGACATAATGGACAGCGAAAAGTGCAACATAATGCAAATTATGGAAATGCCTGGCCTCAGGCGAACTCCCGGAGCTAGTCTATGCCGAGCTCATTGAGGTTACCGTGCCCTCTGTATTCCCGACCATGGGCGTAAACGGGGAGCTCATCGTTGGAGACATGGCGTTTTTCCTAAAATGGGTTTCGGCATGTTGCGCAAGGTGGTGAATCGACAAGCGACCTCAAACGGATCTGGCTAGAATTGTCCAACCTCGACGCAATCTTGAGGTCTTTTGTGGCCGGCCAGGGAACTTGCAGCAACCCAGCCAACTGGTCGACGGCGCCACCCGTAGCGGCACCCAAGTCGGTTTGGCGACCATAGGTCAGGGAGCATCCCCCATCAAATCTTGGAGATCTAGCCACGCCGCGTAGAGGGTCTGACGCACGCTCAGCAGGTTCAACTGGGCCGACTGGGCGCTCAACTCGGCATCGTTGACCTCGAGGACAGTCTTCGACCCCGAGGCGTAGCCGGCCTTGGTGAGTTCCACCACCCGGTCGGCCTCCCGGGCAATCTCCGACCAGGTGGCTGCGTTCTCCTGTCCCCTTTTGAGGGCCTCGAGGAGGTTCAGCGCATCGGTCCTGAGCTTCCTCCGGGACTGGTCGAGGTTCAGTTGGGCCGCGGTTTCCTGAGCCTCCAAGGCCTGACGGTTCACCCAGAATGAAGACCCCGGAAGCCAAGGGTCGAGCTTCCAGACGACCTGGGCCGAGAAGCCGCCGGTCCTCTGTTTCCAATTGTCAACTTCCTTCCAATCGACGGCCCCCGGGTTGTTCACGGCGGGATCGGCGCTGTACTGCAGCACTAGGGACGGGAACAACAGGGCGTCCAACGAGGCCTTCTGCTGAACCACTGAAGCTAGGGTTCCCTCAAGGACCTTCCGCTCCAGGTTCCGTCCCAGGCCCCGTTCCACGACTTCCCCCGGGGTGGGAAGGACGGCAGGCAGCGAAAGGACGGGGGCCTCGCTTAAGGTCAGCCCCGGGTCAGGGTCCATACCAAGGAGGCTCTCGAGGGCCAACAGGGCCTGCTGAGCGTTCTGCCGGTAAGTGTTCAACACTGGCAAAACCCCATGTCGGGCCATCTGGGCCTGGAGCAGACTCAGCTCGGTGGCCTGACCGGCCTGGTTGCTGAGAGTAATCTGACGAAGTCGTTCTTCGGCGTTGACCAGTTGCCGCTCGCTGAGCCGGATCGACTCTTGAAGTACGACGAGGGAAAAGTAAGCCTTGCTCACGCTGGTTTTCAGTGTCCGGGCCGCCTGTTCCCGGCCCGTCACCGCGTTCCGGTACTCGAGGGCCGCCTGGGTCATCCCCTCGAAGGCCGCCACGGTCAGGGGCCATTGGACGGTGAGGCCCCCCAGGGCGGTGGCCGCGTCGGGGGTGACGTAGACGTTGTTGATGAAAGGCGGTTTGAGAGCACCGGCGACCACCACAGGGGTCACGCCAGCCAGGGCCTTGGAGCTCTCCGGCGCCGACAGCAGACTCATTCCGCCATTGATCTGGACCGTGGGAAACAGCCTGTTGAAGCTGAGGTCGTTGGCAGTCTTCTTCGATCCCACCACCGCATCCTGGGTCCGGAGCCCGAGGTTGTGGGCCAGGGCTCGCTCCACGGCTTGGTCGAGGGTCAGGGTCTCGGCGCCGAGGCCCATTGTGAGGGCTAGGCCCCCGAGGACGAACAGTTTACGCATGGGTCTTCCTTGTCTTGAGCCGGTAGACCAGGGCCTGGAACACCGGGACCACAAAAATGGTCAGGATGAGTGACGAAGTCAGGCCGCCGATGAGCACCACCCCCACCGAGGCCTTCACCTCCCCGGAGGAACCGAGTCCCAGGGCCACGGGCAGCATGCCGAAGATCATGGTGGCGGTGGTCATGAAGATGGGCCTCAACCGAGTGCGGACCGCGTCTTCCAGGGCCTCGGCCAGGCCGAGACCCTCCTGTTGGTTTTTCAGGGTCCGGTCGACCAGAAGGATGGCGTTCTTGGCCACCAGGCCCAGGAGCATCAGAACGCCTAGAATGCTGAAGATATTGAGGGTGGTATGGGTAAACCACAGGCCCAGGAGAGCCCCGATGAAGGCCACGGGAATCGAGAACAGCACAGCGATGGGGTACAGCCAGGAATTGAACAGGATGACCAGGATGGCGTAGATGAAAAGCACGGAAACGGCCAACGCCGCCCCCAGGGCCTGGAACGAGTCGGCCTGGTTGGCCAAAGATCCGGTGGCCTTGAGGCTGACCCCCGGTGGCAGGGGATGGGCCGCCACCCAGGCCGTGACGTCCGCCCCGATTTCTCCGGCCGAACGGCCCACGGCCTGGCTCGACAGACTCACCGACGTTAGCCGGTCGCGCCGGGTCAGGTTGTCGGGTCCCAGGGTCTGGACCACCCGGGCAAACTGGTAGAGCGAGACGACCTTGCCCTGGTCGTTGAGGAAACTAATGTTAGCCACATCGGCTGTTTTTTGGCGGTCAGCCTGGTCAAACACAATCCGAAGGGCCACATCGCTGCCCTGGTCCCGGTAAATGAGGTCGCTGTTCCCCGTCAGGGCGACCCGGAGGGTGGCGCCCACCGTCTGGAGGGACAGACCCAGGCCGGCCATCCGGTCCCGGTCGATCTGCACGTCGAGTTCGGGCTTTCCATCCCCGGCCGACGACCGCACCTGCCCCGTCCCGGGGATCTCCCGCAGGGCCTGGACGAGTTGGGCGGCGGCGGTCCGGACGGCGGCCGCGTCGGTGCCGGTCAGGGCGTAGGCAATGGGGTCCTGGGCGCTGCCCAAGATACCGATGGCCAAGGCCTTCACCCTGACCCCCGGGATTTGACTGAGTTTGGCTTCGATGGCCTCGCCGACGTCTTGGGAGCTCCTCGTCCGGCTCGACCGGGGAACCAGGGTCACGTCGATCTGGGTGAGGTTGGCGGCCGTCTTGTTGGAGAACCCCGTGTTGGCGGCGCCGACGCTCACCACGGCCGAGGCGACCTCGGGAAGGGAGAACAAGACCTCTTCGGCGTCGTGGGCGGTCTGGTTGGTCTGGTCGAGGGTGGAACGCTGGGGAAGTTCCAAGGTGACCGAGATCTGGCCCCGGTCCACGGGGGTGATGAACTCGGTACCGATACGCTTGGAACTGATGAGGCTCAACGACCCGAGCAACATCACCAGACACACGGTCAGCGAGGTGACTTTGTGCTTCAAGCACCACCGGAGGGCCACGACGAAGCCTTCGATGACCGCGTCGAACCCCCGGTCAAAGCCCCGGGTCAAGGCGGCGGACCAGCCCTTGGTCCGGGGGTGTTCCAACCGGCCGAACCGGGACGACAACAACGGCGTCATGGTGAAACTGACCAGGAGGCTGAGGAGGGTGGCCATGATGATGACCAGGGCGAACTGCAGGGTGATGCTGCCGATGAGGCCGCCGACCAGGGCCAGGGGCAGAAAGGCGATGACGATGACCAGGGTGATCGAAATGGCCGCGAAGGCGATTTCCCCCTGGCCGTCCAGGGCAGACTGCACCTTGTCCTTCCCCATCTCGAGGTGGCGGTGGGTGTTCTCCAGGACCACGATCGAATCGTCGACCAGGATGCCGACCACCAGGGTCAGGGCCAGGGTCGAAATCAGGTTCAAGGAGAAGTTGAAGAACGCCACACCCAGCAAGGTGGTCAGCAGGGTGCAGGGTATGGCGATCATGATGATGAGGGTGTTCCGGAGGCTGTGGAGGAACACGTACATCGTCAGCCCCACCAAGATAATGGCGATGAGGATGTCGCGGAACACTTCCCGCACCGAGTCGATGGTGAACACCGAATCGTCCTTGGTCAGGGCGAACTTGAGCCCCTGGACCCGGAAGTCTTCTTCCATCTGAGCCAGTTCAGCCTTGACCAGGGCAGCGATTTTCACGGTGTTGGCGCCGCTTTGTTTCTGCAGGTTCAGGCCGATGGCTTCCTTGCCGTTCAGCCGGCTCAAGGTCACACTTTCCGCCAGGCCGTCCTGGACCTCGGCCACGTCTTTCAGGGCGATGTTGCCATATTGGGGCGAGCTGAAGAGCACCAGGTTGCGCAGTTCGTCGAGGGAGGTGAGCTGGCCGGAAAGCCGGACCACGTACTGTCCGTCGGTGTCCTTGAGGGTGCCGGCGGGAACGTCGAGGTTGGCATTCTTGATCACCTGCTGAACCTGCAGGGGGCTGATCCGGTAGAGGTTGAGCTTGTTCTGGTCCAGGTTCACCCGGATCTCCCGGCGGTTTCCGCCCACCAAGGACACCTGGCCGACCCCGGCGAGCTTGGACAGCCGGGGAGTGACGGTTTCGGTCATGAACCGGTAGAACTCCCCGGCCACCAGTTGGCTGGTCACCGAGGCCTGCAGGATGGGAAGGTCGTTGATGCTGAACTTCGATACCACGGGAACCTGGGCGTCGACGGGCAGCTTGTTGACCACGGTGTTGACGTTGCGCTGCACATCCTGGACGGCGGCATCGAGGTCCACCCCCTGTTCCAGTTCCAGGGTGATCACCGACGCATTTTCCAGCGAGGTGGTGTTGATGTGGACTACCCGGTTCACCGACGAAACGGCGTTCTCCACGATCTTGCTGACCCCGTCTTCAATCTCCCGGGGCGATGCCCCCGGGTAGGCGGTTGTGATGGCAATGATGGGCGTCGAGATGTCGGGGAGCAGTTCGTAACGCAGCGAGGTGAAGCTGTTGGCGCCCATGAGCAGGGCCAGCCCAAAGAGGACGAGGATGACCAGGGGTCGGCCGATGGAGAACTTGGTCAGGTTCATGGGACCACCTGGACGGCCATGCCGTCCTGGAGGTTGTTCTGGCCGCTGACCACCACGGCGTCGGTGGCCGTCAGCCCGGACGTGACCTCCAAGGCGGTGTCAAACTGACCCCCGACGCCGAGGGTCTTTAGCACCGCCCGGCCGCCCTCGATCACATAAACCTGGGGTTGCTGGAGGCTGCCGACCAGGGCCGACCGGGGAATCACCTGCACCCGTCGTTCTCCGAAGGCGAAGTGGACCGTCACCGACAGACCGTCGAGGAGCGTCAGGGGTCCCTGGTTGGCCACGACGATTTCCACGGGAAAGTTCTGGGCCGCCGAGGCCTGGGGGCTGATGGCCCGGACCTTCCCCGTTAACTTCACCCCAGGCGCGGCCTCGGTCCGGACTTCGACGGTGTCTCCGGGGCGGACCTGGAAAATGTCCTTCTCATTCACGTTGACCAGAATTTTTGTCTTTTCGAGGTTGAGCAGGTGGACCACGGGGGCTCCGATGCTGGCCATGGTCCCCACGGTCACCGAGGTCTCGGTGATGGTTCCAGCGAAGGGGGCCTTGATCCGGGTGTTCTCCAGGTCCTTGGCAGCAATGATCGCCTGGCTTTGGGCCGTGGCCACCGCCAGCTTCACCGCATCGAGATCGGTGTCGCTGGCCACCTTTTGGGTCCGCAACAGGGAGATCCGGTCAAGGTCCTTTTTCAGCTTCTCCAGGTTGGCCTGGTTGGCCTCCCACGTGGCCCGTTTGATCACGTCGTCCACCTCGGCAACCACTTGCCCTGCTGTGACACGGTCTCCGACCTGAACCCGGATCGCCGTGATCCGTCCCTGGGTTTCGGCCTTGATGACCACGTCTTGGTCGGCCCGCAGCATCCCGTTCAAATCCAGGCCGCCCTGGACGTTCCGGCTCACGAGGGAAGCGACCTTGACTGCGGTGGCTTCAAGGCTGCCTTGGACCACGGGGGCCTCGGCTTTCCGCTGACATGAGGTGAACAACAGCGCGGGCAAAAGGACGGCGAAAAAAAAGAGAGGTCGCATGAAAGCTCCTTATTCGAGGGACTGATAGGTATTTTCGGAACGGTCCTGCAGCAGCGCCACGGCACTGCGGGCAGGCAGGACGAGGTCTTCGGCGGCGGGCTGGGTGGTCAGTACCCACCCCGGGGGAAGGCCGGCATCAGCCTCACGCACCGCCCCGGGCCGGGAGGTGGAAATCAAGACGAAAGTCTTTCCTTCTGGCGACTTGAGACGGGTCACAGGACGACCAGTGAGGAACCGGACCGCCACGGTCCGGGACACCAGCGTCGGTTCAAAGGCGGTGGTTGAGGGCCTGCCTTTCAGGACATCGAACTTGATGACGCCCAGGAGGGAGGTCCGGACGCCAGCAAAGGTCTTCTTCTCCGCACCGGCTTCGACGCCGACGCCCGTCAAGCCGTCGACCGTCCAGAACCGTGGCCCGTTCAAACGGACGGCCTTGGCCCCGGTATCCCGGGTCAGTTTGTCCGCGTTAAGGTCCGGCCATGCCTGGGCGGGAAAGTCGCCGGAGGAAGCGGTGTTGTAGACGCTGACCGTCAACACCGTGAACGACAATGTACTGACCATGACTTCTCCGAAGGGTTTCCCCCTCAGATCATCGAGGGCCCAGACCGAGGATGCCAGGAATAAGATGGCTGCGAAGGGTAAAACCTGTCTCATTTCCGGAGAATACGAGCTCATTCCTGAAAAATCAACACCGTGTTGACATTGGGCCAGACATTTCATAAATCTTTAAGGAGGAGCTCACCATGAGACGGGTCTTTGTTTTCTTGAGTACGGTTGGGGCCGCGTTGAGCCTCGTTTCCTGTATCTCGTTCCCCACCGCCCGGGAGGCGGGTTTGAAGCTCACGACCATCCCCATGGAACTCCCCGAGTCCCTGGACTGGGCAACCCGAGGGCGGGCCCACGAGCTGATTGAGGTCAACGAGCGCCTCGTCGTGGTCAGCGGAGGCGAGCACCCGATTTCCGACGAGGCCTGGGCAAAGTACCAGCCCCCCTTCGGCTACCAAAAGAACATCGAGAGGAACCTTCTGTTTTCCCGGACGGCCTTCCTCCACTCTCCTGGAGTCGACGACTCCGCCGTGGGGAGCGACCGCTACCGCTTCCGCACCTTTGATCGGTACACCTGGCTGGAACTGGCCAAGCCTTTGGCCATTGACTATATCCCCGAAGGACAGACCACGGACCTGTTGAAACCCGCCGCCGGCCACCTCGTGGTCAAAACCATCCTTAAGCCGCAGGTCCTCGAGTTCACCGGCACCATTTGGCAGCTGAGCGATGGGAAGGGCAACCTGTACGTGATGCACGCCACCGAGAACGGCACTCCCACGTCGGACGTGGCCCTTCCCAACGGGTGGAAGGTGCAACGGCTGGAACTGGCCGCACCCTTGAGGATCCTGCCAATGAAGGGAGGGTATTTCAACATCGTTGGCGACAACCTCGGACAGGGCTACCACCAATATGCGTACGCCGGGACGACCTTCCCTTGAGTCCGCTGTCTCCTATTCCGCTTTGCCCAGTGACCGCACGCCCTGCGTAATCAAGAGTAAGGCGGTGTCCGCGGCCTCGTCCGGCGTGGGTGGTTGGTCCTGGTCCACCCACCAGAGGACGACGCTGCGAAGGGTCGAAGTGATGAAGATGGCGGCGAGTTCGCGGTTGACCAGTCCGCCGGGAACCAACCGTTCGACAGCCCCGGACGCCAAAACGGCCCGCACCGAACGTTCAAACATCCGTTTTCCGACGTGTCCCATGGTGTCGAGTCGAAGCAAGGCGCGAAAGGCCAGGCTTTTCGCCGCCACCATTTGAAACAGTCTTCGAATCGTCTGACCATCGTTGTTTTGGCTTGGATCGACGAGTCCCTGTTCCAGTTCGGTCTGGGCGCGCACGAGCAAGTCTTCCTTACCTTTGAAATGCAGGTAGAATGTCGTCCTCTCGAGACCGGCCCGGTCAGTGATGTCCTTCACGGTGACGGCATCGTAGCCTTTCTCGACGACAAGGGCGAGGAATGAGTCACGAAAGACTTGTTGGGTTTCTAGACCCCGGTCGGTCAGGTTTTCCAAGCGGGCCATGGTCGAGTATGGGCTGAATTTCCAGTAAAAATCAACCGGAGGAAGGTTGCCGGGAGAACCTAGCAACCGCGATGTTCAGAGAGTGTCGATCGCGCAATCCCGAAATCTCGCCACATTCCATCGAACCTAGGCGGCAAACCAAAAGGCGTCAATATCGGCGTCAGTGCCCTAAGGAGCCATTGGGCAATAAAAAAAAGAGCACCTTGCGGTGCTCTACAAACCCTTTCGCGGTAAGGGAATAACCGTTGCCCAGGAAAGGACTCGAACCTTCACGCCTCGCGGCACTAGTACCTGAAACTAGCGTGTATACCAATTTCACCACCTGGGCAGGTGTTGACGCAGACTAGCCAAGCGGGTGGTTTTTGTCAACCTAGGGTGGTCGACGGATGGAGAGTGGTAGACGGCCAAAAGTAGCGAAGGTGAATTATTCTCGGGAGCTAAACCGTGACCGATGCCATCACCAGTTTTGCTGAGCTCAAGAAGTTTCGAGCCCACGTGCGGGCCAACCTGAAAGCATTGCTCCACGCCAAATTGCTTCCGGGCGTGCGGCCGGAGGCTTGGACGCCTAAGCAGGTCTTCCATCATGTTTTGCTCGCGGAAAGTGGCTCGATGGGACTGCTGGAGCGGTTAGTTTCCAAGGCCAAGGAGCTCTCCGAGCGGGAGGCTAAAGAACCCTGGCCGATACGTCAGGAACTCTTAGATTTTCCCCTCGACACTGCCTTTTCCATGGCGGCCTTCCGCGGGACAGATCCAGATGAAAATCTTCCAGACAAAGATTTGAGCGCTTTGGAGGACTCGGTGCACAGCCGCCACCTTGCGTTGGCCGAGCTTGCCCAGCATAAACAACTGGACGGTTTGGCATTCCCGCACCCGCTGGCGGGCAAGCTCAACTTTTACGAATGGCTGGCGTTTGGAGGCATTCATGAGCGCCTCCACCTCCTCCAGTTGCGCCGCGACGTGGGGGCCTTGCCTCAGCCCTGAATGTTGACCTTCACGCCTTCTTTGGGGGTCACGGTGATGCGCGATGGAACGGTGATCCGCAACAAGCCGTTTTTAAACACGGCGCTCACCTGGCTTTGATCAAACTTGTCGGCGGGCACAAAGTACTTTTGCTGTTCCACGGGTTTGATCTTCAGGCGGCGCTTGAGGTAGCGCAGGCCTTCTACCTCTGCCACGGGCTGGGGTTTCGCGCTAAACAGCAACGAGTCGCCCACAAACTCAAGGTTCAAATCTTCCTGCTGGAAGCCGGCCATGGCCATCTCGATCACCAGCGACTTGTCGCCGGTGAGGTACACGTTCATCGGCGGGTAGGCGTAGGCGGGGTAGAAGTCCAAGCCCTCGCCCCACTGGCCTTGGCCGTGAAATGGAAAGTTCTTCTCCATCTCGGTCTGCAGCTTTTCGCTGATGGAGTCTACTTGCCCGAACACTTCGTCGAGCAGTTTATTCAGGTCCATGAAAGGAAACTTGTTGTCCTTGTTCATAGAGTCCTCCTTGGGGTGCCCTAGTGGGAGTGACATCCCGGCACCGGATTTTGCCCCAACCCTTTCGGCGTCAGGAGTGGCCACAACGGGCCATGTGTTGAATATACTGCCCTTACCCAAGGAGTCAAAGTCGGTTAACCTCTGCACACGATGCGCGTGCTCTACGTAGCCGAACTGGTAGGCAAACCAGGGATTTTCACCTTTCGCAAAACTCTGGCCGCGATAAAGGAAGAATATCGTCCGGATTTCATCTTCGGGAGTGGCGACGGCGCTACCGGTGGTTTCGGCCTAGGCAAAAACCACGGCTTTTATTTGCACAAACTCGGACTGCAGGCCATCACTCTCGGCGACTGCGCCTACTACAAGAAAGACCTCCCTCCGGCCTTGGCCACCATGAACTTTGTGCTCCGGCCGGCCAATTTTCCCGAGCTGTCGCCGGGGCGCGGTTACAAGGTGTTTGATACCCCTGTAGGTCGCATAGGGGTTATTTCGCTCCTGGGCCAGAGCGGCTTCCAGAAGTCTCACGTACCTAGCCCTTTTCTTACCCTTGAAGCTGTTCTTGAAAAGATTCCGCGCGAAGTGAAGACCATCGTGGTCGACTTTCATGCCGCCACCACTGCTGAGAAGAATACTTTGTTCTATTTCGCCGATGGCAAGGTTTCGGCCGTCATTGGCAGCCACAACAAAATTGTCACCGCCGATGAGCGCCTGCTTCCCAAAGGAACCGCTGTGATCACCGACGCGGGTCGAACGGGCTCGCTTCAGTCGGTGCAGGGCTTTGTTCCTTCCAAAGAGATCGGCAGGTTCCTCACGAGCCTTCCCGATCGCAGCCAGGAAAGCTGGGAGGGTCTGGCTTTTCAAGGCGTTTTGGTCGATATTGAAAAAACGGGCCGACCGCGGTCCATTCAAAGAATTGAGATGCCTTGTTTGGAGGAGCCCCATGAATCGTCAGGGAACGATCAAGAAGATTGAAGGAAAACACGTCTGGATCAGCTTTGCTCCGCTCGCCTGTTGCGGCGGTGACGGATCAATCTGCCATTGCGCGAGTTCTACGGCCTTGGTTGAGTTCAAGGCCCTCAACAACAAAAACCTCAACCTTTCTCTCAACGACTATGTCGAAGTCAGCACTCCCTCGGGCGCAGCTTTGGGCGGAGTTATTAGACTCGCCGTGGTTCCGGCCGTTCTGCTGGTTGTAGGTTTGGTTTTTTTCAGCCCTTGGGTTGCAGGGGCCCTGGCCGTGGCAGGAATCGTCGTCAGCCTGCTCTTTCCGCAAGACCCCGAGTCGGGCCACCCCAAGGTGGAAGGCGTCATCCCGGTGGGAGATTTCACGCCGTTCACGGCGTAGAGCCGGGTTTAAACTTTTGCGAACTGCTTCGCCAGGGTATTGAGTGTGGAAGCCATGTCGGCAAGCGAGACAATTTTCTCGGCATTGCCGTACTCAATGGCCACTTTTGGCATTCCAAACACGATACTGCTAGCTTCATCTTGGGCCACGGTGAGCCCACCTGCGCGGTAAATCTCGCCAAGTTCTAGCGACCCATCCTTGCCCATGCCCGTCATGATGACTCCAAAACCGCTGGAACCATACTGCTGGGCCACCGACTTGAACAGCATGCCTGCTGACGGACGGTGACCGTTCATCTGGTCGCCCTGGGTAACGTGAACGATACCAGCCAGCGAACGCCTTTCTACCTCAATATGGTAATCGCCGGGGGCTATCAGAATCCGGCCCCGCTTGATGAGGTCGCCTTCTTCGGCTTCCTTGACTTCCAGGGGCGAAGTGCGGTCGAGGGACCGGGAAAACTCGGCTGTAAAGCCAGCTGGCATGTGCTGTACTACCACGATGGGTAGCGGGAAGTCGGGGTCAAGTTCGGCGAACACCTGACGCAGGGCGTTGGGACCTCCCGTGGAAATACCGATGGCAAGAACCTGAAGGTTGCTGTGGGGCCTAAGGTTGCCCGAAGGAAGCACTGGGGGCTTGACCGGCTGCGGCACGAAGGCTGGGAAAACTGGGGCCCAAGTGGGGTTCGGGGTAACCGGCAAGGGCCTTGGTAGGTAGGCGGCAATCGGTTTCTTTCTGCCACCATAAACCCTGAGAAGATCCATCAGATGGTCTCCCACCATATGAATGTCTTCGCTCACCGAGCCAGACGGTTTTTGCACAAAGTCGGAAGCTCCCAGATGAAGGGCCTCCATGGTGATTTCGGCACCCCGGCTGGCAACGGAACTCAAAATGATCACCGGCACTTCTATCTTCAATTCCCGACGTTTCTTGAGGAACTCGATGCCATTCATCTCGGGCATTTCGAGGTCAAGAACAATGATGTCAGGAGTCAGTGTTTCAAGTTTCTTGAGGGCAAAAACGCCGTTCATGGCCTTTCCCGCAACCGCAAAGCCGGGGGTCGCTTCCACGATGCGGCCTATGAGATTACGCATGAGCGCCGAATCGTCCACGATCAAGACGTTGATAGTTTGTTCTGTCATGCTCCATCCTTTATCTTGGAATACAAAACAGCCCATTCGGTCTTGAGAAACTTAAACTCGGTCTTCATTCCAAACAGTGATTCTGAGTGGCCAATGTAGAGGTAGGAGTGATTGGTCATAGAGGTCCAAAAGCGGTCTATCACGTTCTTTTGGGCGGCTTCGTCAAAATAGATCAATACATTCCGGCAAAAAATGATGTCGAGATCGCGCAAGCGGGAGTCGAACTTGAGGTTGTGGTAGTCAAACTTGACCCGGCCCTTAATCTCGTCTTTGAGTTGATACCCGTCTCCAGCTCGGTGGAAGTATTTGCTCAGATAACCATCCGGTATCCCTTGAATGCGTGAATCAGGATAAAATCCAATGTTGGCCGTTAAAAGTGACTTGAGACTGAGATCTGACGCGGTTATCTCGTAGGTAAAGTCGGAAGGAAGCTTTTCCTTAAGAATCATTGAGATGGTGTAAGGTTCCTCTCCCGTCGAGCACCCGGCGCTCCATACCCTGATCTTCTTTTCTTCATTTCTGGCGCGCTTTTGTTTGATCAAGTCTGGAAGTACGTAGTTTTCCAAGGCATCAAAATGGGCCTGATTCCGAAAAAAACGGGTCAGGTTGGTGGTGATGGAATCCAAAAAAGTCTTCATCTCGGATTCGTTGCGCTTGATCAGGTCGAAATAGACCCCCACTTCTTCCAATTCGGACAATCGTAATCGTTCGCGAAGGCGACTTTCCAGAATGGGTCTGTTTGAGGTTGAAAACGTTATACCACTGGCATCGTAGATGAGACTGCGGAACTTCTCGAAGTTTTGATCCGTCAGGAACTCGGACATGGCAGGCTCTCCAAAACCCCAGTGTAGGCAGACCCCCCCCCTCGAGTCAAGGAAACGTTGATTGACACGTCACCGCGATAAGGGGACAATGAAATCCCATGAAGAAATACATTTTCGTCACGGGCGGGGTTTGTTCGAGCCTCGGGAAAGGGATAGCGGCAGCCTCGCTAGGCACTCTTTTGGAAAGTCGCGGGTTCCGAGTCAGCATGATCAAGATCGACCCGTATTTGAACGTCGATGCGGGCACGATGAGTCCCTACCAACATGGCGAAGTGTACGTAACCGACGATGGAGCCGAAACCGACCTCGACTTGGGAAACTATGCTCGGTTCACCTCGAGTCCGCTGAGCAAGGCCAATTCCATCACTACCGGGCAAATCTACCAAACGGTGATCAACAAGGAACGCGAGGGCAAGTACTTGGGCAAGACGGTTCAGGTGATTCCCCACATCACCGACGAAATCAAGAGCCAGATTCTGCGAATAGGCAGCAACAAGGAAACCGACATCACCATTGTTGAGGTTGGTGGGACCGTCGGCGATATAGAGTCGGTTCCGTTTCTTGAAACCGCCCGCCAGTGCATCCATGAAATGGGCCGCGAAAACGTCCTTTCGGTGCACCTCACTTTGGTCCCCACGGTATCGGGCGATGAGATGAAGACCAAACCCACCCAGCACAGCGTCAAGGAACTGCGGGAAATCGGCATTCAACCCGATATCCTCCTGTGCCGTGCCAAAAAAGAACTCAGCGAAAGCATGCGCAAGAAAATTGCCAACTTCACCAACGTCGACGTGGAGTCAGTTCTTTCGGCAATTGACGTCAATACAACAATCTATGAAATACCCTTAATTTATCACCAGCAAAAACTCGACGAAATCGTCCTTCGCAAATTGCACTTGGAACTCAGGCCCGCTCAGGTGGACAACCTTTCTGAAATGGTGGCCGGGTACAAAAATGCCAAGTCGACGGTGACCATTGCTATGGTGGGCAAGTACGTCGACCTTCACGATACCTACAAGAGCATCGACGAGGCTTTGGTTCACGCCGGCATGGGCAACAAGGTGAGGGTGAAAATCCTAAAAATCGACGCTGAAAAGCTCGAGAAGAGTGCAACTCCCGAGGAGCTTCTCGGTGGCGCCGATGCAATTCTGGTGCCCGGCGGTTTCGGTCAGCGGGGAGTGGAGGGGATGGTACTTGCCGTCCAATACGCCCGCCAAGCCCGTAAGCCCTACTTGGGCATTTGCCTGGGAATGCAGATCATGGTGATTGAATATGCCCGCCATGTGTTGCAGCTCGAAGGAGCCAACTCGACGGAGATGAATCCGCAGACCCCTCATCCTGTGGTGAGTCTGTTGGAAGAACAGGAAGGCGTCACCAAAATGGGGGGCACCATGCGTTTGGGCAAAAGCGCCACCCATACCAAAGGGCATACCCATATCCGCAGTGCTTATGGACACGAAATCATCTGGGAGCGCCACCGTCACCGTTATGAGTTTGCCAACGCCTACAAGGAGAGTCTAGAGAACGCGGGCCTCAAAATCTCCGGCTACACTTCCGATGGTATGCTCGTCGAGTCGACAGAGTGGAAAGATCACCCATGGAGCACCGGCGTGCAATTCCACCCCGAGTTTACCTCCAAACCTACCAAGCCCCATCCGTTGTTTCGAGCCTTTGTCGCTGCCTGCATAAAGTGAGACCGTTCACCCTGTTAGCCATTGGTTTTTGTCTTCTTTTTGCCTTTACAGGGTGCACCCTTGACCTCACAAATAGTAGTTCAGTAAACCCGGACGACATTCCTCTTCTCGTGATGGAGGATTTTGTCCAGACAACCACTCAGGAAGGGCGCAAGTTGTATTCCGTTCAGGGCAAGCGCTACGAGAACTTCAACGCCCGACAGGAAATTCGGTTGAAGGAGTTCTCCTTCCAAGAGTATGATTCCGAGGGAACAGTTGTTTCGGAAGGTCGAGCCGAGAAAGCGACCATCAAAACAAAGTCTAACGATGCAAGGATTGAGGGAACGCTTCAGGCGAAGTCGTCTAAGCAGGGAGTGGCTCTCACTGTGGAGGGCGGGGCTTCGGGCGGAGTGGACTGGAACAACGACGAAAAACGAATGAGCACGGTAGAAGGGAGCCGGGTGCGTCTGAGCAAAAACGACGGCTCTCGCATCTCGGCCCAGGGGATGGTCCTGAGCCTCAAGACCAACGAGCTTGTCCTTGAGAAAGCGGTGACAGGACTTTGGAAGGCGGAAACCAAAAACGATGACTAGAAAACTTCGCCGGCGAAACCTGTTGCTTCTCCTGCTGGCTCTCCCCCTCCTTGAGCTCTCGGCTGCGGAGGATCCCTTCAGGTTCAGTGGCGACAGGCTTTCCAGCAACTTCACCGCAGGACAAGAACGGACTCAGTTGCAGGGCAATGCTAACGTCAATACGGGAAATCTGCTCATCAAGGCGGAGGCAATTGAGCTTTCGGGCAAGTCGTTTCGCTATGTTTCCTGCAAGGGGCAGGTCATTGTCGTCGACAGCAAGAAGAACCTCACGATTCTGGCCGATACCATGGAATACGACCGCGTGCTCAAACTCAGTCGGTTCCGGGGACTCTGCCAAATGCAGGATCCTGACAACGAACTTAGTATTAAATCGGGGTACTTCGAGTACGACGAGGACTCGGAAAACTGCACCATGCAGATCGGAGTCAAGATCTTCAAAAAGGATCTGGTGTGCCGGGCTGAAAACGCGCTTTACAGCCGCAGCAAGAGCTCCTTGGAACTGACCGGCCTTCCTCAGGTGAACAAGAAAAAGGATGAATACAAAGCAGGAACGATTAAGGTTAATCTCAAAACCGATGAGATTCTCCTCGACGGAAGGGTTTCGGGAAGCATAACGCCGGATAAGAAAGAGACCGCCAGCCCGGATGCCCCGGCAAAGGATGCACCATGACTCTCAAGGTGGAAGGCTTGCGAAAACGCTTTGGTAAGAAACTGGCGGTGCGCGAGGTGAGCTTCTCCATGGAGTCGGGGGAAATTGTAGGATTGCTCGGCCCCAACGGTGCGGGCAAAACCACCGTGTTTTACATGATTGCTGGCTTTCTGCGTCCCAACGCCGGCAAAATTCTGCTCGACGAAAAAGCTATTACCCGCTTTCCCATGTACAAACGCGCCCGGGCTGGAATCGCTTACCTGCCGCAAGAGCCCTCGGTGTTTCGGAAACTGAGCGTTGAAGACAATATCCGCGCAATTTTGGAAACCCGCCGCAAAATGAACGGCAAAGCCCGAAAAGAGCGACTAGAAGAGCTGCTTGAGGAGTTAGGTATCACCCGTGTGCGCAAGCAAAAGGCCTACACGCTTTCCGGTGGCGAACGACGCCGCACTGAGATTGCTCGGGCCTTGGCCATCGAACCAAAGTTTTTGCTTCTCGACGAACCCTTTGCAGGCATCGATCCTATCGCAGTTTACGAAATCAAGCGGATTATCCGTCAGCTGGCCGACAAAGGCATCGGTGTGCTGATCACCGATCACAACGTGCGCGACACTCTGGATATCACCGGTCGCGCTTGCATCATCAACGTCGGCGAGATTCTGACCCAAGGCACGCGCGACGAGATTCTCGCCGACGAGCGGGCTCGGCAGATATACCTAGGCGAACACTTCAGCATGTAGTTTGGTTCGGCGAGCCTACTGCGGCGGTGACTGGCCTCGCCTCGGTTTTCGCTCGAATACTCACGTACTTCCAGTACGCTCCGTTTCTCGCTTCGGCCTCGGCTTGCCAGTCGCCGTCCTCGCTACGGCTGGCCGAACCAAACCCTTGCGGCGCGCCGGGCGGCGAACTCTGACTTCGTCGCCAACGTCCCTCAAGTCCTCACGTACTTCCAGTACGCTCCGGCTTTCGGTTCCGCTGGCGACTTCGCCAGAGCTCGTCCTCGCCACGGCGGGGCAGGGCCAACGGGGGGGTCTGCGGGCCGGGCGGCGGTGACTGGCCTCGCCTCGGTTTTCGCTCCTTCTTGTCAATTCTCGGGAACAGTTTGATTCGGCACGGTTTCTACCTTAAACTGAGAGCAAGAGGGGGATCAAAGTGCAGTTTCAACGACCGGTGATGAGGCAGGAGCAGAGGCAACGCATGTCGCTTCAGCTTATTCAGTCCATCAACCTGTTGCCCCTCACTTTGACCGAGCTCAAACAGCGCATCGAAGAGGAACTCGAGAAAAACCCCGCCCTCGAAGCGATTCCGGACAAAAGCCTGGTGAGTTATGACGAACTCGACGCCATGGCGGGCCACCGCTACCGTTCCTCCGGGGCTTCCTTTGACGACGAGGATTCCCAGAGGCGGTTCCTAGAAGGTGTGCTCAGTCGAGGTGAAAGCCTGCACGAACATCTTCTGTGGCAATTGAGGTTGCAACCCTTGCCTCCCGAGACACTGGAAATTGGCGAATTGTTGGTGAACAACCTCGACGCCGACGGTTTCCACTTGGAACCTCCCGAGACTCTTTTTCCAGCCAAGGCGGATGGAACTCCGGGAATCGACCCCCAATTGCTCGAGTTTGTTTTGGTCCTGATCCAGAAATTGGAGCCACAGGGCTGCGCAGTGAGCGACTGGCGTCAGTCCCTCCTTGTCCAAATGCGTCAGCAACGCTTCGCTGACGAAGCCAGCCGCTTGATTACCGACGGCTGGGAGCTGTTGGAAAAGAAAAAGTACAAGGAACTCGCCAGCCGCCTCAAGGTCAGTGAAGCCGAGATACAGCTTCTCCTTGAGGACCTCTCCAGTCTCACTCCTTTTCCGGGACGCGCTTATTCGCAGCAACCACCCGCGTATGTGGTACCCGACGCTGCTATCGGGTTCAAGAACGGGCAGCTCCAATTGCTGTTCAACGAAGAGGAGATTCCGGTGCTCAGGGTGGACGGCGACTTCCAGAATGGACTCGGGGAGACTCTTGCTGACAAAGAGGCCCGCAGTTTCGTCCGGCAGAAAGTGAGCGACGCCGAACGGTTCATCCAGAACATTCGATACCGGCGAAGTACGCTCTTTCAGGTTTGCCGTTCTATCATGGAGTTCCAGGTTGAGTTCTTCCGCCGCGGCCCGAAATACCTCAAACCGCTCACACTCAAGGATGTCGCCGAGCAGATTGAAAAGAATGAGTCTACGGTTTCGCGGGTCACGACAGGTAAGTTTGTTCAAACCGAGTGGGGTATCTACGAGCTCAAGCATTTTTTCAGTAACGCCATCTCGTCAAATGAGTTTTCAAAGGAGGGGGTCAAACAGATTATCAAGGAAGTTATCGCTGCCCACGAGGCAGGATCGAGCAAGAAACTCTCAGATCAAAAAATATCCGACCTCTTGAGTCAAAGAGGCATCGAGATTGCCCGGCGGACAGTGACCAAGTACCGCCTCGAGCTCGCCAAAGAGTACGCGTAAGAAGGAGCAACACCATGAACATCGCCCTCAAGGGAGTCCACTACGAAATCAGCGATAGGACCAAGGAGTTCCTCAACGAGAAGTTGAGTCGCCTTGATCCGTTTAAGGATCTGATTGTCACTGTGGATGTGACGGTAACCAAGCAGAAAGCGGGCTTTCAAGTAGACTCGAACGTCCACTTCCGCTTTGGCTCCATCGCGCACCTCACCGAAGAACATTTGGAGCTCTACCCGGCCATCGAAAACCTCATGCACAAGCTCGATGCGAAAATCTCTAAGGAAAAAGAAAAAATTAAAAACCACCACCCCCACGTACACCCTGCCAAGGAAGAAGTGGAACAATCGTGAGTAAAGCCTTTACCGTTCTCGACTTGCTAGACCTCGAACTGCGTGACCACAACGCTTTGAACTTGGTTTGCAAAGCGGGGCGTAAAGGCTTGGCCAAGCCAATCACTCAGCCGGATATCAACCGGCCTGGCTTGGCACTCAGCGGGTTTTTCGACGACTTCAATTCCAGACGCCTGCAGTTGTTTGGCAACGGTGAAAGTGCCTATATCCGTAAGCTCGAACAGGAAAACAAATGGGAAACCGTAGAGCGTATTTTTCAACTCGAGCCGCCCTGCATTGTTTTCACCAATAATCACCTGCCCCCAGATAAAGTGATGCAGTTCTCGGAGTTGCACCATGTCCCGGTACTTTCCACCTCCTTGGGTTCGGCAGACTTTTCGGTTCGTCTGATTCGCACGCTCGCGGACGTGTTTGCCCCCCAGCGCACCGTTCACGGCGTGTTTGTTGAAGTTTCCGGCATGGGGGTACTCCTATTAGGCGACAGCGGAGTTGGCAAGAGTGAGGCTGCCCTTGAACTGATCGAACGAGGACATCGGCTGGTGTGCGATGACGCGGTCGACATCCGTTGTGTGAGTGGCAACACCTTGCTGGGGAAGCCCGTTAACCCCACCTTGGGACACCATCTCGAAGTTCGTGGCATTGGTATCATCAACGTGGCCCAGTTGTTCGGTGTTTCCGCTATCCAGTTCCAGAAGGAAATCGAAATGGTGATTGAGTTGGAGCTTTGGGATTCCAACAAGGAGTATGAGCGACTCGGTACCAAGGATCAGGCTGTTGAAATTCTTGGTGTTTCGATGCCCTCGATGACCATACCCGTCAAACCGGGTCGGAACATTGCCATCCTGATTGAGACGGCGGTGATGAACCACCGGCTGAAGCAGATGGGCTTCCATTCCGCACAGGAGTTTAACCAAAACGTTATTCAATGGCTTGAAAGCGAGAACGCACGCAACGTATATTTACGTAAGAACAAAGACAGTCCCGTTTCTTAAAGGTCGGTTGATGGTCGAAAAAGACGTGACGGTGAAGAACAGGGCGGGAATTCATGCCAGACCGGCGGGAATGATCGTAACTCTGGCGAACAAGTTCAGTTCGCATATCTTTATCGAGAAAGAAAATGAGAAGATCAACGCGAAATCGATCATGGGCCTGATCACTCTGGGCGTGTTGTGCAATACCGTAGTCAAGATCAGCGCCAACGGTACGGATGAGGGCGCTGCCGTCGATGCCTTGGTGAAGCTCATCGACAACCGTTTTGAAGAGTGACCTTTCTAACTCCAAACGATTTGCCCCTTTTCTAAGCCTTTTGGGTCTCTTGGTCCTCTTGGTTGTTTTTACCGTATTCCTTTCCCGTCAAATTCTGGAAGACGTCGCCGACGCCCGCCGGCAGTTCGACACCGTATTGATTCCCCTTGTCTTGGTCCTTCCCCTGACGCTTCTCGGAGCTGTCGGTTATCAGGTCTGGATCCTATTGCGCGATAGACGTCAGGGAAAAGCCGGTACCCAGCTTAAGGTGCGAATCAGTCTGTTCTTCGCGCTCACGGCGCTCTTGGCCTCGATACCGCAAACAATTCTTTCGCTGAGCTTCATCGATACCGCCATGAAGACCTGGGTGAACCAAAGGTGGGGCGATGCCCTTCAAAACGGACTCGATACTGCTCTGGAGTACCATCACGACCGCATCGAGGAACTCAAGAATATCACCCAGTCGCCACTGATTCCCGATATTGTTCGGCGCGCTCTGCCCAGCCGCGACGCGGCACTTTTGGCTGGCGGTTTGGAGGCTTCCAACCTGAAGCCCGACGGCCTTCAAGTGTTCGATCCTGCGGGACAGCAGGTGCTCTCTCTGGGCGAAAAGGGGGCCTTGCTGACTCGATCTGCCAATCTGCCCCGACTAGATGGCCCGCTTCCCAAAGAAACCACGGGCACTACCACCCTACTGAGGCAGATCCTTCACCTTGACTCCGGGGGGGTTGAATATGCCGTGGTGCTGTCTTTGATTCTTCCCAAGGGCTTCGAGGAAGCCACACAGAGTCTCACCGAGGCGGTTGAAACGTTCAGGGATCTTCAGACCTCCAACCAAACCTTTCGCGGACTTTTGGCATTGTTCTACCTTTTGTTTGCCTTTCCCACCCTTTTGATTGCGCTGCTGATCAGCTTCACTCAGGCTGACGACCTGATTCGTCCGCTGGTCAACCTCGAATCGGCCACGAAGCGAATTGCCTCTGGTGACTACACCACCAAGATCCTCACGCCAGAACGAGACGAGTTGTCCTTCCTCGCCGAAAGCTTCAATGCCATGACTTCGGAGCTCGCTGTAAGCCGCACCAAGCTGCTGCAAACCGAAAAGGTGACCGCTTGGCAGGAAATTGCCCGTCAGTTGGCCCACGAACTGCGAAATCCGCTGACTCCCATCCGCCTTTCGGCAGAGCGGATTCTCCGAATAAGTCAGTCCGACCCGGCTCGCCTCCCGCAGATCATTGAACCGGCCGTGCAGGCTATTGTCACCGAAGTTGTCCGCCTCGACACTCTGCTCAAGGAGTTTGCCGGATTCGCGCGCCTACCCGCGCCTCAGAAAAGTGTGGTAGACCTCAAGCCCTTGGTGGAGAACCTCCTAGGCACTTACGCGGCTTCTCATGGAAACCTAAAAGTGGATCATGCTGGGCTGATGGAAGGGATCACGATCCTCGCCGACCCGAGGCAAATCGAGCAGGTGTTCACCAACCTGATTAAGAATGCGGTTGATGCGATGCATGGGGAAGGCGAAATCACTGTTGTTTCGAATCTTGTCAAAAAAGGCAACGTTTCCTATTGTAGGGTTCAACTGCACGACAACGGTCCCGGTATTCCCGAAGACCTTCGTGCCAGGGTGTTCCATCCCTACGTGACCTCCAAAGCCGATGGTACGGGGTTGGGCCTTGCCATTGTTGAGCGTATCGTTTTTGACCATCAGGGTAGGGTTTGGTTTGAATCCCAACTGGGTTTCGGAACCACCTTCTTCCTGGATTTGCCTCTGGAGGAACCGGCGTGAACCAGATCCTGATCATCGACGACGAAGACGGCATCCGCAACGTGCTGGCAGACATTCTTACCGACGAACATTACCAGGTTCACAAAGCCGCCAATGGACAAGAGGGGCTCAGGCTGCTGGCCTCCGAACTGATTGACTTGGTGTACTTAGATGTTTGGATGCCTGGCATGGGGGGACTCGACGTCCTGAGAGCTATTCGTGAGACCTACCCCGAAATCCCCGTAATTATGATTTCGGGTCATGCCAATATCGAGATGGCGGTGAAAGCTGTCAGGCAAGGCGCATGGGACTTCATAGAGAAACCCCTGTCGATAGACAAGACCCTTTCCCTCACCCAAAACGCCCTGAAGGTGATCGAACTCAAACGTGAAAACCGGGCGCTCAAAAACGCACTCGCGTCCGAAGATCAGATGATAGGCTCTGCACCCTCCATGAAGCACGTGCTGGAACTCATTTCGCAGAGTGCGGGGGTCAATACCCGGGTGATGATTCTCGGTGAAAACGGCACGGGAAAGGAACTGGTTGCTCGGGAGATTCATCGCCAAAGCCCCAGGGCGCGACGGGCTTTTATCGAAGTCAATTGCGCAGCCATCCCCGATGCTTTGTTTGAGAGCGAGCTTTTCGGACACGAAAAAGGCGCCTTCACCAGCGCGGTTGCCCGGCGCAAGGGAAAGTTCGAACTCGCCGATTCAGGAACTCTCTTCCTCGACGAAGTGGCCGACCTCTCCTTGCCTGCACAGGCCAAGCTTTTGCGTGCCTTGCAGGAAATGCGCTTTGAGCGGGTTGGAGGCGAGCAAACCCTTCACGTGGACGTTCGGGTCATCTGTGCCACCAACAAGGATATCCTTGCCGAAGTCGCGGCCGGCCGGTTCCGGGAAGATTTATTTTACCGGCTCAATGTTGTACCGATTTCGGTGCCGGCCCTTCGCGAACGGGTGGAAGACTTACCGCAACTGGTCGATTATTTCTTCAGAAAGTTCCTCAAAGCCAAGGGGTCCGACGGCCCTCCCCCGGTCTTTTCCGAACAGGCCATGAAACTACTCCAACAGTACCCTTGGCCGGGGAATATACGCGAGTTGCGCAACTACCTTGAACGAGTCTCGCTGATGGTGGACGAGCAGATCATTGACCCCGAAACAGCGGTTCTTTTCCTAGGTCCGACAACTCCCGGGCAGACCGAGGCTCCCAACCCCTTGGCACCATGGGAACATCTAGGCCTCAATAGTGCCAAAGATGCTTTCGAAAAAGCCTTTATCGAAGATCGACTTAAGAAAAATCAGTATAATGTTTCCAAGACGGCCCAGTCATTGGGACTCTACGCTAGTAACCTGCACACCAAACTGAAGAAGTTTGCTATTGAGGGAGAAAAATGAAGGCTGCGACCCGGCGCCAGGAAGAAGTCCTCGACTTTGTCAAAGAGTTCCTCCTCATCAATAAATACCCGCCCACCATCCGTGAGATTGCCGACCATTTTGAGCTTTCGGTAATGGGAGCGTACAACCACGTCAAAGCCCTCTCCAAGAAAGGCCTCATCAGGAGCAACAGCAACAAGTCGAGGTCCATTGAGGTCATTCAAGATTCCGACGACGAAAGTCCGGTGATTTCGGTGCCCATCCTCGGTCGCGTGGCAGCGGGAGCCCCCATCATGGCCGAAGAGAACTTCGAGGGCAATCTGTTGCTGACCCCCGAGTTTCTCGACCGCGGCAACCATTTTGCGTTGCGGGTAAGGGGCGATAGCATGACGGGAGCAGGAATCCTCGACGGAGACATGGCGGTGATCAAATCGCAGTCCACGGCCGAAAACGGCGAAATTGTGGTGGCCATGACCAACGATGACGCGGTCACCTTGAAACGTTATTTTCAGGAACGTACCCGAATCAAACTGCAGGCCGAGAACCCTGCCTATAACCCGATCTTCACTCAGAGTGTGCGCATCCTAGGCAAGTTGGTCACGGTAATTCGGAAGTACTGATGGCTTCCGCTTCTGAACGCGTATGCCTGTTGATGGGCCCCGAACATGGGCGTCGCCAAGATCACGTGATGGCCCTTCGCGACAAACTGACCAAGCAATACAAGGAAGCTCCCGAACAACATAAGTTCTATGCCTTCGAGGCACCCTTCACAAACATCCTTTCGCTTTTGCAAAACGGTGACCTTTTCTGTGCCCACAAGCTTGTCATCGTCAACAACGTCGAGGACTACAAGAAAAGCGACCTTGACCTCATCAAGGGGTACCTCAAACACCCCTCGGAGGACGCAACCTTGGTGCTGGTAAGCGATGAAACCAAGCTCGATTCCCTGACACGTGTGATGGCCAAAGATCAAGTCCACGTGTTTTGGGAAATGTTCGAAAAGGAGAAGAAGGGGTGGGTTATTCACCATTTCAAAGAAATCGGGCTGGGGTTGACCCCCGATGCGGCTGAGTTCTTCCTCGAGATGATCGATAACAGCACCGACCAACTGCGCATGGAGGCTCAAAAACTGCTCCTGTTTTTTGAGAGGGGCGCCACCATTAGCCTCGATGACCTAGAACACTACTTAGTGCATTCACGCGAGGAAAACGTGTTTACCCTGTTTGAGAAGATCACCGAAGCGCAGTTTTCTAAGGCACTGGAAGTGCTCAAGAAAATGGTGGCTTCGAAAGAAACCGAAGGCATCGGCCTGCTCGGAGGCCTGACTTGGCAGTTTAAAAACTTGTTGGCCTTCCAAATCAAACTCATGGAACGCAACCCGGCCGAGGAAGCCTTTACCCAGCTCAGGGTATTTGGTAAAAAAGCGCAGGGCAACCTCCGTAGCGGTGCCCGCCACTACAGCCTGAGCGACCTACAAAACATCCTGGTTCTGACCGCAGAGTTCGACCAACGACTGCGGCAGTTCAAAGGTGAGCACCACGGACAGCTGCTCGAACTCTACTTGTACTATGTCATCAAGAGGAAAGGTCGCTTGCCCGAAACTGCCGAGTTGTAGCCCTTCGGTGGGGTCGGAACCTTGGAAAGGGAACGCCGAATTTCCTGCACTACCCTTTTCGCTACTTGGGAATATTTTTCCCGCATCGGGCCCAAAACGGAAAACATTTCACAAACACCGCCGCAATAGCGGTTGATGATTGAACTTATCTCGGCGATTAAGCGTCAATATTGGCACGCTCCTTGCTCAATCAATATTGTGCCCGAGGGCATGGAGGTAATCATGAAGCAACAATTTCTGGCAGTTCTTCTGCTCGCTGGTGCCGTGGGTCTGTTCGCCCAAAATGGTCCTGATCCTTTCGGGGGCGGCGGGGGTGAACGTGGGCAAGGGGGGACAGGCGGCTTCGGCCCGCAGGTAACTTGGAAGCAGGGTGTAAGCGTACTGCAGGAGTTCAAGGCCGGAACCGGTAGTTTGACCGCGGGGGCCAACAATGCTTGGGTACTGAAACTCGGCAACACGGAATATCAGCTGTTTTTCCCTGCGACTGCGGAACAATTGGGCATGAAGAGCGGCGACAAGGTAACCGTAGAAGGGATAGCCACCACGGTGAAGGGCCAAGACGTGAAGCCGACCTACCGCATCTTGAAATTGACGGTTAACGGCAAGGCTGTGGATTTAACTCAGTTTATGCGCCGAAGGGGAGACGACTGAAGAAACGGCGGATGACGCTGGTGAAATGGAGCGATCAAGACTGACAAACAAGCGAGAAGGGGTCATCATGGGAACCATGAAACCGCTGAAACACATGCCTTGGGTGATCCTCTTCCTTCTTTTTGCCGTAGGCACTGTCTTGTGGCTTCTGTTCGTAAATGAGCAGCGCGTCCACCTTGACCAGGTGTTTCAGTTCCAAACCGAGCGGGTGGCAGATGAGTTGGTCCGCGTTACCCTTCAAGATCAATTCCCCGCAACCTTGCCCGAGGATGTGGTCGGCTTTGGACTTTATGGCCGGGGTGGAGCTCCGATCAGCCGCTACGGTGTCGTACCCAAGACCCTGATGATACCGCCAGGACTGGGTCGCGCCGAGCGCATCTTTCAGCGGCTTGAGGGGGGCCAGGTAGTTTTTGTCAAACGTTTGGACCGACTGGAAGATCGCATGTCTTCCGACGATGATAATCGGCCTGCTCACCGGGTGGGTGGAACTGTCCTGTATTTGGGCCTCAAAGACGATGCTTTCCGCTCACAAGTGGTCATCTGGACCGCGGGTGCGGTAGCCGGACCACTGGTTTGGGCTGCTTTCCTTGTTTTTGTTGGTTGGCTTTGGCACCGGAGCCGACAATACCAGGCTGCCCTCAACAACAACCGCGAGTTACTGCAATTTGCCGAGGCAGCTCGGACTCTTTCCCACGAAATCAAGAATCCTCTGGCCGCCATACTATTACAGACCGCCCTTCTTAAGCGGAGCGCAGGCGGCGACCCACCGCAGGAAGTCAAGCTGATCGAGGAAGAAGCCCAGCGCATCAACCAACTCGTGAGCCGAGTGCGTGACTTCTTGAAAGACCCCATCGGCCAGCCCGAGACCCATGACCTGTGTCTGGTAGTTACCGCCCTACTCGGGAGGTTTGCCGAGCCCATCCAGGTGTCGGGAAACGAACAGGGGCCCTTCCGCGTTTCGTTTGACCCCCACCGCCTACGTTCGGTACTTGAAAATCTCTTGCGCAATGCCATCGAGAGTGGCAGCGAAACGCCGACCGAAGTTCGTCTTTCCCGGCCCAAAAGTGGCTGGAATCGCCTTGAAGTGCTCGACCGGGGAGCAGGATTCACGGAAACCAGCCTCAAACAAGCGTCCACACCGTTCTTTACCACCAAGACACAGGGTTCGGGCATTGGACTCTCGATCACGGAGAGTTTTGTGAACGCCGCCGGGGGAAGCCTAAAATGGGAGAACCGCAGTGAGGGCGGGGCGCGGGTTTGGATCGATCTGCCGGAAAGTAAGGAAGCCTCATGAAGATTCTCGTGGCGGATGACGAAAAGAATATCCGGGAAGCCTTGGTCAAACTGCTCAAGGCTTCGGGCTGGGAAGCGGAAGCCGCCGAGAACGGGCTAGCTGCCCAACGACGTCTTCAGGAACAAGCCTTCGCCGGGGTGATTGCCGACCTGAAAATGCCCGGCATGGATGGATTAGAATTGCTCACCTGGTGCCGCGCTTACGGGCCCGACGTCCCTTTCGTCATGATTTCGGCTCACGGGGAAATCGCGGATGCAGTAGAAGCCATGAAACGGGGCGCCCACGACTACATCACCAAACCCTTTGACCCCGACGAGTTGGACTTTCGCCTACGCCAGGCCCTCGAAGCTCACCGGGATCACCGCATAGCCCGCAGTGTCCAGCCACTAGCGGCTGAATCGGGTCCTGGTCCTCAATCCCCGGCTTGGAGACGAATCGATGCCTTGGTCCGCAAAGCGGCACCCACCACCTCGCTCATCCTGATCACCGGCGAAAGTGGCACGGGAAAGGAAGTTCTGGCCCGTCGCATTCATGCTGACTCCGCTTTCGCCTCGGGTCCATTTCTGGCCATCAACATCGGAGGAATCCCCGAAAACCTTTTGGAAAGCGAGCTATTTGGTTTTGAGAAAGGCTCGTTTACGGGTGCCGACAAGCGCAAAAACGGACTTTTCGAGCTCGCCTCGGAGGGGACCCTTTTCCTCGACGAGATTGGCGAAATGCCGATGCCCCTGCAGGTGAAACTTCTTCGAGTGTTGCAAGAACGCAAAATCCAGCGAATTGGCGGTACGGTGCAGATTCCCGTCGAGTCGCGCATTTTGGCGGCCACGAATCGCAATCTTTCCGAGGAAGTCAAAGCCGGTCGGTTCCGCGAAGACCTGTTCTACCGCTTGAACGTCGTCCCCATTCTCGTCCCACCCTTGCGCGAGCGGGCGGAGGATTTGCCCTGGTTGTGCTCGCGACTCTTGGAAAAACTCGCAAAGTCCATGGGTAAAAAAGTCACCGGACTGACAGCACTGGCGATGAATCGCCTCCGAGGGTATTCATTTCCAGGCAACATCCGTGAGCTGGAAAACCTTCTCGAAAGAGCCCTAATTTTTGCAGAAGGTGAAGTTATCACGGAAGAAGATCTCGATCTGCCAAAGACGTCTTCCACAGTCGTCTCTACCGAGGAAATCCTCTCCGCACCCTCCTTGGGGTCAACCTTGTGGGAACTGGAGCGCCGAGCCATTACCGAGTGCCTCCTCAAGTGGGAAGGTAACCAAACTAAAGCCGCCGAGGAGCTTGGGATCACCCGTCGAACCATGTTCAACAAGATCAAAGAGTATGGGTTGGCAATTTCCGGCTGAAGCTACGAGAATGACGATTAATGGAAATCTCCGTCGCCGCTTTTTCTGCCCGGTTCACGGCTTGGTTGCGTGAAACCAACCTTTTTCCCGACCAAAGTCTGCACATTGACCTGCTCATCAATCCCTACGCAGGTGCGTTCCGAAACCGGTCCCGCCTCGCTAACCTGATTCGTGCCCTCGACCAGTGGCCTAAACCAACTTCTGAGACAGGTCGCAGAGTCACCGTAAAGACCCGACTCACCAGCCCAGAGCTTCCGCCATTGGTGCCACATCCCGTAGGCCCCGATCTTCACCTTGTGGTTGTCGCCGGCGGTGACGGCACCTCCCGTGCCGCTCTTATTTCTGCGCTGGGCATGAGTGCCGAAGAAAAGGCAAAACTTCTGTTCTTCCGCCTGCCTTTAGGTACGGGAAACGATGCCGCCGATGCGGATGACTGGGCCACCTGCCTAGAAGTCTTGTCAGGTCGGCCCGTCCCAGGATTCCAGCCGAGGAGCCTTGCCATGCTTGAGGTGACCTCTCCTAGCTTGGGTCTGAATTACAGTTTCAACATTGGAAGTGTCGGTCTTGACGCCTGGGTGGTCTCTCTCACCAACCGATTTCGAAAACTGATGCCAGGCAATACCTACAGCCTGATGGTCGATGCCGCAACCGTTTTTTATGAATGGGCAACCAAAATGGTGCCTATGCAAGTCAAGCTCACCCGAGAGGGCCAAGTTGTCAGCGAGTGGGATGAGCAATTGCTATTGGTGGCCGTGGGAACCTCCGGCCACCGCACTTACGGTGCCGGAAAACATGTCCTTCCCGACGACGACAATGTGGTGCTCGCCCACCGGGTGAACCTTCTCACAAAGCTGGCCTACCGGGGGCCGATCTATCGGGGCACCCACCGGGGCCTGCCTGGTATCGAGTTCGCCTCAGGAGACGCGATTAGCATTATCCAAGCGGAGCGCTTGCCCATGCAACTTGATGGAGAGGAATATTGGCTAGAGGCCGGAGACTATCCCTTGGAAATGAGGCGCTGTGACAGTGGCTTGCAGACATTGTCTGCGCAGACTTTGTCTGCAGCGCTTTAAGCTGGGACTGATGGTGAAAACTTGTTCGCCGGTGTGGTAAGTTCGCACCCTAACCCCAAGGCCTGTTTGTTGACTCACTGGTGGCATTGGTCGTAGTTTGACTTTAAAATGAACCAAACCACCGTGGATCGATACCTTTCTGTGTTTGAAAGCATCGTGAAGTCCCGGGAGGTCGACCTCCTTGAACAGGACTACACTCAGCGCGGCGAAGCATTTTTTCATGTCTCGGGTTCCGGCCACGAGAACATCGCGTTCCTCAACCACTACCTGACCGAAAATGACTACCTGCACTGCCATTACCGCGACAAGTCACTCTTGATTGCGCGCGGGGTGAGTCCCCGGCAGTTTTTCCTGAGCCTGTTCTGCAAAGACCAAAGCCACAGCCGTGGGAGACAGATGTCGGCGCACCTCAGCGATCCCCGCCTCAAGGTGCTGAGCCTTGTAGGGCCGGTGGGAAACAACGCGCTCCAAGCTGTCGGAGTGGCTTCCGTTATCAAGGATCGGCTCAGCCGTCCTTTGGTGGTTTGCGCCCTCGGCGATGGCACGACCCAGCAGGGCGAGGTACTGGAAGCGATTGCGCACGCCGTACGCGAAACCCTTCCGGTGTTGTTCGTGGTGGAAGATAACACCTGGGCCATCAGCACAAAGACCAAGGGTCAGACCTTCCTCAGCCTACCCGCCGGGGATGCCTCTGAATATTACGGCATTCCTTTAGTGCGGGTAGACGGCCGAGATCCGGTTGCCAGCGACACCGCTTTTCAGGCCGCCGTGGAAGACATCCGCCGCACCCGCGGTCCTGGAATCGTCGTCTTTCAGGTGAGCCGGCTGAACAGCCACACCAATGCCGACGATCACCGCAGCTACCGCACCCTCGAGGAAATCGAAGAAACCCGACGCCGTGACGATCCGATTCCCCGGCTGGAGGCACTTCTTATCCAGAATGATGTTGATCTTGCCCGCCTTGAGAAACTCAAAGTCGAAATCAAAGCCCAAGTGCTCGCCGAAAGCATCGAGGCGCAAGACAGCCCGGATCCCAAGCCGGTCTTTACGGCCAAGGCTGAGCTTTCGTCGCGTCTGAGCAACCCTGCCGAAGAGAAAACCGGTATCGAGGGCGGCGAACAGATCGTGATGCTGGAGGCCCTGCGTGAGGTGTTGCGCCACCAGTTGGAAACCAATTCCGCTGTCACCCTATTCGGCGAGGACATAGAAGACCCCAAGGGTGATGTGTTCGGGGTCACCAAGGGACTGAGCCAAGCATTCCCGGGCCGGGTCAAAAACTCGCCCCTGGCTGAATCCACAATTGTGGGCGTCAGTGTGGGACAAGCTCTGGCCGGTCGCCGCCCGGTCGGTTTTTTACAGTTTGCAGACTTCTTCGCTATTGCCTACAACCAAATCTTTGCGGAGATGGGCTCCATGCAATGGCGCACCGATGGGGGCTGGACGGCGCCCCTGATTCTCATGGTGAGCTGCGGTGGCTACAAGCCCGGTTTGGGTCCGTTCCACGCCAGCAGCATGGAGTCGATAGCCGCCCACACCCCGGGTATCGACGTGTTCCTGCCTGCTACGGCCGGCGACGCTGCTGGGCTGCTCAACGCCGCGTTTGAATCCAAGCGTCCCACAATTTTCTTTTACCCCAAGAGCTGTCTTAACGACCGGACCCAGACCACCAGCAAAGACATCCGCGAGCATCTGGTACCCATAGGTCGGGGTCGGCTCCACCGTCACGGAGACGCACTGACCTTAGTAGGCTGGGGTAACACCCTAAACCTCTGCCTTAGGGCAGCCGACTCCTTGCGCGCCGCGGGCAGAACCTGCGACGTCATCGACCTCCGCTCGCTTTCGCCCTGGGACCAGCCGCTCGTGCTGGAGTCGGTACGCAAGACCGGCCGCCTTCTCATCGCCCAAGAGGATTCCCATTCCGCTTCGATGGCGAGTGAAATCAGCGCCACGATTGCGGAAACAGCCGGTGTCTCGGTGCAAATCCGCAGGGTGACCCGGCCCGACACCTACGTGCCCTGCAACTTCGGCAACCAACTCGAAGTACTCCCCTCCTACAAGAAAATCCTTGCCACGGCCGTAGACATGCTGGAGGGTGAATTATTTTGGGAACCCCAGCCCCATGACGAGGAAGGGTTCTCCTTCGTCGAAGCCACTGGCTCCAGTCCCTCGGATGAATCGGTCACCGTGTTGGAGTGGCTGGTGAAAGCCGGACAAGTCCTCAAGACCGGCCAAAAGCTTGCCGAACTCGAAGCGGATAAGGCTGCTTTCGACCTCTCCAGTCCTCTCGAGGGTACCCTGGTCGAGCTCCTCGTCGCCGAGGGGGAACAAGTCAAAGTCGGAACTCACCTGTTAAAGGTTGCCACCGGAAAGGCAAGGGTGTCCAGGAAGCCAATTATCATGGAAAATCCCGGAACGCCCCGCATCACGTGGAATCCTTTGGCGCCCACCTCCTCACGCAAGGCCGGTCGCGTCATTCAAGTGGGCATCGCCGGCATCCGTATCGCTCCCGGATCTCGGCGGGTCACCAACGAGGAAATCTCCCAGAATTGCTCTGATTGGAGCCCTGCCGGAATCGTCAAGCGAATAGGTATAGTGACCCGTCAGTGGGCGACTGAAGACGAAACGGCCTTGAGTCTGGCGGTACGGGCGAGCAGCGAGCTTTTAAACTCACATCAGCTGAATCCCGAGGACTTGACGGCGGTTTTCTGCACTTCGGGTACCCCGGCAAGTTTCACTCCGTCGATGGCGTGTCTGATTATGGCAGAGCTGACCAAAGGGAGAGAAAACGGTCCTTTGTTGCAGTTAAACGACATCAACGCGGCCTGTTCCGGCTACCTCTACAGCCTACAAGCGGCCTGGGATCATTTGGCACACAACCCTTCTGGCCGAGTGCTGGTGGTGACCACCGAGGTCCTGAGCCGACGAACCGACCCGACCGACGTCCAGACGGCGCCAGTTTTTGGTGATGCAGCCACGGCTACCCTTGTCGTAGGCTCCGACCGGGTTCAAGAGTTTATCGCCGAGTTCGACCGTCCGCTGCTTTCCGGGAGGGGTGAAAACGGAAGCAGCCTCAAAGTTCCCTTGTCGGCAGAAGAGTTTATCACGATGGACGGTCCCAAAGTTTACCTGGAAGCGGTGAAGCATATGGTGCTACTTCTCGAACAAGCCTGCCATGCCAGCGGTCTTTCGCCGAGCGAACTCGACCTGGTGGTTGCCCATCAAGCCAACCAACGCATCCTCAATGCCGTTCGGCAGAAGACCAAGTTGCCTGCGGAAAAGATTTTCTCCAACATTGCCCACTATGGCAACACGTCGTCAAACTCGATACCATTGGCCCTGTTTGAGTTGACGCCCCAATTAGTCCCGGGCAAGTTCCTAGGCCTTTGTGCGTTTGGTGGCGGATTCACTTTCGGTGGTGCCGTGATGCGGACCAAGTAACAAGGAGCTTCCGATGAGACTTCGCTTGTGCGCAGCCCTAGCCCTGATTGTTCCCGCGCTTTGGGCACAATCTCCGGCTCCCCAACTCACCCTAAAGGCCGGTGATGTCAGGGTGGAGTCGCGGGATGACGGGTTTCATCTTTTCGTCCGGCAGCTTGCCGGGGTCAAATCGGTGATGCTGGTTGAGGCCTTTGAACTCCCCGATCACAAGCTGGCCACCTATTCCTGGAAAGCTCTGGGGGATTACCCTTCGGGCGCCAAGGAAAAGCGACTGCTCAATGGAAAGGCCCTCAAAGGCCCTAATCAGTTTCTGATATCTTCCACCGCCAAGACCGATGAGAGGTTTGGTTCTTCTTTTGAAATCGTGATTCCACCGGTGATCGAGTGGGGCAACACCGCTCCTGGATCCCGCTACGGCAAGGTGAATGTCACCGAAGAACTGGCCAAGGCTGGCGGCAAAGTGTGGTTTTCCATCCGGCTGTTTGCCAAACCTTATGAAGACTACAGGGGAGCCTATAAAGACAACGCTTTTGAGTTGTCTACCATGTTAGTGGTGGCCGACTTGGCTCCCGACCACGGTAAGTATGTGAAAGGAGCAGAAGACCTGTTTCGTCGCCTAGGACCTACCGAAAAAGCCCTCGACCCGACAGATGGCATCAAGCGGTTGAAGGCAACACTTTCAGACGATCTCGACCTCGTGTGGGCCATCGACCTCACCAAGAGCATGAAGCAAAACATCATTGCCCTTAACGAACTTCTGGTGCCTCAACTCGATACCTTGACCGCGGGCTTTTCTCACTTTCGGCTTGGTTTCGTCTTTTACCGGGACTACCAGGAGAAGTTTCTGACGCGGCCGGTGCCCTTGACCGCCGACCGGGAAACTTGGAAGCGCGAACTTCTTGCGGCGACTACCGACGCGGGAGGAGACATACCAGAAGCGGTCATCGAGGCGATGGATGCGGGTCTTGACCTGTTTGATGTAGCGACGGTCAACCGCAAGCTTGTCATCTACGCCGACGCTCCCCAACACGACGTAGCCCGCGGTAAGGTGCTTGAAACTACGGTGCTTGAGCGGGCGAAAGCGGCAGGAGTGTCCCTGCAGTTTCTACTCTTGCCCCTGACGACGTTCTAGAGCCCCAAAGAGGTCCGCACAACTCGGAAGCCCAAGTCGCTGTCCTTGGAGTCGGGTCCATCGTCGGCACGAAAATAGGGGCGCATGGAGTCGACGAAGTCGTCGTTCCAGCCTCCGCCCCGGTTGATCCTATCGGTGCCAACCTGCGGCCCGGAGGGGTCCATCGAGGGCATTGCAGATCTGTCGAAGGCGTACCAGTCCCAGCACCATTCCCATACGTTTCCGGCCAAACCGTAGAGGCCCAATTCGTTTGGCTTCAGCGAACGTACAGGCCGGGTTTGTTTGCCCGAGGTGCTGAAACTCCAGCCTACGTCGTCAGCGGTATTGCTTCCGGGAAAGTCAAAATCATGGCCTTGCGCACCACCGCGCGCTGCAAACTCAAACTCGGCCTCGGTGGGAAGCCGCCAGCCATCCGAAGTGCGGTCCCAGGTCACGTTGCTTCCCTCGATGAGGTAGGCAGCTTTCAGTCCATCGAGGGCCGAGAGCTTATTGCAAAAGCCCACCGCGTCGTACCAGCTCACTCGCTCCACTGGGTTTTCAGAGCTATGAAACAAACTTGGTTCGAGGCCCGTGACGGTTTTATATTGTCCTTGGGTAATCTCGGTTTCTGACATGTAGTAAGGGGAGACAGAAACACGACGGCCAGGGCTGACCGGCTCCAAGGTTCTTTTTCCCTGCAGGAACGATCCTGCGTCGACAAGTACAGCTTTCACAACTCCTGTGCTTTGACCTTCTGCGCTGGTAACTGCGGCAAAGAGGACTGCAAGGGTGGCGAAAACAAGGGCAGACTGACTGTTGGGCAACTTCATATGGTAATATCCAAAGTGGTTCCGGGTTCAGGAACGGACTTTTCCTTGTTTTTTTTATAGGCTTCCACGCGAGCCTGCGCCTCGATTTGTGTGGCTGCGGCAGCAACAGAACGGTCTGCAGAGCTTGGTTCACCTGGAGCCAAAGCTGCCGCTTTGACCAGTGCCATTTTGCTGAGCGTCGCTTGGGGGTTTCCCGAGACAGGACTGGCGTCAATTCCGACTTCACCACCAATGGCATAGTTTCTACCGTCGGGCCCTTTTTGGTAGGTATAATGGGCACCTCCAGTGATCACCCCACCTCCGGCGCCTATGTGGGCCGCTTCATGGTTGCGAACTGTGCTATCGCGGGACTGGAGTTGGCGAATCATCGCCATCATGGCGTCGTTGTTAGAGGCGCCTATCTTCAAGGCCATGGCAGAAGTGTAAACTGGAATAGGGTTCACGACAATGGAGGATCAGGATTTACAACTCGTGGACTCGACTCGCTGTGTTAGAGTAGGAAAAGGAAGGCGCCGTGGAACTGGTTCTCGATGACGACACCTGGAAGCGGGGTCTAATGGAATTGCGGGAGCGTGACCCGCAGGTGGGAACACTTTTTGATCGGTTCCCTGGGGAACGTATTCAGAGTAGCGGAGATCCTTTTCAGGTCCTTGCCAACGCCATCGTGGGTCAGCAGATTTCTGTGGCTGCGGCCGCTGCCATCTTTGGTCGATTAGAAAAACTCTTGGGCTCTTGGGATCCCGTGGCCGTGGAGCGGGTGTCAGAGGCGGAATTGCGGCAGGCTGGGCTTTCTGCGCGAAAAGTCGAGTACCTCCAGGTACTCGCCAGAGCTTCCGCAGGTGGCGAGTTAGATCCAACTTCGTGGCCTTCCCGCCCGGATGCCGAAATCATGGCCTCACTGACAAACCTGCGGGGCATTGGGCGCTGGACTGCCGAGATGTTTCTGATCTTTCAGTTAAGGCGCCCCGACGTCTTGCCCTTGGGTGATCTGGGCCTCCTCAAGTCGGCCTCGCGCGAGTTTGGATGGGCCTACCCCCTAGAAACCGGGCTGCTCGCGTCTCGGGCGGAGCAATGGAGGCCCTGGCGCACCATTGTCGTCTGGCATCTTTGGTGTGCCATAGACCGCGAACCGGTCATCTATTAAATACCCAGACGTTTGTCTTTCAATCATGAACCAGCAATCCCCCGGCGAAATACAGGCCCGGAACCACCAAATCTAGGTTGAAAAGCCGAAGGTTTGCAGGGTACTGCCGTCGGGCCGTCAGAACAGCCGTTTGGAGCTTCGTTTCCCGCAGGGCCATCAAATCCTCCTGTTGCAGGTTCGATACCTGCAAAAGAGCTCCCGTGGCTGAAGCCACCCAGAGGTTTGCACTCGTCCGCAAGGTTCCCTGAGCCGTTCTGACCGCCCAATAGGCGTTGAAGTAGTTGCCAACAACCGCCTTTACAGCCACCGGTACAAGCCCTTTTTCTGGATTCCAGCCTTGCACCACATCACCCTTCTTCAGGTCGGAGAGTTTTTTTGAGCTCCCATCAGCCATCAGCACGGGAGTATCCCCCGCTAGGGCTCCCTCACCCTGAGGCCCCGGAGCAGGGGCCACAAACGAAAGAAGATTCAACAGCATAAGGGGAAGGGCAAACAAAGTCATGAGGTTCCTCGGGTCAAAATATATGCTGGTATTGAGCTTTTTCATACCCACAGGGCAAACTCTTGCCTGTGAATCAGCCCTCTCAGCCTGTCACGAGCCGCCAGACCGATCCTCATCCCCGCCTCGAAGAAACGGTTCTCAAGCATCTGGCTTATCCGTGGCGCAAACCTGTGGCGGCACACAACCTCGAGGCCTTCCGAAAGCTTGAACGGGTTGTCGAGGGCTGGAAAGGTCAACTTGTTCTCGATACCGGTTGTGGCACCGGTCTGAGCTCGATTGCCTTGGCCCACAGGCATCCTGAGGCTCTTGTTTTGGGGCTGGACAAATCCCTGTTGCGCCTTGAAAAACACACCGCGAGCATCGGCCGTTATCACCTAGAGCGCATTGATCTCGAGGATTTTTGGCCTTTGGCGAGGCAGGCCGGTTGGAAGTTTGCCGTGCAGGCGTTCTTCTATCCAAATCCATGGCCAAAACCCGAACAAAGGCTAAGGCGCTGGGCCTTTCATCCAGTGTTTCCCGACGCTCTGGCCTGCGGTGGCCTGTGGGAACTGCGCACAAATTGGGAGGTGTACGCACTAGAAATGGCCCGCGCCTTTGCCATAGCCACAGGCGTTTCCTCCAAAGTCACGCCATGGTGTCCACACGAGCCCGAAACCTTGTTTGAGGCCAAGTACCTTGCCAATTCGCAAAGCCTTTACCGTTGGACCGGCGAAGTGCCCGAACATTAGTATCCGCAGCGACCTCTTCGTGGACACTACAAAAAGAATCACCAGTGTACGCAAAAATAGACACTTTAGGACTAAAAACTTGAGAATCGGGTGCCGAGTCAGTGTCCAGATTCTCCATTTTGTTGTATGAGATGACCTTATAGAGATTAATGCCCAATGGCTTTTGCTGGCACGAATCTTGCTTGAAAGTTCCCGAGGTTTCAATGACTGCCGTTTCAAGCCGAACTACCAGCAGATCCGACGAGATTCGAACTGAGGTCTTGCGCAAAAGTATCCACTTAATGATCGGCATGACCCCTTTGTTGGCCAACGTGAATCTTTATGCAACCATGGCTCTTCTTGCCTCCGGAATAGTGGTTTACAGCTGGGCCGAGTCTGTGAGGCTTCGGGGCAAATCGCTCGGTTTTGTCACGGCAATCACCCAACTAGCATCTCGCGACCGCGACAGAAATAAAGCGGTTTTGGGCCCCGTGACGCTTGGCCTTGGGGCGCTCTTGTGTCTGATGCTCTACCCCGAGCCCGCTGCAACCGTTGGCATCTACGCCTTGGCCTTCGGTGATGGACTTTCCAGTCTGGTGGGCAAGCTTTTTGGCCGCATCGATATCCCGTTTACCGGAGGCAAGACGCTGGAAGGCAGCCTTACGGCCTTTCTAGCCATCTGGTTTGCCGCTTACTCTGCCTACCCGAACCCCTCAGTCGCCCTTACCGTTGCTTTGGCCGGGACCGCCTTAGAGGCTCTTCCCTTAGACGATCTGGACAATCTGGTCATTCCGCTGGGAACGGCCCTCGTGTTTTCGCTCCTGTATCCTCACTAGAAGAGAGTGTCGCGGGGCCGACGGACCAAAAGGGCTACTGCTGGAATCATGAGAAGTTCCCACCAAGGATTCAGCCACAGACCGAGCCCCCAGCCGACAGAAATCAGAAGCCAAATAACCAACAGTAGTGGTGCCTTTCGCCGATTTATTTGTTCAGTGGCTGCAACCTTCTCCTCGTTCCACCACGCTATCAGATAATTGGCGGTGGTCAGGGCCAGAATCAAGGCAAAGAGCACCGTTAGCCCAAGAGGGTCTCCCAGAGGGTAAAGTCCTCGGGAATCCGGGCGTGTCGTCTGCAGGGGAAGCCCGCTCACAAGTGCGATGCTGGACAAGGTCGCCACTGCGAGCAAAGTGCCGTATTTCTCGTAGCTGAAATCCAGGAGGAATAGACTCCCCAGGAGGAGGCATACCAACCCTCCAATGCGAAAGCCCCATACGGTCCGCGTCAACGCCACACCGAAGGCGAAAGGCTCATTGGTCACGAGGAAGTATGCTTGAAGGGCACTCAAGGTGTCGGCGCCCACGCAAAAAACAAACACAGCCAAGAAAAACACAGGGGGGGCATTGTTCTTGCGGTACAAGCCCCTGAGCCAGAGGATGCCTGCCAAGCCTACCAGCAAGGGTGGGCCGGCTTGGATCAAAAGGGCTCCTTCCGGCTCACCAAACACAAGAAAAAGGGCCGCCCCGTAGCCTGCCGCTAAGACCGCCATCACCGCCAAAAGCAGTGTCAGCAGTCCATTTCGGAACGTGAGTGTCATGACAACAGTAGAAATCATTTCAGGAATAAAAAAAAGGCTACGATACTAGGTAGTAGACTCGGAGGGACATTGATGAAGAAACACGTGAAGGTGATCATGAGCGCCACCCTGCTTTTGTGGGGCGCAGCGTCCCTTTGGGCCGGCGATGTCGCTGTGTTCCGGAACCTCGGATTCTCACCCGATAGCCGCTACTTTCAGTTCGCCCAATACGGAATTGACGGCACGACCCAAACTCCTTGGGTGCAAGTTGATACGGTTGATGTTCCCCGCAACCTTTTTACTCCCTCAGGAATGTCTAAGGTGGAGTATTCTGTTCCCGCTACCTTGGGTGATGACGGTCTGAAGGCTCTCATGGCTCATCTCGATTCGATCAGTGTACAGCGAAAGGGTCTCAAGCTCGATTTCCTTCAGCAGGGGCGTCCCATTTATTTCCGAGTTACCGGTGAGGCCACGGGCACTGATTACGACAATTTCTCGGTTCTCGACTATAAGACTGGTCGTACGACTGCGGTGAGCCTAAAGAAGACCATCAACACGAAGGGTACCATCAAGTCCTCCTCGTTCTTCATCAACCTCGAAATCAAAGACAAGACCGGTAAAGCCGTGGGAACCTACAAGGTGGGGCATCCGGACGTCGTGCGCAAAGGCGTCCAGAATTACACCGTTGTGCAGATCATCCTCACCCCTAACGAACGGGCCCTGGTGTTTGTCATCGAAAGGGAAGAAAGTGACGGGAAGGGCGGCATCAACCTGCGGAATATGGTCGAAACTCTCACATTCTGATACGATCCGGCCATTATGGCCGAAAAAATCACGCCCCGTGCCACCGATTATTCGCAGTGGTACATTGATATTGTCATCAACGCCAAGCTAGCTGACTACTCTCCCGTCAAGGGGTGCATGGTCATCCGTCCCCGGGGTTACGCCCTGTGGGAAAACATTCAGCAGGTGCTCGATGGCATGTTCAAAGCTACAGGGCATTCCAACGCCTATTTTCCCCTCCTGATTCCCGAAAGTTTTCTCAAAAAAGAGGCCGAACACGTGGTTGGCTTCAGCCCCGAATTGGCGGTGGTCACCATTGCCGGCGGCGAGAAACTCGAAGAGCCTTTGGTCATTCGCCCTACCAGCGAAACGATTATTTGGTCGATGTACAAAAAATGGATTCAGAGTTATCGGGACTTACCCCTGCTGATTAATCAGTGGGCCAACGTGCTGCGCTGGGAAAAACGGACCCGACTGTTTCTGCGCACTACCGAGTTCCTATGGCAGGAAGGCCACACGGCTCATGCCACCTCGCAGGAAGCCCAAGAAGAAACCCTCAAAATGCTTCAGGTCTATAAGACCTTTGCGGAGGACTACATGGCTCTTCCTGTCATCGATGGCGAGAAGACTCAAAGTGAAAAGTTTGCCGGGGCGGTAAAAACCTACTCCATCGAAGCGATGATGCAGGACCGCAAGGCACTTCAGGCCGGTACAAGCCACAATTTGGGCCAAAACTTCGCTAAGGCTTTCGACGTGACCTTTCAAACCAAGGAAGGTGGCCTCGACCACGTGTGGGCTTCCAGTTGGGGTGTTTCGACGCGCCTCATTGGAGCGCTGATCATGACCCACTCCGACGACAAGGGCCTGGTGATTCCCCCCAAACTTGCGCCCATCGAGGCTGTTATCGTGCCAATTTTCCGGAAGGAGACGGTTGCGGAAGTTTCGGATTACGCCAAGAGCCTTGCCTCGGATCTTCGAGCCGCGGGAATCAAGGTAGAGACCGACCTCGACGAGACGGCTAGTTCAGGCTGGAAGTTCGCCGAATGGGAGATGGTCGGAGTGCCGGTTCGCATTGAGGCAGGTCCCAAAGACATGCAGAACAATCAGGCGGTGTTGGTGCGCCGTGATACGGGTGAGAAGTTTTATGTTGCCAAGGTCGACGTTCCTGCCAAGGTGAAAGAGTTGCTGGCGCTTATCCAGTCCAATCTTTACGATAAGGCTCTCCAGAACCGCACGGAGCACACCTACCTGCCCGACTCTTGGACCGATTTCACCAAGCTCATGGAGGGTGACGGTGGCTTCGCCGAAGCGGCTTGGTGTGGCAGCGCGAAGTGCGAGGCACAGGTCAAGGAAGCCACCAAGGCCACCATAAGAAACCTACCTTTCGCACTCATGGACAAACCAGTGGACAAGCCCTGCCTGAAGTGCGGTCAAAAGGGCCAGCACTGGGCGGTGTGGGCCAAATCGTACTAGACTTCCCTTATGTGGAACCTGAGGCTCACTGTAGCGGTTCTTGTTCTTGGCGGAATTTTGTCCTGTGCGGACGAAAAGGCTGTTAATGCCGCCTTTTTTCAGAGTCGCGTGTCTTGGTATGTCTTCGATGCCGCCTCGGCAACGGGAGTTCAGAGCATCACCGGGTTCGAGCAGCCGCTCAAAGTCGTTTGGAAGCCTGCGAGCGAAGCCGTTTTCGCCTCAGACCTAGCGCCCAGCGAAGGGGGTCTGGGTGCTGCGGCTGTTTCCGGCTTGGGTCTCCTGATTCTCGACGACAGCACCGGTCTTTTGCAGGTTCAACGTCCCAAATCTGAGCCGGCGCTCACCGCCTATCGAACCTCCCGATTGTTCCGCTGGAACAAGAAAACCTTTTTAGGACTTTACCGCGAGATGACTGCGTCCGCAGAGGACGGTACCGACCCCGAGGCCGTGACTTTGGCATGGTGGGCGGAGGGCAATCCCCGATTAACGTTTTACCCGCTGATTTCGCAGACCCGCGATAAAACCCGCCAAGCGATCGGGCTCGACCCGGAGCTTGTCAACGCCAAGCCCGCCACCATCGACCTCCACTGGCGGTTTCTGGGCGACCAAGGTTGGCAGTCGGCCGACACCCGCTTGGATTTGGCCACGGGGAACGAACAGTCGGTGACTTTGACTGAAATGGACAAACCGGTTCCGCCCTCTTTAGAGTTGGACCCGTTAGTTCAACGCCTAACTGCACGCCTTGGCGGCGAGGTGTCCACTTTTTCAGCTACCGAGGGAGGGCATTTGCTTTTGGCCACCCGCGAGGGTTGGGTGGCGGTTGGCCAGAAGGGAAGTTCCGAGTCGCGGCTTTATCGTCTGCCAGAAATCGGCACCGCCGGTGAGTACACGCATGCGGTTGCGCTCACCCATGGGTTTGTGCTCACTTGGAACACCCGATGGCGCGGGTACGCTGGCGCCGCCGGGCTTGTCTATGTGCCCTACGGGGTCCTTGCCCCCTGATGTGTACCGAGGGCGCCTGCAAAACAATCGTGTTGCTGGCCCTAGGCCTCATGGCGATGCCCCTGCAGGCTGCCAACCTGCTGGGTGTTGAAGTGCCTGGTTTGGAACTCCAGTTTGGTTATGACTTTATTCTGAACTCTGTGGACGACAGTGCCCCGAATCCCGTAATCAGCAACTCCTTTGGGGCCTCCGTGCCCCTTGTCGTGTCGCCCAATTTGGTGTTCCGGCCCGAGGTGTCGGTCTTTTCCCAATCCATGCAATACCTGATAGACCGACCGGTACCGGTCGAGGCCATGTACGACAACGTGTCCGTGATGGTGTTGGTCGCCAGTGCCAACCTCGGCTATGAGTTCCCAGTTCTCAAAACTCTTACTGTGGTACCGGAGGTTGGTGTTGCCTTCGCCTTACGGCTACCCGTTGGAACCGCCGGGACCGGCGCCACGGAAATGGTGTTGCCGCTGACCGCTTGGTATCTCGCCGGACGTTTTTTATACCCCGAGTTTGGATTGGGCATGCTTTACCAATTTTCAGACCGCTACACCCTTTTTGTGCGGGTGCAGGGAATGGAGCCTGTGTTTAACCTTTGGAGTAACCTGTTGTGGTGGGACCAACTGGTGTTAACGGTGAATCTTGGATTGAGATTTGCCCTGTGAGGGCGGCCGGAGAAACCGGCCACCCTCACAGACTAGCTTTGAGAATCAGTGTGTCGAGACAGTTTCGATTGCTTGCCACCTGTCCGAAGCAATAGTGTACTTCAGCGCAGCAAGGGTTGCATTGGAGTTCAGAGTCACTGGCAAGTCTTTGAAGTCCCAAGCCATCGTCCTCCAAGCTGAGCCACCTTGGCCAGTGAGCAAATCAATGGTACCCGCCATAGTTAACAAGCCACTGCTGACCTGATTTGAACTGAAGTTGAAAGTCGCGGTTAGCTTGATGCCATTATTCGCATTGAAGAGTTCTTTACCGTCGGTAGCAAAGTTACCGACTGGGGAATAGTACCCGGCGAAAGCACTGATCGGTTGGCTTGTAATTCCAAACGGATGGGTCTTACCCGGGAGATAGAAGGCGACCGCCCATTTTGAGCCATCTGATGCTGTGAAATAGAGAGCATAGTCGACATTGACACCCGTGCCACCCCATTCCGCGCCTGTCACATCCAAGGATGTCTTGGTGCCGTCAGGGTTAGTGAAGGTGATGGCACCCGTACCTGCCTCAGGTGTCTTGGTCGTGGCAGCTGGCGTTGACGGGCCGGTCAAGAGGTCGCATCCCCCCAGCAAAAGCAGACTTACAGTAAAAAAAACGCCTAGATTTTTCATCGGGCCTCCAATATATTAAATTTATTCTATGTTGGATGCGCCTTCGTGCCCATCACCCAAAAGGGTGATATTTTGGTAAAAAACAGTGTTTCCTCGTCATCAGCTTTTGCCTGTGAGGGTGGCCGGAGAAACCGGCCACCCTCACAGACTAAACTTTTGCCGCCCTACTCAGTTGCTGCGAACAGGGGCCTCGTTTGCACAAGCTCGCCAACAATTTGCAGCTCCGTGTGAGAGTTTCCTGACAAGTCTTTCCACCGGTTCTGGTGGAGCCGACCTATGATGCGCACTCCCCGTCCCTTGGTCAGTTGCTTGCGGCAGGCGGCCAACTGAGGCTCCCGCACTTCGACAGTAAAGACCGACAGGTCCTGTTCTTGAAGGTGCCAACGCGAGGTGGCAACCTCAAAACGGCAGGCAGGCCGCTCTCTGTCGCTGACATCGGTGGGCTCCCCCAACACGGTACCTTCCAGCCAGATCGAGTTCAGCTCGACCGGCGGTTCAAAAGACCGGCTCTTTTTCCGCATCTTCGGGCTCTTTCACTTCAGAGGGCTTCTTGTCGAACTGAGTCTTGAACTCGACTGTTTCTCCCACCACCTTGACCTTTGAGTGGTTTTTGCCGTCTTTGTCGGCCCAGCGGTCCTGCTTGAGCCGCCCGACAACACGGACACCACGCCCCTTCGCCAAGGTTTTGAGGCAGCTTTCGGCTACCTTGTTCCAAACCTCGATGTCGAAATAGCTCACTTCGGTCTTCTTCTCGTTGTCTTGGCTGAACCAACGGTTCGAAGCCATGGTAAATCGGCAGAGTTTTGAGCCACTGTCGAACTCCTGCTTTTCGGGATCGTGCACGAGGTTGCCCTCGATCAGCACACTGTTAAGACTGTTCATACCCGTTTTCCTCCTAAGGGGTGATGTACCTAAACAGACGGGGAAACCTGGTCTGTTGCTTCAGAAAAAAACTGTTTTTTTTGCTGAGACAGACGAAAGTTCTCGTACGACAGCGATTCCCTTGGGGCCTGTTTTTTTTGTTTCGCACACCGTATAGTGATGGTATGGATCTCCTTGATAAACGAATTACCAGCGACTGGATTGAGATCCGAGAAAAGCTTTTGCTGCCTCAGCGACTCAAGCAGTACCTGAAAATCGATGATCAGCGGTTGTCGCCTCTCCCCCAAGCCCTACGAATGGCCGGAATGGAGGGTGTAGTCGAAGTTAAGAAGAAGCTTGCCAACAGCGTTTTTACTTTTCTCACCCGGCTATCGTTCACCACCCCCGATCAGGCGGAGATTCTTGACATCGAAGGCGAGTTGAGGGTTCTGGTGTATTTTCTTTCGGTAGAAGTACTTTTTGCCCATGGCTCCCTCAAGCCGGCCAAGGAAGCCGAAGACGATCTGGCTGGGAACAGCGGCTCCGGCCGTCTGCCTGTAGAACAGGTCATGCTGGAAGTGAAAAATCGGGTGGCGGCCAACCCGGAACTCGTCAAGAACTCCCATGTGAAGAACATCTTCATGGCAATACAGATGTACCAGAAGGAGTTCGGGAACTTCTCCCAGATGTCGCTCTCGATTCCAGACGACCGTGCAGCCACTTTTTTCATGAACTTTAAAAAGCGGCTTGACGGCATACTAGAAAACATCCAATCCCATTACCGGGTGATCCAGCAGGCAGAGGACGAAGAACTGAGAAAAGAGTTCCGTCGGCAGGAGGAAGCCCAGTTCGCCTTTCCCGATCTCGTAAAGTTGTTGCAGTCGCAGGCTCATGAGATTTCCCGGGTGAGGTCGACGATTTTTCATGCCCTTCAGGATGGTTCACAAGTTCGCAAAGTGCTTCTGAAACTTGTGGAACTTCAAGCTCCATTCATCACCTTACTGGAACAGGAGCTTCGCATGCTCGACGCAAGGCAGGACGCCGGAACCAGGGGTCATCCCTCGGCAGTGAAGCTGGCCCGCAGCATAGCCAACAGTATGGAGTCCAACGTTTTGAAGAAGTTTGCCTAAACTCTGGAAGTGACTTAGAATATCCCCCATAGGAGACTGAGATGGATAAGAAAGCCGATATTGGCCTGATAGGATTGGCCGTCATGGGCCAGAACCTCGTACTTAACATGTGTGACCACGGCTACACCGTGGCGGTGTTCAACCGGACCGTCAGCAAGGTCGACGAGTTCATGAATGACGCAGGAAAAGGTTTCACCAACCTACTTCCCTCGCACTCCATCGAACAGTTCGTAGGTCTCCTGAAGAGCCCTCGTAAGGTCATGCTCATGGTCAAAGCCGGGGAAGTTGTTGACCAGTTTATCGACTTGGTGGCGCCCCACCTGGAAAAAGGTGACATCATCATTGACGGAGGGAACAGCCATTTCCCCGACTCCAACCGTCGTACAAAGGCCTTGGCCGACAAAGGAATCCTTTTTGTGGGATCGGGAGTTTCGGGTGGCGAAGAGGGCGCGCGAAACGGCCCGAGTATCATGCCCGGTGGCAATGCCCAAGCTTGGCCTTCGGTGAAGCCGATATTTCAGGCTATCGCAGCAAAGACAGACAAGGGCGAGCCCTGTTGCGACTGGGTGGGTGGCACCGGTTCTGGCCACTACGTGAAAATGGTTCACAACGGCATCGAGTATGGCGATATGCAGCTCATCAGCGAGGCGTACCATCTGATGAAGAACTACGCTGGCCTGAGCTATGAGGAAATGACAGCCGCCCTAAAAGAGTGGAACAAGGGCGAGCTCAACAGCTACCTGATCGAAATTGCGGCGAGCGTCATGGCGTACAAAGACACTGACGGAGGCCCCCTGCTGGAAAAGATTCTTGATACTGCCGGACAGAAAGGCACAGGAAAATGGACCGCTGTTGACGCCTTAGATATGGGCATTCCGGTGACACTTATCGGTGAAGCGGTGTTTGCGCGTTGCCTCTCGGCACTGAAAGACGAGCGGGTACGGGCTTCAGCGGTGCTAGGTGGTGGTAATCGCCAGAAGTTCACCGGTGATAAAGCGGCTTTTCTGAAGGACTTGGGAGAGGCTCTGCTGGCCAGCAAGCTGGTCAGTTATGCTCAAGGCTACATGTTGATGCGGGAAGCCGCCAAGGAATACGGCTGGGAACTTAACTACGGAGGCATTGCGCTGATGTGGCGGGGCGGGTGCATCATCCGGTCTGTGTTCCTCGACAAAATCAAGGCTGCCTACGATAAGAACCCCAAACTTGACAACCTCTTGATGGACGACTGGTTCAAGAACGTGATGTTGCGAGCTCAAGATTCGTGGCGGCGCGTCATTGGAGCCGGTGTGATGGCTGGTGTCCCTCTTCCGGCTATGAGCACGGCGCTGTCGTTCTTCGATGGTTACCGAACCGCCCAGTTGCCAGCGAATATGCTCCAGGGGCTTCGTGACTACTTTGGAGCCCACACGTACGAACGAACCGACAAACCGCGTGGTCAGGTGTTCCATACCAACTGGACCGGAACCGGTGGCAACGTCAGTTCGTCGACCTACAACGCCTAGTTTTTTTCTTCCTTGACTCGTGAAAAAGGCGTCCTTCGGGACGCCTTTTTCGTGGATTGAGTCTCGTTGACGGCTCCCGTTGGCCGTGCGAGACTATCGCCATCTGCCAGAAGTCAGGCGACCAGAGGACCCCTCGATGAGCACCACAAGCCAAGTCTACCACTTTCCCGTGCAGATCTATTACGAAGATACAGATCATTCGGGGGTGGTCTACCATCCCAATTTCCTGAAGTACTTCGAGAGGGCACGCGAACACGTGATCGACAGCGAGCGCCTTGCGCGCCTTTGGAACGAAAAGGGACTCGGCTTTGCCGTCTACAAGGCTTCACTGGTGTTTCAAGATGGTGTTCTTTTCTCGGAAGTCTGTGACATCCGAACTTCCTATCAACTGGAAGGCAAGTACAAAACCCTTTGGCGGCAGGAGGTCTGGAGGCCACGTGCATCCAAGGCCGCCGTGGTTGCTGACATCGAAATGGTCTGTCTCGATCGGGAAAAGCGCCTTCAGCCCATTCCGGGGGAAGTCCTTGAGGCCATGAGGCTGCCACCACTTCCATGACGGAAGCGACGTTGGTTTGGTGCGATGCAAATCAACTTTCTGGGGATCTGGGGCCCGCCCTCCAGTCGTGTTTGCCCGAGGCAGAGCTCCAAGCGTGGAGGAACCTGCGACATCCAGACCGCGCATGGGAGTTCTTAGTGGGCAGGGTCCTTCTGCGAAATCACCTTTCCCGGGCAACAAACTGTACCCCCCGGGAACTTCCAATATCCATCGCTGAAGGCGGGAAGCCATTCCTCGATGGAGAACTAGCGTCTACCGGTCTTGAGTTCAGCCTTTCCCACTCGCACGGGCTGATTGTTGTCGGCTGGAGCTATGGCGCTCCCCTTGGGGTAGACGTCGTTCGCTCGGGTCTCGTGCCTTTAGACGCCCGGCTTCTGGCACGCCGGTACTTGCTTTCAGAGGAGGCAGCTTGGGTGTTGGCGGTTCCCGAGGAAACTGAACTGCGGTTCCAGTCGCTCTTTGCTCAGAAAGAGGCTTTTTTGAAATGCAGCGGTTCAGGACTGAGGGTTGAACTTTCGACCGCCCATGCGGAGCTTGGCTTCGGTCCAGCGTTGGATAAACGTTGCTTTCTGACAAAACTACAAACGCTTAACGGACCAGCGATTGTTGCTGCGGCGAGTGCCCAGAGGATCTCAAGTTGGAAATTGATCCAGACTTTGAATCCGCTAAGACCTTAGAAACTTGACAATTAACAGTTTTTAATGAGATAAAGGGAAACTTTGAAACACCTTGAAGACCGGTCTGAAATGAACTCTAGGTTGCAACAGCATCCGATTGCAATTGTTGGCATGGCCAGTATTTTTGCCAATTCGAGAAACCTGGAGCAGTACTGGGAAAATATCACCACAAAGCTCGACGCCATCATGGACGTGCCGCTTTCCCGATGGAATATCGATGACCACTACTCTCCCGACAAAAAAAGCCCCGACAAGACCTATTGCCGGCGCGGCGGCTTCATCCCCGACATCGACTTTGACCCGATGGAGTTCGGACTTCCACCGAACATTCTGGAAGTCACCGACGTAGCACAATTGATGGCCCTTGTGGTGGCTAGAGACGTCCTCGACGATGCAGGTATAGGGGAGTCCTCCGGCTACGACCGCGACAAAGTGGGAATTGTGTTGGGAGTTGGCGGCGGTCAACAGCAGATTGTGCCGCTTTCCGCCCGCCTGCAAGGACCGGTCCTTGAGAAAGTCCTTGCTTCCTGTGGCATCGATGAGGCAGACCGGGGCCATATCATCGAGAAGTTCAAGAAAGCCTACGTAGGGTGGGAAGAAAACTCCTTTCCCGGAATGTTGGGAAATGTCATTGCCGGGCGGGTTGCCAACCGGTTTGATTTTGGGGGAACCAATTGCGTCGTCGATGCCGCCTGTGCAGGCTCGCTTGCGGCGATGAAGTTGGCTATCAGCGATCTTCTCGAGTTCCGTAGCGAAGTGATGATCTCCGGCGGGATCTGTTGCGACAACTCGCCGTTCATGTACATGTCCTTTTCTAAAACCCCTGCATTTACCACCAACGAAAATGTCCGTTCGTTTGATGAGAACTCTAAAGGTATGATGGTTGGGGAAGGAATTGGCATGGTTGCCCTCAAGCGCCTAGCCGATGCCGAGCGCGACGGCGACAAAATCTATGCGGTGATTCATGGAATCGGCTCGTCAAGCGACGGACGCTTCAAGTCGATCTACGCTCCGCGGCCCGATGGTCAGGCCAAGGCCTTGATGCGGGCCTATTCAGACGCAGGTTTTGATCCCGCCTCCGTGGGCCTTATCGAGGCCCACGGTACCGGAACCATTGCTGGTGATGCTGCCGAGTTTGAGGGTCTCACCAAATTTTTTGGTGCAGACAACGAGAAAACTCAACACATCGGCCTTGGTACGGTGAAGTCGCAAATTGGTCACACCAAGGCCGCGGCAGGAACAGCGGGAATAATTAAGGCGGCACTGGCCCTTCATCACAAGGTGTTACCCGCGACGATCAATGTGACCCGCCCTAATGCTCAACTGAAGATTGAAAACTCGCCTTTTTACCTCAATACAGAAACGCGGCCTTGGATTCCGAGGGTCGATGGTGTTCCCAGGCGTGCGGGCGTAAGCTCCTTCGGCTTTGGTGGTTCGAACTTTCATTTTGTCTTGCAGGAGTATTCTCCGAAGCCGAGTGGGTCGTATCGGTTAAATGAAGTGCCTCAGTCAATCCTTTTGTCGGCTCCGGATGTGAGCTCGCTCAAGAGTTTGGCTAGCAACTGGATTTCAAAGCTTGCCGTAGCTGAAGCCGAACAACCCTTCGTGTTCAATCAATTGGTTCTCGAGGCGCCTGCGGCGACACCAGCTCTGCAGAATGCCCGAATTGGCTTCTTGGCCCAAAATGGTGCTGAAGCGCTCGTACAACTTTCCTTGGCGAGCAAAACTTGGGCTTCACAGCCGGAAGCTTTGAACTGGGCTCTATCGGGGGTCTACTTCCGCGCTACGGGGGTGGCAACTCACGGCAAAGTGGCGGCGGTATTTTCCGGTCAGGGTTCACAGTTTGTGGACATGGGCATTGAGGCTGTTTGTAATTTCCCTCCGCTCATGGACGCCACTGCCGCGATGGATAGGGAGTTTTCGCACAATGGGTTGCCTGCCCTGTCGACCATCACCTATCCGGTTCCTGTGTTTTCTTCCGATGAGGCCCTGAAAAACGAGCAGAGGTTGCAACAGACCCAGTATGCCCAGCCTGCCATAGGCGCTGTGAGCATGGGATTATATGAGACTTTTCGCCAAGCGGGACTCGCACCTGATTTTGCTGCCGGACATAGTTTCGGCGAGTGGACGGCACTTTGGGCTGCCGGAGTGTTGTCGGATGACGACTACCGGCACGTTGCCAACGCCCGTGGTCAAGCGATGGCCAGTCAACCCCGGCCTGGTTTCGACCCCGGAACGATGTTTGCAGTGGTTGGCAAGACCGAAGAAGTTGCCCAGCATTTGGAAAGGTTCGAGGGTGTAGTCATCGCCAATGACAACTCGGCAACCCAGGTCGTCATCGCGGGGCCAACCTCGCAAGTAGAGGCCGCGACTCAGGCTCTCAAAACCCACGGCTTTCAAGTCGTTCCTCTGCCTGTATCGGCGGCTTTCCATACACCCCTTGTCGGGCATGCCCAGCTCCCACTGGCAGAAGTCATCGACAAAGTCGCCTTCAGGGTTCCCCAATTGCCGGTGTACTCCAACCTGAGCGGTGAACTTCATTCGAAGAAGCCTGAGCTCATCAAGCAAGCGATGAAGCGACACATGGTAGAACCTGTGCGGTTCCGTCAAGAAATAGAAGCACTGTACAAGGCAGGAGCTCGGGTTTTTGTCGAGTTTGGGCCCAAAAACGTTCTTGCAAAGTTGCTCGAAGGCCTTTTGGGGAACAAGGGTGACGTCTTGGTTGTGGCCACCGGTGCTTCACCCAAGAAATCGTCGGACCGACAGCTTCGACTGGCCGCCATCGAACTGGCCGTGTATGGCGTGGAGTTAAAGCCCGTTGATCCTTACTCGGCTGTTCTGCGCCCAACGCAAGGACGCAAGAAATCGCCAACATCGATCAAGCTCAACGCGGCTCCCTATGTGAGCCCTAAGACCCGAGAGGCTTTTGAAAGTGCGCTCACCGATGGGTATCGCCTCAAGAGCACTTCCCCGGTGGTTCACGTGAGCCCGCCAGTCGCTCCCGTACAGCAAGTCGTTCCTGAACAACAATTTGTACCTTCCCCGAGCTTTCTTGAGGAAAGTGTGACCCAGTTGCTGGAAACGCAAAATCGCCTCTTGGCAATCCACGAACAATTTCTCAAGGGTCCGGAAGAATACTCCCGCGTGGTCCAAAATGTGATGGCCTCACAAGCCTCTGGCGTAAGTGCTCCCGAGGCCTTGGGCCGATCTTTGGCTATGTACCACGAGTTTCAGCTGGAGACGATGCGCCTTCACGAGCAGTTTCTTGCCAGCCAAAGCAACGCCTTCGGAGTTGCCTCCGGGGCCGTCGGAACCCCACGAGTTTCTTCTCCCAAGACCCCAGCGCTTCCCCTCGGGGCACCTCAGGTGGCTGTGAAGGCGCCCCTGCCCGCACCCGTGCCTGTGGCTCCCGTCGCGCAGGCAGTGGCTAGGCCCGGTGCTGTGGTGGTGGCTCCGGTTGCGCACGCAGTCGCTGGCCCAGACCTGCAGGCCGTGAAGGCTACCATGATGAAGGTGGTCGCCGATAAAACCGGTTATCCCTCGGAAATGCTGGAACTTTCGATGGACATGGAAGCCGACCTAGGAATTGACTCGATTAAAAGAGTGGAGATTCTCGGAGCGGTGCAGGAGGCGATTCCCGGGTTGCCCGAGCTTAACCCCGCCGACCTAGCCGAACTACGCACACTGGGCCAAATCGTGGACTACATGAACGCACAGTCCGGGGCGGTTTTGGCTCCCGTCGCGCAGGCAGAGGCTAGGCCCGTTGCGGTGGTGGCTCCGGCTGTGCGAGCGGTTGCGGGCCCAGACCTGCAGGCCGTGAAGGCTACCATGATGAAGGTGGTCGCCG
>CANJXC010000016.1 GCA_947478845.1 Spirochaetales bacterium | reverse complement strand
TAAACCAAAAGAATCCTTTCAGCGTTCTTGAAAAGTGGATGTCATGTTCTGAACTCATCGCAATCTTCCTCGTAGTGGATCTTAACTCAAAGCGCCGAAGGCGTCCACCTAACTCAATTTAGCCTGAACGGCATAGTTCAGATAGGAAGCCAGCTTGCCCCCGCCAGTGCCCCCGCCAGTACCCGCGTACACTGCCCGCAAAACACGGTAATTTCCCCAGCAGCCATAGCTTCCCTCACCGGAGCGAGTAAATAGGCCGTTCCAGATATCCTGCCGTATCAGGCCAGTGTAAACCCTCGTTCAAATTAGCGCGATGACCACGAAATTTACAACCGCTGCCTACATCCTATCCAGCGGACTTCTCACAGCAAGTGGGTTAGAAGTGTGGGGCAGGTCGGGGTCGGTATGGCCACGAAAGTTCCTTTATTGCAGAATATCGCAGCCGTTTTCCAGCAGGCGGTTGAAGGGTCCTTCATGACGGAAGGCTCCTGCTTAAGTACGTGGGTATAATTTTGCTCGGTCTCCCTGTCAGATTTGGCCCAGGAAACGAATGAGAAACCAAACTGAGAAAGCACACCCTATCAGGTACTTTCACGCCCTATTACCCCTCTTGACTAAAGCTATTCAGTGATAGTAAATGATTGTCAGGTATAGGTTTAGGGCTTGCCCTGTTAATCCGAGTGTCGTTGGTTCGAGTCCAACCGGGGGAGCTAAGCCTAACTTCTTGCTTTGCAGGGATTTAGGCTGTTTTTTTAGTCAAGCGACCGGAAAACCGGGGCCTCAAAGCTGGAGTCGCTCGACCAGGGGCTTTGGAAACAGGAAAGTCCTTTCTTAACCCGCTATTGCCCGGTAGAGCTCTCGCTCTTGAGTGGGCCTGTTATGTAGGGGAACTCTTTGTGACCTCAAGATATCATAGCACCTTTAAAAAGCCCGGATAGCCCGAACGGAAAACCCTGTGTTTTTGAGGTCATTTTTCTGACGTCCATTGCCGAAGTCCTGATCCCAGGCGTAGAAGTAGCTGCTAAAGTACTGCGACGAAGACCAGTAGTAATGATTGGTGAAGCCTTCACGGTCCTTGTCGGTGAAACTTCCCCGGCCCCTCCAATCCACGGCGGTATACAGCAAGTTCAATTCGTCTTTGCTAGGGAGAAACCAGTCATTGAAGCCACCGGTCGCGAGGCCACGGCACAGTTGGGCAGCGTAGATTCCAGAACCGAGCGCCTCGATGATGGCCTCGGTGTTGGCTTTTCCCGATCCGATGGTGGTGCTGGTTGTTACATCGAGGTAATTGCCGGTATCCCAGGGAATACCCGAACCTGCATCGCTGGTGGCAACCTCGAAATAGCGCCAACCCCCTGAGGCGTTGCCCTTGTCGTAGAACACGATGCCACCTGCGGGCCCCTTGTCGCCCACTTGGTATATTGCCTGCGTTGCGGCGGAAGATTGCGCTGCTAAAACCAGAGCAGTAAGCGATACCAAAATCAAAGCAAGAGCTGCACGGCGCAACAGGGTAAGCCTCCTTCAGCGGTGAGTTTCGAGTTCAGCGAATAATACCATAAGAAACCGAAGGACAACCCAAACTCACACACCTGTCTTGGTCCGGCTTTGGCCCAAGGCTCTTGACGAACTCCCTAAGGGCGATTTTATTCTACAAGAATCTTGGGGGTGGGCTTCAGGAATTGATTCACGGAGGGGAAACTAATTGCAGACTTGGATTTATGTTTCTTTAGCGGCGAACATTGTGGTGTTGGTGCCCATCGTTGTGCTCATGGCCATCCAATCTTCCCTTATCGATGAGGCGTGGGGGCCGTCTACCGCCGCACGGGGTATTCTCATGTCGATTTACATGGCCATCCTGATAGCCTCAGCCGTGTTGGTATTCCTACCGGTTCCAGCCTTTATTGCTGCTCTGTTAGCGGTACAAGTGGTGTATAAAGTCACCACGCCATTTACAGTAGGCAGCTTCATAAACCCGGTTGTTGTGAGTAATCTTCTAATTTCGGGGTTGCACATTGCCACCTTAGCGGCAATCTACAGCGAAGTGGGAACACGTCTGTTTCAAACTTCACCGTTGATGTGAATAGGGGTGTATGTACTCTCAAAAGGACACGATTCCACTCGACTCCGACTTCCCTTTCGCCTTCTTTGACCAAGAGTTGAATGCCGGCTTCGATATGGGCGGGTTTCACCACTGGCACGCTTGCCTCGAGATCTCTTGAGTAATCCGTGGATGGGGTAGCTACCTCATGGAAGACCGGGTTTACCCCATGGCCGAGGGCGACATCATCGTCATCAACAACTTGGAGGCCCATCACTTGGAGGTAGGAACCGACGGCATGCATCAGTACACCGGAGTTCGGGACCTGCTTGCTGTGATTGCTGGGGAAGCTCGTGAGCGGCCGCCGGTCTGGCAGCTTTCGGTGAAAGCCCACCTCCTGTTACTCTTGACGAAGCTCATCCGCGAGTTCAGCCCTTCCCCACCCCGGTTCGCCCGACAGCACGGCAGACTGGCGCCTGGTTTGTCACAGCTTCGCCCACGGGCCACTGACGCGCTTTTTGTATTGGAACATGAACTTCCACATTGAGCATCATATGTATGCCGCCGTGCCCAATTATCACCTGCCCAAGCTCCATCGGGCACTTGCCCACGACCTTCCCAAGGGGCCAAAATCCCTGTGGGCAGGGCTGGCTCTCTTGCGTCGCATCAAGGCTCAGCAAAAAGCCGACCCCCTGTACCGGTGGGTTCCAGAGCTCCCTACCAAGCTGGCTGCCCAATCGTAAATAACTTATCTTTGAGCGAGATTCAACAACGACAGGAGAGACTTGTGCCTTCGGTAAAACTATCAACGGGAGCAGTTCATTACTCCGAACAGGGGCCGAGTCAGGATTCCCCGGGGAATCCTGCCCCGTTAGTTTTGTTGCATGCCAACCCAGGCGACAGCCAAGACTATGCGTCGGTCATTCCGGAGCTTTCGAAAAGGCATCGGGTGCTGTCGGTTGACTGGCCGGGTTATGGCGAATCGGAACTGCCAGAGACCCCTGAGTCAGTGGGTTTAATATACTTTTACCAAGTCCTTCGGGAGTTTCTTAGGGAGTTGAAACTTCCACCGGTTTTAATCATCGGGAACTCGCTGGGAGGCAATGTGGCCGCAAGACTAGCCGCCACATCGCCTGAACTGGTGCGCGGCTTGGTGCTAGTCTCCCCGGGTGGCTTCACCAACCCTACTTTGATTACCCGAAGTTTCTGCAAAATCCAAGGAAGCCAGTTTTCCCTTTCGCCCCACAGCTTTGCCAGGATGTATTTGCAACGAAAGACTGACACGACACGAGCCATGCTGGAACGCGCCCGGACCGCTCAGACACGTGCACCGCAGAGGATGCTTAATCGAGCCCTTTGGCGTTCCTTTGCTACCCCAGACAACGAGCTTCGCGTCGTCGCCCTAAAGATCAAAATACCAACCCTCTTGCTTTTCGGCAAAAGTGATCCCGTTATTCCAGCACGCACTGACGGCAGGGTAGCCTCGAAGTGTATCCCCCACGCGAAGTTCGTAGTACTGCCTTGCGGTCACGCTTCCTTTGCCGAGGTTCCTGAGTTGTTTTTGGCTGAAGTCCAACCTTTTTTGGAGGCCATTCAGGCTTAAAAGAATCAGACCCCTAATCGAGAAGAAGTGAGCAAAGGAATGGTTCCATTTGGTCACGAAGCCCCCTTAGGGGTGGTTACCCAAAAAACGCTACCTCGCGACTCAGCCGGGGCCCGGTTTTTCTGCCTTTGTCTTTGCTGGAAAGGTGAAATGAGCCTTCAGTTCCTCGGGAATGTACTCGTTGGCGGGGTTCACGTCTTTTTCGCGGGAAACGGCGTACATTTCGGCCCAGCAGTCGAGAATATTCTTGGGGAAGGCTAGGTCGCGCTTGAGGATTTGATGCAGTCGGGGCAAGTTTCGCGAGGGCACCGCGGGAAACAGGTGGTGGTCCACATGGTCGTCCAATCCCCAATAAATCAGGTTCAGGAACTTGCTGACCTTCATCGACCGGGTATTGAGGCGGTGATCCTTCACATCGTAGGGCCGGCCGATATGTTCGGTTTGGTGCCACAGCCCTTCGATGCCCGAACCGATTTGCCACGCCATGGTGACGAACAGCAAACAAGCCCACCAACCTGTCCAAATTGCCGTCAAAACAACCGCGAGGTGAAACGCCAGGATGCCCAGCGACTCCCAGCGGATTACCTGGAGGTCTTGAGCGGTGCAGTGTTCGCTCATCAAACAGTCCTTCGTCCCGGCCGCCCGTTTGATCTGCTTCCACACATCAAGCACCAGGTAGTAGAGAGCACCGAAGACCAGGATTTTGGAAATCATAGAAAAAAAATGCCCACGCAGCCACGTGGTGGTGATCACTTCCGGCCAGTCGGTCTCGGGGTCTTGGCCCCGGATCATGGTGTAGCGGTGGTGAAGCATGTGCGATACCCGCGCGTAGCGGGGGCTGTTCCACATAAGCACTTGCGCCAAGAAAAAGAAGATTGCGCTGAACCAATCGGCCTCTTTACCGAAGACCGTCTTATGTTGGAGTTCGTGAGCCCCGGCGACCCAGAAGCCATAGAAGAAATAATAGAGATACAACCCCGCGACCGCCCAACCCAAGCCGAACTGGGCCAAATCCAAGGTTGCTACGGCAATGACACCGAGAAAACCAAGGAAGATTGCCGTCCTGAGAAGACCGTTCGGCGTGCTACGCTGGGTTAGTTCCTTCAGGACAGCGCGGTCGAGGTCAGGTCGAATCCAGTCTTTTTTTTTCGTGGTCCCATTCGTAATCGGCAAGCCACGAACGGGGTGTGAACTCAAGCTTTGTCATGGAATCCTCCTAGCAAACTAGCCTAAAAATTGACGGGCTTGACCGGCCATCAGCACCATCTCGGTGATTCTTTCGGTCTTGCCATCGCCAAAGGCCTTGAGAATCTGGTCGCTAAGTTTCTTTTGCTCTTGGTCAATCTCGTAGCGGATACCCAGTTCGTCGATTTTGGCCAAAAGCCCTTGGGGCAGAAACGGCGAATCGGGGTTGAGGCTGCGTAGCGCGTCGCGCAAATCTTCCTCAAAAAAGAAGTAGACCTCCTTGGCCCGGCTGTAGGACGCGGGAGTGAACGCCGTAAGGCCTAACAACTCGGGGGGGCAACCCAGTGAATAGAGGCTGGCGGTGAAACTGATGGCCCGGGGCAAGGTCACACCGTCGAGGCTACGTGCATAACCGAACAGGCCCGTGTGGAGTTTGCGGTCCCGGCGCTTGGGGATAAACTTGGCCATTTTGTTCACTGTAACAGCCAGATCTTTTACCTGAATCTGGTAGGCCTTGGTGTAGTCCTCGGTGAGCTTCAAGGCACTTTCAGCATCGATTTGCGCTGGCTTCCCCGGCCTGAAGTCGTGTTGCAGGTAGTGAACCGCGTTTCGGATTTCATCCAGGGGATAGTCGTATTTGAAGGCAGATTGAAGCGTGAAGGTTTCAACACTCGGGTATTCAGTTGTAAACCTTTTGACTGTTCGGGGGCTCAGGTTGCCCCGAAACGGCGCCGAACCAGCACCCAAGATGGGATGCAAGTTGACCCCCAAGTCTTTGGAAAGCTTGTCGAGGCGCATGAGGGCGATTTTGTTGCTCACCACGGCGCCAAAGGTTCCGTAGTTCATCGCAGGGTCAGACCTAGCGAGAAATACCCGCTGGTCTTTCACGCCTTTTTTGTCGGCCAAGTAATCCCTCACGATGGTGTCGGCCGCCAGTTGGTGGTAGAGATCTTCCATTAGGGGGATCACGTTGACGGTGGCGGGTTTGAACTGGCCAATCCATTCGCCGATGGTGATGTCGCCCTTCTTGAAGACTTTGTCTTGCCTGCCGACGATGAACTCTTTGTAGTACTGGTAAATGTGGTCAATGGACGAGGCGCTGTCTGTCATGGGGAGAATCACTTCAAAGATGGGAGCCACGTCGCGTCCGTAGAAAAGCGCGCTGGCGTCGAAGCTTCGGGGTATGCTCTCAAGAGTTTCGAGGAGGATTTTGGCCTCAGCGCGTTCTTCCACCGGGTTGGGCACCCGGAGGGTGAGAAACACATCCTCGCCCAACACGTGTTCGTGGAAGAAATGCTCGTACGTAGTCAAAAGTTTCTTGACCACATAGTTGTCCACTTCCTTGCCTTCGACGTCCCACATCTGCTCATCGATGCCCAGATGGCTGTAGGTGTAATAGGCTTCCTTTACCTCATCCTCGCCACCAATTTTTTGGCCGCGGGCAAAAAAAGGAACATTGACGTTGTCGGGGTGCTGTGTGCTCATGCACCGTGGAATTTTCATTTTTGTTGCTCCTCTCGTATTGGGACTAAGGATGCCAGTACGTCGCCAATGGTTCGATGGCTCTCCAGCGGATGGCGGAGCGCGACCTCGAAATGGAGACGGTAGCGATTTTGGCGGCCTTCCTTGTGCCTTTCGAGAACTCCCGCAGACTCGAGGTCGGCAACAATGCGCTGAACGGCACGTTCGGTCAAACCTATGGTCTGCGCCACCACCCTGAGCGAACTTTCAGGATTCTTAGCGAGGCAGACCAAGACGTGCGTATGGTTCGAGAAAAAGGTCCAACCCAGTTTTTCGTGTGTACTCACAGGCGGATGCTGTTACATGATTTCGTTTTCGTCAATTACTCTACGCATTTCTCGATGAGTTTTGACGCAAGAGTTTGTCGCAGTTTGGCACAGCTCAGTCGGCGGGGAGGATGACCAACGGTTCGCCTTCAGCGCCTCGCTGGAGAGGGGCACTTGACTTGGAATTAAAAAACGAGGTCCCTGGGATCACAAAGTCTTGAACCTTGCTCATCATGTGGCCGTTGAAGAGCCCTCTGACTTGAACGGTGATAGAACCCTCTTGCTCGGCGGCTTCGTACTGGAGCGTTCGACTAAAACTCGAAGTTGACAGCACGTTTCCAAGATTCTGCTGAAGGGAGCCGCCGGTGAGTTTCACTCCGCCGAGGCCCGCCGCCACGAGTTCCACCGAAGTGGCCGGCCCGTTGATGGTGAGCTTCAACACCAAAGTTCCACCACTGAGGTTTCCTTCCACCTGGACAGGTGCTGCTGGTTTGCCATCGGCAGCCGACCTTGTGGGGGCATTTCCTGCGCAACCAGGAAACATCGTAGTGGCAAACAGCCCCAAAAACAGGCAGATTTTCAAGAGGCTCATTTGGTAATCTCCAATGTGATAGTTTCCAGACTGCCTGTTTGACTGCGATCTTGAAGGGTAAGCACGTAGTCCAGGTTTAGCTCTGAAGGAAAGGTCATAGTTTTAGGCAAGGTAACGTCTGGATCGGACCAGGCAACAAACTGACCGCTTTGCCAAACGTTCATCATGATAGGTATAGAAGTAGGACTAGAATCAGAACTAGATCTACTAGCCGTTACGGAAACGCTACTGCCAGTACCCTTGATGCGCACGAAACGGTTCTGAACCAGCTTATTGTTACTGGCTTCGGATAAGCCTACAAACTTGACGTTAACGCTAAAAGGTGAGGTCCCATTGCCATCGATGTAGATCAGTTGGTCCTTTGTGGTTTGAGTTTGACTCGGGTTTACGTCAAATAGTTGGCTTGTACCCCACTCGTCCACACAAGTGATAAACCTCGCCTTGGCTAAAGTGTCGATTTTCGTCCAGTCATCCGCAAGAACCTTGGGCTTCAGGGCAGCCAGGAAGGAATAGATGGTCGTAAGGGCACTGGTCGATTTCTGGGGCCCATGCATCACGTCGTAGATGATTCCCAAATCTACGTGAACCCCGTCGGTTTCTGAGCCTTCATCGTGGTTATCCCAAATATCGTACAAGATCTGTTGCACCGAAGTCTCCGAGAAGAACCCTGCAGGTGTGTCGGGGTCGGTTTCGAGATTCATGTAGTTTCCTGCCGTTTGTTGCCTATCTCCCGTGGTGTCCAAGTAATATTGGTCAGACAAAACGATGCCAGAAAGGGCATTTCCCCAACCTTCGCCAAAGGCCAATCTCGCGTCGAGGAGGTCGCTATAGCCGTGGCTGCCTCCGATACTGTCACCACGAGATTGTTTATCCTCGAAATAGTGTCCCCATTCATGGGCAATCACGTGATCGTCAAACTCGTCGGTGTCGGAATCTGCCTTGCCTAAAACGTAGATACCGTCGTCGATACCGTTGTGACTGTATTTCGAAGTGCCGATGTGCCCGCTTTCCTTCGCTCCGTCTGCGGAATCGTTTTTGGGGCTCCAATAAACGTTGAGGTCGTCAAAAATGATGCTGGGTCTGGAAGCGAGAAAAGCGCGTTCTTCGGTATAGAGGGTATCAAGGATGGCAAACGGCGCCGCTGAGCGGGACTTGGTGTAACTGCCTGCGGTGTTGGAACCCTCCCAACCGCAGCCGGCATTCATGTCAAAGGGTTTGCCATCAGGCGTAAAAACCTCGCTGTCGAGCGCATAGATGGCATTCAAGCTGGTGTTGTCTAAAATCTTGACCACTGGAGATTTGGTGACGGCCTTGACCCGGAGCTTCACCGGTCCATTAGCTGGGAACACCAAGGCATAGTTTCCCTCTGTGTCGGTGAAGCCCTCCACAATCTGATTTCCCGAAACATCCAACAATTGAATTGAGGTTTCTCTGACTGGCAACTTTTGCTTGCCAACGTAGTCCAAGCCGAAGGTGGAATTATCAATAATCTCGATTTTCACCCGATCGTAAGTAATGCGACCGGTAAGGGTTACCGAAGGAGAGCTCGGAACGACGGGATTAGGAGAGGTGCAACTGATCAAAAAGAGCAACAGAATTGCAGGAAGATACATGAGGGTAGATCGCATTTACTCTGAACCACCTTTTACCTGACTCTAATGGTCTACTTTTTTTTTTGCAAGGATTATTTTGGAAGAGCGCAGGCGAAGGATTTCTAGGATCCTGATGACTACGACCATACTGCCAACCCAGCGCTCTGTAAACTTAGCGTTTCTTCGGGGGCTTTCGCTCGGCTGCGTCTTTGTGAATAATCAGCGGGATTGCAGAATCTTGGGAGGTTGGCAATGCGAACGCTCGAAATACTGATACCAATAATCTTGGCAGGCTACTTGGGCTGGCCCAAACCCCGGCCGCTCTTGGTCATGCTTTTACCGTTGGCAACTTTGTTGGTGGTCGCCGTCCATCTTCTTTTGGAGGGCTACCGCTGGGAGATGGTGCCGCTGTACCTGCTGACGTTGTCCCTCAGTGTTACGGCGGTGTTAGGGTTGCTCCGGAAAACGGAGCAGAAGCCGGGGTTCCCGTTTGTGCTTCTCGGGCTCGTGGTCGTGTTCACAGCCGTTCCCGTCCTGGTTCCCGTGCCCGCTGTTGCCAAGCCTGCTGGCCCTTTCGCGGTGGGCACGCGCAGTTTTGAGCTGATTGATCCTTCGCGTAAGGAAATCTGGTCGGGGAAAGACGAGAACCGCCGCCTCTTGGTGAAGCTTTGGTACCCCGCACTACCAGCTGTGGGCGACAAGCTTGCTCCTTGGATGGACAACGCCCTTATCTACGCTCCGGCCCTCGCCGAGTATATGGGTCTGCCTTCGTTCTCACTCGACCACTTGGCTCTAGCCTCGACTCCGGCCTTCTCAGAGTCAAAACTGGCTCCCCAATCGGGTGGCTATCCTCTGGTTCTTTTCTCTCACGGTTGGAAAGGTTTTGACTCCCAAAACACCGGCGAGGCCCTTGAGTTGGCCAGCCGAGGCTATGTGGTGGCGGCCCTTCAGCATACCTACGGTGCGATTGTGACGGTGTTTCCCGACGGCTCGGTGGCCAAGAACAACCCGGAAGCTCTCCCCGATGGTGCTCCCAGCGATGTTTACGAGGCCTCAGCTCACCGCTTGGTGGCGCAATGGACCGGCGACCTACACTTTGCCCTGGATTTCCTCGAAGCGCAAAGCGCGGCCTCGACAGGTCCACTTGCCGGGGCGGTGGATGCCACCCGAGTGGGCGTCTACGGACATTCTACCGGCGCAGGCGCGGCCATCCAATTTGCGGTCAGCGACGATCGGGTCAAAGCGGTTCTGGGAATGGATCCTTTTATGAGGCCGGTAGCTCCTGAGGTGATCGTTTCAGGCCTCACGAAACCCTCATTTTTTCTTTTCAGCCAAAAATGGACCGACGATACCGCCAGCCGGAACAACCAGTTGTTCGCCTCCTTCTTGGTGAACACCACGGGCACCCTGGGAATCAATTCCATCACGGGTACCGCTCACCTGGATTTCTGCGACCTGCCACTGCTTTCGCCTTTGGCGCCCCTGATCGGGCTCAAGGGGCCTATTTCAGGGTCCCGAGTCACCGAAATCCTGAACAGCTACCTCGTTGCGTTCTTCGACCAAACCCTACAGAACAAGCCTTCACAGTTGTTTGCCGGCCAGAGGCCCTTTGCCGAGGTAGTTGCCAGGAAGTGAGTCCACGCAGGGAAACTAAACCGCTGGATGGAGGCCGGCGGCGGTGAGGCGCTCCTTGGCCAAGGCGTACAGTCCTGCGGCCAGAGGTCCTTTTGCGGCCATAGCAAGGTTCTCGTGCAGGTGCTCGGGGTAGAGAGTGCCCACGATGGTTGTGTGTACGTGGGGGTGGGACAGCGTATAGCGCAGAAGGAAAGCAGTTCGGCTTTCGCCGACCTCGCGCAGTTCATCGAGGCCTGCCGCCTCAAAGCTCTTCCAGCGGTCGGCACTGCCCAAACCTACTCCAATTTCACCACGGGCCACGCCACCACGGATGATGGTGCCAATGCCCGCTTCGGCACTGCGGGTGATCCAGTCCTCGTGGTCGCGTTCCAGGGCAGAGTAAGGTATCTGAAACGAGTCAAAAACACCCCACTTCAGATAGTCAGGCAGGTGCGGCAACGTAGTGGAGATGCTCACAAAACGCACTTTACCCTGCGCTTGCATTTCTTTGAGCACGTCAACGAGGTTGTTCTTTTCGGTTTCTTCCACCGGCGGGTTGTGAAGCTGCATAATGTCGACGTAATCGGTCTTCATGCGGGTCAGGCTTTCATTCAGGCCGCGAAAAAGATTCTCTCGCGTCCAAACGTGCGGGGTGTCGTCGGTGGTCTCGTCGCGGCGCACCACGGTGCATCCGCACTTGGTGGCCAAGATGTATTCTTTGCGGCGATGAGCAAGGTACTTGCCAATATACTCCTCGCTACGCCCATAGTCGTTAGCGGTGTCGATCAGGTTAATTCCGGCATCGAGTACCGCATTGAGGATGGTCTTGGCCTGGTCGTCGGTAACCGGGCGGCCACCCCAGATGCGGGAGCCGCGAACCTCCATCGCGCCAAAACTCAGGCGAGTCACTTCAAGATTTGTGCGGCCCAAGACGGCCGTAGCCAAAGGTGTTGCCATTGCGTGCCTCCAAGAAAAAAGCTCTTGTCATACTACAGTTGCCCTTTCATTCTGCCTAGGCGATGAGTAGCTTTAGCCACAAGGGCCAAGACTAACCACCTTGTCTTGACACGTGCGGTTCGCCGGGCATAAAAAAAAGGATAGGCAGCTCGACCAACGGCTGACGAAGGACTTCCCATGGTACGTTATGGAATTCTGTCGACGGCGAAAATCGGCCGTGATCACGTCGTTCCTGCTCTTCAGGCAGCGGAAAACTGCCATGTTACGGCGGTAGCCAGCCGCGACCTCGCCAAGGCTAAGGCTATGGCCGATCGCTTTGGTCTGCCGCATGCCTTTGGGAGCTACGAAGAACTTCTAGCCAGCCCGGAGATCGACGCCGTGTACATTCCGCTGCCCACGTCTCAGCATGTAGAATGGACGCTAAAGGCCGCACAGGCCGGCAAACATGTGTTGTGCGAAAAACCTATGTTGCTCAAAGCCTCGGAAATCGCACTTATCCGCGAGGCTGCCGCCAAGCACCATGTGATTATCAGCGAAGCTTACATGGTCACTTACTCCCCGGTATGGCTCAAAGTGAGGGAACTGCTTGCCGCGGGAGCGATTGGTAGTCTACGCCATGTTCAGGGAGTGTTCACCTACAAAAACCATGATCCGCACAACATGCGCAACATCAAAAGCCTAGGCGGTGGAGGACTTCCCGACATCGGGGTTTATCCTACCACCACTACGCGTTTTGCCACCGGCAAAGAACCCAAACGAGTACAAGCTAACACACAGTGGGACCCTACGTTCGGTACCGACATCTACTCTAGCGTCCGTGCTGACTTCGGCGATTTTGAGCTCAGCTTCTACATCTCGACGCAGTTGGCGGCCCGACAACTCATGGTGTTTCATGGGACCGAGGGAACCATCGAGGTGAAGTCACCCTTCAATGGCAATGGGTGGGGTGAAGAGCTTCTGGAGTTTACCAATGCAGATCATTCCCGTTCGGAAATGCATCGCTTCCCGACCAGCCACCAGTACAGACGTCAAGTGGAAGCTTTCTCGAAGGCTGTGAAGGGTGAACCGGTCGAAATCGTGTCTCTGGAGAGTTCCTGGAATACACAAAAGGTGATCGATGCTATCTATCGAGCAAGCACTAAGGACGGGTGGGAGCCACTTTAATCTTCAGGGAGGTGTTGCCACAGCCGTGTTTTTCAGGTGACAATGACGTAATGATCTCTTACAGGGTCCTCTTCATCACATCGACTTCTTTTAACAGGGGAGATCTGCATTTTGGCCTCTAGCCCAAAAGGACCCGACCTGTTCACCCGGCTAGGTCGAACAGTGGTGGAGATTGTTGACGGCGTCTTTTACGGGGCCGGTTACTTCTGGCAGGTGCTGGTAGGATTTCCTGATTTCTTCCGCAAACGGGCCGACAGCTTTCGGGTTCTCGTGATGCAACTCTTGTTCACGGGCGTCGAGGCCCTGATGATCATCAGCATTCTGGCGCTGGCGCTGGGAGCCATTATCATCGTTCAGGGTTCTACCCTGCTTCGCTCTTTCGGCCAAAATCAGCTGATGTATTCCATTTTGGTGGTGGTGATAACCCGTGAGCTCGGTCCGGTGCTCACGGCCTTTGTCATAATTTCCCGCTCGGGAACCGCTATCGCCACAGAACTGGCCACAATGGTGATCAGCAACGAGGTCCAGGCCTACATTGCCTTCGGGGTGAATCCGATCACCTACCTAGTGGTGCCCCGGGTTATTGGGGTTGTGGTGGCAACCTTTGTGCTTTCGATCTACTTCAGTCTCTTTGGCCTGCTTGGTTCTTGGCTACCGGCCAGTCTGGTGACGCCCTTATCGTTTAGTGACTACATTGAGGGCCTGCTAGGAGCGCTCAAGGCCCAGGATCTTCTGATCAGCCTCATCAAGGCCTTTGTGTTCGGGGCCATCGTGGCCGTGATTTCGACTTTTCAGGGGTTTTCGGTTAACCGATCCACAACCGAGATCCCCACGGCAGGTATACGCGCGGTAGGCGCAAGCGTCGTCTGGGTTATCGTCAGCGACGCCATCATTACAGTGTTGTCGTACCTCAAATGATCCCACTTTTTGAACTTGAAGACGCGGGTGCAGGAAGCCCAGGTTCGGTGCTTCTCCACCCAACCACGCTAAAAATAGCAGAGGGAGAGACGACTGTTTTTCTAGGACCCTCTGGCTCCGGCAAATCGACCCTTCTTAAACTGCTGGCCGGGCTGATTTCCCCAACGCAAGGTGAAGTCCGCTACCGTGGTAAAGACCTCGCTACCATGAACTCGCGCGAACTGTCGGCGTTCAGGCTCGCGACGGCTTTTGTTTTCCAGAACTCTGCACTTTGGCAGAACTTGACGCTCAGGCAAAACCTCGCCCTGCCGCTCAACTGGAACTTTCCAAAAATGGAGCATGCTGAAGTAGAGCGGCGTATCCAGTTTGCCCTCGACCAGGTGGGCTACCATGAGGCCCTGACGACCCGCCCGGGGGAACAGTCGATTGGGGAACAAATCGCTCTTGGTGTTGCCCGAGCCATTGCCCTCGACCCACCCATCTATTTTTTGGACTCGCCGCTTTCCGAACTCGACAGTGCCACCGCCCACAAGGTTGTTTCGGCTATTTTGAACCTCAAGAAAAAAGGACGAACCTTGCTCTTAGTCACAAGTGCGTTAGACTTCGCGTTGCAGGTCGCCGACAACCTGTGTCTTTTCAATTTCGGCCGGGTGGAGTTCGTGGGCACAACCTCCGAAGGGGTGGCTCAATGGCCCGACTTCCTTGACGAAATCAAAGAAAGCCACCGCAGCTTGCTCGCAGCTCGCGGTATGGTTGCCTCAGGAGGCAGAGAATGAAGTTCAGAATCCGACACGCGGACAAGATCGTAGGGGCCTTTGTGTTTGTGGCCTTGCTTTGCGTGTTTGTGCTCATCTTCATGCTCGGTGTGAACCAGCGGTGGTTCCAGCGTACCTACGCCTACAAATCCCATTTCTTGACGGCCAACAACGTTTCGGTTGGCACGGCCATTTCGATGAAGGGCTTCGAGGTCGGACGAATTGCCAAGGTGGTTCTCAACGACAAAAACGCCGTCGACGTCGACATTTACATTTACGAAGGTTACCAAAAACGAATTACCGTGAACACGCTTCTGGATGTGGTCACTTCGCCGATTGGACTAGGTTCGAGCCTGGTTCTCTACCGTGGCCTATCCAACGAACGCCTCAAAGAAGGCTCAGACATCCTTTCGACCGACTATCCGGCGGGCAAAATGTTGATGACCTCGGGTTTCGTCGACATGCCACCGCGGGACGACACCGTTACCACTTTGATAGGCAAGGTGAACGACATCCTCGACACCAGCAACGACAACTTGAAGGTGCTCCTCGATACATGGAACGGCGTCAATGTTCATGGACCTACGGGCTCCCTGGGTGCCAATCTGGGTGCCCTTCAGAACGCCCTCGACATGTCGCAGGTTACTTTGGGCAGCTTGAACCACGTGATGGCTGGTGTCGATACCGAGGGTACAAAAGCGCTGAAATCGGCAGGCACCGAACTCCCAAAATCGCTGGAACAGATCAATACCTTGCTGGCTTCGGTAAACACCATAACGAAGGACATCGAGGGGACAACAAGCCTGCTTCGTGACCCCACGGGCCTTGCCGTCAAACTCATTGATCCCAAGGGCAGCATCGCTACCCTGCTAGACGACAAAAATCAGCTGTGGGCCAGACTGAACAAGGTGCTCGACGACGTGCAGATTATGACCGACGACCTGAAGCGGACCACCTCGGGGGTGGCGGACGAGGTGCCAAAGATCTCCGGGCTCTTGCTGGAAACAAGGCAAACCATGGCCAAAGCTCAGGATGTTCTCGAGGGCTTGCGCAATAACCCCCTGCTTAGCGGCGGGGTCACCTCGAAGCCAGAACCCCAAGCGGCCTACCAAAGCGTCCGGCAAGGAGACTTTTGATGGCCCACTTAACGTATCGGGTTCTTGCGCAGTCTAGCGCCCTCGCCGGGATCCTGTTGCTCGGCTCTTGTTCTTCGCTTCCCGCGTCCAAGGCCGCTGTGGTGGCCGAGGTGATGGTAACTCGAACCCAGGCCTCCGATTCGCTGAAAAGCGCCGATGAGGCGCTTCGCAAAAGGCAGTTGAGCCAGGCCGAGAACTTCTACCGTTTGGCGCTCTTGTCGTATGAGGCGGTAGACGATTTGGCAGGCCAATGTACGGTGCTCGACTCCTTGGGGTTTCTGTATCTATCGGCAAACAAATTAGACGCGGCTGGGGCCTACTGGGATCAGGAGGCTGCTTTGGCGGCGTTGGTCGCCGACGCGAAGCTCACGGCGCGCGCCCTTGCCAATCAAGGTCGCTATGCCCAAGCTACCGGTAAACTTACCGAAGCTGTGGCCTTCTTCGACCGGGCCCTCGTGGGACGGGCATCCCTTGATGGAGCTGTGGTGGCGGTGATTCTGCAGGCCAAGGCTCAGGCTCTCAGGGCTCAGGAAAAAATGAGCGAAGCTCTCACTCTGCTCGACGAGGCCGCTGCGCTCAACGAGAAAGCCGGCGCTTGGCAGGAACAGGCCTCAAACCTATTTTTGGCCGCCAGCCTGCAGAGCAAGAGTGGCCAGACGGCCGACGCCTTGCTACGACTGACAAAGGCTCTTACCCTAGACAAGCGAAGTGAAAACACCGACGGCATCGCTGCCGACCTGCTTGCCATGGCTACCATACATTCGCGGGGCACAGCCGAAGAAAAATCCTTGGCCTTGGCCGAGGCTGAGCGGAGTTATCGAACCGCGTTGGCTGGCGGACTGGTCCCTGCGGTGGGAAAAGCGCTGAAGTTACTGGTAGAAATCAGTGCCACGGTGGGCGACACAGCGCGTCTGAAACGCTTTCAGGATCTGCTGAACAAACTCTAGCATGTAGACGCCTGTCATGTAGACAAATGTAGTATACAGATGCATCATCAATGCAATTGAATCGGCGATACTCACAGCAAGGAGAAACCTCATGGTTCCTAGGCTGGTATCGAGTGTTCGAAAATTTCCCTTGCTTGCGGCTGTTCTGGCAGGTGTTCTGTTTGTCATTTTTTCGGGAAGCGCGGTGACGGCCTTTCCCGAGCATCCACAGGTGTTTGACCCGAGTTCTCGGCTCGTAGAGCTCAACAACGAGGTACATCAACGCATAGTTCTGACAGCCCCGCATCCTTTATTCGTGGCGGCTCAATCGCCAGCGGTCACCCTGAAGCAGGGTCGGGGTGCTTCCCTTGATCTAGTGCTGCTCCTGATGGCCGTCGCAAAGCGAGAGCTCGGGGTTGAACCCCGATTGGCTCTGGTGCGCATGGGTGCTGGAGGTCAGCGCTATGCCATGGAATGGGGCGGACTTTACTTTGATCCTACTTTGGCCACGTGTTTTTCGCGCAGCGAAGTCGACCATGTCATCCGGTTGGTGAGCTACAGTGCCGCCTTCGAGTTGCCACGGCGCTGAAAACACTCTCCTGGTCGCCGGGCTTGGAACGTGTGGTTTGGCAGCCCTATTTTCCAAGCCCCTCGGTCCGGCTACAATAACCTCATGGATGAAATCAAGCACCGCGAACAAGTCGATCTGATCCGGGAAGTTTTTTACTATCAGAGCCGCTTCGACGGAAAAACCATCGTACTCAAGATCGACGAACCAATTCTTCAAGAACCGCACTTTCCGCAGTTCATGAAAGACCTGGCTATGTTGCGGGCAACCGGTATTGAGATCATTCTCGTTCCCGGCGCCAAGCAGTGGATCGATGCGGTACTCAAGGAATACGACATCACCACAGTTTACCACGAGGGACTGCGGGTGGCCTCGGCGGAAGCGATTCCGTTTATTCGTATGGCCGCCTTTGATGTCGCCAACCGTCTTATGACGCTCCTCACCGCTTTTCAGGCTAACGCTGTGATTGGCAACTTCATCCGAGCCAGAGGTTTGGGGGTCTTGGACGGGCAAGATTTCGAACACACGGGCAAAGTGGAAAAGATTCTGGTGGAACCGCTGCAGAAAGTGCTCGACCAGGGGATGATTCCGATTTTTCCATGCATAGGTTGGAACGCGGCGGGCAAGCCCTACAACCTCTCGAGCGACGAGATTGCTCTTGCCGTTGCCGAGGCGCTCCAAGCTGAAAAACTTTTCTTCGTCAATTCAAGCGATGGCTTTATGGACTCCAGGTTCCGGCTTCCCGACGGGCTGGTGAAAAACTCAGACGGAAGGGTGGCTCGGCTGAGTTTGGAGGAAGCTGAACAGGTGCTCAAACTCAACGCTGGGAACACCGATGACGATTTGAAGTACCTTGAGCTGGCGCTCGCCGCCTGCCGCAAGGGTACCGAGCGGGCTCACGTAGTCGACGGTCGGCTAGAGGGTGCCATTTTGCGTGAGATTTTCAGCAACTTAGGCGTAGGAACCATGGTGTATGGCAGCGAGTTTGAGTCTATTCGTCCCATGCGTGCCACCGACATTCCGGAAGTGCTTCGCCTGATGCAACCCCTGATGGAAGAAGGAATCCTCTTGCAGCGATCGCAAGACGATTTGCTCGGTCTGCTCGCAGATTTTGTGGTGTATGAAATCGATGGGGTGGTGCACGCTTGTGGAGCCTTGCACGCGTTTCCAGGAAAAACTGACAATGAAGCCAGCCAGGGTGAAGTTGCCGCTATTGCCACCAACCCCACCTACTCCCACCTGAGCATGGGGCGAAAAATTCTTTCGTTTCTTACCGACAAGGCGCGGAGAGCCGGCTATGGCCGAGTGTTTGCACTGACGACGCGCACTCTTGATTGGTTTGAGCAACTTGGTTTTACCGAAGCGGTTTTGGAGTCGCTACCCGAGAAGAAGCAGAAAACCTATAGCCATGCGCGCAAGAGCCGGATTTTTGCACTCGACTTGAAAGCGGGAAACATCAAGAGCTGACCGCCAAGGCAACACGGTGCCGGCCACCTGCTTTGGCTTGGTACAGGGCCTGATCAGCCAGTTGAACCAGTGCCTGAGGCAGGGAGTCAGGGTGGGGCTGAAGGGACGCTACCCCGAGGCTGATAGTGATATGGGGTGCCACGGAAGATTTTTCGTGGGGAATTCTCAAGACATCGATGGCCTCGAGCAGCCTCTGGGCAACCACCTCGGCGCCATCAAGCTCGGTATCGTGGAGCATGACTACAAACTCCTCGCCGCCATAGCGTGCACAGAAGTCCGTGGTACGGTGCAGGCTATCCGAGAGCACTTTTGCCACACGGCGTAGGCACGCATCCCCCATCAAATGCCCGTAATTGTCGTTGTAGCGCTTGAAATAGTCGATGTCGAGCATAATAAGGGCTACTTTGTGCTTCTGACGTTGTGCGATGGCCCATTCGTTGGACAACCAGGCATCGAGGGCCCTGCGGTTGGGGATGGACGTCAGCGAATCCAAGCGCGACAACTGATCGAGTTGTTGGTTGGCCTCCAAGAGGAGGGACCGAACATTCTCGAGTTCCAAAACCTTCTGCTTCCATCGGCGGTCGTACAGCATTCGGCCCGCGAACAGGATCATGACTATTGCCGCCACGACATAGAGCATCCACGCGTACCACTGTTGCCACGGCGCAGCCTCGACCTTGATGCTGAGATTTCCCCAACCGCTAATCCATTCGCCATTGCCTGGGCTCCCCTGCAGGCGGAATTGGTAACTACCGGGGTCAAGTCCGGTGTACCGGACTTCATGGCTCGTCCCGGCGTCGACCCAGTCCTTGTCAAATCCTTCCAACTGGTAGCGGAAAAGATGATGTTCTGGTCGCGCAAACTCCAGTAGCGCGAAACCCAGCGTCACCGAGTTTTCGTTCCAGGCCAGTTCCAAGGGATTTTTCAGGGGTCGATCCTGATTCACGACGGTCAAGCTGGTAAACGCAAGCTGTGATGGCGGAAGCGACTTTTTGAGAGATTCGGGGTCGAACACCGTGACGAAGTTCGCGCCTCCGAACGCGAGGCGGCCTTCAAGCCGCAAGGCACCGGCCACGAACTCGGCGCTAGGCAGCCCTTCGGTGGTATCAAAGCGCACGAAAGTCGAGGAAGGCAACAAACGGAAAAGTCCATCGGAGGTCGCTACCCAGAGGTTGCCCGATAAGTCTTCCTGAAGGGCTAGCACACACAGGTTATCGAGGCCTTCGGCTCGCCCTAGGGTGGTAAAGGTGGAGGTTGTCTCATCATACCGTGAAAGGCCGCCGTCGGTGGCAAACCAAAGTTGGCCCTGGCTGTCTTCCAACATCGACAGCACCGAGTCGCCACCGAGCGAGCGCCGGTCCGCCAAGTTATGCCTCCAAATCAGGGGATCTCCGGAAGCTTGAACCCGGGCCAAACCCGTTTCGGTACCCACCCAAAGGCGGCCGCGTCGATCAGAAAAACTGAGGTTGATGCAGGTTCCTGGTAGATAAGTGGTCTGCGGCCCAGAAGTTCCTGGAGGCGACCGATGGAGAAGGCCTTGTTGTGTCGTTCCAATCCAGAAACTTCCATCAGCATCGATCAAGAGGCTGGTGAGGCTATTTGAAGGCAGACCTTCGGCCACACCCCAGCGCTGAACTGTACCCTTGGCTGTATCCACCCTTACCAAGCCGTTGTCGGTAGCCCACCAGAGAGAGCCTTGCGCATCCTCTGCCAAAGCGTGCACCGTATCATTGCTTAGGGAGGGTTCAACGCCAACTTGCTCGTGAAAAAGCGAGGCACCCCGCCCCGCGAGGCCCACCCAAAGCCGCGAACGAGAATCCCGATACATCGCGGTGACTTTACCCCTTACTTCGGTGGCGGGAAGTACAACCCTGCTTGGACTCAAGAAGCTGACACCCTTAGCAGTGGGCACCCAAAGAATTCCTGTTCGATCGGTCATCACCGCATTAACCCGGTCATGGGCCAGACTGTCATGCCGGGCTTTGTCATGCTTTTCTTCACGGAAGGTACCGGTAACGCGGTCAAAGATGACCAGACCACTCCCGTCTGTGGCCACGAAAAGCACCCGTTTGGCGCCGGCGTCCAGATGCGTGATCTGGTTATCGGGAAGCTTGGTGAGTTGGGCTGTTCCAGTTTGAAGGTCAAAGCGGGTCAATCCCTGCCCCCAGATACCCAACCAGAGAACTTCGCCTTCATTGTCTACCAGAACCGACCTCAATTCACCTTGCGGGAGAGGCTTTCCCGGAAAAAGCAGGTCAAAGGGGAGCACGCTGGTCTGATCATCCGACAAACGTTCCAACCCTAAGGCTGTTCCCAGCCACAGATGACCCCGCCTGTCTTCGGCCATCGAAAAGACACGGGAGTCGTTGCCTAATCGGCGGAGAGTCGAACTCGCCTCCTCCAGAAGGTTTAGTCCACCTAGGGTAGCGACCCATAAGTGCTGGTGTGAGTCGCGCAGTACCGAAGTGACCGCATCGCACGGAAAATGCTGAAACTCCCCCGTGGCCGTATCGAACTTGTCGAGACCAGCGTTGGTTCCAAGCCAGAGAAGGCCCCCATCAACGGTCAGACTCCGTATCGAGTTGCTCGAGAGGCTATTCGCAGAAAAGGGATCCTTTTGCCAGACTTTTGTCTTGTAACCGTCCCATCGGGCCAATCCATTACCGGTTGCCAACCACAGAAATCCTTCGTCGTCCTGGGCAACGGCAGAAACCACGGGGCTTGGTAACCCCTGTGGAGTTCCAAACGTCTCCCAGGCCGGCAGGCAGGGGACCAAGAGTCCAAGCAGAAGAACACCGAGCGGTCGCCAGAAAACCATGGCGATAACTCTAGAGTAAAAGGGTCAGATTAGATAGGCTTTTGATGGGGGGGCGTCCATGCACATCCGATTGATTGAGGTTCCTATGGACTTCGGAGCCAACCGCCGGGGGGTGGACATGGGACCCTCGGCCCTGCGTCAGGCCGGTCTGAAGGCCTCGCTCGAACGGCTCGGCCACAGGGTGGAGGAAGAAAAGCGCGCCATTCGGATTCCCATTCAGGAACACACCGAGGAAGGAGATCCCCGGATGAAGTTCCTTGCCCCGATTGCCGCTGGCTGCGAGCAGTTGGCCGTCCTTGTGGAGGAAGCTTTGGCCGCCGGCGTTTTCCCGCTGGTGATGGGTGGTGATCATTCGATTGCCGTGGGAACGCTCGCCGGTGTGGGCAACTTCAACCGGCAGAACAACACCGACTTTGGTGTGGTTTGGATAGATGCTCATGGCGACTTCAACACACGGCAAACCACGCCTTCGGGCAATATCCACGGGATGAGCCTGGCCGCCTCGGCGGGTTTAGGCGACCCTCGGTTGACGCATTTGGCGGGGACACAACGCAAAGTTGACCCCCGCAACATCGTCATCATTGGCCTGCGCGACGTCGATCCCGAGGAAAAGCGCAACCTGAAAGAAGCCGGGGTAAAGTGCTTCACTATGGCCGATGTAGACCAGTTGGGCATGGCCGAAGTGGCCAGCTTGGCCCTCGCACACCTTCCGGCCCACCTCCAGAGCCTGCACGTCAGCTTCGACGTAGACAGCCTCGACCCGCAGGTGGCACCGGGCGTGGGAACCCCTGTCCAAGGCGGCCTTACCTACAGGGAGCTCCACTTGCTCATGGAACTGCTAGCAGCCGATGGCCGCGTAGCCAGTGCTGAAGTGGTGGAAGTCAACCCCATTCTCGACGTACGCAATCAGACGGCTACTGTCGCCGTGGAAATGCTCTCTAGCCTTTTAGGCGCTACCATTTTGTAGCTCAGCCGTACTAGTTTTCCTGAGCCTAGGGTTGTCCTTCTTGACCCGTATCCTGCAAAGGAGGCAGCTTCCTCAGTCGGCCCGACTTACGAACACATTCCACTAACAGAAACTCAATCTGTGCGTTCACGCTGCGCAGTTCGTCGGCAGACCAGCGTTCCAGCGCCGCGTAGAGTTCAGGGTCTACGCGAAGTAGGAACTTCTTCTTTTCGGACATCAGTACAGAGAGCCCGTATTGAGCACGGGCTGGGTATCCTTGTCGGAAACCAACGCCACAAGCAAGTTGTTCACCATGGCGGCTTTGCGCTCATCGTCGAGGGTGACGATGTTGCGTTCACTAAGGGCCTTGAGAGCCCCCTCAACCATTCCCACAGCCCCGTCGACAATGAGCTGCTTGGCGCCGATGACGGCCCGGGCCTGTTGGCGGCGCAGCATGGCATGAGCAATCTCCTGAGCATACGCCAAATGGGTGAGGCGGGCCTCCAGTACGGTGACCCCCGCGACTTCAAGCCTCTGTTGGAGCTGGGTTTGCAAGACGCCAGCCACTTCGGTAGGGTTGGCACGCAAGGACGCTCTTTCCTCGTCCTGGGCGTCGTAGGGATATTCGGCTGCCAGCGCCCGCAGAGCGGTCTCACTCTGCACAGTGACAAACTGCTCGAAGTCCTCGACGTCATAGCTAGCCCTGGCGGTATCGGTCACCTGCCAAACCACTACGGCGGCGATTTCGATGGGGTTGCCATGCTGGTCGTTGACCTTGATCTGCTCGCTGCTAAAGTTTCGTAGCCGCAGAGAAATACGTTTCTTCACCGCAAAGGGGTTGGCCCACCAGAAGCCCCCGTGGGTAACCGTTCCGGTGTATGCGCCAAAAACGGTGAGCACTTTCGCTTCGTTGGGAGCGTTGACGAAATAGCCAGCAATAGTGCCCACCCCAACGAGAAGACTGACAACCAGAAGGGCAATCCAGGGCGTCAGATTGGCTCCCGCCACGCCATCGAGGGCGATGAGATTGAACAGAGCCGTGACGAACCCTGTAGCTGCCACCGCAGTCACAATGAGTACCAGCAACCCGTTGATTGCCCAGGCGGCTTTTTCTTTCATGGAGTTCATATGCACCTCTTATATATCATTATGATATCATAATAGTGTCACGTCAAGCTAAATGGTGTTGACCCAAAATTGGGACAGTTCTATACTGCGCTCTGATAGGGGGAGTTAGGTATGCCGATCAAGGTGGGAGTGCCGCGCGAAACAGTTGTGGGCGAAAGGCGGGTCGCTCTCGTGCCTGCACATGTCGCCTCGCTGACCAAGGTAGGAATCGAGGTGGTGTTGGAAACCAACGCCGGTTTGTCTTCGGGTTACACCGACAAAGACTACACCGACAAGGGGGCTACACTGGCACCCGATCACAAGACCCTGGTGGCCGGGTCGGATGTGCTTTTAACGGTTCATCGCCCCGACGCTGAAGGTTTGAAGAACGACCAAACCGTCATCGGTATGATGGATCCCTACCAACCTTCCCCCGTGTTCACAACCTTCATTCAAAAAAATATCACCAGCTTCTCCATGGAGCTGATCCCGCGCACCACCAGGGCCCAGGCCATGGACGTGTTGTCGAGCCAGGCCAACCTATCCGGGTACAAAGGGGTGCTTCTAGCCGGAGACCTGCTACCCAAGATTTTCCCTATGATGATGACGGCCGGCGGTACGATTACGCCTACCAAGGTGTTCGTGCTTGGTGTCGGCGTGGCTGGTTTGCAGGCCATTGCGACGGCAAAGCGCCTAGGAGCCTTGGTCAGCGCGTTTGACGTCCGTTCTGCAGTAAGGGAACAGGTCGAGTCGCTCGGTGCTAAGTTCATTGCTTTCGAGGTGGGTGACGCTTCCGCCGCTGGCGGCTATGCGAAGGAACTCACTCCCGAACAGCAGAACCGCCAAAAAGAACTGATGGCAGACTACCTGCGCACCCAAGGCATCGACATCATTATCAGTACCGCCGCCATCCCTGGGCGCCCTTCTCCCAAACTCATCACCGAAGCCATGGTCAAGTCCATGGCCCAGGGGTCGGTCATCATAGACCTGGCCAGCGAGCGTGGCGGTAACTGCGAGCTCACCGAACCAGGGAAAATCGTCGTCAAGCACGGGGTTTCGATTTCTGGTCCGATCAATGTGCCCTCGCAGGTCGCCTACCACGCCAGCCAATTGTACTCGAAGAACATCACCACCTTCCTTCTGTCGCTCATCGACAAGGAGAAGAACTTGGTGGTGAACAAAGAGGACGACATCGTTGCAGCTACCTTGTTGACCTGGAAAGGTCAGCCCGGAAGCGAAAAAATTGCCAAAACCCTTGGCCTGTAGCCCAGACATCGGATTGCACTGAAGGAGCCCCCATGGATCCCGTTATTATTGCCCTAGTCCTGTTCGTGTTCGCCGTTATCATCGGCTTTGATGTCATCAACAAAGTGCCACCCACATTGCATACGCCGCTGGTAGTAGCCAGCCACGCGATGGCGGCCATCATGGTGGTTAGTGCCATCATTGTGGCCGGTGAAGGCGCCGAAGCCTCGGTGCTGTCGAAAGTGCTCGCGGTGGTCGCCCTGCTCTTGGGGGTGATCAACGTGGTCGGTGGTTATCTGGTTGCCGACCGCATGTTAGCTAAGTTTAAAAACTCCAGACCGGTAAAGAAGGCCTGACTATGGAACTCCACCTTGACCCCAAAATCCAGATTCTGTTTTATCTGGTCACCGTCGTTTGCTTTGTTTTCGGCCTGAAAATGCTGACCTCGCCTAGGACGGCGCGCAGAGGCAACCTGCTGTCGGGTATCGGCATGTTGGTGGCGATTTGCACCGCGCTGTTTTCCTTCGGCGTGGTCGACTACACCACCATCCTCATCGTGTTTGTCGTGGGAAGCGCCATTGGTGCCGTCCTCGCCTACGCCATCGACTTGCGGGCCATCCCGCAGATGGTCGCCATCCTGAACGGTTTTGGTGGTGCGGTATCGGCTTTGGTCGGTGTGGCCGAGCTGAACTCGGTGATGGAGAAAGGAATCTCCACTTTGTCCGCAGACATGCAAAGGACTCCCAGTTTGTTCTTTGGCGCTGTCGGTGTCGACACCTTTATAGGAACCCTGACCTTTTGGGGTTCGATGATTGCCTTTGCTAAATTGCAGGGCCTGATTAGTGAAAAGGCCTTTTCGTTGCCGTTCAAGAACGTCATCAACAGCCTATTGTTGTTGGGTACCGTGGTCCTGACCGCTTTGCTCACGCTGAATGCCAGCGACCCGGGCAATCCGATCAACCTGACCTACCTCATTGGCATCTTGGTTCTGGCAACCCTGTTGGGCCTTACCCTCACGATGGCCGTAGGCGGGGCAGACATGCCCATCATCATCGCCCTGTTCATCAGCTACGCTGGGCTTTCCGCCGGGGCGCTGGGATTCACGAATCTCAACTATGGACTGATCATGGTGGGAGCGCTGGTGGGCGCCTCAGGCCTCATCCTCACGGCAACTATGGCTAAGGCGATTAACCGCAACTTCTGGGGTATCATCCTGGGGAACATCACCCCACCTACCATGGTTGTCGCTGGCGCCGACGATATCTACGCGGGGCGGATTAAGAGCACTTCTGCCGAAGAGTTTGCCATGATTCTCGAGGCAGCCAACTCTGTGTGTATTGTGCCCGGCTACGGTCTTGCGGTGGCTCAGGCGCAGGGCACATGCCGTGACCTTTACAACGAACTGACTGCGGATGGTAAGCAGGTCACCTTTGCCATTCACCCGGTTGCAGGACGCATGCCAGGTCACATGAACGTGCTCTTGGCTGAAGTCGATATTCCCTACGACAAACTTTTGGAACTCGACGACTCAAATGCCTTTCTCGGAGACTGCGACGTAGCTATCATTCTAGGAGCCAACGACGTTGTGAATCCTCTTGCGCGCACGGCCAAGGATACACCCATCTACGGGATGCCCATTCTTGATGTCGACAAGGCCCGCACCGTACTGGTCATCAAGCGGTCGTTGAGCCCTGGGTTCTCGGGAATCCCCAACCCCCTGTTCATCAACGACAATACCCTGATGCTGTTCAAGGATGCCAAGCCGGCTCTTGCCGAAATGGTGAAAGCCTACCGGGAGCGTTAAGCCTCCCCCGAGGAGTTATTCCTCGAGGGTGAACCGCCCCGGAGCTTTGGCCATGGCATCCTCGGCAATCTTGCGACCAGTAAGAATGTAGGTTGTGCCTTGGTCGAAGTTCGACAACAGGCGTTCGGCAGCCTGATTCAGGTCTGCGGGCCTAAGGGACAGCAGAGTATCGCGCTTGTGCTGCCGCAGTTCGTCGGTGATATTGAGCTGTTGCCTTTGCAACGTCAGGAAGGCCTCTTCAGAAGGTGAGCGCGGCATCAGGTCGTTGCTCACGGTGCCGATAATCGTGTTCATGAGCTCGCGTCCTGAGATGGGGTGGCTCAGAGCGTCGCCGAGGCTGTTTCGGAAGGCGCTCAGGCTACCGAGAAGACCGGGGTCGCGGTAAGTGGCAAACGTGAAAACTCCTTCCAAACCGTTGGGGCTGGCAAAGGCGCCATACGCCCCTCCTTTGAGGCGAATTTCCTCGTACAGATAGCCTGTTCGCAAGCGGTGAGCCAGTACCAGGTCGGCCGCATGGAAGCCATCGCTGCTGAGGCTACCACGAAGGCTGTGCGCCGAGAAACCTACGGTAGACGGGATGATCTTGATGGAAGATTTTTCAGCTCCGGGAAGCAAACCGGGAGTCTCCCAAGTCAGAGGTTGTATTTTTTGATCCGTCGTCACCCGAGGAAGCATTTGGCGAGCGTCTTTGAGCAGGTCCTCGACACCTGAATCACCGGTGATAACCGCTTCGAGGTTAGGGCCACGAAAAACACGCCAGGCTATTGCCTTGAGCATTTCCAGCACTTCCCCCATACCCTCTAAGCCTCGAGCTGCAAGCCGGGAGAGGTGTTCTACCTGCGACAGCCCGCTGGTCAGTTCCGACACCCGTCCGCCAGGGCTAAAGCCCTGCGCCGCCCTGAGAGCGGCAAAGGAATGCCCGCGAGGAACCAGCGCCCCCTGATAGTCGTTGCGCATTTCTTCGACAAGTTCAAACAGTCGCGCCCGGTTCGACCAGTCGGTCTCAGTGAGGACTCGGCGCAGGAGGTCGAGTGCGGCAACGCGTTTAGACTCGAGCATTCTGAGGCGCACATAAAATCGTGAAACCAGCTCCCGGGTACCAAGAGCGGTGTCGGTGTTGCTTCGAAAATACAGACCACCCGTGTTGGCAGCCAATTCACGCGCCAACAATTCATGAGAAACCCCCACCAGACCAAGACCGTCCAAAGTGCGTTGGAACAGCGGTAGAAACATAACTTCCGTTTCGCTGAGTTCGGTCGTGTCGAAGGAAAGATCAAGGTAAAGGACACCATTGGTAAATCCCCGGTGCACACCAACCTTGCCTAGACCAAAAGGTTGCCAGTCGAGAACCAACCGGTCGACTTGGGGAGGAATGTCGGAAAGCTTTAGTTCTGGCAACTTGCGAACCGCCGAGGCCGGGTCGGGGGTCTCCTGAAAGTCCCTGAGTTCTTTCTGCTGCGCTTTGAGATGCTCAATTTCGGCAGCCGAGAGGCTGATGCGAAGTTGAGACAACGCCTCTTGCGCGTCCTCTTGTTCCCGCGATTGCAACTCGTTGTCGGGAACGGCTACCACCGAGACGCGGTGGGGATTCTCAAGGAGCGTCTGGCGAATGAGGGACTCAAGCACCTTTTCTCCGGCAGCCAGCCGAGCTTTAAGGCGGTCCATCCTTGCTTGAAAGCGCAGGCTATCACCAATTTCCAGACCATGCAGCCAGCCGCGCGTCAGCCGGGAAAGGAAACGCAGCCCCATGCCGCTCCCCTTCACTTCGCGGAAGCTAAACTCATAGCTGGCAATGACACTTCCAGTGAGGTCGGCCGGAATCCCTTGGGTCGCGATGGTTTCCAGTTGTGAGAAAACCAGCGCCTCAAACGCGTCTCGATTGCTTTCAGGGGCACCCCTCAAGCCCACGGTGAAGCTGATGTCCCGGATTTCTGTCATCAAGCCACTCACCGGCGAAAGGTCCTGCCCCAGCCCCGACTCGAGGAGAGTTTTTTGCAAGATTCCCGCATCACCAAGTAGCACCTCAGAGAGGATATCTAGTTCCAGCACACGTTCCGACTCGGTCGCGTCAGCGACCAGCCAACTCAACGCCAGTGTGCCCGGGTCGTCTGCTTGGTCTTTCGAAGCTGGGTAGAAACCCCGAACCGACCGAGCTTTGGTCCATCGCGGTTGCCGTGGGAGGAGGGTCCGAGGAGCGCCGGCGCTGAAGTGCCTCAGCCAGCCTTTGTCGAGCAGCTTGAGGCTGGCCTCGAGTGGCTGGTCACCATACAGAAAAATCAGCCCTTGCGAAGGGTGATAATGCGAAGCGTGAAAATCACGGAACTGCTGGTAGGTTAGCTCGGGAATGTTCTTCGGGTTTCCACCTGAATCGTGAGAATAGGGCCCTTGGTCGAGGAGAGACTGCTGAACAAGGTCGCCGATCACGTTTTCAGAACTGGAGTAGTTGCCTTTCATCTCGTTGAACACAACCCCACTGCGGACCAAGCCCCCCTCTTCATCCCACTCGAGCCGGTGGCCCTCCTGAGCGAAAACCTGCGGCTTGAGCAAAGGAAAATACACCGAATCGGCATAAACCTGCAGCAGGTTGAAAAAGTCCTTGGGAACCGTGCTGGCCACCGGGTACACCGTTTTGTCGGGGTAGGTCATGGCGTTCAAAAAAGTATTGAGGCTGCTTTTGTGCAGGTATAGGAAGGGGTCTTTGGTAGGATACCGGCTGGAACCGCAGAGTACCGAATGTTCAAGGATGTGTGCCACTCCGGTGCTGTTGGTGGGAGGCGTGGGAAACACAAAAGCGACGAGATTCTCCCGGTCGGAAGCTGCAACGTGGTACACCGTAGCACCGGACTTCTTGTGACGGTACAGGTGGCCTGAACAGCGAAACTCACTCAGATCGTCGGATTGGAGGAGTTCAAAGGCGGGGGGGTATTTCAACAAGGGGTCCTTTCCAGAAAGAGATAGAGCCAAAGATTATCACGCGGGTGAAACCGTTGCTCTTAAGTATATCAGCAGCTTTGCGGGTGTCGGAACTAGCTGGACGGCCATAAAGCACAAGGATCGGCTGGACTCCGGCTTTGGCGGGCACCTTGTCCCATAGCTCGTCGAGGGGAAGGTTGATCGCTTTGGGGATATGAGCCTGCAAAAACAGCTCGCGCGGGCGGATGTCCAGCACCAGGAGATTCTTGACATGCCCGTCGTTCAAGGCGTTGGCCAGGCCCTCGTAATCGCTCAGTTCGTCGGCATTGAACTCTTGGGCACTGGTGGCCGAGCCACCGAAAACGAGAACACCAGCTAACATCCACACTGAGACGGCCTTGGGCATCAGACACTCCTGCGTGCCTTCAATATCGGCTTGTCAGTCTTGTTTGGACAAAAAAAAGACCGTCCCCGAAAGGACGGTCTGTTTCCCGTCCTTTCGGACGGCTGTTGGTTAACCCCGGGTGCTGGTTGCCACTTTGCGCAACTTCTTCATTTGCTTGCGCTGAAGGGCCTTCTTTTTGCGGTTGTTGATGGTGGACGGCTTCTCAAAAAATTCGCGCTTTTTCCATTCGCGAATAATGCCTTCCTTCTCGACGATGCGCTTGAAGCGCTTGATAGCCTTTTCCAAAGCTTCGTTGTCGTCCAACTGGATGACGGCGATAGTAATCACCCCCTTTTTCGTTCGATGGAAGAAATTAGCGTGTTGACCCGCTCCGTGTCAAGCAGACCCTCGGTAACCAGGTCAAGGGCATCGACAGGAACTCCCTGATACCGCAGCTCCCAGTGCAGGTGTGGCCCCGTGACAAGGCCTGTTTTGCCGCTCAGGCCCAACAGATCGCCGGCCTTCACCCTGTCGCCCAACTTAACCTCGAGCTTGCTCAAGTGAAAATAGTCGGAGTAGAGGCCCGGTGCGTGCTCGATGACAACTGTGTTCCCGGTTAGCATGCGCTCGGCAGCCAGCACGACCAAACCAGCGGCCGGCGCATACACGGGCGTGCCTACCGGAGCTGCGAAGTCCGTTCCCCGATGGTAATCAGACGCCGTGGTTCCATCTGAATAATCGTAAACGCGCTCATCCCCGAAGGAAGCCGAATACGGGATTCCGGTTACTGGTAGCTCGAACCGACCCGTGGCCCACAAGTTTGTTTTATTAAGGGTCTGGTAGATTCTCCAGATCTGCTGGGCCTCTTTGTCCTTGCGGGGGTCAGGCACGGCCCGCAAGGTTGACATCTGCCGGTCGAGGGCAATGTGTTCCACCGGTAGCACGCGAGGGGTCACTTCCACTTCCTGTTTGGCCAGTTCCTTGCCTTGGGCATTCAAAAACCTGAGGCGGGCAGGTCCAGGTTTGGTGAGCACATCAAAAGCCAGAAAGGCCACCGAAATCTTCCACGGGCTCTCGTGGGGCCAAATCAAAGACGAGCTCAAGGCCAAAACCGTGGAGCCTCGTGTCAGCTCCACCTGAAACACGGGGAACTCTTGGTCATCCCAGGCATAGACTTCGTTGAGGGCACCGGGTTTGAGCGACACCGGCGCAAAGGTGCGCGCCACAGCTTGGGCAGGGACAACGAGAAGAAAAACAACAAAAAGGGTAACCCACCGTGAACTCCAGGCAAGGCTCACTGGGCACTGCGCCTTAAATCCAGAATAGTGAGCTGAAGTTTGTCATGGCCTTGAAACGTGTTGCGGGCCACATGGAAGGCGGCGTCAACCCGGTCGCCCTGATGAAACTCTCCGGCTTCCAAGCGTTCAAGAGCGTGAAAGTAAATGGCGGGCCACTTCGTTGTGCCGGCGTCTAAGGTAAGTTTCACGTGCTGAGCACCTAATTTACCCACCAGATCGAGGGCCACGATGGTCACGCCTCTGGCCACAAACACCAAAGGCCGGTGGCCTTCTCCGTAGGGTTCGAGCTTGTCCACCGTCTGTATCAGCTCAGGGGTGAAAAACGCCAGGGGCAACTCGGCGTCAATCTCCAGCTTGAGCTCGCCATCCCCCTGCAGGGGAAAGCGTGGCAACAGGGTTTTGAGCCGCGTCTGAAACTCCTGGATAGCTGTCTCGGGCAGGTTGAACCCGGCCGCTTGGTCGTGACCGCCGTAGTCGGTAAACAGGTCCGCAAAGCTGTCGAGAAATCGCCGGGTCTCGAAACCGCGGTTAGCGCGAAGCGACCCGATGTACTTCTCGCCCTGACGGGTGAGCACCAGCGAAGGCACTGCAAAAGTTGAAACCAAACGCGAGGCCACCAGTCCCGTGATTCCCCGCGGAATCTGCTCGGAAATCACGAGCACCATCGCCTCGGCTAGTTCGACGTGGGAGGCCCGAGCGAGCGGAAGCACGAGGTCCCAAGCGTCGAGGGTCATCTGCTTGCGCTGCTGGTTGAGCTGATCCAACTCCTCGGCCAAAACCCGACGCCGTTCGGGGTCGGTGGTGAGCAGAAGCTCAACGGCCTTCTCGGGGTGTCCGAGTCGACCAGCCGCGTTGATGGTGGGAATCAACTGCCAACTCACGTCGGTGGTGGTAAGGGGTTTACCGAGAAGTTTAAGTTTGAGCAGCAGCACTCTCAGGCCTTCCCTGCGCGTCGAATGGAGAGCCTGCATGCCGAGTTTGACCAGAATGCGGTTCTCACCCGCCAGAGGCATGAGGTCTGCGAGAGTCCCCAGTGCAACCAAATCGAGCAAGGGCACAAAGTCTGCCCCCAAGCTGGGGTAGGCCTTGAAGACGCTGCTGGTAAACAGGCTCACCAGGATGTCGAGGTCGCCCGCACCCACTAGGTAGCGTGGCAAGCGGCTTTTCCCCTTGACGGCCCGGAAATCAAGGCCGGCCAAACTGGGAAACGACTTGCGAATTTCCGGTGCCAAATCGAAAAGCCCAATTTCAACCCCGGGGCCGAAGAGCAAGCGGAGCATTTTGGTCTGAGCCCGCTCGTCAAACACAAAAATCTCCTGGTCCTGCAAGAAATCGACCAAGGCTTGGAGATCTTGGGTTCCACTCTTGTCGTTAAACAGCAGCCGCAGGCGCCGACGCTCGGCGAGATTGACCAGGCGGATGGCCTCCACCACCAGACCTTCCTCTTCCTGATGGCAGTGAAGGACACACATGCGTTGATTGTAAAGAGGAGTCTGCGAAAACCTGAGGGCCCAGATGACCTTGGAAGCCACCGCGCAGGCTGCCATCGTGGCAAACGGATAGGGTTCCCCAGGAACCTTGGGGTTGATGATGGCCAGTGCGGGTGGCAGGACTTCGGGCGCAACGTGGTGGTCGAATACCAGCACATCTACGCCTAATTCTCCTGCCAAGGTGATTTCAGCCAGGTTGGAGATACCGCAGTCTACCGTGACAATCAGGCCGCCACCGGCCTGCGCAAACTCTTCCACCGCCGCCACCGTGAGTCCATAGGCCTCGTCTCCCTGGGGGACTTTCCAGCCCACCTTGAGCCCCAAAGCGGTGAATGCTTCCACGAGGAGCACCGTAGAAGTGATCCCGTCGGCATCGCGGTCACCGAAGACCAACACGGCTTCTTCGTCGTCCAAAGCGCCCGTGAGCCTATCTACCACATCCTCCATATGCTGAAACAAGAAAGGGTTAGGAACAAAACGCAGATCGTCTTCCAGGAAATACAACAAGTCTTCGGGTTGAGTTACCCCACGGCGCACGAGAATCGAGGCCTCCATGAGGTTGAGGTCGTAGCGGAGTGCCAGCTCACGCACTTCTTCAGCAACGAGGTCTTTCTTGAGCCACGACATGACAGACACCTTCTTCACAGGGCGGTCACCTCTCCCAGCAGTAACTTAGGGGTTGCCACCGGAAGCGGAACAATCGACCAAGCCTGTGACAATCGAGACAGGGCTTCGTCGCGCTTTACTTCCGTGTCAGCCCAGATTGTCAGCAGCACCTCGCCGTTTTTTACCCTTTGGCCCTGTTTTCGGTGGAACTCGAGGCCCACCTCGGGCAAGACGAGGTCGGTCTTGGTGGAGCGTCCGGCACCTAAGGAGGTAGCGGCCAACCCGCAGGTGAGCGCATCCCAGCCCGCCAGATAACCCTCGGCTTCGGCGCGTAACTCGGCCTTGAACCGAGAGCGACGTAGACCGAGCTGAGAGTTAAGTTTAGCGACGTCGCCACCCTGAAAGGCTACATTTTTTTCCCACACTTTGAGCGCAGAGCCGTCTTCCAAGCGTTGACGGGCCAAGCTCTCTCCCTGCTCCACGGTAGTGCACTGGCCACCAGCCACCAGCATCCAGCCCACCTGCCGCAAGGTGAGTTCCAGTAGGTCGGCGGCCGGAGGTGTGCCTTCGTAGCCTTCACCACGTAAGAAAAGCACGGCTTCCTCTACTTCGAGGAAGTTTCCCGTCATCCGGCCCAAGGGCTGCTCCATATTGGTAAGCAAGGCCACCGATTTGCGCCCCAGACTCTCTGCCGTTTTCACCAGACTTTCGGCCAGAGCCCGGGCCTCTTCGGGGGTCTTCATAAACGCACCCCGGCCAGCCTTTACATCGAACACCAGCGCTTGGGCGCCCTCGGCGAACTTTTTACTCAAGATGCTGGCCGTGATGAGGGGAATGGATTCCACCGTGGCCGTCACGTCGCGCAGGCCGTACATCAGCCGGTCGGCAGGCACCACAGCCTCGCTTTGTCCGGTCATGAAGTAGCCTACCTCAACCAAAGCCTGGCGGATTTGATCGTTGGTGAGTTTGGTGCTGAACCCGGGTATGGCATCGAGTTTATCGAGGGTTCCCCCGGTATGCCCCAGCGCACGCCCCGACATCATCGGAACCTTGAGGCCGCACGCCACCGCCAAGGGTGCCAACATGAGCGAAATCTTATCGCCCACGCCACCGGTGGAGTGCTTATCGACCAACGGGCCTGCAAGCCCTTCCAAAGGAAGTACTTCACCGCTATCAATCATAGCCCGCGTGAGGTAACCGGTTTCTCGGAACGACATGCCCCGGAAATAAACCGCCATCATCCATGCCGAAATCTGGTAATCGGGAATCTGGCCTTTCGTGTAGCCTTCGACAAGAAAGCGGATCTGGGCTTCGCTGTGCTCGCCTCCCGAACGCTTGTCCATGATCAGTTCGACGGCGCGCATCGCGTGACCTCCTGCCCCAAAGGCAACCCACTTAGTATGGGGCGGGGCCAGAACTCTGGTCAATCACAACCGAGCGTAACCGACGCCCCAAGGCCCTTTCCCACGCCTTAAGGCCGTGGGTACGAAGGCCTGCGGCCGCCACAGCGGAAACGGGTGAAGCCAACGCTTCGTCGAGCGGGAGAACCAGAGTCGCGAGCAAACTATCGATAGCCACCGATGGAAGCGATAGCTCACCAGAAGAGGTAATTCCGGCCCGGCAAGACTGGCAGACAGGCTCCCCGTCGATCACCGAGAACCAGATCGGTTTGCCAGCCAGGGGCTTACCGCAAACCGAGCAGCGTGAAAACTCGGGCATGAGGCCAGCAATTTCGAGGGACCTCCACAAAGTCTGCCCCTCGAGCCGAGCAACCGTGGCGGAATCCGCAGTGTCGAGCAGGGCAAACGCCTGGGCAAAAAGGTCGAAGACTCCTCCGGACTCCCAGCTCGCCAACAGGAGTTCGGTCCACACGGTGGCAGCCGCGCTTCTTTCCAAGAGCTCACCCAGCCCGCCCAACAGGTTCAGGGGTTCCAAGTCTGTCACCTTCCAACTGTCGGCCACCGGGTCGTGGTAGGCCTTGAGGCGCACGTGGCGGATAGGGGTGGTCAGCAGCTTGAGCCGATTCTGGCTTTTGGCGGCCCCGTGAGCAAGGGCCGATAGCAAACCCCTCTCCTTGGTGAGAAAGGTTACCGAGCGATGCGACTCGCCCACGGGGTAACGACGGAGCACCAAGGCTTCAAATGTGAAATCGCGGCTCATCGGCTCAGGGTAGCCCGGTAAAGGGCCACCTGCAAGGCCATCAACGAGAGCACCACGGCGGCACACAAGCCGAAGGCCCACGCCATCGACCAAGTTTGCGAAATCCACCCCGCCGCAACCGTGCCTAGAAAAAGCCCGAGGTTAAGCAGGGCCTCGTGAAAGGTGGTGGCCCGTTCCCGGTCGGAGCTGCCCGATACACCGTGAAACAGCGTCGTACTGTACAGGAAACTGAAAACTAGGCCAGAGGCACCAAAAAGTAGATAAAACTGCCAGGCCTGAGTGCCTAGCGGAAAAAGTGCTAAAAGCACCAGCAACGCTAACATCCCGCCCAAGAGGGCCGATAGCCTGTGGTGCCAAAAGGTCCAGCGGGCAAAGAGACTGAACCCCACCGTGGCAAGGGCCATCCGCACCAGAAGAAAACTTCCGGTCAGGGATTCAGAAAACCCTAATGCCTCTTTGGCCCACGCGGGAAAAATGAACAGCAGGCTTCCGCTCACAAAATACGTGGCGGCGATGCCGATGCGGGCCGGGTAGCGCAGGGAAGATCTTGTGGTCGGCTCGCCTTCAACCTGCGGTTTTGCTTCCGGTGGCCCTTGGCGCATGGCCGGAAACAAGCGGCTCCCCAAAGGCATCAAGAGTCCAAGAAGAAACAGAATGACAACGGCTGTGAGGAAGGGCCAGCGGGGATTGATCTCCACCAACAAGCCTCCCAACCACGGAGAAAGAATAGACCCGAACGACCAGCTGGTGTTGAAAAGCCCCATGGTGCGGGTGAGGGACTTCCCTTCGACCCCCCAGCTCAGCCAGCCCATGATGCGGGGCCAAAACAGCGCCATGGCCAGCCCGAACAGGGCGTGGAACACAAAGGTCACTGTCCAGAGAGGGAAGGCCAGAAACACCGCAATGGAGGCCGCCATGGCCCACGCCGACAACCAAAGCACCCGCCTCGGGTGAGGAGCCTTCCAGCGCAAAAAGGCCAGGATGCCGCCTAGGTAGGCCAGATCAAAAGCCCCGGCAATCCAACCCACAGCGTTTTTGTCGGCTCCAAACAACTCTCGCACGTAAAAAATAAGGGCGTAATTCTCCATTCCGGAAGCCAGGGCCAGCAGGAAAGAAGCGGCAAACAGGATGAGGTGAAACCCCGGAACAGTAGACATCTGGTAAGGGTATCAGACTCGCCGGGCCTTGCCCACCGAGGCGGAAAACTTTAAATTCGCAGGATGTCCGACCTTCCTCTGGTTCCCGCCGATTCCCTGCTTCCTCATCTACTCACCATTGTCCCTCTCGAGAGCCGCCCCATTTTTCCCGGAATTTTTACACCGCTGATGATCACCGACAAAGACGATGTGGCGGTGGTGGAAGAGGCGCTGGCCACCACAAAAATTATCGGTCTGCTGCTGCTGATTGAGGAGTCGGAAGAAGGGGCCCCCGCTTCGGCCGACCGTTTTTTCAAGGTAGGCACGGCAGCTCGCATCTTGAAGAAAATCCATCTGCCCGACGGCGGCCTCAATATCTTTGTGAGCACCATTAAACGTTTTGAGGTGAAGAAGATGCTCACCGATACCTCGTTCCGTACGGCTGCCGTAGAATACTTGGAAGACGACATGAGTACTGCCTCTGCGCAGGAGATGAAGGCTCTCACCCGCAGTATTTTCAGCGAAATGAAAATGCTCTCGGAGAACAACCCGCTGTTCAGCGAAGAGGTTCGCCTCAACATGGTAAACATCGACCAGCCCGGCAAACTCGCCGACTTTGTGGCGAGCATCATGAATGTGCCCCGCGAGGGCCAGCAGAAACTACTCGAAACCATCGACCTTCGCGAGCGCATGCAACAGGTGCTCATCCACATCAAAAAAGAGCAGGAACTTCTGCGCATCCAGAAAAAAATCAGCAAGCAGATCAACGAGAAAATCGAGAAAAACCAACGTGATTTCTTTCTTCGCGAAGAACTGAAGGCCATACAGAAGGAGCTCGGCATCACCACCGATCCCAAGAGTCAGGATTTGGCGCGTTTCCGCGAAAAAATCGACCGCTTTGAGTTCACCGGCGAACTGAGAGAGGCGGCCAATACCGAGCTCGAGAAGTTTGCCCAAATGGACCCCAATTCCAGCGAGTTCTTCGTTACCCGAAACTATCTCGAAACGATTTGCGGTCTGCCGTGGAACAACGAAAAAGTGGATGACATTGATATGGCCCGCGCCAAGAAGATTCTCGAAGCCGACCATTATGGGTTGGAAGACATTAAGGAGCGCATCCTCGAGTTTTTGGCGGTTCGCAAACTTAAACACGACAACAAGGGGTCGATTGTGCTGCTCATGGGTCCCCCTGGCGTTGGGAAGACCAGCATCGGAAGGAGCATAGCCAAGGCGTTAAGCCGGCCATTTTTCCGCTTTAGCGTGGGTGGCATGCGCGACGAGGCGGAAATCAAGGGTCACCGGCGCACCTACGTTGGCGCCATGCCAGGTAAGATACTTCAAGGCCTGAAAATCGCCGGCAAGAAGAATCCTGTGTTCATGATCGATGAAATCGACAAATTGGGGACCAGCTACCAGGGAGATCCTTCCAGCGCACTTCTGGAAGTCCTGGATCCGGAACAGAATATTGCTTTCCGCGACCACTACCTCGATTTGCCCTTCGACTTGGGACAGATTCTGTTCATCTGCACGGCCAATAGCCTCGACTCGATTCCCAAGCCCTTGCTCGACCGCATGGAGGTGATTCGCCTATCGGGCTACATCGAAGAAGAAAAAGTGGCCATAGCGCAGAAATACCTGGTGCCCAAGAGTGCGGCGGCTTCCGGCCTACCCAAGGGTAGCGTCAAGTACACCAAGAAAGCCTTGGGGGAAATCGGCCGCCGATATGCTCGTGAGTCTGGCATGCGCAACTACGAAAAATCGCTGGACAAGATTCACCGCAAACTGGCGCTCAAAATGGTGACCGAAAACCTGGTGCCACCCTTCCCCATCGATGTTCCAGACCTCAACAGCTACCTTGGAAAACCGTATTTTCCCGAAGAAGAAGACCTGCCCCCCGTGCTGCCAGGCATGGTGATGGGCTTGGCTTGGACCAGCATGGGCGGCGCAGTTCTTGTTATCGAGGCTGTAAAAACCGATGGGAAAGGCGGCATCAAACTCACCGGTCGCATGGGCGAGGTGATGAAGGAAAGCGCTCAGATTGCCTACACCTGGGTCCATACTCATGCCGCTTCGTATGGAATCCCCGAAAGCTACTTCGAGAAACATTTGGTGCACCTGCATATTCCCGAGGGCGCGACACCCAAGGATGGCCCGAGTGCGGGAATCACCATGGCCGCCGCGCTGACCAGCCTGGCTATCAACAAAGTGGTGAAAAAGGGCCATGCAATGACTGGCGAGCTCAGCCTCACCGGCAAGGTGATGCCTATCGGCGGCCTGAAGGAAAAAGTGATCGCGGCCCGACGCACGGGCACCAAAACAGTGATTTTTCCTCAGTCGAACCTCAAGGACTGGGAGGAGATTCCCGCTTACATCCGAAAGGGACTGGAGTTCCGTGTGGTGGACAGGATGGAGTCGGTGGTCGAGATTCTTCTTGGTCTGAAGCTTGGTGAGCGCAAGTTACCGCCCCGCCCTGCCCCTTCCCGCCCGGAAGGGGGCCAACCGAGCCAGCAGCCCAAGGCAGAGTGGGAGTGAAGGCTCCTGCGCTCCGACTGCTGGCGTTGTTCCTCGCAGCGGGCCTGTGGTCACCAGTTGAAGCCCAACCGGTTCTGGCCCAGGGCTTTACCTTCACAGCCTCAACGTTTGCGCCGCTAATCGAAGCGGTGCCTGAGCCCTATCGAGCCGCCATACTGGCCAGTCCCGCAGATTTTCTGAAAGAGTACCAAGTGCTCCTCGGCGCGCCAGCAGACCAACTTGTGCTTGTCGACAAGAAAGTCGCCCTTCCCAACGACTACGAACCCAAAGATCTGGTGCTTCTGCGCAATTACAGCCTTCCCCTGAACCGAAACGACCTTAAGTTCCGCAAGGCCTACGTACCCGCCTTGCAGGCCCTGAGCAAAGCCGCCAAAAAGGCTGGTCTCAACCTCGTGTTCTCGTCGGCTTATCGGAGCTGGATCTACCAACGCGACTTGTTTCAGAGCTATGTGAATAAAGACGGGGTGGCTACCGCCGACCGGTATTCAGCCCGGGCCGGCCACAGCCAGCACCAATTGGGCACAGTGATCGACTTTGGAAGCATTACCCCAGAGTTTGCCGATACTGCCGAGGGTCAATGGCTGGCCGAGCACGCCGGTGAGTTTGGGCTGTCGATGAGTTACCCTGAGGCCCAAGAAGCCCTTACCGGCTATCAATTTGAACCCTGGCATTTTCGCTATCTCGGCGTAGCGGCCTGCGCCGTACAGAAGAAGTGGTTTGGCGACTTGCAGCAACTGCTGCTTGAGTTTCATGCTCGCTCGGGTGAGGCTCTCCGGGCCGCGACCATTGTGGCGGCCAAGAAGAAATAGAAAGCTCTTTTGACCAGCTACTCGAGCAGTTTTCTCACGGTCATCAGGAGGAAAACTTCCTCTTCCTCGCTGAGGGTGTTCTGGTACAGGAAGGCTTTCACCAAGGCCTGCACATGCGCATTCCAGGGCTTGAGGGCATGGAAAAGTGCTTTGTCCATGGAACGGAAGAACTCGAGGGCATGGTTGCCGTTGGCGCGGGCCTCGGTGCGTAGGCTGTACTTGATTTCGCTCACCAACCGACTCCGGCTGAGGGCTTCAATCGACGCCGCGCGCTGCTCATCGAGCACAGATTCCCGCTCATCGGCATTTTCGTAGCTCAGGTAGCGATAAAACTTGTCCCGGAAATCGAACAGTTGGCTCCAGTGGAAAAGGAGTCCCCGGCGGCCAGCGGGAAACGAGAGGGTACTGTAGCGGGGTAACGTGTGCTCTATCACGTCCCACTCCTTGGCCTGAACACAGAGTTCTACCCACGCCAGATACTCCTCTTCATCGAGGCTCGTCAGCTTGGTCTGTTCGAGAGCTAGGGAGGCTACCTCCGGGTCGGACGCCGCCGGACCGAGCGACCTCAGGGCCCGCAGGCGCCGGGTGAGCAACTCTGAGCGGGTTTCCGCTAGCAAGAGGGCTCTTACCCGCGGGTCGGTAGCAAACGGCTTGTAGGCCCTTAAGAGCTCCACCTTTTCCAACACCCCGGCTCGGGGATGAAACTCGAGCAGGGCCTCGAGAGCACCGAGCGACTCGGTTTTGCCCAGGCCCTCCAAGGCGCTCATGCGGACCTCGGGGTCCATGTCGTCGAGCAGGCGCTCAAGCGGCCTCACAGCAGCCGGAGAACGGAGGTCGGCGATGTCCTCTGTAAGCTTATGGCGGCTCGAGATGCGTGGTATAAAGGTGCTCACAAAAAGCTTGTAGAGGATTTCAGGAAAGTTCATGCGGAATACCACGTCTCGGAGGCTGTAGTCCTCGTGGCGACTTCCCTCGGAGTAGAAAGGGAAGGCCAACAGGCCGATGAGCAGAAGGATGAGGCTCAGGGCGAAGACAACGTAGGTGGGTGGAAACACAAAGCCGAGCACGGGGAGGTGGTTGTTCTTATAAAGGTCGATCAAAAAACCGCCCAAAATGGGAGCGGCTACCGCCGAGAGCGAGTTGAGCGAGTTGTAGACTCCAATGTAGAGGGCTCGCTTTCCCCGCGGCGAAATCGACAGCGAGGTGTTGAAGGTTGCCAGCCCCCAACCCGAGCCGAAAAAGGCCTGCAACAAAATGACGGCAGCTACTAAAGGAAGAGGGTTTCGGGCCGGCAAAAACAACATGAGCCCAGTAGGAATCATGAGCATGAGGAGGCTGAAACGGATGATAAACCGGTTGCCGAGAATGTCGCTCATCTTCCCGAAGAAGAAATTGCCTAAAATTCCCGCCACAGCAGCACCCGCCGTGAGATAGGCCAGCTGGTCGATGGGAATACGCAGAATTTCCAGAAAATGCACGGTGAAGAACGGCCCTGCAATCACCAGAGCCAAATTGAAAAACAGCACCATCCGCACGAAAGCCATGAAGTTGCGGTCTTTGAGAATCTCCTGGTAGCTCGACCACATCGATCCCTTGGGCTGTTCGGCTTGGGCTGGCTCGTACTGCATGAGCACCAGAACGGATCCGATAATGGCGGTAATAACCGCGATCACGTACACCACCGTATATCCCGTCTCGCCGGGAAGAACCTTGAGCAACCAGCCACCGATGAGCACCGCGAAAATCCCGGCAACGGAAGAAATCGAGTTGCGCAAGGCAAAGTAGCGGCCTCGGATTGCCTCGGGCACGAGGTCGGCAATCCAGGTGCTCCATACCGAGCTCGCTGCGGCCATCAGAAAGGCGCCGACAACGAGGATCACCATGAAAACGACCTCTGCCCCGGGCCCTGAGTTGGCCATACCGTAAAAAATGGCACCCACAAACAGCAGGCGGCTCAACAGGCCCGAAATGGCCGCCACGACCCTGCGGGAGGCAACTTTGTGCACGAAAATGTTCGCCAGCGGCTGGAGAAGACCGACAAAAAACTGCACCGAAGTGGCCAGTCCGATGAGCGCATGGGAAGCGTGCATCACTTCGAGAAGGAAGGCGGTCAAAATGAAGTTGGGAAGGTAGATCCCTCCCATGTTGATGCCAATGGTCTGGATGAATCCTTCAACGACCGAGGTGGAGCGTCCCGAGGCCAGTTTTTGTTTTTCGGTAACCGAGTCCATGTGCCCTGAGGATAGCTTTATCGGGGCTTGGTCGTCCATACGCAGAAGGAGAGGGAGCAGGTCATTTTTGCCGGTGAAGCCCCAACCCCTTGGCCAGAGCAGCATCAAACAGTCGCTTAGGCAAATGTGCGGGAACCCACCAGTCGATCAGGAAGTTTTTCACCAGAACGTAACGAGCCTTCGGTCGTTTTGCGGTGATGGCCTTTTCCACGGCTTTTGCAATCACCAAGGCTTCGAGTCCGTTGATGGCCGAGGAAGCCGCGTAGCCCATCATGCCTTTGGCGGCCACTTCGTAGGGTCCGCCAGCCAGCGACGACATGTCGTTCTGCTCGGCCTTGTCCCAAATGGGAGTCTTCACGGCTCCGGGCCCCAAAACAATGACATCGATGCCCCAAACCTGCAACTCGCGACGCAGCGAATCGCTGTAGGCCTCAAGGCCATGTTTGCTCACCGCGTACGGCCCCATAAGGGGAAACGAAATCCGGCCGGCGATGGATGAGACGTTGACGATACGCCCAGGAAGGCCTGAAAAGCCTTTAACCGCTCCCAAAAGGGGCAAAAAAGCACGGGTGACAATGTGCGGACCCATCAAATTGGTTTCCAATTGGCGCCGGAGGTCGGCTGTGTTTATGGTTTCTAGCGGACCCGCGACTGCTATGCCGGCGTTGTTGACCAGAGCCGACAGAGTTTGTCCGGCTAGAGCCGCTTCTACCAGAGCCTTTGCCTTCGCCACTGCCGGCTCATCGGTCACATCAAATACCAGCGGGATAAACGATTCACCCAAGTGAGCCTTCATCTCAACAGCGGTAGATTCCTGCCTTACCGAGCCGAATACCCGGTAACCGAGTTTCAGCAGGTGTTCGGCGGCCGAGCGTCCGATGCCGGTGGATACGCCGGTAATCACAACAGATTGCATCATAGGGGTTTATTCTCCAAAAATGTGCCCAGAAATCGGCACGCCCATCAGGTCTTGTGAGTGATCGGTTCGACCTAGGTCGGCTCCGGCCGCCCCCGCTGCCACAAAGAGCGGAATCAGGTGTTCGCTGCGCGGGTGGCATTCCCGGGCTCCGGGGGCCAATTCCCAGGCTATTAACCGCCGATTGCGCTCCTCGGAGTCGGAAAGTGCAATCGTTTGATTGAGCCAGGCATCGAAACCCCGGGCGGTTTTGGCCACTTGGGGGTCGCCGGTCATAAAGCCGTTCATATTATGATAACTCATTCCGCTGGCAAGAATAAGAACTCCTTCGTCGCGCAGGGGCGTCAAGGCCTTTCCCAAAGCCACATGGGTCGCCGGGTCGAGTGAGCTCACCAAGGAAAGTTGAGCAACCGGGAGGTCGGCCTCCGGATACGCCACCATCAAGGGCACAAAAGTCCCGTGGTCGTAGCCCCGATCTTCCTCTCGGCCAGGAGTAAAACCGGCACCCTTCAAAAGTTCCTCCACGCGGGCAGCCACTTCGGGAGCCCCAGGAGCGGGCCATTTCAGCTGGTAGGTAAAATCGGGAAAACCGCCGTAGTCGTAGAGCATCCCTGGCGCCTTGCCAAAATGCACGGTGGGCTGGCGTTCCTCCCAATGGGCAGAAATCACCAAGAGGGCCTTGGCACGGCCCCGGTAACGCTTACCCACTGCGACCAGCCACGCGGCTAGTTCTTCAAAAGGGGCCGGATCACCAAAGGCGTTTTTCATGACATTCCAAGGTCCACCGCCGTGCGGAAGCGAAAGAGTGGGCAAACGGGACATGTTTCCCTCCAGGTTACAAAAAGTAACCCTTCCCGCGACCAAAGGCTAGTGGCTCTTGCGGTAAGCCACGGCCCTTTCGGTTTCGTTGGTGATCAACCCGTCGCAGTGGTCAATCTTTTGCTTGAAAACCGACCTATTGTGAACTAGCATTAAGGGCAGGTGTTAGATTAGGGAGGACAGGTCATGGCAAAAAACAAAAAAGATGTTCTGAAGGCCAGCCGAAAAGTCATCGACAAGGCTGCCGCAGCCGGCGTTTCCATCACTGCGATAGCCAAGGTGATTCAGCGCCTCGATCAACTCCAAAAGGACCGCGACGGGCTGGAGTCGAAGCTCGTGGAAAACTCCGACGATGCCAAGGTAGTTTGGAAAGCCTTGAGAGCCGAACTTAAGGGTTTGGAGGCCGAACTTGAAGGAGCCCAGCAGGCCAAGAAAACCGTAACGAAAACTGCGCCAAAAGTATCAGCACCTAAAGCCGTGGCCCCTAAAGCTGCACCAAAACTGTCAACTCCTCAAGCCGTGGCACCCAAAGTTGCGCCCAAGGCGAGCGCCACTAAGCCACCAGCCAAAAAGAATCCCCCCAAAACCTAAGTTACAGAATGGCGGCGGAAACCTTGCCCAAAACCAGTGAGTTTCACCCCTTCCGCAGGTGGTTGATCCTTCACTTTCCCGGCTTGGTGAATGCCGACAGCCACGACAGGTTACTCGCCAAAATGTGGAGCTCGCTCTACAAGACTCAGCCCCCGTGGTATCGGCCTGTCCTCGATGTTTTTACCCCTGAGTTTCGAGCCTCGATAGCCGAGTTGAGAGATGCTTGCGAGAAAGTCGCGGCCGAGGTTCACCTTAAAAGCAAAGTGAGCATTCCCTCGGGTTACTTGCCTGTGGTGAGGCAGCACCTGATTGAGGATTTGCTAGCTCGTCATCAGCTCACGCCAGAGCAACTCAAACTTACCGCTCCCCTCGACGCTGCGGCGCGTGCCACCTTGGTGGCCAGAGTGGCGAGCCTTCCCCACTCCAGTGCCCACGACTGGGACTTAGCCTACACCGATTTGGTGGCTTTACTGCACCTGTGCTGTCATCCTTGGGATGAACTTCACGAGCTGTATCCGACCTCCACCTCACCACCGAAAGGCCTTTTCATGGCAGACCAGCTCCTTGACTTGTATTACGTTGCCAAGCCAATACAGCTAGGCCCCATGATGGACCTCGTCCTCAAGGCCGCATACCAGCAGGTCGATTTGGAAAAGCTAAAGCCTCTTCGCCAAGCTTTGGCCAAGCTGTTCGACGGCGACCGTTTCTCTGTGCTGGTGAGGGGCATCCTTGGCGATGCCGAGTTTCCCTTAAGAAAGGCCTCCTACCATGAAGGAAACCTCGAGGCCGAAATACGGCAACTGCTCGGCGAGTTCGAGAGCGAGATCCGTTTCCAGGAGCGCCAAGACCAGAGGAAGGGAAATGCCCAAAAGGTGGAAGCCGCGTTTGCCGGCCACGAATTGGCAGTGATCCCTATGTACAACCAGCTCACCAACGACTTCCTCCTGAGCAAACGCCTCCCGGAACTCAACTTTTTCGAAGGGTTGCAGATTCTCGAGTCTTTTCGAATAACCTACGACGAGAAACTGTTTCGCCCCGTTTTTCAACGGTTTCAACTGGAAATCGACTTCATCAAGGAATCAGACCGACGGGAGTTTCGCGAGGTCTTGGTGCCCTACTTCAAGTTGATCGAAATGCTGACTAAGTTCTGCGTAGACTTTGCCTCTTCTTCCCAGTCGCCCTTGATCCAGATTGACGAGCTGATGCAGCAAAAGTTCACAGAAGGCCATCATCGTGACAGTCCTCAACTGGCTATTTCCCGCGCCAACGACCGGGCAGAACTGGTCTGCAGTCTCGGACTGAGTTCCCTCAAGGCTCTCCAAACCCTTCTTTTAGGTTACCAAGCCGATGCGACCGCCAAGACTCCCCGCTACTTTTCTCTCGACCCCTCTCTGCATCGGCGGACGGCCAGTGTTTTTGCACAACTCGATAAAGCCTTGATGGCTCTCGACATGGTTTTGAGCCTGATGCTTCTGGTGATGCCAGACACCGAGAAATAGTTCCTACCGAAGGCAGTTTTTTGCGGTTTATGCAACCCATGGCGCCAAATCAAGGGTAATGCAAAAACATGTTACCCACCGCAGGCAGGTCGTGCTTCAAAGCCAGCGAATACTCTTCAAGCTGGTCTAAACCCGGCGTCGGCTGCGTGGCACGGCGCGAAAACTCAACCAAAGCCTGCAGTTGCTGCGAACTGCTAGCCCCGGCGACAGCCACCCTGACTCCCGGTCGGGTGAGTACCCAGCGGAGTGCCAACTCCTCAAGGGTAAGCCCGGCTCCCGCAGCAACAGCCCCAAGCGACCCCAAGAAGGTTTTCACCCGTGGCCATACTTCCGGCTGGTAGAACACGGTCGCCCTGCGGGGGTCGCCTGGAGCCCACCTGTCGGGATCGGAACCGCGGTTGGTGAGCAGGCCTTGCGCCATGGGGCTGTAGGCTACCACTTGTATTTGGTACTCCCGGCAGAAGGGTAAAACCTCCTCTTCGGGGAAACGCCAAGCGAGGTTATAGCCCATTTGGTGATAGTCGATGCGTCCACCCTTGGCTGCGGCCTCCATCTGAGGCACGGAAAAATTGCTCACTCCGATGGCTTTGATCAAACCCCGGCTGCGGCAGTTTTCGAGGGCTTCCACCATGTGGGCGGGGTCTTTGCCAGTTTTGGGCCAGTGGATGTAAAACAGGTCTATCGTGGAAAGCTTGAGGCGACTCAAGCTTTCGCGGACGCGCTGGAGGACTTCGCTAGGCTCGCACGTGGCGGTCTTGGTCGCCAAGAACGGTTTAGCGGAAGAAGTAGCGGCGAATTGCCCTACCACCGTTTCGCTGTGCCCTTGGCCGTAGTCTTGGGCCGTGTCGAAGTGGGTCACCCCTGCCTTCAAGGCTTGCTCCATGAGTCTGCTTGAGTTCTGGTCATCGGGAGCCTGCGGCCCCTTGCCACCAAAAGACCAGCATCCGAGCCCGAGCTCAGCGGGCACGATGAGCCTGCGGATTAGCACTCAGCCAAGAGATACTATGGGAGGCCAGCCGGATCAACCCGGGGTTGGTGAGCGACGCGGGCGTATGCCCTGGGGTGAGTCCAACGATGCGGCCCTTTCCGCGCTCGGCGCACCAAAAGGCCGAGGAAGTGCCATAGTCGGCCGATTCAAGCTTGCCAAGCAGAAGCGAACCGGAGGCCGGTCGGCGGACAAAATACTGTTCGTCTGTCAGCTCGAACGCTTCCACTCCAGCCAGAAGCGGGTGTTGTATCTGCTCGGGGACAAATCGGAACCGCGGGTGCTCCACGGGGTGGAATTGGAACGACCCCCCTGCCAAGGCCGCATAGGCTCCCCCTTCCGGGTACGAAGCCAACCCAGAGTGAAAGGCTAGCAAGTTACCGCCCTTTTCCACCCAGTCGACAAGCCGCTTCTCGTGCGCAGCGCTCATCCACGAGGCGTCAGATCGAGGGGGATCCAAACGGTTTTCGGCGGCCATTACCACCAACTCATAGTGATCAAGTTGGTCCCAGTCAAAGGCCAGTGGCGTTACCGATTGCCAGTTTACCCCAGGAGCCGCAGCCGAGAAAAAGGTTTGCTGGGCTTCTTCCTTGTGGTAAAAGTCTCCGAAAAAACCGAGGGCTTTCAAGATTTGTCGTGCTCCAGCAATTCTAAAATAAACTTGAGGGAAGGGTTGGAGTCAAAGTAGGCATATCGCCCTCCGGTAAACTCGCCTTTCATGATCAGGGGCATCCCGAGAGCCTCGAGGTTGGTGGTATGCTGCGCCATCCCTTTTACCGAAAATGCCAGGTGGTGGATTCCCTCACCGTGCTCGTCGAGAAACTCCCTCCAGGTACTCGGCTCGTTGTCGGGTTCAATCAGTTCGATGTCGAGCGCACCAAAGTGCATGAAAGCCAGTTTGGCCCTGGCGTCGGAGGGCACGCCCCGATTGATGGTTGCCGCTTGGTCATAGCCGGCGGTATACGACCAGCTGGGAACCGGAAAACCAAACACGCCGGCAAACGCACGCGCCGTCTTTTCAATATCGCGTACCACAATGGCAATCTGCACCACAGCGGTATTGTCTTTCAGGGGGATGCTCATTCTTCTTCTCCTTGTTTTTTGATCACAGCCAACAAAGCATCGACGGCTAGTGTATGGTCTCGGTCGCCGGGAATCCCCGAAACAGCCACACAACCAACGAGTCCCGCGTGGCGCACAAAAATTGGTACACCGCCCCCGCCAAAGGTGTAGTCGGCGGCCGAAATCTGGTAGCGGGTGGCTCCGTCTGTGTTTTCCTTGGCGACCAACAAGGCCATATACCAGCTCGAGTGGCCAAAACGGTAAACGGTGTTGGACTTGCGGGCCACCCAGTCGTCGTTGTCGGCTGAGGTACCCGCAAAAGCAAAATGAAACAAGCGGTGACGCCCCCGGGTGATGGAAAGCGTGGGCGCGGAAGCTTCCCGTTGGGCCGTTTCCACCATCCAGGTGCCCAATTGCCAAGCCACAGTCTCGTCAAAGTACTTCAGTTGAAGCTCAGCTTCCTCTGCGAGAAGGGAGTCGCAAGTGATGGCCACTGGCGAGGTGGAAACGGTGTTTTCCTTCATGCGGGCCCCGGTAGGGGTGATGAGGGAGTCGGAATCCCGTCAAAGGTGCTTCTTTCCATGAACTCGGCCCGCGTTCCATCGGGATCGTAAACGTTGGCCAACCGGTGACGGCACTTGCCAATGCTGTAGCCAACTTCCCTGGGATAAGGCTTCACACCCACCCGGCGGCTGACCTCTTCCATCACCGGTGCCATCTGCGTAACTTCTAGGCCAAAGTGATTTAGTACCCCAAGCCATTCCAACGTGGGAGGTTCGTCGTAGAGCATAAACTCAACGTAGTTCTCGTCCTCGGGAAGCTTCAGATGCACCCAGGCGAGGGTCTTTTCGTTGGAACTGCCCCGCCAAAACTCCCGGCAGCCCAATAGGTCTCGGTAGAATGCGAGGGATTTTTCGAGGGAAGCCACAGCAAAACCCGTGTGCATCAAGCAAGTGGAAAGTCGGCTAGGCATCGGCACCAGACCTGCGCCGCGAAGAGGCCAGCCGGTGGGGAGGTACTGAGCAAACTCCACCCGATGGTTGTCGGGATCTTTGACAACAAAACTGCGGTTCCCCTGGGGGCTCAAAGTCGTGGCAGGTGGAACTTCCCAGCCCTTGAAACCTAACCACACCCGCAACGCCTCGGCGTCTGCCACCTCGAGGCCGAATTGAATCAGCCTGTCGGTGCCCGGAGCCAGTTCAGGGCGAAGCTCAACCCACTGGCGCTCGTTGATCCTAACCAACGCCGACTGGAGGGCGCCTTTATCATCGGTGACCAATTTCTGGTCTTCGAATCCATGGACCTTCCGGTAATACTCCAACGTCTGCTTCACGTCGCTAGCATAGAAAGCCATCGACGAGAGGCCTGTAATGGCCGGCCGCTGGGGCTGAGGGGCGGTCACAGCGATGGGTCTCCATAGGTATAAGAGGCAAACGCTATGAAGCGGCCATCAGGACTCCAAGAGGGCACATTCATGGTCCCCTGCCCGCCATAGAGCCAGGCCAGCACCCGCTCATGACCGGTCGCGAGGTTGAGCTCGCGCACGGTGACTCGTTGGTTGGTGGGATGTTTTGCCGCAGGTACGGTTGGGGGGTAGGTAACGTAAACCAGCACCTTTCCGTCGGCCGAAGGGTGCGCAAACCAGTCGTTGTCGTCGCCTTTGGTAACTTGCTCTTGGCCCGACCCATCGGGTTTCATGCGCCAAATCTTCATGCGTCCCGTGCGGGTCGAGTTAAAGTAGATCCACTTACCATCGGGACTATACTCGGGGCCGTCGTCCAAGCCGGGGCTGTTGGTGAGTTGAAACTCCTTGCCCCCCGCAGAAGGAATACCCCAAATGTTATACACCCCATTGCGTTCAGCGCAGTAGACTAGGGTTTTACCATCGGGTGACCAGCCGTGCCAGTAAGAGGGCGCGTCATCGGTCACTTTGCGGGGCTGTCCGCCGTCGATGGGCACCACGTAGATTTGCGACGAAGTCTTGCGCCCGGCCTGCACGGTGGTGCTCGAAAGAGCCAGTAGTTTTCCGTCGAAGGAAATGCCGTGATCGTTGTTGTTGGCCGCCACGTCACCGGTGTTCAGAAGCGTGTACGTCGATGTGGATAGGTTGAAGCGGTAAAGGTGCCCGCCCTGATTGACTAAAAGGTAGCTCCCGTCTGGCGACCAGTTTGGGGCCTCGAAATGCTGCTTGCTGTAATAAACGACACGGCGGTGGCCTGTAGCGACTTCCATTACCTCGAGTCGGCTAGGAGAAAGTACCTTCTCGCCATCGACTTCGGGCGCTGCGGCAACGTCGGCGCGGAAGTTGCGGAACACGGCCGTTTCCAGCACCGTCGGCTCATGGGAACAAATAAACAGTCCCATCTGGAGGTCCTGCGGAAACGACAGGACGACTCTCCCGGTTTCCTCAAGCTTTTCGCCGCGCTTGGCAGCTCGCATGATGAACTCGTTGCCAGATCTTTCCAGTTGCACCACCTGCGGAAAGGTCATCGCAGCGGCAACCTGAAGGGTTTCTTTGCCTGCGTCAGTACGATATTGTAACGACGTCAAACCGTCGCCATGCACGCAGGCGTCAGCATAGGCTGCCTCGGCCGCCATGCCATCACGCAGCATGATGCCCCACTTGCGGTGGGGATCAACACCCTTGCCCTCAAAATTGGCTTCGACGGTAAAGATGCCATCACCATGCCAGGGAAGCGCTGCGAAGTGGAACTCGTCGCGCTCTGCCCATAGATTTCTTCCGCCCCCTGTGAGGGTGTAAGTCTGCGAAACCGCATCAAAACTGGATTTCCCAACCAGCTGAGGTGAGCCCACGTCTACAACATGGGAAAAAACTCCGCAATTGGCCTTAGCCATGAAAGACTCCTGTGAAAAGCGCCGCCGGCGTACTGCCAGCGGCGCTCTCAATTATTTACTGAAAACCTGGTCGAAAGAAGTCTGAAGGGCCTTGATGTACTGGTCGGCGGTCATGGAAGGGGTGTTCCAGAACGCGTCGGTCACATCGGCATAGGCACCCGCATAGTCGTTGTCCATGGTAATGTTGCGCACGGGGTGACCAAGTTTTGGGTCAGACAAGGCGGCAAGAACCATTTTGGCATGCTTGTCGACGTTGGCCGAAGCATCGGTGCGAATTGGGGTCGAACCCTTGATAGCGGCAAACTTCTCGGTGATCTCTTTCTGAAGCATAATTCCAGCCAGCAGTTCCTGGGTGTTCTTCTTGGTGTCGTTGTTGGGCTTGAGGAAGGTCTCCTCATCGACGGTGACCACCACGCCTTTGGCGCCGGGAAGGAAGAACGTGTCGTAGTCCACGCCCAATACCTTCTTGGCTCCGATGAACTCGCCCTTCATCCAGTCGCCATGGAACTGCATCAGCGCGTCGCCGCGGATAACCAGAGCGGTTGTATCGTTCCAGTTGCGGTTGGCGGCACCCGGGTCGGCTTCCTGCTGAATCTTGCGGAACAGGGCCAGAGCATCACGCATTCCCTTCGAGTCAATGGAAGCCTTCTTGGGAGTCAGGCCAAACACATCGTCGTACACCTGACCATCTACCTGAGCCACGAGGGCGCCGAGCAGATAATCCAACTGCCACTTCTGAGCTCCGACGACCAAAGGAAGTAGTCCGGCTTTACGGATTTTGGGGAAGTCGGCAAACATGGCATCGACGGTCTTCCAGCTCTTGGGGTCAACTCCGGCTTTCTTGGCCGCGGCGATGTTGTAGAACATCGTGCCCACAATGTGGATTCCCAAAGGAATGCTCACCACCTTGCCGTCCACAACCATGGCATCCTTCGCTGCCTTGGGAATGAACTTGTCAGCTCCCGAAGCGTTGTAGAAACTCGTCAGGTCGGCAAGCAGGCCTTGCTTCATCATTTGGCGGCGCAGCGAAACGTTATTTTCGATGAACACATCGGGGGGATTCCCACCTGTGACCATGTTGATCAACGGAATGCTTGCCCCGGTGTCGTGGGCGATGGTGATGTCGTTCCAGATGCCTCCCTGGGCTTGGAACGCACCGCGTACGACGTTTAAGGCGCCGATTTCACTAGCAGCGGACCAGTTGTTGAACACAAGCAGGTCGCCGATGGCCTTTTTCTGCGCAAAGCCGGGTACAGCCAGCGCGAGTAGTACGAGAAACACAGACAATGTTCTCTTCACGATATCCTCCTTAGGATAGATGACTCTTTGTCTCCAGTCGATGACTGGAAGTCATTACAGGTTTACAGACGCAGCTCCGTGGCCGCATCGAAGATCGAGAGCGCGTCGAGGTCGATGGATACCTCGAGGGCTTGGTCGGTTTTTACCCCTTGCAGGTCACTTGGATTAAAAGACACCACAACGTCGGTACCACCGAGTTGGCAGTAGTACAAAACCGTGGCTCCCAACGGTTCCAAGATTCCATTGGTCAACTGGTAGGTGGCACCCTTGCCTGTGGGCCGGTGAAACGATTCGGGCCTAAGGCCAAGCACCACCTGATGTCCGTTGGACGGCCTGACGACAAACGGGTAGTGGCTCACATCGAACTCGAGCCCTTCTTGGGTCACGAGTATCGACTTGGCTCCGTCTAAGCGTAGCGTTCCCGCTACAAAGTTCATGGCAGGTGAACCGATAAACCGGGCCACGAACATGTTGGCAGGGTGCTCGTAAAGCTCGTCGGGGGTTGAAATTTGTGAGAATTGGCCCCCGTCCATCACCGCAATCCGTGTGGCCAGCGTCATGGCTTCCACCTGGTCGTGGGTGACGTAGATAAAGGTACTTTTCAACTTGTTGTGCAGTTTCTTGAGCTCGATGCGCATCTCCGTGCGAAGCTTGGCGTCGAGGTTAGAAAGAGGTTCATCAAACAGGCACACAGCGGCATCGCGCACCAGAGCCCGGCCTATGGCGGCGCGCTGCCGCTGCCCGCCCGACAACGTGGCGGGCTTGCGATGCAGCAGTTCTGAGATCTGCAGTAGTTCGGCGGTTTCCTGCACCTTTTTGTCGATAAAGCTCTTGGGTTTCTTTTTCATGCGGAGGCAAAAGGCCATGTTTCCGTACACGGTTTTTGTGGGATACAGGGCGTAAGATTGGAACACCATGGCGATTTCACGGTCGCTCGGATCCTTGTTGGTGACGTCCTTTCCGGCGATCTCTATGCGGCCACCCTCAATATCCAGAAGCCCTGCGATGCAATTGAGCAACGTGGTTTTACCGCAGCCTGAGGGCCCGAGTAGCACCAGAAACTCACCGGACTCAATAGCGAGGCTCAGGTCTTTGAGGACGTGGGTCTTACCCTGGTACACTTTGTCGATGTTCTTGACCGAAACTGTGGACATGCTTTTTCTCCTTAACCTTTCAGCGCGCCGGCGGTAATACCGCGGATAAACATCTTTCCCGAAAAGAAATAGATCAACAGGGGTGGAATGGCAGTCAGCATCGCTGCGGCCATGTACACGTTGTACACGCGCACCCCGGTTTGGGTTTGCGTGATGTTGTTCAGGTTGACGGTCATCGGATAGGCCTTCACATTTCCGAAGGTCAATCCAACCAGAAAGTCATTCCAGATACCGGTGATTTGCATGATGGCCACGACGATCATGATGTTGGGCGAAAGGGGCAAAACGACATAAACGAAGGTGCCCCAAAAGCGACCCCCATCGACCCGTGAGGCCTTGATCAGTTCCTCGGGAATTGAGGCGAAATAGTTCTTGAAAATCATCGTGAGGATGGGAAGCGCCAAAACGGTGTGGACTACCGAGACTCCGAACGAGGTGTTGTAGAGCTTCACCGCCACCGACATCTTGATCAGCGGGTACATGATGACCTGAAACGGAATGAAGGCGCACACCAGCAGAGCCATCAACAGGAAATTGCCCATCTTCACGTTCCAACAGGCCAACGCATAACCGCACACCGACGAAAAAGCCACTGACATGGCTAGACTGGGTATCAAGATGATGACGGAGTTCCAGAAGCCCGACTTCAGGCCGGCATTATCGAAACCGCTGGCGGCTTTGTTCCAAGCCATGTCCCAAGCGTCAAAACTAGGGGTAATCGGTAGGGCAAAAATGTGCCCCATGCGAATCTCATCCATCGACTTCAGCGATGTGACGATCATCACATACAAGGGCATGGCAAAAAGGACAGCAAACACCGAGAGCAGAAGGTAGAAAACAGTCTTGCTGACCGGGTTTTTTGACGGAACCCGATTAGGCAGGATCATCTGGCTTCGTATTGAGGGATCGATTTTCATGGCCTATTCCTTCTTCTTTGAGAGCAAGTTAATGGCAGCAAAAAGCAAAATGAATCCGAGAACCAAGGCCAGAAGAATGGTGGAACCCGCGGCTCCCATGCCGATGTTTTGCCGGTTAACGTACATGTCGACGATGTAATAGGAGGGCAGTTCCGAGTGGCCTCCAGGGCCTCCGTTGGTCATGGCTACGATGATGTCGTAGGCCTTCACCGCTCCGATGGAGAGCAAAACAAAACTGGTGAGAAAGGTGAACTTCATCATCGGGATGATGACTTCGATGTACATGCGTAGTTTTGAAATCCCGTCGATGCGGCTCGCTGCCCATACTTCGCTGTCGATACCTTTGATTCCCGCCGAACTGAGCACCATATAGAAACCGGTGCTTTGCCAGATGGAAGCGATCACCAGCGCCCACATGACGGTTTCTTTCTTGCCTACGAGATTAAAATCGAAGTCTTGTAGCCCTAAGTCGCGGAAGAACTGTTGCAGACCCATCGAAGGATTGAACAACCATTGCCACACCAAGCCGGTAATGATGAGCGAAACAGCCATCGGGTAGAGAAACACTGTTTTGAAAAACCGCTCACCGGCGAGGTTCGATTCCAGCATGACTGCTAGGAAAAATCCGAGCACTAGGCTGCCGAGGCTGCCGAGCGCGTACCAGCCGAGGTTAGAAAGCGAAAGAGCCCACAGAGCATCGCTGAACAAACGAATGTATTGCTTCATCCCAACAAAGGTCATGTCGGGAAAAATCTTGCTGGCCGTCATCGACATCACCATGGACCAAACTGCCGACCCAAAATAAAACACCAGTGCGATCAGCATCACAGGTACAACGGCCAGCGAAGCAGCATGCCTGTGTACGAACGAGGTTCCTTTCACTTTAGCCATAAAACCCCCCAAAAAAACTTTTCCAAAGTTTAGGAACACGTGTTCCTAAGCACGCAAAAAACAAGGACTCTCAAGTAGCTAATTGCAGATCCCGACACGAGCCACGTTCCCTTAAGGTTGCCGGGAAAGACCTGACCCGCGGTATCTCGGTCTGTTTGCCCACTAAGAAACCTACCACTCGAGCAATGAGGTCTTGAAAAACCTCGTGAAAATCGTAGGAAAACGTAGTTAGCGGCGGATTCACGTAGGGCGAAAACGGGTGGTCGTCGATGCCAATGATGGAAACATCGTGGGGCATTGAAAAGCCGCTGGATTCCAAGGCTCGTATAGCCCCGAAAGCTACGGCATCGTTCACCGCGACGAAACAGGAAGGAAGATCTCCCTTGAGCCTCCTGAGCATTCCCTTGACAGTGTCAAAACTGTCCTTCTCCGAAAAGTCAGTTTCCAACACCCATTCTGAGCGGCATTCCATGCCGAGGTGGCCTATCATGTTTTGAAAACCCTTGGCCTTCGCGGTACCTGCGTTCCGGTTGTGGTCGCCATTGATCACGCCAATGGAACGGTGACCCTTCGCATACAAGTGTTCCACAGCCCTCGAAGCCGTAACCTCATCATCAAGGTTGGCCAGTATCAGGTTAGGTTGGTTGTGGAACTCAGGGCTTAGGTCAAACACGCCTAGCACATAGCCTTCGGCGACCAACTCCTCCACCAAAACATCGCGATCGACGGCCCCGAGAACGATTCCAGCGTCGATGCGTCCTTGTTGGAACACCTCTTTCACCATGGCCTTTGACTCAGATTTACTGGAATCAGAAACAATGTAGGTAAGGATATGAAACCCAGCGTGCGCGGCCGATTCGATGACTGTTGCAATCATCAAGTTCACCAGGGCATCCGAGGCGAAAGACTCACGGCCAAACAGAAAAAAACCAAGAGTTTCCGTTTTCTTTCCGGCAAGTATCCGGGCCGACATATTTGGGGTATAGCCCTTTTCGCGTATCACCTTCCAAATGCGTTCCTTCGTGAGCGCCGAGATACTGGCATAGTTGTTGATGACTTTGCTCACTGTGCTTCGAGACACACCGGCGAGTTTGGCAATGGCTACACTATCAATCGTAGGCTTCATTCCATCGTTCCTAGGCGTGCGGCTTGATGTTGAGGACCACGCCCAACTGTTGTTCACTGTCGACAAAAGTGTAGCTTCCACCAGGGTAGTAGCCGTAATGGCGCACACCGATACCACGCTGGGCCAGCATGGCCACCACAGCGTCGCGGCGCTCGTCCGAGCCCACCGAAAAGCCTAGGTGGTGCACACCGTTTCCATGATGAGTTTCCAGAAACTCTTTCCAGGAGCTGTCGTGCTCATCAGGTTGGGTGAGTTCTATGGTCAGCGTACCGACTTCGATACACGCAATCAGGGCCCGGGAAAAAGACTTTTCACCGCGGTACCAGATCTGGCATTCTTCCGGCGTGGAAATCTCATGAATGGCAGGAACTTCTACCCCAAAAACTTCGCTCCACGCCTTGGCGGTTGCAGTTATATCCTTTACCACAAAGGCAATCTGGATGAGGCCCTTCAAATCGATCGTCGGTTGAGACATGAAGAAACTTCCTTCAACAAACTACGAACACGTGTTCTTAAAATACGAACACGCGTTCTCTTGACAATTCGACTATCAGGGCATAAACCATAATTGTCAATAAGATTTTTGATCAATTTGATGAGCTATCTAGGCAAAGGGGAAAACACAATGGAATATCGAGTATTAGGCCGATCGGGCCTCAATGTGTCTGCGCTGAGTTTCGGCACCGGTACCTTCGGCGGAAATCACGAGTTTTTTGGCAAATGGGGCCGTTCCGATTTGGCCGAAGCCACTCGACTGGTGGACCTCTGCCTTGAGGCCGGGGTAAATTTGTTCGACACCGCCGACGTGTATTCGCACGGGCAGTCGGAAGAGATCTTGGGGGCCGCCTTGAAGGGCCGCCGCGACAAAGCGCTGATTTCCACGAAGGCGAGTTTCCGTATGAGCGGCGAGACCAACGACGTGGGCCACTCCCGCCATCACCTGATGCGGTCGGTGGAGGGAAGCCTGAAGCGTCTGGGAACCGACTATCTGGACCTGTTCATCCTTCACGGCTTTGATGCCAAGACCGCCGTCGACGAAACTCTTCGTACCCTCGATGCGCTGGTGCAGAGCGGAAAGGTCAGGGAAACAGGCTGCTCCAATTATTCCGGCTGGCACCTCATGAAGGCCTTGGGAGAGGCCAAGCACCATGGGTGGCCGCGTTTTACGGTACAGCAGGTGCACTATTCTCTCCTTCGCCGCGAATTGGAGTGGGAACTGATGCCGCTGGCTCTCGATCAAAACGTCGGTTCCATGGTTTGGGGTCCCTTATCGCAAGGGCGTTTGAGCGGCAAGTTCCGCCGAGGGCAGCCAATTCCGCACGGAAGCCGCGTTGACCAAGGCGCTGCCGAAGGCCCTGACGTTCCCGACGAGTTTCTGTACACCCTCGTCGATACTTTGTGGTTGGTGGCCACGGAAACCGGTAAGAGCTGTTCGCAGGTGGCGCTCAACTGGTTGCTCCAGCGCCCTACCGTCAGTACCGTCGTGCTCGGTGCCCGCAATGAAGAGCAATTGAAAGACAACTTGGGCGCCGTGGGTTGGAATCTTTCTGCCGAACAGGTAGCGCGCCTGGATGCCGTGAGCCAAACACCTACCATTTATCCTTACTGGCATCAGTGGGGTTTTGGCGAGCGCAACCCCAAGCCTGTGAAGTGACCTGATAGGTCAAAAGGTTGACCGAAAAGCCACTTCCCGACTAGGTTACTGTTATATCCGCAAGACGGGTGTAGAGAGGTTAAGGAATGATTTCGATGCGAAGAATCTTGTTTCTCGTGGTAGTGGCGGTGGTGGGCGTAAGCTTACCTGTGTACGCTCAGCCGGCTCCGCCGCCCCCTGGTCAAAAAGGCCCTCCTCCCGGCGGTGGCCCAGGCGGCTCAGGTGGTCCCGGTGGCCAGCAGTCGAGTGCTGCCAAGCTAGGGAGCGATGTTCCCGACCTTACCAGCGGAGTCATCACGACCAATATTGATGCAGATGTTCCGGCCTGGATCAAGGATAATTTTCACGGTATCCGGGCCTACATGAAGGACGGCAACGTCGTACTTCAAACCCGGAGTTTACCTCCCTATACTTCACCTTACTGGGGCTCAGGCCATGCCCGCTACACTACCGACGGTATGCCTAAAGACCTCAACCCAAACAAGATCAAGGAGTTGTCGGTCACTTTGGTTGTTCCATCTAAGCCAACCCTCGCCTCGCCTAATCTGAACTCTACGGCCATCGAGTGTCCCATGGGGATCATCGGAATTGCTGTGGACGGACTGGTAATTTTTAACAACGTTGCGGCTCCGCCGGACTACCTTGCGAACGAAGTTTCGACTTTCGACAATCATGACGCCCACCCTACCGATAGGGGAATCTACCACTACCATACCGAACCAGCCGAGTTGATTCCCTCTTCCGGCTACCACAATGAACTGATCGGTATCGCCCTCGACGGTTTTCCCATCTACGGAACTCAGGATGACAACGGAAAGTACGTCATCGATGGCAAGGGTTCGATGGACAAGCCCAATGGGAATGCCACGCTCAACAACTGGGTCAGCAACGAACAGGACCCCACACCGAGCGGTCTGCCTCATTATCGCGCGGTTGCGAATTACTACCTGAAAACCACTCAGGAGAGAAAAGGGTCTAAGTCGGGAACCGTCGTTCCGGTATTCTACCTCGTGGGCAAATACCTCGGCGGCAAGAAGGGCACCATCACCCAATAAGGTAAAAGTGCTTTAGCGGTAACACCTCGGGATTTTCCGGGGTGTTACCTTTTTTTTTGTCTCCCAAGGGCCACAGGGGCCGGCGCATTTTTGCCTCCTAGACCACCCGATTGACGTAAAGGGAAAAGTCCACCGGTTTTTTTTCGTAACCATTGGCAAACAGCGGCGAACTGATCAGGAAGTCGGCAGTAGCCCTGTTGCAGGCCGAGGGTAGGTTATAAAGCACCGAAAGGCGCAGAAGGGCCTTCACATCCACATCGTGAGGCTGGGGCTGCATAGGGTCCCACCAGAAAATCATCAGGTCGACTTTTCCCTCGGTGATGAGCGCGCCGAGTTGCTGGTCGCCGCCTAGCGGTCCGGAACTCAGCTTTGTCAGGTTGAGGGCCATGGTGAGGCCGTGGCCTTTGGCCATGGCAGTCATCGACTCGTCAACAATGCGTCCGGTGGTTCCGGTGCAGATCAGGTGATGCTGGGCGAGCGTTTGGTAATTGAAACCAACCCATTCTGCCATGTCCTTCTTCTGGTTGTCGTGCGCGACCAAGGCGATGTTCATAGGAAACTCCTGTGTGTTAATTCACACTACACCAGTTTTGCGGGTCTGTGCTGAGTTAAACTTTCTTCGCCTTGGCGGCCTTCTTCCTGGCGAAGCTCTCGGTAAGATTCATGGTGTCGCGGCTTGCCCGAAACTCGTTTACTGAGGAGGCACGGTTTGACGCTACAACTTCGGTTAGGTTTTCGTAGGCCAATTTGGCTTCCTCGCCCGTAGCCTCGTACAAAACTCGTTTGTTGCTCTGGATTCCCAAGTGCTCACCCTCGATCATAGCCTCCTTGCCGGCGGCCATGTACAGAAAACTCCAGCCGTCTTGCGTCTCTTTCTGCTGGATCAGCTCAAAGACCCGTTTGCGGTTGTACTCGCTCGAAGCGTTTTCGGCTCCATCGGTAAAGATTGCCACCACCACTTTTGCCGGCCGTTCCGTTTCTTTGGTGGAGGCTATCTGCTGCGCGAGGGTGCTCACGGTACGCCCGATGGCGTCGTAGAGCGCGGTGTTTCCCCGGGGCGGGAACTCGAACTTCTCGAGATCAACCTGCCTGATGGGCAAACGGCTCACTAGGGGTAGGAACTCGTTGTCGAAAACATTGAGGTTAAAGTTGGCCTCGCCTTCGAGCTTCTGCTGATCGGCAAGGAACTGCTTGAGTCCTCCGAGGGTGTCGGTCCAGATTTCGTGCATCGAACCGCTTCGGTCGACGACAACGGCAATTTCGGTCAGGTTGATGTTCATAAGTAGCCTCCGTGTACACCATAATCGCCGGCGATGCGCCAATAGTGCAATCCTGTATTGACTTAGTGATTCTGCGCAGCAGTATCACTTTCAGTGTCAGTTAGCTCGGTGGAAGCTGGAATCGGCCCTCAAGAATACCCTGGACAGTCAGATCTTCCTCAAGTTCCTCCCACCGAAGGGCGCGACCGTCGAGGCGGAGTTCTACCCCGCAGTTGAGCAGCCGGAAACCCCAGAACTCATTCGTCCGAAAGTTCAAGGTAAACCATGCGGTTCTCCACCCAGGTTCGAACAGCAGGTACTTCAGAGCGGACGAGTGCATCAACCATGGAACTCGTTGTATTTCTCCTTGAGCAACATCTGGTGTGTGAAGGCCAAGCGCTCGATCTCCCGAACCTGGCCATCGATCCGACCAGTGAGGGGCCTTCTTTGACGCGACTAAACCTCACGCATCGGGGTCATGCCTAATCAAACCTTGATACGTAATCCTCTTTTCGGGAACGCGCCTCATGGACAAGTTGGTCTGACCCATTCTGGAAGAATGATGGTTTGACGAAGTCCAGCCTGGCGCCATCAGTGCCCCGCCGAAGCGGGGTCTTTTCTGGTGTCAGTTCACCTTTTCATGCAGTCCGAGTGATGACCATGCAACCGATCGAATCGAGTCAGCCCAACGGATGACGCTAGCCATGTGTTCTTGACCGACGGCCATAGACCCGGGATAGCGCGTCGCCGTCCCGAACGGCGTCAACATACCGCACTCTCTTTCGATACTGCGAAGTTCAGGGAACGCACCGGCGAGTGCGCCTCCGAGAGAACCATTACGGCATCGCGATCATGTTCGGCAAACGTGACCCACTCCTTAGTTGCTGGCTTGGAAATCAGACGATAACCCCTTCGGCACGGATCTGGTATTCCAGCGTCCAGGTCTCTTGGCTTCGAGCATTGAACTGCTGACGATCACACACTACAACGTCTAGGGCCAAGTCGAGATGCCGGTGGATCTCCGTGCTCACGTCGTAGGCAAGTTCGAATGCGTCTTTGGTGAGCGTCGGGAAAAGCGCGCAGACGTCCAAGTCGCTTCCTGGGCGCAACGAACCGCGGGCTTGCGAGCCGAAGACGATGAGGTCAGCCCCGGGAAAAGCGGCTTTTGCTTTTTGAAGTCCAACGACGATTGCAGCATCCATTCGACAAGTATACGGGTTCAAGTGGGGTGACGTCGAGTCATTGAAAAGGTAGCTGTAACGTTGCTAGTCCACTCATTGACATTCAGTTCTGTCGAGATTTGAAATAGAGGTAGATCGGCTTATCCTTCGGGTTAGGACCCCGCGGAAGCGGGCGTACTACCAACCTGGAGTTTGGCTTCCGCCAACTGTTTTGTGGACGAAGCAAAGCTTCGTCAGACATAAGCAAAAGAAAGCGCCGAAGCTGGCGTACTACCAACCTAGAGTTTGGCTTTTGCCAACTGTTTTGTGGACGAAGCAAAGCTTCGTCAGACATAAGCAAAAGACCCCGCCGAGGCGGGGTCTTTTGCGTTGTCAGGCACCGAGCGGATTCGAACCGCTGAATGAAGCTTTTGCAGAGCTCTCCCTTACCACTTGGGTACGGCGCCGGGTATCACGTCACAACCACCAAAGCTACTGCGGCGGCACCGGCTATCGTCTTCGACTCGATCGAATGCTCGCGTAGACAAATACGCTCCGCTTCTCCTTCGTCTCAGCCTCACCCGGCACCATCCTCACTACGCTTTGGTGGTTGCTCCGTTCTGGGAACTCAACCGGGCCAAACCGTGCTCGATGGTCAGCGAAGGTGAATATACAAAAAACCCCGGGGGGTGTCCAGCGCAAACGAGCAATTGGTCACCGGAGGTCTTTTTGCGTCGCGATCACGAAGGAGATGAGGTCGTCGAGGTCCACACCCGCGCCTTGGGCTCCTTCGGCGATGTCTTGGCGGTCTACCTGGGCGGCAAAACCGGGGTTTTTGAGCTTTTTCTTGACGGAGCTGACTTCCATGCCAACATACTTTTCGGGACGGACCAGACTGCAGGCGTGAACAAAACCTGATAGTTCATCGAAGGCAAAAATCATGCGATCGAGTTCATTGATGGCGGCAACCCCGAAATGCCGGGGGCCATGGGCCGCGATGGCGTGAATGAGTTCGGGGTCGTGATGGCCGGTCTCGAGGTGCTCGATGATTTTTTGGGGGTGGGTTTCGGGCCACTTGTCCCAATCGGCATCGTGGAGCAAACCGGCCAGGTACCACTTATCGACTTCTGCAGCGGGTAAGGCGAGGGTATCGCGGGCCCACGCTTCGAGCAGAGCAGCCACCTGATGCATGTGCAGGCGCAGGCGCTCGTTGTCGACCCAAGTGTTGAGCAGGCCGAGGGCCTCGTCACGGCTAGGTAGGCTGCCCTTGTCTTGCAGCCGTCCGAACTCCTGACGGCCGAGGTTGAGATTGTCCATGGTTCCTCCGGGAGTATCTTAGCCCAACGGTTGACCCTTGGTCCAAGCCCGGTTAGGCTTTTTCGCATGCGGCTCTCGTTGGTTTTTGGTTTTTTGGCTGTGATAGTCACTCCCTTGGGTCTGACGGCCGAGGCTTTGTCGGCGGCTCCCAAGCTTCCCAATCAGGGGCTGGAGATCATTCAGCGTTTTGGCGGCCCGGCCAAGATGTTGGTGTCTTCTTCCATGGTTCCCACAGAACCTGCTTCGATGCTACTCACCAACCAAGCGGAGTTTGAGCATTTTCTTTCGTATTTGCCCCTCTTGGATGTTACACGGCCCACAAACCCGGGGCCAAACAAGGATCTGCTACTGCAGCGGCCGCGCTTCGACTGGTCGCGTTACATGATGCTGGTGGTGTTCGATTCGCAGTCGCTTGCCTTTCCCCCCAACCTCAACCGCGTCGAGGTGGCCCGAGGCGGACTCACTGCCGTGGTGGAGTATCCCGATACTGCCAATTTTATCGAGGCCAAGGCGCCGGAAATCGGCTCGTACGGCGCCGCGCTTGTCACCAAGAGCACCCTGCCCCTCACCTGGAGCAATCTAGGCCACCGCACCACGACTGCGCACAAGGAATCGATGATGATGTTCCTTCCCGACAACCAAAAAAATTGAAACTCACAGTTGTCCTGTTCGCGCTTTTGGCGCTCGCCGGGGTGCCGGTTTCGTCTCAATCGCTGACCTACCTTCCCCTTCCAGTTTCAAACGCCGATGGGTTGGCTTTTTCTCAGGGCGATTCGACGCTTTTGGGTGTTTTGGTGGGGTTTGAACTGCCCGCAACAGGTCCCTTGTCGGCAATTGCGGAATTGACGGCTACCCTGGCCGGCGAGGGCAATCTCGCTTTGGCAGTCGTGGGAACCTGGAAAGGGACCAAACCAGCTCAAACAGTGCGGGTAGAGAAAACCGGAAGCGCCGTTGCGGGCCTGCGCTTGTTGTGCACGGTGGCGGGAAGGACGGTGCGTCTGCGTCAGTTGCAGGTGCTGTTCAAGCCGTGGACCGATGGGGCGCTGGGAACCACCGGTACCTGGAGCCGGGTCTATGGCGAACTCGCGGGCGCTAACGAGGTTACCAAAATTGTGGAAGTGCAGATTCAGCCAGGCGCCTACGCCACATCCGTTCATGGCACCCTCGATGGTGGCAAGGTGGCGCAGCTGTCGCTGGTGCAACGTCAGGTGGCAAAGTTAGCGCCACCCACGGCCAAGGTTGTCTCTGTTGGCGTGGCTCCATTAGCGCCTGTGGCCCCGGCAGCGCCCGAGGCTCCCACCGTAGAACTGAAACGATAGGCACGCGCCCGAGGTTTCCGATACTCTCACTTTGTGAGGTATTTTGATGCTTGTTCCCGTTTCCCGTTGGCGCGACCTTTCGGAAGCCGCCAAAGCCCGCCTCCTGCGCCGCTCAGGCCAAGACATCAACGAGGTGCTACCAGCCGTTCAAGCCATCTTGGACGATGTAAAGGCCCACGGGGACGAGGCCCTTTACCGTTATGCCTTGAAGTTCGACAACACCGACCTGAAGAACAAGCCCCTCCGGGTTTCCGAGGCTGAGTTTGCCGCCGCCGAGAAACTTCTCACGGTGGAAGTCAGGGAAGCTCTGGCCTTCTGCATTGCCAACGTGCGCAAGGTGCATTTGCCGCAAAAACCCGAGGTAATGACCTGGCAGGAGGTTCGCCCTGGGCTGATGGCCGGGGAAAGGCCGCTTCCCATCGACTCAGTTGGCCTCTATGTGCCGCGAGGCCGCGGGAGCTTTCCTTCCATGGTGTACATGCAGGCGGTGCCGGCGCAGATTGCTGGCGTGCCACGCATTGTGCTGGTCACCCCTCCCCTGCCCGATGGAACCATCGACCCGGCCTGCCTCTATGCGGCCAAGCTTTGCGGAGTCCACGAGGTGTACAAAACCGGCGGCTCGCAGGCCATTGCGGCTCTCGCCTACGGCACCGAAAGCATTGCCCCGGTGGTGAAAATCAACGGCCCCGGGAGCCAGTACGTGGCGGCGGCCAAGCGCCTGCTTGCCGGTGTGGTCGATGTGGGTCTTCCGGCGGGTCCTTCGGAGTCCATGCTTTTGGCCGATGAGACCGCCAAGCCGTGGAAAGTGGCCCTCGACCTTTTGGTGGAGGCCGAGCACGGCAGCGACTCAAGCGTGGTGTTGGTCACCACCAGCGAAGAGTTGGCCCATCAGAGCGCGCAGTACATCGGGGCGCTGGCCGAGGGCCTACCGGAACCCCGGCGCACCTTTGTCAAACAGGTGTTCTCCGGTTACGGCGCCATCGTGGTGTGCGAAACCCTCGAGGAAGGCGCATTCATCGTCAACGAGTTTGCTCCCGAGCACCTTTCCATACAAACCGAAGAACCCTTCGAAACCCTGAGCCTCATTACCAACGCTTCCGAAATCCTGTTGGGCGAAAACCTTCCGTTTTCCGGTGCCAACTACGCCGCCGGACCCAACGCCATCCTCCCCACCGGAGGGGCCGCCAAGACCTTCGGCCCGGTGAGCGTTCGCGACTTCATCAAGTACAACTCGGTAATTTTTGCCACCGGGCGGGGCTACGACGCCCTGCGTGGCCCTGTGACCACCCTCGCCGACTACGAAGGGTTTCCTGCGCACGCCGATGCCTTTCGCAAACGCGGCGACAACTAGGCTCAGAGATGACGCTGCAGGAAGCTTGGCAGTGGCTAGAGCAGTTCACCAACCTCGAAAAGACCCCTTCGGCAACCATGCGCACCTGGCGGCTCGACCGCATGCATGCCCTGCTAGAGCTCCGCGACCACCCGGAGGCTTGTGCGCTGGGCCTCCACGTGGCGGGTTCCAAGGGCAAGGGCTCGACGGCTGCGTTTTTGGCCTCCATCCTCACCCAAGGAGGCTGGCAGACGGGCCTGTACACCTCGCCCCATGTGACCGACTGGCGCGAAAGAATCACCTTGAACGGAGAGTTGTTCCGCCCCGGTGCTTACCTCGAAGCGGTGGAACAACTAAAGCAGTTTTGGGACGCACTTCCTCAGGCCTCGAGACGGCAGTTCGTTTCCGCCTGGGGTGGCGAACCCACCACGTTTGAATGGCTCACCCTGGCCGCGTTTGAACTGTTCCGGCTGGAGGGCATCGAGGCGCGGGTGCTGGAAACGGGCCTCGGAGGAAGGCTGGATGCCACTAACGCCCAAGTACCCACTGCCAGCGTTATTACCTTGATTGAGCGCGAACACGTCGAAATCCTTGGCGATACCCTGGAACTCATTGCTGGCGAGAAGGCGGGCATCATCAAGCCGGGAGTTCCGGTTTTTGTCGCCCCTCAGGGTCCGGAAGCGATGGGCGTTTTTTTACGCAAGGCCAAAGAGACCGGCTCGCGGCTTTATAGCTTCGACCGGGAGATCAAAAAACTGGAACTCGGGCTCGAGCGCAACGGCACCCGCGTGCAGGTGGAGTTTGGCGACGGCGAGCTGCTGGACGCCCAGTTGCCTGTGCTGGGCCTAGCTCAGGGCACCAACGCAGCGTTCGCCGCTCTGGTGGTGAAAACCCTTGTGGAAGAGGGCCAGCTCAAGCTGAAAAACAACCTGCCGCTCGCTCAGGTTTTGCGGCTTGGCCTCGAGCGTGTGAAACTTACCGGACGCATGCAAGTTCTGTGTCGCGACCCGTGGGTGGTGCTCGATGGGGCCCATACGGCTGTGAGCATCGAGCTTTTGGCCCGCTCGTGGCAAGAGCTCTTCGGTGGGGGCGGCACTCTGGTGTTTGGAGCCTTTTCTGGCAAGGACATCGGCCCAATGGCGGCGGCGTTGGCCCCGTTTTTTCCAAAGGTGGTGGTGACAAAGCCAAGCAGCTTCCGACCCAGCGATCCCGAGGCCATGGCCCAAGCCTTTCGAGCTTCACCTCACGCTCCCAGTACCCTCGAAATAGCCCAGAGCCCCAGCACCGCCTTGCAGTGGGCTCTGGGCCAAAACAATGGTGGGCCCATACTGGTCTGCGGCTCATTTTACCTCGTGGGCGAGATTCTCAGCGCCTTCTGAGCGCGCAGGTGTTCAGCGGTCAATTGGCCCGGGCGAAGGCCAGAAGCTCGGCTTCTTTGGCGCTGTCGATGAGTCCCAGAGCTTTAGCCACCGTGAAAAACTCCTCAATCTGGGCAAACGCGTGCAGACGCACCCCCTGGGCTTCCATGTCGCCGCGGCCTTGGGCTCCCCGCTCCAACAGCACAACAAGGTCGGTGACCACCAACCCTTCGGAGCGTAGCACCTCGAGGGCTTCCACCTTGCTCTTACCGGTGGTAATCAGGTCGTCAAGCAGTAGGGCTTTTTCGCCTTTTTTGAACTCGCCTTCTACGTTGTTGCCCGTACCATGGGGCTTGGGGGGTATGCGCGGGTAGATCAGCGGCGAACCGGTGTAGAGGCTGGCTGCCGTTGCCAGCGGCAGGGCCGCCAGCGGTATGCCTGCCACACGGTGAAAGTCTAGGTCGCGCATGAGAAGCCCGTAGGCCTTGCCCACCAGCTTGAGCACTTTGGGGTCGCTGGCCACCCGGCGCAAATCGACATAGAAAGGGCTTTTGAGGCCGCTTTTGAGGGTAAACTCACCGAGCTTGAAGCATTCCGTGCGAATCAGCCCTTCCAGCACCTTTCGTTTGAGCTTGGTCATGGGCGCGGGCTCACTCACGCGCGAGGCGAGTTCGCTGGCGCGGGTGAGGTTGATCTGCTGCCACAATTCGGTGGCTTTGGCGGCTGGGTCGGCGGCCTGAGCAATCTCGCGCGACACATTGACCAGGATTCCTAGGCCGTCGGCGCGCAACCCGGCTCCAATGGCGCCCTTCATGGTGCCGCCTTGGGCCCCTACCCCCGGCGAGAGGAACCATGTCTGCGGCAAGGCTTCCCGGAGCAGGGCCAGCGCCGTCTCGTCGTTGCCGGCAACTACCAGGCCCACCCTCCGGTCCCAACCGGCCGCGATGCGGGCTACTTTGCGGTAGAGTGGGTCGCGCTTCCAAGGAAGGTCTTGCAGTTCAGAGGCCGAGGGGTTGGAGGTGCGCGCGAGCACAAAAATTCCCTTGCCCTCGTGCTTTAAAAACGGGTCTGCCGAATCCCGGCCCATCCACGGGGCAATTGTGACCGCTCCCACCTTGGGGTTACGGAAACTCGCCGTGGCGTAGGCCTCGGCGGTGGGTCCGATGTCGCCACGTTTGGCGTCGAGAATGACCGGAGTGCCGTCGGTAATCAACTCGAGAGTGTCGTCCAAGGCCATCAGGCCTTCGGGTCCCCAGGCCTCGTAGAAGGCGATGTTGGGCTTGTAGGCCGCCGCTACCGCCTTGGTGGCCTCGATGAGCACGCGGTTGGCTGCCACGATGGCTTTTCGGGCTTCCTGCGGTGTTTTGGCCTCAACTCGGGGGTCGAGACCGACGCAAAGCAGGCTGTTTTTTCGGGCGCAGGCGGCTTCCAGTTGGTTAAAAAAGTCCTCGGAGGCTGGTTTCATGGCCCTGAGAATACCGGCCCCCCCGAGCGTGGTCAAGGACAAAGGGTTCGCATTGGCGCAGTGTTGACAGTTTGTGAGCACTCTGTTAGCTTTGTCTCCGCATTACGGGCTATAGCGCAGGGGTTTAGCGCACTAGTCTGGGGGACTAGGGGTCGGCGGTTCAAATCCGCCTAGCCCGATTTTTCAATTTGATTCGGGGTAAGGACTTATGGTTCTTGCCCCGTTTCTTTTTCCAAACATTATTGCTGTTTTTATTAGAAAGTGTATACAAAAAGGTGTATACAAAAAAGCTTGACTTTTGAACTCCGGGGTCGCAAACTCGCCACATGAGCCGACCTCGAATTGACTATGCAGTTGGGCACAGTCAGGGGGCGGTTGTGGACACCTATCAGAAAGCGATCTTCAGCCAGTTGGAGCCGATTCGGATGGCGATGGAGGCCATCATCGAGGAACCCAGCCACTTCAAGTACCTGACCCTATGACCCGAGTTGAAATAGGTACCTGAACCGAATCGCGTGTGGCAATTTCACCGTCGCTGGGGTAAGACCAGGGGTCGTCCCCGGGCTCTTTCTGCCCCGGTTGGTCGAAAACCACGGCTTGCGCCGGGATCACAGTTCCTATCAGTTGACCGCTGAAAGCTACAAAAACTCGTTTCTACAGTCCAAAGACAGATGGGCAAAAGGCCCTGATAATCAAGGATATCCTTCGGAGGAACACTGTGGCAGGACTATTTTCGGTTCTGATTCTGATGACGCTTTCCGGTTGGTCGAAAACCACGGCTTGCGCCGGGATCACAGTTCCTATCAGGTCAGTAACATCGTGGGCAAGACCTCGGTGGAAAACCTCATGGCCATGTACGGGGCCGTGAAGGACTTTCAAACGGAGAGTGCAAAATGAGCGACCAACCCTGGGGCGACCGCGACTCCCGCGGCGAGTGGCAACCCAGCCACCTGCCCAAACCTGGCGCACTGTTTGGATGGCCTTGGAAGCCCCTCAAAGCTCTGAAGAACCTTTGGGACAATTTGTGGCCCCACAACCTGATCTACATGGCCCTGGCGATCTTGGTCTGGCTGTACCTCACCCCCAGCCTCGAGACCACCAAGACCTTTGATTGGGGCTGGGTGTTGTTTGTGTACCTACGCAACGTCGCCCTGGTGACGGTCATCGCCGGGGGACTGCACTTGTGGCTGTACGTGGCCAAGACCCAGGGCATCCAGTTCAAATACAACGACAAATGGATGGCCCGGAAGGACAAGAAGTTCTTGTTCGGCAACCAGGTGTGGGACAACATCTTTTGGAACCTGACCAGCGGCTGCCTGATCTGGAGCGCCTACGAGGTGGTGACCCTGTGGGCCTTCTCCAATAAGCTCATTCCTCTGGTGGACTTCCGGGAAAACCCAGTCTACTTTGTGCTGCTGATGTGGGCCGTCATCTACCTGCGTTACTTTCATTTCTACTTCGTCCACTGGGTCAGCCACTGGAAGCCCTTGTTCAAAGTCAGCCACTACCTGCACCACAAGAACGTCAACATCGGCCCGTGGTCGGGGTTGTCCATGCACCCCATCGAGCACCTCTTGTACTTTTCCGGTGTTCTGCTCCATTGGGTCATCCCTTCCAGCCCGGCCCACGCCATTTTCCACTTGCTCCATGCGGGGGTGAGCCCTGCCCTGGGCCACACCAGTTTTCATAAGCTGTTGACCGGTAAGGACGACAAGGGGTTGGAGGCCGACCACTATTTCCACTACCTCCACCACCGTTACTTCACGGTGAACTTCGGCGTGCAGGAGTTCCCCCTAGACTGGTGGTTCAAGACCGTCCACGACGGTTCGCCCGAGTCCCATGCCCAAATGATGGCTGCCCGGAAGAAGAAGGCGGGCAAGGCTGTGGACGATGATCCGGTCTGACACCTAGAAGGACGTCGCCTGCCTCGTCCTCGAGTCACCCAGCCTTAAGGTGAGGGTTCTGTCGGACTTCGGGGGCAAGGTGGCCTCCATCCGGAATAAGGCCGGCCGGGAGTACCTTTACCAGAGCCCCGGAACGGCGTACCGCCGGGCCGGCCACGCAGCCCCGTATCCCGAAGGGTCCACATAACGCTCCTATAACCTGCGAAGGCCGAATGGCCTGAGTCCGGTTGATCGGATTGTTAGGCGGCCCGGACTCAGCTTTGAACCCTTCATCTTCGATTCGGGGGGCATTCTGTGTCAAGTTGACGGTTTCGTAGAAGTGGAATGCCATAAAGTCCCGTTTGGGCAGTATATGGCCGTCTACACCCCGCACGGGGCATCCGTCGTGCAGACGATCTTTCGCAAATCTCGCGTCAGCTACGAAGGCTATGCATCCCCACCCGCCGACACTTTGGTCAGGGTCGACGAATTTCTCGCATGTTCTGATTGGTCCAGAGGTGTAGCCCGGGTCAAGTGTACTGCCTGCGACTATTCCTACTTCCGGCCGTTTTCGTGCAAGACGTTCCACATCTTCCCGACGGACGCCACTTCGTTCCTTATGCCTGGAGAATCCCTAAGGGATTCTCCACTCCATTGATTTCTTGTCGCACACGTTCCACCCCTCCGGGCACAACTGGTGCGCCGGTATGGAATCTATTCCAGCCGAGTCAGGTCAAAGTGGGTCGAAATGCCCGTGCTTGGCCAAAGCCCACGAAGCCGAACTGGAGCCCTCCGAGGGTGATTCCGAAACAGCCGAACTCCCCGAAGTGCCCGACTCGTGGTCGGGGTGATCGACGACCCGGCTGGGCTCAAGGCGATCATCGAATGGGCCGCTGGGCAACAGTCGGCCCAACACGAGGTACGAGGACCGCCAATCCCTCAAGCCTGAACCGCCCACTTCCATCGTGTCAGCGACTTTTCGACTCATGAGATTTGCATCCTCTAGGCAGGTATGCCCCGAGCCTCACTGGCTACCTGACCCGAATCGCGTTTGGGATTGACAACCGCCGCTGTTCGCGCCCAAAATTGGCTCAGCTCGGCGTTGCCGAGGTTGCGGGAACCGATTCAGGACCGGCGTGTGGCAATTTCACCGTCACTGGGGTAAGACCAAGGGTCGTCCCCGGGCTCTTTCTGCCCCGGTTGGTCGAAAACCACGGCTTGCGCCGGGATCACAGTTCCTATCAGTGCTTTCTTACAGGCTGTGCGCGCACGTCGACTTTTGCCAAAACCTTTAGGGGTAGCAGCGGGAGTTAGTCTGTGGCGTGGTCACTTTTGGTGAATCACCAACGGGCGGTATGCTGGGGCGCGGACAACCTTACGGTTGAAGTGACTCCTAACACGGCAGAGAGCATTTTCGGGCGCACGCGCCTTGAAAGTGCTCTTTTTTTTGCGCAGCCGGTGTACTCGGTCACCCTCCCGAGACGGAGAACGACCATGACGCTCTCCAGGATTTGATTAATCGCACGATATAAAGTACTCTCGACAGATCGGAGGGCTCTATGATTGCGCAAATCACCGCCAATGAACTGAAGACCAAGGGCATCACCGCGATTGATGAACTTGTTCCCGGCAACGACGGGGTCATCATCACGGTACGTGGGAAAGAAAAATATGTTGTGCTTTCGATGGACGAGTACAACCAGCTCAGGGAACTGGAGTTGGACGCGGCGATTCAGGAATCCCGAAAGAATATCGCGGAGGGACGGTTTCACTCCGGCTCAGTCGAAGATCACATGAAGCGGATCACCGATGTATAAACTGATCTTCTCGGAATCTTACGAAGAAAAGGCCCGACGCTTTCTGAACAAGCATCCCGAGGTTAAGAATCAGTACTCGAAGTGCCTTACCCTCCTCGAACTTAATCCTCATCACCCGTCCCTCCGCCTGCACCCCTTCAAGACAAGCCGCTTCGAGGGCTACTCGGTTTCCATCAACCTCTCCTACCGCATTTCCATCGAGTTCCTCATTGCTGAAAAGGAAGTCATTCTCGTGAATGTCGGCAACCATCAGAACATCTACAGCAAGAAGTAAGGTTGGCACTTTCGCCTAAACGATCTTGATCTTTACCCGCTTGCCCACCGCAGCTGCGAACTTCTCTAGGGTCGAGAGCTTGATGTCCTGGGCGTGATTCTCGATTCTTGAGATGTTAGACTTCTTGGTCTTGATCCGACTGGCAAACTCATCCTGCGTAAGACCTGCCTTCAGTCTGGAGTTCTTCGGTGAACACCCATACCCCTCCGATGTCGTGCTCAATTCCCATTTCGTCGAGAAGCTGTGAGAACTGGCCCCGGTGGTGGACGGTGTGGACGATGTACTGAGTGAGGATGTCCGATAGCGACATAAGGAAAGTCCTTCTGTTGATCACCATTTTGGTCTTTAGGCGGGTGACATCCTTCTCATCGAGGGCTTCGGTGAAGGCGAGGAAGTTCTTGTCGTATTGCGCTTGTAGGAGACAAACTTCCTCAGAGGTTTCTGTTTTCAACTCGTAGGACTCTTCCGTCAGAGGACTAACGAGGTACTTATTCTCTGAGTTCGTCCTAACGAGGCACTGCAGGAAACGGGTAGATGTCAGCAAGTGAAAGTGCAAGGCATGAAGGCTTTTGAAGTGTGTGTTGCGCTCCTGCGTGTATGCCGCGGGGCCTAGTTGGGAGAGCAGGGTGGCAACCTGCTCGTTGGTGGCACTGTTGTAGGTAGCGAAGAGCTTGAGCGCTTGGGTCATTTAATGCGCCTCCTGGGTGTTGCGAAACTTCTTATGGTAGAGCCTTAGGAACCTACCAAGCTCATGGATAATACCAAAATTGCTTCCCACAATAAAAACCCACCCAAGTAGCCCTAGCTGTTGTCCGGTTCCCGAACTTTTCCTATCTTCTACCCATGTCGTTCTTCAACCCTAATAACTTTCGAAACTTCAGCTACGTAGAGGGGGTTTCGTTCCTTTTGTTGCTTTTTGTGGCCGTGCCACTGAAATATCTCTTTGCAATGCCCTTCGCCGTTACCATCGTTGGTTCGCTCCACGGCATCATTTTCGTGGCCTACCTAGTCTTCATGGCCCTTACCGCCGTGCAGTCCCGCTGGACGTTTTTCAGGGTTGCACTGGGCTTTCTTGCCGGGGTGCTTCCATTCGGCCCCTTCGTTTTTCATGCTTTCGGAAAACAGGGAAACTCGGTGGCAACAGCAGACAACTAGGGCTCTGCGGTTCAAAATCATGAGGAGGGGGAGAGAGAACGACTATGGCCGGAAGTGAGGCTGGCACTGGCCGGTAGAAGATGCTCGTAAGGGTGCATCAGGGTACTAGAATCAAAATGGAGCCGTTTCGCGGCTTCTAAAGAGTCAGTCGGACTTCTTCAATCATGCCACCACGGTAGAACCAAACACTTGCTTCGGTAAGGCGCTTGACCTGCCCGACAGTATGATCAAACTGGAAGGAATGGGTGTTGATGCCGACTTCTTTGTTCAAGTGGACAAGCTTTTGGTTGGGAAGCGTGTGGGAGGTGCAATCTACGTGCATCGTAGCCTCACCACAACTGACATTACCCTTCCATTGTTTCTGCTCGAAGTAGCCGCTCAGAAGCTTCCGAACTGGAACTGCCTCAAGGCCTCAAAGTCTGCCGGAACGGTCAGCTTCTTGGAATACCTCGACTTTGAACTGAGTCAGCACCCAATCTTGGCAGCGGCGCTCACTTGCCACCTGGCAAACGGTCGATCGCGACTGGTTAAGTACGAGGTAGAACACAATCCTCCTATTCTCCACCGAAAAGAGTTACTTGTTGCCCCTGACCACCCGAAGGCGCCGGAATGGGCCGAGTTGACGAAGCAAGAGGAAGCTCTTGGCCTCTATGAGGAGACCAAGACGATTGGGTTTCTCAGAAACTGGCACGAACTTTTGAGGCAGAAGGGCCTTAAACCACAAGAACCCGTTGCAGAGCCCGATGTCAAAGTGGATCGTCACAAGACGGCTATCTCGCGAACATCAGCGTCAAAGCCTGTTCAGGCTCTCCTCTCGGCAGGTGTCCTTACGGCTGAAAAGACGTTTTTCGACTACGGCTGTGGCAAAGGCGACGATCTTGACTATCTCGGAGCTGCGGGGTTTTCGGTTTCAGGTTGGGACCCTGTTCACCGCCCGAAAGAAACCAAGAAACCAGCCGACGTAGTCAACCTTGGGTTTGTTCTCAATGTCATCGAGGACGCGGCCGAACGGATCGAGGTACTGAAGAGTGCCTTCGGGTTAACACGTTCAATCCTGTGTGTGAGCACACTCATTGAGAACCAACAGACAGCCGTCACCCTCAAGCCATACAAGGACGGATTTCTCACGTCCCGAAACACTTTTCAGAAGTACTTCCAACAGGCCGAGCTGGTTCAGCTTCTCGAAGACGTGTTGGAGCATCCGACAGCCGCTATCGGTCCAGGAATCTTCTTCGTGTTCCGTCGACCAGAGGAAGCTGAAGCCTTCTTTCTGACAAAGAATCGGCGGCCAACGGTCTGGACCGATTGGGGAATCCGCGCGACTTGGTCGGCCGAGGAACGTGCCCAACTTAAACGCGACAAGTTCTTCGCCGAACATGAGGCTACCATTGAACGCTATTGGAACCTCACGATGGAACTTGGGAGGTTCCCAGTACCGGAAGAGTTTCCCGAATTGGGTTCGTTATTGAACCAGACTGGAGCACAGAAGCGGCTCCAAACTTGGTTGGTGGAGCATTTCGGGGCAGAAGCGTTCCAGAATGCCAACGCGCGAAAGCGGGAGGACGTGATCGTGTTCCTTGCCCTCAGGCACTTTCAAAAGCGGCTACCACTCAAGAAGCTACCAACGGACATTCAGAGGGACATTCAGGCAACATTTCCGAGTTTTGAACTTGCATGGAACACCGCAAAGAATAACCTGTTTCAAATTGGCAAACCCCAGGTGATCACTGAACTCTGTAACAAGTCACCCGTAGGCAGGCTGGACGAACAGGCGCTCCATGTAACTCCTAGCGAAGTCAGTAAACTTGAACCGGTCCTCCGAATCTACGTCGAGACTGGCGAACTTTTCTTTGGCGACAGATCTCAGGCTCACGAAATCAAGATTCATAAAGCGTCGAGTAAGGTCACGTTTCTGGTCTATCACGAACCCATCGAAGAAAAGAGGACCTGTCTTCGAACCAAGGTGAATCTGAGCAACCAAAAGGTGGAGTTCTATGATCATAGTCGATAATTACGTCAGGCAGTAGGAAAGCAAACACAGGCGCGGGAGTGGTGAGACATTTCGATCAGGTTGAACAAAGAAAACATTAAAGGGAGACTTAAGCAGATTTCCGGCGCTGTGAGAATGTTTGGGGCCCAAACTACATTGACGGAGCGCGAGAAACTTTTCGACATTCAGCAAGTAGATCCTCCACAGTGGACGTTGGCGAAGTGATATCTACAACCTCAAGATACTGAACGAGATTATCCAAGAGGTCGCGTTTCCTTGCGTCACCCTCACACAAGTGTTCGTGCAGTACTTCTATGCCACCACGAACTCGAGACTCGATGCGAGCAGAAAGCAAACCTTCCGTACTCAGGGAGTAGCTGAAGGCCTGCCGGGTGCGATCCTGGTCATCAAGCCCAAGCTTCTGATCGAGGAGAAGCACTAGCCTGAATGCAAAGAGCAGACTTTCCGACTCCTTGTTCAGCACTGCAGCAAAGATCCGCTTTTCAGTGCCACTCTCGACTACCGCATCACGATCAAAAAGCAGACCAACAATTGGAGCGATGTAGAGCAAGTCAACGAGTCGTTTGAAGACGGCAACCCCTTTGGTCGACTCGGAAACGAGCTTATCCGCGAACTCGGCGTGACGGCCCCGCAATACGTAGTCATTGTCAAACATTCTGTACCTCTACTGTTGTTGAGAAGGCACTCAGCCCCCTAAGGCGATAGCTCAAACCGACTTTGTTTTTCATGTGGGAAACGGCAATAGCTCCATCCACATCCTTGATAAAAAGTATCACCTGCTCTGCTACACTAGGCAGGACCGTTGCGAACGCTTCGATTCTCAAAGAATCGAAGGCTGACAGAGGTGCGTCCATGATCAGTGGATATGGTTCGCCTACAAGGGAAAGACCGGGTTCACTGTCTTCAACGCTCTTTCGCCTTGCCAGGGCAATGATACCTGCAATGAACGCAAGTATCACCGACCCGCTCTGCGCAGTCGAAGTCTCGACGCCACGCTCAGAAAGTCGTTCATCCCCGATAACGACCGAAATACCGTAGTTCTCGTCAATTTCAATCGAAAGGTTTACTTGAAATATCTTACGAAAGACACTGTTGATTTCATCTTCGAGCGACTTTCGAGTCTCTGACTCCCTCTCCGAGTAAACATCTGAGAGAATCTTGTAACATTGTTTCAAGTATAGTTGCCTAGCCTCGATCTTACGGTTCTGCTCATTTCCCTTGCTTATTGCCGCCCGCTCTTCGCGTGCCCTCTTAAACGCGCTCTCGGATTGCCCTTTTCGAACTAGAGTTCTTTCATTCTCTTCCCGAACCCGCTTTAGGTCAGTCCGACACTCGGTCAAGTGCCTCTGGGTGTGGGCAACATCATCTCGACCGGCCAACATCTGGTCTATTAACTCGAGCTCACTCTCTTCTTTTGAAATCTTTTCTCGAAGAGTACCAATACGAACAATAGTTTCATTGAAGTTAGTCCGGAACGCCTCACCTGTCCTGAGGTTTGACTCTGCTATCTTTAGGAAGTGATTAATGGAAGTCCCGAGGCTCTCTGGGGGTACGAACTTCTTAAGTGCTCGTATGGCCTCAAAGTGCTGCTCACCTTCCAATAAATCGTTACCGCAGAGGCATTTCTTCTGGCTCAGAAGAAAATCGAGAGTCCTCGCATGAATATCAGGAATACCACGGTCGAAGTCGCCAAGTTCACCGAACATTTGAACAGCTCGCCCTACCAAGTTCTTCGCAAAGTACCCAAGGCTAGATTCACTAACATTTCTCGGAATCGCCTTCAATTCAAGCTAAGTTCTTTCGAGTATCCATCTTTTCTTTGCATAGTTTCTTTGCGCTGTCTCTGCAGGCGCGCTGCTTCCTCGAATCGCCCAAGGTTCAATTCCTCCTTTCGAATCTCGTTCTCAAGTTCGGAAATGACCTCGCGTTGTTCGGATACTTCCTGCCCAACTTTATCTAGCTCCTCTTCATGGTGCCTGATTTCGAGTGCAAGCTCCTCGATCCGACTATTGTGACTGGCATCGTACTGCTTGTCGAAGTTCTTCCTTACGCTAGTGGTATTCTTGGAGCCATCTAGATGCTGAAGCGCATTCACTAGTGGATCGAGACCAAGTAGACCACGAACTGCCTCCGCAAACTCCTTGCTCTTGCGACCGACTTGAATCTGCTTGCTCAGGCTGTGGATTCGCTCTCCATCGAACAGGAAGTACCTGGACATCGACGCCGGAAGCAACTCTTGGATCTTGGCCTCGAGTTCAAGCTCAGGAATGGGTCGGCTCTTTCCAAGATCATCTTTAAACGTGATTGAGAAGTCTTTGACAACGTCCCTTCCAAGTAGACCTTGCTTCTCGACAGTACACATAAGGGCTCGTTCGATCACATAAGTGGTCCCTCTGTGTATAATTTCAAGCTCAACGCTAACGTCAAGCCCCTGCCCGCGTTTGCTGGTTGCAAGTGCATCCTTGTTGACCAAAGATTCATCCGCAAACTCGGTCTTTCCATAGAGGCACCATCTAAATGCTTGGGCCAACGTGGTCTTCCCTGTTCCATTGTCTCCCAGCACCACTGTGACATTCCTTTCCGTATCTGTTGAGAACTTGACGAAATGAGTACCAACGAACTGGCGGAAGTTTTGCAACTTAAGATGTATAATTTTCAATTGACTTCTGCCTCGAAGCACTTCTGAATCTTGCTTACCATCTCGGGATTGCTAAAGGAGTTCGTCCGACAGTTCTGTATTTCGAGCCGAAGAATCTGCGTGACCAGTCTTTCTACAACCCGATCATCAACCGCGTGTACGAGTTCTGAGTTCATTTCTTCCAATTCGCCACCTCCTCTTACTCAACGAAGTCCACAAACGGACCAAATCGACGTTCAATATCTCGTACAACACGGTGCGACGTAACCTCATTCTGTGATCCAGATGAGTATTCCCTAATTCTGGCCAATTCACCGAAGACTAGGCGGTCGTATAGGGCGTTCCTCTGTCCATCAACTAACGGGCTATAGCCCATTGGCATAACTACGAAGTCGTAGATCCGCGCCAATTTCTTGTTTGGCGCATGTCGAAGTAACCTACCTCGACGTTGGATGAACTCTTTTGGATTTCGCGAGCTTGACATTAGGAAGGCAGTCTTGATTGCGGGAACGTTGATCCCTTCATCGAGACAGCGGATTGCGGCGAGCACCTGGATTTGTGTACCTTTCGAGAAAGCATCAAGTAGTTTCTTTCGTTCGCCTGAACTTTCGTTCGAAGTATACCTGCCAACCCTCATTTGAAGCCCATCGCCCAGCAACTTCGTGACTGCGTCAATTTGCCTCGGTAGTAGATTGGGAGAAGACTCATGTTCGGCATGCATGAGTCTTCCGGACCCACAGTACACAAGGACGTGAGATTGCATGGTATTACCCGATAGCAGTCCACTCAATGCTTCCAGCTTGCCTTTCGCCACAGTGGCAATTTCGTCACATTCTTGATACAGCAGTTGTAGGATGCGGTCCGAACGCCTTGCTTTCGGATCTACGGACCGCAGTCGGTTCTCAATTTTATCGCTGAGTTCAGTGTACCTAGCTTGCTCATCTTCGTCGAGAACAACCTCGATCGGGTTGTACTCAAATGGGCAGAGCCTACCATCACGAAGAGCGTCTTCAAGTGTGTAGGTTACGCAGCTCGCTCCAAAAAACGTCCTAATTGAGTCTGTACCTTCTGGATCTTTGTGTCGGGCAAAAGACGCCGACAGTCCCAAGCGAAACGAATAGGCGTCCTTAAGAACCTCGCGGAGCGAATCAGTTCCGAAATTGTGAACCTCATCGCAAACAAGCAGTGACTCGTTCTTTTGCCTTCCAGCTTGAGTTTGAAACTCATCAGACCGAAATGTCGCAATTGTTGTTATAACTACCTTTTGGGGGGGCACACCACTCGAGTAGTTGAGTTGAGTTACATGCCTCGAGAGTCGTGATGGCCAGCTCGGCTCATTTGAAGCACTATGGCATACAATCGAGTCCATACCCCTGACGCGAAACTCATCCGACCACTGATCTGCAAGATTTTGAAATGGACACGCAACGATAACAAGAGTTCTTGGAAATCTAGTAAGTAGCTCTAGAACTCCTTTGATAGCCGTTATGGTCTTGCCGGCTCCCGTTGCCATCTCAAAAACACCACGAAAACCAGCGGCTATCCAAGCACTCACTGCGAACTGCTGATAGTCATATAGGGTGTCTTCCACGGGATCGGGGCGAAGTTGTAGCTTGGAGCGAAGGTTTGCTTCGAAATCAGGGTCAAAATCGCCGTTCTGATAGAGTTCCACGATCTTTTCTTCGAGTTCTTCTCCGCTTACTACAGTGAGTCCAGCCTCTTCACCTTCCCAAATTCGATCAAACACTTCACGTTTGCCGTTCGCACGACTTTCGTCTTGAGTCCAGCTTGCAAAGACGTCAAGACTTTCGTAATTCTCAAAGAATGCGTTGTGGGATTCATTCATCGATCCGGAAAATGCGACGATGTGCCCACACAAATCTTGAAAGTAGCCGATTTTTTCATGGTACATGCCAATTCCATCGCCTCGAGAAAGAAATACGACTCTTATGTCCAGAACTCGGCGGGCAATGAGATGGGCTAAATGACTTAGGCGAACCGCTTCTTCTTCACCTTGTGGTGGTAACAAAGAATCAATGACCCTTTTAAGGACCAGCTTTCTCCGCTCAGCGTAACCAAGTCTGATTTGTTCAAAGTCTTCCCGGGATAGTCGCGGAGAGACTGCAAGTTTGATCTTGCCGCCATTTTTCGCAAAGGGCCCTAGTCCCTTCGAGAGCTCTACAAGAGCGGAAGACGAGAAGAAGCCGACTGCCCTGCAGTACACGGATGCAACATCTAGACAAGGCATGTAGAACTCTTGGACTACGTTTTCTGCCTGGTTCCTGTACTCTTGACTTAGCTGAAGTACGGCTAGGCAGGCTGAAACATGATCTTGCTTGCCCAAGTGGTCCAGTTTACCGTCAAGAGGTTGACCCAGAGTCACGGAAGTTTCCCACTGTGTAAAGACGAAAGAAACCTCCCAGCCGAATTACGAAGGCGAGATGAAGAACCTGAGTTCCGGCAACACTCAACGGTGAAATGACGGTCACAGTCCAGCAAGTCGGTCAACCGATTTTGCCAGGAAGTACGGCGCCAGAGCTCACTAAGCGTACCTCTAGCTCAGCGACCTCGCCCTCGCTCAAGTCGACTCCGCACATGTAGCAAACTTGGACTTCCCCCAAATTCCTAGACACCTGATACACTCAGAAGTCTAGGCAAAAGGGGAGCCCATGGGCGTATCGAAGTTCACGGCCGAGTTCAAGGACGAGGCGATCAAGCAGGTCACTGAGAAAGGGAGGCCTGTCAGCGAGGTGGC
>CANJXC010000015.1 GCA_947478845.1 Spirochaetales bacterium | reverse complement strand
GGTGCGCAGCCAAGCAGAGTACGGCGAACGCAGCCTCTACTACTGGGCCAAAAGCTACACCGAGCAAATCCTTGAGGGCGATAAGTACCACAAGCTGATGCCTGTGGTCAGTGTGAGCCTCTTAAACTTCAATCTTTTTCCCGACGAGTTGCCGTTTCATTCGACTTTTCAGCTGATGGAGAAAACAAAGCCCGAGGTCTGCTTAACCGACGACTGCGTGATGCATTATCTTGAATTGAGAAAACTGCCCCAAAACGAGGGCTCAGAGCTTGCCGAGTGGCTGTATGCCCTCAGGCACCTCGACGAACAGGAGGGACCTATGATGGTTTTGTTGAAGAAAAACCATAACCTGCAGGAACTTGCCGACCGCTACTACCGCTTTGAAAACGATTCCGAGGCCCGTATGATCTACGAGGCGCGGATGAAAGAAATGCGCGACCAAGCGGCCTGGCTCGACGAGGCCCAAACCAAAGGCTTGGCTGCCGGGAAGGCAGAAGGCTTAGCGGCTGGGAAGGCAGAGGGTTTGGCCCAGGGCATGGCAGAAGGCATTGCCCAGGGTATTACCCAGGGTATTACCCAAGGCATTACCCAGGGTATTGCCGAAGGCGAGGGCCGCAAAGCCCGCGAATTGGCTCTCAAACTACGCGAAAAAGGCATGGCAGACTCAGAAATCCTTGAACTCACGGGGATTGACTTAGGTTCTTGATCCGCTGCGGGCCACCGGTTAAACTTTCTCCATGCGTCTTGCCCTCACCTTTGTCCTGGTGCTGGTGGGTACGGCCCTGCCTGCCGAAAGCGCCCCCAACGCAAAGTTGACCCTCGCTTCGGTCACCTCCGAGCTCGATTCGCTGATCAGCGACCTCGAGGCCAACCAGAGCCGTACGGTGGAATTGCAAACCCGGCTGACGGAGCTGGAAGCCCTTTCGGCCACCCACGTGAACGCTCTTGCCGAGCAGGGCCAGCAGTTAGCCGCCTACGAGCAAACCGTTCACGCTCTCGAGGCCCACGACCGCAGAACTCTCGAGCTTTTGTCGAACGAGCGGTTGCTTAACTCGTGGTTGCTTCCCGTTGCAGGGGTGGCCACGGCTTTAGCTTTGGTCGAAACGGTAGTCTTAGTTTGGGTGACGCGGTGAAAGCCAAGTTCCTGCTCGCCGCAGTGTTCGCCGCGGGCATCGTTTTCGGAGCCCTGTTGCTCGAAGGCTTCCAAAGGGTCAGCTCAGATTCGGTCTTTCAAAAACAGAAGGCCGAACTGGCGCAGTTGCAAGGCGAACTCGAGGCCCAGGAAACATCGTTGGCCGCCTCGCGCCAGAAGGTGGAGCAGGGGGCAGCGGTGCTTCACCAAAAGGTGACGGCGGCCACTTCGCTGGCCACCGAGATTGTTGCCTCGCAAGGGTCAGCAGTCGAGAGGCTCAAAAAGGTGGTGGCAGTGCTCAAACAATTAGAAAACGAGCTCAAAGCGCCGTGAAACCCATCCGCACGCGTAGCGTGGGTGACTGGTCGCCTTCTTTCGCCACCCCGTAGTCAAACACACGCACGCCCGAGGGCAAAGGAGCCGCTTCGCTGACAAGGACTGCGTATTTCTCCCCACAAAACATCTCAGCCAAATAATTTACCTCAAGAAAACGGGGCCTGTGGGTGCTCAGAAACTCAAAATCGTGTTGGCCTAGGCACCATCCCAGAGAGCTAACGTTTCCCACGTGACCATTCATATCGATATCTTCCCAAGTGGCGAGCACAGTTTTGGTGGCCTCTCGTGAGGCCTCGAGGGGGGGTAGTACGGGAGGCATCTCGGCCAGAGGTTCCTCCGCCCGAATCTGGTTGAACATTTGTGTCCACGCTTCGGGCCTCTGAGGCCGGCGTTCTTTCAGAAGTACCCAAGCGGTGCTCGCCCGTCCGCACCAGCCCGCTTCCTCGGTGCCGTAACGGAAATCGCGTAGGGCCATCACAGCTTTTGTCCCACGCGTCCAGGTGTCTACCACCAGCGTGGCCGGCCAGAGCGGCCATTGCTGGAACTCAACGCTCATGCGCGACAGCACCCAGAACACCCCTTGGTCCAAGTGTTCGCGGTAGTTCCAGCCCAAACTGGCGGTATGCTCGCCGGCGAGGCTTTGCACCTGTTTGATCAGCGATGTGAATCGTATCGCGCCGGTGGCATCGGCGTCGACATAGGGAATCGGGGTTTTGCCCCGGAAGACCCCAGCAAGCGGCTCGCCTAGCATCTCATTCGTCCTGGCAGGTCGCGGAGGTGTTTGCGAAGAGCCTGACCATTTTGCGGCTGCCTTCTTCGGTGGGCTCCACGAGTTCCAAGGCCACAAGCCGATCCGTCCCCTCGGTGTCGATAAGCCGCACCACCCTAGCTTCCACTTGAAGCGGAATCTGAACACCACCTTCTTCCATGGCTAGCATGACGCCGAGTTTGGTGCCGAGCGGAAGCGTCTCACGGGTGCGGCAGAGTAATCCCCCTGCAGAGTAATTGAGGGTTTCGGCGTTGATGAGGCCTTCCCGGCCGAAGTCGAGGCGGATCATCTGGCAGATGCGATAACGCGGGGAGCGGCGGTGGTCCTGCATGGCTTTTAGTGTAGTCTTCTGGCCAAATATCGGCTACTATTGTGGTCATGATTGTCGAAAATACACCAGCACCCGAGTTCACTTTGCCCGACCAGGACGGCCGGCCCGTTTCGTTGTCAGACTTCCGTGGAAGTCATGTCGTCGTGTTTTTCTACCCCGGAGACGACACCCCGGTTTGCACAAAGGAGGCCTGTTCGTTGAGGGATGGGTTTGCCGAACTCACAGCCAAAAAAACCATCCTTTTGGGAATCAGCCCCGACGATGGCGTCTCGCATCAAAAGTTTCGCGCCAAGTACAAACTGCCTTTTGCCCTGTTGTCCGATCCGGACAAAAAGGTTCTCACGGCGTGGGGTGCCTGGGGCGAGAAAAACATGTACGGCAAAAAAGTGACCGGCGTGTTGCGAAGCACCGTGGTGATAGGCCCCGATGGCATGGTGAAGAAGCACATTAAGAAGGTCGACACCGCCAAGGCAGCCGGGCAACTGCTTCCCCATTTGAGCTAGGTTTTCCAGCGCTCGCGCAGGCGTTGCATCATCCAGAGGTTGATGTCCCACTGCGAGGCGACGGGTTGCCCGGTGTAAGGTAGGGCAGGCAAGTAGGGTGGCGGGCCAAACTCCGGTGTCACCGTGAACCGTTTTGTTTTGTCCGCGCGGCGGGCGGCCACAATGCGGTCCCACCACGCGTCGTGGGCCGACAGGGCCTCGGCCCATTCGGGAGCACGCGGATCGCTCACCTGAGGCCCTTCGGTGTGCCCGACTCGGGCATGCAGGTGCCCAGTGCGGGCAATAGCCAAGTCGACTGCTGCTTCCTGGCCCTGCAGATACGATTCCGAAACGTTGCACCAATGCGAAAAATCCGCAGTGATCTTGAGGTCGGGTTCTTGTCGGAGATAGGTGGCCGCCACCGACGCGGCGTAGCTGAACTTAGCGCGGTGCGTTTCGTGAAACAGCGGCACTTTAGCCTGGTGGGCCCGTCTGCTCGCTTTTCGGAGCAGTTCAAGGTTGTGCTCTGGTGCCCAATAGTCGCGACCCGTTTGACAGTTGATGCCTATGGGTTTCACTTCAAAGGCCAACTGCCATTCCAGCCGGTCGAAAAACTCGGCTTCGGCCCGCGACACCTGTGACCCCGCTTCGTCCCAATTCTGGGCGTACCATTTCAAACCTTGCAAAGTCAGCGCATCGAGGATGGCCTCCGACCCGGCCCGGTCACCGCGCGGTAAAGCGACTTCCACACCATCGTAGCCGGCCTCCCTCACGCGGTGGGCAAACTCAGGCCAGGCAACAGTTTCCGAGCCCCAGCGGGGGCAAAAGAACAAGATTTCCAAGGTAAACTCCTTTTAGTGGTGGTGGCCCAAAGAAGCCACAAGCTCGCGGCCCGGGCCAAACCTCGACTCTTCGGCTCCCAACACCAGCGCGAAATCGCAGTCGGCCGCATCCTCCAAGTTGTGTGTGGCGGTAATCACCGTGGCACCACGCAGGCCCAGCGCCGTTACAGCCTCATAGTACTTCAACATTCCCCCTGAGTCGAGGTTGGACATCGGTTCATCAAGAAGCACCAACTCGGCGCGCCGAGCCAAAACGTAGCTCAAGTAGATGCGTTGGCGCTGACCTCCCGAGAGGTCGCTGATAGGTTGCCGGGCAAACTCCGCCGCGCCCATGGCCTCCAGCGCCTGGTCGACCACCAGTTCGTCAGAAACTGTGATGCGCTTCCAAAGGCCCCGCTCGCCATAGAAGGCCATGCGGACCACATCTCGCCCTCGCAGGGGCAACAGCGGATTGGTGGTGGTGAACTGACCCAGCCAAGCAAGCCTGCGCACGGCTTTGATGGGCGTGGTGCCCAGCACTTCCAAACGGCCGCTGATTGGCGCTAGTAGCCCAGCTATCGTCCGCAGCAGGGCGGTTTTACCGCTTCCGTTGCCCCCCACCAGCGCCAGCGAGTGTCCGGGAAAAAGTTCCAAATCAACGGCCGGCAGGACGTTGGAACGCTCGTAGCCGGTGTGAAGATGCACGGCCCGCACGCTGGGGTGGGTTTCAGACACGCTGCACCAGTCCCTTCACGAAAAGTCCGCCGAAAAACAACGCTACGGCTGTCACGGTGATAGACGCTCCGGCGGCAAAGTTGAACCAGTAGCTCGCGTTGAGACCCAAGAACACACTCAGCGACCCCAGCGATCCGGCTACCAGCATGATACGGCTCATCCGGCGGGCAAAAAGGGCCGCCGTCGCGGCCGGGGCCACCAAGAGGCCAAACACCAGCATTGTCCCCACTGTTTGGAAGCTTACGATAACGGTGGTGGCAATCATGGTGAGCATCAGCACATGAAGCGCCTTCGGATTGTACCCCGACACTTGGGCGTGCTCGGGCGAAAAGCACAGGAGAAGGAAGGGGCGTCGTAGCAGCCACGCTAGAAAGCCCAGCAAGGCCAGTGCTGTGCTCTGAAGCATGAGGTCGGCCATCGTGGAACCGAGAATCTCACCGAAGAGGATTTTGATCAGGTCGCCAGAAAATGAGTTTGACCGGCTGACGATAACAACTCCGAGGGCTAACATGCCAACAAAGAGCAAACCGATGGCGGTGTCGCCCGAGAGGCGGGTGCGGCGGCCAATGAGGCTGATGCCCCCTATCATGGCCGCGCTGCCCACCGCGGCCCCCCATAAACCGGGAAAGCCCAGCAAAAGCGCACCCGCCACCCCCGGCAAAACCCCGTGACTCAGCGCGTCACCGATAAAACTCAGGCCTCGAAGCACCATGTAGGTGCCCACAATGGCGCAGGAGCAGGCGGCAAGCACACCGGCGGTCAGCGCGGTCAGGAGAAACGGATTATCAAGGAAGGGCTGCAGGAGACTCATGGTTGAGGGTGCGGCGACTCAAGCTCACAATGAATGTGCACGGCCTGACAGTCGTCGCAGGTCTCGATTTCATGGTGGGCGGCAAAGGAGTCCCAATGGCGTTTTTGGTCGGGATTCAGGCTTCCCGTGCCTTGGCACAAAGGGCAGGTATTCTCCAGTGCCGTCATGATAGCCTGCCGGATAAACTCACTCTTGTTGGGTACCCGGTGAATCAGTTCGGCTAAAGACTCGTCCACTTTGAAGGTGATCATTTCCTTTTTCACAACGCCAAGGTAATACAAGGTAAGACCTAGGTCAAGGCATAACCCTACAGGGGCCAAACTGGAGTACAATCCACTTCGATGAAAAACTTTCTTGCGGCTTTGCTGTTTGGCCTCCTTGCGGTGCCCACGTTGGCCCACCCCCACGAGTGGGTGGACTGGAGTGTGGGCTTGGTCGTCGAAGAAAAGTCGCCTTCGGTACTAGGGCCGCCAGTTGCCCGGGCTCTCCAGTTGGAACTCACCTGGGATTCCGTACTTTCCGCTCTCATTCTGGCGGATTTTCCGCAGATTAAGACCAGCACCATGCGACCCGCCGACTTGACCATGCTCGACAACACCTACGGCCTGGCTTCGTCGTTGCGGGCCTCGAGCCTCGCGGTTTCGTGGAAAGGAAAGCCAGTCAAACTTCCCAAACCCGTCCCCCTTCCGCCTGTGGCGGGCGCCAAGACTGTGACCCTCGTGTACTCCCTGCCCCTCGGCCTGAGAATCGACAGCCCGGGTGAGCTGCGGGTGAGCCTGTATGACCCCACCTACTACACCGACATGGGCATCAGCGCAAAAAAAGGCGCGTTTTTCCTGGGCGTGAAGGACGCGGCAAAGTACCAGAACAGCTTCGCCTTCGAGCAGGATTTTGACCACCCGTATTACGGCGGGGTGTTTCCCGAGGTAGTGGTTTTCCACCTCGAAAATCGATAGACTGGAACAAACCCCGATCGCCGGAGCCCTATGAACACCATCGACGCCCTTGAACCGTCTCTCGTTTGGAAGCATTTCGCCGCTCTGTCGGCTATACCCCGCTGTTCCCGCCAAGAGGCCCAGGTACTGGCCCACCTGGGGTCGCTGCTCGACCATTGGGGCTATTCTTGGAGCCAAGATGCCACGGGCAACCTTGTGGCCCGAAAACCTGCCAGCAGCGGCCGCGAAGGCCATCCCACCGTGGTACTGCAAGCCCACGTGGATATGGTTTGTGAGCAGAACCGCGGCCGGGGGCACGACTTCTCCTGCGATCCGATTGAGCTGATCGTGGAAGGCGAATGGGTGAGGGCCAACGAAACCACCCTCGGGGCCGACAACGGCATTGGTGTGGCCCTCATGCTCGCACTGCTCGAAGACCACAAGCTGATCCATGGTCCTCTGGAGTGCCTGTTCACCATCGACGAGGAGACCGCCCTCACCGGCGCGCTGGAACTCGACCCTAAACTCCTCACCGGGAGAATCCTCATCAACCTCGATAGCGAGGAAGTGGGCCATTTCACCGTGGGCTGCGCGGGGGGAACCACCACTTGGTCTGAGCTTCCCGTGGGGTCGTTGCCTCCCCGCACCACCCACGGTTGGTCGGTGTTCTTAAGCGGCCTCCCCGGCGGCCACTCGGGAGTCAACATCCATGAACAGCGGGGCAACGCGCTCAAGCTCGCCGAGCGGCTACTTTCGGCTCTAGAAGCTTCGGGGCCCAACTTGTGGGAGCTTGCGGGCTTGGAGGGAGGCGACAAGCACAACGCCATACCGCGCGAGGCCCTGATTACCCTTGGTGGTGAGGCCGAGGGCGGAGCCCAGCTGAAGAAACTCCTGGAACAGCTGGTTCCCATGTGGCGCTCGGAACTCGGGCCGGAGGGTGTAAACCTTGCGTTTGAGGTTAGTTCAGTTCCCCGGCCAGCTACGGTGCTGGGCCCCGATGGGCAGGCTCGCCTATTGGGCCTGCTCGCGGTGTTTCCCGATGGCGTGCAGGGGATGAGCAAAGTGGTGCCCGGCCTGGTGGAAAGTAGCACCAACTTGGCGTCCGTACGGCTGGAGAACGGCGTGGCGAGGCTTATGTCGAGCCAACGTTCCAGCGTTGCCAGCCAAACAGCCCTGCTAAACCGAAGGGTTTCGGCGGCGGTGGCTCTCGCCGGCGGCACCTCCAAACACGGCGACGGGTACCCCGCTTGGACTCCCCGCGCGGCCAGCCCCTTGCGCGAGCTCTGCGAGCGGATCTACGAGCAGACCAGCGGCAAAAAACCCATCGTCGAGCTCATTCACGCCGGTCTGGAGTGTGGGGTTATCGGCGACAAGATACCCGGCATGGATATGATTAGCCTTGGTCCAGACATTCAGGGTGCCCACACCCCGCAAGAAAGGGTCCATGTGAAGTCGGTTGGCCTTACCTACGAGCTCCTTCATCACGTTTTGAGGGCGCTCTAGTCTTGGTACATCCCCTTCCTTTGCGGCGCATCGGTCTGATCGGTGGAGGCCAATTGGCCCGCATGATGATCTACCGCACCGCCAAGCTGGGGTTCCATTTCACGGTGCTCGACCCCGACCCGGACTGCGGGGCAGCACCCTTGGCCGATGTGGTGCAACAAGGCAACCTGTACGACCGCGATGCCCTTACCCGACTGGTCAAAGGGTGCGAGGTGACCACTTATGACATTGAACACTGCGACACCACCGTGCTGGCCGAGCTGGAGGCTCAAGGGCACCAGATTTTACCCTCCCCCCGCCTCCTCCAAACCGTGCAAAACAAGGTGCTTCAGAAGCAACTGTTTCTGAGGCATGGACTTCCTGTAGCATCTTTTCTGGATCAGGACCTCGCCGACTTGGCCCCAAGCGATTTTCCGGTAGTTCAAAAGCTGGTCACCGGGGGCTACGACGGCCGGGGAGTTACCATTTTGCGGGGCCCTAGTGACCGGGGTTTGGAGGGTAACACTTACCTTGAAGCCTTTGTCCCCTTCACCAAGGAACTGGGGGTCATGGTGGCCCGCTCGTCCACTGGCGAAAATGTGGTTTACCCTGTGGTCGAAATGCTGTTTGATCCTCAACGGCACTTGTGCAGTGAAGTTCTAGCCCCGGCAAACCTCACACCTGCGCTCGAAACCCGGGCCAGGGACCTCGCGGTCGCGGTGGTTGAGGCCTTGGATGGCGTCGGAGTGTTTGGCGTCGAGATGTTTCTCACCTCTGGGGGCGACCTTTTGGTCAACGAGGTGGCACCCCGACCGCACAATTCCGGCCACTACACGATGGAAGCCTGCAAGGTCTGCCAGTTCGAAAATCACCTCCGGGCAGTGGCCGGACTACCACTGGGCCTGCCGGGCTTTTTCAGCCCTGCGGCGATGGTGAACCTCTTAGGGCAAGGAACCGGCTCCACCGTTTTGGCTGGCCTTGAACTCGCCCTCGCCGAGCCAGGCTTTTCGCTCCACCTTTACGGCAAGCGCCAATGCCGTCCTGGCCGCAAGATGGGGCACTTCACGATAACCGCCGCCACGCCCCAGCGGGCACTGGAATCTGCTCGCCGGGTGAACGAAGCTTTTCAAGTGACAGGAGCGTAAACTTTGGCGAAAAACTTCGGGGCGTTGGTGGGCATCATCATGGGAAGCGACTCTGACCTCGAGGTGATGGCCCAGGCGGAAGCCGTTCTTGGCGAACTGGGCGTTGTCACCGAGATTTGTGTGGTCTCTGCCCATCGCACCCCCGAAAAACTGTTCGCCTACAGCCGTTCGGCGCGTGAGCGGGGACTGAAGGTCATCGTCGCGGGGGCCGGGGGCGCGGCCCATTTGCCTGGTATGGCCGCCTCCCTGACAGTGCTCCCGGTCATTGGTGTTCCCATTCAAACCAAAGCCTTTCAGGGTCTCGACAGCTTACTGTCTATCCTCCAGATGCCCTCGGGCATTCCCGTTGCCACCGTCGCGATCAACGGCGGGACCAATGCCGGTCTTTTGGCGGCGCGCATTCTTGCTCTCGGCGACCCGGCTTTGGCCGGGCGGCTTGAAACCTACGCCCAAGGGCTGGAGTCGCAGGTCCTAGCCAAATCGGCCAAGCTCGAGTCGCTGGGTGGGGCTGAATACCTGCTGCAGAGGCTTGGAAGTCCCTGAGATGGCAAAACCGTCGATCTTGATCATCGATGATTCGGCATTATTCCGCGACTTCTTGGCCAACAAGCTGAAGGCCAGCCACCTCGTGGTGATTGTAGCCAACAACGGCGCCGACGGCGCCAAAAAGATCAGCCATTATCACCCTGACCTCATCATCACGGATTACTACCTCAGTGAGCCGAGCCTGGTTGAGATTTTGCAGAGCAAGCGCCGAGACCCGTCAGTGGCGGCTATCCCCGTGGTGGTGTGCACCAGCCGCATCGGCCGCGCCAAAATTGTCGAGCTCGCTGAGCTAGGCGTCAGCAAGGTTTTCATTAAACCTCTTCAAGTCGACCAGCTGTGGCAGTTTGTCGGAAAAAAGCTAGGTCTTACGATTCCCATCGATGAAACCCCTTGCATCCTCGATGCCCAAGTTAACGACAACGTCATCTTTGTCGAAACTGCCATGGGCCTCAATCTCGAGAAAATCAACCTCATCCAACTCAAAATTGCCGAACTCATGGGCCTCCACAACCTAGCATTTCCCAAGATTCTCCTGATGCTGTCTGGTTTCGAGGTCAAGGAAGCCGATGCCCCTAAGTTGCGCAGGCTCATGGAAATCTTAGTTGGCTCTACCCAGGGTCGGGGAAAGTGGATCAAGGTTCTCACCCAGTCAAAGTCCGTAGAGCGCCTGCTGAGGGGCTTCCGGGAGTTTCCAGAGCTCACCATTACCCCCAGCCTAGAGAAGGCGATGGATGAACTGGCCGAGACAGCCAACCTTGAGGGGTTCGTGAGCGAGCCCAAGGTAGGGAAAGCGACGTCGATGCAAATGCGTTTTGGCAATGAAACCGCCCTGCAAGCCCTTACCAACCGTATGCATACAGGAGGTACCGACCTCCACCTGGCTGTGGTGGACGACGATTTTATCGTTCAGGAAATCATTAAGAGCACCTTTGCAGCCTCTGGAGCCACCGTTTCGACGTTTGACGATGGGGCGAGTTTTCTTGAGGCCATTCCCCCCGAACTCGACATTTTGTTCCTCGATCTCATGATGCCCCAGATGAACGGTTTCGAAGTGCTCGAAAAGCTTCAATCGCAAGGCTTTGCTGTGCCGATTATTGTCCTGTCGGCCCTCTCAGGACGGGAAAACGTGCTCCAAGCGATGGGACTGGGCATAAGCACCTACATGACTAAACCCCTGAATCCCGACGAACTGGTGCGCAAAACCTTTGAGGTGGTTGGTTCGCACTTCTAAGCCGCAGCTCCCAACATTCCCATCGAGAGCAGGGCCAACACGGCAGCGCCCAGCACGATGCGGTAGACACCAAAGGCCACGAAGTTGTTGTTCTGCACAAACTTGACAAACCCCACGATGACCGCCCACGCCACAAAAAACGCCACCACGAAACCGACCATCAGCGAACCGAGTTCGGTGCCTGTGAAGCCCAAAGGGGCATCCTTTAGGTATTTATACAGCGAATAGAGCGTGGCAACTCCCATGGTAGGCAGGGCCAAAAAGAACGTGAACTCAGTAGCCGCTACCCGGCCGACCCCCAACAATAGGGCTCCGATGATCGTGATACCACTGCGGCTCGTTCCGGGCACCAAGCTAAGTATCTGAATAAAGCCGATGGCCAGGGCCAGTTTCCAGCCGAGTTCGGCTACATCAGTGACTTTAGGCTTGGGGGCGAACCTTTCGATGAACAGGAACACCACACCATAAAAAATGAGCGTCGAAGCCACCACGACCGGGGTCATCAGCGTGGCTTCGACCACATCCTTAAGCAACAAAGCGGCGATACCTGTGGGCACAAACGCGATAATGGAGTTTAGCCACAGGCCCCAGACCTTGGAACTGCCACCCGCGGCCTCCACATGCTTGCCCCAGGGCAACAGGCGCTTCCAAAACACCAACGCAACCGCCAAAATAGCTCCCAGCTGGATCACAATGTCAAACATCTTGGTAAACTGGGGGTTGGCGAAATACACAAACTGGTTGGCAATCACGAGATGGCCGGTAGAACTTACCGGCAAGAACTCTGTAAAGCCTTCCAGCACACCCAAAAGGGCCGCGCTCAGAAAATCGTTCATTGTCCGACTCCTTTCAAATGAGGCTCAAAAGCGGCGGCCAGTTCGGTGTAGTTCCAGGTCACCGGGAGCTGGGGAAATTGGGTCACAATGCCCTCAGGCGGGCAAAAGAAAAATCCTGCGTCGGCCTCCTGCAGCATCCCTGTATCGTTGTAGCTGTCGCCGGCTGCGAACACCTGAAGACCCATGGAATGGAAGGCCTTCACGGCTTTGGTTTTGCCGTCCTTCTGACGCAGTTGGTAGCCCGTCACCGCGCCGTGAGCATCGACATTGAGCGTGTTGCAAAAAATGGCCGGCCTACCGAGTTTTTCCATTAGCGGACCTGCAAACTGGGTAAAAGTATCGCTGAGAATTACCACCTGCGTGCGTGCCCGCAAGGCGTCGAGAAACTCCCGGGCGCCCTCCATAGGCTCCATCTGCCTTATCACGGCCTGAATATCGGCCAGCCTCAAGCCGTGGTCTTTCAGCAGGCCTATCCGTTTCTGCATCAAAACGTCATAGTCTGGCACATCGCGAGTTGTGAGCTTCAGCTCGGGGATATTCGTAATCTTGGAAAACTCGATCCAGATTTCAGGGACCAAAACCCCTTCCAAGTCCAGAGTGATAACATTAAGCATAGAGGGGAACTCCTGTGCAGAGTTTTACCAGAAAGGGAGGGTGAGGGGGAGTCCCCCCCCAATTTTTCGCTACAGCTTCTTCCCGAAAACAAGGGACTTTAGGTCGCCACCGGCTCCCCACATGTCGCCTGGTTTTTCATCGAGCAACTCAAAACCCAGCTTCTTGTAAAACGGAACCGCCTTCTCGTTGGCGCTGTTGGTGCCCAAATGCACTCCTGGCACGCCGCGGGCCTTAAACTCTTCGAGCAACTTCGCCATCAGCGCGGTTCCATGTCCTTGTCCCTGATAGCCCGGAAGCAGGTTGATGTGCAGATGGGCAGGGTAGTGGAGCAAAAACTCTTCGTCCAGACGCGGTCGTTTCCGGCTTTGGGCCCACGCGCGCATCTTGAGGTAGTCTTCGCGGTCTATCCAGAAGGTGTTGAAAAACAAATGCCTCCCAATGCGTGGAAGCATGGTGCTCACAAAACTGGCCTTTTGGGCCCGGGTATCGGCCGCACCGAGCACATAGCCGATGGCTTTACCGGTCTCATCAAGGGCTATATAGGCCAGCTCAGGGGCAAACTCGACGTAATGCAAGCAGAAGCAAAGGGCAAACACTTCCTTGTCGTGAAAGAGGTCTGTCCCTGTCAGGTCTTTTCCGTAGAAGCCCGTCCGCCAGCAAATCTCGATCAGGGCTTTGCGGTACTTCAGTTCGTAGGGAACAATCATCGCTTCATCTCGCCGTCTTCCATCAGCACCAGCCGCGTGCCATCGTCCATTTCGAGCTCGATGGTCGGCTCTTTGACCAGTCCGTCGAGATGAATGAGGGCTGGCCCGTCGTTGTCGTAGTTGCTGCCGATGGCGAGGTGGCAGGTGCGTGCGGCCTTCTCATCCACAAGCATGTTGCCGGTGATGCCGGCCAGTGGGTTCACTCCGATGCCCAGTTCTCCGAGGTGGCGTGCGTTGCGTCGGTATTCCTCAGCTTTGTCAGATAGGGCATCTGCTTTTTCTTCCCCTTCGCGGATTGTTTCGGCCAGAGCTTCGGCTTCTTCTCCCCCGGCAATTTGGCTGATGTAGCCCTCCTCGAACTCCACGGTGATGGGGTGGTACAAAAACAGGGTGCCGTCTTTAGTGCTCATCGAACCATCGTACACGATGCGCCCCTCGGTGCTACCGTTGACCGGCGAGATGAAGGCCTCGCCCGCAGGAAGGTTGCCACCCGCGCCCGGGAGCCGGAAATCGCCGTCGTCGAGCTTGGCCTCTCTTCCGTTCACCGAAAACGTCACTTCGGTTCCACCCGGGGAGGTGATGCGCACCGCCACCGCCTTGGTAAGCCTCTCGGCCAGCCACTGGCAATCGGCCTTCAGGCGCCGGTAATTCACCGGAACGGTCTTGGCGTACAAGTGTCGGGTGATTCCTGGGCTCCAGAAGCCTCGGGTGCACTTTTTGCCGTTGATCAGGAACATCGGAAGGCTGTTGTAGGGCGTCCCGTCGGGAGCAAGGTAAGGCTTGGCCACGCCTTCCACGTCTTTGCCGAGCTTGTTTGCCGAAATCGAAATATACACCTCGGGTTCCGAGAGCAGGGCTGCGCGTACGGCTTTGTCCATGGGGTCGAGCAGGGTTTTGGGCTCTTGCCATAAAAGGTTGGGAACCCCGCCCACTTCGCGCACCCAATGGTAGAGGTAGCGCGAAATCTCATCCACGTCGGCAAGCGGATTGGTGATGATGAGCACCCGCTCTCCGGGGGCCACTCCCAAAGCTTCGGTAACAGTAATTCGGGAAGCTTCCGAAAGTGCCTCATCGGGCAGGGGATTCGACAGTTTCATCGCATCAGCGTAGATCAAGCCCTCCTCTTTTTCAACGTGAAGGGTTTGGCGTAGCATGTCAGGGTGATCCCCCTTCCGATGTCGGTGTACGTGCACATTCCCTTTTGCGACTACCGGTGCCGTTACTGCAACTTTGTGTTTGAGACCGGTTGGTCACCGGCGTTGCTTCAGAAAACTTTGGATGCCATTGTTGCCGAGGCCTCGCGCGAGTTGGAGCGGTGCACGCGCGAAGGCATCGAGCCTCGTTTTCACACTTTATATCTCGGGGGCGGCACACCAGGAATTATTCCGCCCAACCAGATAGTCCCGTTCTTCTCCCGACTTAATGACGCACTTGGGGTTTCGGGTAGCTGGCAGGAGGTGGGCTTTGAGGTCAATCCCGAAAACGTGACTCCAGAACTGCTGGCAGAACTTGCTGAGGCCGGAGTCAACCGGCTCAGTGTGGGCCTCCAAAGCTTCTCCACCGAGCGGTTGCAACTGCTCGGGCGCTGGTGTACCCGCGAGACCAACCTTCGTGCCCTCGAATTGCTCTCCCGGCACTGGAGGGGTTCCTGGAGTGCCGACTTGATGACTGGACTTCCCGGCGAGGCAGGCGGCCAGGGGCAAACCTGGAGGGAACTCAAGAGCGACCTCGAAACCCTTCTTGCGTTTGAACCTCCGCACGTGAGCCTCTACAGCCTTATTGTTGAACCCGAAACGGCCCTGCATTCCCTTATCAGCAGCAAGAAACTCACCGCCGCCTCGGCCCCGATGCAAGACCAACTCTGGCTCAGCGCCAAGTCTCATTTGGAACACCATGGCTTTGAATGGTACGAGATCTCCAACTTTGCCCGACCGGGAAACCGTTCGCTTCACAATCCCGTGTACTGGCGCATGGACCACTGGATGGGCCTTGGACCAGGGGCCGAGGGAAACTTAGTTGCCCGTGATGCCAAGGGTGAGTATCGTCCGCTGCGAACCCGCAACGACCGGCTTTTCCCTTGGCTGACAGGGGGAGAAAGTGCGCGCACCGAGGAGCTCCTTACCGCCCCGGAATACCTTCTAGAGCACTTCCTCACAGGCTGGCGCACCAGCGACGGCCTGTCTGCCACCCGGTTGGCGCAGGTATTTCAAAACCTTCCGGCCCACCTCGAGCTGTGCCTGACCGACGACCAACGTCTGGCCCTGAATCGCCATTTGGAGGCTCTACCCGATTTTGAGGCCGCAGAGCTTCGACCAAACTGGTTGGTTGCCCTGCAGGATTTGTCCTGAAGAGTCTCTTGGAGTCATCTATTGTTCCTCAAAAGCGCTTCATCACATTATTCGCATAAACAAATTGTTACGTTTTGTTCATCTAGTAACTTGTTTATCCAAATAGAGTTAATAATATGCTCCAACAAAAAAGTTCGTCTATTAGGCCTAAAAAGGCAAAAAACGCAAAAAAACCCTTGTCAAACCCAAACTACCGTGTTCAAATAAAGTAAGCGCATATAGATGGGCCTTCCTCTCGTAGAGGGGATATAAAATACGGATGTGTATTACATCATTTTGATTTTCCAAGGAGTACTAGATGAAGAAAGTCGCTCTTTCTTTCCTGGGCCTGCTGGCTGTTTCCTCGTTTGCCTTCGCTGCAGACATGGAAGTGGCCGGGCCCCTCAAGGCAGTTGTCGCAGCAGAAGGCAAGTCGACCTTCGGCTATGACCTAGATACCGGCTATTACGGCATCAAGAATGATGCTTCTGCAAGCCTCTACCTCAACTTGATTGGTGACGTGGACGGTGACACCGATGCCAGCAAAGCGGTGACCGACAAGCCCGGCCAGATCAGTGCCTCGTTCCGCTTAGGGTTCAGTGGTGCCCCTATTGATGGCGTTGGTGCTGTTGAGGAAGACGTTACCTTTGATTACGCCAAGATTGTTTTAGGCGATTTGGCCATCAAGATTGCCGGAGTGACCGATTCTTCGATCGGCACCTTGGACGCTGTAACCCTCGAAGATGGAACCCTGTACACCAACTCTACTGGCAGTACTAGCATCACCGTAGGTGGAATTGCCTTGACTGCCGATCCCCTGACTTCGACCGGTGGACTCGAACTGGTTTACACACTCCCCGGCCTGGCTGCCATTACCCTCGACTACGGCAATCTCCTCAACTACGAGAATACCAGCGGTACACAGACCTTCGAGTACAAGGCCGGACTCGCTCTTGACTCGACACTGATCCCCGGACTCAGCTTCGGCGCTTCCTACGCTGGTGGCACCGCTTCGACTAACATCTCGGGAGCTTCGGTCAATGTGGGTTACGCCATTGAGAAGTTGCTCAGCGTGGGCGTCACCGCCAACCTGAACCTGGCAACATCGGTGCAGCAGGCTACCGTGAACGTCAACCTGCCCCTTCTGACCGGTTTCAATCTGCAGTCGGTCACTGGTTTCCTGTCCACTGGCAGCGTGATCAGCGAAGGCATCCAGTTGAAGCTTGGTAAGGAACTGCTCGGTATTGCCACCTTGCGCACTACGGTGTACTTGGCCGATGTGTCCAAAACGACTGACTACACCGTGTTCGCCGACTTGGAATTGCCCGACATTGTTGACGGAGTTTCTCCCTACGTCACTTCGACCATCGTTGGAAGCACCGACCTGAACGTCACCGCTGGTGCCAACCTCACCAAGCTCATCGACGGCGTGACCTTCAATGCCAACTACACCACCAAGAACTTGGTGGCCGGAAAGCAGGGTCTGGTTACTGTTTCTGCCGACATCGCTTACTAAGGCAAACAGCTGGTTCTTCCAGCTCCTCTAGGCCTTTAAGAGCCACCCGAAAGGGTGGCTCTTTTTTTGCCCCGACGGCCGGAGTCTGCCCTGCCCTTAGAGCACGAGCCCTTTAACGATCACCGGCAAGGGTTAACCCCTAGCGGAGCCCCCGCAACCCCCCTTCCGTGCGTTGATGCAAGCAAAAGTCTTTTCTTCCCCGTTTTTCAGGGAAGGAGTAAACTATGGACATGTCACGGATTCTTGCGACCAGCGATGTTGTGTTCAAATACCTTTTTGGTGCCAAGAGCAGCACGGAGATCTTGCGGGCTTTTATTAACGCCGTGCAGCGCCACGCAGGGATGGAGGAGTTCACCTCGCTCGAGATCATCAACCCCATTGGCGAGAGGGAGTACTATTCAGCGAAACCCACCATCATCGACATTAAGGCCAAATCTCCCGATGGTACCGTGGTCAATGTTGAGGTTCAGGTGCGCAGCCAGTCGGAATATGGCGAGCGGAGCCTCTACTATTGGGCCCACAGCTATTCGGAGCAGATCGAAGAGGGTGACAAATACACAAAGCTGATGCCCGTTGTGAGCGTGAGTATCTTGAACTTCAATCTGTTTCCCGATTCGATCTCCTACCACTCTACTTTCCAGCTACGAGAAAGCAGTAACCCTGAGGTGTGCTTGACCGACGACTGTGTAATGCATTATCTGGAATTGAAGAAACTGCCCCAGGATGACCGATCCGACTTGGCTGACTGGCTGTACGCTCTGAAACATCTCGACGAATTGGAGGGTCCAATGATTGTTCTACTCAAGAAAAACCATAGCATTCAGGAACTTGCCGACCGTTATTACCGTTACGAAAAAGACTCCGAAGCCCGGATGGCCTACAAGGCGAGGATGAAAGAACAGGCAGATAATGCCCAGTTTCTTTGGGATGCTCAGGTAAAAGGCCTGCAGGAAGGCCGCGAAGCTGGCCTTGCCGCTGGATTAGCCGAGGGGACTGCCCAAGGGATTGCTCAAGGGATTGCTCAAGGGATTGCTCAAGGTATGGATCAAGGTATGGCTCAAGGTATGGCTCAAGGTATGGCTCAAGGGGTTGCCGAGGGCGAACGAAACAGGTCGATACAGTTGGCCGAAAAGCTGCTCTCCCGCGGTATGCCCTTAGCCGAGGTCTTAGAAATCACCGGCCTCACCGTAACTGACCTCCCGACCCGTAAGCCCACTAACTGAGCACCGCAGGCGGCTCTGAGGCGAAGTCGGACGCCCGAGCGTCTGGTGGGAGTCGCTGAATCCCGGGACGGCTGACAAAGCCGAAGACCCGCCGAGGAGCGCAGCATACGTGCGAGTATGTGAGCACCACAGGCGGCTCTGAGGCGAAGTCAGACGCCCGAGTGTCTGGTGGGAGTCGCTGAAGCCCGGGACGGCCGACAAAGCCGAAGACCCGCCGAGGAGCAGAGCATACGAAAAAGTATGTGAGCACCGCAGGCGGCTCTGAGGCGAAGTCGGACGCCCGAGCGTCTGATAGGAGTCGCTGAAGCCCGGGACGGCTGACAAAGCCGAAGACCCGCCGAGGAACGCAGCATACGAAAAAGTATGTGAGCACCGCAGGCGGCTCTGAGGCGAAGTCGGACGCCCGAGCGTCTGGTGGGAGTCGCTGAAGCCCGGGACGGCTGACAAAGCCGAAGACCCGCCGAGGAGCGCAGCATACGAAAAAGTATGTGAGCACCGCAGGCGGCTCTGAGGCGAAGTCGGACGCCCGGGATTCAGCGACTCAGGGGACTTGTTCGATGCGGATCATATTGGTGTCACGATGCGCCGTGAACGGCAGCGCCGCCGTGAACACCACCCGATCGGCGCTTTTTACGTAGCCTGCGTTTTTCACCAGATTTGTTACCGTGCGCACGGCGTCGTCAATGTTGTCGCCGAAGGTGCTGATGTGCACGCCCCACACGCCCCAGTAAAGAGCTAGTTGCCGGAGCGCTTTATCGCTCGGGCTGACGGCCAGGATGGCGCGTGGGGGCCGGAAATGGCTGATCACTTTGGCGGTGTAGCCGGAGTCGGTGAGGCAAATGATTTTGCTGGCCCCGATGACGGCGGCCGCGACGCTGGCGGATTCGCCGGTAGCGTTGGCCACGGAATAGGTTGGATTAAGCAGGAGTTTTCTCTGGGCAAAGGGCAAGGAACGCTTGGCCTCGATGGTTTGGATAATTTTATGCATGTGCTCCACGGCCTGGGAGGGGTACTGCCCTGAGGCCGTTTCGGCGCTAAGCATTACGGCGTCGGTACCGTCGAGAACGGCGTTGGCCACATCGGTGGCTTCGGCGCGAGTAGGTCGTGGGTTGCTGATCATCGACTCCAGCATCTGCGTGGCTGTGATGACGGGTTTCCCCATCCGGTTGCAACGCTCAATAATGTCTTTTTGGATGGCGGGAACTTCCCAAACGTTCATTTCAACGCCTAAATCTCCCCGGGCAATCATTATACCGTCCGAAAGGGCGATGATTTCGTCGATGCGGTCGACCGCCTGTGGCTTTTCTATTTTGGCAATCACCGGTGTATCTTTGCCATAAGATTCAATGAGGTCTTTGATGGCCTTCACGTCTTCAGGGCGTTGTACGAAGCTCAGGGCTATGTAGTCCACGCCGATTTCGAGCCCGAACTTGAGGTGTTCTTTGTCTTGTTCGGTGAGCGCCTCTACCGAGAGGACGCTTTCGGGGAGGTTAACGCCCTTCTTATTTTTGAGAAGTCCGTCGTGAACCACTTCGCAATGCACGTCTTCACCGACAATCTTGATCACTTTCAGCGAAAGGTTGCCGTCATCTAACAAAACAAGCGACCCCGGCGCGACGTCTTTGTGGAACGTCGGGTAACTCACGGAGGCGATTGCGGAGTTTCCCACGACCTGCCGCACGGTAAGAATGAACGGCGCGCCAGCCTTCAATTCAGCCCCACCGCCTTCAAACTCTCGCACCCGAATTTTGGGGCCCTGAAGGTCCTGCAGGATGGCGATGGGCTTGTTGGTTTCCGCGGAGGCCTGTCTTACCCAGTCGAAGCGCCTCTTGTGGTCTTCCAAGGTTCCGTGGCTAAAATTGAAGCGGGCCACGTCCATTCCCACCTGGGCCAGCTCGAGAATGCTCTCATAAGTGTTGGTGGAGGGCCCTAAGGTACAGACAATTTTGACCCGGCGGGTGTCAACAAACTTCAACATAGCAGCTCCTTCATTCGGATTAACTTTAGTATAGCTACTTGGCTTCGAGTTTAATAGCCCGCCGGACCGGGCTTAACGTTCGAGTTCGGCTGCCCTCTTGCTCGACGCGCTCACTGCTTCCATCACGATGTTCGTAAAGCCTGCTGCCTCGAGCACTTTGATCCCCTCGATGGTGGTGCCGGAGGGCGAGGTGACCTTGCTCACTAGCGCTACGGGGTGCTCGCCACTTTCGCGAAGCAGCGAGACGGCACCCTCCATCGTGGACAAGGCGTGACCGAGGGCCACTTGGTACGGAAAACCTTCCCGCACACCGGCCTGAGCCAAGGCGTGCACAAACTGAAACACGTAAGCGATGCCCGAGCCTGAAAGGCCCGTCAGGCCGGCCATGAGCTTTTCGGGTATAAGTGCGGGGGTTCCGATGGCCGAGGCAAGCTCGAGAGCTTGTGCCGTGAAACCAGCTTCTACCTCTTGGCCCGGGCTCAGGCCTACCAGCGACATCCCGGTCTTTGCCGCTAGGTTGGGCATGAACCTCACCACCTGCGGGCTGGCCAGCTGCTCAGAAAACCACTTGGTGGTGAGGCCCGCCGCCACCGAAATGAACCATTTGTGGCGTGCAAGGGGACGCAGCTGGTCCAGCAAGGCCGGTATGTCCTGAGGTTTGATAGCGATCACGACGATTTTGCTGGCAGCCACTAGGGCCTCCAGCGTTTTGTGAACCACTAGGCGCTTGCTGCGGGCCGCGTGGGCCACGCCGTCGATGTTGCGGCTCAGGATTCCGATGGTCTGGTCTTTGTGTTTTCTGAGCAACCCGTGGGCCAAGGCACGGCCCATGTTGCCGTAGCCGATGATTCCAATAGCATCAAGCTTCACGAAATCCTCCGTGCCGTTAGTTTGCGCCCTTCGCGGCTTCCAAGCTTATCATAGACCCTTCGCTGGGTCAAAGAAGGTGCTTCGTGTATAGTGCCAACCATGGATATCCAGTGGTTTCCCGGCCACATGCTCAAGACCCAGCGTCTGATTCAGGAACACCGCAGCCAGGTCGACGTGTTCCTCGAAGTTGTTGACGCGCGCGCCCCGATGGCCACGGCCAACCCGCTGCTGCTGGAACTCATCGGCAACAAACCTAGGGTTATTCTGCTCAACAAGATCGATCTGGCCGACCCTCAGGTGACCTCAGCGTGGAAAGCCTGGTTTGAACTGCAGGCCGACACCAAGGCCGTGTTGATCAGTTGTACCGAACGCAAGAACCTCCCCGGAATCCTTACCGCGGTCAACGAACTATGCCGCGACAAAAAATGGTACGGGCTACGCAAGGTGAGGGGAATGATCGTGGGCGTGCCCAACGTGGGCAAATCGAGCCTAATCAACGCCCTCGTCGGGGCCAAAAAGGCCTCGGTAGCGCCGAAGCCTGGCCACACCAAAGGGCTTCAGCGCATCAACATCGCTGAGAAGTTTGACCTCTTCGATACCCCCGGCATTTTATGGCACAAGTTTGAAGACCCAGCGGTAGGTCAGCGTCTGGCGTTTTTGGGTTCGGTAAAGGACGAGATTTTGTCGGTCAGCGATTTGGTGCGCGAGTTAGTGACCGGCGTCACTCGCTTGTACCCCAAGGCCTTTGCCAGTTACTGGGACCAGCCGGTCGATCCGGAAGCCGAAGCCACCGAAGTGTTTGCCCGCATCGAGGGCTGGGGCCTGCGTCGTGGCATGCTTGCCAAGGGCGGAATCGTCGATTACGATCGTGCCTTCCAGTCGCTTTTGGCGGAATATCGGACCGGTAAACTCGGCCGTTTCAGTTTGGAACGCCCCCCGCGACCAATTCAGGAGAGCAAATGACGTATCAGGGCATTGTGTTTGATTTTAACGGAACTCTGCTTTTTGACATGGACCTGCACGAAATCGTGTGGCGCAAGGTGGCCGAAGGTCACCTCGGGCGTCCTCTAGCCGACAATGAGTTCGAGCATACTTTCGTCGGCCGCACCAACGCGGAAATCTGGCCGAAAGTGCTTGGCCGGGAAGTCGATTCCGCCGAGGCCCGTACCCGATCGGAGGAAAAAGAGGCGACCTACCGCGACCTGCTTCTCTCGACCCCCGAGCGGATTCGCTTGGTCGATGGCGCCATCGAGCTTTTTGAGCTGTGCCTCGACAACAACATTGAAATTGCCATTGGCACCGCTTCGGGACCCACCAACGTGGAGTTCTACATCGAAACCTTCCATTTACACCGCTGGTTCAAACCCGAAAGCATCGTGTTTGACGACGGTACCATGCCTGGCAAGCCCCACCCAGCGCTCTTCAGTACCGCCATTGCACGGCTGGGCTTGGTCCCGGCGCAATGCCTCGTGGTGGAAGACGGAGTGCTCGGCATTCAGGCAGCCCGTGCTGCCGGCGCGGGAAAAGTTTATGGCATCGGCAGCGACGAGGCGGGAAGGGCCAAGGTGGCAGCCGCCGGTGTCGACCGGGTGATTCACACCTACCGGGACGTAACTCTGGCCGACTTCCGGTGAGGCCCACCGGCAGCGCTGGTGATAACAAACACAACGACGGTGATTAGCGAAGGGAGACCCAAAAGTAGTCCTTGAGGCAATTCGGGAATCGCTTGAAGGGCGCCCGAAAGCTGTTCGGTCCACGCCAGCAAGGCAACCGCCAGCAACAGCGGTAGTGGTTTGCGAAGGCCGAGGTACAAGGCCACCAGGGCTATCCATCCCTTTCCTGCGCTCACCCCTTGAACCCAAGCCCCTAAGTTCAGAGCCAAGACGGCGCCACCGACGGCGCCCAACACCCCCGAGATCACCACCGCGGCCGTCTTGATCCCTCTGGTACCTAAACTCCGGCTGGCCATCAGGTGTTCGGAAGCACCAGCAGAGCGCAGGCGTAGCCCCCACGACGTATGGAAGAGAACAAAATGAGCTAAGCCAGCGAGCGCCAGCGCCAGCAAAAAGGTCACCGGAATGCCCTCCCACCGCGGCGCCACATTGGTTGCCAACCTGATCACGCCGAGGTTGCCAAACAGCAGGAAACTCACCCAGCTCGTGAGGGCGGGAACCAAGAGGTTCAACCCCAGCGCGGCAATAAACGGGTCGGCCTTGAGCTTCAAGGTTCCCCAAGCCAGAACCAAGCTGCTGAGCGCTCCGAACGACGTCACGGCGAGCACCGTCAGGGCCAGATTCCCCGTGAGTTGCTGCACCAGGATGGCTGTGAACGCACCGCCTAGCATCTGGCCCTCAAGAGCGATATTCAGAAGTCCCGCTCGTTCGGAAAAAAGCGCTCCCAGAGCCGCCAACAGCAAAGGCGTAAACAGGTCAAAGGGGAGGTTCATGACCGCCTCCGTACGATTTGCGCTGTGATGAAGAACAGGATGGCGGCCTGAAACAGCGCGCTCAACTGGAAAGGGAATTGGCCCTGAAGAACCACCATTCGGGAGGCCTGATCGAGAAAGGTGAAAAGCAGCGCCGCAGGCACCACTGCCCACGGGTTGGTTCGGGCGATAAGGGCTACCGCGATGCCGTTCCAGCCCCAGCCGGAACTAAAGCCCTGCACCAGCGCATGCTGGGTTCCCAGCACTCCCAGAGCTCCGGCAAGGCCGTGAAGCGCTCCCGAAAGCCCCAAGGGGAGCAGGCTGTAGCTGGCCATAGAAAGCCCGGTGTATTGCGCAAAGGCCCTGTTGCGGCCCAACAAGCGCAGTCGGTAGCCCCACGGCGTGGAGTTCACCAGAACTCCAAAAACAACAGCCAGCGGCAGGGTCAACAACGCCCCCCAGTGCAAGTTAGACGGCGCCAACAACCCAGGAAGCCAAAACTCCTGCGGTATTTTGCGCGAAGTGATCAGAAAGCTACCGGCCGCGCCGAACAGGGGGCTGGTGATGAGGCTGTCAACGACGGGCACAACGCTGGCAGAAAGCAGAAACGTGGTGATTAACTCGTCGGCTTGCCAGCGAGCCTTGAGGGCACCGCTCACGGCACCCAAACCTGCCCCCGCCACCATGCCGGAAACAAGCGCCGCCAAGATTCCCAGCGCTCCCCAAACGGGGGGCAAAAACAGAGCGGCGGCCAGAGCCGCCAAACCACCGAGGTACACCTGGCCCTCGCCGCCAAGGTTGAAAGCTCCGGCCCCGAAGGCCACTGAAGCAGCCAAACCCGTCAGGACGAGCAGAGAGCTCTGGTTGAGCGTGTTGCCCCAAGCCAAGGGTGACGAAAAGGGTCCCACAAAAAAGCTCCTCAAGGCCGAAAGGGGATGGCTGCCAAAAACCACAAGCAGGACAACCGTAGCCAAAAGTGAAACCGCCAACGCCAGCAGTGTGCTCGACAAACCGATCAGCGGGTTGGCGTGGGCCCTAGGCAGATTCAATTGACCACTCCCAGAAGTTCTCGGCCCAGCAGCTCCGAGGTCCAATGCTCCACTAGGCGGATACCTTGAAGCCTGCCCTCGCGCAACACACCGACGCGGGTGCACACCTCAAGCAGTTCCTGAGGTTCCGAACTCAGAATCAGGATGGCGCTTCCCGCTCGCGCCGCCTGCCGAATCAGCCTGTAGAGCTCACGGCGGGCCTCGAGGTCTAGGCCCCAGGAGGGTTCGGCCAGAATCAGCACTTTGGGGCCGTGATCCATTTCGCGGGCAACAATGAGTTTCTGAATGTTGCCACCCGATAGGGTCACCAAACGCTGTCCGGGCTCCCCTTGCAGCGAAAAGCGCTTGGCAAGCTCGCGAAAATACCCCCGCACCGAATGGCTGCGTAAGATTCCTCCCGGAGCGAGCCTGGTCACTTGATACGGAATGACATTACTCGCTAGTGCCGAATACGGGCTCGAGCCGCGACCCATGCGGTCACTCGGAACGTAGCTCAGACCCAGGCGGCGCAACGCGGCGATGCTCGCTGTGGTCACGTCGGTTCCGGCCAAGAACAAGCGTCCCTCGGGCAGGTCCGCCAAACCGGTGAGCTCTTCTTCGAGCTCTTCCGCGCCTTCGCCCCGCAGCGACGTCAGCCCTAGAATCTCACCCCCCCGCAGCTCAAAATCGGCGCGAGTCCCCTGGGCCATAAACACCGGCGGGAGGGAAGCCGCAGGAGCAGGAAGACTCTCTTGCACCTGCGGCTGTTGACGCCTGGGAAACAAGAGCGAACTCAAAGCTTCGAGGCTCGAGTCGGCGGGGGTGGTGGTGGCCACCAGACGCCCCGCGCGCATCACGGCCACCCGGTCGGCCCACTCCAGACTCTCGTGCAATTTGTGGGTAACGAACACAGCGCAGGCGTGGTTTTCACGCACCCACGCACGGACGGATGCCAAAAGAGAGCGCGCCTCGGCCGGGCCTAGGGCCGCGGTAGGTTCATCGAGAATGAGAATGGTCAGCGGGTGCAGGAAAAACGCCGTCAGCGTGGCCTTTTGCAGGGCCAATGGTCCGGCGTCGCGGCACAACTCGTCCCAATTGAGGGCAAAGCCCCATCGGGCGGCAGAGGCCTCCAGTAGGCTCCGAGCGGCCTTCTTGCCCGGGAACCTGCCGGGAAGTCCCAGCACCGCGTGTTCCCAAAGGGTAAGCTCAGGTGCAAACGGGGGATGTTGCTGAACCAAGGCTATACCGGCTTTCAGAGAAGGGGGCTGACCGCTGGCCAAGACCACTTCGCCTGAGTCGGGAACTTCGAGGCCCGCCAAAAGGGCCATTAGGGTTGTCTTGCCCGCGCCGTTCTCTCCCAAGAGAGCCAGCACCTCGCCGGCTTGAAGCTCCAGACTCACCTCATCGACAGCCCTCACCCCGTTGTCGGCAAAAGTTTTGCTCAGCCGAACCAACGAAGCGAGAACAGCGGGGGAGTTTGGGGCCATCAGCTTGTAGGCAGTGGCATGGCCAGAGTCTTTTTGCCTGTACGGAACTGGTTGACGATAGCTTCAAACGGTGTGCGTATCGCCGCGGGTAGGCCGGAAACGAAGGCCGGCAGAGAGGTCAGGTAGTCGAGGTACCCTTCCTTGACACCAACAACCAGCGGCTTGCCATACTCGAGAGTGCCCGCTAGGGCTTTTTTTACCAGTTGGTAGCTTGCGGTGTCCTGGCGGATGACGCCGCTGCCAACGACGATGCCCTTCTCTAAAGCATATCCGTCGGTGTCGTACCAAAGCACCGACTTGCCCGCCTGTTTCGCCGCCGAGATGACTCCCTGGCCGGCACCACCGGCAATGGGCAACACCACACTCACGTTTTGGTCAAAAAGGTTTTTGGCCAGCTCGGCGCCCTTACCGGCATCGTACCAGTTGCCAACCACGCGGAACTCGACCTTGCCTGCGGGCAGAATCGACTGGAAGCCCTCCCGGAAGCCTGGAAGGATGGCGTTGTTCATGTCCGGATATTCCTGACCCGCCACCAACCCGGCGACCGCCGCCCCCTTGCGCGACTGGGTAAGCAGTCCGGCCAAGGCCCCATGGAGGAAGGCCAACTCCCTGTGGTTGTAGCTCAGGGTGGCAAAGGACGCATTCTTAGACCAGGACTCGAGGATGATGAACCTCTGGGCGGGGTACGCCTGAGCCACCGGGGTGCAGATTTCCGGCATAGCCGGGTTGGACGTGACAATCCACTTGTATTCACCACTGGCCACCAAGGCGGCAATTTGCTCACCCCATTGGGCCTGGTTGAAGCCGCCTTCGATCGTTTTCACCGTTATTCCGGGTACCTCAGCCGCCGCTTTGCGCACGCCGGCGTCCAAAAGCTCGTAGGTGGGGCTTCCCTGAAGCGCCCCCGGAATAAAGACTCCTATCGTGGCCGCAAACACAGGGGTTGTCAAAAAACCGGCCAAAAGTAAGGCAAAAACCAAAGCAAAGCGAGAACTACGCATACAGCAAAAACTCCTTGCCAAAAAGTACGGGTCAGCGCCCGCGCGGTGAATAAAGGTACTTGAAATAGTCCATGTCGGTAGTCATCGTCTTCTGGAACTGTGGCATCGTAGTCTTGTAGCTCTCAATCGACTTCCAGAAGTTGTAAAACTCAGGATCAGCCCCGTAAGCGTCAGAATAGGTCCGGGCTGCTTTGGCATCCGCGTCACCCTTGATTCCCTCAGCCTTGGCGTAGGCCTCGGAAAGCAGCGATTTCTTCTCCCGCTGCATCTTGCCCAACAACTCCTGCTTCTTACCCTGTCCGTACGAGCGGTAGCCTTCGGCCAACTGCTTGCGCTCGGTGATCATGCGGCTGTACACCGACTCGGTCAGCTGGTCGCTGTACCGAATTTGGCGGATGAGCACGTCGATGATCTCGATGCCGAACTGGTTCTGAATGTTGGCCTTGACGCCTCCCAACACTTCCTGGCTGATTTTGCGCCGGCCGGTCTTGATGGCATTGAAGTCTGTGTTGCTGCTGATCAGGCTCTTGAGCGCTTCAATCTCCTCACCGTTGGCCCCCGTGAGGGCGCCACCCCGCTTGGTTTCGTTGATGATGTCGGTGCTCCGAACAGCTTCCTGAAGCGGATTGGTGGAAATCACCTTGCGCACAGCAGGGTCGATGATTTCGTCGAGGCGGCTATAGGCGCGGCTTAGGTTTTTGGTGGACTCGTAGAACTTGCGCAGGTCGGTGATGCGCCAACGGGCGGTGCTGTCGACCCAGATGAACTGGTTTTCTTGGGTTGGAATCAGCTGAGGCTCTCCATCCCAGCTCATAATCTTCTTGGGGTAGAGGTTGGCTTCCTGTATGAGGGGGAACTTGAACTTCAGGCCCGCGGTGGTTTCTGTGCCCACGGCTTCGCCAAACTGGGTTACAACAGACTGCTGGCCTTCCTGAATCTGGTAGAACGGGCCTGCCACGAGGAAACCGACCACGAGGACGGCAGCGGCAATGCCCGCGATAGCCAGGGTGTTGGTGTTTTTCTTAGCCATTATTGGGTTCCTCCGGCAGCAGGAGCCACGTTAGAGGGCGACCCTGTTCTACCCGTCAGTTGCTTTAAGGGCAGGAAACTGCCGAGCTTTTTGTCTACCAGGTCGGTATTTTCCTGGCCTGCGAAGACGTTCTCTACCATTTCGAGGTACAGGCGGTTGCGGGTCACTTCGGGGCTGCGCTGGTATTCCTTGAGCACCGCCTTGAAACGCGCCACGTCTCCGGTGGCCTTGTTCACACGCTCGGTGGCATAACCTTCGGCCACTTGGATGGCCTGTTGGGCCTCGCCTGCGGCCCGGGGGATCTCTTTGTTGTAGGTTTCGTTGCCCTCGTTGATGAGGCGGCTCATGTCTTGAAACGCGACGTTGACGTCGTCAAAGGCTGCTTTGACCGTTCCCTCAGGCGGGAAAATGTCTTTTAGCTGGGTGCCGGTGACCAACACGCCGATGCCGTAGCTGGAGAACAGCACGTTCATCATTTCTGTGGCCTTCGACTGGATGCTTTCGCGCTCGTTGCCTAGAATATCGAGGATGGCCCGGTCGCCGACGAGTTGGCTCACCACCGACTGGCTGATATCGCGTACGGTTTTTTCCTTGGCGTCGAGGCCAAAAAGCCAAGCCTTCGGGTCGGTGATGCGGTACTGAATGATCCAGGTGATATCGACAATGTTGAGGTCGCCGGTAAGCATGGTCGACTCATCCTTGTAGCTCGCTCTCGCTGCCTCCGTGGTGCCGCCTAGGAACTCCTGGTTGTCCATGCGGAAACCGAAGTCCATCTTTTGTACCACCTTGGTGGGAACGTTGAAGTTTTCCTCGATCAGGGGAATCTTAAACTTCATGCCGGGCCCCTCGGTCCTGCTGTATTTGCCGAAGGTGAGCACAACGGCTTCCTCGGTTTGGTCGACAATGTAGACGGCGCTGAACACCGTGTACCCGACAACCGCCAAAACGATGATGGCAATGATGAGCTTCGGGCTTAAGTTCATCCCGAAAGCAGACATCTTAAAATCAGACATTTTGTCTCCTTTTCACACCAATGAATGTACTGTTGCCAGTTGCCGGGGTCAACTCAATATGGTAGGTTGATGCGCATGAGCTTCAACCGCCCCGCCTCTATGGGTATCCTCGCCTGTCCGGGCGGAAAAGCTTTGGCGGGAGAAATCCTGTCGCATCTCAAAAACATCTATCATCGGCAGTTCGACAAGAAAATGGCCGAATTGTCGGGCCAATACAACTTGCCCCGCGACGAGCTCACCCGTCAGCTCAACTTCGACTACGATCTCCATTCGAACGACTACGAGGCCAAAGGTGCTGTTACTGCCTACCGGCCCCCTAGGCTGCTGGTTCCGGCTAACTTCACCCGCTTCGCCAACGGTGAGTTCAAAACCGAAATCGGAACTTCCATCCGTGGCATGGATCTGTTCATCATCCAGGACGTGGCCAACGCGTACCCGGTGAAGTTTCACAACGGAGACGAGAAGTTCGCGCTGAGCATCAACGATCATCTCATTTGCCTCATGACCGCCGTCGATGCCGCGGTGCAGGCAGGTGCCGAGAGCGTTACGGTGGTGTTTCCCAGTTACCCCTACGCCCGCCAGCACAAAAAAAAAGGACGCGAAGGTCTCACGGCCGCGCGCTTCGGCCAGATGCTCGAGAACATGGGCGTCAACCGCATCATCACCCTCGACATCCATTCCAAGGAAATCGAAAACACCTTCGTCCGGCTCAAACTCGAGAACCTGCACGCAAGCTACCAGATTCTCCGCCGACTTCACGATCTGATCGACCTCAAAGACCCTGATCTGGTCATTGTAAGCCCCGACACGGGCGCGGTGGACCGCAACAAGTTCTACGCCAGCTGTGTGCAGCGCCCGCTGGCCATGTTGTATAAGGAACGCGACTACTCCAAGCTCAGCACCAGCGCCAACGAAAGCAACATCACCAGCACCAAGCTGTTAGGCGATGTGTCGGGCAAAAACGTTTTTCTCGCCGACGACCTTTTGGGAACCGGTGGCACCCTCATCAAAGCCTTCGTGCTGCTCAAGGAAATGGGTGCCAAGAAAATCATTGCGGGCATCAGCTTGCCTCTTTTTACCGGCAACGCTCTACGCAGCTTCGACGAAGCCTTTGAGAAAGGCCTGTTCACCAAAATCATCGGTACCAACGCCGTGTATCACGAAGAGGCCCTGCTCACCCGTCCTTGGTACACCACCGCTAACGTGAGCAACCTGTTCGCCCGAGCAATGAGCCGGTTGCATCACAACCGCTCACTAAGTTCGCTCCTCGACAACTCGCAGATCATTCAGAAATTGTTGAAGAGCTAGCGGTTCACCGCGAACGCCCCTCCCCATCGTTGCACCGCAAAATAGGCCAATACCACGGCGATGGCTTTGTCGACCAAGTTGATCGGTACGCGGGCCCAGAAAGCGGCCTCGAAGAGGCTCTGCCCGCCCATCAAAAGGCCCGCTACCAGGAAATCGGCTCCGTGGAGGGTGATGCCACCGTACAGAAAGGTTGCAATCATCGACCCCAAGACCGAGTTGCCGAGCGCCACCGCAAAAATCGCAACGATCAGCGACAAAATGGTACGCAGCGACCCAAAGCGCACCATGAGGCCGATAACCAGCACCGTTTCGAATTGGCACAAGACAAACGGAAGGGCCAAACCCCACTGCTGTTGCTCGATAAACAGAAGGGTGACCGAAATCAGCAACTGGGTCAGCGTGGCAATCAACAGCCCTGGAATCCATCCCAAAACCCCGGCGCCCACCGCTGTGAAGAGGCTGTCGAAGAAAAACGGAAGGCCGAGAAGGCGGTCCACAACGTTCAGCACCGTGTTTCCCACCGAAGCAGCCAGAATCCAGCAAAGCAGGACGAGCCAGGTTGGTAGTTTCATACTTTCAGATTAGAAAAAATACTTTACAATAGCAACATGGTAGCCCGGGACTCCCAACCGACCCGCAACGGCATCGCGTTTCTCCTGTTGCTCTTTGTGGTGTTGGGAACGTTTCTGTTTCTTTACTCGGCGGCCAACCAGACCCGAACTCTGGTTGCTAAAGACCAGCTCCGCCTGGTGCACCTCGCCGATGCTGTCGCTTTTGTCGGATACTTGCCGGCCGATGCGACCAACACCCTCCAACTTCTCGTCGATGCCTTCGAACTGGAATGGAAGGACTTTTCCCACTCGCCGTCGGTGAAGGCCTTGATTGTTCTCGGTCTGATCAAGACCCCTGACCTAAACCTCCTGGTAACCGAATGGAATCGTGGCCATCCAACCCCTGCGTTTCACGCCCTGATGAAACAATTGGAAACTCAGCTTGATGGTTTTGTGGAAGGCCAGAGCCTCGCCTTCACTCTGCTGGAGTTGGGGCTTCTCATCGTCCTGATCAGCCTTTCTGCGTTCTCGGTGTTTTGGTTGCGCGAAGAAGCGCGCCGCCGGGCCCGTTTTGAGGAACTGCAAAAGGTGTACCGGCTTTCGCTGGCCGGGCTCGAGGCCGACCGTCAACGGATTGCCCTCGACCTGCACGATACCCTGGCTCAAGAGTTGGCAGGAACCAAAATGCTGCTCTCGCGGCTCGGGCCCGGAGACAACAAAGCGCCACTGCTGGAAGGCCTCGAACGCGCTCAAAACCAAGTTCGCGGTTTGGCCCGGGGACTCCGTCCGCCCGCGCTCGACCTGGTGGGATTCCGGCAGGCGGTTGTTGATCTGCTAGACGAGTTTGGCCAGCGAACCTCTCTCACCGTGCGAACCGAACTTGACTCCAATTTGGGGTCTGGCCTCGCAGCGGGGTCGGATATCCATGTGTACCGCATCGTTCAGGAGGCCCTGCAAAACGTTTGGAAGCACTCCCGTGCCAAAACCGTGAGGGTGTCGGGGTCGCAGACTAGCGTGCGCCTCGTGGTTCAAGTAACCGACGATGGGGTAGGAGTTTTGCCCGGCTCGGATTCTGAGGCCTCGCTGGGGATGAGCGGCATGCGCGAAAGGGCCGCACTGCTCGGCGGAAGTTTCGACTGGAAATCCTCTTCGGATGGGGTTGTCGTGACGTTGGAGGTGCCACTTGAAAGTCCTGATCGCTGACGATCACGCTACGGTTCGGGCGGGCCTTCGGGTCATTCTTGAGTCGATGAGCGAGGTGGAGCTAACCGGGGAAGTGAGCCGGCTCGAAGACCTTGAGGCAACCTTGGAATCGCTACCCACCGACCTGCTGCTGCTCGACTTCCGCTTTGGCCATGGGGTGAGCCTCGACCACCTGCCCCGGCTGAAGGCCAAGTTCCCGCGGACGCAGGTGCTGATGCTTTCGATGTACCAAGAGGGAACATTGGTGCTTCGGGCCCTGCAGGCTGGCGCCCGTGGCTTCGTCAACAAGGAAAGCGCCGATACCGTGCTCCTCGAGGCCCTGAAGGCCGTTGGGGAGGGGCACGTGTATCTCGACCAGTTGAGCCTAGACGCTCTGGCCGGGCAGTTGGTTCAGATTCCCGATGGTGCCATCGACAGCCAGAAGGGTTTGGGTTTGCTCACGGCAAGGGAGCACGAAGTGTTTGCTCTTCTACTCGCTGGCCAGAGCGTCAAGTCAATCGCCTTCCAGCTCGGTATTTCGCCGAAAACCGCCGACAACCACAAGGCCGCTGTTTACACCAAGCTGAAAGTGAGCGGACCGGTCGAACTAGTTCAGTTTGCCCAGGCCCATCAGCTGATTTAGAGCTGGTTTCCCTAGTTAGGCTCAGGAATTTCCTGATAGCGGGTGGGGGGCGGTTTCGGTATTCTGAAGCATTATAGGTAAACCCAGATGTTTTCAGTGAAGACCCTGAGCCCTAGGCAGGCGCGCTTGATCGGCAGTCTTGTGAGCCGTATCGGCATCCTCGTGACTTTGTTGTTGGTCATCGGCGGAGTAGCGAAGCTGTTGGGGCAGGAGGACTTCCGCCTTGACGAAGCTAAAGGCAACTCCACCTCTTTGGCACGGGACGACTGATGCAAGCTCCCGCGGCCGCTACTATACCCCCGGCTGGCCCCTCCACCGCGTAAAAGGAGGTTCCCCAACAGGCCTGTAGTTGGTATTGTGAAGGCATGCCGAGTTTGCGAACCCCCCAAAAGCTGATTCTTGCGGTCGACATCGGAACGACGGCCATGAAAGGCGGGCTGGTCTCTAGCGAAGGCGAGCTGGTGGCCTACCATAGGGTCACTTACTGGGAAAAGACCCGGCAGGATTTCCATGCCTGGGACCCGGGTGTTTGGGTCGAGGCCCTACGCGAAATTGTCGCCTCGGTAGGCGGGTATCAGCGCATCAGCGCGGTGGCCGTCTCGGGGCAGGGGCCCACGGTGATTCCCGTCGATTCCGACGGCAAGGTGCTGTTTTACGCCCTCTTATGGATGGATAAGCGCAACCTGCGCCAAGAGGGTACTAAGAGTTTCTTCCTGCCCAAAATCGCTTGGTTTCGGGAAAACCACCCCGATCTGTACGAAAAAACCAAGTGGTTCCTCAGCTGCGCCGAGTATTTGAACTTCTTCCTTACCGGTGAGGCCCGCACCATTACCCCCAGCAAAGAGTTCATTCCCTACATTTGGCACAGCGACGATTCGGCCAAATATGGCCTCGACCTTGCCAAGCTTCCCCCTTTCGCCACCATGACCGAGGCGGTGGGCAGCGTCACCGAACATTCCTCCACCTTCACGGGCATCCCTGCCGGGGTGCCGGTAGTGGCGGCAGGCAGCGACTTTCTGGTGGCCCTGCTCGGCGCCGGTGCCGTTGAACCCGGGCGCACCTGCGACCGCGCCGGCACCAGCGAAGGTATCAACCACTGCGCCACGGCTCCCCTCGCCGACAAGCGCCTGCGCACGCTCCCGCACGCCATCGACGGCCTGTACAACATTTCGGGCATTTTGAGTTCCACGGGGCGCTTGTTCGAATGGCTGCGGCGCATCACCGGCCAAAGCGACCGCAGTTACCGGGAAATCCTTCAAGAGATTGAGAACCTGCCCCTCGAGCGCTCGCGCCCCTACTTTTTTCCCAGCTTCGAAAAAAACGGCGATTTCGAGTTTGCCCGCGGTGGTTTTCTCGAGCTGCACCCCGACCACACCCGGGACGATATGGGCCGAGCTGTGGTTGAGTCGATTGCCTTTGGCATCCGGCGTGTGCTCGAGACCATGGAAAGCAACGGCCTAGCCATCGACGAGCTGAGGGTGACCGGCGGCCAGGCCCGCAACGTGATCTGGAACCAATTGAAAGCCGACATCACCGGCAAACGCATTCTGGTGCCCGAAATCGAGGACGCGGAACTGCTGGGAAGCGCCGCCTGCGCCCTGGTCCGTCAAGGTGAGTTTGGTAGCTTGCGCGAGGCCAGCGGGGCCTTGGTGAAGGTGCGGGCCGTCTTTAACCCCCGCGCGGTGCGGCACCAAGCCTATAACGGTTTGTACGAGAGTTACCGAAAGTACAACAAAGAGGTGGAGTCTTAATGGCAGAAAGAGTTGCACCCCCTTCTTGGACCGAATGGGCTCGTACACCCAATGAGCGCTCGGCTAACCGCCAGGCGTTTGACGAATTATTTGGAGAGCTGCGCAAAGAGGGCATGATCGATGTCAGGGGCTCCTTGTTCGTGCACCTCGTCAAGTTTTCCTACCTCCAAACCAGTAATGCCGTGCTCGAAGTTGCCCAGCTGATCAAGAGTGTCCCCGATTCGGTCTACGGCACGACTCCTCCTAACTACCGTACGAAAGAAATGCAGGCTGTGCTCACCATACTCAAGGCTGCAGGGCTCTTGAAGGTGCTGGAAACCTCGAAGGAATCGATGTCTAAGGTGCAGCTCACCGAGCGTCAGACGGCCGCACAATTGGCCAGTGCCAATGCTTTGCAAGCCGTCTTGCAACACCTACGCAAAGCCCTCACGGATCTCGAGCCAAGCTCAGCGGCAACCCAGCCCTCTACGTTTCCCACCCCTGATTCGGTCGCTAGGGCCGCCAAGGCGGGAAGTGAGCTTCTCCAGCCCGGCGCAAACTGTGTGGCTGTGCAAGACCGGCCGGAAACCAACGAGACCAACCCGAATCCCTTCCTACAAAAGACCATCGAAGCTGCCGACGCACCGCTTGTGCTTTTGCAGTTCTGGCCCTTGCCCAACCCCAAGAAAGAGGCCACTCCCACCGCCGATGAACCCGAGTTCTCGTTGCTGTTTCCCGGTGAGATAACCCTGGATAATCTGGTGCGCACCAAATGCCTTCCGATTCTTGATGAGTTCTTCAAAGGAGCGGGAAACCAGGATGAGGCTGCTACACTCCAGGTGCGATATGCCACCTACATGCAGCGCTACCGCGAAAAGTTCGCAGCGAACCAAGCCCCTCCAGCCACCGACCGCCTTCACAAGGTACTCACCACCACAGATCCCGATAGCGAAGGCTTTGCCAACGCGGTGTATGTGGTGGTACAGGTGATCCGCAAAACGGCGAATCCGGTGGTGTACCAAGCTGCTCGTATAGCGTGGGCGAGCTGTATGGCAATGCGGGTGGCCAAGCGCAAAGAGGAAAAAGCGGCACTTGTGCGAAGCCAGGATACAGCCCTTCTGGTTTCGCGCCTGAGGGAAAGCTCGGGTCCCGTTTCGCTGGAAGACCTCAAGAAAACCCCCGACATTTCCAAGAAAAGTGAGTTGGGTTCCAAGTACCCGTCTCTGGTCGAACTCCTTCCTCTTTCCGCTTCCAAAGAGGGCCTGCGTCCCCTTGTTTTTGAGTTCTTGGACGAGTTTGTGCACCGCGACAACCTGATACGGACCTTCTTAGATTTGCGACAGCAAGAGGCAAAAGCCCAGCAGGAACGGCTGTCCCAACTATGGGCCCGCGAGGGAATTCCCGAGCAAATCGAGCTTTTTCTGCTCGAAAAAGACGTTTCGAAGCTTTTTCTCCGGTCTTTGGAACTCCTGCGCCAAGAACGATTGCTTGCCCTGACTACGGCCGATTTTGTGCGAGATTATTTGCCCGTCGACCGGGGACAGACCGATATCGTCCGCTGGTTGTTTCCCGACGGATCCAAGGGGTTGCCGGCGCCAGCGGAGGTTGTCACCCGCGGCCTTGATCCGGTGCTCTATGAAGACCGTGACCGTCTCAGGCTTCGGTCTTTGGTGGGGGTGTTGGGCCTGACCACCTTGTACCCGCAAATTGTCAAAGCGACATGGAATCTCATTGTCCGGGAAGAAGGCTACCTCAGTTACTTGCTCAGAAAGCTCATGGCGATGTTTGGCGGCAAACCAAAGCCTCCCAAAAAGGCCAAAGAGGCTAAAGGGTCAAAGGTGGCCAACGAGCCCAAGGCGGCGAAAGGTCATTCCGCGGAAAAAAGCCGAGCCCATGCGGTTCCGTCGCAAAGCGCCGAAGATTTCAAAAAGCTCATCGAACTAGCCCCCCTTTCGGAAGACCGGGCAACCCTGATCGCCGAGCGTGAGAAATCCCTTGGGCAATGGAACTTAAAGCTTGATCCGTCAGCTGCCAAACAAACCCAGCAGTCGGTCGACAAAGAAATTGCCCACTATGCTAAATTGCTCAACGTCGACATGATGGCCGAGGAGAACTCGGCCAAGGTGGCCCTGTTCCTCATCGACAAAAGCGCGGTACTCAAGGGAATAACCACCTCCCGGTCCTATCAACGCTACCTCTACCTTACAGCGCTACAGAGGCTGACGGAGGCCCTGTCGAAGTAGCCTCTAAAAACCCTTCCAGGTTTTCGGGCAAAACGACGTCAAGGGGCAAATTGACATTGGCGGGCAGTTTCTCGCCAAACAGCAGTGCTCGGCTGAGCAGGCGTATGGCCTCAGCGCCCATGGTTTCCGGCCGTTGGGAAATCAACACATCGATGCGGCCTTCCCGCAAGGCGGCAACGTTGGGTGGAGTCAGGTCGTAGCCCACGACCCGAAGGCCGGAACCCGAGCGCGCGTAGTCGCTCACGTTGGCGTTGGGGACGAACAGGCCGGCAACTTCAGGATGGCCGAGCACAAAGTGCGCCAAGTCGAGCCGTCGGTCCTCGACGCCTACCCCCAGTCTCTGGTGCAGTTCCAATACTTCTCGGTTTTGCTTCAGGCACGAGCGCACAAACCCCTCGGCGCGTCGGTTCAAATGGGCGTCGTCTTCGTCAAAGCGCACGAGGGCCAGCGGACGACCGCGTAGGGTGGCCATTCCGAGCAGCTTTCCAGCAAGGAGTCCCCCCTGAAAAGGATCCTGACCGACAAACCCGTGGAGGTGACGGCAATCGAGGTCGGTGTCAAAAAATACCAACGGAAAGCCTTCCGGCAGGGCATCGATGAGGGGACGCAAAACGGTGTTGTGAATAGGAGCCAGCGCCAGCGCATCGCAACCCTCTTCCACCAATCGGCCAAACGCCCTCGCGCAGTCTGTGGCCGACAGGCGGTCGAAGCCTTCGAGATGAATGGTGATCTTCAGGGGTTCCAATTCTTCGGCAGCTTTGCCCATCCCGTGCTCGATGAACTTCCAATACCCCGCGTCCTGGTCGGTTTGGGGCAAAAGTACGCCTATGGTTTTTAGGCCGGCTCCCGCCGACAAGCGGCTGGCAAAGAGGTTGGCCTTGTAACCCCGCTCAGCGACCAACGCCTGGATGCGGGCGGTGTTTTGAGCCGACACCCGCCCCCTGCCATGAAGCACCCGGTCGACCGTACCAATGGAGACACCCGCCAAGCGGGCAATCTCCTTGATGGTCATGACCTCATTTTTGGCCGTAGTAAGCTCCCGGCCCGTGTTTGCGTTCATAGTGCTTGGCAATCAGGTGGGGGGGGAGCCCGGGAACCTGGCCCGCTCCGGCTGCCAAGCGCGATAAGATGGCCATACGGGCCACCTCTTCGAGGACTACAGCGTGGTAGAGCGCCTTGGAGGCGTCTTTGCCCCAAGTAAAAGGAGCATGGCCCCCTACGAGAACCCAGCTCACTTCGTTGGGGTCGAGGGCGGGCTTGGCCTTCTGAAACGTCTGAACAATGAGGTGACCGGTTTCGAGCTCGTAGTCGCCTTTCACCTGCTCGGCCGAGAGTTGGGGCGTACACGGGACTTCAAAGGGGCTGTGGTCGGCGTGGGTGGTTCCCCAAACGGGCAAGGGAATCTGTGCTTGGGCCCACGCCGTGGCATGGGTCGAGTGGGTGTGCACGATGCCTCCGAGGGTGGGAAAAGCCTGGTAGAGCACCCGGTGGGTGGGGGTATCGCTGGAAGGCCGCAGTTTGCCCTCCACCACGCGGCCGTCTAGGTCTACCACCACGATATCGTCCACCTTCAGCTCGTCGTAGGGCACGCCGCTGGGCTTAATGGCAAACACTCCCCGTGAGCGGTCGAACGCCGATACGTTTCCCCAGGTGAATAGGGCCAAGCCGTGCTTGGGAATCTGAAGGTTGGCCTCGAGGGCCTCCTGCTTCAGGCTCTGGTAGACTGAACTCATCGGAAGTTGCCCTTGTGAGCCAGAAGTTCCTGTACAGCAAGGGTTTGTCTTACACTTTCGAGGGTGCTTGTTTTGCCGATGCAGACGTACTCCAGGCCCAATTGGTCGGCGTACATCTGCAGCATCTCGGCTCCCACGGCGGTGGAATAGGCCGTGTGGTGGGCACCACCCGACCAGATCCAACCTTCGAGGCCGGTGCGGAAGTCGGGGTAGGGGATCCACATGGCCTGGGCCACCGGGAGCTTGGGCATTTCGTGCGGTACGGCGATGGTCTTCACTTCGTTGACCAGCAAGCGGAAGCGGTCGCCAAACTCAACAAGGCTCGCGTTCGTGGCCTCGCCCGGGGCGGCGTTGAACACTAGGCGCGCGGGGTCGTCCTTGCCGCCGATGCCCAGCGGGTGGATCTCGATTTTCACGGGGCCAGCAGCGATGCTGGGGCAGATTTCGAGCATGTGGCTACCAAGCACCATTTCTTTGCCACCTTCGAGGTGGTAGGTGTAGTCTTCCATGAAGCTGGTGGCACCTGAAAGTCCCTCGCCCATGAGTTTGACCGCCCGCACAAGGGCGGCCGTCTTCCAGTCGCCTTCGCCGGCAAAGCCGTAGCCCTTGGCCATGAGACGCTGGGCAGCGAGGCCCGGCAGTTGGTCGAGGCCGTAGAGGTCTTCGAAGCTGGTGGTAAAGGCCAGGTATTTGCCTTCCACTAGGAAGGCTTCGATGGCGATTTCCAAGCGAGCCTGCACTTTGAGGCGCTCAAGCTGTTTGGGGGTGTTCAGCAGTTCGGGGGCAATCACATAGGTTTTTTTGTATTCCTCGAGAAGTTTGTCCACCTGCGCGGGGGTGACGGCGTTGACCCTCTTGACCAGTTCGCCGACGCCGTAGCTGTTGATGCTCCAGCCGAGCTGAATCTGGGCCGCAACCTTGTCACCGTCGGTAACGGCCACTTCCCGCATGTTATCGCCGAAGCGTACGTAGCGACCCGAGCGGCCTTCGGTGACCGCACCGGCAACACGGCTCCAGGCTCCCAGGCGGCGCTGGGTTTCCTTGTCTTGCCAATGGCCAGCTATGATGGAGCGCTTGAGGCCCAGCCTGGCGGTGATATGGCCGTATTCGCGGTCGCCGTGTGCACTTTGATGGAGGTTCATGTAATCCATGTCGATGGAGCCCCAGGGCAGGTCGCGGTGGAACTGGGTGTGGAACTGAAGCAGGGGTTTACCGAGCACCAGCAACCCGCGAATCCACATTTTGGCCGGGCTGAAGGTGTGCATCCAAGTGATGACACCCGCGCACTTGCGGTCGGCAGTGGCGGCCTCGCAAACCGCCGAGATTTCTTCAGCGGACCGCACCGTTGGCTTCCACACAATGGGGTAGGGCACGGTGCCGGCGGCGTTGAGGCCTTTGACGACAACTTGGCTATCTTTGGCGACCTGCTCGAGGGTAGCCGGACCATACAGATCTTGGCTGCCGGTAACGAACCAGATCTCAAACTCGGGTTTCTGGGCAATCATGGAGAACTCCTTAGTGTTTCGCGGAGGCTACAAAGGCCCCCAGCGCGAGGTATTTCTTATAAAGACCATCGTAAACCTTGGCCATTTTGGGGTCGGGGGTAAAGGTTAAGTCAAAGCCAGGGAACATTTTGGCTTGTGCGGCCTCAACCGTGGGGTAGAGCCCTGCCACCGTGGCCGCGAACATTCCGGCTCCCAGCGCACAGGCTTGGTCGCTGGCGCCCACCCGTATGGAGCGCCCGAGCACGTCGGCCAACACCTGCATCACCAGCTTGCTCTTGCGCGTGATGCCACCGATGGCAATGACGCTGTCAACCTGGACCCCTTGGGCCTCGAAGCGCTCCAAAATGGCCCGGCTACCGTAGGCTGTGGCTTCTACCAGAGCGCGGTACAACCGCGGGGCATCGGTGCCCAGGGTGAGCCCGGTGACAGCTCCCACCAGGCTTTGGTCAGCGTCGGGAGTACGGCGGCCGTTGAGCCAGTCGAGGGCTAGGGTGTGCTCTTCCTGGGGCTTGAGCAAAAGGGCCTCGGCCTCGAGGGCGGGGATGATCTTCTCGGTGAGCTTTTCCGCTTCGGCGGCGGGGAGGAACTTGGTGAGGGGCCAAGCGAGCACCTGGCGGAACCAAGCGTACACATCACCGTAGGCAGATTGACCAGCTTCATAGCCCAACCAGCCTGGGACAATCGACCCGTCCACCTGGCCACAGATGCCGGCGACAACGCGTTCCGCATGACCCTTTTGAGGAAGCGCAGCGGTGACCACGTCACAGCAGCTAGTTCCCATCACCTTCACCAGTTGGTTGGCCTTGATACCGCCGCCGAGCGCGCCCATGTGCACATCGAAGGCCCCGGTACCAATCACAGTGGTAGCTGGCACTCCTAGCTTGGCAGCCCATTCGGCGGTGATTACTCCTGCTGCCGTATCGGCCGTCACGGTATGGGTGCCCAAACTTTTCACCAGAGGCACCAACCGCGCTTCGAGCTTGCCGAGAAACTCTTCAGGGTAGCCGCCAAAACTAGCGTGCCACAACCCTTTGTGACCGGCAGCGCAACGTCCGCGCTTGACTTTGTCGGGGTGCTCATTGCCGGTAAGTCGGGCGCCAATCCAGTCGCAATGCTCCACGAGGGTTTTTCCGGCGGCGGCAACTTTGGGGTTAGACTTCAGTACGTGCCAGGCTTTGGCCCAAAGCCATTCCGAGGAGTAGATACCGCCCACGAAGTCGAGCACCTTGCCCCCGGCGGCGGCATGGTTGATGGCCTCGGCCTCGGCAATCGCAGTGTGATCTTTCCAAAGCAGGAACATGGCATCGGGGTCTTCGGCAAAGGCGGGCAGTAAAGATAAGGGAACCCCGTTGCCGTCGGCGAAGACAGGAGTGGAACCCGTGGTGTCGAGGGAAAGCCCGCGCACTTTTGACGAGGCCTCGGGACCCGAGGCCTTGAGCGCTTCTTTCGTGGCCCCCTCGAGCGCTTCCAAATAGTCTAAGGGGTGCTGCCGGAACTGATTCTTCAGTGGGTCGCAGTACAGACCCTTTTTCCAGCGGGGATAGTTGCGCACGCCTTGTCCTAGAACCGCTCCGTTGGCGGGGTCTAAAGCTAGCACACGCACAGAGTCGGTACCGAAGTCGGCACCCAAAACCACATGGTCACCTAGGTTCATGATGGGCCTCCTGTGTTCGTTCTCGCGGTTGCGGTAACGCACACACTTTGCGGTCATTGTTGCAAGGTGTCAAGGGGAAGGTGAGTGCCGCGCCTCGGGTCAGGCCTTCAGAGCAGCGAGGATATCCTTTTCAATGGCCTCGGGGGCGGTGGTGGGTGCGTAACGGTCGATGGTGCTGCCATCTTTGGAGATCAGGAACTTCGTGAAGTTCCATTTGATGTCTTCACCCAACAGCCCTTTGGCTTTGTCTTTGAGGTACTTAAACACCGGGTTTGTATTTGCCCCGTTGACGTCTGACTTGGCCATGAGCGGGAAGCTTACGCCGTGGTTAACCTGGCAAACCTGTTCCATCTCTTCGTTGGAAAGGGGTTCCTGACCACCAAATTGGTTGCACGGAAAACCCACCACGATGAGGCCTTGATCTTTGTAGGTTTGATGGAGCTTCTCGAGCCCCGCAAACTGGGGAGTCAGGCCGCACTGCGTCGCGGTGTTGACCACCAAAACGGGGTGACCTTTCCAAGCGGAGAAGTCGACGGTCTTGCCCGCCGGAGTGGGCGCCGAAAGGTCAAAAAAAGTAGTGCTCATAGTTGTACCTCAGGCCTAAAATGATTGTGCACAAGCCAAAAGTCAACCAATTTACGGCATTGCAAGGAGGCTTTTGCGTGCCTTCCAGTCGGGAAGGAACTGCGACATCAACGCCTTGAAGCGGGCGTTGTGGCTTGGTTCCAGCAGATGCACCAGTTCGTGGACAACGACGTATTCGAGCGCCTCGGGTGGCCTGGATGCCAGGGCCAGAGACAGCCAGATGCGCCGGGCAGATGGGTTGCAAGTGCCCCAGCGGGTGCGCATGCGTTTGACGCCCCAAAAAGCTGCCTTGACGCCCATTCGGGGCTCCCACAAGGCCAACAACGGACCAATGGCGGCTTTGAGCTCGGCGCGTTGCCGTTTCTCGGCAGCCAAGTCGCGCTCAGGGTGAACACGGCTGCGGCGGGGTGGGGGAGCGAAGAACCAGCCCAACAGCGTCGATCGCGGTTTGCTCATGGGAGCATGTTCCATCATTGTGGGTTTTCTGTCAAAATCCCCCTATGACCAGACTGACGGATTTCCAACACGCGCTCCAACACCGCATCCTTGTTCTCGACGGGGCCATGGGGACAGAGATCCAGAAGCACCGGCTCGATGAGTCGGCCTTTCGTCTGGCGCAGGGCATCGACCTCAGCCGGGAGCGCTTTCCCAAACCGTTGCAAGGCAACAACGACCTTCTGAGCCTCACAAAGCCCGAGCTTATCCAAGGCATCCACGAAAGCTACCTTGCGGCAGGAAGCGATCTGGTCGAAACCAATACCTTCAACTCGACCTCTGCCAGCCAAAGCGATTACGGCACGCAGGAATTGGTGTACGAGCTCAACCTGCAAGGCGCCCGCCTCGCTCGCGCCGCCGCCGACAAGTTCAGTGCCCAAACCCCCGAAAAGCCCCGTTGGGTGGCCGGAGTGCTCGGACCCACTAGCAAGACCCTCTCGCTGAGTCCCGATGTGAACGACCCTGGCTTCCGAGCCACCAGTTTCGATGCCCTTGTCGACGATTATAGCCTTGCATTAAAAGGACTTATCGATGGCGGTGCCGACCTAGTGCTCATCGAGACCATCTTTGATACCCTCAACGCCAAGGCCGCCATCTACGCGATTCTGAAATACAACGATGAGCACCAGTTGACGCTCCCGGTCATGATCAGTGGCACCATCACCGATGCGTCGGGGCGAACCCTCTCGGGTCAGACCACAGAGGCCTTTTGGTACTCGGTACGCCACGCCAAGCCCGTGAGTGTGGGTCTCAATTGCGCCTTGGGCGGCGAACTTTTGCGGCCCTATGTCGCCGAATTGGCTCGTCTGGCAGAATGCCCGGTGAGTGCCCACCCCAACGCAGGTTTGCCTAACGAACTGGGGGGCTACGACGAAACCCCGGCCACGATGGCGAAACTCCTCGGTGAGTTCGCCACCTCGGGCCTAGTGAACATCGTGGGGGGGTGCTGCGGTTCGAGCCCTGAACACATTCAAGCCATCGCTGCCGCCGTAGCGGGCCTCGTGCCGCGGGTTGTTCCCTCCGACAACCACGTCCTGCGCTTGGCCGGTCTCGAGCCTGTGCTCATCCGCGACGACAACCTGTTCGTCAACATCGGGGAACGCACCAACATCACTGGCAGCCGCAAGTTCAGCCGCCTCATCGTGGAAAAGCAATACCTCGAGGCCCTCGAAGTGGCCCGCGAACAGGTGGAAAACGGCGCGCAACTGATCGACATCAACCTCGACGAGGCCATGCTCGACTCGGCCGCTGAAATGCACACTTTTCTCAACCTTGTGGCCAGCGAGCCCGACATCTGCCGGGTGCCGGTGGTGATCGACAGCTCCAAGTTCAGCGTCATCCTTGCCGGCCTAAAGTGCGTGCAGGGAAAACCCATTGTCAATTCGATCAGTCTGAAAGAAGGGGAGGCGGCGTTTCTGGCCCAGGCCCGCGAGGTGCGCCGTTTTGGGGCCGCCGTCATTGTGATGGCCTTTGACGAGAAGGGGCAGGCCGACACCCGGGCCCGCAAGGTGGAGATCTGCTCCCGGGCCTACCGGCTTTTGGTCGAGCTTGGCTTTCCCCCCGAAGACATCATTTTCGACCCCAATATTTTCGCCATCGGCACGGGCATCGAGGAACACCGCCATTACGCGGTGGATTTTCTCGAGGCCATCGTTGAAATCAAACGCCTTTTGCCCCACGCCAAGATCTCGGGCGGCGTGAGCAACGTGAGTTTCAGCTTTCGGGGCAACAATGGGCTGAGGGAAGCCATTCACGCGGTGTTTCTCTACCATGCCATCCGAGCCGGGATGACCATGGGTATCGTCAATGCCGGTCAATTGGCCCTTTACGACGACCTCGAGCCCGAGCTTCGGGAGCTGGTGGAAGATTTGGTTCTCGACCGCACTCCTGAGGCCACGGAAAACCTCATGGATGCGGCCCATCGCTTCACCGCTGGAGAGAGCAAGACCGAAGACCTCACGTGGAGGGAAAAGCCCGTCAACGAGCGCTTATCGCACGCTTTGGTCAAAGGGTTGGCCGCGTGGGTGGAGCCCGATGTGCTCGAGTCCATGAAGGCCTATTCCACGGCCATCGAGGTGATCGAGGGCCCGCTGATGGACGGCATGAATGTGGTAGGAGGCCTCTTCGGCGAGGGCAAAATGTTTTTGCCCCAAGTGGTGAAGTCCGCGCGGGTGATGAAAGCCGCGGTGGCGGTGCTCTTGCCTTTCATCGAGGCCCAAAAAAAAGTGGGCGACAAGCCCAAGGGTAAAATCCTGATGGCAACCGTAAAAGGCGACGTCCACGACATTGGCAAGAACATCGTTGGGGTGGTTCTCGGTTGCAACAACTACGACATCGTCGATTTGGGCGTGATGGTTCCTGCCGAGGAAATCCTGCGGGTAGCCCGCGAACAGAACTGCGACGCCATTGGCCTGTCGGGGCTCATTACCCCCAGCCTCGAAGAGATGGTGCACGTGGCCAGCGAGCTGCAACGCCTCGACTTTCGCGCCCCCAACGGGCTGCCTATACCCCTGCTCATCGGCGGCGCCACCACCAGCAAGGTGCATACGGCGGTGAAAATCGCTCCCGCCTACGCCGGCCCAGTAGCCCACGTCAAAGACGCGAGTTTGGCCGTGAATGTTGTTTCGCGCCTTCTGAGCGCCGAACAGCGCCCCGTCATCGAAGCGGAACTGGCGGCCGAGCACGAACGGGTGCGCGTCGACAAAGCCAGCCGCAACGACCAGAAGGAATACCTCCCCTTGGAGTTTGTGCGCTCCAAGGGTTTGGTCACCGACTGGGCCTCGTACCGGCCGCCGAAGCCAAACTTCACCGGGGTGAAGGAGTTCGCCTCGATTCCTCTGGCGGAGCTGGCCCCCATCATCGACTGGACCTATTTTTTCTGGGCCTGGCAAATGCCGGTCAACTACCCCGAAATTCTCACCGATGCCAAATACGGAACCGAGGCCAAGAAGCTTATGGCCGATGCCAAACGACTTTTGGCCGATTTGGTGGAGAAGCGCCGCTATGTGGTGAAAGCTTCCTTGTTCCTGCTGCCTGCCCAAGCAAAAGACGACACTATTCATCTCTACCACGACGAGGCGAAGTCTCAGCCCGCGGGTTCTTGGCCCGTGCTGCGCCAACAAAAGCGGAAAGACAAGACCCCGATTTACCTGAGTTTGGCCGACTACATCGCTCCCGAGGATTCCGGCGTCGCCGACTGGCTCGGAGGGTTCGCGTGCTCGGTGTTCGGGGCCGACGAATGGTCGCAAACCTTTCTCGACCAAAACGACGACTACACGGGCATCTTGGTCAAGATTCTGGCCGACCGGCTGGCCGAAGCCTCCGCCGAATGGTTGCACCGCGAGGTGAGAACCAAGTTGTGGGGGTATGCTCCAGCTGAGGCCCTGAACAACGCCGACCTGTTCAATGTGAAATACCAGGGTATTCGCCCAGCACCTGGTTACCCACCGTGCCCCGACCACCACGATAAACTCATGCTATTCGATATCCTGAAGCCCGAGGGGCTGGGGATAGGCCTTACGGAAAGTTACATGATGACCCCGGCGGCCAGTGTGTGCGCTTTCATCTTCAGCCACGCTGAATCGAGCTACTGGGCTCTGGGAAAAATTGAGAAGAATCAGGTGGAAGACTGGGCCCGCCGTAAGGGTTTAACAACCGCTAAAGCTGAAATGCTACTTTCGCCAGTACTAGCCTACTAGCCGGTTTTTACCTACATTGATCCGATGCGTTTGAACACTGAGCCGCCGGATTGGTGGAGCAAAATACTGAGCTCCACCTCTACCGGTTTCGCGGTGGAGGACTTCTCTGGCAACCTGCTCGAGGCCAATCCTGCCTTTTGCCGCCTGTTGGGCTACTCCCCTAGCGAGTTGGTCGGCCAGAATCATTTGCTGTTCACTCATCCTGAAGACCTTCTCAAATTTCGTGAAACCTTGGCGCAAATGGCTGCTGGAAAGTTGCAAGAAACTTCAGGTGTCGAGCGATACCTGACAAAGTCGGGGAAGACCCTTCTATGCCGGCAAAAGTTGTCCGTCTTGGTCCGCGAGGGCGCTGGCGGTCAGGTGGTTCTTCAAGCCGAAGGGGTAAACAGAGAGGGCCCCCCTCAGCTGTCCGAACTTCGAAGTGTTTTTGACGCAGCACAGGACTTTGCCCTGATTGCCACCGACCGAAACGGAATGGTGCGCCTGTTCAACCGTGGTGCTGAGATTCTCCTCGGCTACGAAGCTCACCAGGTCGTTGGACAGAAAGATTTGACTCTTTTTCACGATAGGGACGAATTGCGCGCACGTGAGCTCGAGCTCACCTCAGAGAAAGGTGTACCCGTGCGCGGGTTTGAAGTGTTCATCCAGCAGGCCCGCAAGGGCAAAAGTGAGAGTCACACGTGGACCTATTGCGCCAACCATGGACGGCGGTTTCCTGCTTCGGTAGTCGTAACGCCCATCGAGGGTAGCGAAGAGAGCGCAAGTTTTCTGTTCATCGCCCGCAACATTGCGAGCGAGCTGGAATCGCGGCAACGCATCCTTGAGTCCACAGAAGCCGCTGAGGCCGCCAGCCATGCGAAAAGCGTCTTTCTGACCAACATGAGCCATGAAATCCGAACTCCGATGAACGGAGTGCTTGGCCTAACCCAACTGCTCCTAGAGACCTCGCTTGACCCAGTCCAACGTGACTATGTGGGAATGATGCACAGTGCAGGTGCCTCCCTTCTGCAAATCATTGACGACATCCTCGATTTCTCCAAGATTGAGGCGGGCAAGATGGAAATCTCACCCACTTCGTTTGATCCGGGGGAACTTCTTGGGGCAGTTTCGGGCTTACTGGGGCCAAAAGCAGACGAAAAGGGCCTGACTTTGTCGGTCGAGGCCGATTTTGCCCTTCCGCCACGCGTTTGGGGGGATTCACTGCGTCTCCAGCAGGTTTTGATGAATCTGGTGGGAAACGCCCTGAAGTTTACCTCTCAGGGCCAAGTTCGGGTCGAGGTGAGCCGAAAAGGGGCAACGGATGAGGTGACAAACTGGGAGTTCCGAGTCATAGATACCGGTTTGGGCCTCACAGAGGACCAGATTTCACGGCTTTTCCGGCCCTTCGAGCAGGCCGAAACCGAGACCACCCGACTGTTCGGAGGAACCGGACTAGGACTTTCCATCTGCAAGAGACTAGTCGAATTGATGGGCGGAGAAATCGGGGTGGAAAGCCGAAGCCGTGAGGGCAGCTGTTTCTGGTTCCGGGTTCCGATCAAGGAACTGAAGAAAATTGGCCCCCAAACCCCGAGTCCGCCGACTCCTCCCTTAGGCCGGCTCGAGGGTTACCACATCCTGCTGGTGGAAGACACTCCTATCAACCAGGTAGTTGCCCGCACGATGCTCCGAAGTGCCGGGGCCGAGGTGGAGGTTGCCAATGATGGTAGCCAGTGTCTGGAAATCCTCAAAAAGAATCCCGACAAATACAATGTGGTTCTCATGGACGTCCAGATGCCTGTAATGGATGGCTTCGAGGCCACCCTGGCCATCCGGCACGACCTCGACCTAGCGGTTCCCATCATTGCGCTTACCGCTGGCGTGATGGACGAGGAACGGGAAAAATGCCTGGCCATCGGCATGAACGGACTCATTCCCAAACCCATCGAAAAGGCCGTTTTACTTCAGTTGCTCAGAAGCCTGGTTGTGCTGTGATGACAAGGATCATCGGTATCGCTGGCGGATCGGGAAGTGGAAAAACCACCATTGTACGCAAACTCACCGAGATAGCGGGCGAGTTTCTGGTCATTGCCCAGGACAACTACTACAAAGATGCGCCCGAAATGAGCAACAGCAACATCACGGCGTTTAACTTTGATCACCCTTCCGCGTTCGACAACGACCTGATGTACCAGCAATTGTCGGAACTCAGGCAAGGGCGGCCGGTCGACATGCCCGTCTACGACTTTGTACACCACCGCCGCTCAGATCAGGTGAAGAGGCTTGTACCCGGTCGGCTGGTGCTCCTCGAAGGCATACTCATCCTGACGGAAAAGCGGGTTCGTGACCTGCTTGACCTCAAGATTTACGTCGATACTCCCGACGACATACGTTTCATACGGCGCATGCGGCGCGACATCAGCGAGCGGGAACGCACCGTAGATTCGGTGATTCAGCAGTACCTCGAGATGGTACGTCCTGGTCACTTCGAGTTCATCGAACCCATGAAGGCCTTCGCCGACCTTATTATTCCCGAGGGAGGGGAGAACCCACGCGCTCTTGAAGTTCTCTCCAGCTTCTTTGGGAAAGTGCTCCACTAAAGGCCGAAGCCTAGAATCGCTCGATTTCAAAGCCAAGCGTGACGGCCGCCGTAGCCAAGGCATTGTAGCTATAACTGCTTGCCGAGGAAGTTGTCGCCGAGTTTGCGTCGTAGGCGTTGTTGCCCTGTGCTCCGCCACCTACCGAGCGCAACGTCAGGAAGGCCGTTGAGCCTTCGACAAAGGTCGTCTTGGCGCTCAAACTGACATCCCACAGCCAACCCGCAAACGCCTTGGTAGAGCCATTAAAGAAGGCGCTCGCCACGTAGATTCCGTCTCCTGTCATGTCGATCCCGAAGTCTTTCGAAAACCAGTGGGCATAGCGGGCCTTCAAAATCGGTACTGGGCCAATGTTCTGGCTGATGGCGCGCAGGGTGCCGTCGGTGGTGGTGAAAGAGATCGTAGCGTTGCGCACTTGCAAGCTTAGTCCGGCGCCCAGAATCTCTCCCCGACCATGCGCAAAATTGAACAGCCAGCTTCCACGCCAGAAGTCAAAGCCATACACGAGGTCGAGCACGGTGCCACTGGGAAAGCTCACCCCATCGACGACGACGGGTGCCGTAGTACCGTTGCGGCCCACCACCGTTTTAGTGGTGAGGGTGAGCGGCTGGTACAGAAAGGTCACGATGTTCGCCTCACCGAAATGCAGATCCATCGACAACCGTTGGTAGGGGAAAAGAATGTCCTGGCCACCCTGTTTGATAAAGTCGAAAATTGCCCCGTCTTTCGCAGCGCCAGAGCCCGTGATACCCGTGCTGTCGCCGCCCGATTGGTACTGGTGCGAGAGAATGGCCAAAGCACCGGTTTCATAATGGGGGACAATCTGGAAGAACCACTGGTCGGGGGCGGGTCGGTCGTCAGGAGCTTGGTCGTCAGGCATTTGGGCCCACAAAGCCGAGGTTGCCGACAAGAGACCGACCAGTACAAGGACAAAACGGTTGCGAACAAACATGAAAGACTCCTTGAAGCTACTTTAATCGTGCTCAAGAAGAAAAGAAACCCCCCGGGCAGTCGCTCTACCCGGGGGGTCTGCTTACCACAATCTGATGGACTAGAACTTAACCGTGTAGGTCAGGTTGAGGCGCACGTCAGTGGAGGTAGGGGTTCCGCTCACATTTTCGAGGGAGTTGACGCGCACACTTAAGTCGGTGCCTAAAGTTCCGATTCCTTCCACGGCCGTGCTGTAGCTTACTCCGGGCTGGACCCGAGAATCGGACAAAGCGCTGGAAACCCCAGCCGCCGTCACCGTGGTCAGTGAAGCGCGCCCGGCGACGTAAGCCTTGAGGCCCTTCACACCCACCGAAGCGAAGTCAAAGGTCAGCTTGGGCTCAACATAGGTCTTGTAGGCGGCAGCGGTTCCCGTGGCAACGGCATCGGCCCAAGTGTTGTACATGCTGTACTTGGCATCGAGCTGAACGGGGCCGAAGACAGCGGTGATCTGGGGCAGAACGCTGTAGAAGAAGACCGCTGGAACCAACACAAACTCAGCCTCGTAGCCGGCCGAAACGGAGGTGGTCTTATCGATGGCGTATTTGTAGAGCACTTTTTGATAGTTGGAAACCGCCACGGTGTTTGAAGCAATTTTGTAAGTTCCGGAAGCAGAAACAGGCTTAAACGCGATGTAATTTACCTGGGCAGCGGTCAGGCCAGCGGTGTCAGCCGAGCCTGCAAGAGCTACCGGAAAGGTGAACTTGGCGTCAAGGCCAACGCCTTGGTACTGTACAAATGGGTCAAACTTGCCGGCAAACTGGCCCGAGGTGTAAGCGCTGTTGGTACCGCTCACCATTGGCAGGGTCAGGTCGCCTATGGCTCCAAGCTTCACGGTGTTGTCGTCATCGAGCTTGGCAGTGTAGGTGTAGGTGGCGGTGGTCTGCACAAAACTGTTCTTGGTACTGCCGAGGATACCGTTTTTCGCGGATGTTCCCGGGTAAGCCTGGCTCAGGTCGGCTCCAACGGTCAACACGGCCACATCGACTTGGGATTGGGCGAAGACCGCACCCGAAAGGGCTGCGAGCATCGCGATCAATGTCATTTTCTTCATCAAGAATCTCCTTGGCCTCGGTTATACCGGTGAGGCACAGGAGCAACTAGGCAAAACAGGGGAACTCACTGAGTTCGCATAATCCTCACACAAACCCCGGAATCCAAGCCAGAAACTCGCTGATTTCTGTCCAAATGCTCATCAAGCAGTTCAGCTAGCCGAGACTTGCCGCCGTTTCGAGGCCAATGGTGAACATCGCCGTGAGGGCCGTCTGGCGTTCGAGGGCCGTCATTTCCTTGTGCGTCACGTTGGAGTCGCTGCAGGTGAGTATGGTGAGGGCTTTGCGGTGGAGGTAGGCTGCGTTGCAGTATAGGGCGTAGCACTCCATGTCTGTGCCCGCGCACCCCATAGCGGCCCAAGCCTTCCAGCCCTCCTCACCGCGCGCGCTGTAGAGGCTGAACAAATCGGAGCTGAACACGTTGCCGGCCCAGTGGCGGACGCCGAGTTTGCGGGCCGCACCAACGGCCGTTTCCAGAAGGCCGAAGTCAGCGCAGGGCGCAAAAACTCCCGGCAACCCATACTGGCTGGCGTAATTGGAATCCGTGGAGGCGCTCATCGCGAACAGAATGTCACCAACCTCGACATCAGCCGTGAGGCCACCACAGGTACCGATGCGCAGGATGTTCTTCACACCATAGTGCTCATACAGCTCGAAGGAATAAAGGCCCATCGACGGGCCGCCCATTCCCGAACCCATGACGCTCACGCGAACGCCCTGGTAGGTGCCGGTGAAGCCCAGCATGCCGCGAATACTGTTGAACTTCACCGGCTTGTCGAGCAGGGTGTTGGCCAAATGTTCGGCCCGAAGCGGATCACCGGGCATCAAAACGGTGGCAGCGATGTCGCCGGGGAGGGCGGCGTTATGGGGCGTGGTCGTTTTCCAAAAAGCCATTATCGTAGTCCTTTCTCGTAGGGCTGTCCAATGGCACGGGGAGCAAAATCCTTGCCCGAGAACAGCACGAGGGTGAGAATGGTGAGCACATAGGGCACTAGACTGAAGAATTGTGGGGGCAAAAAGCGAAGATCCTGCACGTTGACCATCGAAATGGCCAGAGCCACCGACGTGCCGAAAAGAGTTGCTGCTCCCGCGACACCGCCTGGCATCCAGCGACCAAAGCTGACCGCTGCCAAGGCAATGAAGCCTTGGCCGTTGATCGAGCTCATCGAGTACTGAATGGTCTCGGTGAGCACCAAACTGGCGCCAGCCAAGCCACCGAGAAGGCCAGAGGTCATCACCGCGAGGTAGCGCAGGCGTCGCACGTCGATGCCCGCGGCCGCGGCGGCCTGGGGGTTTTCACCACAAGAGCGCAGGCGCAACCCGGCGGGACGCTTGTAGAGGAAAAACCAAACACCTAGGAGCACGACCAGCGCTATCCAAACAGTGGGGTAAAGTCCCAGGGCATCTGTGGTCATACCGATTTGAAACGCTGAAGTGCGGTCCTGGTGAAAGATGATCTGGCATAGGAACACAGCGATTCCTACGGCCAAAAGGTTGATGCCAGTTCCCGACACCACTTGGTCGGCGTTGAGGCTGATCGACGCGTAGGCGTGGATGAGGCTAAACAAACCGCCAGCCACCATGCCCGAGGCAACGCCGATCAAAAGCGACCAGCCGGGAAGCACTGGTTCCAACAGTACATGCACGGTGGCGGCGGTGAAGGCGCCAATGCCCATCAACCCCTCAAGGGCGATGTTCACCACTCCGGCCTTTTCACTGATCATGCCGCCAAGGGCCGCGATGAGAATGGGGGCCACCATCATGAGGATGGAAGGCAACAAGCTCGCAAAATCGATCATGACTTGGTCCTTTGTTTGGCTCGCCAGTCGGCCAGAAGCTTAAAGCCGTTGCGGAACGAGATGAACACCACCACTAAACCAAAGATGATCCAGGTAATCTCCTTGGGTATCTCCCGGCTTTGCATCAAGGGCTGAGCCGAGTTCAGCATGCCGAACAAGAGGCCGGCCAAGAGGGAGCCGATGGCGGTAACATTGCCCACCAAGGCCACGGCGATGCCGTTGAAGCCGTAGTTTTCCATCCCAGGAAGCACGCGCCCGTAGCTGAAACTTCCCATCGAGACAATCACTCCGGCCAAGCCGGCAAAAGCCCCGGAAATCACCATCGAGGTGGTAATGGCACTCTGCACTTTGATCCCTGAGGCGCGGGCTGCTTCTTTGTTGAAGCCCGTGGCCCGAAGCGAGAACCCTAACCGGGTACGGTCGATGATGAACCAGAACACGAGCACCGAAAGGAGCATGAACCAGAGCCCGTTGCCTAGCCGCGAGCCGTTGGTGAGGTCTTCAATCCACGGGTTTGCCAAAAGGGAAGTCGCGGGATACGCCTTAGTGCGGTAGGTGTTGGCTCCCGGTGCAAAGGCGTGCGTCAACCATTGGCTCACGTAAAGGGCGATGTAGTTGAGCATGATGGTGGTCACTACCTCGCTAACTGTGTACTTGGCCTTGAGCCAACCAGCGATTCCTCCCCAAGCCGCCCCGGCGAGTAGGCCGGCCAGCACACAAACCAGCCAATGTAGCCCGGGAATGGGCGGAAACAGCAACGCGACAAATTGCGCAGCGGTAAGGCCGGCGATGTACTGGCCTTCGGCGCCTATATTGAACAGGCCGGTGCGGGCCGCAAAAGCCATGGAAAGGCCGCAAAGCACCAGCGGCATCGAGGCCACGAACCACTCCCCGATGTAACGGGCGTTCCACACGCCCCGGCTGGAATCCCAGCCTGTCACCACCTGGAGCAGAGCGCTGAACATATTGACCGGGTCGCGGCCCACTAACAAGACGAAAAGGCTACCAAAAACAAACCCCAAGGCGATGACCAGCAGCGAAACGGCTCCATTGGACCGGGTAAACAGATCGATCAGGTCAAACTTCTCTTTGGGGGGTAGGGCTTTGTCAGGCATGTCTAACTCCCGCCATCATGGCGCCGATTTGGCTCACGTCGGCATGGTCGGCGGGCACAATGCCCACAATCTCGCCCTTGCTCAAGGCCGCAATGCGGTCGCAAAGGTTCAGAATTTCGTCAAGCTCGAAACTCACCACCAGAACCGCCCGCCCTTTATCGCGCTCGTCCACCAACCGCTTGTGGATGTACTCGATGGCGCCGACGTCGAGCCCCCTGGTGGGCTGGGCCACCACCAACAGCTCGGGGCTCAAGTCGATTTCCCGCGCGATGATGGCCTTCTGCTGGTTTCCACCCGACATGGAGCGGGCCTTGGTGAAAGGCCCTTGGCCAGCCCGAATATCGAACTGCTCGATCATCTGTTGGGCGTGTTCCAACCTGGGGGCGGTGTTCAACAGGCCCAGCGAGTTGGAGTAGGGAGTTCGGTCGAAGGTCTTGAGGATGAGGTTTTCGTCGAGGCGGAACTCGAGCACCAAACCATACTTGTGACGGTCCTCGGGCACGTGTCCGATTCCCTTGCGAATACGCTCCCGGATGCTGACCCGTGTGATGTCTTTTCCCTTGAGAAGCACCTTGCCGCCACTGGGGGTTGCAAGGCCGGTGATGGCCGCCAGCAGCTCCGTCTGGCCGTTTCCATCGACCCCCGCGATGCCGACGATTTCGCCGGCCCTCACTTCGAGGCTAAGGTTGCGCACCGCCTCGTTACCCTTGTCGCCCTTGACGGTGAGGCCCTGAAGCGAGAGAACCACCTCACCCGGCTGGGCCGGGGCTTTTTCAATACCGAAGGTGACGGGCCGGCCTACCATCATTTCGGCGAGGGCCTGTTCGGTGGTATCGGACACGGTCACCGTGCCAACGACCTGGCCGCGGCGAAGCACCGTGCAACGGTCGGCGGCCTCGGTGATCTCCTTCAACTTGTGAGTGATGAGAATTATGGTCTTCCCCTCGGCCTTGAGGCGCTGGAAAGTCACCATGAGCTCATCGATTTCCTGGGGGGTGAGCACGGCCGTTGGTTCGTCAAAAATCATCAAATCGGCATTACGGTAGAGGATTTTCAGGATTTCCACCCGCTGTTGCATCCCCACGGTGATGCTCTCAATCTTGGCCCGCGGGTCCACGTTCAAGCCATACTTTTCCGACAGCGCGGCCACTCTCGCCTCGGCCTCCCGCAAATCGGTATTCCCCCCAAAACCCCGGGGAATCTGCCCTAAAACGATGTTCTCGGTAACAGTATAGTTATGCACCAGCTTGAAATGCTGGTGGACCATACCAATGCCGTGGGCATAGGCGTCGTTGGGGTTGGAAATTTTCACCTCTCGGCCACCGATACGGATGGAGCCACCGTCGGGGTCGTAGAGCCCGAAGAGAATGGACATCAGCGTGGATTTTCCTGCGCCGTTTTCACCGAGCAGGGCGTGCACTTCGTTTGGTTTAACCTGGAGGGTGACGTTGTCGTTGGCGATGATGCCCGGGAAAACCTTCGTAATACCTAGCATCTCGATGGCGTAGTCGGCCATGGAACCCCCTTACGAAAAAAGAGCCGGCAGATCAGGGTTCAACCCACGTCGATCCGCCGGCACAATCAGTTCAGAGCAAAAGCTTAGTCGTCTTTGGCCTGCAGGTCCTGAGGGAAGCCTGGGAGAGCCTTGGCTTCCTTGTAGGTAGCCGCTACCATGATGGTCCCGGCGATGATGTCGGCCTTGGCCTTGTTCACCGCGTCCACAATTTCTTGGCCGAGTTCCGGGTTCTTGTCGCTGAAACCAACGCCGTCGGCCTTGGTGTCAAACACAGTGACTTCGGCCTTGAAAGTGCCGTTCTTCACGGCGTTCAAAGCATAAGCGGTCGAAGCTTCAACGCGCTTGATCATTGAGGTCAGGACAGCCGACTTACCATCAGCGTAAACGCCATCTTCGTATTGGTCACTATCGACACCGATGGCCCAAACGTTCTTGTTTTTGAGGCGGTATTCCTTGGCCTGAGCGATGGTTCCGTTGCCGGTACCGCCCGCTGCGGAGAAGATGGTGGTGACGCCCGCATCGTACCAGTTTTTGGCCTGAGTCTTGGCCAGTTCAGGCTTGCCCCAATCGTTGGCGTAGTAATCCACAACCTTAGCATTGGGCAGAACCGAAAGGATTCCCTGAATGTAGCCCACTTCGAACTTGGTAATAACCGCGCCGGGCACACCACCAATAAAGCCAAACTTAGGATTCTTGATTCCCTCGGCTTTGGCCTTGAGGGCGGCAGCGACACCAACGAGGTAGGAACCTTCGTGCTCGCTGAACACAGCCTGCAACACGTTAGGGAGGCCTACCCAGCTCACGTCTACGATGAGGAACTTTTGGTCGGGGTACTTTTTGGCGGTTTCGGTGAGCGCGTCGGCCCAGGTGAAGCCAGTGACGATGATCAGGTCGTACTTTTCGTCGGCAGCCTGCTTCAGGTTGGGAATGTACATGTCCTGAGTCTGAGCAGTGACCACGTCGTAGGTCTTTCCTTTGCTGGTGGCCTGATCGACGGTCTCACCGTAGAAGCCAACAATTCCGCGCCAGGCGGCGGCGTTGAAAGACTTGTCATCGATGCCTGTGGCGTCGGTCAGCAGGCGCACAGTAGTAGCCTTGACCTCGGGAGCCGCTGGCGCAGTTGGCGCACAACCGGCAAGCAACAAACCGGCAACGCCGGCCAAAGTCAGAACACTGAGTTTAGTCAGTTTCATAAAGTGGGTTCCTCCTTGAAGAACTTGAGAAAGATGATTGACAGATTAGACCCATCGCGGGGGTTAGTCAAACACTGAAACACCCCTTCGTGGAGAAAAAATCGAGAGTCTGACTTACCTGCCAGGGCTTACTTGCCCAGGGCTTACTTGCCCAGGGCCTTTAGGTACATCTCGACGTACAGGCGCGCGCTGCGGTCCCAAGAGTAATCCTGAGCCATCGCGGCCTGTTGTAACTTCCGGTAGTGTTTGGGCCTGTCGTACCAAGTACTTACGGCCCAGCCAACGCAGTAATAGATGGCCGTCGGGTTGGCGTCGTAGTATTTGAAGCCCGTTCCGGCGCCCGTTACCTCGTCGTACTGAATTACCGAGTCTTCCAAGCCGCCGGTGGCCCGGACGATGGGTAGGGTGCCATACTTGAGCGAGTACAACTGGTTGAGGCCGCAGGGCTCGAAGAGCGATGGCATGATGAAAAAGTCGCTACCTGCCTCGATGAGGTGGCTCACGGAATCGTCGTAGCCGATGGAACTACCGATTTTGCCGGGAAAACGCTGGGAAATACCCCCGTAAAAAGCTTCCAGGGCCTTGTTGCCTGAGCCGAGAACCACAAATTGCACCCGCATATCGGTAACAATGCGTTCTATCACCTCCGCCAGCTGATCCAGGCCTTTCTGTGGCGCAAAACGGCTTACCACGCCAATGAGGGGAATGCTGGGGTCTGATTCCAAGTTCATTCGGGCCTGAAGCGCCTTTTTATTGAGGGCCTTGCCTTTGAGGTCTTTGGCACCATAGGTGGCTACGAGGGTTTTGTCGGTTTCGGGTGTCCATTGGGCGTAATCGACACCATTGAGAATGCCCCAGTAACTTTCACCGCGGTTGTTCAGGTAAGGTGCCAACCCGCAACCAAACTCGGGAGTCTTGGTCTCCACGGCATAAGTCGGGCTCACGGTGTTGACCCAGTGGGCCGCCACGATACCTCCCTTAAGCAGGTTGAGTTGGCCCCAGCTCTCCCACCTGTCGGAATGGAAGTTCTGCCAGCCCAAGCCCAGATAGTCTACCGCTGATTTGTCGTAGAGCCCCTGGTAGGCAAGGTTGTGAATGGTCAACACGCCAGCCGCTTTCCCCAGCACCGGGTCGCTGTGATACCAGTCGCGAACGGCCGCTACCGCCACCGCCCCCTGCCAGTCGTGGCCGTGAACGATGTCGGGGTCAAAGCCAATGGCCTTGCACAGTTGAAGTGCCGCCAGACTGAGGAATCCAAACCGTTCGGCGTTGTCCACGTAGTCGTTCAACAGCTCATCGTGGTAGTAGCCCTCACGTCCGAAGTACTTTTCAAACTCGATGAAATAGGTAGCAAAGCCTGCCACTTCCGACTTGTAAACGGCGCACCATTGCTGGCAGTTGCCCATCCACACGCCAAAGGGCGAAAGCTCTTCGTGCAGTTGGAACTTCTCGCGGTCGATGGCCGAATAGAGAGGCAAGACCACCAAGGCCTGATGGCCCAGCTTCTCCAGAGCCAAGGGCAGGGCTCCCACCACATCAGCCAAGCCACCAGTTTTGGCGAAAGGCACGCACTCAGAACTCACCATGAGTATCTTCAAAGGTTTCATACGTTTCAACTGTCCTGAAGCGCCGCCACGGCCGTGTGGCTGTTGCGTAGACGCTTTGATATTACCGAGCTCAGCTTCTCAAAAAATGAACTCGCCGCGTGCGGATTCTCGTGGGCAGCCTCGTCGAAAGCCTCGCGGTGAAGCACATACAAACTCACCCGTCCTCGTGCCCGGGCATCGGCCGAACGGGTTTCTTTGTCGAGAAAGGCCATATCGCCGAAGAAGCCACCGCGGTTGAATGTGGCCAAATGAAACTCTTGACTCGCACCGAGCGGTAGCACGATTTTCACTTCGCCGGCGCGTATCAGGTACAACTCGCGTCCGGTGTCGCCTTGATGGAAAATCAGCTCACCGTCTTGGTACACTTTTTCCTCGGCCTTGGCCCGGAAACTAACCAAGCGATCGGGGAAAAAGTCGGCGAAGAGTTCGAAGTCTCCTAGGTCGAGGTCGGCACCCTCGTCGGGGCGTTTCTCCATCAGCTCGCGGATGGTTTCATCCTCAGCAAACTCCAGCGCCGCGTCGAGATCAGGGAAAAACCGGATGTGATTGGCGTCGTCTACCAAACCCAGTTCCTCCAGATACTCCCGGGCATTGGCGCCGGTAGGAAGGCTTCGGGGTACCGAAGCCAGCACCAAGGTGCCGCCAAAGCCCGTCACTTGGCCCAGAATCTGGCGAAGCATGTTGGCCGCTGTATAGTCTACCGACTGGACGTTGCGCATGTTGAGAATCAGGTAGCGGCTGGTGCGGAAGTACGCCTCCATTTCCGTGTAAAGTTGGTCGGCAGTGCCAAAAAACAGCTGGCCTTGAATCTCAAACACCATGGTGCGGTTGCCCGAGCTTTCCAGAAGCTGGTGCTGCTCGGTAGGCCTGCTCTTGCGGCTGAACATGCGGTCGCCAGAGATCTTGCGCCGAACCACCGAACTGCGAAGCTGGTCGCGCAGAAACAACACAATCGCCAGAGTGATGCCCACTCCGCTCGCCACGATGAGGCTAAAGCTCAGCGCCGCGACAATGACAGCCAAAATGACCGCGAAATCGAACCTTGTGTCGTGGTGGCGCAAGAGATGCAAGCTGTGCCTGTCGATCATCCTAAACCCTACCACGATGAGAATGCCTGCCAGTGCCGCCACCGGAAGCCAAGCAATGATGGGCAGTAGCAGGAGGGCAACCAGGAGTGAAAAAGTGCCCGAGAGGATGGCCGAAAGCTTGGTTTGGGCCCCCGAGTTCAGGTTGACCATGGTGGCTCCCATGGTGCCGGCGCCAGGCATACCCCCCAACAGGCCGGCGGCGATGTTGCCCATGCCCTGGCCCATCAGTTCCTGGTTGGATTTGTGCCGGGAGTGGGTCACTACATCGAGAATAACGCAGGTTTTGAGCGTGTCGATGGACAACAGAGCGGCCAAGGTGAGCACCGGGGTCAGAAGAAGAGAAAAGTCGGCGGGACCAAGGTTGAAAACCTGCGACCACGAATCGACCAAACCGCTAAAATAGCCGAGCTCGGCCACAGGAATAGACCCAATAACCATTTTGTTGTGCTCGAGCACCAGGAGGCTGGGGTCAAACAGGCCGATGGCGAAGTAGGTGAGGGTACCTCCGATGAGGGCGATGATGGCGGCAGGAATCGCCTTGATGAGCTTGCCGGCAAAAATCATGATGGCCATTGAAACCAAGCCGACCACGATACCCTGCCAGTGCCAGGCTTGGACGCCGGTAAGCAGTTGCCAAAGGTTCCATTCCTTGGGAGCTCCTAGCAATTTGGGCAATTGACCAAGGATAATGATCATTCCCACCCCGCTTAAATAGCCGGCCACCACAGGGTAAGGGATGTACTTGATGATTTTGCCCCCGCCCAGCCTGCCCACCAGAAGCTGAGTTAGACCTGCCAGCACGGCAGTCAGCGAAAGCAGCAATAGGATACGGGGCGGGGTGAGGTTGCCTTGGGCCACCAGAGTTGCCGCAAACACCGACAGAACGGCAGCAGCGGGCGCGCAAGGCGCCGAAATCAGCCTCGGCGTGCCCCCGAAAACCCCCGCGACCAGACCCAAGGCAAAGGTGCCCACAATGCCGGCGAAGGCTGCCTGACCCGTGAACTCGGATCCCAGCGGGGCAAACACGATGAGGGCATAGGCTATGGCCGAGGGAAGGGCCACCAGCATTGCTGTGAGTCCGCCGAAGATATCGCCCGAAATCGGAGAGCGGGTGGAGGTTTTCATACGCTCAAGTATCTGCCCACCGACCCTGGCTTGCAACCTTTTTGGAGTTATTCGTCCGTGGCGGGTTTCACAAAGAGGTGTGGGCCTTCCAGGTTTCGGCCAGAGCCTGGGCCTGAGGCGTCGCTTTCCAACCAAAACGAGCCTCAAAAGCCGAAGAATCGAGGGTGAAGGTTCGGTCAAACTGGTAAAGCATCTCGTATACCTCGCGGATCAACGGATCAAACAGCCCGAGCATTCTGACAAGGAAACTGGGCAAGGCCCCCACTTTGGGGTTCTTTCCTGCAATTTTACCCAGATCTTCGACCATTTTGCGCGCCGTTGTAGGGCCAACACTGGGACAAATCCACACTTTGCCCCACGATTCGGGAGCCAGCGCCACCTCGACTAAAGCTCGGGCGTAGTCGGGCAGGTAGGTGTAGCAGTGCTCGGCATCGGGGTGGCCTAGGAAAGCCACGGATTTGCCCGCCGCGAAGGGGGGGAAGAACCTCAAACCGAAGTGAGAATTGCCGGATAGGGTGGCTCCTGGGCCAAAGTAGTCGCTCGCGCGCACCGCGACGCCCTTGATACGGCCGCTCTGGTGCAGGGCCAACCACTGCTGGCTGAGCTTCAGCCTCAGAGCGCCTTTTCGGGTTGGCGGGTTTTCGGCCGTTTTTTCTGTGAGGGGCATGGACGAGGCATCGTAGCTGTAGAGGTTTTCCACAAACACCGCCACCGCACCGGTTTGCTCGGCAACCTTCAAAACGCTGTCTTGAAGGGCGGGCAGTTTTTCGGCCCACTCAGGGTAGGGCAGGCCCACGGCGTGGATGAGGATGGTAGCGCCTTCGGCAGCCTTGCCTAAGGCTACAGCGTCAGAAACGTCCGCCTGACGGGTCTCCGAGCCCGGTACGGCGACCGGTTTCCCGCTTCGGGTAACGTACCTCACGGCGATGTGGCGCTCCAAAAAAAGTTTGCCGGTGGCGAGACCGACGGGACCAGCGCCAAGAATAACGGCCAGTGGTGTGGGCATAAGAACTCCTATGTGATCAGTGCTTACATTACCTTAACCTCTGGTGTGGGCATTGTCAACATTCTTGACTGAGCTTGCTGAACTTCAGTAAAATGGCGCTGTGAATGTCCGACAAACCTACCATCATGGCGACCTCCGTACTGCACTGGTCGCCGAGGGTTTGCTGAAGCTCGAACAAGCGGGTGAGGGTGAACTCAGCCTGCGGGCCCTGGCGAAAGCCACCGGAGTTTCGCCTAACGCCCCTTACCGCCACTTTGCCGACAAAGGGTCGCTGATGGGGGCGCTGGCCGCCGAGGGGTTTCGACGCTTTGCCGATGCCGTTACCGCAAGGGCAGAAGGGGCCGGTTCCGCAGGCTTAGCCGAGGCCATCGACGCGCTTCGCGGCCAAGCAAGGGCCTATTTGGTGTTTGCGCTGGCCAACCCGGCCTTGTACCGCCTGATGTTCTCGCCCTACGGTTATTCGCTCCACAGCGAAAGCTGCCAGTTCGAAGCCGAGCGGGCCTTTCAGTCGCTGGTGACGGGAGTTGCCAGGGCTCAGGCTAACGGCTGGAAGCACGGCCAGGACCTCGCGCCTGTGGTGCTGTTCCTCTGGTCGGCCTTGCACGGTTGGGCAGGACTTTTGAGCGACAACCTTCTGCCACCCGCCGTCCAACCTCCCGAGCTGGAAGCGTGGTTAAACGTGATGTTTCAGGAGTCCTCGGGTTAGTCACCGAGCGTCAGGCGGAAAAACGACGAAGCGTCCACCTCATTCTGGCGATGGGTTACATACACCAGAGTATGCTGGGGGTTTTTCACCCACACGGCCACACGGCTGAGAAATCGCTCCTGCGCCGGCTGGTCCAAACCCTGGCACGGCTCGTCGAGAAGCAGGAGTTTCTGGCCGGCTACTAAAGCGCGACCCAACAGAATAAGCCGCTGCGTCCCCCAGCTGAGTTCTTCCCACAAGCGCGAACACGCCTCTTCCAAGCCCCATTCGGCTGCCAAGGCGCGGCAAGCCTGCACCTCGCTCCAAGTAGGGTCGCGCCACAAGCCTATGGTACCGGCAAACCCAGAAGCGAGCACCTCCAAGCCGGTGTTGCGGAACAAATTACGAAACCTGAGGTGGGCGGCGTAGCTGACCAAAGCGACCTCGAGCCGCAGGTCATCGAGGGTGAGTTCCGGCCCCCGACGGCGTCCGGCAATGCGTACGTCGTTGCTGAACACCTGCGGATGATCGCCAGAAATCAACGACAACAAGGTGCTTTTCCCAATGCCGTTGGGGCCGGTGACCAGCCAGCGTTCGCCTTGGCGCACCGTCCACGAAAAGTTCTTGAGCACGGCCAAATCACCGTAGCCGGCATTCACGCTGCGGAACTCGAGCACCGGGTGACTCCCCTTCGGGGTGGGACCAAAGGCAACCGGTGCCCTTTGAGCCGCACGGGCCGGTGCCAGAGTCCAGAGGCGGGTAATGCCCTTTGGTGCGAGTTCCGCGTTCTGGGTGAGAAACGCTAGGTCGATACCCTCGGCCAGGGCGGTTTGGAGTACTTGAGCAAGGAGTGAGACTCCCTGGGCATCGAGTCCCTCGTAGGGCTCATCGAGGATGAGGAAAGGCAGGCCCCTAACCCAAGCTCTGGCCAAACAGGCTCGCCGCAATTCGCCCGTGGAGAGGTGCTTTAGGCCACGGGCTTTCTTGTCCTTCAGCCCGAAACGCTCAAGGGCGCCCGTGCCACCAACAAACTCCCCGACGAGAGTTCCGGGGTCAGGTGATTCCCGGTAGTCGCTATCGTCGAACGCTCTTTCGGCGTCGAGAAGCAACTGCTGACGCTCAAAGCCTATCCAAGCTTCCTCGGCGTCATGGAACTCGGGCGCTCGCTCAAAGTGGCCCGCCACCGCGTCGAGGCGTCCCACCCACAGCGCCGCAAGGGCGGATTTTCCGCTACCGTTGGGTCCGGTGACCACCCAGCTTTCGCCCTTTTGCCAGCTCCAGTCGAGGTTTTCCAGAATGCGGTGGCGCCAGTCGCCGATAGCAACTTGCTCCAGCTTGAGCCATGCCACTCTAGAACACCCTGGGGAAAAGCCCGCCCGTCTCGGCGCGGTAGGCCTCGTACTCGGGGTAACGCTGCAAGAGCCAGCGTTCTTCCAGGCGGCTTTTAAAAACAAACAACACCAAAAGAGTCAGAGCCAGGGCAACCAGTCCCACATCCTTCCAGACGAGGGTCCAGCCAGTAAGGGCACCAAGCAGCGAGGTGTAAATGGGATGTCGAAGGAGACGGTAGGGTCCACGCCTCACGAGGGCGGAAGTTTCCAGCGGCCGGGGAAGGGCGCTTAGGTTGCTTCCTAAAACGGTGACGGCATCCCAAGTGAGAACCAGCGAAGCCACGCCAAGCAGGACTCCCACCTGCAGTTCCCAGCCGGTAAAGCGGGGGCCCCAAGGCGAGCCTGCCACAAAGGGAAGCACCGCCGCCGCCCCGAGCAACACAAATTGAACTGCCACATAGCCTCTTCCCGAGGTCAATGGATGTTCGCGGTGTGGCAGGCGTCGGCTGAGGGCAAATGGAAGCCACAGCACAACAAAAACGGCGATAGCAAGCAGTTCCAACCCCAGCACATAACCCGGAGAAGGGCCGAACACTCTGGCCAAAAGGTCTACCGGGCTACCTTCGGGAGGCGGGTAGGTTAGAACAAAGTAGTTGCCCGGGTTGTGCGGAGGAAGCATAGTTAGCCCAAAATTGATAGCAACAAGCGGTAGAAGCACCAGGTTGGAAACTATCAGCACCCTGACAAGCGAGCCCACCGTAATCGCCTGCGGCCGTTGGCCGGCGAGCGCACAGGCACTTATCAGAATCAGGCCGTGCGAAAGGAAGAAACAGAAGTAGTGAACGCTGGGAAAGCCCGCCGCGCCCAGGTCGGTTGTGAGCAGGGCCACTGTGGCTCCGCCGATTCCCCAGAACCACACCAGTTCTACCACCTGCCGCCTAACCCTCCCCTCACGAAGGAGCAGGGCAAAGGGAATCAGGAGGGTCGTCAGGCCGCCCACCTGAAGCATCAGCGAACCGTATAGGCTCCAACCCCCTTGGGCGAAACACACACTTTGGTAGAACAGTTCGTTCCCCCACAGAAGGAGGGAAAGGGTCCAAGCGAGTTTCGGCGACAAAGCACCCCGGCGCCTAACGGTGACGAAGGCTGTTACCGAGAGCACGACCACGAGCAGCACCGGCCATAAATGCTGAGGGCCAAACCTTTCAAAGGTGCCTAGGCTTCCGTCGCTGGCGATCACAGTGCGGGTGGTTGACGACCTGAACTGGGCGGTTCCCCCGTTTGCCGTAGAAGTGGCCACCGCTGTGAGGTTCCAAGAACCCGGCGAAGGGAGGTCAATTGCTCCCCGCCAACGAGCAAGCGGATAGAGCACTTTAAGGCCGTCCATCACCTCGATGCGTTCCATGGGCAACGAAACATTCTCCCCTTTGGGGCCCCGAGCCACGAGGTGAATGCTTGCCAGGTCCTCAGGTCCGCCAGCAAACCAGGCGTCGCCGGCCAGTTCAACATGAAGTCCCACCTGACCCTCTGCTGGGGAGGCAAGACGAACCCCGTTTGGAGTTGCCAGCAGCAAACCAAAGGTGAGCTGAAGAATCAACAGGAGAGAAAGTCCTGTGGCGAGAAACCAACTTTGAGCTTTCAAGGAGACATCACACCCGGCAAGACAAAGCTGAAGGTGCTCCCTATATCGGGCTGGCTCGCGATAGTTAGGCTGCCTCCACTGAGGCGGAGAAACTCACGGCAAAGGACGAGACCAAGGCCAGAACCAGTTTCTCCATCGGTTCCCCGAGTTGTGTAGCTTCCCGAAAACTCCCGCAGGCTCTGGGCTACCGACTCAATCATCCCTTCGCCCGTGTCGACGACCTTGACCTCGATTCCCTGCGCGACGGCGTGTGCATAGAGGCTTACCTGCCCTCCGGCTGGTGTGAACTTGAGGGCATTACTGATCAGGTTGCGAACCACGACCTCGACGATTCTGGGGTCGGCTACGATAAGGAGTTTTGGGTCGATATCTGAGCTCAAAGTTATGGTCTTGGCCCTCGCTTGCTGTTCGAAAAACTCCAGTTGCTCTTCGATGATCGGGGCCAGCTTTTCGGGCTTGGGCGAAACCTGAGAGTGGTTCTGGTCGAGACGGGCCCACTCGAGCATGCCCCCGAGAAGGACTTCCACTTTGAGAGCAGCATTGCCTACCGTCCGAAAGAGCTGCTCATATTCTTGGGGCTCGTAGAGATCAATGCTTTCCATCAAGCTGCGGATGGCCCCCAAGGGGCCCCGGATATCATGAGACAGAACGGCAATGAGGTGACCCTTGAACTCGACGCTGGCCCGAAGTTGTTCTTCGATGCGTTTCCGTTCGGTGACGTCGAAGACAACCCCCGCAATCGAAAGAGGCTTTCCCTGAGGATCCGTCTGCGTGGTTTTGCCCCGGTCGTAAAACCAGCGGTAGCCGCCGTCTTTTGTTCGGATGCGATACTCTGTCTCATACACGTCAAGTTCGCCCGCGAGGTGCAGCCGCATGGCGTTCATCGCGCTTTCGTAGTCTTCCGGGTGGATGCGTGCCGTCCAGTCGTCCACCAAGGGCCCCATCTCTGCGGGTTCAAAGCCAATCGCCCGAACTTTAAGCTCGCTGCAGACGACTTGGCCACTTAAGTAATCCCACTCCCAACGTCCGAGATTTCCTGCCCAAGGAAACTTGAGCTGGTAGGAATTGTTGAGTTCCACTTCGAGATGGGCCACCTGCCGCCGTAGTGACTGAACCTGATCTTCGAGCGATGGGAGCATGGTCAAAGTTTAGTCTGTGGTACCTCTGGTAGCAAGGGCAATCTTAACCCGCCTGAACTGGGCTTGACAGCGGTTGGGGTGTGCACCAAGCTGTTTTTCTATTGACGTTTTCCGTCGCAGTTGGAAATTGACCAAGCTTACTTTCACCGTTATCAACAAAGATAAAGAACTCCTGATCTTCGCTTTGCTCTCGTTCTTTTTTTCGGCAATGTTCGCCGTGGCCATGGTTTATCCGGCGTTGCTGCCCTACCTCACCGATACCCATTGGAGCGAGGAAACCCAGCTCTTGGTGCAACTTGGCTGCCTCTTTGTCACCTACATCGGGCTGGCCTTTATTGCCACTTTTTTCAACGTTTGTGTGGTGTTTACCGCCAAAACGCGTTTCGAGGGCGGAAATGCCACTTTTATGCAAAGCCTAGCTTTTGCCTTCTCGCGGTGGTTTCGTATCCTTCAATGGAGCCTGGTGTCGGCTACGGTTGGGTTGGTCCTGAACTTGCTTCAACAGGCCACACAGAAACTGGGAAAGGTGGGTGAGTTTATTGGTAACGCGGTGACCGGGATTCTCGGAATGGCTTGGACCGTTTTGACACTTTTTGTTATCCCGGTTCTCGTCTACGAAGACAAAGGTCCGTTCGCGGCCATCAAGCGTTCCGTGGAAGTCATCGGTAAGACCTGGGGCGAAAGTCTTGTGAAAGGCATCGGCCTTGGACTGGTTCAGTTCCTGACCTACCTGCTGTTGATTTTGGCCACTGCTGGCAGTGCCTACAGTCTCTATGAACCTGCAAACTTGGTTGGCGCCGTGGCAGCGGTTGGGGTGGGAATCCTGCTGCTTCTTTTGACCGCCCTTGTATTTTCGGTGGCGAACACCGTGTTCAATACTGCGCTCTATGTGTACGCCAAGTCGGGTAAGGTGGCCGAGGGTTTTGATTCGGAAGTGATCAGCGCAGCGGTGCGCACATCGAACGGAACCTAGCGCCTTGAGACCCCGAGAGATTCTCGGTGAAACCCCCAGATGCTGGGTTGGAGCGACGGAGACCTCTCAGGGTTTTGGGTTTCCGGGGCTTGCGAATGGCCAAGGAACGTAAACCTGACTATATTGAGCGCCAGAGGTAATTATGCTGCGTTTAACGCTCTCCGCTTTCCTTCTTTCGTTGCTCCTTGGCTGTTCCACAACTGGTATGCCCTCCGGAACCGCCGTGAAAGACCTGATCAACGTCACCTACCCATCCCTCGACGGCAAAGTCACGCTCGGTGGCTACCTTGCCAAGCCTTCGGCTCCCGGGAAATACCCAGCAGTGCTCATGGTGCACGAGTGGTGGGGTCTCACGGAAGAAATGGACCGCAAAGCCGACAGGTTGGCCGAGGACGGCTTTGTCGTCCTTGCTGTGGATGCCATGCGGGGTAAGAACGCCAACTCCATTCCTGGGGCCATTATCTTGGTGAGTTCCACCCCTGTAGCGCAAATTGACACCGACGTTGATGCTGCCATGGTTTACCTGAAATCGTTGCCGGAAGTGGACTCCTCCCGAGTGGGAGCCACGGGCTTCTGTTTCGGTGGCACCACCACCATGCGCCTGGGAGCCCGTGACGGCTCGCTCAAGGCTGCGGTGATTTTTTACGGCTCGGGGCCCATCACGGATGCCTCAAAGCTTGGCCATCTGGGCGAAAGCGGGCCGGTACTCGGCATCTTCGGTACCGTGGACAGCCAAATTCCTACCGCTCAGGCCGAGGCTTTCGGCGAAGCCCTCAAGTCCAAAGGAGTCGGTGAGGTGCACTTGTACGAGGGGCAGGGGCACGCTTTCGTCAAGTTTGATACCCTTGATATCCCAGGTGCCTCGCAAGACGGCTGGAACGAAATGAAGGCGTTTTTTGAAAAAAACCTGAAAGGTTGAGCAATCGGGGCCCCTGGAGACTAGAGCGGACTTCAAGAGGCCCATTGCTTATGAAGCCGTCATCTTCTGTATCCGTTTCTCAATCCTTACTGCTCGTTGGTAGCTTATTCCTCCTTGGTGGCTGCGACCTTTTCGGTACCAAGGCTCCTGTGCTGGCTCCTGCTGACTCTGGGCAGGTGAGTTTCGCCTACACAGCCGTGGCTCCCACCTATCTGGTCGACTTTGCCCAAGCTTTAAGCGGCAAGCTCACGCTCACCGTGAAAGGAGCCGCAGGCAAAGAAATCTTTCTGGTGAAGGCCAACCCCACCGATACGGAAGTTGTGGCCACCGGAGTTGGGCTGGCGGCTCCCAAGGTTTTGTTGTCTGCGCCACCTCGGGCCCCCTTTCCTGATCTGCCGCGGGCGCAGCGCTTCAACGAGCTGAGCGTGGCAAAGTGGTCGGCCGCCGCCAACCGCTCGCGGTCGGTTTCTGGTAATGCTCCTATTACTTACGGAACAAATAACTATAACTTCAACCTTGGAGCTACCAAGTTGTTTCACGTTGATTCCAACGAAGGGAAAGTTTGGAAACAGATTTCGGCCACACTTCGTGCCCGTGACGAACATTGCTATATCTGGGTAGCCGACGACAATTACCTCGGTTCCTCGGCGCAACTAGACGATAACAAAGTCAGCTCTCAACAGGCCATCGAGTTAGCTACACAGTTCGAGGACGTGTTTACCAACGTCACCACCCTCTACGGTTATGAGCTAGGGGGTGGCCCCGGCGGTAATGGTGGCATCGATGGCGACCAGCATATTTCGATCCTGATTTACGACATTGATTTTGATGTTGATTCCACTAGTGCCGGAAGCGGGGGCACGATGGGCTTCTTTTGGGGCAAGGACGAGTTCACGCAAGCCGAGTTAGCAACCACCAAGACCAACCTGGCGGAGATCTTTTACCTCGATGCATTCTTTACCAATGATATGTTTGACAACATGATTTCCACCTTGGCCCACGAATACACTCATATGATCTTGTACAACCAAAAAAACATTAAGAATAACCAGTTTGCGCCCGCCTGGTACAATGAAATGTGCGCCATGGTGGCGGAGGATTTGGTGGTAGCTCAAGTGGGCTACGACCCTGTTACCGTCGGCGCCCAAAACCGACTGCCAGATTTCTTGTCCCATTATGCCGTTTCCGGCGTCACGGACTGGCTCGCCGGCAACGACGTGCTCAAAAGCTACGCCAGCGCCTTCGCCTTCGGGGCTTTTCTGGAGCGTCGCTACGGCGGTGCGGAGTTCTTCCATTCGATGATGGCCAACTCGAAGGTAGGCCAGGAAGCGATAACGGAAGCTATGGGCTCGAATGGCGACTTTAAGAAGGCCTTCGAAAGCTATTTGACGGCCTTGGTGTACACAACACCACCGGTTGGAAGTTCGGTGTCTACCTTCAATACAGAGGTGTCTAAGATTCTCGGTAGCACAACCTACGTCGCCGAAAAAATCGACTTGTGGAACTTGGAACAGCTAGATGATGCTTCGACGAGTGGCCCCTTCATTTATGGGAACACTGCCGCCGACCAGACGCTTCTCAGGCCGTGGGGCTTTACCATGCACCGGCTTTCTGCCTCGGCCACCAACTCGCAGAGCTTTACACTGACAGCGCCGAAGTCTACGGTTCAGTACTGGGTGATGGTGAAATAAAATGGGCCCGCGGACGAAAACGGCGTTTTTCTGGGCCCTGATCCTCGTGGTCGCGGTTTGGTCTTCTCCGCTTTCCGCCCTCGATTTCGGGCATGAGGTCAAGCTGATGGGCCAGTTGGTTGCCTACGGGTCGGCTCCTCACTTGGTGTGGATGATCCGTGATGAAAAAGGTCTTTTGTATTATCCGGCGGGGAAGCTTCAAGAGGATCTGCCGAAGTTGTTGCCGCTCACCTATTGGTGGACCGGGGTGCTCGAGCGCCCAGTTGTCGGGTTCGGAGTCCCCGCCCACAAGGGCAGCTTTCGGATTCTCCACTGGAAAGCTAGGGATTCGGGAAACGAATCTCCTGTTGGAGTTGACAGCTTGCCCGGCAATGGTATAATCAGTTCGCCGGATAGCTAAGAGTACCGTTTGACTCCAAAAAAATCCGGCGGGGAGTACACATGCTAGCAAAAACCTACTCTTGGTTGGGCTCAGAGGTGTTGCTGGGAGCAGCAATTGCCATTCTGAGCGTCTTTACCGGCTTATCGAGCTACCAGAGTCAGATGGCGAGCTCAGACCAGAACAAATACCAAAACCAAGGAATGAAAGCCCTGAGCGATGCGAACGCCGCGTTCCTGATGGCCAACCAGTACACCCTTTACGATTACTCCCTCTATGATAACTGGGCCACCAACGAAGCGGGGCCTAAAGCCAGTTACTATGAGGGGAACTTCTCCGACGAGCTCAAAGATTCGATCAAGACTAACCCGGACGACCCTTTTAGCGACGCCTATTATGCCGCGATGAAAAAGGCGGCGGACGAGAAATCGGCCGAATCGGACGCCAAGCTCGCTATCGCCGAAAACTTCAATGGACGTGGGGATGAGTTGCAGTTGGTGATGCTCATCGCAGCCATCGGCTTGTCGTTTGCCGCCTGGGCATCGTTGCTTAACGCCAAAAGCGTGATGCGTTTGCTGTTCTCGTTCATGTCTATCGTGACAGGTATCCTCGCTCTTGTGGCCTATTTATCAGTGCGTGTTGTCGTAGTTTAGCATTGATAGCCGCTTATAGCCGTTGTAGCGCCACTTGGCGTTGGCTTCGGCTGCTTGGAACAGGGCTTCGGCGTGCTCGGGATTTTCCTTTTTGAGCGAACTGTAGCGCACCTCGCCGCCTAAGAAGTCCTGAAACTTGCTCCAGTCGGGTTGTTTGCTGTCGAGCACGAAGGGGTTCTTGCCCTCGGCCTCTAGGCGCGGGTCGAAGCGCCACAGGTGCCAATACCCGCACGCTACGGCAGCCTTGGCTTCGGCCTGGGTCTTACCCATTCCGCCCTTGAGCCCGTGGTTAATGCACGGGGCGTAGGCGATCACGACTGACGGTCCCGGGTAGGCTTCGGCTTCGCGAAGGGCTTTGAAAAACTGGTTCTGGCTCGAGCCCATAGCTACTTGGGCCACGTACACGTAGCCGTAGGTAGTAGCCATCAGTCCGAGGTCCTTTTTGCGGATCTGCTTGCCCTGCGCTGCGAACTTAGCAATGGCGCCCACGGGAGTCGATTTTGAGGCCTGGCCGCCGGTGTTGGAATATACCTCGGTGTCCATCACCACAATGTTGATGTCCTCGCCACTGGCAATGACGTGGTCGAGTCCGCCAAAGCCGATGTCGTAGGCCCAGCCGTCGCCCCCGAAAATCCACTGGCTGGTCTTGACGAAGTACTGCTTGAGAGCCAATAGGTCGGTGGCCCACTTTTCCTGGTGGCCGGCTAGCTCCGTCTCGAGGTCGGTGCTCACCTTGCGGGTGACCTCACCATCGGCCTTGTGGGTTTCCCAGGCTTCCATCGCAGCAAGGGCGGCTCCACTGGCTCCGGCAGTTTTCGCTTCTTCGATGAGTTTGCTCACTCGGTCGCGCATCTCATTGTAACCCAAGAGCATGCCCATGCCGTACTCGGCGTTGTCTTCAAACAGGCTGTTGGCCCACGCGGGTCCCTGGCCTTCGCTGTTGAAGGTGTAGGGGGTGGAGGGGCAGCTTCCACCGTAAATCGAAGAGCATCCGGTGGCGTTGGCGACCATCATCCGGTCGCCGTAGAGCTGGGTGATGAGTTTAATGTAGGGAGTTTCGCCGCAACCGGCACAGGCACCGGAGTACTCAAACAGCGGCTTGGCAAACTGGCTGTTTTTGACGTTGCCCTTGCCGGTGAGGTGGTCTTTGTAGGTGACGCTCTTCAAGGCAAAGTTCCAGTTGTCCATCTGGTGCATCTGGCTGGCCAGCGGTTTCATCCATAGGGCTTTGTTTTTGGAGGGGCACACGTCGGCGCAGTTACCGCAACCGGTGCAGTCGTAGGGGCTGATCTGGATGCGGAAGCCATAGTCGCCGAGGTCCTTGCCCTGGGCAAAGCCCTGGGCCTTGAGGGTTTCGAAGCCCTTGGGGGCCTTGGCGGCCTCGTCCTTGCTCACCAGGAAGGGCCGTATCACGCCATGGGGGCAAACGTAGGCGCACTGATTGCACTGGATGCATTCGTTGGGCTGCCAAACCGGCACGTTGACCGCGATTCCTCGTTTTTCGTAACTGGCAGTACTGGCCGGCCAAGTGCCGTCGGCGCGGTCGGCGAAGGCGCTCACGGGCAGCTGGTCGCCCTTCTGCGCGTTGATTACATCGACCACTTCGGTGATAAAACGCGGGGCGTTCAGGCTGCCGGGGATCACGGCGAGGGCGGGCAGTTGTGACCACTCGGCGGGAACCTCGAGCTTCACCAGCGCTCCGACGCCACGGTCAACGGCTTCGAAGTTCATTCGAACCACGTCCTCGCCCTTTTTGCCGTAGCTTTTTACAATGGCGTCCTTCATGTGCATGACAGCCTGTTTGTAGGGAATCACGTTCGACAATTGGAAGAAAGCCGACTGCAATATGGTGTTGGTACGGCCCGAAATGCCCAGCTCCTCGGCGATCGCGGTAGCGTTAAGGATGTAGAAGTTCACCTTGGCGTCGGCCAGCTGCTTCTTTATGTAATCAGGAAGGTTTGCTTTGGTTTCTTCGGGGCTCCACAAAGTGTTGAGCAGAAAGGTTCCGCCGGTTTTGACTCCCTTCAGCATGTCGTATTTGTCGAGGTAGCTTGGCTGCGAGCAGCTGATGAAGTCGGGGCTTCCCACCAAGTAGGGCGAGCGAATGGGTTTCTTGCCAAAGCGCAAATGGCTCACGGTGAAGCCGCCAGATTTCTTCGAGTCGTAGGCAAAATAGGCTTGGGCATACAGTTCGGTGTTGTCGCCGATGATCTTGATGCTGTTTTTGTTGGCGCCCACCGTGCCATCCGCCCCCAGCCCGAAGAACTTGCACTCGATGGTTCCTTCCGGCACCACCGAGACTTCTTCCTTGGGCATGGGTAGCGAATGGAAACTCAGGTCGTCGACGATGCCAATGGTAAAATGGTCCTTGGGCTCTTTGCCAGCAAGGTTGTCGAACACCCCGATAATTTGGGCAGGGGTGGTATCCTTCGAGCCGAGTCCATACCGACCTCCAATAACCTCGGGGGCCTTTTTGCGCCCATAGAGCACGCCCTTCACGTCGAGGTAAAGTGGATCACCGACGGCTCCGGGCTCCTTGGTGCGGTCGAGCACGCAGATGCGCTTCACCGTTTCGGGCAGCACCCTCAGGAAATGCTTGGCGCTAAAAGGCCTGTAGAGGTGCACAATGACGGCACCGACGTTTTGGCCTCTAGCGTTGAGGTAGTCAATAGTTTCGCGCAGGGTTTCGGTGACAGAGCCCATGGCGATCACGAGGTTTTCGGCGTCCGGGGCGCCGTAGTACACAAAAGGTTGGTATTTTCGGCCCACAATTTTGCTGATCTGGTCCATATAGCTTTCCACCACGTCAGGAACGGCATCGTAATACGGGTTGGAGGCTTCTCGGGCCTGAAAGAACACATCCGGATTCTGCGCGGTGCCGCGGGTGACGGGCTTGTTGGGGTTGAGTGCTCCGTCGCGAAAACGCTTCAGGGCACTTTGATCGACTAAGCCGGCCAAGTCGCCGTAGTCCATCACTTCGACCTTCTGAATCTCGTGGCTGGTCCGAAAACCGTCGAAGAAGTGAACAAACGGTACACGGGTCTTAATGGTGGCCAAGTGAGCCACTCCAGCCAAGTCCATCACCTCTTGCACGCTGCCGGTGGCGAGCATGGCAAAACCAGTTTGGCGGGTGGCGTAGATGTCGCTATGGTCTCCGAAAATGCTCAGCGCGTGGCTGGACACTGCTCGGGCAGACACATGGATAACGCAAGGCAGAAGCTCGCCGGCAATTTTGTACATGTTGGGAATCATCAGCAGGAGTCCCTGGCTGGCGGTGTAGGTGGTGGTCAGAGCCCCGGCCTGCAGGGAGCCATGCATCGCGCCCGCGGCCCCAGCTTCCGATTGCATCTCCACCAGGCGGACAGTTTCTCCAAACAGGTTTTTGTGGCCCGCGGCCGCCATTTGGTCGGTATTTTCGGCCATATCCGAGGAGGGAGTGATGGGGTAAATGGCTGCCACTTCGGTAAACGCATAGGAAACGTGCGCCGCGGCCATGTTGCCGTCCATCGTCTTCGTCTTGCGTGCCATGGAGGACTCCTTGTTTATGTCAGTAAACTAAGTTTAACCCCCATTCAGAACTTCTTACAAGCAGTGACTACGAATAATGTGAAATTAAGCGCAATAAATTTGAGAAGACCCAGCTAAACTCGGCCGTGAAGTGACGAAGGTTCCGGAGTTTGGATTGACACCTGCCCTTTTCGAGCCCAACATCGAGGCGGAAGGAACCACCTATGAAGATTCTGATCACCGGCGCCGGAGGCAACCTCGGCCGCGCCATCATACCAGCGCTCACCGCAGCTGGCCACAGCCTTCGTCTCTTCGATTTCCGCGAACTTGGCGACACCAGCGGGGAAACGCTGGTAGGGGATGTCCGCGACATCAACAACGTCCGCGAGGCAATCTCTGGCGTGGATGCCGTCGTTCACGCCGCTGCCCTGCACGGCATTCATTTGGCCAAATGGCGTCCAGAGGACTTCTGGGGCATCAATGTCACCGGGACGTTTAACGTCTATGAGGCGGCCCGCGAGGCGGGAATCAAGCGTGTGGTTTTATGCTCCACGATGGGAGTTTACGGTGACAGCTCGCAGCCCGCGGAAGATGCGTGGAGTGTTGTGGACGAGCACAAGGCCCTCTTGCCGTCAGACATTTACGGCTTGTCCAAAAAACTGTGCGAGGAAATGGCCGAACTCTACGCCCGCAAGTGGGGACTAACAACGGTGGCGCTGCGCCTGGGTATGTTTGTTCCGGAAAGCACCTTAGACCGCTACGGCTTCCGCTTGCTCTTTGGTGGTGTGGATGACCGGGATGTCGCACAGGCCGTGGGCCTAGCGCTGACCCACCAACCTGCGGGGGACATAGATGCGTTCAACATCATGGCGCCAATGGCGTTTGAGCTCTCGGACGCCCAAGCCCTGCACAACGATAAGCTTGCGGTGCTGGAGCAGCGCTACCCCGGGTGCAACACCTTGTTTACCCAGAAGGGTATCGATGCCCTCGCGTTGACCTGGGGCCGGACTCTGTGGCCGGTTGCAAAAGCAACAGCAGTCCTTGGCTACCGTCCGCAGTATGGCTTTGAGGGCTACCTCAAAAGCCTGCAAAGGGGATTGGCAGAAACCGACTATCCCCCCCTAGGGCTGCCCTGGTGGGGCGTCTAAGGAGCAAGGTAGCTAAAGCTCGCCGGTTTCGAGCGCCTCGAGTAGCACCTCGGGCCACCATTCTCGGAGGGCCCACCGGTCTGCCAAGCGCACCACAACGGCGCGGTGGCGCGGGCTGACCAGGAGAACTTGCCCGTGGATCCCCATAGCGAACACGGCCGAACTGCCCCGGTACGAAGTTCCCCACCAGTGGTAACCGTACCAGCCCCGCCCGGTGGAAAGCCAAGGCCCCCACGCGAGGTTCCGGTAGCGGCGAAAGGCCTCGGGTGCGTTCCACGCGTTTTCCTTGCCAGTGCTTTCGGCGAGCCAAACTTGTGGCACCAGTTGCGCCCCATTCCAGGTTCCACCCTGCAACACAAGCTGCCCTAGGCTCGCCAACTCGAGAGCGTTCAGGCACAAGCCCGACTCGGTTTTGGGAAACCTGTGGTGCGAGGAATCGACGACGAAAGCCCCCGCACTTCGTAGCCCCAGCGGTACGAGAAGCTTCTCATACATCCAGGACACGACCACGGGTAGAGTCCGCGAGGCCTCCAGGCTTGGCTGCCAGTCGGCCTGCGTCAGCGACTGTTCGAGCAAAAGCCCTAAAATAAGGGAATGGTAATCGTTGTAGTGAAACTCCCGGCTTACCGGGTCTGCGAGCCGGCTTGAAAGCGCGGTGTGCCGGGCGTTGGGGTGCAGGTAGGTTTTGGACTGATGGCCTAGGCTTGCAAAGCCCTCGTCGAAGCTTAACCCAGAATCCATGCGAAGCAGTTGGCGGGGGGTCATCTGATCGCCTCGGAGCGTGACGGCAACCGGTTTGTCTATAGGCGGGAAAAAGCCCTCGGCCAAAGCTATCCCAATCGACAAGCTGAGCACCGATTTGGTGACCGAATACAACCGGCCCGGCTCGTCCGCCAGCGTGCTTGGGTCCGTCCAACGGCCGGTGAGTCTCCCTTCCCGGAGCACCGCGAACTGCCGAGTGTGGGTGGCCGCCAAACGCTGTTGCCAAGCAGGGCTCAGCGGCGGCTCGGGGCTAGGGGTGGCAACAGCAGAAACCGCCGGAAGCTCCACCCGGGGAAAGAGTTGGTACTCGCGAAAAGCCCCCGGGGAGCGCGAAAGCGACCGATAGCGGAAAGCCCTCCAGAGGTAGGGCCCGTCCAGCGGGGTCAAAACAGCAGGCTGCCCCGGATTTTCTTCACCTGGCTCAGACGGCTTATCCAAGCCTGAAAGGGGAGGTTGGTATCTACCCTTTCGGCGTGCAGAATGGTTTCGGGGCCACTTTTTTCAAGCCTGACCGGACGGAGCAGCGCCGAGGCAGAAGTTCCGTCGTCGGCCCGGTAGCTGACTTCCAAGAGGTCGGTGGGGGTACCCAAAGCCTGCTCGGCCAAGCGGATTTTCCCCGCAAAGTCGAGTCCTTTGGCCTCAAAACGCTCGCCACGGCTCAAGGGGTGCTTCAGCTGGGCCTCTTCGAGCACAATGCGCCGCAAAATACGGGCCTTCCATTCTTCCTTTTCGTCCACTCCGAGGGGGAGCGATTCTAACTTTTTAAGCAAGGCGCGCACCATTTCTGGCAGGTCGGTCGAGCGAGGTTCGAAGGGAGGCGCTTCTGCCAACGGAGGGAGGGGCCCCGGGTCTGCGGTGGCCTCCTGATGCCAGCCTGCGAACGTCCAAGGCCTTCCCCAGTCGGCCTCGCTGCCGCCGGTGAGTGGTTCGGGCAGCGAAGGCAGGCCTTTTTGCTCCAGCTCACGGCTCCATTCGGCCAAAAGATCCTCGCGGACTAGCCAAACACCAGGCACAAACTGGTGCAAAATAGCCTTGGCGAAGCCGTCGGTGTGTTCAATCAGGTGGCGTCGGTCTTCGCCCACCGTCAGCACCAAGCCCTTCCACAATCGCAGGCTTTGGAACTCTTTTTCCCATTCTTGAAGGCTGATGCGCAGGTTTTGGGTGAGCGCAACCCCGGTGAGTCCTTCAAGCGCTGTTTCCAGATCTTTTGCGGTTACGCCGCGGGCCATGGCGCGTTTGACCGGGAGTTTACTCAGTTCCCAAAGGATGGTTCGGTCCCAGCGGACTAGACGGGAGGCAAGCGCGGCAGGCCAGGCTTTGGCAAAGTCGACATCGCAGGGCAGGCGCAGCTCAAAGTTGGCCTGCACCCAGGCCCCTTCTGCGGTGGTTTCGGAGCGACGCAGGAGGGGGGAAGGCAGGTAGGTATCGGCCACCGGGCCTGGAAGAAGCAGGCCCCAGCGAATCCACGAGCGGAACAGGGCATCGCGCTCTTTGGCACCACCAAGAGCTATGATGCGGGAGCTCAGGCGTATCAGGGTGGTAAGACCAAACGCTCGGCCCACGGGTAGCAAGGCCACCAGAGGGCCGAGCCAGCGCGCGGCCTCAAACAGGAGTGCTTGAGTGGGGTACGCGGCTGCCATCCAAAGCAGCGCCAAACGGCCTGCGCGGGGAAGCGTGCGGAAATCTTCCCAGTAACTCCATACAGGAGATGTTTTTCCGTCTTGCCAAATCACTAAGCCCAAGCGCTCGGCCGTATGCATCAACAAGTCGGCGCGAGGAATACCTTCCGCGTCGCCAAGGGCCGAAAAGCGCTCCAGAAACTCCTGACGCGGCTTCTTTTTCCAAGCTCCGGCGGCAGTTTTTTCGAGCGGAACTTCCAGCAGGAAGCTCAGCAGAGCCAGAAGAGTACCTTCGGAGAGAAACGGTGTGGTTGCTGTGGCTTCGGTGGCTGCCACCGAGGGGTAAAGGCGGCCCGGGTGGAGCCAACCCATCAGTTGATCGTCTTCGGTGACCAACGGGCTGAGGCAGAGCTCGGTAGACTTACCAGCGACACGCGGGTAGATGAGGAAGCGCTCTTGCAAGTTCAGTGACCTTGAGGCCAGTCGGGGAGCACTCCAGCCCAAAAAGGAAGCCGCCTGTTCCGCCGAGGGTGAACCCAGAATTTGTATGGCCGTCAGGAGGTCGATGTCTTCGTCGGTCAGCAGGTCGCGGCGCGCTTGTTTCCACTCAGGTTTGGCCAGAGCAGCCTGGAGGTCGACAATAATGCGGTGCTTCGTGAAGGGAGTCTGCAGCTCCCCCAAATAGTGGCGGGCGAGCGAAAAAAAGGCCGCATCAGGTAGGGTCAGCAGGAATTTCTTCCAGTCTTCTCGGGAGTCCATTAGGGTATCATACCTGAAAACGGCATAAAGATCTTTGGGTCACCGCGCCATATCGCAATTGATAGGTTGAGGCTATCTTGGGGGATAGTTCTGGGCGCGAGTTTGAGGCGGGTGCGACCCGTGTTCTTCACGATATCCGAGGTAAGTCTTTTCTGGAAAAGGGCTTGAGTTTTTTCGTGCCAGATTGGCATTGCCCTTGCATAGCAGGGAGTGGAGGAATCATGAAATACTTTTTGGTCTTGGCGGTGCTCACCGCTGGTTCGGCCCTGCTCCCTGCCCAGTCGGGCGACTCGCCGCAAATCGCTTACCGCATCCTGATGAATTACATCCAGGAGCAGGAACGCCACGCGGGTGACTCCAAAGCGGCGGCTGGTGTGCTCTACGGCTTGGGTGCCGTGGTCGGGGCTGGCGCGCTGGGGCTGTGGTACCTGGGCGACGACTTGTCGAAGTCTTCAGCCGGGACTGCGCTCGACCCTGACGTGAAGCTGTGGACCACGGTTGGCCTGGGTGCCGGCGGTGCTGTTCTGCTCGGGACGGGCTTTCTGGTGCGGAACGCCAAGCCCACCGACTACCGCTTGCGCTTCAGCGACGTGCTGCAGGCTACCGACGCCGAAACGCAGAACCTTCTGGCGGCCGCCTCGCTGTGGGCTTTGGCCGACGAGGCCAAGGGCAAGAGGCTCACCTCGGCCTGGACGGGGATTTTGACCCCCCTCGTAACAACCGCAGCGATGATCGCCCTCAATCTGGGCACCAACAAACCGTGGACCGACAATCTGGTCGCGGTCAACTCCAGCCAAGTGTTCGGCATCATCGGCGGGGTGGCCCAATTGTACAAACCTTCGGACGAAGAGTACCTGTACCTGAAGTATCAGGCAGCCCTCGGCAACACGGTGCCCTGACATGGAAGAGTGGCTTCGCAGTATGGCGGTGGGCCTGGCGGTGCTGACCGGCCTGGTCATCCCCGCCCAGGGGCTTAGGCTGGAATCGTCGGCGCTCAAAACACCCCAGGCGGTCTTGGTCACCGCCGAACTTTCGGGGGGATTGTCTCCCGCGGCCCGCGACTACCTGCTGGCGGGGAATACCTTGACCCTCCGGTGGGTGGCCACTTGGGGAGACCGAAGCGTGAGTGCCAGCCGGAGCATCACCTACCACGCCTGGGACAGGGTTTTCGCCGTGGCCGACAGTCAGGGTACCGTGCTCGAGACCGCCGACCAGTCCCGCGCGCTGACCGAGTGGCAAACCTGGCCACCGACCAAACTGGGCACGCGAGAAGCCCTTTCGTCGGCCTTGGCGACAACGCTGACGGTGGCTGTCAGCCTGCCCAGCGAACAGGAGTCGCTGTGGGGGTACCAAAAAGTTTCGCTGTCGCTCCGCTACCGCACCTGGGCCGAGATTCCCCAGTGAGGCGTCCGTGGTCGTTCCAAACCCAGTTGCTGGTGGCGCTGCTGGGCTTTCAGGGCCTGCTCTGGCTCGCGGTGCTCCCGGCCAGCTTTTTCGGCTTGGTGAGTGCCCTCCGGTCGCCCAAAGCCGCGGCGGTCGAGGCGCCCCTGGACCAGGCTTGGGCGGCGGCGCGGACACTCGAAAGCCTTCACCCAGAATGGGCCACCGGCGACGCGTGGAAGTCGCTGACCGCCGGGCTCGAGGGCATTCGCCGCGAAGATCAGGCCGCCCGGAGTCTGGCGACCGAGGCGCTCGTGCCCGGCCTTCGCAACTTGCTTCTGCTGGCGGTGCTTCAGTTGTTTGGCTTGGTGCTGACGGCCGTTCTGGCCTCGCGGGTGCTTTCGAAGCAGGTGCGTCAGCTCAACCAGGCGGTGGTGCGCCTTCAAACCGGTGACCGCACCACGCGGTTGCCTCCGCTGGCGGCCCGCGAATTGAGGGATCTGGGGCACGAGCTCAACCAATTGCTCGACGCGTTGGCCGCAGGGGAACGACGGCTTTCAGAACTGGGCAAGCTGCAGGGTTGGCAAGAAACCGCACGGTTTCTGTCGCATCAGATCAAGAATCCTCTCACCGCCCTGGGTCTGGCGGCCAGCAACCTCGGTGACTTGGGGGCTCTCAACACGCCGCTTGCCCGTCAGAACGCCGAGGTGCTGAGCGAAGAAACCGCCAAACTGCTGGTGCTGGTCAACCGCCTCAAGGAACTGACGGCCTTTGGCGAGCTGAATCCCGAACACCTCGACCTGGCGACTCTCGTGCAGGGAGTCGCTGCCAGAACCTATCCGGTGACACTGGGCCTGGACTGGAAGGCGCCGGCGTCGTGGCCCCTGGTGGCAGACCGGCTTTTGCTGGAACAGGTGGTGTTCAACCTGCTGGTCAACAGCGCGCAGGCCTCGGAACCCGCTGCGGTGACGGTGAAGGTCTGGGCCGACGGGAGAGCCCTGGTGTGGGAAGACTCGCTGACCGGGCTCGACCCGCAACTGCCGAACCGGCTTTTCCACCCGCCTTTCACCACCAAGGAAGGTGGCACCGGCCTCGGCCTTTCGTTTTGCCGGCGGATTCTGCAGCTTCACGGCGGCGACCTGACGGCAGACCTCAACCCCGCCGGTGGACTTCGCTTCCGCATGACCTTTGAGGAGGAAGCCCATGCCGACCGTTCTCATCGTTGACGACGAAAAAAGTATCCGCGTCACCTTGGAAACCTGGCTGACCCTGCGCCGCTACCAGGTGCTGGTGGCGGCAAGCTTGGCCGAAGCCCGTCGTGTGGTGGCTGGGCGCGAGTTCGACGCCGTGATCCTCGACGTGTTTTTGCAAGGCGACGACGGCCTGGCGTGGCTCGATTCCCCGTTAGCGGCCCAGGCACCGGTGATCCTGATTTCCGGACACGGCGACTTGCCGCTGGCCGTTAAGGCCGTCAAGCAAGGGGCCTTCGACTTTTTGGAAAAACCCCTCGACCAGGACCGGCTGACCCTGGTGCTCGACCGGGCCTTGGAACAAAGCCGGCTGCGCCGCGAGGTCGAGACCTTGCGCGAACAACGGTTGGCGCAGGCCTTTGTTCAAGGGCCCTCGCGGGCGATGGCCGAGGTGGTGGCTTTGCTGCGCCGCGTGGCCCCGAGCCCGCTTTCGGTGCTGATCCTGGGCCCTTCGGGGAGCGGCAAGGAAGGGTTGGCGCAGGCGGTGCACCTGCTGTCGGGCCGCTCCGGAGGTCACCTGATCACGGCCAATTGCGCGGCCATCGCCTCGACGCTGTTCGAGAGTGAGCTTTTCGGCCATCGCAAGGGTTCCTTTTCGGGCGCTGTGAAAGACCGCACGGGTTTTTTTTCGCGTGCCCATCGCGGCACGCTGTTTCTCGACGAGGTGGGCGAGATTCCCCTCGACCTGCAGGCCAAACTGCTGCGGGCCCTGGAGCGCGGCGAGATTCCCGTGGTGGGCTCCGAAGTGACCGAAACCGTCGATGTGCGCATCGTGGCCGCCACCAACCGCGATCTGCCGACGCTGGTCGCCGAGGGTAAGTTCCGTGAAGACCTGTACTTCCGGCTCAACCAGGTTACGTTGCGGGTTCCGTCGCTCGACGAGCGCAGGGACGACATTCCCGGCCTGGTCGAGGCCTTTGCCGACGATTTTTCGCGCAAACTCGGCCGACCAGGGCATTTTTCGGCCGAGGCGGTGGCGAGCCTGCAACAGCGTTCGTGGCCAGGCAATGTGCGCGAGCTGCGTTCGTGGGTCGAAAGGGCACTGGTGCTCAGCGATGGGCCCGTGGTAGAGGCCTCAGCCGTCGAGTCGGTTGATTCGCGCGCGGGCCGACCGTTTGCCGGGTGGTGGGACACGCCGCTGCCGTGGTCGCAAGCCAAACCCTTGCTCGAAAAGACCTACCTGGAGCACCAACTTAAGCTCCACGGGGGCAAGATTTCGGCGCTGGCCGCCACCTTGAGGCTGCACCCCAACAACCTCAGCCGCAAACTCACCGAACTCGGCGTGCGGCGCGAGCGGCGAGGCTAGTCAGCCGGGGGGCGTCACCAAACCTCTATGGAATACTTGTACCCTTGCTCGGTGAGGAACTTCTGGCGGTGGGCCGAAAACTCCTCTTCGTTGGTGGCGCGGCTGACCAGCGTGTAAAAGTAGGCGTTGCGTTCCTTGGGGCGAAGAATCCGGCCCAGGCGTTGGGCTTCTTCCTGACGGCTGCCAAAACTGCCCGACACCTGGATGGCCATCGACGCGTCGGGCAAGTTGATGGCGAAGTTGGCCACCTTGCTCACCACGAGCACCCGGACGGCGCCTGAACGGAACTGCTGGTACAGCACTTCCCGCTGGGAGTTAGGCGTGCTACCAGTGATCAGCGGGGCCTTGAGGATGTGCGACAACCGCTCGAGCTGGTCGATATATTGCCCTATGACCAAAATGGCATCCTCTCGGTGATTATCGATGAGCTGTTTCACCACCTCTTCTTTCAGTGGGTTTTCGCTAGCGATGCGGAACTTCTCGCGTTTGGCGGCCACCGCGTAGGGAATGCGCTGGTGCTCGGGTAAATCGAGGCGGATTTCGGTGCAAACGGCGGTGGCTATCCAGCCCTTGGCCTCCAATTCCTTCCAGGGCACGTCGAAACGCTTCGGGCCGACTAGGCTGAACACGTCACCTTCGGCGCCGTCTTCGCGCACCAAGGTGGCCGTAAGGCCCACGCGTCGAAGCGCCTGTAACTCGGCCGTCACCCGGAACACCGGTGCAGGAAGCAAATGCACCTCGTCGTAAATAATTAGGCCCCAGTTGCGTTCGCGGAACAGGCGGAAGTGGGGGAACTCGGCTTCGCGGTCTTCCCGCCACACCAACACCTGGTAGGTGGCCACAGTAACCGGGCGTATGACTTTTTTGTCTCCGGTGTATTCACCGATTTCCTCGGCCGTGAGGCTGGTCTTGTCGAGAAGTTCGTCGATCCATTGGTGCACGGCAGCCACGTTAGTGGTCAGAATCAGGGTGTTTGTTTGCAGGCGCGAGAGGATCTCGAGGCCCACAATGGTTTTACCCGAGCCACAGGGCATCACAATGGTGCCGAAGCCGGTGCCTGGCTGGCCCCGACCGAGCAGACCCGCTGCAGCCTCGAGCTGGTAGCCACGCACCAGCATGGTGTCGCCACCTAAGGTTTGGGAGCGTAGCGATACCTCGAGCGGGTCGCCTGCCTTGAGTGGCGCGAGGTCTTGCACCGGATAGCCCAAGGTAAGCATCTCTTTTTTGAGGGTACCCCGGTGAAGCAGCGGCACCAAAAACGTTTCTCCGTGGGGAACCAAGAACGCCGCGAGTTTGCGCTGGGCCTGGATTTCTCTGCGGAGCAGGGGGTCGCGGATACCGAGCACGAGGAAATCGGGGCTTTCCCCAGCTTCGAGAGTGAACATTCCCCAACGGCTCAGGGTGTCGGTGACGAAAAACCTCACGTTGTCGGGCACGGGGTAGCGACTGCGAGCGTCCAGGAAGGCGAGAATCGACGCAGCGTCCAAACCCGCAGAGGCCGCGTTCCAAAGTGAAAGGGGCGTCATGCGGTAGGTGTGGATGTGCTCAGGTGATTTCTCCAGTTCGGTGAACGGGGCTATGTCGCCCCGAGCCGCTTCGAAAGCCCGGTGATGGACTTCCAGCAACAGCGAATGGTCGCTTTGCACAATGAGGGGGCGCTCGTCGGTGTCGGTCACGTTCATGTTTTGCGGAAGACGGTAGTACCCGTCCGACGCATCCCTTCGGGAATAGCGGTGCGTTCAAAGGGAGCGAGCATAATCAAGGCGCCTCCGGGCACCAGGTTGTCGGCGATGAGGCGGTAAAACTGGGCGGTTTTCTCGGCACTCGCATGCGCGATGCCTTTCATCAGAAGGGTCAAATGGCTCGGTTGAGGAAGGGTGAGTTGCCCCGCCTGGAGGTCTGCCACCTCAAACTGAACGTGCAAGCGTGGTTCGTTGGTCACCCGCAGCAGATTGCGGTCGCCTTCTTTTCCCCGGGTGAGCCAAACTTCCTTAAGGTCTTTGGGAATGAACTCGAGAAGGTTATCGCGATAGACTCCCCTCGCCGCAGCCTCGACCCGGGTGGAAAAATTGTCGACGCCGCGCACGCGGAACTGGAAGCTCTTGTTGTCTTTTTGAGCCTCGAGTCCCAGAATGGCCAGGTAATACACCAATTCGCCGTTGCCAGACCCGATGACCAAGATACGCTTCTTTTCGGTACCGTGTTCGCCGGGCAACTTGAGGACAACTTCCTCTAGGTTCTCACCCCACTCGGACTTGTCTAGTTCTACAGGACGTTGCAGGTCACGTTTCTCAGCGTTGGGCTGCACCACGGCAATGGGCTCCAGCTTTGGCTTGGCGCTTGGGATGGCATCGGGATTAAAGCGGGGCAGCGGGACAACCTCTGATTCGCGCATCATCGCTGGTACGAGGGGCGTCATCCACCGGAACAAAACGATGGCAGCCGCAGCCAGAAAATACCCGCCAGCTGTGCTGTTGAGTACCTTAAGGGGATGCTCGTGGAGCCAAGGCACATTCCAAAACACCAAGCCCGGCACCAGACTTAGGGAACCCAAGCCGAACAACTCCCGCAAGAGGCCCAAAGCGATGAGCATGGAGACCAGGAGACCCACTGGCCTGAATTGGATTCGCTGCTCAGAAGGGAGTATCAACACGAGGGGGCTGAGAGCCAACAGGCTGAGATAAATGCCCCAAGCCGACCGGATACCTGGAGCAAGCCAACCCACCAGAGCATCCACCAAAGTAATCAAAAGCACAGTTTGGGCAATAACCACCCACAGAAAAGGCGTTTCCCGCAGGCGGGGGCGCACTAAGGTGGCCAGTAACTGCGTGGCGAGCATGAGGGCCAAGAGAACCGCGGCAAACAAAAAGGCCGGACCCGCAAAGGTGGTGACACCCAGAAGGGGCGGAAGGGCCAGGATGAAGAAGCGGAGGAACGATGCCATGAACGCTTATTCTAGCAGAGGTTGCAGGCTTAGGGAAGTTCGCGTTTTCAAAGAAGCTCGGCTGCCAACTCGGCCAACAGCGAGCGCTCGGACTTATCGAGAAACATGTGCCCGTAGAGCGACTGCCCCTTGAAGGCCTCCACCAAGTAAGTCAAACCGTTGGAACTCGCGTCGAGGTAAGGGTTGTCGATTTGAAAAGGGTCGCCGGTGAGCACGATTTTGGTGCTGCTGCCGGCCCGGCTGACGATGGTTTTCACCTCGTGGGGACTGAGGTTCTGCGCCTCGTCGATGATGATGTACTGGTTGGGCAGGCTGCGCCCCCGGATGAAACTCAGCGCCTCAATCTCGAGAATCTTGGCCTTAATGAGCTGGTCGGAGCTTTTCAGGTTTTGGCTGTGCGCCTGCGCTATGAGGTAATCGAGGTTGTCGAACAGAGGCTGCATCCAGTTGCTCATTTTGTCGTCTTTGCTTCCGGGGAGGTACCCGATGTCCCGGCCCATGGGAATCACTGGGCGGCTCACGAGAACCCGGCTGTAGAGCTTGCTCTCAAGGGTTTGGCTCAGAGCGGCGGCTATGGCGAGCAGGGTCTTGCCGGTGCCGGCCTTTCCTACCAGAGTTACCAGCTGTATGGCCGGGTCGAGCAGCAGGTTGAACGCCAGTTGCTGGCGCAAATTGAGGGGGCGGATTCCGCTGACGGGGCCACCTAAGGGCGGTACCGACCAGAGGGATTTTTCCGCTTGGTTGTAGCGGGTGAGCTGGAAGCTGCGGCCCTTTCGTTCGTTGAGCTGCACAAACTGGTTGGCCGCTAGGTCGCGGTCGGTAGGAATCTGGCCGTCGCTCTCAAGGGCCCGAAACTGCTCTTCGGTACCCTCTTGCTCGGTAATGCCGGTATACAGGCGATCGACGTTCACCTTTTGCTTCTCGTAGTCGACGGCGTTGAGCCCGAGGGCCTGGGCCTTGACCCGCGCGTTGATGTCCTTGCTGACAAAAAAAACGTTTTTGCCAAAGTTCTTCAGGTGAAGCGCGCTGAGAAGGATCTTATTGTCCATGCGCCCTAGGTCAAGGTCGAGAGAAGACTCGCTGTCGTAAATCATGGCAATGGTTAGAGTTGAGTTAATCTCCGGGATAAATACCCCTTCGCTGAGGCGTCCCCGTTTTCCCATGGTGTCGATAAGACGTATAGCCTGACGGGCGTTGCGGGCCCGCTCTTCGGTGCCACTCTTAAGCTTGTCTAGCTCCTCGAGCACCCAGAGGGGAATCACGATTTCGTTGTCGCGGAACGACATCAGCGCATCGGGGCGGTGGATGAAGACATTTGTATCTAGTACAAACACTTTGACTTTTTTCTTGTCTTTGGGACCTGGTCTCACTTCAAGGTTGTTCGACATGCTGTTCCCCCCCCTTGTCAGTATAATGCAGTCGCACCAACTGGAAACCCACGAAAAGCCTAGTTGGGATTAGTT
>CANJXC010000014.1 GCA_947478845.1 Spirochaetales bacterium | reverse complement strand
TTTGTATCTAGTACAAACACTTTGACTTTTTTCTTGTCTTTGGGACCTGGTCTCACTTCAAGGTTGTTCGACATGCTGTTCCCCCCCCTTGTCAGTATAATGCAGTCGCACCAACTGGAAACCCACGAAAAGCCTAGTTGGGATTAGTTCTACGGTAGAACTAGTGGTCGATGGACTAGGCCGGCCAAGTTTCGCGGCAAACACGGTAGAATTGTCTTGGAGGTGCAGATGGAAGACGTGGTTGTCAGGAAGTCGCGCAGTGTCATAGACGCTGTTCGCTTGGTGAACAAGTTCCGCGCAGAGAGGGGACTTCCCAAAGTAAGTCGCGGTGTCCCCAAGGTCCCCAAACGGGCCATGGTCACCCGTTGCCGTGGACATGACTCCCTATGGTTGGGCCTAGCCCGATGCCAGCACCCTGATCCTGTCCGGACAGGAAGGCACAGGACCATATTATGCCGGTGTGACCTCTCTCAAACTGAACTAGGGTAACAACCTCGGCAACGCCGAGCTGAACCAGTTTTGGGCGCGTACAACTGCGGAGGCACGGTATCGTCGCTCAAAGCGCACCGGGTGTGGTGGTTGGCACGGGGTGCCACTCCTCTGAAACTGGGCGAAGTCGTGAGCCGATGAACCCAACCGCAGAGCTTGCCAACGCCACAGAATTTCGAATATCCGCATCGTCAAGCTTGTGCCGAAGTGGGTACCTGGTTCTCACCGCGAAGTCGGCCACCAAGGACCGAATAGTCCCGTACACGGCCTGGGGCTTCCTCAGTGGCTCATCAGCTTGATGGACTGGATGATGCTCTTCTCATCGACCAACTGCCTCGTGACGAACTTGTGCAGGATACTGGAGATGAGAGTCTGGTAGGGCAGTCCTTCTCTAGAAGAGATGCTCTTCAGTCGATCCAGGTCAAACTCAGAAATCCTGATGTTGATGTTCCGGGTCTTCTTGATCCCATCCAGCATGCCTTCAATTTTAGCGAGCTTCTCACCCTTAACCGAAACGAAGTTCTCGGCAGCGTTCTCAAGGGACTGTTCGTAGGCATCAAGCTTGATTTCGGTCATATCGTTACTCCATAGATTTGATGGTATTTTCTGCTGGGATAGATGGTCTTCAGAACGAGCTCACCGTCATCGCTCAGTAAAAAGGGGATGCAGTAGGTGTAGTCTTTGAATTGACAGACGAAGATCATCTGGTCGGGTCGAGCTTTGTTCTCGACGATGTCTAGGAAGTCCTTGTTCAGGATTGTCTCCACAAAGTCTTCGAAGGAAATCCCTCTGGTCTTCATCAGGTGGGCATCTTTCTCCTCGTCCCATATGATTCTCATGTGCATGAAATCTACTACAGGAAGTATACATTGTCAATGCAAGGGCATGGGTTGCATCGACAGAAGAAGAGTCGTGGAGTTTTGGGTTTTTTCAGGAGTGCGCGAGATGGTCGGCCAGAATCATCTTGATCAGGTTCGGGAACGTCACAGGCTTCGCCAGGGACCAATCAACGTGGTCCGTCGAGTCGTGAGTCTGCCAGAACAGAACTTCCTCGGCTTCAGTGGCAAACTCAGGAATTGGGGTTTTGGTAACTCTCATAGACATCCCTCTCCTTTCTGCTCATGTCTCGGGCCGAGATCACCCGGACCTTCTGGCTGCGAACGGTGTAAACCAACAGAAGCAGGCGTCAATCGGCGTGTGTCACTCGACCAAAATGTCAATCAATTATACAGACACATTGGTGTCCAAACAGAGTGTTTTAATCCTTCTCCTATCTTTTTTTGATCTCAGGGAACCCGGGGCAATTCACAGAGGCCATTCGGGGAAGGCGCCAAGGGAGCTGAGGCGGGGGTGAGTTCTCTGTTTAGGCTAGCCAAAGCGTACAGTGGCACGTTGGTTAGCCAGGTTTCTTGTCGGTAGTTCGAGAGCGAGAAGCGAAAGCAACCCGGCGGCTGGAACTTTTCGTGAAACACTTTGAGGCTTTTGGCCTGCAAGTTCTCGGCGGCCTTAACTTCCACAGGGAAGATCTGGCCCGAGGCTTGGAGCAAAAAGTCGACCTCGGCCTGAGATGTGTCGCTCGACCAGTACGCCACCTCCCAGGTCTGCCGAAGGCGGAGTTCCTGACTCACGTATTGTTCGGCCAAGGCACCTTTGAACTCTTCGAACAACGCATTGCCTTTCAGCAGTGACTCCAGTTCGAGCCCGGCATGCGCCGCGAGCAGTCCGCAGTCGACAAAGAACAGCTTGAACGCGGAAGGGTCATGGTAGGCCTTCAGCGGCATTCCAGGTTTGGAGGCACGCATCAGTTTATGGGTGAGCCCCGCATCGCATAGCCACTGGATGGCCAACTCAAACTCACGGGCACGTGCACCAGCCTTGATCAGGCCATAGACAAACTTTTTCTGTTCCCGGGCCAGTTGCGCCGGGATCGAGTTCCAGAGTGCCCTTAGCCGTGGGACCAAGAAAGGTTCAGCGTACTTGGAAAAATCTTGCTCGTAGGCCTGCAACAGGGCCCGCTGTAGGCGGCGCACTTGAGCCCAGTCCCGGCTGGCGAGGTAGCAGGCCACGACTTCGGGCATTCCTCCCAAGGCGAGGTAGGTTCGAAGGTGCTCCGTCAACTGCTCGCGTAACGCCGTCATCAAATCCCATTGACTACTGGAAACGGCGACGGCCAAGTCGGCTTGGCCCAGTGCCTCCAAGAACTCCATAAACGACAAGGGGAACAACGGGACAAACTCCACTTTGCCGACCGGAAAAGAAACACCTCGGTGCATGGCAACCCCCAACAGGGACCCGGCCGCAGCCACATGGTACTCGGGAGCCGCGACTCGTTCGACTACACGGGCATTGGCGACACCATCAACCTGGCCGCACGGCTGGAGTCGCTTTGCAAGTTCTACCAGGTCCCCCTTCTGTTCTCGCAGGAGTTTTGGGAGGCGGCTCAGCGCCAGGGGTGCGAGGAACAGGTTCGTCTGGTCGATCGCGCCCGGGTGAAGGGCAAGGCTCAGCCGACCACCGTCTACACGGTCTCAGACGCTGCGCGTCCGGAGTTCGACGAGGCCTACCGCAAGGCGCTGGCCATGTTCCGACTAGGCAATTGGGCCACCGCCCTCGAGTTTTTGAACTCCGCCCTGAGCCTCCGGTCCGAAGACCCCCTGTGCCGTTTGTACGAGGAGCGTTGCCAGGAGTTTTTGCGGCAGCCTCCGCCGTCCTGGGACGGTGTGATGACGCTGAAGTCGAAATAGGTCTAGAGCCTCAAGCGGTCGTGATAGGCGTCGAGCACCTCGGCCGCCTGCAAAAGGGCCCGATCGGCGTAACGTTTTCCGACCAACTGCACACCGATGGGGAGCCCCTGGGAATCGAGGCCGAGGGGCATCATGACCACAGGGTTTTCGGTGACGGCGAAGAGCGTCGTGTAGCTCTGTGTGGCGACGTAGTAGGGAACCTTCTGGCCATCGACCAGCAAGGGCGTGTTGTAGACGCCAAAATCGCCAAAGTAACTGCTGGGCTTGAGGTGGCTGAACGCCGTCGTCGAGCTGACCGGGCACAGCCACAGGTCGTAATCGTCGAGGAAGTTCTCGAGTTGCGTGCTGTAGTCGCGCTGCTGGGTGAGGAGGGTCATGTACTTGACCACCGAAGTGGTCCCGATGATTTTTCGCTGGTGGGGAATATCCTTCACCGAACCCGCGGCAAAGAACTCACCCATCGCCTTGAATACGTCGGGCACGTCGTAACCGCCCTGATGCGCAACCAGCCCGCCCCAGGTCTCCCACACCTGCTCATAGGGAAAGTTCCGGGGCTCGGCCTGGACCACGTGGGCTCCCGCTGCCTCAAGCCGGGCCGCGAACGCCCGGATCTGGGCACGGATTTCGGCGCTGACCGGGATGCCACCAAACGAGTCGACCCACGCGACCCGCAGGCTCTTCACGGGCCGCGGGGTGGCCGGTTCGGGGAGGAGGGGGACCACCGTGCGATCCCGTGCGTCGGGCTGGGCGATCACGTCGAGGGCCAGGCGCAGATCGTCGATGGAGCGCGCCACCGGCCCGAGCACCGCCAGAGAGTGCAGGCCATCGACGGCGCCCGGGAGTGGGGGCACGTGGCCGACCTTCGACACGACCCCATAGGTGGTCTTGAGCCCATAGATTCCGCAATAGGCGGTGGGGATGCGCAGCGATCCGGCCAGATCGCTCCCGAAGCCGAGGGCGGCCATGCCGGTGGCAACGGCAACGGTGTCGCCTCCCGTGCTCCCCCCGGACGTCTTGGCCACGTTCCAAGGGTTGTTGGTCCTTCCGAAAAGGGGGTTATCCGTCTGCATGTCCATGGCCAGGGTGGGGGTGTTTCCCTTGCCTACGATGATGGCACCAGCCTTTCGCAGAAGGGCGACGACCACGGAATCCTGCTCGGGCACATAGCTCTTGAGCGCCGGGTAACCGGCCGTGGTGAGGATGCCGGCGGTGGAATAGGTGTCTTTGACGACGATGGGCACCCCGTGCAAAGGTCCCAGAGGTCCACCGGCGCGAACGGCCGCGTCGGCCGCTCGGGCTTGCTCGAGGGCCAAGGGGTTCAAGGCCACGATGGCGTTCAGGGCCGGGTTTTTTTCCGCGATGCGTCCCAGGGCTTCGGTCACGGCCGCTTCTGAGGTCAGCGCACCTGTTCGGATTTGCCGGGCCGTCTCGCGGGCACTGAGCAAGGGGTCGGGTGGCGAGGCCCCCAGGGGCGTCAGAGGAAGGGCAAGCAAGCCAAGGGCCGTCATCAGGTGGGGTTTCATGGAGTTCTCCTGCTCTGACTCTAGTCCCTGCAACGTTGCCTTGTCATTGACCAAGGTCAAGATCGTCGGCGTTTTCTGATGCGGCTCAGCGATTCGGGGCGAAGGTTCAAGAACGAGGCGAGGTAGTACTGGGGAAGGCGGTTGACGAGGCCCGGAGACTCCTCGCACAGGCGCTCATAGCGGGCTTCAGGCGATTCCAGGGTCAGCATCTGATTGCGCCGATGGATCTCGACCAGGGCGCTCTCGGTCAATAACCTCCCGGCCCGCTCGAGGTTGGGGTGCTGGCGGTAGAGCTCCTCGAGGTCGGCCTTTTCGACCTGGACCACTTCGCTGTCTTCCAAGGCCTGAAGGTGTTCCCGGCTGGGCGCACCGGTCGCGAAACTCTCAAAGTCGGTGTACCAACTCCCTTCGGGAAGAAACCGGCACGTTCGCTCCGAGGCCTCGGTCAGAAAGTACACCCGCAGGAGCCCCGAGTTCACAAAGGTCAGGTTCGTGCGGGGGGCATCGGGTTTGCCCAGCGGAGCCTTCGCTCGAACCTTCACCACGCGGGCGACGGCCAACCAGGCCTCTTGCTCCTGTTCGGTCAACGGGACGAGATGACTCAAATGGTCTAGTGCGGCGAAACTCATGGTGAATGATACCACGAGACCCGTCGTTGACCGGCCCCGAAAACTACCTTATCTAGAGCCCGCGAGCTTTTGCGATCCTTCCTTGTCGATCTCGAAGAGTCGGGTCTGGAGGCCTAGGCTTTGGGCTGGTCTACGACCTCAACGACTCGATGCGGACCTTTCATGAGGCCATCGTGGTCGATCTAGGGCAATTCAATGGCGACGACGGACTGCGCCTCCTGATGCCCGCCACCTACATCGTCGACGATGGCGTGGTTGTCGCGCGAGTGGAACAAGACTTTCGTGACCGGATGGACCCACTGGAAGTCATTGCAGCGCTGCAAAAGCTCGGCAAGGGCTAATCCGGGTCAAAGTTCGTTCTCCAAACCATTTCGAACGGGGCGGGGATCTCATCATCGCGGGTCGCGGTCAAGGACGGGCGCATATACAGGTCATAGATGAGGCGGACCGTGCCTATCTCTGCCTCGAACGGGTACCAGTTCTTCTTCCCTTTGTCACTGGAGGTGTAATCATAGCCGTATACGGAAGGGTAGGCCATGTTACCCGAGTCCTGCCACTCGGTCTTTCCTCGAGCTGAACGAGCGATAATTTGAGACCGCTCAAACTCGTTGACGGCCGACGTGATGTTGTACTTGAGGGTGTCCTCTGGTGTGACAAACTCGCTCAGTAAACCATCGACGAAGAGTTTGATTTTGAGCTCATTGAAGATGCGCTTCACAAAGAGCGCATCCTCTAGGTTTCTATTCAGGCGTGACTGTTCGACGACCCAGACCTTCTGTATCTTCTGTTCCCGGATGCCTGCCAGCAGGTCCTCGAATCGAGCCCGATCCTCGATATTCTTGCCGGACACGATGTCCTAGTAGATGTAGAAGTCTTCTGCTTCTTTCTGGGCGAAGGCCATGCCTTTCTGAATCTGGGTTGTTAGGGAATACTTCTCCGCTTGCTGGGAACTCGAAACACGGACATACAATGCTATCATTTCCACCTCCGCATCTAACTATGCCGCGAGGGGTTTAAACTCAGAATAAAGACATTTGTATCGAGCACGAAAGTTTTGACGCGTTTGCCGTCGGCGCCGAGTTTGGGTTTGTTGGGTGGTGTGGTTGGCATGCTTATTCTCCTTCAGGAGTGGGCGAGATGGTCGGCCAGAATCATCTTGATCAGGGACTGGTACGGCACATCGCGCTCGTTGGCGAGCGATTTGAGCCGCGCGAGCATGGGTTCGGGGAGCCGCAGCGAAATGCTCTTCAGACTGGGTTGCAGGTTCGCGAACGTCACAGCCTTCGCCATGGACCAATCAACGTAGTCCACAGTGTCGTGGGCTTGCCAGAACAGAGCCTCCTCGGCTTCGTTGGCGAACTCAGGAATTGGGGTCTTGGTAGCTTTCATAGATTTCCCGCTCCTTTCTGCTCATGTCTCGGGCCGAGATCACCCGGACCTTCTGACTCCGGGCGGTATAAACCAACAGAAGCAGGCGTCCTTTGTCGGTCTGTCCCAACGCGTGGAATCGCGTTTTCGCATGGAACCTCGGCTCGACCTGCGAATGCTTGACGTCTGGGCTAACAACGAGTGGTTGGTGAAAGAAGACTTCCTCGCATTCCGTCGGCTCGACGCCGTGCTTGTTCCGGTTCTTGTCTGTGTTGTGCTCGTCCCAATCGAAGCCGGTCAGTTCGGCATTGATCATTCACAAAGTATATTGCAGAAATATACAGACGTCAATCGGCGTATGTCACTCGACCAAAAAGTCCATCAATTATGCAGACACATTGGTGTCGAGCACAAACGTCTTCACGCGTTCGCCATCAGCCTGCGCACTACTCTGGGGCTTTTTTTTAGGCGCGGCTTTTCACCAGCAAGCCGGCAATATGCTGAAAATGTGCGTCGCTGGTTATCAGAACCGCACCGGCTTCCATGGAGGAAGCGGCGATCCAGACGTCGTTGATCGGAATGGGAGTCCCTGCTCGTTTGAGATCCGAGTAGATTCTGGCATAGAACAGCGCGGTCTGTTCGCCCATTGGTGGCACGTGGACTCGCGGGGTAGCCAAGAATTGCTCCAGCTCCGCGAGGTTTCTCGTTTCCTGGCTACCGCCAAGGAAGCCTACCCTCAGCTCCGCCAGCACAGGGATCGGCACCAAGATCTCTTGGGCTTCAGCAACGATGTGCTTGAGGTTTTGTGCCCCGCGCTTGAAGTCGGAGTAGGCGTTGGTGTCCAGCAGGATACGGATCATTTCCAGTCCGCCGGATCGAACTTTCCTAGGTCTACCACTTTGTCATCGAACTCCCGGGACTGGGCCTCGGACCACGTGCCGGCCAAGTGGTCAAGATCGTCAAAGTGCCGCTTACTGCTCCCCACCTTGAGGGCCTCGCCCAAAATGTCGAGCACGAGCCGGTTCATGCTGATCTTCCGCTTGTGGCTTTCGCCCCTAAGGGTCTTCGCCAGAGTCTCATCGAAGCCCCGGATTGTCAGTGTTGCCATGACTTGCCTCCATGTTCTGCATCACAATGCTAGCGGAGAGAGCCAGCAAATTCAACTGGGTTACCGAGGGGTGGGTCGTTGGCATGGGTGGTCCTTTCTCAGCGGCCCAACGGGATGACCTTGCGCACCTCGTTGATGTCAACGAGCGCTCCGATGAGGGTCTGATAGGGCATTCCCTCCTGTTCTGCCAGCCGTTTGATAGCTTCCAGGTCGGCGCCTTCCATGCGGAGAGTGATGGGTTTGCGAACCGAAGCTTCACGCAGGGAGGCCATCAACGCCGATTTCTCGGAAACTGGGATAGCTTTGCTGAAGTCGATGTTGTCTTCGATTTCCTGCTCCTCTGAGTCGAGGATGGCAGCTTCGTTGGGTGTCAATTCTACAGACACCTTGGTATCGAGGACGAAGACCTTGGGCTGTTTCTTGTCCTTGGCGGTCAGTGGTTTGGCTTCGAGGTTGTTCGACATGGTGTTTCCCTTGGGGGAAGTATAATTCGGGAATCGGGGGGCGGCATATCAAAACCTGCACGCGGTTGCGGCGTCAGTCTCGAACAACCCTTGGTCTACGGTCGGCTTTCTTTCAGGAGTGGAGTCACGAAGCCCATCGCGGACGCACAGAGGTTGAATTGGCGGTCAACGGTCCAGATTTCCATGGTCGAGGTGCGATTCGGACCAACCCATTCCAAAGCAGTAGAGAGATGGAGCGCATCCAGTGTGCGGATGACCAAGGGAAAGGAGCCCTCAGCCCGACGTTGTACCGCCTCGTTGAGCTTGAACCGCAGAAGGGTTGCCGAAGTCAGCTCAAAGCTTTGTCGGACGGCAGCCGCCTGTTCTCCGGTGAGGGTGCGGCCTTGAAGAGCTCGCTCCAGGACGCGGGTGACTTCGATCCACAGGAGCCGACTCGAACCCACTTCGGCTTCGGGAGGAATTTGGAGAAGCTGGTCGTTTCCTTCCAGCAAGAACGCCAAGACGACGCTGCTGTCGAGGTAGACCCTCAATGGTTTCCCCGTTCAGCCACAAGGAGTGCCCAGGTGTCAATTTTTGGAAAGCCGGTCAAATCCGTACGAACAGGGTGAAAAGGCCCCGAGGGAGCGGATTCAACCAGGTCGTCCACCGCGTAAGGGATGATTCTAGCTATGGGTTTGCGCCGGTCGGTCACGACGACGGTTTCACCACCCGCAACCCGGCGGAGGTTCTCGGAAAGATGGGCTTTGAGCGAAGAAACGGTGCTGGTCATGCGGTCAAGTATGAGGTCACGAGTAGGTTCCGTCAAGGTGGCAGACCATAGCGTTCTATCGAAGAGACACCTTGGTGTCCAAACAGAGTGTTTTAGTCCGTTTTCCGTCGGCGCTGAGTCTTGTGCTTCCCCGGTTGTGTCGTCGGCATAGTTTGCATCCCCCCGAGACAGTATAGCGCAGGGAGTTGCGTGCGGAATACCTCGAACCATGAATGGAGGTGTCCCTCTGGCGGGTCTGACCCCTAACCTCCTCAGCCTAGCTCTGGTGGAGGAACTCCGAAGGGGGACGCCCGGTGTGAGACTGGAAGACCCGGCTGAAGTACAGGGGATCCTCATAGCCTACCGCCTGGGCCACGTGCTTCACGAGGGCGCCCGGGTAACGGACCATAAAATCCCGGGCCCTGTCGATCTTGAACTGGACGATGTGCTGGGAAAGGGCGACGCCAGAGGCCTTCTTGAAGGCCTTGCTCAAGTAGCCGGGACTCAGGCCGAGGGCCGTGGCCACCCGCTGTACCCCGACACCCTCAGAGACGGTTCGGTTGAGGTAAGCATCGACGGCCTCGACCAGGCCGTGGTAGTAGTCCCGCTGGAAACTGAGGTCCCGGCTGAAGTCCGCTGCCAGTCCGTCCAGGGCTTCCGCCAGGGCGGCATAGCTGGTCGTGACACCCAGGGCGTCCCGGATCCGGGCCTCGGTGTCGATCGCGATGGGTTGCCCTCCGTTTGGGTCGCACCCGGCCAGCAACCGACACCGGGAAAAGAAGTACCGCAGAGCCAAGAGCAGTCGAGCGGTGGTTGTGCCTTGGGACTCCCATTGGGTGAGCGCGCGGCCCAAGACAGTCTGCAACCCAGGACCGTCCGCGGCCCGCAGGGTCTGGGTCAGGGCCTCGGTCTCCTTGTCGACCACCCCCAGATGCACCAGATCGCCGGGAACTCCAGCGCCGGATCCGGATACCTGGACCGTCGCGCGGCCGAAGACACCCACGTCGAGGGCTAATCCGGCCCCCGAGTTCAGGACTGCGGCCAGGGACGTTCCGTCGGCGGGGACGGGGAGCCAGACGACCGTGACCGGCCGGTCCTGGTGCCACGCAAACCGATCCAGGGCCGCCGGCGTCACCGGGACTGCCGGTCCCTCAGCCCGGGTGAAGACCAGAAAGTGGAGCGGCGAGGGCCCTTCGGGGACCCGCAAGAGGATCCGCCACGATCCGGGGAGCCTATCCGTGGAGAGGGGAAAGGTCCCGAGAGCGGGAGAATCGGCAGTATCCCGACAGAGGCTGGCCCCGGCAACGACCAAGACCTCCAAGGGACCAGGGGACGCCGGCACCTCCGGGAAGGGGAACTGGAGCCGGGTCGAGATCGACAGGACCAGCCGTTCGGGGACAGGCTGGCGGCAGATTCGCCATTGGGCCCGGGCCCGCCTTAGGCAGGCCTCGAACTGGACCGGGTCGAGCGGCTTGAGGATGTAGTCCAAGGCCCCGTACCGGAGGGCTTCCTGGACATAGGAGAAGTCTTTGTACCCGCTGACGACCAGGACAAGGGGTGGGGGCTCGAGGCCACGGCAGTGGAGAATGAGGTCGAGGCCCGTCTTGACCGGCATCCGGATGTCGGTGATTACCAAATCCGGGACCTGGACACCAGTCCGGGCTATGGCCTCGCCGCCGTCCGGGACGGTTTCGATCGACGTGGCCTCGGGCACCAAGGCCCGGACCAAGGCTTGGAGGCTCCGGGCGGTCGGAGGCTCGTCCTCGGCGATGAGAATCCTCATGGGCCGATCCCCCCGGTCATCCACACCAGCGTTCCCCGGTCCCGGGGTTCGATCCCCATCCGGGCCTGGTCCCCATAAAGGAGCCGGAGCCGGATGAAGGTGTTGAGCAGGCCGATGTGGTCCAAGAGGAGCGTCCGAAGCGACGCATCGCTGGCCTGAGAGTGGTCGCGGATCCGGTCCAAGAGTCTGATTCGGACCGCCTCGTCCATTCCATCCCCGTTGTCGGAAACCTCGAGGCGCCAAGTCTGGGCATTGACCCGGGAGAACCGGATGCCGACGGTCCAGGGGGGGCGGCACCGTTTGAACCCGTGTTCGAAGCAATTTTCCACGAGGGGCTGGATCGATAGCTTGGGCAGTCGGACTGTCTCCAGTCCCTCGTCCACGTCGATGGAGCAAGAAAACGAAGCCTCGAACCTGTCCCCCATGAGTTCGAGGTAGGTGGCGGTATGGTCGAGCTCTTGCGCTGCGGTGGGTAGGTCGGAATCGAAGGTTCCCACGTACCGGAGGATCTTGGAAAGCCGAGCACATAGGCGCACGACGGTAGGTGCCCCGTTCTCCTGGCCGGCCGAAGAGATCACTTGGAGGGTGTTAAACAGAAAATGCGGGTTCATTTGAGCCTGCATAGCCAGAAGCTGGGCGTTCATCTCCCGGGACCGGAGGGCTACTGCATCGTCCATAGAGGTCTTGAGTCGCTGGAACATCGCCTGGAAGGCCTTGGACAGGACCAGGACCTCGTCTGTATCGGTAGACGACAAGTCGATAGCCAGGTTCTCGAGGGAGACTGACTGGACCGATCGGTGGAGGTCGGCTAAGGGCCGGCTGACCCGGTCGCTGATCAAGAAGACCGAAAGGACCGATAGGACAAGGAGTCCCAGACCGACGGCGAGGATGAGAATGCCGGCCAGAGTCGCAGCCTGGTGGTATTCAAGCTCCGGTTCGACAAAGATGAGGTGCCATCCGGGCCTGCCCAGGTCCTGGCCAAAGGCCAAATAGGAACTTCCGGGGACGGACACCGGGAAGTCTGTCTGGGTTCCGGCGGGGCAGGCCTCCAAGACCGCCGCCGGTCGCGGGGCCCCGGGCCGACTGGGGGAGAGAACCGGCCTCCCCTCGACGGTGAGATAGACCAAGACTTGGGGAAGGCCGTCTAGGCGGCAGAGGTCGGCGAAGGTCTCGAGATCCTGCTGGACCTGGACCAGAGCCGAGGCCGTTGGGGCGTCAAAGGCGCGGATCTCCCGGATGACCGAGACAAACTGGCGGTCGGGGTCGTCGCTCCAGAAGTCGGGGTGCCCGGCGAGGAAGCGGAAACTCTGAGGGACGGAAAGGCTTTTGTACCACGCCTGAAACCCCGCCCCAGCGAGCCGGTCCCGGATGGCCTGGGGCTGGTCCGGAAGGCCCAGGCTCAGGTAATCTCCCCGGTCGTCAAAGAGGCTGATCCGGGTGAACGAACTCCGGGGCGTGTACCAGGAAACGAGAACGTCCATCAGAGCCCGGCGTCGGGGATCGATGGGGCTGTCGACGATCGGTCCCCCGGCCTTGGCGCTAGCCTCGAAGACCTGACGGACCCCGGGATTCACGCCAATGTACAACGCCGCCTTGCTCATCTCCAATAACATGGAATCCACTTGGGTGGCGGTCTTTTCCAAGAGCTGGACTAGGCTGACTCGGTGGGTCTCCTCGGCAGTCCTGGTAATCCAGGTTTGGGAGACGACCCAGAAGACCCCGATTACCGCGAGGTTCAGGACAAGGAAGGGGACGAGGATTCTTAGGTGGAAGGAGGCAAAGAACCTCAGTCTCATGCGTCAGGATAAATCCAAGTCCGGAACCGAGCAACGAGTATCATCGCAGGACTCCTCGATGCCGGTTTTCTCCATGGGATCGGGGAGGATTCGTCCATGGCCCAAGGGGACGGTGCCGATCTCTCCATGGAGGAGGATCTGAATCTTCCATTCGCGCCAGAGGAAAGGCGTGACACGCTGATCCGGTTCAAAGGAGAAGCGATGAACGAAAACGATCTCTACCAGGCACTGCTACGCACTGCGGACCGCGTCCGCCACCTCGACCCGGCCGGGGCCGTCCCGCTCGATGGGTACCGCCACCTGGTGCGGACCGAAACCTGGCAGCAAAGATGGGATACCACAGCCCGTGTCGTCGGCGACCTTCATACGGTTACCGGAGAAGTTTGGTCAGACGCCATCGAGCGCTGCCTGGCCGAGAACGGCTCTGCGGTCATTCCACGCCTGACCACGCCACTCTACCTCGACCGTCCTATTGAGGTGAAAGGGGGCGACCGGCTGATCATTCACCCAGAAACCGAATTGCGTCTCAAGCCGGGAAACGTCGGGACCTGCATGCTTCGCAACGAATCGCTCCGGTCCTCGAAGGATCGACCGGTCGAGTTGGCGGCCGGGGCCGATCCGGATATCCTCGTCGAAGGCGGGATCTGGTCGGATCAACAAAACCAGGGACGCGGTCTCGGCGGCACCTATGACCAGCAAGGGACCATGCCCGGATCGGGCGGGGTCTTCCTGCTGCAAAACCTGTCCTGTGCTGTCGTGCGCAACGTCCGTTTCCGCGACTGCTCCTGTCATGCCGTCCAGATCGGCAACATTGCCGACTTCCTGGTCGAACATATCGCCTTCGACGAGACCGCCGACGGCATCCACGTCAACGGGCCGGCGAGTCGCGGCATCATCCGGCACATCTCCGGCAAAACCAATGACGATGCGGTGGCCGTGAACGCCTGGGACTGGGGTCAGTCCACCCTTACCTTTGGACCGATCACCGACATCCTCGTGGAGGACGTGGAAGTCCAGCCCGGCTATACCTGGTCCGAGTTACGGTTGCTGCCAGGCACCAAGGTTTTTCCGGATGGCAGCCGGGTGGCCTGCGACATCTGCCGCTGCGTCTACCGCAACATCCGTGGATTGCATACCTTCAAAATCTACGACCAGCCGAATATCTCCAACCCCGAAGAGGATTTTGCCGACCCCATCGGCCACATGGCCGACCTGTTCTTCTCGGATATCGTGGTCGAAGGCATTCCCCGTGCCGGGTACTACGACAAATCGTCCGACGGGGTCTTCGACCTGTGCGCCGAAATCGAGAATATTTCGATCCGGAACGTCCGCCTCAATTATCTTCCCGGTGAAAACGACATGATCCCGTACCTGGTGTCGGTCGGACCCAAGGCCCTGACCTGGTCCCGGGAAGGTGCGGCAGGAAAAGTGTGGTTCGAGGTCTTCAACCCGGAGGCCAACCCGGTGGTGCGAGGCCTTGTCATTGAAAACGTCAGCTTACCGGCCGCCGGCGGACATGCCCCCTGCACCGACGTTGCCAAGTTAGTCCACGCGCGAAGCCTTACCCTCAACCCGGACTTTCCCGCCAGCCTGCCGCGCGGCGGCACGGGGCAGGGAAGCATACCGGGCTGGAGCTAGGGAAGGCCCGTTGGTCAGTTCAACCTGACCTCCCGGAACCGCGCTTGAACCATTTTGGCGTCGTCGTGGGACGTCAGGCCCAGCCCGAGGTACACCTGGACCGGCAAGGTCAGGCTCAGCTGGGCGTACACCTTCCAAGTCTTGCCGTCGTTCGCGGACCAGGCGGTCCAATGGTCGCCCTTGCGGGTCAGACGCAGCCAGACCTGAGGAAAGTCAACCGGGAACTCGATCGGTCCGACACCTTTGAGGGGCGGGTACACAGCCGTACAGGCGGCCCCGGTGGAAGCCCGGGTTTGGGCCTCGTACCCCCCCGAATTGTTGTTGCGGGGACGGTTGTCGGGAAAGACCAAATGGAAGACGTGGACGGCCCCGGCCTCCAAGCTTTCGCGGACCATAATCCCAGCCTTGGTGTAGGCGTGACTTTCCCCCAAGGCCTCCACCCGAACCTGGAAGTCGAAATCCCCCCGGTGGACCAGGTGGGCGAAGTGGAATTGGTCGAGTTGGCCCCAGATATCGGCGCCGCCGCCGGTCAGATCGTAACCGGTTCCAGTTTTAACAGTAACGCCCGGAAACCGGGGTCCCCCAATGTCGAGGCCTTTCAGGTCGTTCATGGCGACTCCTCTTTTAGAACTTCACTGTGGTGATAATGTCTTGAACCCGCTTCAATTCCTCGGCGGTGAACTCCAGTTTGTCGAGGGCCTTGATGTTCTCTTCGATCTGCCTGACCTTGCTGGCGCCGATGAGCGCCGAGGTCACCCGGCCGCCGCGGAGCACCCAGGCCAGGGCCATTTGGGCCAGGCTCTGACCGCGCTCGGAGGCGATGTCATTGAGCTTCCTGAGAGCCGCGATGTTGGCTTCGGAAACCTGGGATTCCTGGATGAAGCCGGCCTTTTTTGCCAGGCGGGAATCCTGAGGAATGCCGCCCAGATACTTGTCGGTGAGAAGACCTTGGCCCAGTGGGCAGAAGGCGATACTCCCCACCCCCTCGGCCTCGAGGACATCGAGCAGACCGTCCTCGAGGCCCCGGCTGAGCATGTGGTAGTAAGGTTGATGGATGAGCAGCGGCGTCCCCAGTCGCTTCAGTTCGGCGAGGGCCTTGGTGGTCTGTTCGGGGCTGTACGACGAGATGCCCACATACAGTGCCTTGCCTTGGCGTACCGCGTGGTCGAGGGCCCCCATGGTTTCTTCGATGGGGGTGTCGGGATCGGGCCGGTGGGAGTAGAAAATGTCCACATAGTCGAGGCCCATGCGCTTGAGGCTTTGATCCAGGCTGGCGACCAGGTACTTGCGCGAACCCCATTCGCCGTAGGGACCGGGCCACATGTGGTACCCAGCCTTGGTGGAAATGATCAGCTCGTCGCGGTAGCTACCCAAATCGGATTTGAGTATTCGACCGAAAGTCTCTTCGGCCGAACCCGGAGGCGGGCCGTAGTTGTTGGCCAGGTCCATGTGGGTCACCCCCAGGTCAAAAGCCCGAAGGACCATGGCCCGGCTGTTCTCGTGGGTGTCGATGCCGCCGAAATTGTTCCATAGTCCCAGCGAGATCAACGGCAGCTTCACACCGCTTCGCCCACAGCGGGCATATTTCATCGACTGGTAGCGTTCTTCGTTTGCACGGTAGGCCATACCTTCACTCTCCTTTCTCTTCCCAGCACCGGCCTGTCGCCCGGTCAGAAAGAACCTCAATCTCATGCGTCAGGATAGATGCAAGTCCAGAGCCGAGCAACGAGTTTCTTCGCGGGACCACCCGACACCGGTTTTCTCCATGGAGGAGGATCCGAATCTTCCATTCGCGCCGGTGGAAAGGTGTGGCAAGCTGATCCTAGTCACCACGATCCAAGGAGTATTCGAAGCATGAACACCGACTGCGTCAAACAGAACGTCATCCTCGTCAACCACGTCGGCTTCCCTCCGAACGCGGCCAAGCATTGCGTGATCCCCTCGCCACCGGCGAAGGAGTTCAGCATCCATCAACTGAAACACACCGTGTGGACGCAGGTCTTCTCTGGCGCGCTGGTCGAAGGCGGGAATGAATTGGAGCCGGGATGGGTCGGCGACTTCTCCCCTGTGAAGGACGATGGCATCTACCAGGTGCGCTGCGGCTCCTTGAAGTCGAGAACATTCACCGTTTATGCGGGCGTCTACGACGTGCCGATGCGCAGCCTCTTCAATTACTTCACTTGGGCACGCTGCGGCGACACGACGAAGAACTGCACCGGCCCATGTCATCTCGATGATGGCAACCTCGTGGGAGTGGGACACCGCGATTTCTCCGGCGGCTATCATCAGTCGTCCGACCTACGGAAATTGCACTGGGGCCTGAGCCTCGGCCTGATGGGATTGGTGCAGTTCGGCGGCTTACAGAAGCCGTATTGGGATAACGGCTCCATCGCCGAGGAGGTGCGGTGGGGTTGCGACTACTACCAGAAGATCGTCCGCGACGACGGCGGCATGTTCGATTCCGTCTTCATCCCGCTGGGCTGGGGACCGCGCGACTACTACCCCTCTGATCCCCCCGCGCCCGCGCTCTGGAACAACATCCGCCACCAGGCGATGGCCGCCGAGTATTTCAAGGATCGTGATGCGGCCTATGCCGCGAAGTGCCGGCAGATGGCGGAGCGCGTATGGCATTACATGACTTCCGATAAACGGCCCAAAGGGAAATACGTAGCAACGGCACTTCCGCCGCTCGGGGACTGGGCGAACAGCGAACGGTATGTAGCCTTCTACGACGGTTCGGCGCAGGACCTGGCCCACCGCATTGGCGCGGCGATCATGCTGCACCGGGTCACGCATGACGCCGCCTTGTTGGAGGATGCCGCCCGCTGCGCCTCGCAACTCATGGCGTTTCAATTGGCAGAGTCGGCCTGTTTTTGGGAGGGGCCCGAAGGCGACCAACTCGCGACCAAAAATGAGAGTTTGTGGCCCTATTATGCGGATGGCACGATCGGTATCCGGCTCGCTGAGTTGATCGTCGCCGCGCCCCAGCACAAAGACGCTGGGCGGTGGCGTGCCACGATCCAGCGGATGGCGGATCAAATGGTCGCGCTTTCCCTTCGCAATGCGTGGGGTCTGACTCCCTCGGAGTTTCTGGTGCAGGATGCACCAGCGGCTCCCGCCAAGACAAAGGCGACCAATCCCGAAGGGCGTTACCCGCTGGGCCGCGTCAAGGATCGCGCCACCGGACCGAAGGAAAGAATCATCGCCTACAATTATCGCCCTTATCTTTACAATATGAACATCATGGACGCGGCCTTGTTCCTCAGCCGCGCGGCGGAGATCACGGGCAACGAGTCCTACCGTGTCGTGGCCCAGCGGCAGCTTGACTGGGTCATGGGCTGCAATCCGTTTGATGCGAGCGCGATTGAGGGCGTGGGTTACAACCAACCGCTGCGCGGCTTGTTCGGAGAGTTTTTCCCGCCCACGCCGCAGATTCCCGGAGCGGTCAGCATCGGCCTCCTGTATAGCTCGTTCGATCCGAATCTCTACGGCAACTGCGGCCACAACGAATACGACATGCCCGTCGTCGGCAACGTGCTCTGGGTGATGGCGGAACAGGCAAAGCAACAAGGAAGGTGATTCATCTCATGAAACCACCCCTCACCGCCCCCCCGCTCGCACCACTGGCCGCGCTGCACGCTGCCGATGCACTGGCTCCATCGGTCGTCAAGACGGGGGTCATCCTCGTCAACCACGTCGGGTTCCCGCCGAATGCCGCGAAGCATTGCGTGATTCCTTCGCCGCCGGAGAAGAAGTTCACGATTCATCGGCTGAAGGACACCAAGTGGACGCAGGTCTTCGCGGGTGAACTGGCCGATGGCGGGAGTGAATTGGAGCCAGGCTCGGTCGGCGACTTCTCCCCTTTGAAGGAAGACGGCATCTACCAGGTGCGCTGCGGCTCCTTGAAGTCGAGAACATTCACCGTTTATGCGGGCGTCTATGACACTCCTCTGCGAGTCCTATTTGGGTATTTCGGTCTCGCGCGCTGCGGGCACCCGAGCAAGGGCTGGGCCGGGGCCTGCCATATCGAGGATGGCATGCTCGTCGGGCATGGCCCGCGGGATTTCTCGGGAGGCTATCACCAATCCTCCGATTTGCGAAAATGGCCCTGGGGCCTGCACCTCGGCCTGTTCGGCCTCACGCGGTTCGGTACGCGGGCGCGCCCATCGTGGGACGATGGCGCCATCGATGATGAGCTTCGTTGGAGTGGCGGTTACCTGCAGAAACTGGTGCGTGAAGATGGGGGCATGTACGACTCCGTATTCGTTCCCATCCATTGGGGGCCTCGCGATTTCTACCCGAGCGACCCGCCGGCCCCCGCGCTTTGGAACACAATCCGTCACCAGTCGGAGCTGGCCCTGCATTTCAAGGAAAGAGACGCCACTTTTGCCCGGGAATGCCTGCAAATAGCGGAACGTGTTTGGCAATACATGACCGGCGAGAAACGACCCAAGGCCCTTTACAGGCCACCTGCCATGCCCCCGCTCGGCCATGACAATCTGAACACCGGCTTCACCGGTTTCTATGAGGGTTCGGCGCTCGACTTGAGTGGCCGCGTGCATGCCGCACTGGCAATCCACCGCCTGACCGCCAAGAAAGAATATCTTGACGATGCGGCAACCTCCGCAACCCGCTTGGCGGCATTATTTGTCGAATCCCGGAGTGACGAGCAGAGCCCACCACTTTTCTGGGAAGGGCCGGAGGGCGAGGGCCTCGCATCCACTGTGCCCGGCTTCGGGTACTATGCCAATCCTTACATCCTGCTGGGCCTTACGGAAGCACTCCAAAGTCTGCCTCATCACGCCGCCGCATCGACGTGGCAGTCGGTGCTTCACGCTGCGGCCGACTGGTATCTCTCCTGTTCCCATCGCAATCCTTGGGGGCTCCTGGCCACCAACTTCGATTTCATCGACCAGGTCGGAACGCAGGGTTTGTCTCAGCCTGAAGGCTTTTATCCGGGTCCGAGCGTAAAGGGGCGCAGTGGACGTCAGAGGCCGGTGGGCCACATGTATCGCCGCTACCTCTATCACAATGAAACCCTTCAAACAGCTCTCTTTCTCCGCCGCGCTTCTGAATTGCTCGGCGACCCTCGCTACCTCCCGGTGGCCCAGCGCCAGCTCGACTGGGTCATGGGCTGCAATCCGTTCGATGCCAGCGCCATCGAAGGTGTAGGCTACAACCAGACGCTGCGCGGCATCTTCGGCGAGTTTTTCCCGCCCACGCCCCAATTGCCTGGGGCGGTTGGCATCGGGTTGCAGTATGCATCGTTTGACCCGCAACTCTATGGCAATTGTGGCTCGAACGAATATGACCTGCCGGTGGTCGGCAGCGCGCTCTGGTTGATGGCTGAGCAGGCGCTCTGAATGAAGCCCTCATGGTCACCCACGACCTTCTGCCATCCGGGCCTCAAGCTCTCCACCCCAACTGGCAAGCTCTGGCCTTGTAGGGTGGTTTCGACGAGTCGGGCAGATTCGTCTATCTGCCCCAAAAAGGAAGAAGAATGAAGAAATCAGTATTCCTTACAGGGGCTAAGGGTGGCTATGGTCTCGCTCTAGCCAACACCTATCTTGAAAATGGGTACGTTGTCTATGCGACCGCCAGAGGTGCTACGACAAATGAAGAGCTGCAAAAACTAAGAGAAGGACAGATCGGAACCTTGCACCTTCTTGACCTCGATGTTACCGATGAAGAAATGATACATCGTGCGGTAGAGCATGTTGAAAAACACTCAGGCAAGCTCGACGTATTGATTAACAATGCTGCAGCTTTTCCACGTGGTGATGAGTGTCTAGAAACCATAGAAGTGGATGAGTTTCTCAGTGTCCTCAAAGTGAATGCAATTGCCCCCCTAGTGATTTGTAGAGCCTTCTTGAGTTTGTTGAAGAAGAGCGAGAATGCAAAGATCGTCAATGTGTCTTCTGCCTGGGGTTCATTGGCATTCAAGTCTGACAAGAAGCATGGTGGCAACGCAAGCTATTATCAATATTGTGCAGCAAAGACAGCACTGAACATGCTAACTCGTACGTTGGCATTTGAACTTGAGAAAGACAACATTGCTGCAATAGTACTTCATCCTGGAGGCGTGCTAGATGCCGGCGGTGGGCCGAAAACAAAGGTTGAAGCTGCTCAGGGAATCTACCGTGTTATTGACGAACTAACAATGAAGGACACCTCGAAATTTCTCACCTGGCAAGGTTTTGAGTTTCCCTGGTAGAAGGCCTTGAGTCTCGAGCTTCAGACTGATGCGTCGGGGTAGATGCAAGTCGGGAACCAAGCAACGAGTGTTTCCGCAGGACTGCCCGACGCCGATTTATCCATGGAGGGAGATCCGAATCTTCCATTTGCGCCGCTGGAAAAGCATAGCAAGCTGATCTTGTTCCAAGAGTGATTCGTAGGAGTCACCGATTCCGACCCTTCTAGGAGAAAGCGATGAAGAAGATGATCGCAATTCTGGCCCTGTTGTCCCTGGTGGTGGGCTTCGGCTTCGGCCAAACCGCCGTCAAGAGCGCCGGCGGCTACAAGATTAGCGCCCTGATCGGCTCCGCCAAGTGGCGCGATGTGTACAAGGACATGGCTGCGGCTATCAAGACCGACTACAATATCGACGTCGATTTCCAGGTCATCCCCGACGAACAGTACGACACCCTCGTGAAGGTCAAGCTGGCAAGTGGAGAAGTTCCCGACCTCATCATGGGCAACATTCGTTCGAGCCAGGTAACGTTCAACGCCGAGAAGAACCTGGTCGACCTAAGCAAAGAACCCTGGGTGAGCCGTCTGACCAACGCCAAGCTCCTCACGGATGCCAACGGTCGCATCTTCGGCCAGCCCGTCGAATCGTCCTCGTTCTTCGGGGCCTGCTACTACAACAAGAAGGTCTTCGCCGACCTGGGCCTCAAGGAGCCGACCACCTACGCCGAGTTCCTCAAGCTGCTCGACACCATCAAGACCAAGGGCAAGGGGATCACCCCCTTCTATGCCTCCGACAAGGACACGTGGACAACCCAGATCTTCATGACCCTCGGCTTCTCCGTGGCCATGTATCCAAAAGACGGTGACATCTACCAGAAGCTGTTGACCAACAAGCTGAAGTTCACCGACGTCCCCGAGTTCAAGTCGATCCTGTCGGACTGGGTCGACCTCTACAAGAAGGGCTACGTCAACAAAGACCATGTCTCAGCGACCTATGAGATGGCCAAGGAAGCGGTGGCCACGGGCAAGGCCGCGATGATGCTAAACGGGGAGTGGGCCGCGGCCGACATCATGGCCAAGTGGCCCGACACCCAGTTGGGAGCCTTCATCATTCCCTTTGCCAATAAGCAGATCATGGGCACGGGCGCCTTCGTCAGAGGCTACTTCATCCCGTCGGCCTCGAAGAATGTGGCCAACGCCAAGGACTTCCTGAACATCTGGTCCCAGCCCAAGTACCAGAACCTGTTCTACAAGGATCTTCCCGGCTACCCCGGCTTCAAGGACGTCGACGGCGGCAAGGTGCTGCCGGCGGTCAAGGGCCTCGTGGACAACTACATCAGCACCGGCAAGAACACCTACGAGCTGAACGGCCCGCTCCAAGAGGCGGGTCCGGTTCTTTCTGACTTCTGGGGCTACTACGTTGAGTTGTCCATGGGCAGCAAGACCCCCGACCAGGTCCTCGCTGGCATGCAGAAGAAGTTCGCCGACTTCATGAAGTCGAAGCAGATGCCCGGTTTCTGACCAGTCCCTACCTTTCACTTTCGGAGGGGGAGACCTCGCTCCCCCTCCGGCCTGGAGTTCACCTTGATCCACAAGCCCCTTTCCCGGTCGATGTACCCCTACGCCTTCGTGGTACCCGCCATGGCCCTGTTCGGGGTCTTCTTCGTCCTTCCTGTCCTGGCTGGCTTTGTGTTTTCTTTCACCGACTGGCACATCGACCGGCTCTTTGCTCCGGTCTTCAACGGCGGCGAGAACTTCTCCAAGGCCTTTGACGACGAATACTTCTTCCTTTCCGTCCGCAATACCCTCGCCTTCGCCGTGGTAACGAGCGTGGGCAAAGTGGTCTTGGGCTTGGTGTTGGCCTTGGCTCTCACCAAAAACCTGGCCACCCGAGACTTTCTCCGGGCCGCCTTCTACTTTCCCTACGTTATCAGCACCGTGGCCGTAGGACTGGTGTTTACGTCGATCCTGGCCTACCAGGGAATGCTCAACGGCGGCCTGATGACCTTGGGAATCCTTTCCGAACCGGTCGAATGGCTGGGTCGGACCGACACGGCCCTGCTGGCCACCATGTTCACCGAAGTCTGGTGCGCGACCGGGTTCACCATGGTCATCTTCATCACCGGCATCCAGGCCATCCCCAAAGAACTCTACGAGGCCGCCGACATCGACGGGGTCAGGGCCTTTCGCAGGTTCTGGGTCGTGACCCTCCCCATGTTGGCCCCAGCCATGACCATCGCTGTCACCGCGTGCGTCATCGGCGGGCTCAAGGTCTTCAGCCAAGTCTACATCATGACCGGTGGGGGCCCCGGGTTCTCGACCCAGGTGCTGAGCACCTATGTCTTCAAGACCTTCTCCCAAGGCCGTTTGGGCCTCTCGACGGCCATGGGGTTGATGCTCTTCCTCTTTGTCTCGGCCATTGCCTTGCCGTTCAACCGCTATTTGAGAAACCGCGAGGTTTCGCTATGAAATCCCTCGGTCGTTCACGGTTGCGCCCCGGCATCTTGCTTCTCGAACTCTTGATGATTCTATTCTGCGCCGCCTACCTTCTGCCCCTGGGCATCATGGTCCTGGGGTCGTTCAAGACCTCGGCCGAAGCCGCCGCCTTCACGTTCAACCCGCCCCAGGTTTGGCAGTGGTCCAATTACTCGACCGTCATCGAAAAGAGCCAACTGGTCCGCGCTTTCCTCAACAGCGTGTTCATCACCGGCTCGTCAGTCTTCCTCTGCGTCTCCAGCGCCAGTTTCTGCGCCTTTACCCTGGCGCGGCGGCCCAACCGCCTGACCGGGTTTCTGTACTGGCTCTGCTTGCTGGGGATGGTGGCACCCCTGCAGATCGTGACCACCTTCGCTCTCCTCAAGGGGCTGGGGCTCATCGGCAACTACTACGGGGTCATCCTCGTCGGCACCGCAGTACAAATCCCGTGGAGCGTGTTCTTTTTCACCAGCTTTCTCAAAACCGTCCCCCGGGACATTGACGAGGCCGCCGCCATCGACGGGGCCACCCCTTGGGTCATGTTCACCCGCATCATCTTGCCCATGCTGCAGACTGTCGTCGTCACAAACGTTGTCATCATCTCGATCTCGGTCTGGAACGACTTCATGACCCCGCTCTACTTCTTGAGTAGCCGAGACTTCTGGACCATGACCCTGACGGTCTACGGGTTCTTCGGCCAGTACTTCAGCGACTGGAATCTGGTCTTCGCCAACCTGATTCTCACCTCGTTGCCCGTCGCCGTCCTTTTCCTCGTGTTCCAGCGGCTCGTCGTCAGTGGAGCCACCGAAGGGAGCGTGAAGGGATGAAACAGGAGCGAGCCAAGGTCAGCGTTCCAGCGCAGTCCGCCAGAGGCCGGGACTCAACCGGTGGTAGGCGCCCAGTTCGGAAGAGTATTACCTATCTACAGAGAGGATTCCATGAAACAAAAAGCCTTACGCTTTCGCCAAGTACACCTCGACTTCCACACGGCCCCTTCGATTCCGGGCGTCGGTGATGCCTTTGACAAGGCACAATTCCAAAAGCACTTGAAGCTCGGCCACGTGGATTCGATCACGGTCTTCTCCGCTTGTCACCATGGCTGGTCCTACCATCCAACTTCCGTTGGAGCTCCGCATCCCCACCTGCACATGACCGACTTGCTCCGGGCCCAAATGGACGCCTGCAAGGAAATTGACGTAAGAACCCCGGTGTACCTCACCGCAGGGGTCAACAACCGGGTGGCCCGGCTGCATCCCGAATGGAGAGAGATCGATTTCGAGGGGCGGTACGCAGGTTGGGCAAAAAGTCCTCTCGAGGCGGGCTTCCATACCCTGTGCTTCAACAGTCCCTACCTGGACTACCTGTGCTCCCTCATCGAGGAAACCGTTCAGCGGTACCCAGAGGCCGATGGGATCTTTCTCGACATCATCTCCCAAACGCCCTGCTGTTGTCCCTGGTGCCTGGAATCGATGGCGAAAAAGGGCTTTGACGCCACCAAAGAGGCCGACCGCGTCGCCCATTCGCGGGAGGTGCTCCAAGAATACTACCGAAGGACGACCGCTTCGGTTCAGAGGTTCGATCCGGCCATGCCCGTGTTCCACAACTCGGGCCACATCGAAATGGGAAACCGCAACCTGGGAACCTGGTGCAGTCATCTGGAACTCGAGTCCCTTCCCACAGGAGGGTGGGGGTATGACCATTTCCCCATGTCGGCGCGGTACGCCGAACAGTGGGGCCAGGATTTCTTGGGCATGACGGGGAAGTTCCACAACACGTGGGGGGAGTTCGGCGGCTTCAAGCACCCCAACGCCCTACGCTACGAATGTGCCGCCATGCTGGCCTACGGGGCCAAATGTTCGGTCGGCGACCAACTCCATCCCAGCGGGGCCCTCGATGAGGAGACCTACCGGATCATCGGCGAGGCCTACGCGGAAGTCGAAGCCAAGGAGCCTTGGTGCCGGGACTCCCGGGGGATCGCCGACCTTGGCCTGTTGTCGTGTGCCGCGGTGAATGCCCTGCGGTCGAGCCACCTGGAACACAACGACGCCGATACCGGGGCCAACCGCTTGCTCCTGGAACTGCACTACCTGTACGACATTCTTGATACGCAGTCGGAGTTTTCCCACTACAAGCTCATCATCGTGCCCGACGACGCCCACCTTGGCCCCGACCTGGTGAAACGGTTGTCGGCCTACGTGGCTAAGGGAGGGAAACTCCTGTTGACCGGAACCTCTGGACTCGACCACGACGGGAAGCCCCTGTTGGACTTTGGCGGGACCACCTCGGGCCCGAGTCCCTTTGAACACGACTTTGTTCCCTTTCCCACCCCCACGGTGATGTACCTTGGGTCCCAGCGGTTGAAAATCACCGACGGCACCAGCGTGGGCGGCGTGTACGACCCGTACTTCAACCGGACTTACGAACACTTCTGTTCGCACCAACACGCCCCCAACGAACGCAAGCCCTCCGGGTTCGCGAGCGGCGCTATCAAGGGCAACACCGCCTACCTCGCACACCGGGTCTTCACGGCGTATCTGATCCACGGCACGGTGAGCCTCAAGGCCTATGTCGCCCAGGTGCTGTCAGAACTCATCGGGTCAGGCCGAAGTTTCCAAGCCGAACTGCCTTCCACCGCCCGGGTGACCCTTCGCCATCAACCCAACGAGAAGCGGTTCGTGTTGCACCTTCTCCACGCCATCCCCTTGGCCCGCGGCGAGAACCGAAACGGAACCACTCGCCAGGCCGTGCAGGTGATCGAAGACCTCCACCCGCTGGCCGAGACCAAGGTCACCCTCAGGTTGGCCCAAGCTCCCGTTGCAGCGCGGCTGGTTCCGCAAGGAAGGTCCTTGCCCGTGCAGACCAAGGCCGGAGTGACAGAAGTGACAGTTCCGGGATTTTCGTGCCACCAGATGGTGGAGTTGAACTACTAGGGCAGGGTGAACGGCTCGTGTTTCGGTTCAAGGGGGCGAGTTCAAAACAGAGTTCTGGTATCCAAGACAAACCTCTTCACGCATTTGCCGGGTGTTGTGGTTGGCATGGGAGTTCCTTTCTCAGCGACCACGCGGGATGACCTTGCGCACATCGTTGATGTCAACGAGCGAACCGATGAGGGTCTGATAGGGCATTCCCTCCTGTTCCGCCAGACGCTTGATGGCTTCGAGGTCGGCTCCCTCCATGCGGAGAGTGACGGGTTTGCGAACGGAAGCTTCACGCAGGGAGGCCATCAACGCCGATTTCTCGGAAGCTGGGATAGCTTTGTTGAAGTCAATGTTGTCTTCGATATACTTCTCCTCTGAATCGAGGATGGCAACTTCATTGGGCTTCATAGGAACCTCTTAGGTGTTTGCAAAGTCAATACATTGTCAATGGGGTTGGAATGGTAGGTCAACCAATTGTACAGACACGTTGGCATCAAGCGCGAAAGTATTCACTCACTTACCGTCGGCACCAATCCAGGAAGCGACCAGCCCGAAAACACCCGGGCCAAAGCTTCCCGAATGCTGGAAAGATCGTTGTCCTTCAAACGGCCACGGCGCCGGACAATCAAGGAGTCGTCGAGTGTGAAGACCTTCCAACGGACCAACGAAGGCTTTTGCAGACCTGCTTCTGCCCACGATTCCAAGAGACAATCATTCCCCCAACGGCTTCGCTCGGCGCTGGTGACCATCGCAAGAATACAAGCCCCGGATTGCCGCTGGAAGTCGGGCGTGGAAAGGACCAGGGCTGGTCGCAGTTTGGCCTGTCCCGATTCGATGAAGGGAAAAGGAACCTCCACGAGGTCCCCTGCTTCAAAGGTCGTCATCGAGGGTGTCTTCCCATTCGCTCAACGTCGCGGCGAGCCCCGCCGCCCAGGTTGCGTCGACCTTCGGACGCTTCCTTAAGAGGACGACTCCGTCCCTCTCTTCAAAAAGGACCGGATCCCCTTGGTGGAGCCCAAGGGTTTGGCGAACGGTTTGAGGAAGGGTGATCTGGCCTTTACTGGAGACGATGGCAACGACTGGCGACATTTTCTTACATCCTTACAGTAAGGATAGCCCCAACATCTCCAGGTGTCAATTTTTCAGACACCTTTGCATCGAGGGTAATCTTCTTCACGCGTTTGCCGTCGGCGCATCAACCAAAACTTGACGGCCGGCCCAAATGGGCCTATGCTTGACCTATGCCAACCATCAGTCAAGCCAGCCTATTTCGCAACGGCCGTAATCAAGCGGTGCGGATTCCCCGTGAAATGGAACTTCCGGGTAAGAAAGTGCTGATTCATCGAGAGGGGTACCGCCTGATTATTGAGCCGGTCATGACGCCGCGCGGCCTTCTGGCACTGCTCGAAAACCTGCCAGCGCTGGGCGATTCCTTTCCCGAAGTTGACAACGGTTTGCCCCCCCTGGATGACATCCGGCTATGACGGCTGGGCTGCTCTACCTTCTGGACACCAACATTTTGAGTTCCCTGGCAAAGGATCCCGAAGGCCCTGTTGGCCAGCACCTGAGGCGTGTTGGAGATGGTTGCGCTTGCACTAGTCTCATTGTCGCCGCCGAGATTCGTTTTGGACTGGCAAAAGGTGTTTCGACGGCGCTTCGCGAGCGCCTTGAACTGATGCTAACCGCTCTTGAAATCCTCCCCTTGGAACCCGGTGTCGAGCTCCACTACGCCGACATCCGCTGGAGACTCGAAATGAACGGCACGCCTATCGGCCCGAATGACCTACTCATCGCCGCCCACGCTCGTAGCCTTGGACTGACTGTCGTTACCGACAACTCGAGCGAGTTCGGCCGGGTGCCGGGATTGGCGGTCGAGAATTGGCTGGACCGATGAACTTACTACAGAGCAACTACTTAACTGGACACCTTGGTATTGAGCACGAAAGTTTTGCCAGGCGGGGGGCCGACCAGAGCCGAAACTGCCCCGGGCATCGGCGGTCCACGTACCTCGGGTAATGCCGATTGTTGCTGGGCCGACCAAGTGACAACGTCGGCAGTGGAATCGTAGCTCATCTGTTGTTCACAGACGGCTCCCCAAACTGCGTACTGACCTGGGGATCCGCATGTCCCCTAGCCACTTTGGTTGGTTTGTCCAACATTCTGGTTTTACTCTCAACGCTGAAACCAGATGACGTTGCCACGACTTGGTATGAGGCGACGCACCCGCACAGAAGTAGGCGCCCAGCCGCCAGGCTGAAGAAAAATACCAATTGACATCATCAGTATGGTGCCGATCTGGTAACAGGTCTGAACCAAGGAGAAGCGAGCCAGCAAAAGTCGTGAGACTGTCATTGAGGCAGTCTGCCATGAAAAAGAGACTCTACAAAGAAATGACCTTGCCTGTACGGGAGCTTTCGAGAGCTCCGAACACCATTTGGATGCTCTTAAAGTTGTCGGCACAGTCGGTTTCCGCCGGACGATCTTCTTTCAAAGCAGCAAACATCTCATCCAGACAGCCGTCGTGACCTGCGCGCCCCGACCACCCCCCGCCCGGTGTTCGGCGTTCCACAGAACGCTGAAACGGCATGGTTTCACCGGCTGGCAAGGGCGAGACCACCTCGGCCCACGGCGGGTCGGCCCCGTTCCATTGGGCCGTCCCCTGCGCCCCCACAATCCGCCAATCCCCTTCCCAGGTGGTGGGAGCCCCTTCAGCAGCCCAACTGCCGCGGTAGGTGAACACGGCCCCATTGTTCAGTTCGAACACGCAGGTAGCCGACGCTGCACCGCGGTACCACGACCACGAAGGGTTGGACTCCTTGCAGTAAACCGTGACGGGATCGGCCCCGGCAAGGAACCGGGCCATGTCGAAAGTGTGAATGGCCATGTCGAGCACCAGGGGGCTGTCCATCGCATCGCGGAATCCGCCAAAGTGAGGCGCCAGATAAAAATCGGCATTGATAATTCCCACTGGTCCCAAGTGGTCGACCACCAACTGGCGGTAGGCACGGATGCCTGAAAGGTAGCGGCGGTTCTGCATAACGGAATACCGCACCCCCGCCTTCTGGGCAGCAGCCACCATCACCTGAGCGTCGGCCAACGAGGACGCCATGGGCTTTTCACCAAACACCGAGCAACCGTGAGAAAAGGCCCTCAAAGCCACTGCCTTATGGCTTTCGGGAATGCTGATATCGAACACCAGGTCTGCCGTCGTCGCTCGCAGGGCCTCTCCTAGGTCGCTGAAACAGGGAACGGTTAGCTCAAAGGCGCGGGCTTTGGCTTCTGCTGCCTCCCGGCGTAGATCGACCAGGGCGACCACCTCAACATCCCCGAGCTTCTTTTGTCGCTCCACGGCGTACCTTATCCACGCCTCGGACATGCCGCCACAGCCGACGACAACAATTTTATAGGGGGCCAAGATCGTCCCCTCCCCGACACTCTTTCAGGTACTTCAAGGCCCGGACCTGCGACGAAAGCTCCCATTCCGCGCCGTGTACGGGGTCATGGTACCCTTCAATGTCGATGCTACCCTCGTAACCCGCCTGCATTAAAATGGTCACAACATCGTTCCAGTTCGTGTCTCCAAAACCAGGGGTCCGATGCCAAAAGTACGGGCGCCCCCCTCCGATACCGCTGGCCTTGATGACGTCCCAAGCTAGGGTACCGTCCTTGCCGTGAACGTTGAACACCCGGTGCGCCCACTGTCGCAATTGCGGCAACGGATCAATGAGTTGGCTCATCTGATGGCAGGGCTCCCACTGAAGACCAACGTTGGCATCGGGGACCGCATCAAACAACAGTTTCCAAGCGTCGGGATTGTGAGCCAGGTTCCAGTCGCCGCGATGCCAAGTGCCCTCCATCGTACAGTTTTCAAAGGCCAGTCGGACGTGGCGTCCCGCAGCCCGCCGAGCTAGGGGGCCGAAGACTTCGGCGAACCGGGGAATCGACGCCTCCACGGGCTGGTCGGGGAGGCGGCCGGTGAAACCCGTCACCAAGTCACAGCCAAAATCGGCCGCGTGGTCAATCAGCTGCTCCCAGCCCGCCAGGGTGTCGCTGTTTTTTCCTGCTCCCGTCAGGGGGTTGCCGAAAATAGACAGACAGCTTACCGACACACCCGCTGGTTTGAGGATTTCCTTGACGAGGTCGGCGGTTTCGCCTAGGTTTTGAGACCCTAAGGTTTGCCACCACGTGAGGCTGATGGTCTCGAATCCTGCCTGCACAAACTTTCTGAGAGAGGAAAGACCGGCCTCCCGGTCATTCATCCCAACAAGCGTTCCAATTTTGAGATGTTTCATGAAAATCACTGTAGTGCCAAACCGGGAAGCCAGCCATTTTCCTTTTCGTCCCCGGGTTGTGAAATCTTGACATTTCAAAAGAGGCAACCTAACCTGAGCGGGTGAAAATCGTCGCATCGGGTTTGGTCAGTTCTCAGGGTTTTGGGGAGCATGACCATCAAGAAGGGGCGGAAGGAGAGTTCCACTATTTTCTGGCCGGAAGAGGACGGTTTTACAACGACGGAAAGGAATACGAGCAGAATCCAGGAAGTTTGTTCTACTCCAAACCGGTACAACGCCACCGGTCCCACGGCTCGGGGGAATTGCCGACCGTCTTCTTCTTTGTCCGTTTTCAGAACGGTTCAGACGACCGTGAGTGGAACGAACTGGTAGACAAGCTCTTTGCCTCTTCTGACGTGGTCAACATTGGCAATGGCTTCCAATTAGTCTTCGAGGAAATCCGCCAGAGGGCGTCCTCCTCCAATCCCTTTTTCCAGCGTTCTGCCGAACACCGCCTCTACGGACTGCTTTACGATTTGGCGGGAGGACGAACCCCTTTACCGACGGTGGGCCAGACGTATGTCAACGAAGCCCTCGAATTGATGCAATCGAGCCTCCATGGAACTCTGGATCTGAGCATCCTTGCCCGCCGTCTGGGTATCGATTCTTCGTATTTCTGCAGAATTTTTCGCCAAGCAGTGGGGATGTCTCCCATCCGGTATTATAGAAGTCTCAAGGTGGAAGCCGCCCGATATCTGCTGTTGCAGACCCAACTGCCCGTAGGTCAGATCGCTGCCAACCTGGCGTTTCGGGATGAATACCACTTTTCACACTCCATCAAGCAATCAACGGGGCTGTCACCGACCCAGATTCGGAGGGGGATTGCTGAAACGGGTACTCCACCCATACCTGTTCCAAACTTTAATCCACTGATAGGAACTGTGATCCCGGTACGAGCCGTGGTGTGGGGCCGACCGAAGCCGAAACTGTCGGTCCTGCTCGATGAGCTCTTGCTTCAAGAAGATTGCCAGGAACAGGTTGGGTCAGCCAGCAGCGGAAGTTAAACCTCTTCCGGCAAGAGTACAACGATGTCCGCCCTTGACCAGGAAACGGATGCCCTGGATCTTTGGTTATACCTGTGTTATACTAAGGCACATGAAAACAGCGATTTCCTTGCCTGACCAACTCTACGAAGAGGCTGAAAAGACTGCTCAGTCGCTAGGTATACCGAGAAGTCAGCTATTCGCGAAAGCTCTCGAAGAGTTCATCGCCTTTCATAAAAGGGAAAACATCGCCGAGAGACTCAATCGTGTCTATAGCAAGACCGACGTGAGTCAGTTCCAAGACGTCGCGAATGCGGGGATCGAATCCATGAGGAACTTAACTAAAAATGATGCGTGGTGAAATCTGGTGGGCAGACCTTGGTATTCCGTTTGGGAGCGAGCCAGGTTTCAAACGACCAGTACTCATCGTTCAAGAGGATGAGTTCAATCGCAGTGTAATAAGCACGATTGTGATCATTCCTTTCACCACTAACCTGGAACTTGCAGAAGCACCAGGTAATGTATTCCTGGATAGCGAGGAAAGTGGTCTTTCCAAAGATTCAGTGCTTGTGACTTCGCAGATTGTCGCAATTGACCGAAGGCGACTCCTTGAAAAGATTTCGAGGACAGGCAGACGGACTTTCGGAGAGATCGATGAAGGAATGAGGATAGTATTGGGAATGAAGAAGTTCGCCTAACATCGAGTTCTCCTTAACTTAGGCAATTGTCACGCACGTTAGGTAGGCGTGATACGGACCCTGCGGCCGCGGTAGGAGAAGTTCTTGAAGCACATGCGTATATGGTGTATATTGCATGCAATGAGGTGAACATGCCTACTTTACAAGTGAGGGATCTTCCGTCTGAGGTCTATAACCAATTAAACTTCCTTGCCGAGAAAGAACATCGCAGTTTGGCTCAACAGACAATTGTCCTCCTGAAAGAGGGAATCGAGAAGAGACTCGAGAACAAGAATAGAAGAAAACACCTGATCTCCACGTTTGAGGGATTTGGAGTCGAGGCCCAGATCCTCCCGACTCCAGAGTTCCTCGTTCGGGAAGATCGAGACAGCCGATGACAGTCGTCCTGGACACGAGCGCAGCCGTCGAGGTTGCGATTGGTGGACCTTCTGCCGTTCAGATTCGGACGCTTCTTGAAACCGCCGACGTAGTAATTGCGCCGGATATCTTCATTTCAGAAGTGACGAACGTGTTATGGAAATACAGGAAGTTTTCTAGTTTCACCGAGGAAAAGTGTCTCGGGGCTATTGAGTTTTGCATTTCACTAGTTGACGTCACTTTGAGTTGCCGTGATCTCTGGAGAGAAGCGTTTTTTGAGGGTGCAAAGAACAGCCACACAACCTATGACATGTTCTACTTGGTGGCCGCTAGGCGGAACATGGCAACATTGGTGACCAAAGACAAGAGACTCAAGGAAGTCGCTGAAAGCGAAGGTATTGTGGTCCTCTCATGAAGGTTTTTCAGCCAACGGCTTCGTTCGGCACTTGTGATCATCGATAGAAGGCAGGCGCCCGGGTGGCGTTGAAACTCCGTTGTCGAACAGCGCCTGTTTACGCACTCGGCTTAGTTTCGATGGCGGCAAACTGGGCGTTTACAACCATGCTCTCGCTCCTGACTGCCAAAGAGAACTCGCTAAGTTTGTTGCACTGCTCTCAGCTAGATTACCAAGATATCACAACGAAAATGGCAAATATTCCAAATTATGCACCTTGACAGCATTAAAAACCAACCATAGACTTGCGATATCTTGGTTTTAAGAGGTGTGCCGTGCATCAGGTCGCTTGTTTGGGAATACTCGTCGCCGACCTGACCGCGGGGCCACTTTCGCACTACCCCGAAAAAGGAAAACTTGTCCTGACTCCCCGGATGCAGCTCAGCACGGGGGGATGCGCCGCCAACCCCGCGATGGTTCTGGCCAAACTGGGGGTGCAGGCCTCGCTGATGGCCAAGGTTGGTAACGATGAGCTCGGAGATTACGTCGTTGGGTCGGTCAGTCGCCGCGGGGTTGATACCGGTTGCGTCCGCCGTGACCCAGTTCTGGGAACCGGCTGCAGCATGGTGCTCAACAGCGAGGAGGGTGAGCGGAGTTTCATCACCAGCCTAGGCGCCAACAGCACCTTCGGCCCGCTCGACCTCGATCGAAGCGTGCTGGCTTCTTGCAAGCTGATTCATCTGGGGGGAGCCTTGCTCTTGCCCGGCATCGATGGCACCCCAACCGCCGAACTTTTCCGATGGGCGCAGCAACATGGCATCACCACCTGCCTAGATACGGCCTGGGACGCTACCGGGCGCTGGCGAAAAGCCATAGAAGCTTGCTTCCCTTACACCGACCTCTTCCTCCCGAGCCTCGTGGAGGCGGAGCAACTGACCGGCAAATCGGACCCCGCTGCCATTGCCCAGGACCTTCTCAACGCTGGCATCAAGGTTGTCGGCCTCAAAATGGGCAGCAAAGGCAGCCAGGTCTACACGGCCGGCAAGTCGATTGTCGTGCCCTGCTTTCCCGTGCAGACCCTCGACACCAACGGGGCTGGCGATGCCTACGTGGCCGGCTTCATTGCCGCTTGGATCCACGGGTTTTCGCTGGAAGAAACCGCGAAGTTTGCCAACGTCGTTGGGGCCCTGGCCACCACGGCCTTTGGCCCAACCGATGGAATCAAGAGTTTTGCGGAGGTCTCGCAGCTCGCTGGGGTAGCCCGGCCGGTTGGCTGAGGTTGCCCGAAGATGCTAGGAGGAAGTGATGCAACTGCTGATGGCCTTAGATTTTATTACCATGGAAGGGGCGAAGAAGATCCTCAAGGAGGTTGCCGATGTCATTGATCTTGTGGAGATCGGCACGCCCTTTATCGTGCAGGACGGGGTGAGGGCCGTGCGGGAAGTGCGCGCCGCCTACCCCCAGCTGAAAATCATGGCCGACCTCAAGATTATGGACGCTGGCGAGCACGAAACCCGAACCGCGCTCGAGGCCGGAGCCAACATTGTGAGTGTTCTCGGCGTTGCCGATGACGCGACTATCCTTTCTGCTGTCACGGCGGCAAAACAGGCCGGTCAAGAAATTCTCGTCGATATGATCGGCGTCGCCGACCTCGAGCGCCGTGCCGAACAAGTCGACAAGCTTGGTGTTAACTACATCTGCGTCCACACCGCCTTTGATCTTCAGGGCACCGGAAAGAGCCCCCTCGATGAGCTGCTGCGGGTCAAAAAGGTGGTCAAAAGCTCAAAAATTGCGGTAGCTGGGGGCATCAAATTATCCACCATCGGTGCCCTTGTCGAGGCTCGTCCCGATATTGTCATCGTCGGGGGAGCCATTTCGGGGGCTTTCGATCACCGAAAAGCGGCCCAGGACTTGAAAGCTGTTTTAGTGAATGCCGGAGGCAGAAAATGAACTTCAACGAAATAGGCCAGGCGATAGCCAAGGAATTGGCAACAACCCTCGGTGCCATCTCCGAGGCGGAGTGCGACCAACTGGTTGCAAGCATCCTGCGGGCAAAAAAAATTATGGTAGCCGGGGCCGGCCGATCCGGCTTCATGGTCCGGGCGTTTGCCATGCGTCTGATGCACATGGGGTTCGAGGCCTATGTTGTTGGCGAAACGATTGCCCCTAATTTGGCTAAGGGCGATCTGCTCGTCATCGGCTCGGGTTCCGGAGAGACCAGCAGCTTGGTCTCGATGGCCAACAAGGCCAAAAAGCTGGAAGCTGAGCTCGCTTTGGTGACTGCCGTCCGAGAATCCTCGATAGGTGGTATGGCCGATATCGTGGTCAAAATCTCAGCACCGACCCCCAAGAACAGCCTTGCCAGTGCCTTCAGCTCCATTCAACCCATGGGCTCGCTGTTCGAACAAAGTCTTTTGCTGTTCTTAGACGCCGTCATTATCCGCCTGATGGAAGCTCAAGGAAACGATTCCAAAACCATGTTCACTCGACACGCTAACCTGGAGTAATCACATGAAAGCAGCCTGGTTTTATGGCCCCGGAGATATCCGCATCCTCGAAACTGAAAGGCCGGGTTGTCCCCCCGGTGGTGCCCTTGTCCAACTCGACGGAAGCCTCATCTGCGGTACCGACGTCAAAATCTATAAAGGTGGTCACCCCCGCATCACACCACCACAAATCATTGGTCACGAGTCCTGTGGTCGGATCGTGGAACTCAAGGATAGTACCAGCGACCTGAAGGTAGGCGACCGGGTCACGGTGCAGACTTCACTGCCTTGTGGCAAATGCGAGCTTTGCCAGCAAGGTTTGTTCAACCTCTGCCAGACCATCGAGGCCATCAGTTGGGGTTACCCCGGCACCTTTGCCGAGTTCGTGGCCATCCCGGCCAAGGCTATGGCCTTGGGCAATCTGGTCAAAGTGCCCGACTCCTTGTCGGACGAAGTGGCCTGCCTGGCCGAACCCCTGGCCTGTTGCATCAACGGCCAGGAGTTGTTGAAAATCGTCCCTGGTGAATCGGTTCTCATCGTCGGTGCCGGCCCCATCGGCATCCTTCAGGCCGAACTGGCTCGTATGAGTGGCGCCGGGCGAATTCTTCTGGCCCAGCGATCGGAAACCCGAATGGCAATGGCCCGGAGGTTTGAATATTCCGACTACATTGACACCAGCAAAAACGACCTCGTGGCTGAAGTAAAGCGCCTCACCGGCGGAAAGGGCGTCAACGTCGCCATCGTCACGGCGCCGGTTAAAGAAGCTATGGAACAAACTTTGGAAACCCTCGCCACCCGTGGCCGGCTCAGTTTGTTCTCCAGCCTACCTGTGGGTGCTTCGGGCATCACCCTTGATAGCCGCATCATTCACTACAAGGAGGTTTCCGTTTATGGCGCCTCCTCGTCCACCGCTCGCCAGCTTCAAAAAGCCCTCGATTTGCTGGCCACGCGGGCGATGCGCACAGATCAGATGGTTACCCATCGGTTGCCTCTGCAGCAGTTTGAGCAAGGCCTTCAGTTGGCCAAGAGCGGTAAGGCTCTGAAAGTCTACATTTCGAACAGCCTGAAGGCCTGAGCGGGGAATCTATGCCACAAAAAGCGATCATGATTGGCGCCGGGCAGATCGGCCGCGGGTTCATAGGGCAGGTTCTCTTCAGCGCCGGCTACCAAATCACCTTTGTCGAGGTTTCCCCATCCCTCGTCGATAGCATCAATCATCTCGGCGCCTACCCGGTGATCGTCATGGGTGCCGAAGAGCACCGAGTGGAAATTACCGGCATCCGGGCCTTTTTGCCCACCGACGACAAATTGCCCGAGGCTTTGGCAGAAGCAGAGTTGGTAACCACGGCGGTTGGACCAAGCATCCTCACCAAAACGGCTCCCACGATAGTTAAGGCGATTCGGCGGAGGATGGAGTTGGGCGTCACACGACCGCTCAACGTGATTGCCTGCGAAAACATCGATAAGGGCTCGAGCCTGCTGAAGAGGGCCGTATTTGCTCAGCTGAGCCAAGCGGAGCTCGCCCACTGCGCGGAGTTCGTCGGCTTCCCCGACGCCGAAGTGTCGCGCATGGTGATGCCCATCCACGACAGCAATCCCCTGACGGTCAAGGTTGAACAGTACGTGGAATGGGTCATCGACAAGGCGGCTGTGAAGGGCACCCTGCTGCCGATTCAAGGGCTCGAGCTCACCGACAAGCCCGAGGCCTACATCAAGAGGAAAATGTTCTCTCTGACCGGGCACGCGATGCTAGGGTACCTTGGCTATCAAAAAGGCTATCAGTACATCTTTCAAGCAGCCTTCGACGATGCGATTTTCTCTGTGGTGTTCAGGGCGCTGGCCGAGTGCGGGCAGGGCTGGAGCCGCGAATACGGCCTACCGGAAGTGGAGTTTTACCAATACATCACCGTCATGCTCCGTCGCTTCTCAGACAGCCGAATGCACGACCCTTGCACTCGCATCTGCCGCGAGCCCCTGCGTAAGCTCGGCCACGACGAGCGCTTCGTCGCTCCTGCCCTCACGGCCCTCAAGCACGGAATCAGTCCCGATGCTATTCTGGTAGGAATCCGTGCTGCGCTCGACTACAACTCTCCCGAGGAACCGCAAGCGGTGCAACTGAGGCAGATGCTCCAAGACCAAGGACTCGACGCCGTGCTTGAAATTGTGCTGGGGCTGCACAGACAGGATCAACTGTTTAGGATGATCAAAGCAGCAGTTTGAGACCTTCGCTTTTAGTTCGAGCGATGTGGTTTGTAGGAAAGGTGGAATGATGGCTCCTTCGTTCACGGCGCTTCGCCGCAATAAACTTATGCAGATGATCGTGACCGAAGGCAGCGCGAAGGTGGCCGAGGTTGCCCAGATGTTTCACGTTTCCACCGAAACCATCCGTAAGGATCTTTTGCATTTAGAGCGCGAGGGTTTGGTTCACAAAAGCCATGGCGGGGCCATTGCCTCCAGCGATTTGGTGGAACGCTCTTTGGCAGCCCGCGAATCCGAAAACGTTACCGCAAAAGGCCTCCTCGCCCAGGCCGCTGTGTCGCTGGTCGCAGAGGGGAGCGTAATCATTCTCGACGCCGGAAGCACCACGCTGGCCATTGCCAAGCTCCTTGCGGTACGCTCAGGCTACACCATCATCACCAACTCGGTGAGCATTTCTCAGGTGCTCGCCTCTTCGCAGAACAAAATTCTCCTTGTGGGCGGTGAGGTTCGCGGCAGCAGCCTCGCCCTCGTTGGCCTTTGGTCTACTCGGGCGTTTGAGATGATCAAAGCCGATGTAGCGTTTCTCGGCACCGACGGGTTCCTCTCCCGTAACGGACCTTGCACCTCCTCTGTAGAAGAGGCGGCGGTGAAACAGGCCATGCTCAGAAGCAGCAAGCGGGCCATCGTGGTTTGCGACAGCAGCAAGTTCGACAAAGAAGCCATAATCCAATTCTGCCCGTGGAAGGAGGTGGATTTGGTCCTCACGGATTCCGAGGTTGACCTTCAGGAATTGGAACAACTGGAAAAACTGGTCAAGGTTTCCCAGGTGCCGATTCCAGCGAGTTCAGCCTGCTAGATCCATCTTGGCGTAGCTCCTAAAACAAATACTCCATGGTCCATGCGGTCTTGTCGCCAGCAAAAAGGCCCCGTTCCAGGTAGGGTTCCCAAGAAAATGTGTGGGCGTTGCCCCAAATCGGGAAGGCCGCTGGTACGTAGTCGCTCCGAGCACCTACCAAGCCTAGTTTGTCGTGGCGTTGCCACACGGCCAGAGGCGCATGCGCATCGTGGTTTAGCGACTGAAACGGCCCCGGTGTTACTGGCTTATCGATGCGGTGAATAAACCCGTTGTCGGCCATCCGATAGCCGGAGTTGACTGGAAACGAAACGGCGAGGTTGAACGCGCACAGTTCCGTCCCCGTGGGTTGGGGGTAAAACGGATGGGGGAACCAACGCAGCGCCACGGTTTCCTTGCCAAGGTTGTGCACCGAGGTCCAAGAGCGTACCGTGCGGCCGAGCAAAGACACCTTGCGGACCACTTCTACGCGGTAGCCTAAGGTTTCGTGCACCGTGCGGAACTCTCCTTCGGCCGGCGAGAGCTTCTGCTCCCAGGCACTGAACTCCTTGACCGCGTTCTCTTCGAGGTCGCACAGCCCAATTCCCAAAATCAACGCCAAAGGACCAGGTTTTTGGGGGTCGCGAAGCGGGGAAAGGTTGAAGGCGTCGGGAATTCCCTGCCCATCGAAGGTGTTGAAGCTGTGGGGAAAGGTAGGCCCACTGAGCAGTTCTCCGTGATGGACGTCGGAAATCTGAAAAACGTAGCCGGCAGTGCAATAGCGCGTACCGAATCGCTCGCGGTCGGCGACTGGGTCGAGAAGGGTGACGGTTAGGGTGTCATTTTGAAGGTCAAACATGGATTCAGGTTAACACGGCCGGCGGGGTTCGGTCATCGGTTTCCCAACTTGCTTCAAACACGCGCCACAGAAAAATCAGCTTGACAGATTCCATCACTGGTCTCACATTGGTTTTGAATCGATTCACAAAACGATTCACAAATCGATTCACGAGGAAAATTGGTGAAGTCAATCAGTGACGTTGCTCTCTTGGCCGGGGTGTCAAAGACCACGGTTTCGCATGTGATCAATCATCCGGAGCGGGTGACAAAGGTTCTCAGGGAGCGGGTAGAAAGCGCCATCAAGGAATTGGGATATCAGCCAAGTCCTTTTGCTCAGAACCTACGGACGGGGAAGAAAAACCTGCTGGCTCTCATTGTGCCCGACATCACGAACTCCTTTTTCTCAGAGCTTGTGCAGACAATTCAGGAAATTGCGTCGGCTGAGGGTTATGAGCTCCTTTTCTATAACACCGATGTACTGCAAACAAGCACGCCCGACCGAGTTCAGAGTTTCATCAAGCTGATGAGCCCGAAGCGTTTTGACGGCGTCATTATTTCGGGTGAAATGTGTGACGGCGGGGAAACGCTTCTTGAGCACCTGGGTGTAACCGGTGCTTACATCGGCTACCTCAGCAAGCCAATTCTCGACAATGTGTTTTTGGACGACTTTCAAGCCGCATATCAGGCTACAAAACGCCTGATCGACAAAGGACACACGCGAATCGCCCACTTGTCGGGCGACCAGAGGTATCACTCCGGTAGCGAGCGACTTCGTGGCTACAAAAAAGCGCTGCGTGACCACAAACTCGACCAACCGGCAGAACTGACCTTTCACGGTAGCTTTCTTCGCCCCTCCGGACGAGAGGGGATGCGCTATTTTTGGGGCCTCAAGACTAGGCCTACGGCCGTTTTCATCGGCAATGCCCTGATGACTTTTGGTGCCATGAGCACGGCGGTCGATTTAGGGTGGCGAGTTCCCGAAGATATCGCCGTCGTTAGCTTCGATGAAACAGAAGAGATGCATGACGTACGGCCCCGTCTGACAACCATCAGCTACAACCCCAGGGTGGTCGGCAAAATCGCCATTGAGTTGCTTTTGAGTCGAATCCAAGGCATGGCTCCCAAGGAAGTTCGATCCATTGAGGCTCCCTTCCAGTTGATTTCAGGTGATTCAGATGGCACTTGAACAGTTTGAAAACGGCAAGTGGGGGGTCCTTTGAAATGAACGAAGTCAGTACCAGAGCTTTTAGCATGAATAACCAACTGTATTACGATCTCGATACAGCCAGGATTACAGCGGATCCTTGGGGTCGCAACGGAATCCGAATCAGGATAGCCCCGAAAGAGAGCCGGCAGACCTCGGATTGGGCTCTCGATATTCCTTTGGAAGCTCAGGCCACCATTCATTTCGACTCCCGTCAGGCGGTTTTGAGGAATGGCGACATCTCGGTGGTGATTCAGGATACCTACACACAGAAGGGTAGCCTCCAGTTCTTTAAGCACGACCATGAAAACACCTCTGTCCTCCTTGCTGAGCAGGACTATGGAGTCTGGGCCCATAACCCCGGAGCCCACACGTTCAAGCCCGTCGCCAATGGGCTTTACCACACTGAACTTCATCTGGCGTCCCGAGAAGGTGAACGATTCTACGGCATGGGGGAGAACGCAACCGGTCGGGTGGATCTCAAAGGGAGCGTCATCGATCTTTACCAGCGGCATGTGAAGGCTGTTGTTCCCTTTGTGGTTTCAAGCGAAGGCTATGGGTTCCTTTGGAACAACCCTTCGCTGGGAAGGGTGGAGTTCGGCAACAACATGACCCGTTGGGTTTCCTATGGTTGCAAGCAAATCGACTTTTACATCACAACCGGCGATTCGTACGCGGAGATTATGGAAAACTATGCCGACGCGACAGGGCATACACCTGTATTCCCCTATTGGGCTTCTGGCTTTTGGCAGTGCAAATTGCGCTACGAGAACCAACGCGAGTTTATGGAAATCGCGCGCGAGTTCAAGAAGCAGGCCTTACCACTTTCGGTCCTCGTGATCGATTTTCTCCACTGGGATGCTGCCGGCAATTGGAAACTGGACCCCACGCTTTGGCCAGATCCCAAGGCCATGATTCAGGAACTTGCGGAAATGGGCGTCAGGGTCATGGTATCTCCGTGGACCCTTGTTGACGAGAGCAGCGAGAACTTCCAATACATGAAGGAGCATAACCTTTTTACTACCTCGCTGGATGGTACGAAAGACAAGGTTGATTTCTTCGGCCCTAAATACCAGTACGACCCCACCAACCCCGAAGCCGCGAAGTTTCTCTGGGAAAAATGGAAGAAAAATTACTTCGACTTAGGGATCCGCACGTTCTGGCTCGATCCATGTGATGAGTTTCACGACATCCAAGACTATGACCAAGTTGTTTTTCACATTGGTCCGGCCGTCGAAAGCCATTCTTTCTTCGTGGTTGCGCACCAAAAAAATGTCTATCAGGGGCAGGTAGCAGCCGGAGAAACCGAAGTCGTCAACATTTCCAGGAATGCCTGGGCTGGAAGTCAGCGCTACGGAGCTTGCCCAGCACCCCACGACATTCTGTCCTCTTTTGAACACCTCGAACAATACATGAAAGTCGGGCTCAACGTGATGATGAGCGGCATCCCCTGGTGGAGTTGCGACATTGGTGGATTCATCACCAACGACAGCACGAGTGACCACTTTCATGAGCTTATGGTCCGTTGGTACCAGTATGGAGTCTTCCTGCCCATCTTCCGTACCCACGGTTACAGGCCCTACAACGAGGCGTGGCGTTTCGGCGACGAAGCCTACCGTCATATTCGCAACTCCATGATGCTGCGGGAACGGTTGCGACCCTATGTAATGGATCAAATGGAATTGGCCAGAAAAAAGGGTCTACCTCCCATGCGGCCGCTATTCTTTGACTTCTCCGAAGACCCTGAAACCTATGCGATAGAAGACGAGTTCCTTTTCGGACCCGCGCTCTTAATTGCGCCCATTACTAAGTTTAACCTCAGAAGCCGTACCGTCTATCTGCCGCGCGGCAACACGTGGACAAACGCCTGGACAAACGAAACCACGCAAGGGGGGCAATCCATCGAGGTGCAAGCGCCACTCGACTATATTCCCGTCTTTGTAAAGGAATCAAACTCTAAACTCTTAAGCTTGTTCAAAAAGTGAAAGGAAACCGAAGGATTAAAGTCAGTTAGTTAAGGAGGCTAATATCGAGAACTTAATTCACTATGTGTTTTTTCAAGATATATAAAAAGGAGTTCAATATGCGCACAGTCGCAAAGTATGCATTTTCACTGTTGTCACTGTTTCTTGTTGCCGGATTCGGGTTTGCTCAAACTAAGCTGACAGTAGCCTGTTGGTGGATGAACGACCCCGTTAGAGCCGCCAACATGCAGACGGCTATTGTCGAGTTTCAGAAATTGTACCCCAAGGTTCAGGTTGAAGCCTTAATCCTCGACGGTACCAAGTATTGGGATAAGTTGTATTTGGACATTGCCAATGATTCGGAGGCCGACATTGTAGCCGTGGATACGGGTGCAGGTATCTCTTCGTATGATCAGACCCGTCCAGGAGGGGCCTTTCTCGCCCTCGACAAATACATCAAGGGCTACGTGCTGAAAGACGGCACTAGCCTCGAAAAAGATATCCTGTTCCTTAATGCCACGCAGCGCAGTGGTCAGACCATTGCCCTTCCTTTCATCAACTTCTACGCCCAAAACACAGTGTATCGTAAGTCAGTGTTGAAAGCGGCCGGAATTGACCCCAAGAAATTGGAGACCTGGTCGGGACAGCTAGAAGTTGCCAAGGCCTTGACCAAAGCCGACGCTTCGGGAAAACGGACCACTTTTGGCTTTGCACACCCAACGACGGCTAAAGATGTGTTGACCCGTTGGTTTACGATGCCTTACCTCTGGACCGCTGGCGGCGGAATCTTCCCATTGGAAAAAGGGCCCTATACTCCCGATCGGCTAATTTTTAACTCCAAAGAGAATATCAAAGCCTTTGAGTATTTGCTCAGCATCAATAAGGCTGCCGGTCCAACAGGCGACCGCAGGTACTATGACGATATTCGGCCTTTGTTCCTCACGGGCGACGTAGCCTTTATGCAGGCTGCCATTTGGACGATGTCGAGCATCGAAACCGACATGATGCCGGCAGGGGCCTTTACCAGCGACCTCGCTTTTGCTCCCTTCCCTACCTACGACCTCGATGGACAAAAACGCGCCCCGATCTATGAGTCCTGGGGTAATCCCTTGGCAATTTCTTCTAAGTCAAAGCATCCCAAAGAGGCGTTTGACTTTATTGCCTATATGCATTCCATCGAAGTGCAAAAGCGTGAGGGCGTCGCCGCGTCTCCGGTCAACAAGAAGGCGCTCCCGTTCTACAACTCGGTGAAGCCGAAGCAGGGTGAGTTCGTGGCTATGGCGACCAAGTACGAAATGCGCATTGTGCCCGATATTCCACAGTGGAACGAGTTTGAAGGCGTCATTCGGCAGACATTCAACTCAATTTTGGTAGGAGCACAGACACCAAAAGAGGCTTTGGACGAGGGTCAAGCCGAAATGGTGAAGATCTTGCAGGCCAAGAAGAAATAAGTCAGGGGGTGGCAGTATGAAGAAAACAACCCGGCGTGGTATCGAAGCAACACTGTTCATACTGCCCCTTTTGACTCTGGTGCTGTTTGTGGCGATTCCGCTTGTTCAGGCGGTAATCATGAGTTTCTCTGACTACGACATGCTTTCTGGAAGCCGGGAACACGCCTTTGTAGGACTAGACAATTACCAGACCGTTTGGGAGAAGGCCCGCTTCTGGAAGATGGCTGCGATTACCGGTTGGTACACCCTCTGGAGTGTTTTCGGAAAAATGCTCCTAGGTTTGATTGTGGCGCTGTTACTAAACGCGAAGTTTCGGGGAAAAGGCATCCTTCGATCCCTGCTGGTTATTCCTTGGGCCATGCCCGGAATCGTGGTGGCCTTCCTGTTCACCTTGTTCCTCGACTCGGAATATGGGGTCATGAACGCATTACTTCTTGCCCTCAAGTTGGTTCCCGAAGGAGTCCCGTTCATCTCTCGAGCCGACATCGCACTGCCGGTGGTGATCCTCATTGGGGTCTGGAAAAACTTTCCTTTTGTGGCCTTGATGCTTCTTGCCGCCCTGCAAAACATCCCGAAAGAACTGTATGAGGCAGCTGACGTCGATGGTGCGAAGCCACTGCAAAAGTTCTTCCGCATCACCTGGCCGATGACGTTTTCGGTGTGGTTCATCATGTTGATTCTGCAGCTGGTGGGCACGATCAAGGAGTTTGATCTTGTCTACCTCGTTACCGGCGGCGGGCCAGCCTTGGCCACAAACCTCGTTGGTCTGGATATTTATGATCAATCCTTTCGTTTCTTCAAATTAGGCATTGCGAGTGCCGAGGGCATCCTGCTCATGCTCCTGAGCCTGATTCTAGCCTTCATTTACTACCGATACGAGTTCAGGAAGAGGTGAGCAGATATGATGAAACTGTTTGACATTGTAAAGAAGTCAGCTCTCTACGTTCTTCTTTTGGTAGCAGCCTTGGTGCTCTTAGTCCCATTAGTGATGCTCTTATCCTACGCGCTTCGCGACAATAGCGAAATCATTACAGTCGATGCCCGCTTCTTCCCCAACAACTGGACACTTTCTGCCTTCTTCAACGTTTTTAAGCGTAGTGTTGGTGAAGCAAATTTTATCGGCTCCTTCTTCAACTCACTTTGGATCAACACCTTGAGTGCTATTTTCTCAACCTATGTAGCTGCTTTAGGTGGTTATGGTTTTATCCGCTACAACTTCGCCGGCAAGAAACTTTTCTTCTTCTTCATCTTTTTTTCGCAGGTGATGCCTTGGATTGTCCTTCTGATTCCCTACTACAGCATTATGGCTGGACTAAAAATGCTCGATAACCTTTTTACGGTTATGTTTTCGTACATCATTATTTGTGTTCCGGTGAATGCCTGGCTGTTTATCGGCTTCTTTAAGGAACAAACTCCCTCGTTGGAGGAGGCGGCCAAAATCGATGGCTGTTCTCCGATAGGAGTTTTTCATAGGATTGTTATGCCGCTTGCGATGCCGGCGCTAAGTGCGCTGCTGCTGTTCTCCTTCATCGTAGGCTGGGGTGATTTTTTGTTTTCTTCGGTTCTTGTTTCCTCCGGAAGAAACCTCACCCTTCCGTTGCTTTTGCAGACCTACAAAGGGATGTATTTTGTCGATTGGGCGATGATTATGGCGGTATCTGTTATCATGACGGTGCCAATAGTAGTGCTGTTTTTGTTCTTGCAGAAACAGTTGGTCAATTTGATGACAGGAAGTCTTAAAGAGTAGAATTGCCTCAAGGAGCAAACTGTGAACCCCCTCAACTCAGCGTACCTGACTACCTTAAAGAAAGAAAAAACGCGGGCTATTACCGCCGAGAACCTCACTGGGGCCAAAGGTGCTGGCGGACGGGCCTCAAGTGGTCTCGGTCCGGGGCGAAAAGGACACGCCTGGCTTGAACTGCCTCAAGGAAAAACGGTTACCTTGGCCGACATCAACGAAGGGCCGGGCGAGATCCGACACCTCTGGATAACCGTTACCGACATGACGGAAAAAGACTTCTTCGTCTTGCGCGACCTGGTGATCCGTATGTACTGGGACGGAGAACAGAACCCTAGTGTGGAAGCACCTCTAGGTGACTTCTTCTGTAACGGGTTTGGGGTGAAGACGCGTATCAATTCGCTTCCAATTGTCGTGCTTCCACACGGTGGCATGAACTGCTACTTCCCTATGCCTTTTTCCAAGAGGGCGAAGATCACGATAGAGAACCAGCATGCGGTGGAAATCCAGCATTTCTTCTTCCAGATTGACTATGCACTTTTGCCGAGTCTGCCGGAGGATTCTTTACGCTTTCACGCGCAGTGGAGACGTGAATCGGTCACTGTACCGAAAAAGGATTACACGATTGCCGAACTGAAGGGCACCGGCCATTACGTGGGCACCTACATGGCTTGGTCGATTCTGGAGCGCAACTGGTATGGTGAAGGCGAGGTGAAGTTCTACCTTGATGGCGACCTCGAGTTCCCTACCATCTGTGGTACCGGTACCGAAGACTATTTCGGCGGAGCTTGGGGGTTTGTTGAAATCGACGGCGAGCCCGAGCAGGAGTACAATTCCCCGTTTCTCGGGCACCCACGAAGCAGCAATCCTAGACAAAACCAGGGCAACGCCTTCGACGATAAGCCTATACCTGAACACGGCTTTTACAGGTGGCACCTCAACGACCCCATTTGCTTTGAGAAAGACCTGCGAGCCACTGTGCAGCAGATCGGCCTTTCCAAGCGCGGACTCTACGAGCGGCAGGACGACATTAGTTCCGTCGCATATTGGTACCAAGCTGAACCCCACGCTCCGTTTCCGGTTTTTCCCTCTGCCTCTGCCCGTTGGCCTCGTTAGGCGCTGGCTTCTATGCAGGGAAAAGACATCGGCGCGGTACGCCGTCTGCGCGCAAAGCTTCTGGCCAATCAGTATCGACCCAAGTACCATGTCGTATCGCCGGAGGGCAGTTCGATTCCCTTCGACCCCAATGGGGCGATCTACTACAAGGGTCGTTACCATCTGTTTTACATTTTTCAAGACGAGGGCATTCATAAGTGGGGTCACATCTCGAGTCACGATCTGTTGCACTGGATTCAGCACCCAACGGCGTTGTCGCCGGATGATCAGAGTCCAGAAGAAGGCATCTTCAGTGGAAGTGCATTCACTTTGATGGAAGACGGCACACCGCTTCTCATGTATCACGGAGTCAATGCCGGGAATTGTGTTGCGATCGCGGATGACGCATCTTTGAACACTTGGACGAAGATGCCCGCTAATCCTATCGTGAAAATACCTCTCCCAAGCGACAAGGAGTATCACCTCTTTACTTCTTGGGACCCCCACGCCTGGCAGGAAAAAGGCCTCTATAGGGCAATTTTTGGTGGCCCTGAGCCCGCGATGTTCGTCTCAAAGGACCTCACAACTTGGACCTATCAGGGCCCTTTTGTGGAGCGGGGCCAAAGGCTCAACCAGGGGTACGAGGACTACTCCTGCCCCGATTTCTTTGCGTTAGGCGACAAACACATCTTCATGTTTATCTCCCACACCCGGGGTGTTCAGTACTACGTGGGTCGTTATGAAGACGGAGTATTCACTCCCGAAAAACATGAGCGTATGAACCAATATGGGGGTCAGTTTTTCGCCAACGAATCCCTCCTAGGCCCGGGAGACCGACGCATTCTATGGGGATGGATCACCGAAGCAAGGCAGCTCGAATCGTTGGAAGAGGAAGAGTTCTCGGGAGTCTTGAGCCTGCCAAGAGTACTGAAGCTAGGTATCGACGGGCTAGTCGATGTAAGTCCGGTCGAGGAACTCAAGCAACTGAGGGCGCAAGTTCTTGTGGTGGGAACCACCAACCTCAAGGGGCGAGAAAGGCTTTCGCTACGTGGCAGACAACTCGAGGTGGTTTTGTCGGTTTCTTCGAACGACCTTACAAAGGCCGGTGTGGTTCTGTGTCTCCACGAATCGGGAAAAGAAGAAACGTTGGTTTACTATGACTTTGAAACCCAAGAAGTCGTAGTAGACACTTCCCGCGCAAGCCTGCGCAAGGACTTGTTTGCCCCCGTGAAACTCGTCGATGGTCTGAATTGTCCGAGGGAGGCTATCGAGGCCCGCCGAGCCTCGATCGTCAAAGAGATTCAGGATAACGCCTGGCTACCAGTTCCCGAAGAACCGACGAGGCAAACCGGAGAATGTTATGTTCAAAGGCTAAGGATGAGCCTTCGGGAGGGCAAACGAATCGATCTACGGATCTTTCTCGATGCTTCCGTTATCGAAGTCTTCGTCAACAATTCTAAGTGCTTGTCGCAGCGGGTCTATCCCAGCTTCTCAGAAAGCGACCTGGTTGCCCTCTTCTCAGAAGGTGGGGAGTCGACGTTTCACGAAATGAGCGTGTGGAAGCTCGCTCCGACAAACGCCTGGTGATTTGACAATAACTTCGCCTTTCCTTGCCTAATGCGCTAAATGCCTCTGTTGCGCCCTTCATCGGAACCCGCAAGGAGCCCCAAAACACCTTGACGGTGAGCCTCGCTGGAATTACCGTAGCTATGCCCACAGGCATCCAACTGAACGATTGAGGTGTTTTATGACCGTTTCCGATTTAGCGAAGATGATTGATCATTCTCTTCTGCATCCAACGATGACAGAAAAGGACCTCACCGACGGGTGCCGTCTGGCGGCGAGCTACCAAGTGGCCTCGGTGTGCATCAAGCCTTACGCCGTGCCCTTGGCTCTTCGCTTGCTTGCTGGTTCGGGAGTGGCGGTGGGAACCGTCATAGGGTTCCCTCATGGAAGTGCAACCACAGGCATCAAGGTTGCCGAAACCCTCGAAGCCTGTGCCCTCGGTGCCACCGAAATCGATATGGTGGTGAACATCGGTCAGGTGCTCGGTGGCGAATGGAAGGCTGTGCAACGCGAAATTGAGGCGGTGCAACTGGTCAGCCTTGCCCGGGGTGCTCTGGTGAAGGTGATCTTTGAAAACGATTTTCTAGGGCTCGAGGCCATCACCCGGTTGACAGAAATCTGCAGCAACGTCGGGGTTGCGTTTGTGAAGACCTCCACCGGCTACGGGTTCGTTAAACAGCCCGACGGCCAGTACAACTACAAGGGGGCCACCATCGAGCACCTCAAATTGATGCGAAAGGTGGCCCCGCAGTTGGTGCAGGTGAAAGCCGCCGGAGGGGTGCGAACCCTTAAAGACCTCGTCACGGTGCGCTCGTTGGGTGTTACTCGGGTGGGGGCCACGGCAACGGCGGTGATGCTCGACGAAGCGAAGAAATTACTGGCCGAGGGTGTAGAGCTCAACACCTTGGTGTCGGCGGAGCCCCGGCTTGGGAGCGGATATTGAAGTACCTTCACGACGCCGGGCTTGTCTTGTCGCCTGCTGCTGTGCGCGAAGTGGCCGAGGCCTTCGCAGACGAACTAGAGCGCGGACTCGCTGGGAAAAGCTCCTCACTGGCCATGAACCCTAGTTGCTTGCCTTGGAAACCGGGTCGATCGGGTCGAGCGGTGGGCCGAGTCATTGTGCTCGATGCGGGCGGTACGCGGTTTCGCGCCGCCAGGGTACGTTGGGAATCTGGGTCCCGAGAGGTGGAGAAGCAGGTTGAGGTGCCCATGCCCGGGACGCAGGGCTTGGTGAGCAAGCAAGCCTTCTTCGACGCTATGGCGGCGGCCCTCGGCGAGGTGATGGAAGAAGCACTTCCCATCGGCTTTTGTTTTTCCTTCCCCACCGACATTCAATCGGACAAGGACGGGAGATTGGTTCAGTTTAGCAAGGAGATTCAAGCCCCCGAGGTGGTGGGCCAATTGGTGGGGCACGAGCTCAAGCTGGCGCTGGCTCGAAAGTCCTCCCCACGGCCCGGTGCGCTCGTGGTATTGAACGACACAGTTGCCACCCTTTTGGCCGCAGAGGCCGTTGTCGAGAGTGACCACTGGTCTTCAGGTATCGGGCTTATCCTTGGCACCGGGACCAACGGTTGTTACCCCGAACCTAGCCGGCAGGGTGAAGTGTACAACACCGAGTGGGGTGCCTTCCGCCTTTTTCCCCGGGGCTCTCTCGACCAAGCCTTCGCCAACCTGACCCAAGACCCGGACGCGTATTGGCTGGAAAAAACGATTTCGGGGGCGTATCTAGGGCCACTGTGCTCGCTGGCGGTGGAACAGGCGCTCGGCCAAACGGAAAAATGGACTACAGCCGATTTGGCTGATCCGCTAGGGCGAGCCGAGGGTGATCGGGTTCGTATCGTTGTCGAAGCGGTGGTAGACCGGGGTGCTGCCCTGTTGGCTGCAGCGACAGCCGCGGTGCTCTGGCGAACTGGAGGTGGACACCAAAGCGATCGACCTGTAGGAATCATTGCCGAAGGGAGCACGTTCTGGAAGCTCCCCGGCCTAAAAGGACGTTTCGAAACCCACCTGAAGGGTTTGCTCCAAGGTAGCCACCAGCGCCACTACAGCCTTCAGCAGATTCCTCAGGCTCCGTTTTGGGGGAGCGCCGCTGCGTCCCGTTGGTAACCTGGCCCTGAGAAGTGGCTAGTTTTGCAGGGCCCCCAGGAGGGTCTGCGATAAGGTTTCGAGAAAGGTAAAATACGACCCATCGGGCCCCAGAGCGTGGGTGGTGATTTCGACCACCTTGAGCCCGACTTCCATGCCCAGCGCCGCCGTGACCCGCACCGGTGTGCCCCGTTCGGTGAAAATAACGGCCACTTTTCTGGCGCCAATCGCCTGTTTTAGGGCTGCCAGGTCGGCGGCCGATACCTCAGCTTGGTCGTTCAGACTCGGAATTATGGCCCCCACCAAGGTAAACCCGAAGGCTTCGGCAAAGTATCCCAGCGATTCGTGGCCCGTCACCAAGAGCCTTTTTGCCTCGGGAAGTAGGGCCATCTCGGCTTTGATTTTGGCGTCGAGCGCATCGAGTCGGTTAGCTAGGTCGTTGGCCTTCGATTCGAGGTCGGTGCCAAACCGCGACTTCAGCTCGGCGGCCAGCGCCAAAACAATGGCTTTCATCCGCTGCGGGTCCAACCACAGGTGAGGGTCCTTGGCACCGACGGCCTGGTCAGGGTCGGTAGTGGGCAGGCCTTGTCCGGCTTTGACGGTTCGTACCGTGATGTGTTGAGAGGCCGTAAACATGGGCACCTGCGCTGCCTCGGCCTGTGCCAGCGCTTTCTCCATTCCGCCTTCCAGCCCCAAACCATTACGCACAATCAAGGCCGCGTGGTTCAAGGTCTCGATGTCCTTGGCCGAGGGTTCCCACTCGTGGGGGTCCAGTCCGTTGGGCATCGACGTCACGACGTCAAACTGTTCCTCGGCCAAGTCTTTGACCAAGCTGCCCACAATCGAGTAAGTGACGACGATGGTTCGCTTTCCTCCAGCAGGCTGAGAGTGAGGGGCGCAACCGGCGAGCAAGAGGCTCAGAGAAGCCATAAGAGCTCCTAGAAAAACAAGAATCGGTTTCATGAAATCTTCTGCCTTTTTTTCGAACCACGTCATCAACAATAGCACGGTCAGGAACCCGAAGTTTGGCGTAGCCCCTCCAGGGGCACTAAGCCATTGTTGGTGTAGAATAGTCCCTCTGGAGGAACACCATGATTCAAGGCCTGACCCGTACGGGACTCGGTGACGTGGGCACCGACGAAAACTTTCTGAGCTTAGCCCACCGCTACGGCTTCCGGTCGGTTGACCTTGATCCGATGGGCTTGGTGGAACGCCATGGGGTTGCCGGTACCAAGGAACTATTTAGAAGTCACGACCTGCTGTTGGGAGCCGTGCTCCTGCCCGTGGGGTGGCAAACCACCGAAGAGCAATTCCTTCAGGGTGTCACCAAACTCGCTTCGAGCGCTGAGCTCCTTTCGCAGTTGGGAGCACGGTGCCTCTGGACCGATCTATTGCCTTCGGTGGATGAGAACCCCGCACTTTTCATGGCCAGAACCGTGCGACGTCTGCGGTTGTGCGCGCAGGTTCTCGAGGCGTTTAGGCTACCTCTGGCGCTGGAGTTCATCGGCCCCATGGACCTTCGCATCAAGTGGAAGCACCCGTTGCTCTGGAACCTGCACCAAACTCTTGAACTTATAGCGGCGATTGACCGGCCCAACGTGGGGCTGCTGGTAGATTCCTTCCATTGCCATGTCGCCGGCCACGCGGCCTCGGAGCTCTTGAAGTTGAGGCCCGAACAAATCGTTCATGCCCACTTGGGCGATGCCCGCAAAGGAAACATAGAAACCATCGACGACAACGACAGGCTTTATCCGGGAGAGGGTCACATCGACTTAGAGGGCTTTCTTCGCGCCCTTAAAACCCTTGGTTACCAAGGTATCGTGGCTCAGGAGGTGCTTAGTCCGCGGCCTGTTGTGGATAGCGCAGAGTCGCTGCTCGAGCGCTCCCGCAGGGGTTTCGACAAGGTTTTCGCCGGCGCTGGACTCTAGGTCGCGAGAAGGCCACCGATTTCGGCCATCTGTGCCGAGGTGAGGGGACCAAGTTTTAGGGCGCCGCAGTTCTCGGTTACCTGAGCAACGGTTCGGAAGCCGGGGATGGGGAGGGTGGTTGGCGAACGGGCCCAAAGCCACGCCAGGGCGCCCTGCGAAAGGGTACGGCCACCGCTGGTGAGCACCTGTCGCACCGCGTCGAGCTTGGTAAGGTACTCGGGGCTAGGTTTGCCATTCTGAAAGTACTTCATCCAAGCCGGACTGTTGACGCCACGCACGTCGTCGGCAGACGGCTGGGTGTTTGAGGTGTACTTGCCGGTCAGAAGGCCCATGGCGAGCGGGCCCCGGTTGATGGCGGCCAGGTTTTCGCGTTCACACAGCTCTAGCACCGCTGGGTTGTCTTCAAAAACGTTGAGCTGAAGCTGGATGGCCGAACAACCCGGGCCTTGGGCGAAGAAACTGGCTCGGTCGGCCAAATCGGTGCTCCAGCCGTAACTGCGAATTTTTCCTTCGTGAACCAACGCCTCGAGGGTGTCCCGCACGGGTCCGGCCTGTTCCACCGGAAAGCCCCCATCGTGAAACTGCAAGAGCTCAAGATGGTCGGTGCCCAGCCTCTTGAGCGATGCTTCGCACGCGTCTCGGATGCCTTGGGGTGAGGTGTCGCTTCCCGAGACTTGCCGGGTCTGCTCGTCAAAAACGGCGTTGAACTTGGAAGCGATGACGACCCGGTTGCGAACTCCCTTTAAGGCGCGGCCAAGCACGAGTTCGCTGTGACCGGCACCATAGACGTTGGCTGTGTCGAAGAACGTGATTCCCAGTTCAAGCGCCGCATGAATGGCGCGAATGGATTCTTCATCATCGACTTCACCCCACCCTGAAGGACTTGCACCCCTCCAGAAAGGGCCCCCGATGGCCCAACAGCCCATGCCAAGAGCGCTGACTTCTATACCCGATCGTCCCAAAGTTCGTTTCATAGTTACCATCATACCACAAGGTTTGCGGGGTCGGTGAGCTGTGGTATGTTGGCCTATGAACCTCAAAGCCTTTGAAGTTTCCCGCCTCCCCCGCCTCGTGTTTGGCGAGGGAACCTTGAGCCGTGTGCCCTCGCTGATCGAGCCCTATGCGGGCGCCGTTCTTCTGGTCACGGGGGCCCGTTCGTTTCAGGGTTCCCCTTCGGGAGTGGCGCTGCTGGACTCGCTGAAAAAAAGCTCCCGTGAGGTTCATAGCCTTGCCGTTGCCGGGGAGCCTTCGCCCCAACTCGTGGATCAGGCGGTGGCCGAGTTTAAGGGCGCCGGAGTGGGTGTGGTTGTCGGTATTGGCGGTGGGAGTGCCCTTGATGCGGCAAAGGCCATCGCGGGTTTGCTGCGAGTGAACCAGCCTGTGCAGAACTTTCTGGAAGGCGTGGGCCCCGAGTTGCCGTATGGTGGCCCAGCAGTGCCTTTTGTGGCCGTCCCTACCACCGCAGGTACCGGTTCGGAGGCAACCCGCAATGCGGTGCTTTCCCAGCGTGGTCCTGGAGGGTTTAAGAAGTCTTTTCGCCACGAGAAGCTGGTGGCTGAGGTGGCCGTGCTCGACCCGCTTCTGCTGGCCAGTTGTTCCCAGGCTCAAATTGCGGCAAACGGGATGGACGGGCTGACGCAGCTGCTCGAGGCCTACCTCTCCCCCAAAGCCAGCCCTTTTACCGATGCCCTTGCCGAAGCTGGCCTGAGGCTCGTGGGCGAAAACTTGCCGGTTTGGTACAGCCAAACTGACCGGGCTGCCCAAGCGCGAGGGGGCCAGTTGTATGCCGCCTGGCTGTCGGGAGTGGCACTCGCTCACGCCGGGTTAGGTGCGGTCCACGGGCTTGCCTCACCGCTCGGGGCCTTTTTCCCGCTCGGTCATGGAGAGGTTTGTGGCACGTTGGTGGCCTCGTGTACCAAGGCCAATCTCCAGGCGCTGCGCCAGCGCCAGCCCGAGAGTGCCGCGTTGGGCCGTTATGCCACGGCCGGCCGCTTGCTCACGGGTCAGGGCCACTTGGACGACGCCAAGGCGTGCCAAGCCCTCGTGGAAGTTCTCGAACGCTGGTGCGCAGAGTGGAAGCTTCCCAGGTTGTCCGCAGGCGGAGTCACCGAGGCCCAACTCGCTGCTGTTGTAGCCGGTTGCCGCGGAGGTAGCATGAAGACTAACCCGGTTGTTCTCACCGACGAAGAGCTCACTGCGGTTTTGCAGGAACGGCTGTAAGACTTAGTCTAGGCCCTAGAGGCCCAAAACCCTATTTAGGGTTGCTTCGGTGCCCTTTTCGGCAAAGCTTTTCAAAGTCTTCTCCACCTCGTCCACAAACGGCTTCGAGTTTGGCAATTGGTTGCCAAACAGGTCGCTGCGCGAAAGAAGCGGCCGCGGATCCGTTCCCCCTTTTCGGGCCAAGTCCTGCAGGGTCGCCGCCAAAGGGTCGTTGATGGGCAGGAGTTTGCCCCCGTCTTGGCCCAGCAAATACCGAAACCAAGCCGCCACGGTGAAAGCCAGCCGGTGGATGGGGCGCCCCTGGGCTAAGGCCTCCACGATAGAAGGCAAAACAAACTTCGGAATCCTTGCCGAGCCTTCGGTGACAATGCGTGACAACTGATCACCGATAGCCGGGTTGCCGAAGCGCTCAATCAACTCGCTTTTGTAAGCCTCGAGGTCAACCCCGGGAACGGGGGAGAGGAGGGGCGTCACTTCGAGGTCCATCATCGAGCGCACCAGCGTGCGGATACGCTCATCTTCCATGGTTTGGTGCACGAACTCATGCCCGCACAACAGGCCAATATAGCCAAGGGCTTGGTGACCCGCGTTGAGCAAGCGGAGTTTCATTTTTTCATACGGCAGAACGTCGTGGGTCATCTGGGCGCCGACCTTCTCCCACTCGGGCCGGCCATCGCAAAAATGGTCCTCGATCACCCATTGACGCCAGGTTTCCGTCACCACAGGCCACTGGTCTTCGATACCCCACTTGGTGGCCACGAGGTCGCGCAGTTCTTGGGTGGTTACCGGTACGATGCCGTCCACCATGCTGTTGGGGAAGGCAGCCTTCTCGGCCACCCATTGCGCCAGTTCCGGGTCGCGAAGCTGAGCGAAGGCCAGAAACATCGTTTTGAGCACGTCCCCGTTGCCCTGCAGGTTGTCGCACGACTGAAGCGTGAAGGGCCTAAGTCCCCGGCGACGGCGGCGGTCGAGGGCCTCGGCCAAATACCCGAATACTCCCACTGGGTGCAGGGGGTCACGCAAATCATGAACGATGTCGGGGTGCTCGTGGTCGAACCCGCCTGTTCCCTGATGGAAGTAATAGCCGCCCTCGGTGATGGTCATCGTGACGATACCGCACTCGGGGGAGGCCATTTTTTCTAAAACGGCTTCGCTATCTTCAGGAGCAAAGAGGATTTGCGTGATGGCCCCGACCACCCGGGCACTATCGCCTAGGCGGGAACGGCGCACCACCGTGTAAAGGCAATCCTGCTGTTTCATCACGTTGTAAATCCGCAGGTCCTGCTTGAGCAGCGCCACCCCGCACAAACTCCAAGCCGGGCTATTTCCTAAGGTCCGAAGGTCGTCGAGGTAAGTGGCCTGATGGGCGCGGTGAAATCCCCCGACGCCAATGTGCACGATAACCCGCGCAGGGGCCATCCTGTCGTAGCGGGGAACCTCAACCTCTGCCGGAAGAGATTTTAAACTCAAAGGCAAGTGAAACCACCGTCAACAATAACGTCAGAACCAGTGGTGTAGCTCGAGGCGTCGCAAGATAGGTAGACCAACGCCGACATAAGTTCCGTGGGCAGTCCCATGCGCTTCATCGGTGTCGCGGCTTCCCAAGTAGGAATCCACTGAACAGCGGCCTTGGTCATATCGGTACCGATGTACCCCGGGCTCAGCGAGTTTACCCGCACGCCGAAGGGTGCCCATTCTACCGCCAGCGATTTGGTCAGCTGCAGTACCCCGGCTTTCGAGGCATTGTACGAAGATTGGGGCTGCGGAGCGTTGACGATGTGGCCCGACATCGAGGCCATGTTGATGATGGATCCCTTGCGATTTTTGATCATCACCCGCCCCGCGGCCTGGGCTGTAAGAAAAACGCCGGTTAGGTTGATGTCGATCACCCTCTTCCAATCCTCGAACGTGATTTTTTCGGCGCCCTCATTGTGGCAGATTCCGGCATTGTTGAACGCAATATCAACGGTGCCAAACTCGTCGAGGATTTGCTCTATCATCCGGTCAACCTGGCGCGGGTCGGTGACGTCGCACTTGACGCCGAGAGCCCGGCCACCCGCTGCTTCGATGGCCTTTACCGTTTCTTTGAGCCGATCTTCGTTGCGGTCGACCACGGCCACATCGGCCCCGGCCTCAGAAAGGGTCAGCGCCGCCACTTGGCCAATTCCCTGTGCCCCGCCGGTGACAAAAGCTTTCTTGCCTGATAACGAAAACATTTCAACCACACCCATGCCCTTACCTCCTGCAAAATGTCGCTTGAATCTATTTCAACCTTTCACCGCGCCCAGTGTAAGCCCTTTCACCAAAGATTTCTGGGTCATCCAGCCGACGACGATGGCTGGTAGAATCGCAATGGTCGACGAGGCCGAAAGCTGTGCGATGAACATTCCCTGCTGCTCCCGGAAACGGGACATGTAAACCGGCAGGGTCGCGGTATCATTACCTGTCAGATTGAACCCGAGAAAAAACTCATTCCAAATGAAAACCGCCACCAGAAGGCAAGCGGAAATAATACCAGTGCGCACCAGAGGCACGGCAATGTGCATCATTTGCTGGAAGCGCGTGCAACCATCCATTTCCGAAGCTTCCATAATTTCGGTGGGAACGTCGGCAAAAAATGAGTACAGCATCCAAACAACGATGGGAACGTGAAAACCCACGTAAGCCATCAAAAGTCCCAAAGGTGTCGTATTAAGCTGCCAGGCGTGAAACCAGGTGTAGAGGGGAATCAACACCGCTACGGGGGGCAGGAGGATGGTCGTCAAAAACCACATGTAGATCTTGTCGCGGGTTCCTTTTTTCCGGAAATTGCCGAAGGCTAGGGCGAACGCCGCTGGAAGGCCCAAGAGAAGGCACAAGACGGAACTGGCCAAAACCTGGAAGATCGAGTTTCCCAGGTATCCATAAAGACTCGGATCGCTGAGAACCGACTTGTAGGTCTCAAACGTGGGCGTGAAGACAAAACTTGGACTCACCGCCTGATATTCGGTTTTGAAACCAGAAATCAACATGTAAAGAATGGGTGAAAAATACAAAATGGCCAACGTATAGATTGTGACGGTCAAGGCCACCATTTTTATGACCTTTTTTATCTGCGCGGTTCGTTGAAGCGAAAGGGTCTGGTTTGCTCTCATGATGGTTCTCCTTTCCCTTACTTCAGAGGTTATTCTTTTTCATGGACTTGGAAACGAAGTTTACCGCAAGCAGGGTGAGAACCACGGTCATGGTGGCCAAAGCTCCGGCCCGACCCACGTTGGAAGCGCTAAAGATCTGCATGTACACTTGGTAGGGTAGCGTGTAAGAACGTGTCCCGGGGCCACCAGCAGTGGTCACGAGTATGAGCCCAAACTCCTTGACGATGAACACCAGGCCCAGCATCACTGCTACCCGGATGTGGTTCATGATCAAAGGTAGCTTGACCCGAAAGGTAGACTGCCACCAGTTGAGTCCATCGATGCGCATACTGTCGACCAGTTCCCCCGAGATCCCCTGCAGGCCTGCAAGGATGATCAACACAAAGAAGGGGATCCACTGCCAGCAAAAAAGGAAAATAATCACCGGCAAAGGGTAATAGCTAAGGAGGTCGACAGGTGCCAGCCCTATGGACTTCGCCAAAACTCCATACCAACCGAAGGTGGTGTTCAAGATGGTTGTCTTCCAAATCACACCGGTTACCGTCGACATCACGAAGAAAGGCCCCATGATGAGGGTTCTCGCAATGTTGACCCCCGGAATGGGATGGTCGAGCAAAATAGAAAACAGAAAGCCGATCACGGTGCAAATAACGAGCGCCACAACTGTGACGATGATGGTTTGCAGCACAATGCTGTAAAACTCGGGAACAACGGTAAAATCAGGAATCTTCAGGAAGAACAGATAGTTGTCGATTCCTGAAAACACGATGGGCATATCGGGGCGGGCAAGGTTCCACCGCAGGGTGGAATAAACGACTGTCAGCAGAAAAGGAACTTGCGTCATCACCGCAACCACGAAGATTGCAGGCAAGATGAACGGCCAGTCGTTCTTCTTTTTCAAAGTCACGCTCCTTTTCGTCTGAGCAACAATTTGTACGGGGTAAAAAAACAGCCCGGAGCCGCTGCGAGGTGCAGGAGCCCCGGGCTTCCGAAACTGGCTACTTGCGGTAGCCTCCGTCCACAGCGACCTGATTGAAGACATCGTTGGTCTTCTTGATGGCCTCATCAAGGGTAATCTTGTCGACAACATAGTCGGCAAGGAACTGGGTCATCTGGGTTCCCGCATCGGCGAACTCAGGAATAGCAATGTACTGCAGGCCCACGTAAGGAACGGGGTCGATGGTTGGCTTGGTAAAGTCCATCGCCTTCAGGGCTTTGACCGTCATCGCTGCATAGGGAGTCTTGGAGTACGCAGGCAAGGCGTAAGTCGAGGTACGGGCAGCCGGAGGAGTGCTAGATCCGGTGGGGTCTAAGTCAACCGACATCTTCGCGTATTCCTTCGAGGTGGCCCAAACCATGAAGTCAAAGGTGGCCTTCTTCTTGGCGTCGCTGCTCTTGGGGTTGATACCCATGGCCCAGTTCCACAGCCAGGAAGTATTGGTCATCATCTTCTGGTGAGGGGCCATGGCGTAGCCAACCTTACCTTGCACCTTCGAACCGGCACCTTCGAGCGCGGGAGCGATCGAAGTGGCATCGTAGTAAATACCGGCCTTGCCAGACTGCATCAGGGCAATGCACTCGTTGTAGGTGTAGGAGAGGATGTCGGGCTGGCCGGCATCGCGAAGGACCTTCTTGTACATGGCCCAAGCCGCTCTTTGTTCCGGAGTGTCAACCGTGGCATTCCACTTCATGTCGTAGAACTTGCCACCGAAAGCGTTGACGATGGTCACAAAAGGAGCTCCGCTCATTCCCCAACCGGGCGCGCCGCGCATGGTCATGCCGACAATTCCCTTGGCAGGATCATTGATTTTCTTGGCCAAGTCGTAAATCTGGTCCCAAGTTGGTTCGGCGGGCATCGTGAGGCCCTTGGCAGCGAACAATTCCTTGTTGTACATGATGAACGAGCTCTCGCCATAGAAGGGGAGGGCGTAGGACTGTCCCTTGACGGCCAGTGATCCAACCATGCCCTGAATCAAGTCAGGACGGTCGTAGGCAGTCAGCTTGGCTGCTGGCATTGCCTTGAAGTAGGGCTCCAAGTTTTCCAGCCAGCCGTTCTTCGCCCAGGAGGCTGCCTCATAGGGGCCGATAAAGAACATGTCGTAGCTTGTCCCTCCGGTCGACGCTTCCGTGGTCAACTTCTGGCGAAGGTCATTTTCCGGCAGGACCGCGATATTGACGGTCACTCCCGCTGCCTTGTACTTCTCCTTCGCAAGCTTGTTCAAGGCTTGGGAAATCGGGTTATTTGCTAAGGCGATGTTGATGGTCTGGGCAAAACCCTGTGTGCCCACAAACAAGAACATTGCTAGCAAGACGGCAGTCAGAAGCTTGGTCGCGAATCTTTTCATAATCTCCTCCTGATCATTGTGATCGACTATGAGAATAGGAGCAGTATTGAAATCTGTAAACGTTACCCCGGTACCTTTCTTGATACTTATTTTTGAGTACCGAAGTCACTCTTTTTCGAGGTATCGGATGTTCGCAAGGGCCAGCTGCATTACCTTGATGCGGTTGTGTACACCGATTTTCGTGTAAACCCTTCCGACGTAGTTTTTTACTGTTTGTTCTGAAATGAACAGTTCGGCCGCGATATTCTTGTTGTCGAAGCCGCTCGCGATGTATCGAAGCAGGCTTTTTTCACGGCTGCTAAGGAGTTTCACCCAAGGTGGGCCGGTCTGCGAGGATTCTGGGACGAGCTCAGAACTCGACGCGTGTCGGGAGGTCAGCTTGGTTGCCACCATGGGGGAAATCAAGACGCTGCCAGCTCGGATGGCCCGCAGCGAAGTGATCAGTTCCGATACCGAAATGTCCTTGAGCAGATAACCGGTAGCTCCGTTGTGAAAGGCTTCGAAAATGTACTCATCGTCGTCAAAGCTGGTGAGCATCATGATGATGCGATGCGGAAACTCTGAGTGGATGATCTTGGTGGCCTGCACTCCATCCATCACCGGCATCCGGACGTCCATCAGAATAATGTCGCTGGGTGTTTTCCGGGCCAGTTCCACAGCTTCGCTTCCGTCCATGGCAATTCCGACAACTTTGATGTCCTGGGAGCGCGACTCGAGAACAGTCTTCAGGCTTTCCGAAAAGAGTCTCTGGTCGTCAACCAGCATGACCCCTATTTGATCTTCCATTATCCGAGCTCCAAGGGTATTTCGACGTGCAGCATGAAACCATAGTCGTAGCTATTCACCTGAAGTGTACCATGGAGTTTCTCCAAACGCTCCTCCATTCCCGACAAGCCGATGCCTACCTTGATAGGCTCAGATCCCTGACCGTTATCCCCCACGTTGAGAAATAACTTCCCCTGGCTGATGGAGAAGCCGATTTGAATTAGGTCGGCCTTCCCATGGCAGAAAGAATTGGTCATCGATTCCTGGAGGATGCGGAATAGGGTCGTGTCGATATCCTCACCGAGGCTCCAGGGCAGGTTCCCGTAATTGACTTCGACACGGATGCCGGTTACGGCAGAAAAGGATTGCACCAGTTTTTGTGTTCTCTGCACACAGCCCAGGCGTTCGGTCTCAATATCACGGAGGTTTCGCAAGGTCTGCCTGGCATCCTTGAGGGCCGATTGCACCTGTTCCTTCGCTTTTACCAACAGATCGCGCAACGCTTTGTTTTCCTGGGAAGACAGGTCAAGGCTGGCCTCGAGCATCATCCGGAGGTTGATTAGTGAATACCCGACAATATCGTGTATTTCTCGGGTGAGCCGTTTTCTCTCGGAGATCGTCGACTTCTCACCGATTTTTTCGGCGTAGTTTTGATAGTCGAGGTTGACCGTGAGAAGGTTGGCGATGGAATTATTCTGCACCTCGTTGATGGCCTCAAGTTCCCGGAGGTTTTCACTGTTGCTACGGGCTTTGTTGATTGCATATTCCAACGCGAGCATAGCACCGATGAGAACAATCAGATCGACCCAAGGGAGGGTTTGGGGGGCCTTGCCCCACACGGCAACCGGGTGAACCACCAACGGTAAAAGCAGTGCAACCTGGAGCACCTTGAGAAGCCAACCTGAGTAGCCGAGAAACACCAAGGCCTCAATGGTCAAGATGCTAGCCGCTAACCCTCCAAACAACAAGTTCGCCTCGACGTACTCGAGGATAAACCAAAACAGCACCTGAATAACCGACAACATCTGGTGAAGTCCCTGCGTTTTGCGGTTCCAGAGAGCGAAGGAAACGAACCCCGAAAGCAGGCATAGCACGACTTCCTGCGTGCGCCAGTCGACAAGCTTCGACGCCTGGGCGTCAGACTGAACTACCGAGAGAATGGCGAAGGCATGGAGGCCGAGGATTAGCAGCAGGTACTTGAGGTCCTTTTTGCCCTCGGAATTGGCACCTGTCATAACCAAGCCCCCTCAACGTATCACCGTACCTGATACCTTATTTTGCACCTCGATAGAAAAAAAACAAGGAAAACTCGAGCGCGAGATTTCGACGCGGAACTCGAGAGCAAGATTGACAGTTCCGATGGCTAAGCCTAGGGTTAAACTTCCAACAAGGAGGCAGACCATGCGAGCGACACCCCGAAGTTTAGAAGGAACAGTCATTATTATCACCGGTGCTGGTGGTGGTATCGGCAATATGACGGCCGTCTTGGCGCTCGAAGCCGGAGCCAACCTAGTCGTCGGCGACCTGAAAGAGGCGGCCCTTAAGTCCCTTCAGGCGCAATGGGGAACCGCTCGAGTTGCAACTGTTGTCGGTGACATCACCAAAGAAGCAACTTCCGACGCGCTGGTGGCCGCCGGAGTGAAGGCCTTTGGCCGGGTAGACAGCGTGGTCGCCAACGCCGGCCTTGGTTTTTATGGCGGCCTTCTCGACTACAGTGCCGAACAAACCCGACAGATGGTTGAGGTCAACGTGCTCGGTACCGTCTGGCTGGCGCGGGCAGCCGTGCGCCAGTTTCGTATTCAGGGCGACGGCGGGGATATTGTCATCATGGGCTCGGTAGCCGGGTTGCACATCGGCGGCGGCAAGGAAGCCGTGTATGCGGCTACAAAGGGGGCGCAGATCAACCTCGGTTTTTCGCTCGACCGGGAACTGCGAGCCGAAGGGATTCGCACCACGGTGATTGCCCCGGCAGGAGTAAACACGCCCTTTGCGGCGGCCGACGGACGTTTCGGCGACCTCGCCCCCGAAAACGGCCCCTTCATGGAAACCGGCGACATCGCCGGAGCTATCTTGTACACACTCACGCAGCCCAGGCGGATGCGGACGGAGCTCTGGACCATGTGGAGCCTTGCCGAAAAACACTGACAGACCTTCTGCGACCAGGTGTTCCCAACGGGCAATGGCTTAGGGCTTTTGCCCGGCTCTCTTCTTCGTCCCTTTTTTCGCCGGCCCTTGGTAGGTGACGTAGTCGGAGTTGTCGCCAACATCGTACACCTCCATCTCGAGGTAGATTTCAGTGGTTTCGGCGTCGAGCTCTTCATAATCGTAGGTAAGGTTTTTAGTTGGGTCAAAACCAACTAAAGTCGTAGCTTCGGTCACGCTTTCGCCGTCGAAGGTGGCTTTTTCCCAGGTAGGTACCACCACGGATCCCTTGCGAGGGGTAAAGGCTCCCCATTTATCCCGGACCATACTGAAGTATTGCTCGTTGGTCACCTTGTAATCGGCATCGGTGGTCAAAACTAGGCTGATCTCTTGGCCATCGCCTTTGATTTTGCCTTTGTCGTAGTAGCGAAGAGGAATCGTGTACTCGTGAAGCCCGTCTTCCGTTGCAGTCTCGCTGCTATAGCAATAAGCTTCGTTCTTTCCCTGCTTCATTTTAAGGACCTGCAGGTCCCACGTCCCGCTCACCTCCCCGGTCTCATCATCTATCGAGACTTCGTTGTCACCAAGAAAGATGAGGTCCTCGCCATCGACAATGCCATAGGAAAACAGGCCCTCGACGACTTTGCTCACCACAGTTTTGGGTAGAACCCCGCTGAGAGTGACAACCCCTTGGTCGTCCATCGTCAGATCACCGGTGTTATCGGTGTTTGTGAAAGCAAGGACGCCGGTTTCCGTCGCTGCAGCCCTAGGAGTCGCTGGGGCTGGTGAAAGGGTTGACCCACCCTTGTAGTAGTCGGCCAGCAAGGCTTTCCAGCCACCGGAGTCGATGGCGCTGTAGGCTTCATCGTAATACCGCTTCTGGTTGGGAAAATAGATCGAAAGGCCGGTGGAGCCCTTATTCAGGCTTCCAAAGACATTGTCCACCACCACAGCCGCCAGCGCCTTATCGAATTGCTGCTTGATCTTGCTGGCGCTGCTGTCGGCCTCGGCATAGAGGCGGACGAACTGACCGAGGTCGATCATGTTGGAATCTTCTTCGGGTTTGGCTGCCTTGCCGAAGCCCTTCGTCTTGTTTTGGATTCGGCCCAGCTGCGGGGCAATCTGGCTGATTTTTGACCGGCCGAAGCTCGCAAAAGCGCTCACAGCAGCATCTAAGGCGTCTAACTTCTGCAAGTTGATCAGCGAGAGGGTAACCTCGTCACGGTCAGCCGCCTTGGTGGACGATTCGGCATAGCCAGCTATGATGGCCTTGCCCAGTGTTTCGGCGTCGGGGCTTTTTGCGAGAACTGACAAACAGGTATAGTCCCAGCCGTGCCCGGGCTCAAGCTCTTCGCTGGCTATCATGTAGTTTGCCAAGGGCCGAACCGCGCGGGCTACTTCATAGCTGCCCATCAAACAGGCGTCGAAGCCCAATAGATCGAGCTGTTTCACGCCTCCACCCTTCAGGCCGTCGCCGACCGCCTTTGTCAGGGTGGCCAGATCGAAACCGGCGCCATCGTGGGAATCGTCCGAGCCGTAACCGGTCCAAGCTCCTCCGTGGTCCCACAACACCAGCGCGTAGTGTTGCGCAGGGTAGGTCTTTATGCCCCACGAAATGAAATCGGTCAGTTTTTTGGGATCAGCCGAATTGACTTTTCCGAGATCGGCAAGTTCCTTGAGGCTACCTTTCTTTGCTTCGAGCCGTTTTGTGGTCGTAATCCGCTTAAGGTTGACGACTTTTGGCTCATCAGTATAGGTGCCGGCGGCCGTGATCTGAATCACAATGGTTCCCCTAATGGAAGTTTCGGCCAGAGTCGACTCGGCAATATCATCCATGGCGTCGGGCTCAAGGTTGTTGTCGGCCATCATATAGACCAAAAACGTCCATTCGCGATTCTGGGCGCTGATGGCGCCACTCAACAGCACAAACGCACCCAAAAACAACGCCAGTCGTGGGGAGAATCTCAAAGCTCTCATGGTAGTCCTCCAGAGTATCATCGCAGCCAATTTTAACAAGTATAATGAAGGCGTAAAAATCGTCCAGAGTTCACCTTGTGCTCAGGTGAGGTCTGAACCACAATAAAGCTTAGTGTGTTAAGGAGGTTTGCTGTGCCGAATACCGTAGGAATCTTTTATGCGTACTGGACCCGCGACTGGGAAGTCGACTTCTTCCCCTACGTCAAGAAAGTCAAGAGTCTCGGCTTTGACCAATTGGAAATTCATGGAGCCGTCCTCGCAGGGATGACGCCCGAGGCAAGGCACCGACTGCGCAAGGAAGCCGAAGACCAGCACATTCTGCTCTCGTACGGGATTGGCCTGACTGCAGACCACGACATGTCTTCCACAAACGAAACAGTGCGAAAAAATGCCGTGGCCTTTATGAAATCCGTGGTGAAGGCTATGGGCGAAATGGGCGGGGGAATGATAGGGGGTACTATTCATAGTTGCTGGCCCTCCACCCTTCCTGCCGGTGCCATCGACAAGCGCCCTTACCTTGAAAAAAGCCTTTTGAGCGTCAAAGAACTGGTGAAAGTGGCCGAAGACCACGACGTGACGCTCAATGTCGAGGTGATCAACCGGTTTGAGCAGTACCTGCTTAACACCTGTGCCGAGGCCTTGGCGTACGTGAAGGAGGTCAACAGCCCACGCTGTAAAATCCTGCTCGACACCTTCCATATGAACATCGAAGAGGACTCCATCGGAGGGGCCATCCGGGCCGCTGGTCCTCACTTGGCTTCGCTACACTTGGGTGAGACCAACCGCAAGCCCCCGGGTATGGGCCGTATGCCGTGGGCCGAAATCCACCAGGCGCTGAAGGATATTTCCTACCATGGCCCGTTGGTGATGGAGCCCTTCATCGTTCCCGGGGGTCAGATAGGCCGCGATATTGGCGTTTGGCGACCCATCGTGGAGCACCCCGACCTCGATGCTCTCGCTCGCGATGCAGTGGTGTTCGTTCGCAAGAACCTGATGTGAGCCTTTAGGCGTAAAACTCCCGGGTCACTTGCTCAGCAATGGAAGCCAACCGGCCCTGGTCGGCGGCAAACCGCAAAATGGTGAAGCGCGGGCGCACATGCATGGCCTCGAGCATACTGCGGTGAAATAGCTCCCGCGAAATACCCAGCTCCGCGGGGGTGACCTTTGAACCGGCGGCCGTGAGCCAGGTGCGGATTTCCGCCGAATCGGGAACCACGAAGCCGACCGGAAGCAGGTCGCGCATCAGCTCATAGGTGCGGGCAATCGCGACCGTTGCAGACCCGACGGCGTTTCCGTGCAAGGCGTGGGCTTGGTGGTTTTTCAGCGCGTCCATTTCCCAATAATGGGAAAGATGATGCTCGGCACCTGAGGCCGGGCGCGAATTGCCTATCATCCCCATGGCCAAGCCAGACAACACCAAGGCATCGAACAAGGAGGCGACCGCCTCGGGCTTACGGGCCGCCACCCCGGCTGCGCCGGCAATCGTGAGCTCCAGCGCCCGACGTACCATGGTCTCGATGGTGGGGCAATGGTATTCCCCGTTAAGCCGCCTCGCGAGCTCCCAATCAGACAACGCCGTAACTTTTCCCAGCAAATCGCCAAAGCCCGCCTGAAGCAACACCGAAGGCGCCGCTACGAGCACCCCAGGATCGGCAAAAATCGCGGTAGGGTAGACGGCTTCGAGGGTGGTCTTGTGGCCAGCAAGGATGAGAGGCGACACCGTGGAGGTATATCCATCCACCGAGGGAGCCGTGCACACCACCACATAGGGAAGGGCAGTTCGGTCGCTCACGATGCGGCAAAGGTCGTTGAGGGTGCCCGAACCGACGGCGATAATGAGCCCTATCGTTCGGGGGCAAGCCAGCAAGAGCTCGCCCACTGCCTTTTCGTCAGGCACCAGAAAGTCCGTGGTTTGGTAGGTCCAAAACTTTGCCTCAACTCCAGAACTTTGGAGAGCCCTCGCCACGAGTTCGCCTTGAGCCACCCAGGTGTTGTTGTCAGACACCACTAGCACCGGTTTTCCGCCGCAGTGGGCGTAGGCGTAGGCGGCGAGCTGAGTTTCCACCCCGGCCTCGATGATTATGGTTTGAATGCCCACGGCGTGAGGGTGGCCGCAAGAGCACAAAAATGAGACCCCTGCCAACTCGCCGGTAGAGGCGGCTGCTGCTTGTTGTTCTGTCATTGTGGCTTCATTCTATGCCGGGGCCAGTTCCACCAGCAAGGTGCCGTGGGGTGGCACCAGGGCGGTAAAACTGAGGTCAAAGGCACCTAAGGCTTTGCTCTGCCAGAGGTCCTGTACCTGCCAAGACCCAGAAATCCCCAGTTGCTCGCACGTCACAGTGATCTGTTGCACCTCGTCGCCAAGATTGAACAATCCCACCGAGTGCGAACCCTCCGGGCTCACCGAACACCAAACGCGATGAATACCGCCGATGGTCACCGGGCGAGGGTTCGCGCCCTTCTGATTGATCGCCAACACTTCCTTGTTAGTCACCAGCGCCAAAGTCCACGGGTCTAGGTCGCGCAGTTCACAACCAAGCATCAAGGGTGAGCGGAACAAAGCCCACAGGCTCATCATGGTCTGTTGTTCTTCCCGCGTGAATCTTGACTCCCGGTTGGAGGCGCCGTCTTCCGAGGAGCGGATTCCGATGTGGCCTAAAGGCAGCATGTCGCAGTCGGGCCAAGACTCGGGGCCCACCCACGAGTACCACCGTTCGCAGCGGTCAAACATGTCTTTCAGCAGATCCCAGCGGTCCCAGAAGTCGTCGGTGATCCGCCACATGTTGGCCAGCTCGCGGTAACTGTGAGCCAACTCTACCGATGCAGGACCCGGTGAAAGGCTGAGCACCATGGGGCGTCCGCACCGGCCTAGCGCAGTGCGGATCACCTTCAACTCGCCAATATGGGGGCCGTAGAGTCTCGAGGCAGCCAAGTCATCGATTTTGACAAAATCTACCCCCCACTTTGCGTACAAACGGAAAAGGGAATCGTAGTAATCCTGCGTGCCAGGATGCTCGGGGTCGGTGCCGTACATGTCGGTGTTCCAAGGACAAATTGAGTTGGGGTGGGCAATGTCGCGTGCCGTCCAAGGTGAGTTTTCAATTGCCGTGGCTTGGTGCGCCGCCTGCCGGGGTAAACCGCGCATGATATGAATGCCAAACTTCAAATTCTAAAGGAAAACGCGAAGACTCACCAAAAATCAGGTCAAAAATCTCCCCCTCGTCCATGTTTATCCCTATAATCAAGAAAGGGGGACCTTTTGATTTTTGACGTGCAACGCTTCTGTACCCACGATGGTCCTGGTATCCGTACCGTCGTGTTTCTCAAAGGGTGTTCGATGCGGTGCCAGTGGTGTTCCAACCCCGAGAGCCAAAAGTCCAAGCCCGAGATTCTCTTCGACGCTGGTCTTTGCTTGGCTTGCCGGGCGTGCCTGAACCCTCGTTTTGGTGGAGCCATGCAGGAGTTGGAAGGCAAAATCCAACCCGACCGCTCCAAGCCTGTACCCGAAGGATTGTCGAAGGTGTGTCCTTCGCTCGCTCTTCGGGTAGCCGGCCGCCTGGCGGCGCCCAGAGCACTGGTGAACGAAGTGTGCAAAGATTCCGCTTTTTTTGTGAGAAGCGGGGGTGGGGTGACGTTTTCGGGGGGTGAACCTCTTGAGCAGGCAGGGTACGTCCTGCAGTGTTCCCGCCTGTTCCAGCAGCGTGGGGTTTCGGTGGCTATCGAGACCTCTCTGGCAGTGGAACCTCGGGCCCTCGAGCTTCTGCTTGGTTCCCCTATCGAGTGGCTGGTCGATGTGAAGCATGTCGTGCCTCAAAAGTTTCGCAGGCAAACCGGCGGAAGTTTGGAACAAGTGCTTACCAACATCCGCAGGGTATCGAAAGCCTCAGACCGGGTAACCTACCGCATACCTGTGATTCCTGGCTTCAACGACTGTGCATCCGAGCGCGAAGGTCTTTTGGAGTTTCTCAGCTCGCTGGAACGGGCCTCAGGGGGGCCCATCAGGCTCGAGTTGTTGCCTTACCACGATCTGGCTGCCGGAAAATATGTTCAGTTGAACCGCCCGAACCCGTTTAACCGGAAACCACTTCCCGAAGCGGTTGTGGAGACTTGGAAACTCGAGGCCGAAACCCGTGGCTTTGTCGTGAATCGGGGAGGGTGAGATGAATGGCCGATTGACGCGCGCGAAGGACACCCTGCTCTCTACCCCGGCTACCCTTTGCCCCGAGAGGGCCCGTATTTACACGAGGGTTTATCGCGACAACGAGCCCCTGCCGGTGTTGCGTCGCCGTAGCCTGGCCCTCAAGCAGACCTTGCAGGAGATGACCATCTACATCGAGGCCGAAGAGCTTGTGGTGGGCAACACTGCCTCGAGGCCCAAGGCTGCGGCGATTTTCCCCGAGTACGCGGTGGGCTGGCTCGAGAACGAGCTCGAACAGATCAACCTCCGGGCGGCCGAGGCGTATCAGGCTAGCCGGGAAGTAAAAGAGGAAGTGAAACACCTTTTGAGTTACTGGAAGGGAAAAACCTTGCAGGAGCACGCCCACGCCCTGCTTTCTCCCGAGTTAGAAGAACTTCTCGCCACCAAGATCATCAAAGCGGAAGGCAACATGACCTCGGGTGACGGCCACGTGGCGGTCAACCTTCGCCGCCTCTTGGAGGAGGGGATAGGCGGTTACTTGGCCCGGGTTAAGGCCGCTTTGGCGGCTTTGAAGCCCACTTCGTTTGCCGACCTTAAAAAGCGACAGTTGTACCTTGCGATGCAGGATGGTCTGGACGGACTTTGTTCCTATTGCAACCGCTATGCGGATTTGGCCGCCAGCCAAGCCGCCTCGGCACTTCCCGAACGGGCGCTTGAGTTAACGGTGGTGGAACAAACCTGCCGGGCGATCGCAATAATGCCTCCTCAGGGCTTCCGCGAGGCTTTGCAACTGTGTGTTTTCGTGCAGATGGCGCTGCAGATTGAGTCCAACGGGCATTCGGTGTCGTTGGGGCGGCTCGACAACTACCTCGGACCTTTTTATGACCGCGACCTAGAGGCAGGACGCATCGACCGAACAACCGCACTGGAACTGCTGTGCTGCACTTGGATCAAACTAACCAGTGTCAGAAAAGTCCGTTCGGCATCGCATACGCGCACTTCGGGTGGGGGACCGCTGTACCAAAACGTCACCATCGGCGGGGTGGACGGCGGGGGCAACGATGCCACAAACGCGATGAGTTTCCTCATTCTCGACTCGGTGGGCGAAATGAAACTCACCCAGCCCAACCTTACCGTGCGCTACCACGCAGGCCTTGGCGGGGAGTTTATGGCCAAGTGCCTCGAAGTGCTCGCCAAGGGTTTCGGCATGCCGGCCTTCAACAACGACCAGATCATCGTACCCGGCCTTTTGCGGCTGGGAGTGAGCCCCACGGACGCCCGCGACTATGCCGCCATCGGCTGCGTGGAGGTCGCAGTGCCCGGAAAGTGGGGTTACCGAACCACCGGGATGAGTTTTCTCAACCTCATGAGGGTGCTTCTGGTGACCCTGAACGACGGCTGCGACCCCTCCACCGGCAAAATCTTCCTCGCGGGCACGCGGAGCCTGAACACGTTTGCCGACTTCGGTGCGCTGATGCAGGCGTGGAAAACTCAAGTTCAGTACTATGCCCGCGCCACCGTGGCGATAGACGTGGCGGTAGATACGGCGCTAGAAGACTTGGTACCCGATGTTTTGTGTTCAGCGCTCACCGACGACTGCATCGCAACCGGTAAACACCTCAAGCAAGGCGGCGCGGTGTACGACTGGGTTTCCGGCCTGCAGGTGGGCATCGCCAACCTGGGAAATTCGCTGGCGGCCCTCAAAAAACTGGTTTTTGAAGACAAAGTGATCGGAAAACAAGTGTTGCTGGACGCTCTGGCTAGCGATTTCGCCGGCTCCCAAGGGGAGTTGCTGAGGCTTCGGCTGCTCAACGGCGCCCCTAAGTTTGGCAACGACGACGACGAGGTAGACCAATTGTTGGTCCAAGCGTACGGCTATTTCATCGATGAGATTGAAAGGCTCCCCAACACGCGCTTCGGGCGCGGACCGGTGGGTGGGGGCTACTACCCCGGCACCTCGAGCATTTCTTCCAATGTACCCTCAGGTTCGGAAGTGGGGGCTACTCCTGACGGACGCCACGCCGGCACCCCGCTGGCCGAAGGGTGCTCTCCCTCTTCAGGGACCGATCTGCTTGGGCCGACAGCAGTGTTTCAGTCGGTGGCCAAGCTCCCCACCGCCCGCATTTTGGGAGGTGTTTTACTCAACCAGAAACTTTCGCCCAAGTCTGTCGAAAATCCGGCAGATATGCTCAAGCTGGAGGCCCTGATCCGCACCTTTTTTGACGACCTGAAGGGCTGGCACGTGCAGTACAACATAGTTTCCCGCGAAACCCTCCTAGCCGCCCAGAAAGACCCTGAGGGCTACCGCGACCTGGTGGTGAGGGTGGCCGGCTATTCGGCCTTTTTCCGCGACCTAGCCCGTGACACCCAGGACGATATTATTTCGCGGACGGAACACCGGCTGTAAGGTGAGCCTTCAGGTGCTCGGCGGCCCGCAGGGTCTGGGCGAGCACCGTGAGGGCCGGGTTGACGGCGGCCGACGAGGGGAAGAAACTTGCATCCATCACGTAGAGGTTTTCAACGTCGTGGGTACGGCACCACGGGTCGAGCACCGAGGTTTTTGGGTCGGTGCCGAAACGCACGGTGCCACACTGGTGCTGAATGGCTCGGATGCCACGCTCGTCCACGAAACAAATCGGTAGTCCGGCCCTGCGGAGCACCGAACGGGCCTTGCGGATCAGCTGAAGGTGAGCCTTGTGATTGGTGGGCTTGCGCGCCAAATGGATGCGCCCCGACTCATCCACGGTCACCCGGTTCTCGGGGTGGGGAAGGTCTTCCGACATCACCCAGAAGTCCACGCTTCGTGCGGCGATGAACTTGCGGAAAACCCGCAATACCGGGTCGTTTTTGCTCTGCAACATCTCTGGCTGCACCTTTCCCCGGCACTGAAACGTGCCCAGCCCGTAGAAATCGTGAATGGTCAGCGTCTTTTGAAACTTGGTGGTGTTTTTGCGCAGCGGTGAAAGGGCCAAAAGCACGGTGTTGTTGTGCGACATGAAGTTGCGACCTACCTGCCCCGAGGAGTTCGCCAGCCCCGTGGGGTGTTTACTGTCAGCCGACCTCAGTAGCAGCGCCGCGGAATTGACGGCCCCGGCGGCTACAATAAACACGCCGGCAGTCACCTGCTCGGCCCGCCCTTCGCGCACCACGTGGGCGCTGGTCACTTTGGTACCCGACTCATCGGTGTCGAGACGGTCGACAAAGGTATTGGTCCACAGGGTCAAATTGGCATGTTTTTTGAGAAGCATGGGGCGCAGAATCCGGTTTTCGGCATCGCCCTTGGCTCGGTAAAGGCAGGGAAACCCATCGCAAGGGCTGCCCTTGATGCACTTTCCTTTGCCGCCTTGGTCTACCGCGATAGGCAAGTGAATAGGATGCAGGCCTTGGGCCGAGAGTTTTCCGGCCAGCTCGGCGAGAATAGGTTCGTGCTCCAGAGGCGGGTAGGGGAACTCTGTGCGGGGAGGTTCGGTGGGGTCCTCGCCGACGCGCCCGTGCACTTCCAGCAGTTTTTCGGCCTTATCGTACCAGGGTGCCAATTCGCTGTAACCAAAGGGCCAGCCGAAGGTGCGACCTTCCCCCACAGCACGCGACTGAAAGTCCGACTCACGGAACCTCAGAGTTGTTCCCCCGTAGAACTTCGTGCTACCACCCACGTTATAGTAGGCACGGGGGCTGAACTCCTGGCCTTGGCCGTCAATCCATTTCTCGGTGGAATCGTAGCGGTGTTTCACAGCCACTTCGTTGACGTCCCAGTTTTCCTTCTCCTGCTTGATAAAATCTCCGCGCTCTATCACTAGGATGGACCGCCCCGTTTCCTGCAGCACTTTGGCCGCTGCCGAGCCCCCGAGTCCCGAGCCGATGATGACGATATCGAAGTGCTCCATCAGCCCAGACCCACCTGCGAGGCCTCGCCCACCAGGGAAGCCGCACCCACGAGGCCGGAATTGGCGATGGTGCCCGCGACGATGGGCATGGGGTCGAAGAGCATGTCGCGGGCGAGTTCCTTGAAACGGCGCTCGATGCCGTCAAAGTAGGGCTTGCCCCACTGCGTCAAACCGCCTCCAAGCACCACCACTTCCGGGTTGAAAATCTGAAAAAGGTTGTAAACCCCAATACCGATAGAGGCAGAATAGTCGGCCACCACTGCCAGCGCCAGCGCATCCTGCACCAACAGGCCTTCGCGGATAAAATTGCCGTCGACGGTAGTTTGGCCCACGGTGGCCAGCGAGATGCGCGTGGAGGTGAAGCCTTGCTCCAGTTTCCGCCGAACCACGAGGGGTAGCGACACGCCCGAAGCCACCGCGATGAGACAGCCCCGGTTGCCGCAGGGGCAAACCAGATCGCTGTGGGGGTCTACAATCGTATGGCCAATTTCGCCGGCAGTACCGGTCATGCCGCGCAGCAACTTCCCGCCAAGCACGATTCCCGCGCCGATTTGCGTACTCAGGGTCATAAAAATCATATCTTGGGTGCCGCGACCTGCTCCGAAACGGTACTCGGCGAAGGCTTGCGCGTTGGCGTCGTTGTCGACTTCGACGGGTACCGAAAGGCGGGCCTGCAGGCGGTCACGGAGTGGAAACCCGCGAAAACCCTCGAGGTTCGACATGGTAATGATGACACCATCGCGGTAGCGCAGGTGCCCTGCCGTGCCCACGCCCACACCTTGAAGGTTGGCTTCGGTCAACTTTTGCCTCGTCAAAAGCTGATGAATCAGGCCGACAATCTGGTCGAGTATCTGGTCCGGTTTTTTTTTCACGTGGTCGTATACCGTTTCCTGATCGAGAATCTCTCCGGTTTCTCTTACCAGTCCCACGCTGAGCTTGGTCCCACCTAGGTCGACTCCACAAAGAAACTTGTCCATCGTTTCACCTCCGAATAGGTTCTAAGAAAGAATATCATGCCTTCCTTGCCCGTCCAATAGTTTTCGTTTTGAGGTTCATATGATGACACTTTATTGACATATGAAACAAGCCAGAGTAGTGTGACGTCATCTGGAGGTGAGACGCATGAGTACTCCCAAAATTGGAATTGCCGGGAAAGACACCAAAATCGCAGCGGGGCTCTTCTGGGCCGACTACGGCAACCTTGCCGCTACCGTGAAGGAACTCGAGGCCGGGGGCGCCGACTGGATTCACATCGAAATGCGCGACGGCAAATACATGGACTTCTCGGCTCCCCGCGGTGGCATCGACATCCTCGAGGGTATCAGGCGTCACACCAACCTCGAAATTGAAGTTCAGCTGCAAATGATGCGCCCCAATTTCGACCTTTTGCGCCAACTCAAGGACCAAGGCGCCAACCTGATTAGCCTCCCGATTGAGACCACCGGCGAAATGCTCATGCAGCAGGTGCTGTTCGTCAAAGAAACCCTCGAACTCAAGGTGGGCGTCTGGGCCTGGCAGGGCACCCCTATCGTGTCCTTTGAGCAGTACATTCCGTTTGTCGACATCATCGAATACGAGAGCAAAGCCCCTTTCTGGAAGCCCACTTCGGGGGCGGCCAGTCCGCACACCATGGACCCCATAATGCTCGATAACATCAGCCGCATGCACGAAATGATTGCAAAAGCCGGGCGGGAGGGTAACCTTGATTTGATGGAAGACGGCGGCCTCAACCGCAAGAATGTGGCAGACTTCATCGCCCGCGGAATGACAGTGGGGGAGTTCTCGTCGCCTTTGATGAAAGGACCCCAAGGCCGTTTCGAACCCGGCGCGGGCGATATCACCAAGGCCGTGCGTGAACTCAAAGCCACCATGGACGAGGCTTCGTCCCGCTACCGTTCGAATCAAGGCCTTAAGTAAGGAGTATTTATGTCAGGTCTCGGAATTGGCATGCTGGGCTATGGGGTCATTGGGAAGCTTCACACCCTCGCGTACCGCAGCATACCTAGCTATTACCCCTCCTTTCCGCGCTACCGACTCGCGGCGGTTTGCACCCGCTCACAGGCCAGCGCTTCCGCCGCGCGTACCGATGGTGGCTTTGCCAAGTCGTACAGCAACCTGAACGAACTCATCAAAGATCCCGAGGTGGACGTGATCGATTGCGTTCTGCCTAACGATGCCCACAAAGAGGCGGTTTTGGCCGCCCTGCGCGCCGACAAAAGCATCTACTGCGAAAAACCGCTCGCGCTCAACGGTAGCGAAGCCCGCGAGCTCGCCGCGGTGGCTGCCAAGTCTAAGGGTAAGCTGGGTATGACCTTTAATTACCGCTTTGTGCCGGCCCTCCAGCGTGCCCGCAAATTGGTAGAGTCGGGGGCCATTGGTGAGGTGTACCGCTTTCATGCCGAGTATCTCCATACAGGATATCAGGATGCATCAAGGCCACTGAGCTGGCGCATGCGCATGGCTGCTTCGGGCGGTGGGGCCATCATGGATTTAGGCTCTCACGTGATCGACTTGGTGCGTTTTTTGGTGGGGGAGTTCGCCGAGGTTTCGGCCACCACCCACACCTACATCACCTCGCGGCCAGTGGCAAAGGGCTCCAACGAAATGGGGCCGGTGGACGTGGACGATGCGGCCTGGCTTCAAGCCACGATGAAAAATGGTGCTATCGGGACGCTAACCGTCTCACGTTTTGCCACCGGATCGGCCGACGACCTTCGAATCCTTGTCGAGGGTTCGAAAGGAGCCTTCCGTTTCGATCTCATGGATGCGAATTGGCTGTACTACTTTGATGCCACCCGCAAATCCGGGGAAGCCGGCTGGGTGAGGCTCGAGACCATTCAGAGTTTTGAAGGTGCTTCGGTTCCTCCAGCCCGCGCCATTCTTGGCTGGGACCGTATGCACGCGGAAAACCAATACCAGTTTCTCAAGGCCGTGCTCGAAGAGCGCGAACCGAGCCCAGGGCTGCGGGATGGCCTGGTGAACAATCTGGTGATGGATGCCGCCTATGCCTCGGCGCGCGAACATCGGCCGGTGAAGGTGCAGGACTTTCCGGAAGCGGTCTAAACCAAGTGCAGGTCGGTCTTGCCGGCCAGGATTGCCCGAAACTCAGCCGAGAGATTGGTGTCGGTGATGACGTGGTCAACCTCCTCGAGGCGGCATTCCAGCGAGAGGTGGATCTGCCCGAACTTGGTCGAGTCGGAGAGGACAAAGACTTCCTTGGCTTTCGCCACCACGTGGTTCATGATCTCGGCGCGCATCATATCGCGGCCGGTAAAGCCCGTTTCGAGGGTGAAACCGTCGACTCCCACGAAGGCGCGCTTGAAGTTCACCTGGTCGATGTTGGCTTTGGCGAGGTTGCCCACCAAACTCTCACTTTCCGGCTGGTAAACGCCCCCCACCAAAATAACGCTACCTCCCCGCGAGGGGTCTACTTTTCGGGCAATGAAGGCGTTGGTCGTAATCACGGTAACCCTTTTGGAGGCCGTGAGTTCCTTCACAAACAGGGCATTAGTGGAGCCCGATTCAACAAAAATCGTCTCGCCTTCCTCCACGAAATCCACGGCTCGGCGCGCGATTCTCAGTTTGTCGTCGTAATTGATGGCCATGCGGTGGGCCAAATCGTCGGACTCGCGAAGTTGGGCTCCACCGTGCTTTCTCACCAACAGACCTTCTTGCTCCAGTACGGTAAGGTCTTGGCGTATCGTAGCCGGCGACACCTTCAACTCCTCGGCCAGTTCCAATACGGCCACCTTGCGGTGCTCAGAGAGGATTTTCAGGATGCGGTCCATTCGCTTGGTCATGATTTGTCACATTAAGGTACGGATGCCAACCCGAGTTCAACCCCTTCCTAGTCTTGACTATAGGTGACCAGTCGGCCACCCGCCGTCTCTAGTTGCCATCTGTTTCCTTTTTGTGTATTTTTTGGAGAGATTTCGGTTGTTTCACCCGAGGAGCGGCGAAAATGTACCTATCCAGCGAAGAGGTTCCGGCCGGCACTGTCCTTCAGGGATACGATATCTGCATCGCCGGAGCAGGCGCGGCGGGGCTCCCGTTGGCGCGGAGTCTGGCCGGTACTTCGAAAAAAGTTCTCCTGCTCGCCGCAGGGTTGCCGGACGATAAGGGGCTTCCTCCCGGTTTCCGGCAAAAAATCTATGGCGGCACCATGGGGTCTTTTCTCGAGAAGGTCGACCCCCTGTTTTTGCGTCGTTCCCGCCTGCACATGTACGGCGGAACTACCAATCACTTTGGCTTTTGGTCGAGGCCCCTCGATGAGGTCGACTTCCAGCCCCGTCCCGGTTACCGAAAAGCCTTCTGGCCCTTCCCGCTGGCCGAGCTGACGCCTTTTTATCAGAGGGCCATGGAGTACGGGCGCTACGGGCCCTTTAACTTCGAAGACCTTCCTTTTTGGGAAAAGGCGCTCTTTGGAAAAAACTTCTCGCCTCTCAAAGACGACGAGTTAGGGGTGGCTATCATGCACGCCCAGTACGAGGAGCGTTACCACGACTTTCAGTTGCAGGTGGGCGACGCATTGAAGTCCGCCACCAACGTTACGGTGTTGTTCAACGCCAACCTCTTAAAGCTCGAGTCCACCTCCCAGAGGTCTCATGTGACCGCCCTCGAGTGCGCCAGCATCGTCGATGGCCGCGAAGGACACCGCTTCACCGTAAAGGCCGAAAAGTACGTGCTGGCACTCGGTGGCATCGAATCGGTGCGGTTGCTCAAGCTCTCGGGCGAGCTAGGCAACAACAAAAACGACCATTTGGGGCGAGGTTTCATGGTACACCCGCTCATCACAACGGCGGCCCAAGTGGAGTTTCACCAGCCGGTACCCGCAGAAATCCGCAACCTTTACCGCGACCAGCAAGTTCGCCTTCGCCATCCCGAGGCTCCGAGCCAAGAATACCTCCACGATACCGCACCGCTGGTCGATCCCCGGCTCTTGTTGAAGCACTGCGTGTTCAATGCCTGGGGGGTGTTGGTTCCCACGCCAGAAACCCTCGCAGCGGACAAAATCGGCAATTTTAGGGTGATTCTCCGGTTCAACCCCGAAGGAGACCGGGCCGAGCTCAATCTCAACTGGGAGCAGGTACCCAACGAAAACAGCCGGATCACCCTCAGCCCCACCGAAGTTGACCCAGTGTTCCGGCAGCCGGTTACTCACCTCGATTGGCGTCTGGCCGAAGAGGACAAACGGACGGCGGTGCGAGCCGTTGAAATCGTGGACCGCTATCTCGGGCGTCGCGGGGCTGCCAGCTTCCGGCTCACCACCGACCTCACCGGCGATGCGGGCCAATGGATTTTCGGACGCCTCGAGAATGCCCTGGCAACAGGCGACCATCATATGGGAGCTTTGCGCATGGCGGCCAGCTCTGAGGAGGGGCTTGTCGATAAGCATTCCCGCTTTTTCAGTGTGGACAACCTCTACACCGCGGGGTGCGCGCAATTCCCAACCAGTGGTTTCACCAATCCGACTCTAACCATCGTAGCACTGGCTTTGCGGCTCGCAGACCACCTGTTGAAGGGATAGCGGGTCAAATGCTTTCATTTGAAGCAAGTAATAGGTTCACATGACAAAAACAATAGTGGTATTCGAAGCTTGACAGAAAATATAGGTGCAGTGATGATAGAACTATTAACCGTGTCGCTGTTGCGGTGCGAAACAAAGATCCACGGAGGTTTATAGTGGTAAGATTCAACAAGGTGCTGGCCATTGGGCTTGCACTCAGTCTCGGATTGGCGGTCGGTGCTTCTGCCGCCAACGTTAAGGTTGCGTTCATTGTGTCCAATCAGGCCAACGAGTCGCAGGCTTTTTCGGCCAAAGAGTTCGTCAAGTATGGTCCTGACTACGGTTTTGACGTGTCGACCTTTGACGCCAAGGGTGATACCCAGGCTGAGTCGCAGATCGTCACAACCTGTATTGCACAGGGTTTCAAGGCGATTTTCGTCAATCCTAACGACATCCGCGCCATCGTTCCTGCCCTGAAGAAGGCCAAGGAAGCTAAGGTTATCGTCGGTATGTTCTCCTCCGAACTCATCGGAGCCGATCAGCAGTACCGCGACTTCGCCGCTTCCAGCGACGACGTTCTTGGTGGCCAGCTTGCTGCCCAGCAGATGATCAAGGCGTTCCCCAACGGTGCCAAGATTGTCGAAATCGGTGGTCAGGCCGGACACAACGCTCAGCTGAGCCGCCACGACGGCTTCAATGGTGACAAGGGCATCAAGGGCTCGAAGATCACCGTTCTGGACTTCAAGGCTTGCCAGCAGTGGGCAACCGACCAAGCTCAGGCCATCATGGAAGACAACATCGTCAAGTATGGCAAGGATATTCAGGGCGTGTTCGTGCATTGGGACAACGGTGCCACAGGCGTCATCCAGGCTGCCAAGGCTGCCGGGTTGAAGAACCTGTTCATCGTGGGCGTTGACGGCAACAAGGCCGGCTACGTTCAGGTTAAGAGCGGCGATCAGGCCGTCTCCATTGCGCAGGACTTTACTGCCATGGCCAAGAAGGAACTGCAGCTCGCCAAGGACGCCCTTGCCGGTAAGAAGGCGAACCCCGCCTTCAACGTGATTCCCCAGATCATTTACGACAAGGCTTCGGTCTCTAAGTACCCCCTGCCCCAGTGGTAGAAGATCGTTGAGACCCGGGCCCGTTCCGCCTGAGAGGTGGAACGGGCCTCTTTTTTCGAAATTCAAAATAGGTAAGGACATATGGACACAGCAGGATCACAGATCATCTTGTCTATCCGAGACGTCACCAAGTCGTTTCCCGGGGTACGGGCCCTCAACGGGGTCTCCATCGATGTCAGGCGTGGCATGGTTCACGGAGTCGTCGGCGAGAACGGTGCCGGAAAGTCCACCCTTATGAAAATCCTTTCTGGTGTGTACAAAAAAGACACCGGAACCATCGTCTTCGATGGGAAGACGATTGACCACACCACCCCCTACGAATCCATGCACCGGGGGCTGGCTATCATCTACCAGGAGCTCAACCTGGTAAACAGCATGAGCGTCGGAGAGAATATCTTCCTTGGACGCTTTAAAGAAATGAAGGGGATGCGCGGCACCCACGCCAAAGCCCGCGAGCTACTTGACAGCATCGGTTGCAAGGTAAGCACGACAAAGCTCGTTTCCGAGCTCAGCGTCTCCACCAAACAGATGGTGGAGATTTCTAAAGCCCTTTCGTTCCAATCTAAGCTCATCATCATGGACGAGCCGAGCACCAGCCTCACCGGCGAAGAAATGTCCCTCCTCGTCAAAATCATTCATCAGCTCAAGGCTCAGGGCATATCGATCATTTACATTAGCCATAAACTCGAAGAAATCTTTGACTTCTGCGACGTTGTCACCGTCATGCGCGACGGAAACGTCATTGATACCAAGCCGCGAGGGGAGTTTACCCGCGACGAGCTCATCACCAAAATGGTGGGCCGAACCATCGAAAACGAATACCCCGAACGCTCCCGCCAAGTCGGCGAAACGCTCATGGAGGTCAAAGGCATCAATACCCGAAAACTCCACGACGTGAGCTTCACTCTGCGCAAGGGAGAAATCCTTGGCCTCGTCGGTTTGGTCGGAGCTGGTCGCACGGAAACGGTGCGGGCCATCTTCGGCGCCGACCGGGTGCGGGGTCACAAGGTGACCATTGGCGGTAAGCCGGTCACCATCCACAACCCGAAGCAGGCCAAAGACGCCGGGCTCGGGTTGATTCCCGAAGACCGCAAGCTCCAAGGCCTTGTGCTACCTTTCTCGGTGGAGCAAAACATCTCCATGGCCTCTATTGACCGCTTTACGCGCTTCGGCTTCCTGATCAAGTCGCTCGAAAAGGGTATTGGCGCCCGGCACGTGAAGTCCCTGGGTATCAAGACTCCCAACACCAAGGTCGCTATCAAAAACCTGTCTGGTGGCAACCAGCAGAAGTGCATCGTGGGTCGCTGGATGGAAATCGGCCCCAGCATCTTCATTATGGATGAGCCCACCAAGGGCATCGACGTCGGGGCCAAATACGAGATTTACCTTTTGATGAAAGAGATCGCCGAGAAGGGTGGTGCGGTGATTCTCATTTCTTCCGAATTGCCGGAGGTGCTCAATATGAGCAATCGAGTGCTGACCATTTACGACGGGCGCATCACCGGCGAGTTCGATCCTGAACACATTCCGGCCGATGTGATCATGCGTGCCGCACTCGGCTTGGGAGGAGCGTCATGAACAAAGTAGGATTCATCCTCAAAGACTATCTTGTCCTGTTAATGATCCTAGGCTTGGCTTTGGTAACGGCGATCATCCAGCCCAAGTTCATTTCCCCAGCCAACTTGAACAACATCATGCGCCAATTTGGTCCGCTCATCTTGGTTGCTCTGGGCATGACGTTCGTCATTGTGGGTGGGTTCATTGACCTTTCGGTGGCGGGCACCATCAACCTCGTGGCCGTGGTCACTATTACTCTCATCGACCCTCTCGGGCAAGTTGGCGCGCTCATTGCTGGCCTGGTGATCGGTTCGATCTGCGGGGCTATTAACGCGGGGTTGATCCTCACTAGCGGTGCCACCACGCAGGCCGAGGCGCTGTTCATCACCTTTGGTATGAGCACCGTTTACTCTTCCTTGGCTCTGATCTATTCTGGTGGCTCAACCTTTCACTTCTGGGATCTCAAAGAGATGCCCAATATGTTTGAAGCCATCGGCGCAGGCAGTGTGGGCCCCCTTTCCGTGTCGTTTGTCATTTTCTTGGGTGCATTGGCCCTGCTGTGGATCTTTCATACCAAAATGGCGGCGGGAAGGGCTATCTCGCTCACCGGAGGCAACAAGACCGCGGCCCGCTTGTCTGGGGTTCCCATTGAGCGCTCCATCGTACTGATCTATACCATCGCTGGCTTCATGGCCGCGCTGGGGGCGATTGTTCTGTTCTCCCGCGTCACCACGGCTTCACCGGTCATCGGGGCAGGCTTTGAGACCAACGCCATTTTGGCCGTTGTCGTTGGTGGCACAACCCTGAAGGGCGGAAAGGGTAGCGTACTGCGTACCGTTATGGGGGTGCTTCTGGTTATCCTGCTCAATAACTGCCTCAACCTCCTAGGCGTGTCTTCTTACATGCAGTGGGCCGCTCGTGGCGCCATTCTGGTCTTTGCCATTTGGCTCGACAACCGCAAAGAAGTGCAGGGAAACCAGCTATGAACAACCTCTACCGCCTCTTCACTCAGCAGAAGGCTATCGTGGCCATCGCCGTGATCCTGCTCGTTATGGTCGCCGCAGGCGGCGATGTGAGCCGCATTTTCTTCAGCTCTTACAACCTTCTTGATATGCTCAACTCGTCGACTATTCTGGTCATTTTGGGCTTGGGAGTTACACTCACGGTGATTGCCGGAGGCTGCGACCTCTCCATCGGCGGCATCCTTGTCGTTTCAGGTATTCTTTCCATACAGCTGCAGAACTTCATGCCGATGCCGCTTGCCTTGGTGTTGGCCGTGCTGTTCGGCACCCTGGTGGGCTTCTTTAACGGGTTTCTGGTGGTGCAGCAAAAGACCGAGCCCTTTATCATCACGTTAGGTGTCGGCCTGCTTCTCACCGGCGTGGCTCAACAGCTTTCTGACGCTCACCCAGTACCCGCCAACAACCCGGATTTCATGAATATCTCTAACGGGTACCAGTTTGGTGACGGTCAATTCACCGAAGGGCATTTTCCCGGCATTCCGAACCTCGTCATCATCATGTTGATTTGCTTTGTGTTCTTCGCCTGGCTGATTCGTTACACCTCGTTCGGACGAAATCTCTACGCCATCGGCGGCGACTACGACGTGGCGCGCTACTCCGGTATCAACGTGGTTGCCAACAAGTGGATGACTCTTGTCATCAGCGGAACCATGGCCGCCCTTGGCGGGGTGCTTCTATCCTCGAAGCTCAACACTGGTTCGGCCATCTATGGCGACTTCACGGCGCTGGTGGTCAACTGCGGAGTCGTCGTGGGGGGTACCTCCTTCGCCGGCGGCGTGGGGGGTATCTGGCAGTCTGTATTGGGCCTGCTGTTGTTTGGTCTCTTAGACAACGCGATGAACGTGCTCAACATTCCCTCTTGGTACCAGATGATGCTCAAGGGAACCGTCATCGTCGCCATCCTGTGGATGGACAGCTACACGCAGAAACGCAAGCGCGAACTGGTTTAGTCGACCCCTGTTCCGGTGTATGCTCCCACGATGCGTATTGCTATCATCGGAACCGGGTGGGTCACCACGGCTCATCTTGAAGCCCTTCTTGCCCTCAAGGTGGAAGTGGTCGGCGTTGCTGGCCGTAATTCGTCGAGGTTAGCAGAACTTGTCGCAACCTGTGGGGCAAGGGCTTACAGCGACTACCGTGCCATGGTGACCACGGAAAAACCCGACGCCGTGTACCTCACCCTGCCTCCTCACCTGCATGGCGAGGTGGAAGAGTTTTTGGCCAGCCATGTGAAGGCCGTCTTGATTGAAAAGCCGCTGGCCAACACGCTGGAACCGGCCGAAAGGGCGCTTGCCGCCTTTACCCGGGCCGGAACTCTGGTGTCGGTTGGTTATCAAAACCGCTACCGCCTGGGTGTGCAGAGGGCCCGTGCCCATTTCGCCACTTCGGCAGACAAACCCGTGCTGGTGAACGGTTGGTGGGTGGGCGACATGCCCGGGCCCCCTTGGTGGCGCAGCAAACAGCAGTCTGGCGGTCAGTTTGTGGAGCAGTGCACCCATGTGGTTGATCTCGCGCGTTACATCGTGGGAGAAATGACCACCGTGCAAGCTTTCGGTACCTCGGCCTTCCGCAGTGAACCTAACGCTACGGTGGAAGACGCCATCACGGTGAACACGAGGTTTGCCAATGGCGCCCTCGGGACCTTCCAAACCGGGTGTTTTGGGCAACCCGGTTCGCCTGCACAACCCGGCGTGGGCTTGGTGATCGCCTCCCGCTCGGCCGTCGTGCGGCTATCCGGTTGGGGGTTCGAAGCTTCCCTGCAAACTGCCGAGCGCTTCGAAACCTTCCCTGCGGAAGCCGAGATCTTTCAGGTGCAAGCCAGGGCCTTTTTGGAAGCCATTCGCTCGGGCGACCGGTCGCTGCTGGCCTGTGATTATGCTGACGGGCTTGAGTCGCTCAAGGTGGGTCTGGCCGCCAACCGGTCGATGGAACAAGACGGCTTGCCGGTGAACCTCGCGTGACGACGAAATGGCTCCCCTCGCGCTGGCTGGAGCGCACCCTTCTCACCTCCGAGAGCCGCAAGGTCACGTTTTACACGTTGGTCCACAACCTCTATGCCCTCTTGGCTGGCGGGTTCGAAATCGCGCTTATCTTGAGGCTAACCGGAAGTTTCGAGCGCATCATCTTCTTTAACCTGATCTATTTTCTGCTGCTCTATGTGTTCTTCGTGGTTGGGACCTACTTGTTGCGCTCGGGCAAGGCGTCCCGTGGCTTTCGGCTTGATCTTTTGGTGATGGCTCTTTCTTGCTTTTACCTGATTGCGGGGTTCAGTTCTCTAGGCAACCCACTGATTCTGGCTGGCTTCTTCGCCCTCAAGGGTGTGTCGGAAGGGATTTTCTGGAGTACCCGCCACCTAGCCATTCTGCACTGTGTCGCCGACGAAGGCCGTGACCGCTGGTCGATGAACCTGCAGATCATGGCCATTGTTCTGGGAATCATCCTGCCCGTGCTCTCGGGTTTTGCCATCAATTACTTGGTGTGGCCTACGGCGGCCCCCGCTGGAATCAGCGTCATCCCAACGGGCTATCTTTCGGTATACGCCCTCACCGGCGTCTTGGCGACCCTGGCGCTCGTGGTGTCGCCCCATCTGACGATTAGCCCCCAGACCCTTCGTTTGAAGCCTCTGTTGGCAACCGTGAAAGCACCCCGGCAAGGTTCGTTCACTGCCTACCTGTTCTTTGCCGACCTGAATTGGGTCGTGGTAACGATTGCCTTGGGTATCTTGAACTTCTCGGTGCTCAAGACCGAGTTCAATCTCGGTCTCTTTGCCTCCTGGGTGGCCGCCGCCAGCGCCGTGTTCTTCCTCGGAATTGCACGTTTGCTCACACGCTATCCACTTTCCCGCGTGAGAATGGTATTGATTGGAAACTCCGGTGATGCGGCCTCCCGTTTTCTCTATTTGTTGTTTCCTACGGTTCCCGGGCTGATCACTAAATCCCTTCTCGACAGTTTTGTCGTTCCTCTGGCCTTTGTGTTTGGCGAAAACATTGTGAGGCGGCGCATTGAGTTGCTCTCGCGAGAACAGGGGCTATCGCTGGCGGAAGCGGTGCTATATCAGGAGTCGCTGTACTTGCTGTCTCGCATCCTCTGCTGCACGGTGCTCTGGCTGTTGTTGCAGGGCACGGGCTGGGACCCTGCCTCGGCAGCCCGTACCCTCCTGCTCGTATTTGCGGCCTACGGCTTTGTTGATTTCCTGTTGTTGCGCTCCATCGACCGCGGCAACAAGCGAAGCGAAGACCTCGAGGGTTAAGTTCTTGAGCGGGAACCCCTTGAGAAGATGCCTACCAAATTGTAGAATGCAGCTATGCCACCCGCTCAAAAGTCCCTGCCTCTGGTACCCCAAGGGGTTTCCGAGAATGCCAGCCAACTTTCCTTGCTCTTTGAGGTGAGCCAGATTCTCGACCGGACCTTCGAACTCAAACAGGTCATTGTGTCGGTACTCTTTCATGTTGCCACCAACCTAGCGCTGGTGCGCGGTTCCATAACCCTGCTCAATCGGCAAACTGGCGAAATCGTCATAGAGTCGAGCTACGGACTAACGCCGGCTGAGCAGAAGCGGGGTCGCTACAAGTTAGGTGAAGGAATCACAGGCCGGGTGGTGCAAACCGGTGAGCCAGCCATTGTTCCCAACATTGCCCGGGAACCGAACTTTCTCAACCGGACCGGCGCCCGTAAGACCGAATTGGAGAAGGAACACTCGTTCCTCTGCATTCCCATCAAGCAGGGAACCGAGGTTCTCGGTGCCTTTAGCGCCGACATCGTCTTTGGCGACCCGGTTGTGCTGGATGCGGACGTGCGGGTCATAACCGTCGTGTGTTCTATGATTGCGCAAGCCGTGCGCCTGAGGCAGGAGCTTGCTGAAGAGAAGTTGGTCCTGGTGGAAGAGAACAGTAGGCTCAAAAGCGTGCTCAAAGAGAACTACCAGCCGAGCAACATCATCGGCAAGAGCCACGCGATGCGGTCGCTGTACGAATTGGTAGCCCAGGTAGCACCCTCCGACACCTCGGTGCTCATCCGAGGCGAAAGTGGCACCGGCAAAGAAATGATAGCCCAAGCCCTTCATTACGCCAGCTCCCGCGCGGAAAACCCCTTTATCAAGGTCAATTGCGCAGCACTGCCCGAAGCCGTCATCGAAAGCGAACTTTTCGGCCATGAGAAAGGGGCCTTTACCGGGGCTATCGCCACCCGCAAAGGTCGGTTTGAACTGGCCGATACTGGGACGATTTTTCTCGATGAAATCGGTGACCTCAGCCCTTCGATGCAGGTCAAGTTGTTGCGTGTTCTCCAGGAGCGGGAAATTGAACGGGTAGGTGGCAGCCGTACCATTAAGATTGACGTTCGCATCATCACGGCTACCAACCGGAATCTGGAGGAATTGCTGGGAAAAGGTCAGTTCCGCGAGGACTTGTACTACCGTCTGAACGTGTTTCCGCTCCACCTGCCTCCTCTGCGGGAGCGCAAGAGCGACATCCTTCTGCTCGCCGACCATTTCATTGAAAAGTACAACAAGAGAAGCCGCAAGGCCGTCAAACGCATTGCGACAAGCGCTATCAACCTCCTCATGAGTTACTATTGGCCCGGTAATGTCCGCGAGCTCGAAAACGTCATCGAGCGGGCGGTCCTGCTGGCCAACAACGACGTGATTCTTGGGATTCACCTCCCCCCCAGCCTGCAAAGTGCGGAAAGTACCGGAACGGCCCCTTCGACGTCGCTTGAAGAAACTATGGACCGTGTAGAGCGTGAACTCATTCTTGATGCTCTGAAATCGTCCAAGGGCAACTATTCAAAAGCGGCCAAAACCTTGGGAATCACCGAGCGAATCATGGGGCTGAGAATAAAGAAATACAATTTGGACAAGGATTTTCTCAAGACTTTTGTGTGATAGGAGCTTTGCATGAAACTCGGACTACGAATGAAAATCCTTGGTGGCGCTTTTTGTCTCTTGATACCCTTGGCCTGGTCGCTCAATTCCTTGGTCGCCTACGGCTCGACGCAGATTGTGGCCGCCAACAAGGAGCGCGATGGCCTCGCCCAATCGCGCCCGCTTGCCGAGGCCGCTCTCGGCATTTTCAAGGGTCAGGGAGCTTCCAAACCCATGTCCGAACTGCTGGTCGCCCAACACGACCTGGCCGATTCCAGTGGCCTGGTGCTCGACCCTGACCTCGACAGTTACTACTTGATGTTGTCGCTGTTTCAGACAATGCCGCGCCTGATGCAAGACCTCGACGCGCTTCGTGTCGCCTCTGATCCCGCTGCGCCGCAACCCCTAGCGGATGAGTTTTCCGCGTATCAGGCCCGGGCCTTCGATCTGGAAGTTGCCGAAAAGGAACTCGGTGACTTTTTGGAGCGCTCGGTGCGCGCCGACGCAGCCAACTACGGCGCTGTTGACGGATACCAGTCATCGGTCAATGAGCAGCTTACCCTGCTCAGCGTGTCCTCTGGCCAGCTCGGCGATTCCATGAAGGCATGGAGTGGGGGCAATGCCGAGGCCCGCCCGCAGGTGAGTTCCGCAATCATTTCTGTATCCAGCCACCTCGAGTCTTTGGGCAGCGAGGGCTTCCGAGTTCTCGATGTCATGCTTCAAGCCCGTCTGGGTGCCTTGATAGGAAATCTTACTGTGACTTTGAGCGTGGCGCTGGGGGGACTGGCCGTTGGGGCCGCCATCTTGCTCTTGGTCGTGGCCGGGATCCGGAGTCGCGTCCGCTCGTTGCAAGGCGGCCTGAGAGGGTTGTCGCGTGGAATGTTATCAACCCCTATTGACAAGACCGTCTTGGCAAGCGGCGACGAGCTGGGCCAACTTGCTCATTCGCTGGAATCAATGCGTCAGTCGCTCATGGCCAGAGGCCGGGTGCTGGAAACCATTTCTCAGGGCGACTTTACAACCGATCTGGGCGAAGTAGACCAAAACGACGAATTGGGTACCCGCCTTGATCGCATGCAACGCTCACTCAGTGATTTGATGAGCAACGTGAGTGACCTCGTTGCCAAGGTGGCCGTTGGAGCCCGGGGCTTGGCCGACGCCGGCCTTGATTTGGCCAACGGAACGGTGACGCAGGCCGCTTCCACCCAACAAATCAACGCGAGCCTGTCGTTGGTTCAGTCCCAAGCGCAAGGGAACTACGCCAAAGCTCTGGAAGGCCAGAAACTTGCACAAAAAACCTTAGAGCGGTCGAGGCAAGGTCAAGCGAGCATGGAAGCGTTGGCGGTCACGATGGGAGGAATCCAGCAGTCGTTCCGGGCTATCCAAAGTGTCGTCAAGACCATCGATGACATCGCTTTTCAGACCAACCTGCTGAGCCTCAACGCCAGCATCGAAGCCGCACGGGCCGGAGCGGCAGGCAAGGGGTTTGCTGTCGTTGCCGATGAAGTTCGTTCGCTGGCAAACCGAAGCGGACAATCGGTACACGAAACCCAAGTTCTGGCGGACTCGTCCTCGGTAACGGTGGACGAGGGAAAGAGGCAAGTGGATGCGACCGGCCGTCAGTTTGGCGCTCTGTTGGCAGACTCGGAGAGCTTGTCGCAGCTGGTGATTGAGACCGCTACGCTGGCCGAGGAGCAGGTTCAGGCCATCCGGCAGGTTCATAGTGGCCTTGATCAGATTGACCAGGTGACACAGGCGAATGCCGCAGGAGCCCAAGAGAGTTCTTCGTCCGCCGAGGAACTCGCCGACCTAGCTTCCCGTTTGGGAGCCTTGGTGGCTCAGTTTCGCATTCCTGAGGGTAATACTATGGAAAAGTTGACTGCACTGAGCTAAACTCCACCCTCAGGGGTGCGCCATGTTCCGCTTCAAAGACTGGTCGATCTTGACCAAAGTTCTGACTGTCAGTGTTGGAGGCCTGGTTTTCTTCGGGATGGTGATGGCCGCCTTCACCATTACTTCCATTCAGCAGGAATCGCAGGCTTCAATACTGTCCAAGAGCAGGGCCATTGTTCTCAACGTGGAGGCCGTCAGGCAGAAGATGCAGGACTATTGGACCACTGGGGTCTTCAATTCTCAGGACATCCTAGGCCATGCGAAGGCCGGAGAAATCAACCTCGTACTTTCCATGGTCCCGGTCTACAACGCCTACCAATCGGCGATGATCAACGCCAAAGAAGGCGGCTATGAGTTCCGTGTTCCCAAGCACTCCCCACGGAATCCAAAAAACCAGCCCGATGCTTTGGAATCCAAGGTTTTGGACCTCCTGGAGAAGGGAGAGGTCAAAGAGTATTCTGTGGTAGACCCAGCCACGAACTCAGTCAGGTTCTTTCGGCCAGTGGTACTCACAGAGACTTGTCTTTTGTGCCACGGAGATCCGGCTACCAGCCAGGCTCTTTGGGGAACGGAGAATGGTCTTGATCCCACCGGTGCCAAAATGGAAAACTGGAAAGTCGGTGAGGTTCATGGCGCCTTCGAAGTGATTTCCAGCCTTGCCGAAACTGATACCCGGGTATGGAACACGGCGATCACGACCTCGAGTATCACCCTCGGCCTCGTGCTGATGCTCCTGGTCTTGTTTGTGTTCGCTATCCGATCGATTACGGTTCCTCTTCAGGCTTGTGCCGCCTTAGCCCGTAAAGTGGAACAAGGCATCCTTACTGACACCTTGCATTTTGACCGCAAAGATGAGGTGGGTGCCTTGGCTTCCAGCCTCAATGCCATGCGGGTCTCGCTCAAAACTCGAGCCGATGTTCTCGACTCGATTTCGAGGGGCGACCTATCCTCGGACTTGGACGAAGTTGCCCCGGAGGACGAGTTTGGCAATAGTCTGAGTCTGATGCAAACCTCCCTGCGCTCGCTGTTGTTGCAGATCAGCGAAGTGGTCGAAAAGGTGACCGCCGGGGCGATGGCGCTCAATGACGCTGGTCGCTCCTTGGCCAGCGGAACAGTCGAACAGGCTGCTTCGGTAGAAGAGATTAATTCCAGCTTAGGGCTCATCCAGACCCAATCGAAGGAAAACTTCACCAAAGCCAATACAGGAAAAGAATTATCTCAAAGAGCCTTGGAGAGGTCGCGCACTGGTTATGCGGAAATGCAACATTTGCGAGCTTCGATGGAGAACATTTTTGAGTCTTTCCGGTCTATCAAGGCCATCGTTAAAACGATTGATGACATCGCGTTTCAAACAAACGTGCTGAGTCTCAATGCGAGCATTGAGGCCGCGCGGGCCGGTTCGGCGGGGAAGGGTTTTTCCGTTGTCGCCGACGAGGTTCGTCTCCTGGCCAACCGAAGCGGACAGTCGGTGGTCGAAACCACCGGGGTAGTGGACGCTTCCTTTGGTGCCGTCGAGGGCGGAAAAAAACAGGCGGAGAGCACCATGGCTCTGTTCCAATCCATTGTGGACGACTCCGAAAAGCTGTTTCAGCTCGTCAGCGAAACGGCAAACTCAGCTCAGGAGCAGGCCCTTTCCCTTCACCAAGTTAATCAAGGTCTTGATCAGATCGACAGGGTGACTCAAGCTAACGCCGCGGGTGCCGAAGAAAGCTCCTCGTCGGCCGAGGAATTGTTGCACCTGGCAGAGCATCTTGGTGAGCTAGTCTCCAACTTCCGCATTGAACGCGGCGTCTGAGGCGGGAGCTGCTGCGGCATCTGCCGGCGGTGCAGTCCGGTCGGTCCTCACGGGCAGGGAGCCCGCTCCGGTCCTCCCCTCGCTCCCTGCTTGCCATCAGATGTCCTCGCGACGCTCCGGCCTCAGACTCTGAGTTAGTACCTGTGCGGCGTCTGAGGCGGGAGCTGCTGCGGCATCTGCCGGCGGCGCAGTCCG
>CANJXC010000013.1 GCA_947478845.1 Spirochaetales bacterium | reverse complement strand
TATATTCAATGCGTTGTTACTTTGTAATTTACGCCTGGTGATCATAGCGAAGAGGTCCCACCCGTTCCCATCCCGAACACGGAAGTTAAGCTCTTCAGCGCCAATGGTACTGCTATTGCGGGAGAGTAGGTCGTCGCCAGGCTTTTTTTATCCCCACCGTTCTTTGTGTTCCTCGAGTTATTGCTTTTTACCCCCTAGTTGGTTATCCTAGGCCCTGTGTGGGGGCTTGCGTGGAAAAAGAGGGGCAGAAGCAGCTTGTGACGTTTCAGCTTGGCAACGAGCAGTACGGCATAGATATCATGGATGTCCACGAAATCTGGAGAGTTGAGGCAATCCGGCCCATACCCAACGCACCTTCGTACGTTGAAGGAATTTTTAACCTTCGCGGCGATATCGTCCCGGTAATTAATCTTCATCGGCGTTTTCACATCAAGCGGATTGAAATGAGTGAAGACGACCAGTTACTTAGCGGCTCCATCATTATCAATATCAACGGTACTAAAATAGGAATTATTATTGACAAGGTGCTGAGAGTCGTCGGCATTGATCTCAACCAGGTGCAGCTGCCACCGCAAATCATTTCTGGAATCGGAGCGGAGTACATTCAAGGGGTCGTGCAAAGCGACGACGGGTATCTGATAATTCTCGATATCCACCGTCTTTTCGATCCGAAAGAACTCCAGCAGATTTCCAGCATCAGCCGTTGAGGAAACGTGGCCCTTCCCCTCATCCGTCATTCACTGAAACGTAAAGATCTCGATCAGTTGCTTGTTGCTGTACTTCAAGACAAATTAGGTTCCGGGGAATACTATGACCGATTGAAGCGTGAACTTGGAGAGAGCTTTGCAATCTCGCAGACGGCACTTTACGCTTCTCCTTTATCTGCCGTGCTTGCTCTGGTGCAGGCATCGGGTCTGGTTGCGGGAGACAGGGTTGTATTGTCGGTTCTTGCACCAGGCTATTGGGTTCAGGGTCTGCTCGCGTCGGGAATCGAGGTTGTCTGGAGCGATGTGGCGTCGACAGTGCCACTTCTTGATTTAGCCGAGCTTGTCAGACAGCGCCGTTTTGAGGGGGTCAAGGCTGTGGTGGCAGACACCACCTTGGGCTACATTCCCGCCTTGGAACTCCTCCAAGATCTACCTGTGCAGGTGTTTGTGGACTTTAGTCAGGGCTTGGGCGGTACCTTGATGCAAAAACCGGTGTCAAACTGGGGAGACTGGATCTTGGCAACTCTGGGAAGTGAGTCGTTGTTGGCGGGGCCCGGAGGGTGCGTTCTCGGCCGACGGAAGCGATCGTCTGAGCCTCACCTTGAGCCTTTGGTTTGGGACCGTTTGTCAGAAATGGTTTGCGCTCTCGTTTTGTCGCAATGGTCCGATGTTGAAGCCCTTGCCGAGGGTAAGCGCGAAAACTTCCGCATCCTTTTCCACCGGTTGTCCCGGCGGGTAAGCCAACCCCGTCAACCGGGTGAGGCCTATCCCGTCCTTCCTTTTTTTCCTGTCCTCGTCGAGTCGGGTGCGAAAGAAGTTGTTGCTTTCGCCCGCAAGAATTCGGTGGAAGCTGATTGGGCTTTCCGGGATCACCAGTGGTGGCCCGCAATCGAGGCATCGGATGGTTTTCCGCATGCCCGCAAGTTCGTTCAGCACACACTGGCTTTTCCGCTCTATTCTTCTTTTGGGTCGAAAGAGCTGGAACTTTTAGGCAAAGTCTTGGCTTCTTTACCGTGAGGGCTAATTGATGCGTACTGTAGTCATTGCGAACTTTGATAAGTCCGGTGCCGAGGAGTTTCAGGACCTCATTATTTCGGTCCTACGCGATCGAGGTTACGAAGTGACCGGTTTGGGTTACAAGGGAAATGAACTCGTTGATCCGAAGCCCGGTCAGTCGGTCCCGGATGCCGATTTAGCTATCGTGCTCGGTGGGGACGGAACCGTTCTCTACAGCTGCCGGCTGTTCGCAGAGAAGCCTATACCTGTCCTCGGTGTCAATCTGGGCACTATCGGGTTCATGGCCGAGGTGGTCCGTGAAGAATGGCTTTCGGCGTTCGAGAAGTACGTTCGCGGGGAACTAGGGATTTCGGAACGTCTGATGTTGTCGGTGTCGGTGCTGCGTGGAAATCAACTTTTGCTACGGGAAACGGCTCTCAATGACTGTGTGCTCAGCGGAAGTGCGAGTTCGCGGATGATTTTCATCGATGTCGAGTTGTCGGGGATCGAGTTGGGACGTTACCGCGCGGATGGTATTATCCTGGCCACTCCGACTGGTTCGACCGCCTATTCTCTCTCGGCGGGGGGCCCGATTCTCCATCCGGAGACGGATGCTTTGATCCTGACTCCCATCTGCCCCCACTCGTTGTCGAACCGGCCTTTAGTTTTGCCTGGCAGCGAGAAAATCACCTTGACTTTGAAGCAAAAACAACGGATCCCCGTTACACTCACTGTGGACGGAAGAGGAGTTTTCCTGCCAGAGGAAGGTGACGTGATTCAGGTTTCACGTCATCGGGCCAAAGCACTTCTTGTTAAGTCAGACAAGCGTTCGTTTTACGAGATTGTCCACGCGAAACTAAATTAAGGAGGCGGTGTGATCCAGCACTTGACCATCACCAACTTCGCCCTAATCGACAAGGTGCGTGTGGAGTTTTCACCCGGGCTCAACGTTCTGACCGGCGAGACCGGAGCTGGAAAGTCAATCTTGATAGGCGCGCTTGGGCTGGTTTTGGGTTCGAAGGTCGAGTCGGAGGTTATCCGCACGGGGACAGAAGAAGCTTCGGTTACTGCCAGCCTCGACGCGCCACGCACCGAAGAACTTCTGTCATGGCTAGAGGAAAATGGACTTACTTGGCCCAACGACGAGGCTCTTGTGTTGCAACGAGCCATTCGCCATCAGAAGCGTTCTGTCTCGCTGGCCTCCGGTCAGGCTGTTTCCAGGGCCCAGTTGGAACAGTTGACTGGCTTCTTGGTCGACCTTCACGGCCAGCACGAGCACCAGTCGCTTTTTTCCCCCGATCGTCACCGGAAGCTTCTCGATCAGTATGCGGGTCTACAAAGTGACCTTCTCGAGTTTGGAGTTCGTTTTCAGGCACTGTCCCAGGCCAAAAAAGATTGGGAGTCTTTGGTCAGCTCTGAAACAGAGCGCGAGCAGGACATGTTTCGGCTCACTCAGATAGTTACAGAGATAGAAAAGGTTGGTACACGCCCGGGGGAAGAAGATGAGCTCAAGGCCGAGCGGCAGCGCTTGGACCAGCACGGAAAGCTCACTGACTCCTTGCTTCAGCTTGAGCAGAGTTTGTCGGATGGTCGTCATGGCGCGATTTCTCAGGTGAGGTTTGCCCGACAGGCCTTAGGAACTATTGCGACCATTGACGAACGCTGGGGCCCCGAGGAACAGCGGCTTGAAAATGCTTTGATTGAGATTGAAGACATCTGCGACACTCTCCACCGTTACCGCTTGGGGCTGAGTTTCCAGCCCGAGCGTTTGGAAGAGGTGAACGATCGATTGGCGCAAGTGCATGCGGTAGACCGGAAGTTTGGCCCCGGTTGGGAGTCGCTCCAAAAGACCCTCAGCGAATCTCGGGCACGTCTGTCCCTGTTGGAAAACTTTGCCTCTGAAAGAGAGCGGGCTGAACAGGAGATGAACCTGCAAGAAAAGGACCTTATTCAGGCCGCAATGGTGCTATCAGAAAAAAGGCAGAAGGCAGCAAAAGAACTCGAGGCCGCCGTGCAGGTGGCACTGTCCGACCTTGGCATGCCCCATGCGGTGTTCCGCATCGGCTTTCAGCGGAAGTTGGCAGAAACAGGAAAGCCCGTCTGCACACCCTCAGGGCTAGATCAGATTGAGTTTTTGCTTTCCGCCAACGCAGGAGAATCCCCAAGACTTCTGCGAGAAACGGCGTCTGGAGGCGAGCTATCGCGCGTGATGCTGGCTTTGAAGACTATCTTGAGTGAGGCCGACAATATACCGATACTAATATTTGATGAAATCGATACGGGAATCGGGGGCGAGATCGGTTTGGCGCTGGGAAAATACCTGAAACGACTCTCCCGTAGCAAGCAGGTACTTTGTGTGACCCACTTGGCTTCAATAGCATCGTTCGCCGACTGTCAACTTCGGGTGGAGAAGTCTGTTGAACAAGGCAGAACACAAACTACGGTGACGGCTATTGAGGGCAAGGAGCGAGTTCGAGAGGTGGCGAGGATGTTGTCGGGCAACACTGCCACGGAAGCGGGTCTACACCACGCAGAAGAACTGATCAGGAGGAACTCCTTACAGGGGTAAACATGTCGAAAGTAAATGACGACGACCGCAAGAAGTACCTAGAGATTATCAAGGACTACAAAAAGACCATCGAGGATATTGAAACCCGGGAGAGCCTGATCCTGAGTGTGTTGGAAAAGGATCCGACAGGAGCTGAGTACAAGAAGCTTCGCCTCGCCGACGAGAACCTGAACTTACTTTCGTACTTCGTGCTGATGAACACCCTGTCGGTCAACCTCCTTGACGTCAAGAATGAAGTGTACCTCAATAATGCCCGCAAGCTTTGCTACAAGGTCATCATTTACCTGGAACAGGTGGTCACCAATTACATCGACGTGTCCTACAGTGAGTTTGACGAGAAGCTTGATCTGATTGCGACATACGACCACAACCAACGCTGGGCCCTGATCAACAAGATGGGCTTTGCCATCGAACTCGTGCTTGAGGGATATGGCGATAACACAAAGTGGAAATGGACTTTTGTCGAGCTTGAAGCTCGATTTGCGACCATCGTCAAAAACTTTTTGAACCAAAAAACACTGTACAAAGACATGGACCCCAATGTTGACGGCTACGCCACTAAGATGGCGCATCTTGCTTTGGCCCGAAAATTATTGGAACAGGCAGCGAATCGTTACCGTGAAAAATACGAGCTTTCTACGCTGCGTTTTGACGATTTTCGTTTGGCCATCAAGTATTTGGGGGCTCTGAGGCTGCTTTCGATTGCTATCAATCGAACCGCAGATGCCGAAGCTATCAAGAAAAAAATGGAAATCTGGAATCAAAAACTCGAAAACGACCTGAAACGAAAGGACATAGCTGACAAGCAATAAACTTTCCTAATTGACAGCCCGTTGGGCCTCCGGTATTCTCACGCCCATGGGTCTTCTGAGAGAGTCCACCGCAAGAGAAAACTCGGCGGTTTTCATCACCGTCATCCTTTCAGTTGTCTTCGTGTTCCTGTACAGCCTAGCCTTTCCCCGGACGCTTGGAAAAGAGTTGTTCTTCGTGGCCGGTACGGCGGTGCCTTTATCCGAAGATCTCAACCAACCACTTAAGCCGGGCGGTAGCTTCTTCCGTTTGGGCGAGCATCAAGGGTATTGGTCCGAGGACGGGACGCTTCTCCAGTCTTTACCTCTCAAGCCTCAGATGGTTACCGACGGCCAACGGTTTGCGTGGTACGACAGTGTAGGGGAACAAATTGTTGTTGAGGGAATCAAGGGCGTCCTTTTTCAGGTCAAAGGCCAGAAGTATCCCTATTGGTCTGGAGGTCGATTGTTTGCCCTCGATGAGAACCGTTTGGCACTGACTGCCCTGGGTGCAGCCGGGCAGACTCTCTGGACAAAACATTTTTCCAGCCTTATTTCTGCGGTAGATGCCAACTCCGAACATACTGTGGTGGGGACCTTGGATGGAAAAGTTCAGGTATTCGACCTCAAGGGCAATAGTGCCGGACCTTTTGTGCCAGGTGGCAGTAGAGTACCCGTCATTTTCAACGTGGCCATTTCGCGTGATGGTCAGCGCCTACTTGTCTTGGCGGGAATTGATCCGAAGCGTTTTCTCCTCCTGGAAAAAGGTGGTGGCGACTTTCGGCCCGTTTTCCACAAGTCGCTGACCGAGAACAAACCGTGGCCTACGTGGTTGGGCTTTCTCGATGAAGGACAATTAAGTTTCCATGAGGTGGAAGAGGCCGTAATTATCAACCAGATTTCCAACGGCGCTCAGGAGAGCCTCCTGCCCTTCAAGGGTCACCTTGAGGATCTGCATTTCCTCTCGTCGAAGAAACTGATCTTGCTTCTGACTAACGACAAAGACAAACAGTCACTGGTTGTGGATTCGTTGGAAGGAAGACCCGTCCTCAAAGTAACCTTTCTCGCCAGAGAGGTTTTACTGCGAACCAGCGGTGATACTTTCCTTCTTGGCGTTGACCAAAGCTTTTTGACCATGAAATTGAGCTACCGATGATGCGCTATGCGTCGACACTGGTGCTATTCCTTCTTGGTTTTTACCTTTCGGCTTACGATTGGCCGGCGGCTGATGTTCAGGTGAGCCGAACGTTCGGTCAGAGGGTGGGTAGCGAAGTTCTTCTTGGCGTCGAGATCGTGACAAACGCTTCTTCACTCATCGCTCCCGAGAAGGGAGATCTCGTGTTCCTCTCTCGACCCGGTGCCACCGTGCAGGACTTGCCTTCGGGTCTCGGCGGTTTTGTGATGCTCTCCCACGAGGACAACCTCAGGACTGTGGTCAGTCGCATTCTACCGGAGGCCGAGCGAAAGACTTTCCAGCGTGGTGAGCCTTTGGGCAGGGTTACAGCGGATGCCGGACAGCAACAATCCCGTCACCGCTTGTTTGTGTTTGACCAGCAACTCGGTGAGCTGATGAATCCGCTGTTGGTCTATCCCCCTCTTGTCGACAAGAAGGCTCCTCTGTTTTACGACGTCGAGGTTCTAGCAGAAAACTCCAAGGACCCCCAATCACTATTTGGAAAGTCAGTCCTACCTGTGGGATACTGGGAGGTCATGATCGACATCAGTGACCCATCGACGCTCTTCGGCGGACTTCCGGGTGAAAAAGGTTCTGAAATCCAGCGGGGTATTTACACGATCGAGACCTACCTCAACGGTTCTGAGCTATTCAATATGAGCCTTGATTCCTTGCACGAAAAGGCCGGAGCCTGGATCGTGAAGGGGATGACGGACCCTCTTGATAAATTTCTCTTGAACGACCGACGATGGCTCTTGGGGCAAGTGTTTTTCAACGAAGGTAACAATATTCTTGAGGTGGTCGTCCGCGATTTTGCCGGTAATGAAACGGGAAAGACTTTCCGGGTGCGCGGAATCCGTTCTTAAAAAAAGACCCCCGGAATCAGTCGATAAGTTGGGTGCGAAGTTCTGTATTTATCAAGAGAAACTCCGCGAGCTTAAGTAGTCGGCCCAGGTCACCTTGGGCTTGGAGTTCTCCCTTTTCGATGGCTGCCAGAAGGGCGGGGCCACGTTCTTGCAGTGCCTCGAACACGAGTGACTGAGCCACCGTAATGTCGGGCTGGAATCCCCAAGCAAAAAGCTTTCCCAGAAGTGTCTCAACGGAGTTCACCACCGCCAGGGTTGTAAACTCCGCAGGGTTGCCCAAGGCGCTAAACAACCACAGCGAAAACCTTTCGTTGAGACGCTCCCTATCGAGGATCAGCCCAAAATCGTCGGCAAACTTGAGCTCCTGCTCCAAGGACAGCAGAACTTCGGCTGTGGGAAGCCCTGGTCGTGAAGCAAGCTCAAGGAGCTTTCGGGTCACTGCAAGCTCCATCAGAGAGCGGGTGAGTGGCTGTGGCGGGACCTCCAGAAAGCGCGAGTAGACCAGAGCCTTTTGCAGCAATGGGTAAAAACTTTGGGTTTGAGAAGCCAGCATGCTTTCCAAGGCGTTTCCAAGCCACTGAACAATTTCCTTGCGTTCTCCGACAGGGAGCCATTCCAGATCGAACTGGACTGGTTTCTCTGGGTGTTCAGGCGTCGTGAAGCTCAGGTGGGCCCCAACCGACAGGTCTTCGACCAGCAGGTATTCCAAGACTACGTGTTGGTCTAGGTCAGTGTGATGCAAGGTTAAACCACCGGAATACCGAATCGTACCATCAGAGAGCTTCTCTCTGTGAAGGGAGAACTTAACCAAAGCAAAAATCCCCAGACGTTCCGTGTACCTCGGCTCCGGGCGCATGAGACGGTCAAAAACCACCAGCGCTGCCGCGAACTCAGGCCCATGGCGCCTGTTGAGGAGGTCCTGCTCGACCCGTTGTCGGATCGTCGCCCCGGAGTTGCTAGCGACTTCAAGAGACAACAGAAACTGCTGAAACAAGGGCTTACTCGGTCCGCTCTCGGCAAGTTCGAGCGCCCGAAGCGCCGCAAGAAAACCCACACGGGCATCGGGTAAAAACGGGTCAGCCTCGTGCCACAGATTCGATCCCATCATAGCCTGTGACCAGTATGCCACCCAAGCCCAGCTGAGCAGATCATCCTCCTGTGACTGCGACAAACCGCCTGCGAGGGCCCGAACCCAGTTTCTCGCGGGGGTCAAATGGAGAAATAGAGCTGGTAGAGCCGCCTCCCAATCCTGCAAATCGATGCCAAGCTCGCGCAGAAGCTGTGTTTCGGCCCGGTTCAGAGCTTCCTCAAGGTTGACCAGCGTCCGGAACACCCCAGGGCGCCAGCGCTGGTTCCAGCCAGGTTCTCCACCTTGCGTGCAGCCACAATCGGACTTCCAACGCTGCACGCCGTGGGTACAGTCGCTCGAAGTACCTTCCTCGTTGTGTCCTTTCTTCAGACGGATCTGCCATAAAGGGGGCTGGCGGCTCCAGATGACACCATAGTTCACTACCTCGACTCCGAGGTCGCTGAGCTTGTCCCAAAGGGCTGCCAGGCACATGTCTGCAAAAGGCTCCTTCAAGCCGAAAAGTGCCCCATCGGTGGCAAGACTCGCAAAAGTCTGCTGGACCAGACGTTCATCCAGTCGCTGCGCAAACCGCGAAGCATCCTGCAAGAGCTCTTCGTCAAAAAGTTTCTCAGACAAAAGAGAATCTTCTATGAAGACCCCGAGACTGCCAGAAGGACGGTCAAGCCGATAAGTCCGATCGGAAGGAGGGGGCTCTCCACCTAACCCAATCCAGCTGCCTTCCTCGGCAGGCATAATTGCCTCGGCCTGCCAGGACGAAAGCAAAACAAACGGAATCTTCAATGCAATCAACTGGTCGACAACCCGATCGCTGATGGCCTGATGTGGCAGCCAGAACCCCTCCGCTCGCCGTTTGAAATGTTTCTCGAAAGCCGCCAGGCCCCATTCCAGCTGCCGCCTCATTTGCCGTGGTTCCAATAAGGGCAACACAACCGGGTTCCAACATTGGGCCAGAGCATTGCCATAGCCAAGTTTTTGTACCGCTTGTGCGTCGGCCTCGACGATGCGCCTGTAGACATTAGGGGCCCGCTCAGATAGTTCTTCCAACAGCAACGGTGAAAAACTAAAGGCGAGGTGCTGGTAGTTATTGACGATTTTGTGGATCTTTCCATCGGGCCGGAGAATGCGGGAAGCAGAGTTAGCGCCCCAACAAGTTCTAGCTAGCTGCTGAAACTTTGTGTGGTAGTTCTCACTGGGGCTGTAATCATGGCGAAGACCACTCCATGGATCGATTTCCGCAGGTGAAAAGAAGTGTCCTGACAGGACGAAGGTGCGTGCCATACTTTCACTATGGTCACTGTGGAAGTGGATGTAAAGGTTAGTTAGAGAAGCGAAAGTTTGAGCCACTTGACACCTTCGGGGCCTTTTTTTAGTGTAGGGTCAGGAAAGGGGGGAACGTGACGAGGGAACGGCTCGATGGTCTTCCAATGCATGCGCTCCTTGAACTCTCCCGAAAGGAGAGCCTTGAAGTCGATTACGATCTCCCGCGCGATGAACTAATAGGCGAGCTGTTCGAAGCGTTCGAGGAAGATAGGCGCGAGCGTGAGTCTCTTAACAACCTGATCGTCAAAATGGAACAGTCGAAGTTTGCCGGACTTTCCGATGACAAACCGGAACCTACCGTTGCTGATATGGATCCGAGAATCCCCGAATCCTACGATGAGAATCGAATTAGCCTAGTCCTCCGGGACCCCACTTGGGCTCTGGCCATCTGGGAGGTCAAAAGAAAGGACCAGAAGGTTTCAGGACAGGACTATGAGTTCCGCGGTTATGGACTCAAAGTTATGGAGCATCCTCACCATGTTGATGCACTTCCTGACCCGGCTGCGAAAGCAGTTTTTCTGATTCCAATACCACAGGCCCTTGGGACTCGTTACATTCACCTTCCGACTCCCGGGCGTTGGTATTCTCTCGAGCTCCACGTGCTCCATGACCGGGAAACCCGATTCCTGCGCCGTTCGCTCTTGATTTTTTCGCCCAAAGAACTTCCTGCCAATCCGCTCGACCGCAAAGGTCTGGGCCTCCATCACAAAAGAATGCTGGAACTTTCGGGCGCACGTGCCTGTGAAACCAACGTGAAACTTCCAGTATCGTCGCAGGAGTCTTTGACTGTGGCCGCTATTCCTCAGCGAATCGGTGGCTTTGATGATCCGGAGGCTTCTGCATGATTCAGGCCCGAATGGCCCTGCTTCTCAACGCCCACCTGCCTTTTGTCCGACATCCTGAGTATCCGGTTTTTTTAGAAGAACGCTGGCTTTTTGAGGCCTTGTCGGAGACCTATCTTCCCCTGTTGCGAGCCTTCCATCGCCTAGAGGAAGACCAGGTTCCCTTTCAGCTTACCATGTCGTTTTCGCCCACTTTGACGGCCATGTTGTCTGACCCTCTCTTGCAGGAACGATATCGTCAGCACCTTGATTTACAGCTTGAACTAGCGGAAAAAGAGATGGAACGCAACTCCAATGATTCGCAAGCGAGCAAACTTTCCAAAATGTATTGGCTTCTCTACAAGCAGAATCAAGGCGACTTCAACGATGTCTACCAAGGAAACATCCTCCGTGGTTTTTCCTATTTCCTGAAGAAGGGCCACCTCGAACTGATAACAACCGCTGCAACTCACGCTTTTTTACCTCTTTACCAGGATTACCCGGAGGCTGTGAACGCTCAAATTCAAACGGCCCTTGAAAGCCACCATCGCGCTTTCGGTCGGGTTTCGCGGGGGATTTGGTTACCCGAATGTGCCTACTACCCTGGGCTAGAACATTTGCTCAAGCGGAACAAGATTGACTATTTCTTCGCCTCGGCCCATGCCGTGCTTAATGCCCGCGATTTTCCGGTGCGAGGCGTATTCGCGCCCTTGTCGCTACCTAACGGAGTGCTTGCTTTCCCTCGGGACATGCATTCGTCCAACTCGATTTGGTCTCATCAGGAAGGTTACCCTTCCCACCCGGTCTACCGTGACTTTTATCGTGACATCGGCTTTGATCTCGAGGATGACTACCTCAGGCCCTACATGCAGGGCGTGGACGGCCGTTTGGCTACCGGTTTCAAATACCATGCGGTTACTGGAAAAACGGATGCCAAAAAGCTCTATGACGCCGAACTGGCTCTTGGACAAGTCAAGGAGCATGCCTGCGAGTTTATTGCCGATCGCGTCGCACATGCCCGGCAATTAGACGAAGCAGGGATGGACCGAGATCCACTGATCGTTTGTCCATTTGCCGCCGAACTGTTTGGGCATTGGTGGTTTGAAGGGACAAATTGGATAGAAGAGTTTTTTAGGCAACTGGCTTCCTCGCAGGCCGGTTTGACTTTGGTCACTCCCAGCGTGGTGCTACCCGAGGCCGCGGAGTTTCAACAAACCGAGCTGTCCTTCAGTTCTTGGGGTTCCGGAGGGTATGCTGAAGCTTGGCTTGACGGCAGCAACGATTGGATTTGCCGACATGCTTTTCAGTTGGTCGAACGGATGTCCGAGCTCGTTGAGCGTTTTCCTGAGGTGCAGGGACGCAAGCAAAGAGCCCTGAACCAGGCGGCCCGCGAGGTGCTTCTGGCGCAAGCCTCGGATTGGCCGCTCATCCTCAAGATGGGCACCACCGCCGAATATGCCGAGCGACGGGTCAAGGAACACATTGCCAATTTTACACGGATCTACGAGTCGCTTTCGTCGAACACGATGGATACTGAGTGGCTCACTTCGCTGGAAAAAAAAGACAATCTCTTTCCGGACCTTGACTACCGGGTTTTCCGGCGCCATCGCTGATATTTCCACACCCTAGGGGACGTTAATAGCGAATACCGTACATCTGTACGGTATTTTTTTGCCCTGAACGTTATTTCGTAGGTTTTGGTCGACTTGACCGTGTTGACAGGTCCTCGATTGCCTCTATAGTGAACAGGGGTGGGGAAAAGTGGGAGAATTTAGGAGAATGTGGTAAATCAGGATGCTTACAGGTGAGTTTTCTGTCTCCATGGATGAAAAAGGCCGTCTCCTGATTCCTACAAGGTTGAGGGGAGAGCTTTCGGGCGACACTCTGATCCTGACAAAGGGCATTGATCAGTGCCTTTGGTTATTCTCAGTTCCCAAGTGGGAAGTTTTTTCGAAGTCGGTGCAGAAGTCGCTGGGCATGTTCAATCCACAGCACCTGATGATTCAAAGAAGAATCATCGGGAGCGCGATGGAACTGGATGTTGACCGGGCAGGGCGTATCGGTGTGTCGGCGTTGCTACGGGATCACGCGGCGCTGACCAAAGATTGTGTGGTGATGGGAATGGAGAACTACCTGGAGATCTGGGACGAGGCGACCTACAAGAACTACCTTGGCCAGACCCAATCGAGCTTCGGAGAAGCGGTGCAGGGGCTCAACCTCATTCCCGACTGGTCGCAGGGAACCTGATGAAAATCCTCCACCGGCCAGTTCTCCTGGAGGAGGTCATAAAGACTTCCAACGTCCAGCCAGGAGAGCTGGTGGTGGATGGGACCACCGGGGAAGGCGGGCACAGCGAAGCATTTCTGGAGCGTTTTGCTGATTGTCGGCTTATCTGTCTTGATGCAGACTTGGCGATTCAGCAGAAAGCCCGGATGAGGTTGTCACGGTTTGAGGGTCGGCTCGAGTTTGTGCATGCTTGGTTTGATGAATGGTTTGAGGTTTCTACGCTGAGGCCCGAGGTTGTCTTGCTAGACCTTGGAATCTCTGTTTACCACTACGAAGACAGTGGCAGAGGTTTTTCGTTTCGCAGTGACGAGCCGCTCGATATGCGTCTCAATCCTCTACAAGGGGACTGCGCGGCAGATCTGGTGAACTCGCTGGGGGAAGTGGAATTGGCAAGGATTTTGTTTGAATACGGGGAAGAGACGCTTTCGAGGCGTATTGCCCGACACTTGGTAGAGGGTCGGACGCAGGAACGGATTGAGACGGCTAAACAACTGGCCGATAGAATCTGGGAGGCTGTTCCTGTTTCTGTGCGTTATGGACGTATCCATCCGGCTACCAAGAGCTTTCAGGCCCTACGAATTGCTGTGAATGGAGAACTTCTCAGATTGGAGCGCGTCTTGCACCTAGCGTTTGCCAATCTTGCGGTGGGTGGGCGGTTGGTTGTGATCACGTTTCACTCTTTGGAAGACCGAATGGTGAAAAGGTTTTTCAGGGAGCAGTCAAAGGCGTGTGTTTGCGGTCCAGAAGTAGCCCGTTGCGAATGTGGCGGTATGCCCTTGGCGCTAGATTTAACCCGAAAGCCGGTGGTGGCTGGTGAAGAGGAAGTGGCGGCAAATCCGCCATCCCGCAGTGCTAAGCTGCGGGCAGTGAAGAAGTTGCGGGATTCGAGGAAGGGAAGATGAACCGGAAGTTGCTGCTGTTGTGCGCTTTGACTTTACCTCTGTTCTTCTTTGGTGTCGTCGCCCAATCCATGGCCTATCGTCAGGCCTCTAGACAGCTTGAATCAAAACTGATGCAGCAAGATACATGGATAGAAAAGAACAAGCGCCTTATGGCCGGAGTTGCCGTGTTGCAGTCACCTTCGCGAATTGAGGAATTGGCTTCCGGAAGTTTAGGTCTTTTCCTTGTGGGAGCTTCCGGAACCATTAAAGTGCGATTTACCGGGGTATCTCCATGACTCCAAAATGGCCGTTGAGGCGCTGGCAGGAAGTACTGCCCGAGGCTGAAATCATTGGAAATGCTTCCTTGCTCGAGTCAGTTGAAGGTTTTTTTGTCGACTCGAGAAAGCCTGTCCCGGCCGGGATGTTTGTTCCTCTCAAAGGTGAACGGGCTGATGGGCATCAATTTTTCGCTCAGGTCTGGGATACCGGCACAAAAGCAACGTTCTGTGAGCGAGACCATTGGGAGTTCATCCGTCCTTCGTTTGAGCAACGGACAGGGCTTGTTGTTGTGGTGGTCGAAAAGGTGCTTTCAGCGTTGTCGGCTATGGCGGGTGCTCACTTAGAGTCTTTTCCTGGCACGGTACGGGTGGGAATAACGGGCAGCAACGGCAAGACCACGACAAAGGAATTAATGGCCGCCGCCCTTGGGGCACATGGCCCCACCTACTTCAGCGAAGGAAATTACAATTCAGAGATTGGTCTTCCTCTTATGGCGTTGAAAATGAGCGCGGGAAACTCGTTTGCAGTGTTCGAAATGGGCATCAATCATCAAGGAGAAATGGACAGTCTAGCTGCCATTGTTCAGCCATTGCTTTCGCTGATCACAAACATAGGGACCGCCCATATCGGTATCATCGGCAGCCAACACGAGATTGCTTTAGAAAAAAAGAAAATATTTTCCTTGAGCGGCAGTGTTGCCCTAGCAGTCCTTCCAGCGACTGATCCCTATCTGGAGGTGCTTCGTGAAGGTTTCGACGGGCGGGTGCACCTTTTCGGTAGTTCGTTGCCAGGCTATCGACTGACCGAAGACCGGGGCTTGGGAGGTTCGAGCTTTGAGTGGAATGGGACAGAGTACCAGAGCTCCCTACCAGGTCGACATAATCGCGAAAATGTCCTCGCGGTGCTCGTGGCTCTCGAGGCTCTTGGTCTAGATCCAAGTAAATCCCGGCTGGCGATCGCCCAGGTTAAAGCTGCATTTGGTCGAGGCCAGTACTTTCAGGGTCGCATCGATCTCTATCTGGACTGCTACAACGCCAATCTCGATTCAATGCTAGGGCTTTTTGATCTGGTGAGAGGCCTTTCTCCGGCCGGCCGAACCGTCATGGTCCTTGGCACGATGAAGGAACTTGGCGCTCAGGCCGTCAGTTTTCACCGCCGGCTGGGTGAGGCGGCTGCAACGTTACGAGTGGAGGCACTCTATTTCTTCGGTGATGAGGCGCAAGAAGCTTTTCAGGCCACTGTAGACAGTAATTTTCCAGGGCACGTTTTTTGGACGGCGGACTTTTCCCAGCTGGAGGAGGCCCTTCTAGATTTTGTTGAGGACGGAGATCTTGTCGTGCTCAAGGGGTCTCGCGGTGTGGCGCTCGAACGACTTCAAGCCAAACTGATGCGCGCCAAGGAGGCGACCCACCATGTTCTATAACCTGCTCTACCCCTTGGTGGGGCATTTTTCGCTGCTGAATATCCTCAAATACATCACGGTTCGAGCGGCCTACGCCGCAGTCACCGCCCTTCTGGTGACTTTTGTGCTCGGACCTTGGGTGATCAGCAAGTTGAGGGAGCTTAAAGCAGGCCAGGCTATCCGCCAAGACGGACCCCAATCGCACCTCGCAAAATCAGGGACGCCTACGATGGGCGGGTTGCTGATGATTATCGGAATGGTGGTAGCTGGTCTGCTGTGGATGGACTTGACCTCGCCAGTGACCTGGATTTTGCTGTTGTCGCTGGTGGGTTTTGGTGGGCTGGGGTTTGCTGACGACCTGCTTAAGGTGCTGGGAAAGAACTCGATGGGTCTGAATGGGGTAACTAAGTTAGTTGGTCAGTTTTTGATTGCGCTGGTTTGCATGCTGTGGCTCTACTTTCTTCCGGGTTTTCAGACAGGCCTATACGTTCCGTTCTTTAAAAATGCGGTGTTGGACTTAGGACCAGTGGCGGTGGCGTTTGGCATCTTCCTGATGATGGCGTGGTCGAATGCCGTCAACTTAACCGACGGTCTCGATGGTTTGGCTACCGGCTTGGTGATTTTTGTAGGGTTGGCGTTAGCTGTGATTGCCTACGTTTCCGGCCGTGTCGACTACGCCACCTACCTTCAGATTCCCTATAACCCTTGGGGGGGTGAAATCGCCATTTTCTGCCTGGCCCTTGTTGGTGCCGCGGTTGGTTTTCTCTGGTTCAATGGTCACCCGGCCGAGGTTTTTATGGGTGATACCGGATCACTTGCGCTGGGCGGGGTGTTTGGCTTGGTTTCGGTTCTCCTTAAGAAAGAGTTGCTCCTCGGAATTCTCGGTGGCGTTTTTGTGATGGAAACGGTCTCTGTGATGATTCAAGTCTTCTGGTTCAAGCGGACCAAACGACGTTTCTTCCGTATGGCGCCGCTTCACCATCATTTCGAACTTTCTGGTTGGGCCGAATCCAAAGTGGTGACCCGTTTCTGGATTCTAGGCGGCATGTTCGCCATCCTCGGACTCTCGACGTTGAAGCTGCAGTAGGAGATGGGAATGAGCACCAGGTTCTCACCCGAAGGGGTGCGAGGCGAAAAAACAGATACCACTTTACTCCTAACATTAGTCCTGCTGGTAGGGGCCGGTCTGGTAGTGTTGTTCTCGGCATCTGGCTTCAAGGGTGAGGTACTGGCAAACTCAGCCTGGTACTTTGTGCAGAAGCAGGTACTTTTGGTAGTAGCTGGCGGGATAGGTGCCTGGTACCTATCCCGTATTTCTCTCGAATGGGTCCGGGCCATCGTGCCGTGGTTGCTACTTGTGACACTGATAATGATGGTCTCGGTGTTTCTGCCGATTTGGGACGCCCAGGAGATTTATGGGGCTCGAAGGTGGATGGTTAAGTTCGGTATGAGTTTTCAGCCCTCAGAACTGGCCAAGTTGACCGTTGTCCTGTACCTCGCCTCCATGTTTGCGAAGAAAGAAGGCCGACTGGACAACGTCACCGAGTCCCTGTTGCCCCCCTTCGGTATGAGTTTTCTTTTTGTCATCCTGACGTTGGCGCAGAACGACTACTCCACCGCGATGTTTCTCCTTTTCGTGATCCTCGTGATGTTCTTCCTGGCCGGAGTCAAGCTCGTACATTTCGCTGTGGTGTGTGGGGTTGCGTTACTTTTGGGAATAGTCGGGGTTCTCTCAGCTCCGTACCGTCTTGAGCGCATTCTCACCTTTCTTTCACCTCATCGCGACCCATCGGGCGCCAGCTTCCAGATATCTGCTGCCCGTTCTGCTCTCGAAGCAGGTGGTTTTTGGGGAGTTGGACTTGGGGCTGGAGTGCACAAGCTTGGTGGGGTGCCCGAGGTTCACAACGACTTTATCGCCGCCGCTTTGGCTGAGGAGACTGGTTTTTGGGGGATAGTCCTCGTGTTTGCGCTTTTCGCCGTGCTGGCGTGGAAAGGGTGGCAAGTCTCGCTGGCTCAAAGCGATTCCTTCGCCCGTATGACCGGTGTGGGAATAACGACCTTTCTTTCGTTTCAAATGCTCATCAATCTTGCCGTAGTTTCCGGTATGGTGCCCGCCACAGGGGTAACGCTGCCTTATTTCAGCTACGGCGGAACTTCGATCCTCATCAGTCTTCTCATGGGCGGGTTGTTGCTTAATCTCTCGCGGAGGGTAGCAGCTTGAATGTTGCCACCGGTTATCTCGTGCGGGAGCGCTTACGTTTCGTCGTGAAGTTCGTTGTTCTGGTTTTGGCGGTAATTCTGGCTTTAGAACTTATATTTCATCTGGCAGTGGCGCCTAATCTGCGTTTGAGCCGGGTCGAAGTGAGTGGTGGCAAGCCCGTAGATGACGCCGCACTTCTCCAATTGCTGGGATTGCGGGAGCATGAGTACTACTTCTCGTTCACCGAGTCGGAGCTCGAAGACAGGCTGTCAGGGTTGCCTTGGATACGGAGTTCTTTGGTCAGTAAGGTGTTTCCCGACCAGCTCATCATTCATCTCACACGCCGACAGCCGCTAGTTTTGTCGGTAGAAAACGAATCAGTTCTGGCGGTGGACGAAGACGGCTCGGTTTTTGAGGCAAACGCCGGACCAGAAGGTTGGGACCTACCCTTGGTTTCCGGGCTCACTTTTCCTCGCCGGGAGCCAGGTAGCCGGGTTCCCGAGGTGTTAGTTCCCCTGTTTAGGCAGTTGAAAGACCTCCAGAGTTCCTCGCCATCGCTGTTCCGTTTGGTGAGCGAGATCGGAGTGAGAAAAAACGACCGAGGCAGCTACGATGTTGTTGTTTATCCTGCCCAAACCCAGGTGCGTATTTTGCTGGGCGACCAGTGGAACGCTCAGGTTCTGCAACAGATGTTTGTGCTGCTGGATCTTATGAAGAAAGAAGGCTGGACTGGAAAGACAAAAGAGATTGATTTCAGGGCCATTCCGGTGGTCTTGCGTCCGAGGGGGAGTTGAAGTTGGGAAACATCGTCGTCGGGCTCGATTTGGGAACCTCAAAAACAGTTTGTATTGTTGCTGGACACGACAAGGACGGTTTCAAGGTTTTCAGCGTGGGTGAGTCCCCCACAGAAGGTGTCCGGTCAGGGTACATCGTGAACATCCGCGCGGCAGTGAAATCCATTCAGGCTGCTGTGCTAGCGGCCGAGTCCTCCAGTTTGGACGAAGACGGTCGGCCTCAATATCGTATCCGCCGGGTTACCGCTGGCTTGGCTGGGGGCAGCGTGGAAGGTTTGAACTCCCGCGGCGTGGTGGCTGTTTCGGCGCAGGAAGAGATCGGGCCCAAGGACGTCGAAAGGGTTATTGATGCGGCGAAAGCGGTTTTGATCCCGATGGACCGGGAAATTATTCACGTCCTGCCTCAAGAATATATCATTGACGATGCCCGCAAAATCAAAGACCCACTGGAAATGATGGGAATCCGCCTCGAAGCCGAAGTGCACATCATAACAAGCAGCAAAGCCGTAAGCAGCAATTTGCTCCAGGGTCTCAACGGCGCGGGGCTTGAGGTAGAGGAAATTGTTCTCGACACCCTGGCTTCGGCGCTCGCTGTGCTCAACGACGAGGAAAAGCAAGTTGGAGTCTTGTTGATAGACCTTGGTGCCGGCACTACCGACGTAGTGCTGTACTACGAGGGGGCTCCGCATTTCAGCAAGGTTTACAACCTTGGGGCCGAAAGGGTCACCAAAGACATTGCCCACGTGCTTCAGATTCCTGAGACGGAAGCCGAGCGAATCAAATTGGAAGCCGGGCATTCCTGGCTTGACGGTTTGCTCGAGGATGATGAGGTGGTAGTGCGTGAAGTCGGATCGCGGCCGGCCTTTACGCTCAAGCGCAGCGAACTTGGACGCATTATCCAAGCGCGTATGCAGGAGAGCCTTGAGCACATCCTGCGCGACGTGCAGAAAACGGGTTTGTTGGAGCAACTCGGAGCCGGAATCGTGGTCACTGGCGGTGGTGCTCATTTGGAGGGCGTCGTCGAACTTTCTAGCCATGTCTTTGGCAAGCCGGCTCGCATGGGCCTGCCATCGATGATCACCGGCCTGTCCGAAACCTGGCAACGCCCACAGTATACCGCCGCCGTTGGTCTGGTGAAATGGGCCTACGACCGGCTGCCGGAATCTGATCGGCTGATGGCTCCTGATGAAGCCACAGCGGCCAACCGGCCTCGCAGTACCCCTGCTCGGCCAACGGTAGCGAGGCAGTTTTCCGGCCAGCGAGTTTGGGACAGGGTTTGGGATTTTATCAAGAAGAACTTTATCTAGAGCAATTTTTCCATCTGGGGAGGGGAAGATGAGTGACTTTACGATTGTTGAGGATGAGGCGCTGAGGCGGACCGTGATCAAGGTCATCGGTGTTGGTGGCGGTGGTAGCAACGCTGTCAACCGGATGATTGAATCAGGCATCAAAGATGTCGATTTTCTGGCAGCTAACACCGACAGCCAGGCCTTGGGGAAGTGCCTAGCTCCGGTGAAGATTGCCTTGGGGCGTAACGTTACCAAAGGTCTAGGGGCCGGTGGTAAGCCTGATGTAGGTGCTGCCGCTGCCGAAGAAGACAAGGAATCTATCCGTGCCGGTCTGGAAGGCGCCGACATGGTGTTTGTAACCGCTGGTATGGGTGGTGGGACAGGTACTGGAGCCGCTCCTGTCGTTGCCCGGGTAGCCAAAGAACTCGGGGCCCTCACCGTTGCCGTGGTCACACGTCCCTTCGGCTTTGAAGGTGTTCGGAAAAAGAAACTGGCAGTTGAGGGAATCGAGAAACTAATGAAGTCGGTCGATGCCATCATAAGTATTCCCAATGACAAGCTCCTCAGCTTGGCAGGAACCCATGCGCCAATCAACGAGGCCTTCCTCAAAGCCGACGATGTTCTGCGAATGGGGGTGCAAGGAATCTCTGAGATCATCACCGTAGAGGGTGCCATCAACGTCGATTTTGGCGATGTGAAAACCGTGATGGAGGGGCGTGGGGTAGTTCTCATGGGAATCGGCCGGGGTACGGGCGACAATCGTGCCGTGGACGCCGCCACCCAATCGATTCAGAATCCGCTGCTCGACGACGTCAGGATCGATGGTGCTCAAGGCATCTTGGTCTCGGTGCTGGCGAGTGCCGATTTTTCGATCAACGAACTCAACGAAATCATGGAGATCATCACCGAAAACACGCACCCGGATGCCATCATCAAGTACGGCTATTCCATCAACGAAAGCTTCCGCGACGAGATTTGCGTCACAGTGATTGCCGCCGGTTTCCCGCAATCCGAAGAAGACCTAATGGCCTCAGCCTCTGGGCAGCGCGGCCGAGAAGTGCCGGGAGACCTTTTTGCCTCTGGCACGCGCGCCGAATCAAATCGAGCAGAAGCACCACGCAACGAACCTTTTCGCCCTGCTGCCAAACCGGTTTCGCGGACGCCCTCGCTCGTGGCTGGGCGCATGGAAGACACCAATCTAGATATCCCCACAATACTGCGCCAGGGTTATTCTTTCCAACAGGGGAATTGAGTGCAAAACCCCCTCTTTGCCGCGTACGAGACCTATCTCCGTTTCCAGCTGGGCCTCTCACACCGCACGGTGGAAGAATACCTGCGAGAAACCCATCAGCTCGACACGGTGCGCGGTGAACAGGGGTGGGACTTTTCTACTCTCGGTCATGCGGAGGTGATTGAGTATCTCGGTCAGCGCCGCGCCGGCGGTGCAGGGCCCCGCACCAGTGCCCGCATCTTGAGTATTCTGCGCAACTGGTTTGACTTTCTGCAGTTCCAGCATCTCCGAAGCAACAATCCCTTGGATTTGGTCGAGTCACCCAAACTCTTACCGGTGACCCCCGAGGTTTTCAGTCTAGTTGAGGTCGAGAAACTTCTCGATGCTATTCCTCAGCAGACCCCGGAAGGTCTGCGTGACCGCACCCTGTTTGAACTGATCTACTCAGCCGGTTTGAGAGTGAGTGAGGCAACGGGTCTGACGCTAGACCGACTTTACCTGGTCGAAGGGGTAGTTCGGGTCACCGGAAAAGGCGACAAGGACCGTTTTGTTCCCCTTGGGTCTCAGGTTTTGCAGTGGTTGGCCCGCTACCTAGAAGAAGCCAGACCAAGATTGGCAAAACAGAAGCGGTCCATGGCGGTCTTCCTCAACTTCCGCGGCGACGATCTGAGCCGCAAAGGCATTTGGAAGAACTTTAAGCTGTATGCAGTGAAAGCCGGACTGGAAGGAAAAGTTCATACCCTGAGGCACTCCTTCGCCACTCACTTGCTTGCCGGAGGGGCCGACTTGCGGTCGGTGCAGGAATTGTTGGGCCATGTGAGCATCAACACCACGCAGATCTATACGCATGTCGACCAAGGTGAACTGGGCCGTCAGCACCATAAGTTCCATCCAAGGGAGCGGCTGACGCAAGTGTCGAACTGATTGGGCCTGTCTGTGAGGCATGGTTAAGGATGTTTCTGAAATGGAGCTTCGGCTCTTGGTGAACCGGTTGGAGTTCCTCCGTGCCGGGGAAAAGACAGTGGTGTTGGAGAAGCTGGAAACAGTGACCGACCTGCACCGCGTGAGTAACGCCGATCTGGAAAGTTGGCTTTCCCGGCGTGTGAAAGCTTCTTGGAGGGCAGGAGAGTTGTTGAGAAAGGTTGACACCGACCGGAAGTTTTTGGACCGCGAGGGAACTTGGCTGCTATGGGGGCACGAAACAGCGTTTCCCGAGGCGCTTCGCCAGATTTCCGACCCTCCATGGCTCCTGTGGGGGCGGGGCAGCTGGCCAGAAGCAAACCGTTGGGCGGCCATGGTCGGTACCCGGTACCCGAGCGAAGCCGCCAAACATGCGGCTGCTGTTTTTGCTGGGCAGCTTGCGGCCTCAGGAGCTGTGGTTGTGAGCGGACTGGCGCATGGAATTGATGCCTGTTCGCACGCGGGAGCTTTGCGGACGGGAACAACCGTCGCAGTGCTCGGCAATGGGATCGACACCATTTCGCCGGTCACCAACCAGCGTCTAGCCGGTCGTATCCTTGCAACGGGCGGGGCACTGGTTAGTGAATATGGACCCGGCGATGAGGCGTTTCCTTGGCGGTTTGTGGCTCGTAACCGCCTGATCAGCGGCCTTTGCCGCTCGGTGATGGTCGTTCAGGCGCCCCGGAAATCGGGTGCTCTGATCACCGCGGATTTCGCTCTCGACCAAGGGCGTGACGTGGTGGTTCACCGCAGTGGATTGGAAGGTGAAAGGGGCGAAGGAACCAGGGAACTGGCGCGCCAAGGCGCTCCCGTGATCGGGAGGCTAGCGGAGTTGGAAGCCCTATGGAATGGCGAAATGGTCCCTGGGACCACTGAACAAGGTTGGCTTGAGGGGTTGGCATGAAAGAAGAATATTTGGATTACCTTGAGGCCGTACGGGGGTTATCGGAACATACCCGCCTGGCCTACCGGCGTGATCTCGACGCATGGGAAGAGTTTCTGGCTTCTCACGCTGGGGAGGTGGCCCGGGCCACACCGGCTCAAGCCGGGGAGTTCCTCGGTCTTCTTGGTCGCGAGGGTCTTTCTCCCGCGTCGGTAAACCGCGTTTTGTCCTGTCTGCGGGGTTTCTACCGCTACCTTCTTCGAACCGGGCAGGCCTTCAGCCATCCTTTTGCGGGCATCCGCAGCCTCAGGCGACCTAGAAGACTTCCGGTTTTCCTCTTTGAGGCGGAGATTGGAGCTTTGTTGTCGGGCAGCAGTTCTAGTTTTCAGGGTACCAGAGACAGATTGCTGCTGGAGTTGCTTTATAGCACGGGTTGCCGGGTCTCCGAGGCTGTCTCGATGAGGCTCGATCAGGTCTCGGGGGGAAACGAAAGCTTTGCGGTGACCGGTAAGGGGAACAAGATTCGCACGGTATTCCTGACACCCTCGGCACGGCAGGCGTTGTGTTCCTACCTCCCGCTACGAGCAGCCCGCTTGGACCGGCAAGACCCTGAGGCACTTGGAAGGCTGTTTCTCAACTCGCGCGGTCAGGCTCTCGGGGTGCGCGGGGTACAAAAAATTGTGAACCATGCGGTGCTCAGGGCCGGGGTGACCAAAAACGTCAGCCCGCACACCTTGCGGCATACCTTTGCAACGCATTTGTCGAGCGAGGGTATGGACGTGCGAGTAGTGCAGGAACTTCTCGGCCACAGCCGCTTGGAAACGACCCAAGTGTATACGCACCTGAGCCTTGACCGCCTGAAAGACGTGATGCGAGTAGCTCATCCGCATGGATGAAACGCTCATTTCGCCCGGAAAAAAGGAAGAAACGAATGACTGAATCGATGCATGGAACCACAATTCTCGCTGTTCGACGCCATGGAGTGACGGCCCTGTGTGGCGACGGTCAAGTTACACTGGGTAACATTGTCCTCAAGGGCAATGCCAAAAAGGTCCGCAGGATTGCCGGCGGCAGGGTTCTTGCGGGGTTTGCTGGTTCCACTGCAGACGCCTTCACCCTCTTGGAGAGGTTCGAGGTCAAGCTCGGCCAGTTTCCCAACGATTTGCGACGAGCGGCCGTAGAACTAGCCAAGGACTGGCGCAACGATAAAATCCTGCGGAAGTTGGAGGCCATGATGTTAGTGGCCGATAAGGAAGGCCTGTATCTGCTTTCTGGTAATGGAGATGTGATAGAGCCCCAAGAAGACTGCATCGCCATCGGCAGTGGCGGCAGCTATGCCTACGCTGCAGCCCGGGCCTTTCTGCAGGCTACTGAACTGAGTGCGCCCGAGATTGCCCAGCGGTCTGTGCAGATAGCCGGTGACATCTGCATCTACACCAACCAAAACCTAACCCTTGAGGTCACTGAATGAGCGCCAGCGCCAAACTCCAACTTGATCAGATGACCCCGCGCCAGATTGTAGAGGAACTTGACCGGTACATCGTGGGTCAAACGGCAGCCAAGAAAGCCGTGGCCATCGCCCTGCGAAACCGCACTCGTCGTCAGCAACTTTCTGAGGATCTTCGCGACGAGGTGTACCCGAAGAACATCATCATGATCGGACCTACCGGCGTCGGAAAAACGGAGATCGCCCGCCGACTCTCCAAGCTTTCGGGTGCCCCCTTTATCAAGGTCGAGGCTACGAAATACACCGAGGTGGGGTACGTGGGGCGCGACGTCGAGTCGATGATCCGCGACCTCATGAGCACTGCCCTGAGCATGGTGAAAGTTGAGTTGCAGAGCAGCCTTACCGCCGAGGCGCAGCTCCACGTGGAGGAATCCCTTCTCGACTTGTTGCTTCCTGGCAGCCGTAAGGACGGCGAAAGTACCGTCAGCGATACTCGCGAGAAGTTCCGTGAGAAACTTCAACGTGGCGACTTCGACGATAAACGCGTCGAGATCCAGACCTCCTCCAAAGCCAGCGGTCCGGTAATGGAGATTTTCAGCGGGGCCGGAATGGAAGATGTGGGCCAGAACCTCGGTGGCGCGCTGGGTAACATTTTTGGTGGCAAGGCCAAAAAGCGGAGCGTGACCGTCAAGCAGGCACGGGAAATCCTGTTTGCCGAGGAACTCGACAAATTGGTCGATATGGATCAGGTGACCGAGATCGCCCGAGAGCGGACGCAGAGCATGGGCATCATCTTCATCGACGAGATTGACAAGATTGCCAGCCGCTCGAGCGAGGGCCGGGGGGGAGCCGATGTGAGCCGCGAAGGCGTACAGCGCGATATCCTTCCTATCGTCGAAGGCAGCAAGGTGAGCACCAAGTGGGGCACCATCGATACCAGCCACATTCTGTTCATCGCCGCAGGGGCCTTCCACATTAGCAAGCCCAGCGATTTGATTCCGGAACTCCAGGGTCGCTTCCCCATTCGTGTCGAACTCGAGGAGCTGACGAGGTCCGACTTCCAGCGCATTCTCACCCAACCCAAAAACAGCCTGCTCCTTCAGTACAAGGCTCTCCTCAAAACCGAGAATGTCGAGGTGATTTTCACCGATGAGGCCGTCGCCCGCATTGCCGATTACGCCTTTGAGGTCAACCAGATGACCGAGAACATCGGTGCCCGCCGTTTGCACACCGTGATGGAGTTGCTGCTCGAGGAGCTAAGTTTCAGCGCGCCGGAAATCCCGGGGCAAAGCATTACCATCACTCCGGCCTACATCGACGAGCGCTTGAAGCCAGCGGTCAGCGACCAAGATCTAGGGAGGTTTATCCTATGACTCAAGTTTTCGCGAACTGTGCACTCAGTATTTTGTCTACTCGACCGATACACAGAGACAGGAGGGTCTCCCATGTTTGAAACCAGCAATTTCGGCAAAACGATCGCCATACTCCAGCGCAGCCTCGACGTCTCCTCGCTTCGGCGCGAAGTTATCTCGAACAACATCGCCAACGTCGATACACCTGGCTTCAAGCGAAGCACGGTGAACTTTGAGACTTCGCTTAAGAAAGCCCTTGACGCTCAGTCGGTAACCCCCGGCCTAACCGCCGAAGTGAGCGATCCGCGCCACATGAGTTTCGACCAGCCAACCGACTGGACCAGCGTGGGGCCCACTCGCGTGCTCGACTACCTGACGCAAACCAACAACAACGGCAACAACGTCGACCTCGAAGAAGAATTGATGAGTGCCCAGCAGAATCAAATGATGTACACCCTGATGGCCCAGGCCGCGGCCAACGAATACAACCAGATCAACATCGTGTTGAGACGGTAAGGAAGGAAAACCATGAGCCTTTTCGGAAGCATTTTAACTTCATCGAGCGGTCTTTCGGCGCAGCGCCTGCGCCTGGACGTTATTTCCGACAACCTGGCCAACGCCACTACCACGCGCACCGCCGAAGGAGGTCCATTTCAGCGAAGCCGCGTGATTTTCCGTCCTGTCGTCAGCCAGCCCTACTGGCGCAGTCCTTTCCTGCCCGAAAGCCTGAACAATGGCATCGGCAAGGGAGTCAGGGTCAATAAAATCGAGAAAGACAACTCACCGCCAGTTCTGAAGTACGACCCCACTCACCCTGATGCCATCAAAACCGGACCACAAGCTGGTTATGTGCAACTGCCCAACGTCAACGTCGTCAATGAAATGGTAGACATGATCGACGCCTCGAGGGCCTATGAGGCCAACGTGACGCTGATCAATGGAGCCAAAGCCATGTTTTCGAAAGCACTGGAAATAGGGAGATAGCGTAAATGGACCTTATGAATATATCGCAAGCCACTGGCAACAAAATTGATTTGCTGCGCACCGATGCTAGGCAATTCGACCTCGCGGGGAAGAACACCCCGTTGAATGAGCCCACGAAGGCATCGTTTCAAGATGCCATGGTGAGTGCCATTGAGGGAGTCAACTCGAGCCAGATGAAAGCAACTGATCTCTACCAAAAGATGGTCACTGATCCGAACAGCGTCGACGTGCACGACGTGACGCTCGCTGCAGCGGAGGCTTCCATGAGCCTCAACCTGGCCAAGACTGTCGTGGAACGTGCCGTTCAGGCCTACCGCGACATCATCAACATGCGCTAACAAAACGAACCTTTCCTGAAAGGGAAAGGGTTTGTTTCTTCGGGAGGGAGAAATGAACGACTTCATCAAAAGGCTACTGGAACAGGTCACAACACTTTGGGGAAAGTGGTCTCTGATCCAGCGCCTGACACTGATAGGCATCGTGGTAGCCGCCATAGCGGGCCTCAGCCTCATTACGGTTATGTCTGCTCAGCCTAGCCGCGTGGCGCTGATCAATTCTGCAATCAAGGATGCCCAGGCGGTGGTTGCCATTGCTGCGCGGCTCGATCAGGAAAACATACCCTACACCCAGTCGGAAGATGGTCATATCTATGTGAACGACCAGAAGACGGCACTTAGGGCACGGGTGATCTTGTTTCGCGAAAATCTGATACCCACGCAAACCGATCCGTTTGCTATCTTCGATGTGGAGCGCTGGACCATCACAGACTTTGAGCGTGATATCAACAAGCAGAGGGCCATGACCAAGGCTCTCGAACAACACATTGGTGCCTTGGAAGATATCGACAACGTCGCGGTGGAACTGGTAATGCCCACCGATTCGCTCTTCAAGGAAGACCAAAAAGCCACGACTGCCAGCGTGCACCTCACCCCTCGCCCAGGCAGTGACATCGCCACCAACCGCAAAAAGATTGAAGGTATTTTGAAGCTTATCACCTTCGCCATTCCTGGTCTTAAGGCCGAGAATGTGGTGGTGACCGACCAAACCGGCATCGTGCTCAACGATTTTGTCGGCATGGTAGGCATGGACCGCCTCGAACTCGGCAAGCGTGAAATGGACTTTAAGCGCAAAATGGAATCCCAATACACCGAGACCATCCTCGCGGCCCTCCAGACAATCTACAAAACGGACCGTGTGCGCATCGTCAAGCTTGACCTCAAGCTCAATACCGATGCCCAGAGCATTGCCAAGGAAGAGCACACGCCCATCGTGATTTCGGCAGCGAATCCTCTCACCAACGAGCCTGCGGTCGTCAAGGATGCTTTTGTGCTCTCGCAATCAAGCAACAAAGAAAACTTTGCCGGTACGGGTTTCAACCCCGAAGGTCCTGCGGGTCAGGAAGGCCAAACCCCTCCCGCCTATAAAGACCTCTCCAACCTCGTGGGCAACTACACCAAAGATTCCCAGATCACGAACAACGCCATAAACACCGAGAAGTCGACCATCGAGAAAAGTCCGATCCGTATCGACGGGGTCAGCCTTGCGGTAGCCCTTGATGGCACCTGGAAGAAGGTTTACAAGGCCGATGGGACTGTCGAAGTGGAACCCAATGGCAACATTAAACGCACCTACGAGGCACTGAGCCAGCAGGCTGTCCAGCAAGCCAAGTCGATTCTTCAGGCCGCGATAGGGTATAATTCGGTGCGGGGAGATCAGGTGGCGGTAGAAAACATTGCCTTTGACCGTACCGATCAGTTTGAAAAGGAAAACGCCCAGTTCCGTGCTGAACAACAAACGCAAAGCACGCTTCTCGTCGTTATCGTCGGTCTAGTGGTGTTGCTGATTGCCTTTGCGGTGTTCCGCATCGTCAGTCGCGAAATGGAGCGTCGTCGCCGCTTGCGTGAAGAAGAACTGTCCCGGCAGCATCAGGCTATGCGCGAGGCGGCTCTCCGAAGTGCTGAGGAAGAAGGTGTGCAGGTTGAGATGTCAGTGGCCGAAAGGGCCCGCCTCGAACTGCAGGAGACAGCGATCAACATGGCCCGCGAGCACCCTTCCGATGTGGCCCAATTAATCCGTACCTGGATGGCAGAGGAGTAACCTATGGGTAAAGTAAAGGGCGCAGCCCCGGCAGGCGACGACAAGACAGCCAAAGCTGGAAAAAAAAGCAAACTTGACCTGACGGGTCGCCAGAAGTCGGCTATCTTCCTAGTGACGCTCGGATCGGAAATCTCCTCTGAAATCTTCAAGCACCTGCGTGAAGATGAGATAGAGGCGCTCACCTTTGAGATCGCTAGGCTGGACTCGGTGGATTCCGAGCAGAGGGATGCCGTTCTTCTCGAGTTCCGTGACCTCATGATGGCACAAGAGTTCATCACCACCGGCGGTATCGACTACGCCCGCGAGCTATTAGAGAAATCCTTAGGCAACCAGAAAGCGGTCGACATCATCAACCGCCTCACCAGCAGCCTTCAGACGCGGCCGTTTGATTTCATCCGGCGTACCGACCCGGCTCACTTGATGAACTTCATTCAGCAGGAACATCCTCAGACCATCGCCCTGATTTTGGCCTACCTCGAGCCTCAGAAGGCCTCGGTCATTCTGAGTCAGTTGCCTTCCGAAATCCAATCTGACATCGCGAAACGCATCGCAACGATGGATCGAACCTCACCCGATGTGCTACGTGAAGTCGAGCGCGTGCTGGAAAAGAAGCTGTCTACGCTCTCCAGTGAGGACTACACTGCCGCGGGGGGAGTCGACTCCATTGTTGACATCCTGAACATGGTGGACCGCACCACGGAACGCCAAATCATTGAAACGCTGGAAGAGGATGACCCCGAGCTTGCCGAAGAAATCAAAAAGCGCATGTTTGTGTTCGAGGACATTGTCATGCTCGACGACAAGGCCATTCAGAAAGTTCTTCGGGAAGTCGACACGGCTGAATTGTCCAAGGCCCTCAAGAGCGTCGACAGCGAAGTTCAAGACAAGATCTACCGCAACATGTCCAAGCGCGCAGCCAGTCTGCTAAAGGAAGACATGGAGTTCATGGGGCCAACCCGGCGCAAAGACGTCGAAGAGTCCCAGCAGAAGATCGTAGCAGTCATCCGCAAGCTCGAAGAAGCCGGCGAAGTTGTTATCGCGCGCAGTGGCGAAGAAGACGTCTTGGTGTAGGGTTAAGTCATGGCAAAAAACGTTTTCCGTCCGTTTGAGTTCAAAAACACCTTGGCCGATATCGTATCGATCAAGGCACCTTCTCAGTTTACTCCTATCGAGCCGGAAGAACTCGAATTAGCCGATGAGTTTCACGGGCCCACCGCCGATGACCTTCGCCGTGAAGCAGATGCCTTCAAACAGGAGTGGGACGCCGAACGCGCCCAGATGATACAGGAGGCAGGGCTCCAAAAGCAGGAAATCCTCAAGGAGGCAGAAGAGGCCGCTTTCGAGATTGTCCGAAAAGAAAAGGAGAACGCCCAGCAAGTCCGCATTGAGGCTGAAAAATCATCTCAGGAACTGATCGATGAAGGACGCCGTGTCGCCGAAGAAGCCGCAAAGGATTCGAGCCAACACATCGCGGACCTTGAAGAAGAGGCCCGACGCAAAGGCCATGCTGAGGGTTACAAACAGGGCTATGAGGACGGCAGTGCTGAAGTTGCACGGCTGGTCGAACGCATTCATGTCATCATCGAGAAGATCATAGAGAAGCGCCAAGACATCATTGAAGGAACAGAGACCCAACTTGTGAGTCTGGTGATTCTGATCGCGAAAAAGGTCGTCAAGGTGATCAGCGAGAACCAGCGCAACGTGGTGATCAACAACGTCTTGCAGGCCTTAAGAAAGCTCAAGACCCGGGGTGACGTGGTGGTAAGAGTGAACCTTGAGGACCTCAAGATCACCACAGAGCATGTGAAGGAGTTCGTGTCAATGGTAGAGAACGTCAAATCTATCACCGTCATGGAAGACACCAGCGTCGACCAAGGCGGCGCCGTGATTGAGACGGATTTTGGCGAAATCGATGCCAAAATTTCAAGCCAGTTCAGCGAAATCGAAGGAAAAATCCTGGAAATGGCTCCAATACGCTCGAAAACCGACGTCATGCCCACCGGCCAGAACGGCTAGAGTCATGAGTTTGTTTGACAAGTACCTGACAACTGTAGAGAATACCGACCCCCAAAAGTTTGTGGGAAGGGTGACACGAGTTCAGGGGTTGCTGATCGAAGCCCTCGGTCCACAGGCCGTCGTGGGCGAACTATGCCGTATTGAGATGGGAAACCCAGAGGCAGGTTCAGCACGAGAAGTCTGGGCCGAGGTGGTCGGACTGCACGGGAAAACGGTACAGCTCATGCCGTACCAGGAAGTTGACGGTTTGGAAATCGGTTGTCGGGTCAAGGCCATGGGGGAGTCCCTGCATGTTCAGGTTTCCGACCGCCTGCTCGGACGAGTGCTCGATGGCATGGGTAAACCCATCGACGGCAAGGGCGAGATCGGTTCCACGTTGCGTTATCCTGCCGTACATAACCCCCCTGATGCTCTCGACCGAGGGCGAATCACCCGCAAAGTCGCCACTGGGGTCAGATCCATCGATACACTGATTCCTCTGGGCAAAGGTCAACGCATGGGCATTTTTGCCGGTTCTGGGGTGGGTAAGAGCACCTTGCTCGGAATGATTGCGCGCAATACCAGTGCCGATATCAACGTGGTGGCTCTCATAGGCGAGCGGGGTCGCGAGGTAAACGAGTTTATCGAAAGCGAGCTCGGAGAAGAGGGTTTGGCAAGGTCCGTGATCGTGGTGAGCACCTCGAACACCCCTGCGTTGTCACGCCTTCGCGGCGCCTATGTTGCTACCGCCGTCGCTGAGTACTTCCGGGACCGCGGAAAAGACGTCATGCTTCTGTTCGACTCGGTCACACGTTTTGCCTATGCTCAGAGGGAAATCGGGTTGGCCGTCGGCGAGCCTCCGGCCCGGCAGGGGTACACCCCAAGTGTGTTCAGCCTGCTACCCAAACTGCTCGAAAGGGCGGGTACCGCAAAAATCGGCACCATCACCGGCCTCTACACTATTCTTGTCGATGGTGATGACATGGATGATCCCATTGCCGATGCCGTGAGAGGCATTCTTGACGGCCACATTGTCCTTTCGCGTCGCCTGGCCGAGCAGTCGCATTATCCAGCAATCGATGTGCTTAAGTCGGTTAGCCGATTGGCTACCAAGATCACCAGCCCGCTTGCCCGCGAAGCCTTCGAGATCCTTCGCCGTCACCTTGCCGTCTACACCGAAGCCGAAGACCTCATCAATGCCGGGGCCTATGCGGCCGGTTCCAACCCAGACATCGACCTCGCGATCAAGAAGTACAGGGAAATCCGCGAGTTTCTGGTTCAAAAGGTCGAGGAGAAAGCTCCCTACCTGCAAACCCTGCAAAGGGCTGGGACTATCGCCGGACTGGCGATCTCGGACACCACGGAGGAAGCCTGATGGCCAAGTTTCGGTTCCGCCTTCAAAAAATCCTAGGCCTGCGGCTGGCCGCGGAAAAAGTGGCCGGGCAAGCTCTGGCAACGGTGAACGGCCAGTGCCAGGTGCTCGAATTGGCTATTGTCGAATTGATGACCCGAACACAAACGAGTTTTTTGGGGCGGCAAAGTGCCGGAACCCACTGGTCTGCGTTGCGGAGCTTTGACCTCTATGCGCAGCGGTTGGCACTCGAAATCGAGGCAAAAGAAAAGGCCCTAGCAACCAAACTGGTGGAGCGGGAGGAAAAGATGGCCGCATACCTCGAGGCCCGCAAGAAAGTGAAAACCCTCGAAAAACTGTCCGAGCGTCAACTCGCTGAGTTTTCCGAAACGCAGAAACACCTAGAAATCCTTCGGCTCGATGACTTGAATACCGCTGCGTTTATCCGCAAAATGAGGCCGTTGGAGGATGCCCTTGGCTAAGACCCCCGGAAAAAGCGCGAACGTCTTGGGCCGTATTCTGGGCCTGCTCCTCCTCATCGTCCTGCTTTCGCTCGTCGGGTTCCTCTGGCTCGACATTTTAGGGCTCGTCGATGCCCGCCAGGTGGCTCTGCCCCTGCTCAAAATGGTTGGTTTCACCTCCACAGAACGCCAGATAAACGCTGAGGATCCCCTGCTGCTCGACCGAGAACGACTGATCAAACGCGAAGATTCTTTGTCCATTTTGCAGGAGGAGCTCGGTCTTCAGACTGCTGACCTCAAGAAACAGAACGACGAGGTGCTTCAGAAGCAGAACTCTCTCACCGAACAGCAAAAGGCTCTCGAAGACCAGCAGAATTCCTTTAACGAAGCCCTGAAAGCCGCCGACGATAAGAAGGCGAACCTTGTGCAGAACTCGAAGTATCTGAACAGCATGCCGCCTGTAACGGCCGTGCAGATTCTGCTCAAGATGGAAGACCAAGACCTGATAGACCTGTTCCGAGTCACCGAGGAACTGGCCAAGGCCAACGGTACCAATTCCATCGTTTCCGCTTGGCTGTCGAAGTTCCCACCGGAACGTGCAGCAGCCATCCAGCGGAAAATGGCTCGCAAAACAGGCAGCTGACCTACTCCTCCGGGACGGTCACGCCACGGAGGTTTTGCATGGCACTAGCCGTCCCGCATCTTGATGCGGGAAAAGTCCTTTCCAAGAACAAGCCCGGTCCTCAAAGTGCTACCACCCCGGCACCGAAACACCTTGAGTCGTTCGATTCCAAACTCAAGGCACTGGTCGGGGTAAAGACTGAGACCCCGGTCAAGGTTGAAACGAAAACAAAGGTTGAGACCCCGCTAAAAACCGATTCGTCAGCCACTCCAAGGGCTGTTCAACCTGCGTCTGCGTCCAAGGTCAAACCCGAAACCGAGGTTTCCCGGCCCGAGCGTAAACCTGAAGCAAAAAAAGACGTGAAGGAAAAAAACGCACCTAGTGACGCCGAGGCCTCACTTATCGCAGCAAGCCTCCAACGCACTGCCGTAGAGCCTGTCTCCCATGCGCCTGCCCAAGCAGGCTCTCCAACGCCGATCTCAGCGTCCAAGGTGGCCAAGGAAGAAGCGTCTGAGCAGGCCGAGAGAGTCAGAACTTCTCCCAAGCTCTCCAAAACTGTTCCAGATAGGGCCGCTTCCGACAAACCGATGGCAGCCGAAGCTCCCAAGTTTGAGGCGTTGCTGAAGTCCGAGGCCAAGAAAGCTGAAAAGGATTCGGGGCCTAAAGTGACCGTGATTGATAAACGGACCGACAAGGAAAAGGTACGTAAAACCGAAGCAGAAGCCACCGAATCCTTGGTGACGTTTCAGGGTGCACAGGTCAATGCCAAAGTTGAGACCAAGCCCGTTGAAGGAGTCCAGGTTGTTTATCAGGCAATTTCTGGAAAGCCTAAAGAACCCTTTGAAGTCACGCCGAAGAACACACCCGTGGCGCCTCAGGATGCTGCAGCTTTTCAGAAGTTTCTGGTGGAAAAGGGCTACGGTCAGTTGGTGGAGCAAGCCCGCATCATTCTCAGTAATGACAACAAGGGTGAAATCCACATGACCCTCTACCCGGAAACCCTGGGTAAAATCAAAGTTGCGCTGAATCTGAACAACAGCCATTTAGCGGGCGAGATTTTTGTCGAGAATCAGAGCGTGAAGGAAATCTTGCAAGAAAACATGGGGCAATTGTTACAGTCGTTTCGCGATGGTGGATTCGGTGAAATGAACATTCAGGTCTCGGTGGGAAACGATCAGCGTCAACAAACACCAGAGTTCAAGAGTCGACCGGGAATCCAAGCGCTGAACTACGGACGAAATGTGGCCTCTGCAACGAGTGAGTTGCCCTTGGCCTCCCGCATTAGCTCTTGGAGCGAAAAAACCGTGAACTTGACGGCCTAGAAAGGTAAAAAGGAATAAACATGGATGCAATCAGTTCGATCAGTCCGCAAATGAGTGCCATCGACCAAGCCAAAGTGGCCCAACAGGTCGACACGTTCAACAAAGCCCTCAATGGTGGCAAGGCGGCCAGCCCACAAAATCTCGGGAAAGATGACTTCCTGAAAATCCTGATCACCCAGCTCACAACCCAGGACCCCACGGCTCCCATGCAGGACAAGGACTTCATCGCACAGATGGCCCAGTTCTCGTCCTTGGAGCAGATGACCAATATGTCCACAAGCTTCGGCAAAGTGCAGAGCGTGCTCAACGCCTCTCAAGCCGTCAGCACTTTGGGCAAAAGCGTTGAAATCCTGTCCAACGGCGAGATAGTCAAGGGGACTGTGACCGAGGTGACACCCGGTCAATACCCGCAAGTTCTGGTAGGCGACAAGTATTACGATTATTCCAGTGTTCAGAAGATCAGCCAAGTGGAGGGCAAATAATTATGATGCGATCACTGTACGCCGGTGTTTCCGGGCTTCAGAACCATCAGACGCGCATGGACGTCATCGGCAACAACATCTCGAACGTCAACACCACCGGATTCAAAAAAGGCCGGGTGAGCTTTCAGGATATGATCAGCCAGACCATGCAGGGAGCCGCAAGGCCCAACGAAGACGTGGGAGGTGTGAACCCCAAGCAAGTCGGCCTAGGTATGACTGTGGCCGCCATCGACACCGTATTCACCCAGGGAGCCCTCCAGACCACCGGCGTGAACACCGATGTGGCTCTCCAGGGAAACGGGTTTTTTATCCTCAAGGATGGTGACAAGAGTTTCTACACGCGAGCGGGCTCGTTTGGTCTCGACAGCAATGGGACCCTGGTCAACCCCTCAACAGGGCTGAAGGTTCAGGGATGGATGGCCCAGACCATCAATGGTCAAAGCATCGTAAAAGCAGCCGGCGACACCACGCAATTGAACATTCCCATCGGAAGCAAAGACCCTGCCAAGGCCACCACTAACGTCGATTTCGCTTGTAACCTCGACAAGAACCTTGCCGTTTTGACCCCAACCTCCAGCGTCAGTGACACCCAGAAGAACACCTGGCCGGTGGACAAGAGCGTCTACGATACCTTCGGTAACGTCCATCGGTTGGTTGTCACCTATCAGCGGGACCCCAACGCCCCCGATGTTCCCAACCAGTGGCTGGCCACCGTCAAAATTGACCCCGAAAACACCACCTTCGATAATAAACTGGGCGTCGGTTTCGGTACCCCTCCGGCCGGCAACACCTACATTGTGAAGTTTGGCAACGACGGTGCCTTGGCCTCAGTCACTGACAGCGCCGGACAGATCCGTAATACCGGTGACTTGAGCATTCCCCTGACATTTACCGTTCAGGGTTCCAACGCTGGGCAACCCGGTGCCACCCAAACCATGAACCTCAACATCGGTAAAGTAGGTGCCTACGAAAACTCCACCACACAGTTTGCCGACAAATCCAGCAATAAAAGCTTCCGCCAGGACGGCTACGGCATGGGCTACCTTGAAAACTTCGGTATTGACGGAAGTGGACAGGTCACCGGAGTGTATTCCAACGGTACAAACCGCGTTCTCGGACAGGTGGCTCTCGCAAGCTTCACCAATCCCGGCGGCTTAGAAAAGGCTGGTGAATCCACCTATGCCAAGACCAACAACTCCGGTGACGCCAACGTGGGTGCCTCGGGCACCGCAGGCAAGGGCAAGTTTATTTCCGGTGCACTGGAAATGGCCAACGTGGACCTCGCGGATGCGTTCACTGATATGATTGTAACACAACGTGGTTTCCAAGCTAACAGCCGCACCATTCAGACCGCAGACCAAATGATTCAAGAACTCTTGGGCCTCAAGCGCTAAGTCTAATCAAGTCTTGACTTTGTAAAGAGAAAGGCAGGATACTAATCCTGCCTTTTTTTTTGCCCGACGGAGGAAACATGATTGAAGTGACCCGCCTTGACGGCAGTATTTTCTACTTGAATCCGCACCAAATCGAAACCCTAGAAGCGCGTCCGGACGTTTCTGTAACGCTGGTTTCCGGTAAAAGATATGTTTTGCGCGACAGCTTGGAGACCCTTCAGCAGCGGATTCTTACCTATCGCAAGTCCCTTACTGACCTGTCGCTTGTCCGGGAGGCCGTCGCCGATGCAATTGGGGCTTTACATGCCCACAAAAACGCCGATAAACTGATTAACTAGTAAACTGGGAGAGCCTTATGGCGAAAGAAAAAGAAGAAGAAGCCCTCGATGCAGCACCAACCGATGCGGGGGCAGAAGAGGGCGCGAAGAAGAAAGGCGGGCCCCTGCCTGAGTTCGTCATTCTCATTCTCAAAATCGTCGCTGGTGCTATTGGCGCCATTCTCCTCTCTGCTACTGTATCCGTCATCGTCTTCAGCCTGATGCAGGGCGACAAACCGCAGCAGCAAACGGTTGAGGCCTCCCCGGTGTACAACTTGAAACCACCAGTCCATGAGTGGTTCGCCTCCATTCCTGATATCCGCGCCACTACCGCCGATGACCCAGGTAGATCGGTCATTCTTAAGGTTCAGTTGGCTTACGACGCCAAGGCCGATGTTCGTATTTACACAGAGCTTACAGGTCGCATTCCGCAGATTCAAGACTTGATTCGCAGGCTAGTCGGCACAAAAACCGGTAAGGAAATGAAAGAACGTGAGGATGAGTTCAAGGAAGAGATCCGCATGAAAATCAATGATATCCTCCAAGACGGTCGGGTACGTGATGTGGCGTTCCTCCAGTTTATCATCGCTGAAAGTATCTAAAGGAGACTCTCCGCTATGACGGAAGTTCTGTCCCAAGACGAAATCGACCAGCTTCTCACGGCAATTTCCACGGGGGACATCGAGAGCGAGGAAGTCACCAAGGTCACGGATCAGAAGAAGATCAAGATCTATGACTTCAAGCGCCCCGACAAGTTTTCAAAGGAACAGATCCGAACTGTCAGCTCCATGCACGAGTCGTTTGCACGCCTGACCACGACCAGCCTTTCGGCCCAACTGCGCACCCTTATTCAAGTGCATGTGGCTTCGGTTGATCAGCTCACTTACGAAGAGTTCATCCGATCCATCCCCAACCCAACCACCTTGGCCGTCATCAACATGGATCCCTTGAAAGGCTCGGCCATCCTGGAAATCGACCCCGCAGTGACTTTCAGCATCATTGACCGTCTTTTTGGCGGACCCGGCGAAGGCGTGAAGGTAACCCGTGACCTCACCGAGATTGAGATGTCGGTCATGGAAGGTATCATCGTGCGGATTCTAGGGAACATGAGAGAAGCCTGGTCGTCGGTTATCGACTTGAGGCCCCGCTTGGGTCAAATCGAGGTCAACCCCCAGTTTGCTCAGATTGTTCCTCCTACTGAGATGGTTGTTCTGGTTACCCTGGAAACCAAGCTCGGAGAGGTGGAAGGTATGATGAACTTCTGTATTCCTTACCTGACCATTGAGCCTATCATCAGCAAACTGTCGGCCCAGTATTGGTACTCCTCGGTTCGCCGTGGTGGTACCACAGAAAACCTGAATACCATCCGCGACCGTCTAGCGGGAATCACTGTCAATATGGTGGCAGAAATCGGTAAGATCAATCTGCCGATGCGAGAAGTGGCCAGCCTCAAGCCTGGTGATATTGTCAGGCTGTCCAACACGAACATCGAGGACCCCTTGGTCTTCACCATCGGCAACCGTAAAAAGTTCCATTGCCGACCCGGCCTCATGGGAAACCGTGTGGCTGTTCAGATCACGAAGGTGCTCGAAGACCTTCAGCAAGTGGACTTTGAGGAACTGACCGATGAAGGAGAGGATTAAACCATGAGTGACCTGACCCTGTCTCAGGACGAAATCGACGCGCTGCTCATGGGTGGCGGAGGCGGTGGAGGTGGCGGTTCTTCTCAGCCGGCCCAGAAGGGATTATCTTCTTCCGAAGAATCTGCCCTCAAGGCCATGTTCAAGGATGCGGTTCCAGGTCTGACCAACGCCCTAGCCGGCATGATCAACGGAAAAAAAGTCACCTTGAACTTGCCTACTTTTGACCTCGTTGACAAAGACGGGCTGCTCGACAATCTCAGTCAGGAGGTGGTGGAGCTTCGTGCCGACTTCACTGGTGACCTGAATGCCGATCATGCATTTTATCTTGACCCCGAGGATGCGGTTCAATTGGCAGGTGCCATTATGGGACAGGCCGAGGTGGAACTCAACGAAACCGGCATTGGTGCCCTCGAAGAAATGGCTTCTATGCTTTCCGGTTCGCTCGTCACAACTTTGAGCCGGAAAACTACGCAGCAATTCGCCCCTGGGCCGGTTGGGGGACAGAAAACTGTCAAGGCAACGATTTCCACGTCCAGTGAATTGCTGATCACCGCTACCTGGACCGTAATGGCGGATTCTGATTCCTACCGGCTAATTGAGGTTTTTGACGCCAGTTTCCTGCGTTCGATGACCGGTGCCGGTGGCGGAACTTCCCAACAGGGAAACCAAAGCTCTCAGGCGGGAGCTTCTCAGCAGGGTGGAATGCCCAGTTCCTATCAGCCCCAGCAGTTTGGTGCACCCCAGCAGGGTTTTCAACCACAAGGCGGGTACCCGCCACAAGGTTTTCCTCAGCAGGGTTATCCGCCGCAAGGCTACCCCCAGCAGGGAGGTTATCCTCCTCCTGGCTACCCCCCGCAAGGCTACGCACCGGGACCGGGAATGTACCCCGCCGTTCAAGGGGTGCAGCTTCCACACCTCAACTCCGGATACTCTCCAGGAGAACAAGGAAACATAGGGCTCTTGATGGATGTCGCCATGGAGGTGACCGTCGAGCTCGGACGAGCCAAAAAGCAGATCAAGGAAATCCTGTCCATGGGGGAAGGTACTATCATCGCCCTCGACAAACTCGCCGGAGAAGCGGTCGACATTTTGGTCAACCATAAGCTGATTGCTAAGGGTGAAGTTGTGGTCATCGATGAAAACTTCGGTGTACGGGTTACCGAGATAGTTTCCAACCCCGACAAAGCGATGGATAGCTAAACTAGAGTCCCCTTTCCCGGGAGCCGTTTTTTTGGTAGGTTTGTTGAGGGGGGGCGCCATGAAAACTCACGCTCTGGTTTGGATTTTGTTGCTTGGCGGTTCCAATCTGTGTGGTCAGGCCACGCTTGCTACCGAGGCAAAGACCGCTCCGGTTGCTGTGCCACAGGAGTCAAGCCTTTCCATCACAGGCGGAGATACCGCGAACGTCGGCAACGCTCCTGCTGCGCCGGGAGCGGTACCCACTGCTGCGCAAAATGGCACGGTACCAACGGGCGACATCACCATTTGGGATTACCTGCGCATGTTTTTTCTGCTCATCCTTGTTATCGGGATGATCTTGGCGGTTGTCTGGTTTCTCCGAAGAATTTCAGGGCAAGGGCCCTTGGTGGAAAGCCCGGTCAAGGTGTTGCACAATCATGCGTTGGCTGGGAACAAGGCACTTCTGCTTGTCGAGGTTGGCAACGAGATTCTTCTGCTTGGGACAGCAGACGGTGGGGTCAATTTCATCAAGCAAATCACCGATTCCGAGACTGTGGACGCTCTTCGCCTCGCAGCATCGGAGAGAAAAATGTTGCCCTTGCGGGGGAGTTTCGCCGGAATTATCGGCACAATGTTGGGACAACGTGAGAAAATTCGCCCTAGAATTGATGAACCTGTCGAGAATTCGACAGATTTCATCAAAAAACAAAGAGAACGATTGAAGAATCTTTGATTTCGGGGTTACAATACGGTCAGAGAACCATACTTCGATTGACCCAATTGATGTGAGTTTTTTTTTCAATACCTGGGGGGGGAATGAAAAAGAAATTACTCGTCGTGCTTGCGGTAGGTTTGCTCCTGGGGGGGGCAACCGGTTCACCGTTGGCCGCGCAAACACGGGTGGTGCAACCGACTAACGGACTGAATCTTCCGTTCGTCGGTATCAACCTCCGTCCAGCCCAGAATCAGCAGGAAACGGCTTTGTCTGTTCAACTGCTTATCCTCCTCACCGTCCTTAGCTTGGCTCCATCCTTGCTTATCCTGATGACGAGTTTTCTGAGGATTTCCATTGTTTTGGATTTCATCAAACGTGCTCTGGGGCTGCAACAGGCACCGCCAAACCAGGTGATGCTGGGTATTGCCCTTTTCATGACGTTATTTATCATGTGGCCCGTCTTTAACCGTATTTATGCCGAGGCCTATGTTCCCTATTCCGACGGAAAGCTCAACACGACTGAGTTCCTCCAAAAGGCAGAAAGCCCTCTGCGATTGTTCATGTACAAGCAGATGCAGAGCAACAATCACGACGACATCAAGCTCTTCATGCGTTTATCCAACCTAACAAAACCCAACAGCCTAGCGGATGTTCCAACCTACGTCATTGTTCCAGCGTTTATTCTGCACGAAATGACGGTAGCATTCAAAATCGGAATTCTCATTTTCATTCCTTTCATCATCATCGATATGGTCGTTGCCTCGGTTTTAATGGCAATGGGCATGATCATGCTTCCACCTGTCATGATTTCCATGCCGTTCAAGCTAATCCTGTTCGTCATGATTGACGGCTGGACCCTGTTGACCACGGGCCTGGTAAGGAGTTTCAGCCTATGAGTGTTGGTGAAGCCGTCAACCTGATGAATGGCGCGATTATTCAGACCTTGCTTTTGGTTGCACCTGTGCTGATTGTGGGCACCATAGTCGGATTGATTATATCGATCTTACAAGCTACCACGCAGATTCAGGATCAAACCCTTAGCTTCGTTCCCAAGATTTTGTCGATTTTTGGAGCGCTGATTGTCTTTGGTCCCTGGATGTTCACGCTTTTGCGAACCTACACCATAGGGATCTTCAATCAGATCCCCAACATGGTTAAGTGAAGAAGGAGTGACCGTTGTTTCTTGAGAACATTGCCCAGAACGCTAACTTGTTTTTTCTCATTCTGGCGCGGGTGTTTGCCATGCTGGCGGTGACACCGTTGTTTTCAAGCGAAGCCTTGCCCGATGTGACGCGTATTGGGCTGGCTTTCTTTACGGCGGTAGTGGTTTTTCCTTGGATGCAAAGCTCTGGCTACCCCATACCCGACAACGGGCTGCAGTATGTCGGTTTGCTTCTTGGTGAGGCGCTTCTGGGACTCCTGCAGGGATTTTTCCTTGTGCTGGTTTACTCGGCCTTCCAGATGTCGGGCACGTTTATTGCGCAGCAAATGGGCTTTAACGCATCAGAAGTTTACGACCCTCTGGCTCAGATTGAACTGCCCGTTCTGGGCCAGTTGCTCAACCTTTCTGCGATGATGATCTTTATTTCCGGCGGCGGCTTCCAGTCGGTTTTTCTTGTGAATGTCTGGCAGTCGTTCAAGGCTCTCAGGGCCATCGATTTTGTTTCCCAGCCTGGATTTGTTAATCAGACTCTGCTGACTGGCCTAGGAGAGATGTTTCAGCGGTCTTTCCTGCTAAGTCTGCCGATTTTTGGCATCTTGCTTCTAGTCACTCTTGCCTTGGGCCTCATTGGGAAGGCTGCACCTCAGATGAACTTGATGATGATGGGCTTTCCCATCAGCATCGGGGTGGGCTTTGTGGTCATGCTTCTAGCGATGCCCTACCTTATCCAGGCCTTTAACGCTGTGATCAGCAACGGTTTCAATTCTCTTGAAGAGCTCTTTAAGACCATTTCCCCCCCTAACCTCCGTGGAGCTCTTCAATGAACTTCGTTGGGAAAAGCCGTGTGAGCTCTGCCGACCATGCCAACTTCAACCGTGCTAGAAGAGGCATTGCGGGAAGCCGTAAGCTTCACTACCCATGGCAGACTTCTTCCGACACCCGTTTTGCTTGGAACCTGCAACGATTTGCTGCCGAAGATGAAGGGCGCACCGAGGATGCGACCGAAACCAAGATCCGAAAGGCGAGGGAAGAAGGCAAGGTTGCAAAAAGCCAAGACATCACGGCCGCTGTCGTTCTGCTGCTTCCGGTGGTGATGATAGCTTTTCTGGCTGCATCCATTTGGCAGACTCTGGTCGAGATGATCCGTTTCTATTTTGCCCAGTCCATGACCCTCGACCCTATTACCGGTGGACAGGTACTCGCTGGGACCTTTTATCAGTATATGGCTCGCCTTCTCGTTCCCGTATTGGCTGTGGCTTTTTTGGCCGCGGCAGCAGCCAACCTATTGCAGGTGGGCATTTTGTTCACTCTCAAGCCAATTATTCCTGACTTTAAGCGCATCGTTCCGAAGTTTGGCCAATGGATCAAACGCTCATTGTTCTCTACGGAAGCGGTGTTCAACATCCTCAAGCAGATGGTGAAAGTGGTCATTCTGGCCATCGTGGCTTGGCTTAACATCAGCGGGGAATGGATACACCTAGTGAACACCATTCATGTGTCCTTTGCCCTTGCCACCGACCTTCTTTTTCGGTTAGCGCTGAACATTATTGTGCAAAGTGCTGTCGTCATGTTGCTTCTGGCGGTTCCTGACTACCTGTTCCAGCGTTTCCAGCACAGGGAATCTCTCAAGATGTCGCTTCAGGAAGTCAAAGAAGAACGCAAGCAGCAGGAGGGTGATCCCCTCATCCGTTCCCGATTGCGCGAGCGAATGCGTGAGATACTGCGACGGAATATGATGCAGAACGTGCCCAAAGCGGATGTGATCATCACCAACCCTACCCACTATGCCATTGGTTTGCAGTGGGATGCCTCAACGATGACGGCCCCCCTTGTCATCGCCAAGGGACAGGATCTGATTGCCCAACGCATCAAGGAAATTGCTGCTCAGGCTGGGGTTCCCATGGTGGAGAACAAACCCCTGGCACGTGCCCTGTATGCGGCGGTCGAAGTCGGGGATCAGATTCCACAAGAATATTGGGAATTGGTGAGCCGAATTCTGGCCGAGATTTACCGCCTTAACGGCCGTGCCTCCGACGACAGACAAGCAAGCGGAGCAGTCTCATGAGTGATCTCAGCGGAGTGTTCCGAACAGCTTTTGCCGGCAACCGTACCGATGCCTTTGTCGCAGCTGGCGTAGTCGCAGTCATTTTGGCCCTTTTGATTCCACTTCCGACTTTCTTGCTCGATGTTTTGCTTTCGGTCAACCTTTTGTTGTCAATTCTAATTCTGCTCGTGGTGATCTACAGTCGGCGGGTGCTGGACTTTACATTGTTTCCCACCCTTCTTCTTGTAACAACGGTATTTGGCCTTGCTCTCAACATCAGCACTACCCGCCTGATTCTGTCCAAAGGAGCCCTCTTCGACGGCCAGATCATACGAGCTTTTGCCACCTTCGTTGTCGGTGCGGGCACCGACAAGGTAACAGCCGTCAACCTGGTCATCGGCCTGGTGATTTTCATCATTCTCATCGCCGTGCAGTTCTTGGTGATCACTAAGGGTGCTACCAGGGTTGCTGAAGTCGCTGCGCGCTTTACTCTCGACGGACTGCCGGCAAAGCAGATGACCATCGATAACAGTTTCTCCAGCGGTTCCATCACTGAAGAAGAAGCCCTGCGGCGAAAAAGTGAGTTGCAGCAGGAGGTTGACTTCTTTGGCGCCATGGACGGCGCCTCGAAGTTCGTGCAGGGCAACGTGCAAATTGGCCTGCTGATCACGTTCGTGAATGCCATAGCCGGCCTCATTGTTGGCATGACCTTCCATGGAGAAAGTTTCAACACTGCGATCATCACCTATACAAGCCTTACCATCGGTGACGGGTTGGTGAGCCAACTGCCCTCCTTGATGATTTCTTTTGCCACAGGCCTACTGGTTACCCGAAGTTCATCGGGCCAGAGTATCGGTACCGATGCCCTGCGGCAGTTTACCGCTCAAGCCCGAATCTACTGGATTGCTGCGGGCTTCCTCGTCGTGCTAGGACTGATTCCGGGCTTTCCCTGGTACATCCTGTTGCCGCTGGCGGGGCTCGTCGGCTTTGTGGCTTACAGCTTGAGCCGGAACGACCAGCAAAAAACAGCCCAGGCAGCACAGGCGGCGAGCGGAAAGGCTGCCGAAAGCAAGGCCGACGCCAACAAAGGTCCGGTTTCCGTGGCACCACTTGATCCACTTTCGCTCGAATTGGGCTACGGACTAATTCCTTTGGTTGACAAGGAACAGGGCGCCGAACTGCTAGAACGCGTCACCCGCATTCGTAGTGAAACAGCACTTGAACTGGGCCTGGTTGTTCCGCGCATCCGCATCATCGACAACATGCGTCTTGAGCCTTCAGAATACAGCCTCAAAATCAAGGGTATGGAAGTGGGCAAGGGGAGCATCCGCATGGGCCATTACATGGCGATCAACCCAGGTGGCGAGCGTGAAGAGATACCAGGAGAGGCCACCAAAGACCCGGCATTCGGCCTACCCGCCCTCTGGATCACCGACGAAAACCGGGACAAGGCAGAACGGGCCGGCTACACCGTGGTCGACAGCCCCTCGATTATCGCCACCCACCTCACTGAAGTCATCAAAAAACATTCTGGTGAGATTCTGGGGCGTCAGGAGGTTCAAAGCCTCATTGAAAGCGTGAAGCAGGACTACCCGGCAGTGGTCGATGAGGTCAACAAGTTGTTCAGCCTCGGTGAACTACAGAAAGTGCTGCAGGGTTTGCTTCTCGAGCAGGTGTCCATACGCAACATGGTTGTTATCCTGGAAACCTTGGGGGACTATGGTGGAATGACCAAGGATGCGGCCTTTCTCATTGAAAAGGTTCGCCAAGCCCTGAGCAGGCAAATATGTCTGCAGTATGCTGACGAGACCAAGACGCTTCATGTGCTCACCCTCGATCCGGGCCTCGAGCAAAAAATCATCGAAGCGCGCCATGACCAAGTCACCGGCCCGGTCGCAGCGCTCGAGCCCGAGCTGATGCGAAAATGGATCAACGCCGTAAGCAACTCGTTCCGAAGCGTTCAGAATCTGGGGTTTTACCCGTTGATTCTGGCCAGTGAAGCGGCGCGTCCGCTGATCAAAAACAGCACCTTACGCGATCTTCCCGACCTTGTTGTTCTGTCGGTTCCCGAAATCGCCTCGGGTGTCCAGGTAGAGTCAGTGGGAATCGTCAGGTTTGAGGGGATGGACTGATGTACCAGTACTTTACGGAAAACGGCGACAACTTTCAGGACGCTTTGGACAAAGTCCGAAGCAGCTACGGCGAAAAGGCTCAGATCACCGCTCAGAGGACAGTGGCGCGGGGTGGTTTTCTTGGTTTTTTTCAACGCGAAGAAATCGAAGTTTCAGGTTATATCAAGCATGATACTGGCCCTACTGCGGCCGACCGTGCGCGCCTGGAAGAAGAAAAACAAAAGATTCTCGCTCTCGCCAATGCAAAAGCAAAGGCCCAGGTACAGGCCGAAGAAAAGAAAGACGACTCGATGAAAGCCGTGCTCGAAGAGTTCAAGGCGCTACGGGTCAAACTCGACGAACTTCCGGAGCGAATGTCGCCTGCAGAAGCTTCGGCCAAACTTGCTGATCACCCCACCATTGTGAGGTTGACGGCGTTGTTGGAAGACAATGAGTTTTCGCCGCCGTATGTTCGGATGGTTCTCGAGCGTGTCAAGAAAGAGTTCACCTTGGACCAGCTCGAAGATGACGAATTGGTTGACCCCCGGGTTTTGACCTGGATCGCAGAAGGGCTACAGATTCATCAGGAACATAAAGGGACCGGACCCCGGGTTTTCATTCTGGTCGGCCCGACCGGGGTCGGCAAAACCACCACAATCGCAAAACTGGCCGCCGTCTACGGCCTAGGCTTTGGCGGTCAACTACGACAGAAGGTCAGCTTGATCACCATTGATAACTATCGGATCGGCGCCAAGATGCAAATCGAAAGCTACGGTGAAATCATGGGTATTCCGGTCACTTGCATTGAAAGCTACGATGCCTTGAGGCAGAGAATCGAACTCGACAGCGACAAGGATATGATCCTGATTGATACCATTGGCAAAAGTCCGAAGGATTTTGTGAAGTTAGCCGAAATGCGGCGACTGCTTGAAGGTTCCGGACGTTCTAGCGAGGTACACTTGGCGGTCAGCGCCACGACCAAGACCAGAGACATCCGCGAAATTTTCCAGCAGTTTGAGCCTTTTGGTTACCAATCGGTCGTTCTGACCAAGCTCGATGAGACTTCGGTGGTGGGCAACTTGCTCTCGCTGCTGTGGGAAAAGCAAAAACCAGTCTCATTCCTGACCGACGGCCAGTCGGTTCCTCAGGATATTCACCGTGCCAGCAAGGAAAAGCTGCTCAAACCTTTGGTGGGATTCTCACCAGAACATCTCAAAAAGGCTTTGAAGGAATAAACGATGGCAGACCAAGCAGAAAAACTTCGGGAACTCGTGAAGGCCAGCCCGGCGACGGCTCACTCTCATGGTGAAGCGCAACAAAACGAACACAAAAAGACCCGCATCATCACCATCACCAGTGGAAAAGGCGGTGTCGGCAAGACCAATATGGCCGTCAACCTGGCACTGAGTTTTGCCCGTTTGGGAAAGAAAGTCACACTTCTCGACGCCGACTTGGGGCTTGCGAATGTCAACGTTATCCTCGGGATCATCCCCAAGTACACTTTGTACCATATGATCCGTCAACAGAAGACGATGCGTGAAATCATCACTGAGACTGACTATGGGATAAGGTTTGTGGCCGGCGCGTCTGGCTTTACCAAGATTGCCAACTTGACCGACGAAGAGCGCAAGACTTTCATCGAGGAGTTGATGACACTTTCAGACGCAGATATTCTCATCATTGACACCTCGGCAGGGGTGAGCAGAAACGTTCTCGACTTTGTGGCTGCGGCTGACGATACCCTGATCATCACAACGCCTGAACCGACGGCGATTACGGACGCCTACGGCATCATCAAGATCATTGCCACTGAGTTCAATACAACCAACATGGGTCTCAAACTTGTCGTCAACAGGGTTTCTTCTGTAGTGGAGGCCAAAAAGGTCGCCGAGCGAGTAACCAGTATTGCTAGCCAGTTTCTGAATATTAAGGTTGACTACCTTGGTTTCATTTTCGAGGATCCTCTAGTCCAGAGTTCGGTACTCAAGCAGCGGCCGTTCTCGGTGATAGACCCGAAGGGCAAGGCAGCTCAATGCCTGATGAACCTTGCCAGTCGCCTCGAGAAGGTGGAGTACAAGGAAGGCAGCGGTTTGGCTACTTTTCTCAGCCGTCTGCTTGGTCGGCTCGGGAGTTGACCCCCCGGTCCGGGCGGGTCTAATGTAGAAGACAGAAGGAGGGGACAGCACTTATGAACTTCCAGACAGCCGGTATCGGTTCCCTCGTGGGGTTTGTCTTGTCCTTTCTGGTAGCCTTAGTTTCCGGCATTCCGCTGTTTGACGCTTTAGTGAGGGCTTTCGTTTGGGCAATGGTTCTCGGTGCCGGTACACTTGGAGCAGAGCTTCTGCTTCGGAGCCAGCTTCCTGATTTGTTTGGGTCAGCATCGGTGGCGCAGGATGGGCCCCTGTATGAGCACAGTGGCGAGTCGGTCAACATTGTCCTCGATAGCGAGGAATCTGTTCAGTCTTTTGTCGAACCGTCGGGTGAGCAGTCGGATCAGGGAATCAAGGAAGGCGGCAGCCAAGACAAACCGCAACGTTTTTCCGAGGCAGATTCTCCAGCCGGGGAGCCCATGGAGGAGCTTGGTTCTCTTCTGAACCCCTTCAATCCGGCGATGGAGTCGGGCGATGGCAAGTCTGAGGTTCCGGAGTTTGCGCCTCAAGAAACCGGCTTACCGGAGTCGAACGAATCAGTTGTACTCTTTACCCCGTCCAGGGGTGCAGACCTTGAAGGACTGGAGCAGGATCCAGTGATCTTGGCCAAAGCGGTCAAATCGGTGATGAATAAACATGAGGAATGAGCATGGCAGATAATGTGGTGGACGAAAAGTCGGAACTCGACCTCTGGATGGAGTACAAAAAATCGCGGAGTCCCAAAATCCGGGAGAACTTCATCAAACAGTACGCTCCTCTGGTTCGGTATGTGGCGGGCAAAGTGGCGATGGGGCTTCCGCAAAGTGTGGATTACGATGACTTGGTTGGCTTTGGTGTTTTTGGGCTCATCGACGCGATCGACAAGTTCGATCCGGCCAAACACGTCAAGTTCAAAACCTACGCGGTAACTCGCATCCGGGGCGCCATTTTTGACGAACTGCGTGCCATTGACTGGGTGCCAAGGTCGGTGAGGCAAAAGTCACGCGAGGTCGAGGAAGCGATTGTGCACTTGGAAAGCAAGTTAGGAAGGCAGGTTAGCGACAAAGAAATAGCCGGTGAGATGGGAATGAGCGAGGATGACTTCAACGACACCATGCTGAAGATCAGCGGCACCTCGGTACTGTCGCTCAATGATGTCTGGTACACCGGTGATGAAAACGACAAGGTGAGCATTGTCGAGAGCATTGAATCACCCCAAGCGATGAACCCAGACAATCTGGTGGAACGAGATGCAATCAAAAAGGTCATCATCGAGGCATTGTCCGAACTCCCGGACAAAGAAAAGAAAGTTCTGGTCTTGTACTATTACGAGGATCTGACCCTTAAGGAAATCGGCAAAGTTCTGGAAGTTACCGAGTCGCGCGTGTCGCAGCTTCACACCAAGGCGATTGCCCGCCTTCGTGCCCGTCTGATGAATGCCCGTAAGGGCATCTTCTGAGGTTAGTGTGGTTACCCTCGAACAGTTGAAGGATTTCATGCGCCAGAAAGCCGAAGAAGACCGTAACATCCGTTCGGTTTCGGTAACAGGCACTTCACTAGGCGAGGCCCTAGCCTCGGCTGCGCTGGAACTGGCAATTCCCGTCAAACGGGTAGAGTTTGACATAATTCAAAAAGGTTCGCCGGGCGTGCTTGGTATGGGCCGAAAGCCTTGGACAATTCTCGCCTACGAGGGAGCCGGAAAAGTTAAGGCCAAAGTCGGTGAGCAAGAGAACTTTCTTCCCGATCTGGATGGCGCGTCAGAAATCACCTTACAAGAAGAGCCTGGCCGGGTTTTCGTCCGGCTTTGGCCCGATGGTGTTTTTCTGAAGGTCACTGCACCGATCGGTGAAGGCGCGCCGGTCACAGAGGAAATGGCGTTGACTGAGCTCCATATGCATGGCGCGAAAGACCTTAACCGGCAAGTTGTCAGAGGTGCTGTTAAGCTGCAGACCGGAACCTACGGAAAAGTGGCTGAGTACGATCATGATCCAAACAACGATACGGTAATTCAGATCGACCTGATCGACTCGGAAATGTCGGCCGTCGTCTCGTTGACTCCGCCTAAGGGCAAAGGCGGCGCGGAACTGTCTGTGGATGAGCTCCAGGCAAACCTCAAGTATCAGGGCGTCGTGTTCGGGTTGCTGGAAAAGGAAGCTTCGAACCTGGTTGACATGCCGGTTTACAACCAAAAAATTACGTTGGCACAGGGCCTGCGTCCCGTGAATGGGAACGACGCCAAAATCTCGTACTTCTTTGATACTCAAGTGAAGATTCGTCCCAAGGAGATTGAAGGAAGAGTTGACTTCAAAGAACTCAACGCGATTCGAAATGTCCTCAAAGGTGAGGAATTGGCCAAGAAAGACCCTGCTCAAAAGGGGGTCCCAGGAAAGACTGTGACCGGTCGCGTTCTTCCCGCCAAAGATGGCCGAGATTATAACTTTGATCTGGGCAACAACGTGACTTTATCAAAAGACGGCTTGCGGGTTATCAGTACTGCCGACGGTCAGGTGATGATCCTGCAGGGAAAAATCACGGTAGAGACGGTGATGATTATCCCGGGAGATGTGGACACCTCAGTTGGGAATATCAACTTTTTGGGTAGCATTATCGTCAGAGGGAGTGTTGCCGATGGGTTTACTGTGAAGGCCGTAGGCAACATCGAAGTGATGGGAAACGTTGGTAAAGCCATTCTAGAGACCCACGCCGATATCGTAGTTCATCAGGGCATCAACGGTGGCGGAGAAGGCAAGGTTCAGGCCGGCCAGAACATTTTTTCCAAGTTCATCCAAAACGCCACGGCCGAAGCTGGCGGCTTTGTGCTTGTATCGGATGGTATCCTGCATTCCCGCGTCATTGCCGGCCAAAAAATCCTCTGTAAGGGCAAACGGGCTAAGGTTGTTGGAGGTTATCTTCGTGCGACCGAGGAAATCAATGCCAGCAGTTTCGGGGCTATTGGTTCAGGTGAAACGGTTTTGGAAGTCGGAATCGACCCAGCCGTCAAGGCCGAGATGGAAAAGCTCAACGAGCAAACCGAGGCTGTGAGTAAGATCTTCACCCAGGTCAACCTCAATCTTCAGTCACTGATCAAGCAAGAGCGCGTGATGAAGATCCTCCCACCCGACAAAGCTGCCATGAAAAAGGACCTTGTGGCAAAAGCTGGCCAAATGAAGGTGCAGCTGGCCAAAATCACGGCCCAATTGGAGAGGCGACGTCAGGAGGTTGAAGATTTGACGACGTCTGGAAAGATTTCTTGCTCGGGGCTGGTTTATCCCGGGGCACGGATGATCATTCGAGATGTTTCCCTCGAAATCATCCGAGAATACAATTCTGTGACCTTTGTAAGGGATGGAAACCTCATCCGTACCGTAAAATATGAGGAAATTGAAGAAGAGGAGTTCCTGCAATGATTCGTCCGCTCGACCTCCAAACCATGTATATGAACCTCGAAAAGGTTGGCAAGGAACAGGCCCAAAACCGCGACAACGTGCATAACCAGCAACTCGCTGAGGCTCAAAAGCTTTCCAAGGAAGACGAGCTGATGCGCCATTCGGTGAACAAAGCGGAGACGGGTGCCCAAACAACCGACGGAAACCGAAACAAGGTCAAAGCCGATGCCCGTGGCAATGGTGGTAAGCGTCAGCTTCTGCAAGGGGAGAAACCTGAAACTGACAACGAAGAAGAGCCAGCTGAAGGCTTTAAAGACCCGCGCCTTGGGAAGCACATCGACCTGACAGGATAGCCATGGATCTCCTTATCACTCTTTTGCTGTCTACGCTGGTTCAGTTTCTGTTGTTTGTTTACCTTCGGGGGAGAATAGAGCAGCAACTCAACGCGACTGATTTGCTCAAAAATGTGCAGACCGAAATTGACGCCATGGTGAGGGAACTCAATCTCTCGGCCGAACGGAACATCGGAGTGCTCGAGTCCCGCATCGCGGAGATGGAGGTACTCTTGGGCAAGGCAGACCAAAGAGCCATCGTGTTGCAACGCGAGCTCGAGCGTCGGGACCGTGCCTCGGAAGTTTATTCGCAGATGCGTCGCGCTCTTCCCGAGCCCCCTGTTGAAACCCCGACCGTAACACTTGGTCCTGATGCTTTGGCCCCATCGCCGGAAGTTTCTGATATCGCCGCGCCCCAGCCAGTTTTGAGTCAGCCTGCCCCGCCCAAACCGCTCAAACAGCGTGTGGTGGATCTTCGCCTAGAAGGAAAATCGCCCCGTGAAATAGCCAGTCTTACCGGAGCCACCCAAGGTGAGGTAGAACTTATTTTGTCGATACAGCAGGATCTTTTCGGGTCTGCGACGTGATCGCTGTCTCGGTTTGGACACCAGCCTGATATCCTCATTCTAGGACTCCACCAAAACAGCAATCGTGCGGGCCTCGAGCAACATGGAACCGACCTGAGACGGGCTGTTCGTTTGGTCAGAAAACCCAGGATCATGGGCCGTATTGATCACAGAGACCCAACGGCGTCCTTCGCTGGCCTGGGGAATCTGAAAGGTTCTCGGTTCCCAGTGGAAGTTCAGAGCCAGAAAAAGGTCGTTGTCGTCTTTGAGGGCCAGCGTCGCCTTGCGGTGGCCTCGAATCAATGCGGCGAGAGTGAGAACCGAAGAGGTCCAATCAGGCCAGTTCCCTTCGGTGTCGCGCCACTCAATGTCGTTGCCTCCCCTGAAAAAGGTGTCGCGGCGAAGGGCCGGGTGGCGATGGCGGAAGTGAATGAGAAAGCGGGTGAAGGCATGGAAGTCCGGTTGCGAGTCCAGAAGTTCCCAGTTGATCCAGTTCAGACGGTTATCGTGGCAATAGGTGTTGTTGTTGCCCATTTTGCTCATGCCAAGCTCGTCTCCGCCGTGGAGCATGGGGGTGCCTTGTGAAAGGAGCAGAAGACTCATTAAATTGCGACGATGCTTTCGTCGCGCCTCAAGAACTCCTAAGTCGCGAGTAGGGCCTTCCACCCCGCAATTCCAGGAGAAGTTGTGGGAATTACCGTCCAAGTTCTTCTCGGCGTTAGGCCAGTTGTGCTTGGCGCCATAGGCCACCAGATCGGCTAGAGTAAAGCCATCGTGGGCGGTGATGAAATTGATGCTGTGGTAGGGGCGCCGGCTGCCCAAATGGAACAAGTCTGAGGAGCCTGCGAGTCGAGTGGCGGCGCGAGGCAAAAGGCCGGGATCGGACTTAGCCAAAGCCCGCATGTCGTCTCGGAAATGCGAGTTCCATTCGGCCCAGCCTGGCGGAAACTCTCCGACCTTGAACAAGCCCGCGGCATCCCAACCTTCGGCGATGATTTTGCTGCGGCTCAAGATTGGGTCTTTGGCTATGTCGTTGAGCACCGAGTAATTGGGAATCCATTCTCCTTCGCCGCCGCGACCAAGAATGGCCGCCAGATCGAAACGGAAGCCGTCGACATGCATGTCGACCACCCAATAGCGCAGGCTATCGAGAATGAGCCTGCGGACAACAGGGTGGTTGCAGTTCAGCGTGTTGCCACAACCCGAATAATTCTTGTATTGCCGACCATCTTCGAGCATGTAGTAGATGGAGTTGTCTATGCCTCGGAAGCAGAAGGTAGGACCATATTCGTTTCCCTCGGCTGTATGGTTATACACGACGTCAAGGATGACCTCGATTCCCGACTCGTGGAGCGCCTTCACCAAGGACTTGAACTCGTCTACAGCGGTCCGTCCGTCCCCATCGGAAGCGTACCAGGCTGCCGGGCTAAAGAAGTTCATCGTCGAATAGCCCCAAAAGTTCACAAGAGGTTCGCCGGATTCCGGGTTGGTTCGGGTGTTTTCGCGGGGATTGAACTCGTGGATCGGCATCAGTTCAATGCAGTTGATACCCAGGTCTTTGAGGTAAGAAATCTTGTCTAGCAAACCGCGGAAGGTCCCTGGTGCTTGTGCAGCAGCTGAAGGGTCACGGGTGAGGCCTCTAACATGGGCCTCATAGATGACAGAGTCTTTGAGAGCGATCCCGAGCGGCTTGTCTCGTTGCCAGTCAAAACTGTTGGGTGCCACTACGGCCGACTTGGCCGCGGTGGCGAAATTATTTCTTCGGGAGAGGCTAAGGTCGCCGCTGGGGTCGTACCAGTCATAGGAATAGGCTTGGGCTTGGTTCCAGTCATGGTACCCTACCACCGCTTTGCCATAGGGATCGAGAAGGAGCTTGTCAGGGTTGAACCGGTGGCCTGGCCCTTGAGGGATCCAGGGTCCGTCAAGGGCGTAACCGTAGAGCTGTCGCGCTTCTACTCCGGGAACGAAGAGGTGCCAAATATCGCCGGTCTTATTCACCACACTGTCGAAAGCAAAGCGATAAGTGGGGTTTGCAGGGTCTGAGTCTGAAAAAAGCAGAAGTTCTACGGCAGTGGCATTTTTAGAAAAAAGGGCAAAATTGCAACCTCGCTCACCGAGGGTTGCCCCGAGGACGTATGGACTGCCTGGTTCGGTCAGAATCATTCTGAGAGTATCACCAATCGCACCCTTGCACGCAAGCACGGTTGGGGAGACAATGGGGATGAACATTGACCCTCCGGAGACACCATGACCGAGCAAGAACTGGATTTCACCATTGACACTCTGGGAGAATGCAAGCTTCCCAATCCGCTCAAGTATGCTGATTCAACCGGACTCAAACACAGCAACTACGTTGAGGACGACCAGTACATTATTTGGGATGTCTATGCCCACAAGGGACGGGAGAGTCTTCCCCAGGGAAAGGGGACAATGATGGAAAAAGCTGGTCCGCGGCCAAAGATTTACTTCAACCCCAACCATGTACACGCTGCTATTGTCACTTGCGGGGGCCTGTGTCCCGGCCTCAACGATGTAATTAGGTCGCTCGTGCGCAACCTTTGGTACGGCTATGGCGTGCGTCGCATCACCGGGATTCAATATGGTTTTAAAGGTTTTCTACCTGAATACAACTTTCCGGTAATCGAACTGAATCCTGACATCGTCGATGATATCCATAAAATTGGTGGCACCATGCTCGGCTCGAGTCGCGGTGGAAACGACACTCCGGCTGTGGTGGACGCCATTGAGCGAATGAACCTCAACATCCTGTTCACCATCGGAGGTGATGGAACCCAGCGGGGTGCCCTTGCTGTTGCCGAAGAAATTGAGCGCCGCAACCTGAAGGTCACTGTGGTCGGGATTCCCAAGACCATCGACAACGACTTGAGTTTTATCCAGAGGTCTTTTGGTTTCGAGACGGCCGTCAGCAAGGCGGTGCAGGTTGTTACCGGAGCCCATGTTGAGGCCGATTCCGCCATCCATGGAATTGGCTTGGTCAAGGTGATGGGTCGCGATTCCGGATTCATTGCCAGCCACACCGCGCTGGCTTCAACCGAAGTCAACTTTGTGCTTATTCCCGAGGTCGATTTCGACTTAGGAGGTCCCTCAGGGTTCCTGGAGGCCCTGAAAAAAAGGCTGCAGGCGCGCAAGCACGCCGTGATCGTTGTGGCCGAGGGGGCAGGTCAAAAGTACCTCGCGCGATCAGAAGAGAAGGATGCGTCGGGAAACCGCCGCCTAGGCGATATCGGAGTATTTCTCCGAGACAAAATAAGTGAGTTTTTTCGTACACAGAAGATGGAAATCAACCTGCGCTACATCGACCCTAGTTACATCATCCGGTCGGCGCCAGCCGAACCCAATGATTCGCTGTATTGTGCTCGCCTGGGAGCCAATGCGGTGCACGCCGCAATGACCGGGCGCACCAAGATGCTGGTCTCGCTATGGAGCAACAAGTTCGTCCATGTGCCAATCAAGATGGCCACCTACAACCGAAACTACGTTAACCCTGAAGGCAGCTTGTGGCGCGACGTGATCGAAGCTACTCGTCAACCGGTCACCATGCTCAGCGAGCTTGGAAAATAACCAACCAATAGTATTCGAAGCTGTCCACCAGTGCCTGCCACGAGGCTTCGATAATGTTCTCGTGAACGCCTACCGTATCCCAGGTGGTGATGCCGTCTGTCCAGCTAATAAACACACGTACTCGGCTGTCTGAAGCCTCTTGGTCGGCATTCAGCACACGGACGGAGAAGTCGGTAAGCGTCAGTGAGTTCACAAAAGGAAAACTAGCCTCTAGGGCATTGCGCAAGGCTTTGTCGAGAACACCCACGGGGCCGACTCCAACCGAAGCCCCCATCGAACGCTTTCCTTGTGCGGTCAGAAAGATGCGTCCAACGGTTTGGCTGTCGCGGTCCCAAGTCTTGTAGCTTTCCAGATGGTAGTTGTCGAGCTCAAACAAGCGCTCGTACCTACCAAGCACCTTGAGTACCAACAATTCGAAACTGGCCTCGGCGGCCTCGTATTCGTAGCCGGCGCTTTCCTTTTCCTTCAGCAGGCGGGTCAGTTCTGACACTTCCTTGCTGTTCTTGTCGTAGGTACCGAACTTACCCAGTTTCATGGCTACCGTAGACTTGCCAGCAAGCTCCGAGAGAAGGATTCGCCGGGTATTGCCCACCAGCGAAGGGTCCATGTGCTCCATCATTCCGCCCCGTGTGAAGCCTGGTACTTGAAGGTCCTGTGCCTTCTGGATTACATCGGCGTGCTGGCCTGCCTTGTGGCTGAAAGCAGCTTCTCCCACGAAGGGCTGGCGTCGGTCCGGAATCATGTTGGCCTTTTCACTGACGTAGCGTGAAAGTTCGGTCAGACGTCCTAGGTCGAGACCGACCGAAAAGGACATTTTTAGGCTCAAGCTCGGCGCGATGGAGCACAGATTTGCATTGCCGCACCGTTCGCCCCAGCCATTGATGGTTCCCTGTACCTGACGGGCACCATTTTCGACGGCGCAAAGTGAGTTGGCTACACCGACCCCAAGATCGTTGTGGAAATGGGCGCCTAGGTGCCAGCCCGTGCCCGCCAGAGCCTTGTAGACGGAATCCACCTCACTAACCAGAGTACCACCGTTGGTATCGCAGGGAACAAGCCAGTCGGCTCCTGCATCGTGGGCGGTTTTGAGGATGGAGCGGGAGTATTCAGGATGGACTTTCCAACCATCAAAAAAGTGCTCGAGGTCGAAAATCACTTCGCGACCTTCTTTTTTGAGGGTACGTATAGAATCGTCGATCATCGCGAGGTTTTCTTGCGCTGTAGTAGCTAGGACCGTCTCGACATGTAGTTGCCAAGCCTTGCCGACAATGACAACTACCGGAGTTTCTGCAGCCAATAGCGCTTGTATGTGTGCATCGCTTTGGGCCTTGTTGCCGGGCTTGCGGGTGGATCCAAAAGCAGCCAAGCGAGCTCGGCTTAGGGGTTCCCGGCGCAACACTCGGAAGAACTCGGCTTCTTTATCGTTGGCGAGAGGAAAACCTCCCTCGATGTAATCCAAGCCTGTTTCGTCTAGGCGGCGCGCAATCTCAATCTTGTCTTTGAGGGTGTAGTTGATGCCGGTTCCCTGCATCCCGTCGCGTAGGGTGGTGTCGAACAGAAAGACCTTGTCCATGATGCCGCCTTGGGCAAAAACAGTAGTCCCGGGCCCCCTGTTTTGTCAATCAATGGTTGATCAATCGAGGCTTGTGAGAGTAAATTCACATCCCTATGGTGTCCGCCCGTCTTCGTCGTTTCCAGGCTTCCCTTACTGTTTCGTTGATTCTCGTGTTGCTGGTCATCGTGGCTGGCGCAACGGTACGAGTAACTGGCTCAGGAATGGGTTGCCCGGACTGGCCGCTGTGTTACGACTGTTGGATTCCCCCGGTCTCTGTAGAGCAGTTGCCGGCTGATTACCAGACCCGCTTTGCCGTACAGGGGCAACTAGCCCATTTTGATGCGGTACAGACTTGGATTGAGTACATCAACCGACTTCTCGGCGCGCTCGCGGGATTGGCGATTGTTGTTAGTTTGGCATTGTCCGTTTGGGTCCGCCAAGGACTAGTTTTTCCTGTGCTTTCTGGACTTGCCGTTGTTTTCACGGCGTTAGTTGCCTGGCTCGGCGCCCGGGTTGTAGAGACCTATTTAGCTCCTTCAGCCGTCACGGCCCACTTAGCCTTGGCCTTGGTCATCCTTGCGCTGCTTTTATACGAACGCGAGCTTCTTTTGCGTCGCAAGGGGCATGAACGCGAGTCCGTTGACGCCAAGTTTCTGGCAGTTTTGGTTTTCACCAGCGTGGCGATGCCAGTGCAGTTGTACTTGGGGGCCCTCGTGCGCGAGGCAAATGACCTGAGCTGGGTTCATGAGCTTCCGGCCCCTGGAATTGTACCAAGTCCCTGGCATGTCGACTCGTTGCACCGGGTTAGCGCGGGAGTTCTAGCTGCCGCTTGTGGCCTGCAGGGTTACTCGGCCTGGAAACGCCGCACACAAGCCCCACGACTTTGGTCTTGGAGCCTTCTTCTCGGGCTTTGCGTGGCTACTCAGGCTGTTTTGGGTCTCGTGATGGTTTTTTTTCCTCCGGCCGACGTTGTGAAACCGTTGCACCTGCTAGCAGCTACCTTAGCTTTCTGCTGCTGGTTGAAAGCGTGGCTTGTCCGCGCCAGCAGAAGACCGGGTGTTTGACCTCGTTTTACCGCGACAGGTTTTGGCCAAACGCTGGCTATCGGCAGATTCCTTCGTTCTTCGTCTGGAGCGTCGTAACGACGCGGTTATTGCAGGACGTCACGTGCAGATCAGCCTTCCCGGGAGCGAGGGCAGGGCCTACTCCCTCTATTCGGGCGAGAATGATCCCTGGTTAGAGATCCTTATCAGGGTGGTGGAAGGAGGACAGCTAACTCCGCGCCTGTCTCGTTTGGAACCTGGAGACCGGGTTGAGGTGGAGGCACCGAAGGGCCGTTTCACGCTTGCCAAATCCCACCCGTTCGAGAAGCTGGTGTTGGTGGCGACTGGTACAGGGATCGCGCCGTTCCGGTCGTTCGTGCGAAGCAGTCCCCTTCTGGATTACACTCTTTTGCACGGAGTCCGTTCGATTGCCGATGACTTTGCCACAGAGGTTTGCCCGGCCTCCAACCGTCTTCTGTGCGTCTCGGCACCTCCGTCTGATTGGCAACCAACACAAGGACAACAAAAGGGACGCTTGACACCATTGCTGGCAAATCTCGAACCTGGAACCATTGACCGGGCCTACTTGTGCGGCAACGGGCGGATGATCATGGAAGCCTTCGAAATCTTAGTAGACAAGGGCTTGCAGGAAGCTCATATTCATACAGAGACATATTTTTGATGGAAATTCGTGAACGCTTTGCCAACTCTGTCATCTACTGGTTGTTCCGTCTTCTCTGTCGGCTCGATGTGAAGGGGCTTGAGAGCTTGCCACAGTCAGGTCCCGGTGTCATCATCACCAATCACACTTCCAATCTTGAAGGTCCTCTGCTGTACGTGCTCATGCGCCCTAGACCCACCATTGCTATGGCCAAGGTGGAACTTTGGGATTTTTTCGCCACCCGGATGCTGATGGAGGCTTGGAAAGCGATTCCCCTTCACCGCGGACGCCTAGACCGCAAGGCCATGGAAAGGAGCTGGAAAACTCTCGACGAGGGCAAGTTCCTGTGTATTGCCCCTGAAGGTAAACGTAGCAAGAACGGCACGCTTCTCCGGGCCCTTCCTGGGGCGACCTACTTTGCCAGTGAACGCAATGTGCCTATCTACCCCCTTGTCAATTGGGGGTGCCTAGGAATCGGGAAGTCGCTAGCCCATCTCCGTCGGCCGGTTGTAGGGCTGCGGGTTGGACGCTCCTTTATCGTGAAGAAGCCCGAAGACGGCAAATGGACAGGTGAAACCCGCCAGGCAATGGCCGACGAGATGATGTACCAGCTCGCTGCCTTGTTGCCTGAATCTCTCCGCGGTTATTACTGGGACCTGTCAAAAACGACAACTCATTACCTCGAGTTCGACCAACAGTCACGACCTTAACTCGCGGAACCCCGTCCCTTCGGGTCTCGCAATCTGATACTAACCAACGGTTGCCCGTGGTCGCTGATTTCTGTCGGCGGAAGTTCATCGGTGAGGGCAGGGTCGAGCAGGTGGTCGTTGTACAGTCGCATATACTCCACAAATCCGATGTGCGCGGGGTTTTCGTTGACAAACTCCTGACTCACAAAAATATGGTCGAGGCTCTCATAATGGCTGTTGTGCAAATGGGTGTAGTACACGTCCTTGTAGCTCTTGCGAGCCTGCAGATCGGAGCAGCTGTAGAGCAGAATATCCCAAAGGGTCTTCTTAACCTCGGCCGGAAAGTTGCGTTGGGGAAGCCTGCCTTGCAATATGTCGTTAGTCACGGCATGCGTAGCATCATTGAGGTCGCCTATCAGGATCAGTGGTGTGTTAGTACCTCGGATTTCTTCCAAAACCAGCAACCGCAGGGCGGCCGCCTCGCACGCCCGAAGAATCAGCGAGCGGGCCATGCCACGTGCCTCCTCGACGGGGTCATGCCGTTGATGACCCTCGCCAATGAGGGGCCGCTTCGATTTAAGGTGCACCACAAACACAACGGCATCTTGGCCGTTGGGTAGGGCCAGCCATGCTTTCAAAATGGGACGGTGAAAACGTGTGAACGGAAGTGTAACACCGAGGGCCTCCAAATGGGCCTCAGGTGGAAACTCGCTGATCCACTGGTGGCGGCGCACAGGCAGGCGGCTCACCAGAGCCACACGGGGGGCAAGATGGGTTTCCGGCTCTGTGATTACCTCGGCGTGGGCATAATGCCCCGAGAGAATCAGGCAGTTTTCAAGCGCAGCCCGGTGAAAGACCTCTTGAAACCCTATAACGTCGGCATCCATCCTTTTCAGCTGCCCGGCAATCCACTGGCATTTGCGCTGGTAGTCGTCGGGGCTGGCCCGGGAGGTGCCGTAATAGGTGATCCCCGGTAGAATCAAGTTCTGGACATTGAAGGTGCTTACGGTGACGCGCAGGGCTAATACTTCCTTAAGCAGCAATCGTTCCCGGTTGCCACGATGAGTCCAAAACTTTGCAGCCGCGGTCCTTTATGGCAGATCACATCATCCATAAATCATAGTAGTCTGGTTTGGGTGAAAAATATAGATCGGCAGAAAACGGTCTGTCTGTCGGTCTAAAGCTTAATGGTTCACCATCGAACCAAAGACGCTGTGCTTAGGCACCAGTTGCAGGTGGTGCAAGTGCTTCATGGGACAATCCCCGCTAGCGGTGACTTCTCATTTGAACTGAAAGTTACCGGTAAACAGACCCTTTGCATGGCCGGAAAATCCCGCGACTGCTATGTTGTGGATGTGCGATTAGGGGGTGTGTATGGGGCCTTTGTTGGTCCTACGACACCAAGTAATCAAGCGCAATAGGTGCCTAGGTCAAAAAAAAACCGCCTCAGAACCCTTCCAAAGGGCCGTGGCGGTTGGTTACCGGAAAAAGAATAAGACTTCAGGTGCGAATTGTTCTACAAAAGATCATTTCAGGTCATTCTCGCTTTTCGCCCGTCCTAAAAATCTTTATTCTCGTTCCATTCTTAGATATCGACGAGAATCTACGAAAAGTCAAGCATTGGTTTCATTAAGGTCAATTTGACCGATACCGCGGCGCAACAAACGCGGCTTGTCACCTGTCATATCGATCACGGTGGCAAGCACTTTTGGGAGAACTTCGCCCGAGTCCAAAATGAGATCGATGGCCTCAATATCATCGAGCTCGTTGCCTGACTCGAACAGGTATTCCTGGGCGAAGCTCTCGCTCCACCAGCCAGGTTGCGAGAACTTTCGGGTGCAGGTGATACTGAGCACTGGATTTCCGAGCGTATCGATAAGGGCTAAAGGAATTGCATTTATGGGAATGCGAAGCCCCACTTCCAACCTTTTTGGCCCCAACTGGCGCTTCATGCTCGGCCTTGCGGGGAACACGAAGACAAAGGGCCCGGGCGCATAGTCCTTCACGAAGCGGTAGGCCCGGTTGTCTAGATCGACAAACTCATTCCATTGAGCAAAGCCGGTTGTCATCATCGTGGGGGTAAAATCCTGAGTATTCTTAAGCTTACGCAATTTCTCTAGACCAGGCTTTGAGGCGATATCACAGGCCACACTCCAGCTCGTATCGGTAGGAAAGGCTACCAGTCCACCCGCGCGCAGAGTCAATACTGCCCGCTTCAAGACGCGGTCGTCGATATTGTGCTCCCGGATGTATTCCAACAACGCCGTGTCCTTTGCACTCAGTTCCGTTCGAGCAATAACGTCTTGGTGGGTTGATCGCACACTTCAGGCGGGCCGTAGTACTGGATGGCACCCGGAAACAAATAGGTAGACTCTGTTGCCCAATCTTCCCGGTGTTTCTTTAGAAATTGAAAAGGTTTCCCGTCGAGCTCAACCAGAGCTTTGCGGATAACCGGTTTTGGTTTGCCATGGCGTTGCTCGAGGTTCATCATCATCGTGATGGGTACTCCGCCGCAGGTCCATTGGTCAACAGGTTTTTGGGTGCTCTTAACGCTCGAAAGGTAACCGGTAAGTCCAGCGCTGAACAGGACGAAGGCGTTGAATCCTAAGCTATAACAGTAGTCAGCATCGAAGTTGGAGGGAAAGGCGCAACGGCCCTCATAGCCGAAAAAGTGGCTGATAGCGGAGAACTTTCCGAGGTACTTGCCCTCGGAAGCCCAGAGCTTGAGGGTCCGCTTCACCATTTCGATGACAAGCTTCTCTGTTTCTATGAGAGACACCTGAACGTTGCCATGGCTATCGCGATCGAGAAACAGCTGACGCTGAATATCAGCAGGAAGCGACTGCAGTACGGAACTGTTGGCGGGCTTCAAGTGCTTACCCAGCCAGGTGAGCTGCGCTTCCAGACTAGAGAGCTTGCCAAACTCGTTGGAACCCTCCTGGTCATGCGCCAAGGCATCGCTCAGTTCGGCGATCAGCGCTCCGACCTCGGGAATAAACTCGATAAGACCTTCGGGGATGAGCACGACTCCAAAATTATGGCCCTGTTCGGCCCTCTTAGCCACAACACCGGCCACCTGTTTGATGACTTGGTCGAGGGTGGATTTGTTGGCGGCAACCTCTTCCCCGATAAGAGTCAGGTTAGGCTGAGTCTGCAAAGCGCACTCCAGGGTAATGTGACTGGCACTGCGCCCCATCAACTTGATCAGGTGCCAATATTTTTTGGCCGAGTTGGCGTCACGGCAGATATTTCCAATAAGCTCGCTGTAGGTCTTGCAGGCGGTATCAAAGCCAAAACTAGTCTCGATGTGCTCGTTCTTGAGGTCACCGTCTATGGTTTTCGGGCAGCCTATAACGCTGGCGGCCACCTTGTGGGCGCGAAAATATTCTGCCAGAACCGCAGCATTGGTGTTGCTGTCGTCCCCTCCGATCACCACGATTCCGTCGATTGAGTTTGCGTTCAACACCGCCACGACCTTCTCCAGATCTTCAGGTTTTTCAATCTTATCGCGGCCGGAACCAATCATGTCGAAGCCTCCAGTATTGCGGAAGCCGTTCATGAACTCGTCGGTGATTTCTGTGAACTTCCCGTCGATCAGCCCCTTAGGTCCCCCTTGCGCGCCAAGCAGCCTGCTGGCCGGGTTGCCCTTCTTCAGTCCATCGAAAACACCAGCGATGACGTTATGGCCACCAGGCGCTTGTCCTCCCGAAAGAACAACGACGAGGGTCAGTTTTTTTGTAGCGCCTAGGTTTTTGCCCTGGCCGACGCTTGCAACCGGGGCACCGTACGTGTTGGGAAACAAAGATTGGAGCTCTTTCTGGTTGGCGATCGAGGTGGTAGCGGCACCCAAGGCAACAGCCATAGCGCTGACTTCGCCACGAAGAGCCGGGGGTAGCTTAGGTCGGTAGGTGTAGCGCGCTTTTTGCAGGGCAGATTGGGACATCGGAATCTCCTCGGTAGGGACGTGTCAGTGGCTTCAGAGTAGTCAATTCCTCTTCGCCGGGTCAAGGATGCGTGATACGTTGGTGACATGAGGGTTCTCATTGATGGGGACAGTTGTCCCAGGCTAGTTCGTGACTTAGTGGCAAGAGCCGGAGCGAGGGAGAAGGTGGAGGTGGTATGCCTTGCAAACCGGCCCATCCCTTTTTCTTCGGGGCTGACGGTGAAGATGCAAGTTGTCGAAAACACCGAAGGCGCTGCCGATGATGCCCTGGTGAAACTGGCGCAACCCGGCGACTTGGTTCTAACCCGAGATATTCCCCTGGCGGCTCGTTTGGTTGAAACTTCTGTAGCGGTTCTCAACGATCGTGGGGCTCTTTACACCCCCGAAAACGTTCGGGAAAGACTATCGGTGAGGGACTTCATGGCCGAATTAAATGCCTTCGGGCTCAAGCCTGAATCTACCGCAGCCTATGGCAAAAAAGAATGGGACAAGTTCGTGCGCACCTTTGATGCCACCTTCATGTCCTTGGTAAGGTCTTCTCGGAAATCCTTCATTTCTTGACCAGTACTGGTCGCGAGCCCGGAAGAACCCAAGCCAAAGCCAGAGTGGAGGCGTCTAGGGGCCCAGCCTCCACTTTCCAAAGGCCGTCGTTGAGCACTGTAATGGAAGGAATCAGGGGCCGAATGAGTTGACTCAGCTCAGTTACCCAGGCTTGGGCTGCCGCCTGATCTCCCTGAAGATTCCAAACCAGAAACCAGCCGTGAAGCGACGACACCGGGCTGTTATCGGCGGTTGAAGAGGTTGTCGAAGTCACAGCAGGTGCCGAACCGGGCTTGGTTGTGCTTACGGGAGCTTTTGAGTTGGGCGCAGTAGGGTTCAGCAAATCCTTCGCATCTGGGTATTTCACCTGATCAGAAGGTGCCACCGTGAGTGTGGTTGTTTCTTCCGCACACAGCAGAAAAGTGCAGGCGCACAACGTGAGAGTGACCATCAAGCGGTTCATGGAAGTCTCCTGTTCCCAGTTTCGGCATCCTGAGTGCACTTCACAAAGGGAAGTTTTTACAATACCATTTCCTCAAGGTACCCCATGCAGTCTTCCCGTGCCTTTTCGCCCGGACACGTCACCGGGTTTTTCTCGATCCGACCGCATGCAGATCCGCTCCATCACGGTTCGTTGGGTGCAGGCTTCAGTGTGGGAATGGGTGTCACGACCACCGTGACAAGCCGAGGCTCTGATAAGGTGACTCTCAACGGTGAGCCCTTAAACGACGCTCCCGTGTCTCGTGCGCTTTTGAGACTCTTCCGCTCTCGTACCGGCTGGAAGCCACCGGTAACAATAGCCCATGAAACGGATCTTCCGGTGGGTTGCGGTTTCGGAACTTCGGGAGCAGCGGCGTTGTCTCTGGCTTTGGCGCTCAACGAACTGGCCAACACGGGCCTCTCTCAAGATGTTTGTGGGGAATTGGCCCACCTCGCTGAACTGGAATGCGGTACTGGTTTGGGCACGGTGCTCGGTGAATCCCACGGAGGTTTCAAGGCCAGTCTTAAGCCTGGAGCCCCGGGAACTGGGGTGGTTCAACCGTTGCCCAGTCCCGAAGGGCTGACCTCCGTATTTGTGGTGCTAGGGCCATTAGCCACCTCAGCGATGCTGAAAAATCCTGCCATCCGTGATGCCGTCAACCGGGAGGGTGAAGTGTTGCGCATTGCCCTCTTAAAAGATCCTCGCTGGAGCGAGTTTCTCCGCCTTTCGGAACGATTTGGTCGACAGACAAAACTGGTGGGGCCTCAACTTGCTGAAATCCAAAAAAAACTGGCCCTGAGCGGGTTGATGGCACCGATGCTGATGTTTGGCAACGGTCTGTTCACCCTGGTCGAAAGAGTTGGCACTGCCGCAGCCGTCGCGGCGTTCTCACAAATCGGGGAGGGACGAGTGTTTTCGTGTGAACTCGACCCCAAGGGCGGGAGGCTCCTCCATGAAAATTGACATACCCACTAACCATCCGCGGTACTCCTCCCTGATGAGCCGGGAAAAGATTGTGGAGGGTTTGCATAACCTGGTGGTCACCGAATCGGGGCTCATCGCCCATGGACGGGGAGAATCGCTGGACTATTTTTTGGGAGAAACTACCGCCGACTTCGGCAGGGAAGCCTGCCGCGTCGCGGTCGCAAAACTTCTGCTGTCGAACCATGCTGTTATTTCGGTTAACGGCAATGCGGCCGCCCTGGTCGGCCAAGAACTGGTAGCCCTTTCGAACGCCACCGGTGCGTCGCTAGAGGTGAATCTTTTTTACCGCACCCCTGGTCGCGAAGAAGCCGTTGAAGCCCTGCTTCGGAAGGCCGGAGCTACTGAGGTTCTTGGCGTCGGGGAGGAGGCGAGCGCGGCGATAGACGAACTACAGCACGCCCGGCGCATCGTTTCACCCCGAGGCATTCTGATTGCCGACACTGTGCTTGTGCCGCTGGAAGATGGAGACCGAACCGAGGCCTTGGTGAAACTCGGCAAGACCGTGCTCACCATCGACTTAAACCCCTTATCGAGAACTGCACAAAAGTCAAATCTGACCATAGTTGACAATATCCTGCGTGCCCTTCCCTTGATGGTCGAAGCGGCGGGCGAGCTACGAAACCGCCCACGAGGAGAGTTGCAAGCCCTCTGGGACTCGTGGGACAACAAGAAGGCCCTCGCGAGGGCTCTGACCTACATGGCCCAGCGCTTGCTAGTGCTGGCGCAGGAGCAAGCATGATACTCACAACGCGGTTACAACCGTTTCTCGAACATTGGAGAGCTGGACAAAAGCTTGTTGTTCTGACCGCCTACAACGTTTGGCAGTCTGAGCTGGTGGAGGACTCGGGGGCCGACATGATCTTGGTCGGTGACAGCTTGGGCAACGTGGAACAGGGTAGGGGATCCACGTCCGGAGTTACGCTGGAACACATGATGTACCACACCCGTATGGCGGCCCGAGGGAGAAAAATTATCCCTATAGTGGCCGACCTTCCCTTGCATTCCTACGACTCCCCCGGAGATGCGGTCGAATCCTCCAAATTGCTGGTCAGTTGCGGCGCTGACGCCGTCAAGTTTGAAGGCAACCCTAAGGGCATTGCGAAAGCTATCCTCGAGGCTGGCATTCCTGTGATGGGACATCTCGGTCTTCTTCCTCAGACTGCCGAGTCCTTTCAAGTCCGTGGCAAACAAGATACCGAAGCCAAGGCCATCGACTCCGATGCACGTGAACTGGCGAAGGCCGGCTGTTTCAGCCTTATCCTCGAGTGCGTTCCTCTGCGCCTCGGTGAATCGGTGACGCAGGGGTTGGGTATACCCACCATTGGCATTGGGGCCGGGCCGCATACGAGCGGACAAGTGCTGGTTTTCCACGACCTGCTTCACCTCAATTCCCATCGAAAGGCGAAGTTTGTCCCCGACCGGTTCGCGGCTATCGGTGAAGCCATCAAGGGGGCATTGGGAGACTTCGGTCGGGAGGTTCGCAGTGGTGTATACCCCTCCGACAAGGAAAGCTACCATTAGCGGCCGGGACGTGTTGCAGGAACTAGATCGACGCCTCGTCGGGGACTTGAGCTTTGACGGGGGCAAAATCCTTGGTTCCATGTGTTCGAGCCCTCATCCCGTGGCGTCGCTGGCATTTTCCCGAGCTTTGGAGTGCAACATTGGTGACGAAGGTCTGGTTCCGGGTCTCGCCGAGCTGGAGAGGGAATCTTGCACCCTTCTGGGAAGCTGGTGGGGGAACTCCGAAGTTGCAGGGCGAATCGTTACCGGAGGAACAGAAGCAAACATCCTTGCTCTTTGGACTGCCAAAATCCGTGCAGATTCCGAGAAAGTTGAAGTCCTGTTGCCCTCGACTGCGCATTATTCCTTCGACAAAGCCGCTTCCCTGATGGGCCTGAGCCTTGTGCGAATCCCTGCCGACGCCAGCGGTAGGGTGAGGTTGGACCTTTTGGAAGCTGCGGTGGGAACCCACACCCTAGCCGTGATAGGAATTGCCGGTACGACCGACTGGGGTGCCGTGGATGACGTGGAGGCCTTAGCGGCCATCGCTTTGCGGCATGGTCTGTATTTTCATCTCGACGCTTCCTTCGGTGGCTTTGTCCTTCCGTTTTTATCACAAGCCGGTTATCCAGGCGGTGCTAGTTGGCCAGAAGGCCTTTCCAGCCTTACTGCCGACCCCCACAAAATGGGTCGTGGCCCCATCCCTTCGGGAATGATTCTCTGGAAGGATTCCATTCTCGCTCGCACTACCGCCACCGATGTGCACTACCTGTCGGGTGGGCGCCTGAAGCAGAATACCGTCGTCGGGACGCGTTCAGGAGCAGCGGTGGCTGCGGTCTGGGCCGTTATGAATCATCTGGGAACCGAGGGTTACACCGATATCGTGCGCGAGGCGATGGAACTCACGTCGTTTTTGATTCTCGCGCTGGCCGAGATCCCGGGGGTCGATTGTGTTCTGCCGCGACCGGCGATGAACGTTGTTGGTGTGCGCGCAAAACACATGCCTACGCCGTTGCTGGTTACGAAGTTGAGGGAAAAGGGATGGGCATTATCCTCTTGGGAACATAGCTTTCGGATTGTGCTGATGCCTCATGTTTCGCGGGCTTCTCTCCAGCTTTTTCTCACCGACCTGCAGGAGGCAACCGGATGAACGAACACCCGTCCGTCGACATTGTGGGAACCGTCAGCCAGAGACTGGCTGGGAAAACCATTGTTCTGGGAGTCACAGGGTCCGTGGCGGCGGTGCGAAGTGTGGACCTCGCGCGCCTTTTGATGCGTCACGGTGCGCAGGTTTATCCCGTGATGACCCACGGGGCCACACAGTTGCTGCATCCCAACTTGCTGGAATGGGCTACCGGGCACAAACCTATCACCGACCTCACAGGGCAAATTGAGCATGTCGGCCTGGTTGGAAATGTGCCAGTACGCGCCGACCTCTTGCTCGTTGCACCTGCCACGGCCAACACTGTGGGAAAAATCGCTACGGGCATCGACGACACCCCGGTAACGACTTTTGTCACGACAGCCTTTGGAGAAGGAGTTCCAGTGGTTGTGGTTCCCGCCATGCACCAGTCCATGTATGCCCACCCCTTCGTGATTCAAAACCTCGCCAAGCTCCAAGCGGCGGGGATTCTGGTGTTAGGCTCGCGGGTGGAAGAAGGCAAGGCCAAAATGGCCGCCAACGAGGAGATCTTGTCAGCAGTTCTTGAGCTCTTGGCCCCGCGGGGCCCCCTTTCGGGGCAAACTGTAATAATCACCGCAGGCAGGACTGTCGAATACCTCGATCCCATCCGGGTTATAACAAACAATTCCACGGGAAAGATGGGTGTAGCGTTGGCTCGGGCAGCTCTCACGTTGGGTTCACGAGTCATCGTCGTGGCCGGGAAACTTTCCGTTCCTGTTCCAACGGGCGCCGAACTCATTGTGGCAGAAACGGCTGCAGCCATGGAGTTGGCCTGCCGCAATTTGGTCGAAGAACACAAACCGCGGTTGTTCCTGGCCGCCGCCGCCGTGGGCGACTGGAGGCCGGTAAACCCCTCTGCGAGTAAGGTGTCCACTTCCTCCGGCCGCCTTATCATCGAGTTTGAACCAACCCCCAAAATTGTCGATCAGGTGAAGGCCTGGAGCCCCTCCACATTCTTAGTTGTCTTTCGTGCGCAAAGTGGGCTCAGCGATGAGGACCTCTTGTCGGATGCTGTCGCTCGGCTTATCAAGGCAAAGGGCGACCTGATCGCCTCCAACGATACTTCGCGTCCCGGTGAGGGCTTCGAAGCCGAGACGAACTGTCTTCTGTTGGTCGATACCAAAGGCTCTTGGGAGCGCCTGGAGCTCGCAACCAAGCTCGAAGTTGCGCAAAGTCTGCTTGCCAAGATCGAACGCATGCTTTACATCTAGAACAGAGTAGGAAAAGAACCATGAAACGTCCAAGAATGATCAACAGAAAGGGTGCGAGCCTGCCCACCATTCGCCGCCTTCCGGCCTACCTTCAGGTCGTCCGTCAAGCCGAGCAAGATGGCATTCTGGTCATCTCAGGTACTACGATTGCCGAGGAACTAGAACTTGAGCCCATACAGGTGCGTAAGGATTTGGCAGTTACGGGAATCGCCGGTAAGCCCCGGGTCGGTTACGTGGTCAAAGATCTGATCGCGGCCCTAGAGCATTTTCTGCGCTGGGATCAGACGCACACTGCCATCATTGTGGGGTCGGGGCATCTTGGAACAGCACTTCTAGGCCACACGGAGTTCCGCAAGAACGGCCTGAACCTCGTTGCGGCCTTTGACAACGATCCTGTGAAAGTGGGAAAAAAGTTTCATGGCATCAAAGTGCACGACGCGCAGGAGTTAACTGCTTTCATCCAGAAAAACTCAGTCACCCTCGCCATCCTTGCTATCCCCACCCACGAAGCTCAGGAGGTTTGCACCACTGTGGTTCTTGCGGGTGTCAAATGCATTTGGAACTTCACCAGCCTCAAGCTTCGGGTACCCGATGGAATTACCGATGTGTTGATCCAAAAAGAAGATATTTCCTCCGGTTATGCTGTTTTGTCTGTCCGGTCCTGATCCACAATGGAGAAGGGCGCTGTAGTCTCTTTTGCGGTAAAGGGCACCACGCGACTGGCCGTAGTGGAGGGGCCCGAGGGGAAAAATTCTCTGAGGGTCATAGATACTTTCGGGAACACCCTCACTGTGTCGAGCAAGGAGATTGAGTTTTCAACCACCCATTTCAAGCTGACCGAGAAGGTCTGGCTGGCACCTTCCGGGCTCTCGGGGTGGGTGCAGGCGGCAAACCTAGCGGGTTCAGGCATAGACCTTCCTACCGTTTGGGAACTTTTGTCTACGGAAGGGCAAGGACCCTATGCTCTCGAGGAACTTGCCGGTTGCCTGTGGGACTCCTTGACTGGAGAGCGGGCCTATGCCCTCTACGCAACCCTTGCCGACGACCACATCTATTTCAAAGGAAAAGCCGGTCGCTACGAGGCCCGCTCGCTCATTCAGGTCGAGGAGCTTCGCAAGCAGGCCGTTGCCCTACACAACAAGGAGCTTTTGCAGTCACAGTTGCTTAGCCGCTTTCTGGCGCGCCTGCAAAACCCCGAAAACCCTTTGGACCCTGACGACCTCCGTCGTCTGGAAGCCGTCAAGAAGTTTGCCTTATGGGGTGAAGAGGCCACCGACAAAAACACGGCCCTTGAGCTGTTGAAACTCCTTTCCCGTCAGCAAACCGAAGCCTCGGCCCTCCAACTTCTCTTTGAGCTTCGCCTCTGGCACCGCCACGAAAACCTTGATGTGCTGCGCGCAGGTCTTTCGGGTTTTGTCCCTGAATTGGAACTTCTAGCCCAGGATGCCGCCTCCAGCCGTACCGACCCCCAGCATCAGCTCGACCTAACGTACTTGGCAAGCCTTACCATCGACGATGACAAAACCACCGAAGTCGACGATGCTTTGGCAGTAGAAGAACTTCCGGACGGCACCGTGCGCTACTGGGTGCACATCGCCGACCCCGGACGCTGGATTGTTCCGAACTCGCTCCTCGATCTTGAGGCAAGGCGACGCGGAACCACTGTGTATCTGCCGACTGGCAGGTTCACAATGTTCCCTTCCGTCCTTGCAGAGGGCCCGTTTAGCCTGAACGCTGGGGTTGTAAGTCCTGCACTCAGCTTTGGTTGCGTGCTGGCCTCCGACGGGGCCCTGGCGTCTTTGACGGTGGTGCCCAGCCTCATCAGGGTGGAGCGGAGGTTGAGTTATCACCAAGCTCAAAACCTTGTAAAGCAGGGAGATACTATTCTTTCTCGTTTGGCCGAGACCGCTAAACAGCGCGAACAATGGCGGATTGCTCAGGGTGCCGTCATCATCCACTTGCCGGAATCCGAGGTGAAAGTCGACCTCGAGAGCAATAAGGTGGAAGTCGGGGTGTACACCGCAGAGGCGGCTCGAGACTGGGTGGCCGAGTTCATGGTACTCGCAGGCGAAGCGGCAGCCCGGTTCGCAATCGAGAATGAGATTCCCATGCTTTACCGAGTTCAAAGGCCGGGGGAGGCCGTCGAAGTGAGCCATCTGCCCGAGGGGCCCGCCCGGGAGTTTGGAAAAATCGTTTCCATGACCCGCTCGTCACTCACTTCCGATCCCGGACCCCATGCAGGCCTAGGACTGGCCAGCTACGTTCAGGCAACCAGCCCCATTCGCCGTTACGGCGACTTAGCGGTTCACCGCCAGCTCAAAGCCGCTGCCGCCGGCGAAGCGACGCCCCTCGATTCCGAGGCGCTGGCGATTCTGGCGGCGGAGCTCGACCCGCTCAACAGCCAGGCCGCTAAGATGGAGCGTAATGCGGACCGGTATTGGATCACCGAGTATTTGTCTCGCAAAAAAGGACAAACTTGGCCAGCGGTTATTGTCGGATGGTTCCGCGACGATGAAACCCAGGCTCAAGTACTTCTGACGGATCTCGGGTACCGCGGGTTGGTTAAACTGACGCGCAAACATCCGCTGGGGGGCTTGCTCACACTCAAAGTGGTGGCGGCCGATGCCCGACGGGAAGTTCTAACTCTTTCCGAGGTTTAGTCGAGAGTCAGCCGGACGTGGCCCTGGTAGTGTTGGTCGCGCAGTTTGCGGACTTCGGCGCTGGCAAGGTACTCTTCGAACGTGATCTTGCGGTCAATCATGCCCATCGGTGTGAACTCCACAATCCTGCTTGCCACCGTGGCGTTCAGCTCATGGTCGTGGCTGGTGAACATCAGCACCTCGGTAAACTCTTTCATGGCTGTGTTCAGCGTGGTGATCGATTCGAGGTCGAGGTGGTTGGTCGGCTCGTCCAAAATCAGCAGGTTGGCTCCTACCATCATCATTTTGCTCATCATGCAACGCACCTTTTCGCCACCTGAAAGGACGTTCACAGGTTTGAGGGCCTCGTCTCCCGAGAAGAGCATTCGGCCCAAGAACCCTCGAAGATAGGTTTCATCCTGATCTTTGCTATACTGCGCCAACCATTCTACGAGGTTCATGTCACTCTGAAAGTAGCGGCTGTTGTCGTTGGGAAAATACGTCTTGAGAATCGTCTGGCCCCATTCGAGGGTGCCGGAATCGGCCTCCATTTCGCCGCCAAGAATCTCGAAGAGGGTCGTTTTTTTCTGACTGTCGCCGAGAAAGGCAACCTTTTCGCCACTCTCGACGGTAAAGCTCACGTTGTCGAGAACCTTGATTCCCTCGATGGTCTTGGTGAGGTTCTTCACGGTGAGGATAACCTTGCCGCACTCCCGTTCGGCCTTGAAACCGATGTAAGGGAACTTGCGGCTCGAGGGCTTGAGGCTGTCCAAATCGAGCTTCTCGAGCAGTTTCTGGCGACTGGTGGCCTGCCGAGCTTTTGAGGCATTAGAAGCGAACCTGAGGATAAACGCCTTGAGTTCGGTGGCTTTGTCTTCAGCGCGCCGCTTTTCCTCTTTCTTCTGGCGAACTAGCATCTGGCTGATTTGGTACCAAAAATCGTAGTTGCCCACATAGAGGTTGATCTGACCGTAATCCACATCCGCAATGTGCGTGCAAACTTGATTGAGGAAGTGCCGGTCGTGGCTTACGACGATCACAGTGTTGGCGAAGTTTTCCAAGAAGCCATTGAGCCAAGTGATCGATTCCAAGTCGAGGTGGTTGGTGGGTTCGTCGAGCAACAACACATCAGGATTTCCAAAAAGGGCCTGCGCCAGAAGGACTCTGACCTTCTCGTTGCCATCGAGATCTTTCATCAACTTGCCGTGAAAACTTTCAGGAATGCCCAAACCGTCGAGGAGAGTCGCGGCCTCGCTCTCGGCCTCCCAACCACCCATTTCGGCAAAATCACCCTCGAGTTCTGCCACCCGCATCCCCTCGTCATCGCTAAGGTCAGCTTTGGCATACAGTTCTTCGCGCTGCTGCATCACGCTCCAAAGTTTGCTATGGCCCACGATGACCGTATTGAGAACCTGGAACTCGTCGAAGGCAAACTGGTCTTGCTTGAGCATCGCCAGTCGGGTGTTTGGCGGAGTGGTGACCTCTCCCGAATCGGGCTCGAGTTCCCCAGACAGAATCTTGAGGAAGGTGGACTTGCCGGCTCCATTGGCGCCGATCAAACCATAGCAGTTACCCGCTGTAAATTTGAGGTTAACTTCTTTGAAGAGAAAGCGTTTTCCAAAGGCAAGGGAGATGTTGGTGGCGGTGATCATGGGAGGAAAGTCTACCCTCCTTCCAGCTCTTGAAGCAAGGCCTAAACTCCTGGATAGCCCTCGAGGAGGCTCTGGGCCAGCTTGCGTTGTTCTTCGGCCGCCCTCAACCACGAAGCGAAAGGGGTGTTTCTAAAACCAGTTCGCGCCCGGACTTCCAAGGGGGCGGCGAGACCTGTCTTAACCCACAATTCTTTCCCGACATGCCGAAGTTGATCCAACATGGGAAGGGTTGTCGGTTCGCGCTCGGGCAATTCGACCGCCTGCCGTAGCGGTGCATCACGGTCGTAGGGCTCCATCGTGCACTCGATCACCAACTCAAGCATACGCTGCTCAACTGTGGCCCGCCCGCTCCCGGCCGTGACCAGACCCTTCAGTTCTTCTAGGACCCTTACTTCCGTATCCCGGAACTCTTTTCCTCGAAAAATACAGAGGTAGCGGTAGATTTTTCCCGCGCATTCGAGGAAGCGGTTGAGATTGCTGATTTCTGGAACTTTCAGACGGGGGTCGTGCCAGACGGTGAGCCATTCGTCGGGCTGCCAGCCGGCTTGGGTATGACCTGGTGCCGGCAAACCTTTTGCCTCGAGACAGTTGAAGTCCTCCGGCCAAGCGGTGAAGTTCTGATGGGCCCAGCTGTCGGCAAAAGTGTGCAAGGCGATGCCGATCCTTTCCAAATTACGGGTCTTGAGCGCCTCCACTAGAAGTGTCTTTACTCCGTGGCTATTGGGCCGCACGTCTCGTGGAGAACTCCGGCCATCCACACGGACGCTGCTGTGACCCTCGATGGAAGGAAAAAAATGGAAAGGTAAGTAGGCGTCACGGATCACCGAGTCTTCCCAAAACAAGTAGTTTTGCGTTGGAGCCGACACGAGGGTTTCTCCACCTCGCTTGATCAGCAAGGTACGGTTGTGATGGTCGGTGTATTGGGAGGCCCAAGACAGACGCGCGGCCTCGCTATCGCTGAAGCCTGCCTTGACCGCAAGAAACCAAGTCGTATAGTAATGGAACTCAACATTCACAATGGTAGCCTACAACCTTCCGAAAGACGTCCGCGGCCTGATTTTTGACATGGACCTCACGTTGTACCGCCACGAAGACTATTACGCGTCTCAAATCAAAAATCAAGTTCTAGTTCTGGCCGCCGATCTCGGGCGTCCGGCAGCTGAATTGCAGTCCCTGATCGAAGCGTGGCAAAATGATTTTTGGTCACGTACCGGCCAAAAACCGAGTTTCGGAAATACTTTACTGGGAGCCTTGGGTGTGCCCATCGTCCAAAGTGTAGCTCTTCGTCGCCGGGCTATCCGACCAGAAGACTATTTATTGGCAGACCCACATCTGGAAACCACGCTTGCCTTGCTCGAAAGTCGCTACCGGCTCGTTTTGGTGACCAATAATCCGGCCGATATTGCCATCCGGACTCTGAAAGTTCTTGGCGTGGAGCGCTTTTTTCCCCGAATCATCGGCCTCGATGAGAGCGGCCACTCCAAACCTCATCCTCGTGCCTTTCATCTTGCGTATGCGGCGCTGAATCTCGACCCTGGGCAGGTCGTTTCGGTGGGAGACCGCTATTCGGTTGATCTTGAAGTTCCACTTCAAAGGGGTTCAGGCGGGATTCTGGTTGAGCAGATGGAAGACGTCTACGCTCTCCCGGCTTTTTTATCCTCGATGTGAAAGAAAAACAACAACATTTGTATACGTATTTATTGGTGAGGCAGGTTCAAAAACCTTCCGACCTGTGGGTCGATATGTTGAATCATGTCAGCTTAAAATATTCCCCCGTATTGATTTAATACCGATAATCACCCCCGAAAGTGCAAATATGTCGGATATAGCATATGTACTACATTTGTGTAGTAAATTAGAAATGTGATCCAAATATGTTGTTTTTTGGATTGGTTGAATTCTTAAAGCCGTGTAGTTTTGCTCCAGACCTACCTGAGGAGGAGGAGATGAAACGATTTTTGAGGGCGACTTTGACAGCTTCGCTGCTAACGCTTCCGCTTCTGGCATTTGGCCAAGATGCGGCACCGGCACCGGCTCCGGTGCTGAACTCCGGAGATACTGCTTGGATGATGACCTCGACGGCTTTGGTACTTTTGATGACCATTCCCGGCTTGGCCTTGTTCTACGGTGGAATGGTGCGACGCAAGAACATTTTGTCGACGATGTATTATTCCATGGGTTCGGCCATGGTTGTGACGGTTACCTGGGTGGCTATTCAATATTCCCTGGCCTTCAGCGGAGACAATGGCGGAGTCATCGGTAATTTAGACAAGATGTTTCTGCATGGGGTAGGTAGGGACTCGCTGACCTACCTGGTGCCGGAAAACGTGTATTCGATGTTTCAGCTGATGTTCGCCATCATTACCGTGGCTTTGATCTCTGGTGCCGTTGTGGAACGGATGAGCATAACGGCATGGCTGGTTTTCAGCGGGCTTTGGTCAATTCTGGTGTATACGCCTTTGGCACACATGGTGTGGGGCGGCGGGTGGCTCAGCGCCTTCGACGCGAAGGATAGTATTGGTGCTTTCTTTGGCGTACCAAAGATGAACGCCTTGGACTTCGCAGGCGGGTTGGTGGTGCACGTTTCATCAGGCGTTTCTGCACTTGTCCTTGTGCTCCTGATGGGACCAAGAGTGCGCTACGGTAAAGATCCGATTATTCCCAATAACATCAGCTTTACCTTTATTGGGGCAGGCCTGCTGTGGGTGGGTTGGTTTGGTTTTAATGCTGGCTCAGCTTTGGCGTCGAACGGCTTGGCAGGAAGCGCTTTCATGGTGACCCATGTGGCGGCTGCCGTAGCGGCTCTGGTGTGGGTTCTGATTGAATACGTCCACCATAAGAAGCCGACTCTCATCGGCGCTTCCACGGGAGTCGTTGCTGGTTTGGTAGCAATCACCCCAGCCTCCGGCTATGTGGATGTGACGGGGGCGTTCGTCATTGGTGCTTCGGTAGCAATCGTGAGTTACTTGTTCGTTGCCTTTGTGAAGAAGGTCCTCAAGTACGACGACTCTTTGGATGCCTTTGGTGTGCATGCTGTGGGAGGTACCGTAGGCGCCCTCCTGACCGGAGTGTTCGCCAACCCCGCCATTGGATACTATTTTGACGGAGCTACTGGCGCCGCCGGTGGTCTCTATGGAAACTGGACACAACTGGGAATTCAAGCCCTTTCGGTTCTGGTTGCCATCGTGGTGTCTATCGTTGGAACATTGATCTGCTACGGTCTGGTAAGTCTGGTGACGAAGGTTCGGGTCGAACCCCAGGAAGAAGTCATTGGGCTAGACTTGACCCAGCACGGCGAAAAGCAAGGCGACCGGTAAGGAGGTATGGCCATGAAAAGAGTGGAAGCGATTGTCCGACCCGAGAGGCTCGAAGACATAGTGGAAAACATGGAGGCACTGGGGCATTCCGGTATCACCGTAACCCAAGTGGAGGGCCACGGGCGCCAGAAGGGCATCGTGGAGCAGTTCCGCGGAAAAGAATACAAGTTGATGTTCATTCCCAAGGTGAAAATTGAGGCGGTGGTTAAGGACGAGCTGGTGGAGAAGATCATCGATGCCATTGTGTCCACGGCCTTTACCGGCAATGTAGGCGATGGGAAGATTTTCGTCAGCAACGTCGAAGACGCTGTGCGCGTGCGCACGAAGGACCGTGGAGTAGCTGCCGTATAGTCGGTTTGCACACAGAGTTTGACTTGGCGGGCTGATCCTAGGAAGGATCAGCCCCTTTTTTTTGGCGTTTCAGGCGCTGGAAACTATTGCTGTTTCCAGGTCTTGTCGGTGCCTTGCGTCCAGAGTCCCAGCGAGTTTGTACCGAGGCATACGGTAGTTCCATCTGCCGTCGCATAGAGGAAAGTTACGACGCTGGTGGGCAGAGTGCTGACGTCGTAATTGCCAGTGTTTGATGTCTCGGTGGAAGGAGTTGCCAAGAAAGCAGTGGCTCTGAGTTCGCCGTAGCCGGAACCGAGGGTGCCAGCATAGATGCGGGTGGCATCTTTTGGAAGCAACAAAGTGGTGAAGCACAGGAGCGCCGAGGCAGCGGATTTTGTATTGGTCGTCACCGACGTCCATGTTGCACCACTGTCGGTACTAAGAAAAACCGATCCTCCTGCGGTCCCGAGAGCTTTCGTGCCTACGTAGAGGCCATTGAGGGCCGTGGTACCGGACACGGAAAGCACAGTGGATAAATCCTGCCCCCAAGAGTAGCTTATGACAGCAGGAGTAGCCAAATTGGCTCCGGTTTTCCAGAGGTAGGAAGCGTTAGCAAGGTAGATTGACGTGCCGTCGGTGGCGGCCGAAGTGACAGGGGAAGAGAGTTTCACTCCACTCGGATTGAGGCTTGCCAAACCGTCCTGTGTTGCGCTACTGGTGAACAAGTAAACTTTGTTAAAGCCACCTTTCGTACCATTGATCAAAGGCGACTCGGCAACTACCAAAAGGCTCGATATGGAGCGGCCGTCGGAACCGATGACAGGCACGAACGCAACGGGGTTCTCACCTCCCGACAAGGTCAACGCCGTTCCCCAGGCTGGACTCGAGGTCCACGACGAACTTGTAAGCTTGTAAACGCTATTTGTGCTGCCATCGCCCGCTAGCGCGAAAACGTGGCCAGCAACGCTGGCCACGGCCAGGACCTGCGAGGCGCCGGTAATCGTCGAGGTTGAGTCTGTCCAAGTTGCGGAATCTGTAAGACTCACCAGCGAACGGGTGTACAGTTTAAGTCCCCCGGCGACGTAGAAGTGTCCTGAATCCTCCGCCATAGAGGAGACGGTTGCTTTAGAAAGCGTGCCTACGGGTATCTTTGTCTCCACTTCGAGGCCGGCAAACATACCTGTAGCACCGGGACTGCAGGAGCCCAGTAAAACGGAAAGCATCAGAACCAAGGGGAGGGTGTTTTTCATCGGCAAACTCCTAGAAATGGTAAACGGCGGCCAAAGAGAGGTCAAAGAGGTGAACGAACCGGCTGTCAGTAGTGGCAGGAGATGGCCCAAAATACAAGTCGGCAAGTAGCCATTCACTCGCGGTCAGTCCGAAACTCCAGCTCGGGCTCATATTCCACAAGACACCTGCGGAAGGCACCACGAAGGGGTCCATCCACGCATGGGAGTTGTAGCTCGCTAAGGCAACTCCGGTGGATATACCCACCGGGAAGCTCCAAGGAAAGCTCTTAAGTTCCCAGGTTGTCCTGAACATCAACGGGACAACGAACAAGGTGTGACCGTTTGGACCGAACGCCGCCATGCCCCGGATACCGCCTCCAAGACGAAACAGGTCGTTCAGATAGAAATCAACGTCAAGTCCAAGTGATCCACCGGGGGTCAGATTGGTACTTGCCAGCGTTCCCAAGAAACTTTGTGTAAACAGCGGAAGTACCGGCCCCATTTCAATGGTCAGTGCCCGATCGCCGACAACGCGGTGGTCGAAGGTCAGAACTTGGTCCTGAGCAGCAAGAGCAGGGAAACTTAGGGCCAAAGTGGCCAACACAATCAATGCGCGTTTCACACGTAACCTCTCTGGAAGTCTGCCTATTGTGGCAGTTTCGGCGAAAAAATCAAGGTAAGTTCCGGTCAGACTTTTCGCTGGACTGAAAATGGAGTATAAACACTAAACATCCCTTCAAAGGAATCGTTACATGGCCGCAACCGTCATCTATGGAAAGGATTTGGCCCGCGAGCTCCGCAACTCGCTCTCGCATACACTGGAACGACTGAAAGGCAAAGGAATTGTCCCTGGCTTGACGGTAGTTTTGGTTGGTGACGACCCTGCCAGCGACTCTTATGTCCGTGGTAAAGAGAAGGCCTGCCTCGAATTAGGAATGGTTTCGAACACTTTACGTTTTCCTGAATCGATGGCTCAAGATGGCCTGCTAGAACTGATTTCCCGACTCAACCTTGACGACTCTGTCGACGGCATTCTCGTTCAGGTACCCCTTCCCAAGCACATGGACACCGATCTGGTGCTGAGGACCATTGATCCGGCCAAAGACGTAGATGGCTTTCATCCGGTTTCTATTGGGAAGTTGCTTCTCGGTCAGGAAACTTTCATTTCCTGCACACCCCACGGTGTAGTCAAGATTCTTGAAAAAACGGGAATGCCTCTGGCAGGTTTAGAGGTCGTAGTTGTCGGTCGCAGCAACATCGTTGGCAAGCCCATGGCTATGCTTCTTATGCAGGCGCCCCACCACTGCACAGTCACCGTTTGCCACACGCGTACCCTTGATCTCAAAGCTCACACCTTGCGTGCCGATATTGTGATCGTCGCGGCAGGTAAGCCTCGCATGGTCACGGCCGACATGATCCGCCCGGGGGCCTGTGTCATCGATGTCGGGGTTAATCGGGTTCCCGATGCCTCGAAAGCGTCGGGTTTCGCTCTGGTGGGCGACATCGACTACGTTCCTATCGCCGAGAAAGCTTCCTTTGTCACGCCGGTTCCCGGTGGGGTAGGTCCCATGACCATCACCATGTTGATGGTCAATACCGTCAAGGCTGCCTGCCTGAGACGCGGATTGGCCGTGGAGAATTGAAAGGAGAACCCATGGCCCTCAACAGAGTGACACAAATCGACGATTCTGTGCCTATTCGGAACGTCTTGATCAGTGTTTCCGACAAAACTGGTCTGCCATCGCTGGTCGCCGGCTTGCGAAAGATCAATCCGGCAGTGCGATTCTATTCCACTGGTGGTACGTTTGCCCAGATTCAGGTGCTTCTTGGCGATGAAGCCCCCGGATGCCTGCATCAAGTTTCGGACTATACAGGTCAGCCGGAAATGCAGGGGGGCCTCGTGAAGACCCTCGATTTTAAAATCTACATGGGCCTGCTCAGCGAAACTTACAACCAGGCGCATCGGAACGATCTCAAGCGCACCGGGTGCATTGAGTTCGATCTGGTAGTCGTCAATCTTTATCCGTTTGGAGCAACTGTAGGTCAAAGCGAAGTCACCCTCGAGGGCGCCCGAGCCAACATCGATATCGGAGGTCCGACGATGCTACGAGCGAGCGCCAAGAACTTTCTGCGGGTCGCTTCGGTATGCGATCCCTCTGATTATCTTTGGTTGTTGGAGGAATTAAGCGCCGGAAGGGGAGCCTTGGGGCTAAAGACTCGTTTTGAATTGGCCAAAAAAACGTTCCAGCACACGGCAGCCTACGATACCGCCATTTCTGGGTGGTTGTCATCTCGAAGTTTCGATCCATCCCTTCCCTATCACTTCGGAGCAACACCATGAGTATTCCTGACCTGACCAAGGCCTACAAGACCATCCTGGGCGATAACTTCCCAACCAGGATGGAAATTTCTTTTGGAGAGGGAGCCTCGAAACAGTCCCTAGTGTATCAAAAGGCAACTTGGAACATTGATGGCCAAGAACAGGGTCTGAGGTATGGTGAGAACCCTGATCAGGAGGCCGCCCTCTACCGTCTCGTCGCCGGAAATCTTCAGCTCGGTGATGTGGTCAGTTTGGGCCCCGGGAACTCACTGGTTTCTGCGGTCGAACTGCTGCAATCTGGCAAACATCCGGGCAAGACCAACCTGACCGACGCAGATGCTGGGCTCAACATCTTGCGGTACTTCCAGAATAAACCGTGTGCCATCATCATCAAGCACAACAATCCTTGCGGCGTGGCCCTTGGCTCCGATCTTTCAGAGGCCTACCACAAGGCCTTTTTTGCCGACCGTGTCGCCGCTTTCGGTGGATGCGTTGTCGTCAACCGCGAACTTGACCTCGCTACAGCCAAGCAAATCCTGGAAAGCTATGTCGAAGTGGTGGTCGCTCCGTCCTATGCCCACGGGGTGCTCGGCTTCTTTGAGACCAAACCTAACATCCGCGTTCTCGAAGTTCGAAATATGAGCCGCCTGCACGAGTTTGTGGCTAAACCAGTTCTGGACCTCAAGAGCCTGATCGATGGCGGTGTGGTGGCACAGTGGTCGTTTGTACCCCAGGCCCGAAGCACCAGCGATTTTCTGGCCGCAGAAAGTAGCTTCAAGGGAAAGGAATACCGCATCCACCGTCCGCCAACCTCGTTGGAACGAGAGGATATGCTCTTTGGATGGCTTGTTGAAGCCGGTGTGACCAGTAATTCGGTGTTGTACGTCAAAAATGGTGTAACCGTGGGCATTGGTACAGGTGAACAGGACCGTGTGGGTGTCGCAGAGATAGCGCGCGACAAAGCCTACAGGAAATTAGCCGACCGTTTGGCCTGGGAACGCTACCAAACTCCCTTCAACAGCTTGACCGAATCGGCCAAGAAACTCGATCTTGAACAAGAGGTAAAGGAACTCAGAGGCGGAATCCCCGGCTCAGTCATGGTCAGTGATGCGTTCTTTCCGTTTCGCGATGGTGTTGACGTCGGATTGAGGGAAGGGGTCAGAGCCGTCGTGCAACCGGGAGGATCCATTCGAGACTGGGAAGTGATTGAGGCCTGCAACGAAGCTGAGGCAACAATGGTCTTCACGGGACAGCGCAGTTTCCGTCATTGATCTACGAAAAGGAAGTAAGCAAATGAGTGATTTAATGAAACGGGAAAACCGAGGCAAGGTGGTGCTCGGAGTGGGCGGCGTCCTAGGAGGAATCGGGGTACTCACTTTGGCCTCGCTAGCCCACGCACCGCTGGTGGCTCTTGGACTTGGGGCCGTCATACTTTATGGAGGTTGGCGGCTGTTTCAAAAGCCAAACTCTTTCCTTATGGGTGTAGTGGGAATGGCCGCCGGCATCTTGACAGCCGCTTCTGCAGTCCCACTGGTGGGAGGGCTGGCCCAACTGCTGCTCAATTTGAGCGGAATTGCGTTGCTAGGCGGTGGCATCTGGACCATCTTCAGGGTGATCCGGAACCGAAAATGACCCGAAAGGCAGGTGTGTTGTTGTTCATTAGCCTTTTTGGCTCGGTGACAGCTACTGACCTGAGCGTGGCAAGGCAAGCCCTTCGCCTCGAACTTTCCGGAAGGCTCAACGAAGCTCTTGAGCAATACCATGTTGTCCTGCTCTCCCGCGATTTTTCAGCCGAAAACACCGCTGATTCGAAGGCTTTACGGGCTTTCCTGCTTGCCAAAATGGCTTGGATTTCCATATCCCTTGGTGAAGTCGAAGAGGCCTGGGACCTTGGAGGGCAACTGGTCAGCTTAGGCACTGCGGAAGCGGTCACTAGTGGGAAGCTCATACGCCTGCGCCTGCAAGGAAAGGAATCCTCGCCTCCTTGGGCTCCCCCCGCAGCCGCCGCTAATCTTTCCGATCCGGGTCAGTTGCTTAGGTCACTGCCCGGGCGCTACTGGCGCATCCAAGTAGGTGCATTTAAGGTTTGGACGCACACCCGAACCCTGCTGGATATGCTTCTCGAAAAAGGCTGGTCACCGTACGTAGAAGACCGTTTAAGCACAAAGGATCGCTTGCAGGCGATTTTTGTCGTCAGCCACGACCTTGCCAAAGACCTGAAAAATCTGAAAGAGCAAGGTTTTGAACCCTCAGCTTCAGCGGTTAACCCCTGAAAGAACTTCCACTTGTTCCAGCCTGAGCGCGTCGGTCGAGTTCGACTGCCAACCTGCAATCGTCAGGTGACCTTCTTGGAGACGCATAGTTCTGACGACCCGACTAGTGGTCGATTCCTCGGTCATTGAGAAGGCATAGACGCGCGATGGTGCTTGTTTCCCATTCGTACTCGGCACCTTGATCTGCAAAACTGTGGTGCCTCCGAGACGGTGAAGGGCGCCAAAGCCAGTGAAAGAAACGCCACCCTGGACAAGTTGAATCTCAGGAAGGTTAAAATTGAACTGCTCGCCTTTGTCGTTGTGAAACAGACCCTTGGGCACTTTAGCAATTGGCTCCTCCGGCGCATCGGTTCGAGTCAGGGCTAAGGCCGCAGACTGGCTAAGCCGATTGAAGGTTCCGGACCAGTTGGGGTTGTCGGGTGTCGCGACCTCAATTGAATCGGCCGAGGTGACCGAAACGCTCAGTTGGAGTTTAATCAAGGGAATCATATCGTTACGTCCTGAAAGAAACAGGGCGTTACGAAGGGTCCGCGCCGAGTGTTCCCAGTGGTAGACCTCTTGCGCTGAAAGGGTTGCAAACACAAGCTCTCTGGCTGTGGTGTCGACAAAAAGTAGCAACGGAGTCTCTTTATTCTCGGTTGCAAGTCGCAGCCACGGTCCACGAAGGAAGTTTTCCAAACCTTGATTATCACCTGCAAAAAGCTTCTCTAGGGCCGTTTCAGGTGGCTTTTCGCGCCGGTAATGCTCGGTACGCACGACATCGTAGCGGGAATCCTGGGTGTGCCATTCCCAGATGGTCCGAATGGTGTCCAAGGGGTTGGGAGAGGTGGGGTCGGTCTGTTCCGCTACAACCGGAACACTCGTAAATCCCTGCACCAGTGGATCCAACTCAATTGTTCCAGCAACTGACTGGCTGAAGATTCGCGTATACTGCAATCCTAATCCGGTTCCCGATGTCACCAACCGGAATATATCAAGCGACGACTGACCATCTTCGGAAATACCTCGCACGACAATTTCTCTGTGATCAGCACTTACCAAGGGCTCGACTCTGACCTCAAAAGGTTGGGCGCCGCTGGCGAGAGCTTGTCCTTCCCAAGCCAAGTAATTGGTTTTGCGCTGGCTGTCGAAGTCGGCCACTTTCAGAGTGATTGGCAGGCTTAAGTTGGCCTTGGACTGGAGAACAACAATCTGCTCCTCCTCTGCATCGTCATCGAGGTTGGTCGCAAGGGTCTCAAGCACTTTTCGATCGGCAGGAACCGGTATTCGGGGCTGTTCGAGGGACTCCTCACTTTGAGTTGCGGCTTTGGACGCTTGGTTCGCGACCATGGGGACATCAGCCGGTTCGTTGGAACAAGAAGCCATGAAAACCAAAGCGACACCAAGAAGAAGGCAATTTTTCACTGGTCGTTAGGCCTTAGAATAGAGCCGTTCCACGGACTCGAGTATCCACTCTTTCAACTGGTCGGCCGGCAAAGGTGGACAGGTGAAGCCCGCAGCCGTCCTGTGGCCCCCTCCACCCTGAGACAAAGCAAGTCCCGAAATATCCACAACTCCCTTGGAGCGCAGCGAACAACGAAACTTCCCAGCGGTAATTTCCTTGATTAAAACCGATACCAGCACCGAAGTACATTTAAGTGGATAGTTGATAAAGTTTTCTGAGTGCTCCATCTCAGACTCAGTGGCCAGAAGCATGTCCTGCGTCACCAACTGGAATGCCGTCCGATCATCGTGCCAAAATTGCATGGTCGCCTGCACCTTAGCCAGGAGTTTCATTTTCGAAGGTTCGATGGTCTCGTAGAGTGCTGAATGGATTTCGATCGGTTTGACACCGAGCTCGACAAGTTGTTTCGCCGTCTCAAAAGTTTCCGGCGAGGTTTTTGGGTAGATAAAACTGCCTGTGTCGTAAACGATACCCATGAACAGTGCAGCGGCGGCACCCTTACTCAATTTCACACCGAACCTCTGGGCCAACTGAAACACAATTTGGCTGGCCGCGGCTGCCGTATCATCAATATAGGCCAGTTTGGGCCATTGGGCGGGCGGGGTATGATGATCAATGATCAGAACTTCCTTCCCAAAAGGAAGCAGTAAATCTTTCGCTAGATGGGTGTGCTGATAGTCCGAAGTGTCTATGAGAATCAAGGTCCGCCGCGCCAGATCTGTAGGAACAGGGCTCCCTGTCTCCAGATTATGAACCACTCCTTGGACGTCAAATACACGGTACTTTTCATCGTGGTCATCAGAATTAAGGATCAAAACATTCTTGCCTATCTTGGTAAGAACCTCATAAAGACCAACTTGACATCCAATGGCATCTCCGTCGGGATCGGCATGACTTATGAGAAGGAAATCGTCGTGAGTCATTAGGTAGTGGTACAACTCGTCGAAGGTCAAGGGTTTACCGGTGAAAACCGCCTCCTATAGATGAAACTTCAGTCCAGTTTTCAACTCGAACAGAAGCGACGAATCGGGAACCTTCAACAATGTGTCGCCGAGACCAAGATTGAACAGCGACGCGATCCCTTCAGAATAAACCGAAAAATCGGGTCCAACCAACATGGTTAACCTCAAGCCCCCGAGAGCGGAGTGCAGAGGCGTGTCATGGGGTGAGGAAGCAATATAAGCCCTCCCCATCAGCTGATAGCCTAGGATCAGGTTGGTACGTACCGGAAAGTTTTTGTAGAAGATTTCAGTGTCGAGGAGGTAGCGGGTCTGATAGTCTTGAACGTCAAGCAAGGAAGTGGAGCGAACAATCGACGAACGGTCATCCACTGAAAATGTTATGATTCCATTTTCTACGGAAATCCCCACGGAGGCAAACTCCGAAGAAATATAATAGTCACCAACCTTCGAAAGGGGAGCAAAACTTGTCGAAAATCCACCCTCCACGAAACCAACGCCAGGAAAGACGTACCTCACTGAAGCCTCGAGGCCGGGGTTGAACCATTTTTGGGCCGTATTGATGAGACCCACGAATGGGGTAAAGTGGATGGTCAAGTTATTCACGTCAAAGCCGAGCTCTGCGAAAAGCCGTCGCTTGAGAATTGGATCCTGCTCAACGCCCCCCTTGAAGCGCAAGCCATCCGAAAAATCTTGACTCACCGACCCTTCAACCTGCCAGAAAAGTTCAGATCCCGTCATTGTGTGGCCAGCGGTGTTATCGATGCGATCTGGTGCCCAATAAAGATTAGAAATCGAGCCAGCAGTCTCAAGTTCTGCCGCCGATGCGACCAAGGCTAATGTACAACCGAAAACAGCAACAACTAGACGTCTAAGCATTCGAGTCTCCCAACAACATTTTAGTCTAAATTCGAGGTCTTGGCAGGGTTTTTTGCAAAAAAAAACTCCCTTGACTTAAAGAAACTTCTGTAGGAACCTACTTCTGTTATGAGCGACTATCTAGACCCAAACAATGAGGAACTTCTCAAGGATTTCTTTGGGGAAGCCCAGAGTCAGGTAGACGTTCTTGAGCAAAATGTTTTGGTTCTGGAAAATGATCCCAACAACAAAGAGGCTGTTGACGAGATTTTCCGTGCTGCCCACACGTTAAAGGGTGGCGCCGCAACTGTACAAATGTTTGAACTATCAGAGTTTACTCACGTAATCGAAGACGTTCTTGATGAGATTCGTAGTGGTGCGGTCAAGATGGCCGAACGGTTGGTTGATATCCTTTTGCAATCCATTGACGTCGTGAAGGCGATGCTCGATGAACGACTTCACGGACGGGTCTATTCGCAGGACGTCGGAGCCCTGAAATCGAGCCTGAAAAGCTTCTTGCCTGCCAGTAGCCCGTCGCCGGCAACAAAGAAAACCGCTGCGAAACCCGCTGTTTCTCCGTCACCATCGGTAAAGAACAAGGCCTCCAACGCTGGAGCAAAAGGCCTCACAGAGTATGAGGTTTTGGAACTTAAGGCAGCTGCAGGGGATGAATCGGTCTACTGCGTGTCGGTAGGTTTTGACGAAAACAATCCCATGAACTCCGTAGGTGGCATTCAGGTGTTTTCGGTGATAAAGGGTATGGGAACTGTGCTCAAGACCGTACCCGAGTTCGATAAGCTCTACGAAGATGCCTACTGGCCGATTGTAAACTACTTCTGTACCCTGACCAAAAGCTTGGAAGAGGTGGAACGCAGGTGCACTATTCGCGAGGTGACGACCTCTGTTTTCATTCTCAAACTTGCCGAGGAAGCGGACCAATCCGTCCCAGCTTTGGTGGCATCGGCAGGAGAAGCCTCCGCTCAAGAGGCAGTTGCAGCACCAATGGTGGCAACGGATGCGCTTATCCTAGGGGCTTCGGACGACAACAGTGAAACTGGCAACGCCATGCTTACTGGCGACTCTAAAAAGCCAAACCAGAGTAACTCCGGTTCTGTCCTTCGTGTCGAATCTAAACGCATCGATAACCTGCTTAATCTTGTCAGCGAGACGGTTATCAACAAGGCCACCTTCAATCAGATTTCCAGCCATTTCGGAGAGATTCTCGGGCAAATGCAGGCCTCCGAGGGGTACTACAAACAGCAATTAAAGGAGCTTTTTGACCGGTTTCCGCGGTACGTGGAAGAACTCCAGAAGGGAAAAGCGGTCAAAGAGCTCAAAAAAGAGATTAATGAGGAGTTCTCAAAGCTTCTCACCACCTTCGATCCCCTTGAAGTGCGCTTGAAATCAACTGTGGGGGTATTCCGTAGTACTGCCCAAAACCTGGCGCGAATCATCGGAGAACTTCACGAGGGTGTGTTGCGCATTCGGATGGTGCCCATAGCACAGATATTCTCGCGTTTCCCCAGGTTGGTGCGAGACCTGTCCAAGACCCTCAACAAAAAAATCGAACTTGTGATTGAGGGAGAGGAAACCGAGCTTGACAAGTCGGTGATCGAAGCCCTCCTTGATCCTCTGATCCACTGTGTGCGCAATTCCATTGACCACGGGGTTGAGTCTGCTGAGGTGCGCCATGAACGGGCAAAACCCGAGCAAGGGCGTGTTGTGCTTGCGGCGCGCAATGAAGGTAATCGAATTATCATTGAGATCGGCGATGATGGCAACGGTATCGACATCGAAGTTGTGAAACAGAAAGCCATCGACAAGGGACTCATTCATCCGAGCAAGCAACTGACAGATTTAGAAGCCTTCAACCTGATTTTTGAACCTGGTTTTTCTACCGCGGCGAAGATTACGAGTGTCTCGGGGCGGGGGGTTGGTTTGGACGTTGTGCGCAAACAAATCGAGAAGCTCAACGGCAGTGTAACGATCTGGTCGGAAAAAGGTAGGGGTTCCAAGTTCACGATCAAGCTGCCTCTTACCCTTGCTATCATACAGGGACTCCTCGTACGGGTCGGCACTGAGGTCTACGCTCTTCCTATCACTTCGGTCGTCGACAGTCACCGGATTCGCCCGGCCGACATCAAGATCATCGACAACTATGAAGTGTTCAATGTCCGTAAGGATGTGATATCGCTATTGCGTCTCAACCGGCTTTTTGGAATCTCGTCCGACGAAGGTAATCTATACCATTATGTGGTAGTGGTAGGCACTGGTGACAAAAAAATAGGCCTTATTGTCGACTCGCTCATCGGCGAGGAAGACGTTGTCATTAAACCAATCAAGGACCACTTTACTGCCTCTCCAGGCATCGCAGGAGCTACGATTTTAGGCGATGGTAAAGTGGCGCTCATTATCGATGTCAGCCAGTTGCTGGAGCTCGGCCTGCGAAATGAACGTATGGAGCGTCAACGCCGTGAAAGCCAAATCCTATAGGATCCTGAAATGAGCAGCCTTCACGCCGAACAGAATGTCAGGGGCTCGAAAGACAACGACAAACTAGAGAAAATCGATTTCAAATTGATCTCGTTTACCCTTGCCGGTAGAGACTACGGGATCAATATTCTCAAAGTTAAAGAAATCCGAAAGGCAGGGAACTTCACAATGGTTCCTAACACCCCCCCCTACGTGAAAGGTGTCGACAATCTTCGGGGTGACATCATCCCTGTGATCGATTTACGCATCCTGTTTAACCTCCCGGCAGAAAGCAAGGATGCGACTAACCTTGAGAATATCATCATCCTGAGGCTGGACTCCCTCGTTCTGGGCATCATTGTTGATACCATCGAGAAAGTAGTGGGAATTGCCTCGGAGGCAATTCAACCTCCCCACCCTATTTTCGGTGACATCAATATTCAGTACATACACGGGGTGGTAGAAAACGAGAGCCGCTTGTATATCATTCTTGATGTTGATCGAATTTTTGGAACGCCCGAGAAGGCCCAGGTGTCCGCTTTGCCTTCAGCGGCAGAAGAGGCAGAAAACACCGCTGAGCCAGCTTCAGCTTCGGTCGAAGTCGTAGCCACCGAAAACGTGAGTTTGGATCTTCAATTCATCAGCGAGAACCTCTCGACCTTCAATCAGTTTTTTGTGAGTCCAATCAACATTCAATGGACGAAGAGTCGGCTGAGAGCTTGGAAAGACCTCCGTAAGGACGAGAATCTTGACTTCCAGTTTACCCAGAAAGACGACGGTGAGGCATTTCTTTCGCCGTTTTTCTCGCCCCAAACCGGCAGCCTCTGGACAGAAACACAAATGGTGGATCTTGCCAAAATGCTCAAGCTGGAAGGCAACAATCTGGTGATTTGGAACCCCGGTTGCGGCAGGGGCTACGAATCCTATAGCTTGGCACTCATGATGGAGACCCAGTTCAAAGCGAGCACTTACAAAGTTTGGGCCAGCGACCTCGATCTTCTGAGCATCTCGATGGCCCCCGGCCTCATCCTTGACGAGAACGAGCTCGATTTGTCTTGGAAAAGTTTTACAGTGCAGACAAAGAGTGGACTGCAGTTTAATTCCAACCTCAAGAACAAGATTCTGTTTGAGTTTCACGATATCAAAAACATAAATCCCTTTTCAAAGCTTCATTTAGTGGTGATTCGGGATGTCCTATCCTTTCAAAAGCCTCATGATCAAGAAAAGATTCTGGTTGAGATCACCGAGAAGGTGAAAACCGGCGGATACTTGGTGGTCGGCACCAACGAAGTGGTTGAACACGAAAACTGGAGGTTTGTTGGCCACGAACCTTGGTCGATCTACCAAAAAATCTAAAGTATCGAGCATGCAGAGGAGTTAACATGCGGGTCGAATATATTAATCCTTTTGTAGAGGCAGCCTACAGCGTGCTTACCGAGGTTTTGCATGGAGAGGTCAAACGCGGAAATCTGTTCTTAAAGGCATCGACCAAGTCGGTGATGGGAGTCGCGGCGATTGTTGGTCTCGCGGGAGAGGTGGAAGGCCGTGTGTTGTTCGATATGTCCAAGCAGACTGCCATCAAAATCGCTTCTGTGATGAATATGGAAGAGTTGACCGAACTCGATGAACTGGCAAAGGCCACGATTAGCGAGCTGGCAAACATGATCACCGCCCAGTCGGTGACCAAATTGCATGAACTCGGGTTCAGATTTGACCTTACGCCGCCGGCGATCATAACCGGAGAGAACATGGAAGTATCGGATCAGGAAGTCGAAGCATTGATCGTTCCCATGGAAACACCGTACGGAAGCATTGAAATCAATGTGGCCATTCGTCAGCGTTCCTGAGTCCTGGAAAGCATCGCGAGTTCTCAGCAATAGATCGCTTGACAGCAGGTGTTTTTTCCATTTATTGTGTTCCAGCTTGAGGGGAATTAGCTCAGTTGGTTAGAGCACTACCTTGACATGGTAGGGGTCGACGGTTCGAGTCCGCCATTTCCCATAATCGGCATTCAAGTTTCCGGGGTGTCCGGACCGAAAAGGAAGGCATGGACCTGAAAAAGGTTTCCTGCCTTCTTTTTTTTTCCCTCCTCACTGTAGCTCTGCCTTGTGAAGACTATAAAATCCAAAAGGGCGATTCTCTGTCAACCTTAACACAGAAGTTTCACGTCTCCCCCGATTCCTGGAAGAATGTGGATCCTGAGCGCGACTGGACTACGCTGTCAACCGGAGAAACCTTAAAGTTGCCCTCGCGCCATCCGGTCGTAGCCGGAGACACACTCTATTCCTTGGGTAAGACCTGGGGTGTCGAAATCGCAGATATTCTTGCCTTGAATGGACTTTCTGCAGGCACGGCCTTGAGGGCGGGTACGATGCTCTGGGTACCGGTGCCTCAAACATCCGAACAGAAGGGATATTGGCCTTTAGCAGGCAAGCCCAAGTCAGATAGCGGGCGATTGAAGGCTGTTTCCTTTCCTGTCTCAGGGGCGAACTTCTTCTCCGTAACCGATGGTACCGTTGTTTTCTCGGGCGAATACAGAGGAGTCGGCAAGGTGATTTTGGTGGAAAGTCCCGCAAAAGTTGTCTTCGGATACGGAAACTTCGAAGATACGGCTTTGAAATGGGGCGACAAGGTATCGAAAGGGCAGGTCTTGGGAAAAACTTCCTCGAGGGCAACCGAAAGGCTCAGTTTCTTTGTGTCTAAGTCAGGAGAACCTCTTGATCCGGCCAAGGTTCCTAGGGAATGAGTTTCTGACGGTATGAAGAAATAGAGATTCTTCTTGACGAGGCGTCCACTGGACGTTATCCTAGCGAAGTTGGCAGGTTGAACTATGAAGGTTCGCGAGAACGCCCTTGATTCCGAAGACAGAATCCTGATGATTCCGGAAACAGACCAGGGGTCGAACGATGGTAGCGAGTCTGATCCCTTAGCGCTCTACCTGAGGCAAATTTCCCGGTTTCCGCTTTTAAATGTGGCTCAGGAACAAGAAATCGGTGAGAACATCCAAGTCGCCAAGGCCGAGATGCGCGGATTGCTCGAGGGTCGTGACACTTCGAACTTGCCTGCTGAACTTGCCGTGCCAATCCGTCAAAAAGAAATCAAGCTGCTAGCCCTAAAAAACAGCATGATCAACGCCAACCTTCGCTTGGTCGTAAGCATAGCCAAGAAATATCAGCACCGGGGTCTTTCACTCCTTGACCTTATTGATGAAGGGAATATTGGCCTCATCGAGGCGGTAGAGCGTTTCGACTACACTAAAGGTTGCCGTTTCTCAACCTATGGCACTTGGTGGATCCGCCAGGCAATCATCAAGTCCTTGGCTGACAAGGGCCGTGTGATAAGAATTCCCATCCACATGCTTAACACCATCAAGAAGTGCTATTTCGTTGCCAAGCACCTGACGCAGGAACTAGGACGTGACCCCTCCAACGTTGAACTTGCTGAATACATGAACATTAGCGAGGATAAAATTAAGGAGATCATCAAAATCTCTCAGGACACTGCCTCCTTAGACGGCACCGTTGACGAGGATAGTATCACGCGCCTTTCTGACTTGATCCGCGATGAGTCGATTGCCGAGCCTTTTGAAAACGTTTTTACCCTCACACTTCAAGACACCTTGGGCGCTGTTCTCCAACAACTGAGCGAACGCGAAATGCGGATCCTGCAATTGCGCTTCGGTTTGGGCGGCGAGGGCCCTCTTACACTCGAGGAGACAGGAAAAATGCTGGGAATCACCCGTGAGCGCGTTCGGCAGATACAAGAAAAAGCCATTACCAAGCTCAGAAGCCTAAAAATGATCCGAGAACTTCGGGAATACGTCTAGCTGTTCGTCCCGAGGTTTTTCGTCCAGCTGGTTTTTACGCAAGCGCGCCCAGAAAAGCGGGCCAGTGCCTTGCAGGTCAGGAAACTCCTCCGATACTCCTTCTAAAGTCCATTTTTCCTTTCGTTTAATCTCCAGTCTTTCGAGTAATTGCCGGTTTTCAGTCGGCGAAATCGAGCACGTTGAGAAGACTAGTACACCTCCGGGCCGTAGCACTTCGAGAGCCGAGCAAAGAAGGGATAGTCCTTGCTGGGCGAGCGCCTTGGTTCGATGGGGCGTCCAGAGTGACAAATGCTTGGGAGAGTTCAGGATGTGTCGTTCGCTTGAGCAAGGTGCGTCGAGAAGTACGCGGTCGTAAACATTCTGCTCATAGAGCCCCCATCTGGTTGCATCTCGCCCGGTGATTTCAATATTGGAACTCCAAACTCTGGGAAGGTGTTGCTGAACTACCCGTTGCAAGCGAGCCCTTCGTTCTGGGCTTCGGTCGTTAGCCACCAGGTGGCCAGTTCCTTTCAAGGCGAGGGCAAGGACGAGGGTTTTTCCACCTGGTGCGGCACACATGTCCAACACCCGATCGCCCGGCTTCACTTCGAGCGCTTGTGCTGCTCGGACAGAGGCAGAGTCTAAAAAATACGGTTCGGTAAGACCGACGAGCAAGTCTTCGGGGTTTGTTGGTGCCAAGAGCGCCTGGCGAAGGGTTGGCCAACGCTCGCCATAAATACCAGCGAAGTGGCGTTCGAACGCCAAGGAACCCTGAGTGTCGGGAGTTTTTCGCGCCATACCTTGCCTCAGGTGCTGTTTTTTGGCACCATGTGCCATGATTGCCGTCCAAGCCGTTGTTTTCGACCTTGATGGGACACTCGTCGACAGTCTTCAGGATATTACTACGTCGGTCAATGGCGTCCTGTCCCGTCACGGCCGAAGAGTTTTGTCCGTTGGCGAGATTCGGGGGTTGGTAGGATGGGGCCTTGCATCCCTTGTGATTTCGGCTACTACCGACCATCCCTTTTCACCCCAAGAGTTGGCGTTGGTGCTCGCCGAACTTCGTGAGGATTATAAGCGCCACCCTATGGATAGTGCCGTCTACCCCGGCATAGAGCAGTTGGTTTCGTTCCTTTCGGCCAAGACTCATCTGGGCGTTTTGTCGAATAAGGACGAAAGCATGACCAAGCAAGTGGTGTCGAAGTTGATTGCAGGTAAACCTTTTGACGCTGTTAGGGGATCCAGGGTAGGGGTTGCGAACAAGCCTGACCCGACAAGTTTGCTGGCGTTATTGTCCGAGTGGAAGGTGGACCCGGCACGAACGGTCTACTTGGGTGACTCTGAGGTAGACATGGAAACCGCAGTACGGGCCGGTGTGATTCCCTGTGGTGCTGCGTGGGGGTTTCGTACCGTTCAGGAACTTGAGGAAAGCGGTGCACGCTATGTGTTTGCATCTGCTTCAAAGTTCCAGAAATGGCTGGAATCTGAGACGATTCTCGAGTAAAAACAACACTGGGAGCTCCACCATGACCAACGAAGATCTGTTGACCGCCGCCAAGTCCTATTTGGATAGGGAAGAGCACCCTACTTTTCGTCAGGATGTACTCGACCAAGTCAAATCAGCCAATTTTTCGGAACTGAGTGAACGATTTTACGCTTCACTCAGTTTTGGAACCGGCGGTCTGCGGGGCGCTCTTGGGGGTGGCACCAACCGAATGAATCCCTACATGGTGCGCTCGGCGACGCAAGGCTTGGCAAATTATGTCAATTCGCGCCAAGGACCCCATTCGGCGGTGATCGCCCACGATTCCCGCAACTACTCGGATGTGTTTGCTCTAGAAGCAGCTTTGGTGCTCTGCGCCAACGGAATCAAAACCTGGCTCTTCCGGGAACTTCGTCCCACGCCAGAGCTTTCTTTTGCGGTAAGGCAATTAAAGACAACTACCGGCATCGTTGTGACGGCAAGTCATAATCCTCCCGAGTACAACGGCTACAAGGTCTATTGGGACGATGGTGCGCAGGTTCTGCCTCCGCACGACGAGGGCATTATTTCAGAAGTCGGAAAGGTTCAAGGCGTCGTCAAGACTATGACCAAGGACCAGGCCCTCAACAGTGGCCTGCTTGTTGAAATCGATGAAGAAATCGATACTCCCTACCGTAACATGGTCAAGAGCCAGTCGTTGAGGCCGGAAGCGTTCGTCGCGCAGGGAAGCGTGTTTAAGGTCGTCTATTCCCCTCTGCATGGAACCGGAATTACCCTTTTGCCCCGCATCATGAGCGAATTGGGCCTTGAACTCATTCCCGTACCCGAACAATCGATTCCTGATGGCAATTTCCCTACGGTTTCTTCCCCCAACCCCGAGGAGCCTTCAGCGATGCAAATGGCCATGGATTTGGGAAGCAAGGTTGGTGCGGGCCTGATTCTGGGAACCGATCCGGATGCAGACCGAATTGGCATCGGTGTACCCTGGGAGGGGAAGTGGGTTTTGCTCAACGGAAATCAACTCGGTGCTTTGTTGGCTGACTACGTGTTCTCGACACTGAGAGAAAAATCAAGGATGCCGCCCAAACCGGTTTTCATCAACACCATTGTCACGACCGAGCTTCACAACCGTATCGCCGAGGCCTACGGGGTGCAGACCTTTCGGGTCCTCACGGGTTTCAAGTACATTGGCGAGAAAATCCGGCAGTTTGAGTCCGGAAGCGATGGGTTGCAGTATGTTTTTGGCGGTGAGGAAAGCTATGGTTTTCTGCTAGGTACCTCAGTCCGCGACAAAGACGCCATTTCTTCGGCAGCCATCACCATAGAAATGGCTCTCCATCATGCATCCCAAGGAAGATCGGTTATGCAGGCCCTCAACGCCCTTTACGAACGTTTTGGTTTTTTTCAGGAGGTTTTGATTTCCAAGACCTTAAAGGGACAGTCAGGCGTACTCACTATGAGAACATTCATGAAAAATCTGCGTGAAAATCCTCCCGATAAAGTAGCGGGCCTCAAGCTCACCCGGCTTCTGGATTTTCAATCTTCCACGACGCGAACCCCCGACGGTCGTGTGGTAAAAAATCTTGAACTGCCGGCGAGCGATGTGGTGCAGTTTTACCTTGAGGATGGTTCGGTGGTCACTGTACGGCCCTCAGGAACCGAGCCCAAGATCAAGTTTTACGCATCCTGCCATGAGTCTGCCGAAACCCCGCTCGAAAAGGCCAAAACCAACGTGCATACAACGGTCGAAACCATAAAAACTTTCCTTGACCGATGGATTTCCTGATGCGCGAAAGAATTGACTACGAATCGCTGCTCAACCCCGACACTGTGTTTGTTGCTCTCGACCTCGAGACCACAGGCTTGTCACCCCAATACGACCGCATCGTGGAAATCGGTGCGGTCAAGTTCGTGGATGGAAAGGTGGTCGAAACCTTCAGCGAACTTGTCAATCCGGGTATTGCAATGCCACCGGGAGCGACGGCTGTCAACCTCATCACTGATGTGATGCTGGAAGGACAGCCACAGCTGGAAACTGTTTTGCCACGGTTGCTTAGTTTTCTCGATGACGCGGTTTTGGTGGCTCACAACGCTCCCTTCGACTTGGGCTTCCTTTCAGCGGCCCTTCGCAAGCAGGGTAAGCCCCCTCTGACGCACCAGTATGTTGATACCCAGCCGATGGGCCGCAAAGCTTGGCCGGGACGCCATAACTACAAACTCCAGTCGCTGGCCTTAGATCTTGGGGTCAAAGCCCTTGATGCCCACCGCGCTAAAGACGACGCTCGGGTGTGTATGGAGGTGTTTCTCGCTGGCCTCAGGAAACTCAATCCGGGTGGACAGACCTCCTTCTTTTGATTATAAAATCGGAATCCTACTCGCAAGGAATTGTTCATCGGTAAGAATATTTACGTAGGCAACCTGAACTACCGGTCTACCGTCGAGGGCTTGAAGGCCCTTTTCGCCCGCTATGGGGAAGTGGCTGGAGTTTCTTTGGTTACCGACCGGCAAACCGGACAACCGCGGGGCTTTGCTTTTGTTGAAATGGCCTCTGCCGACGCCGCGCACCAGGCCATTACTGACTTGGATGGCAAAGAGTTCGAAGGTCGAAAGCTTCGGGTCAATGAGGCTGTCAATAAACCTCGTCCCCCTCGGGAATGAAGGCGCCTCGGCTTTCAGTTGCTCCTATGGTGGACTGGACCGATCGGCACTGCCGGTTTTTCCTCCGCCAGATATCGCCGAGATCGTTGCTCTACACGGAAATGCAGACAACCGGTGCCATCCTCAGGGGAAAATCAGAGCAGATTCTCGATTTTGACCCTGCAGAAAAGCCGTTGTCCCTTCAGATTGCCGGCGACAGTACCTCAGCGATAGCTGCGTCTGTGAGGAAAGCCGAAGGCTGGCCCTACGACGAAATCAACCTCAATTGTGGATGCCCGTCCGATAAAGTGCAAAACGCCCATTTCGGCGCCTGTCTCATGGAAGAACCAAGGCTGGTAGCAGATTTAGTCAAGGCTATGAAGGATTCCACCTCGCGTCCAGTGACGGTAAAACACCGAATTGGAATCACCGGCCACGGGGTGGTGCGCGAAAGCTATGAGGAAATGGCCGAGTTCGTAAGCCTCTGTGCTGAGGCGGGAGCGGATCGCTTTATTATTCATGCGCGCATAGCTGTGCTTGAGGGACTTGACCCGCGCCAGAACCGCGAGATTCCTCCCTTGCGCTACGAAGAGGTTTACCGTTTGAAAAGGGAGTTTCCTCACCTTTGCATCGAGATCAACGGTGGTGTTCGGACGGTGGAAGCCTTGCGGCTCCATACGGGTCTGGTTGATGGTCTGATGCTTGGCCGGGCCGCTTATGAGGATCCTTTTTTCCTCACTGTGGCAGAAGCAGAGGTATTCGGTACACCGCCGTCCCACGTCACGAGGAGAGGAGTGCTGGAAGCGATGATCCCCTATTTTGACCTGTGGGAACAAAAAGGACTGCCTGCCCATAAGATTTTCCGTCATATGACGGGGCTTTTCGCGGGATTTCGAGGTGCCCGACGTTGGCGCCAATTACTCAGTCCTCCCTACACACTTTTTCGGCCGATGAGTGGAATCCTCACTGCCGGAATGCGCCTCTTTGACGACGAAACCCTCGATACCACCCTCTACCGCCCCAAGCCTTTACCCAGACTGGAGCAAACGTTGCCGGTTGTCGAGCTCTAGTGAACTACCTGCACTAAGGAAGGACTATCCGGAACTTGGTTCCCAAGGTTTTCCCCACAGGTGGACTAGCAAGGGTCACGGTGCCACGGTGCAGCAACACCACATGCTTGACGATGGCCAGCCCCAAGCCTGTTCCTTCGGTACTCCGGCTTGATTCGGTTCGGTAGAAGCGCTCGAATACGCGCTGCTGGTCTACCTGAGGAATGCCAGGACCAGAATCGACAACCGAAAGTTCGGCACGGCCACCAGTCTCCCTCACCGCGACGGTAACAACGGCCTTAGGGGGACTGAACTTCAAGGCATTGTCCAGTAGGTTTCCCAGTGCCTGTTCGAGAAGTAATGGAAAGACCAACCTGCGTACAGACCCAATGGCTTTGAGTTTGAGTCGTATCTTGGCTTTCACGGCGCGGTCCCGGTAGGCCTGAACCACTGCCGCTGCGAGTTCGGTCAGGTCGACTTCGCGAAGCTCTCCTTCCGTTGGCGGACTGGTTTCGATCCGAGAAAGAATGAGTAGATCATCCACAATCAGGGCCATACGGTCTGCATGACGCTCGATCACAGCCAGAAAGTTCCTTGCGATTTCTGGTTGGTCTAGTGCGCCTTCCTGTAGGGTCTCCACGTAACCCTTGATGGTGGTCAGCGGGGTTTTTAGCTCGTGGGATACGTTGGCCACAAAATCCCTGCGCATTACCTCGAGCCTCTTCAGTTGAGTCATGTCGCTCAACACGAAGACAGCACCCCAGGACCTCCCTGCATCAGCTAGCGAGGCAGCCTGCACCTGGAGTGTGGTCTGTAGATCTGCAAGGACAATTTCTGCGCGTAGGGGCGAAGTACCCGATGCCAGTGTACGGGCCAGATCGTCCAAGGCAGAGTGGCGACACACCTGGATGAAGCTTTGGCCTTCTGGGGGGGCCACGGTCGGAAACAGCCGTCGGGCTGAGGGGTTCATCGACTTAACCACAAGCCCGGTGTCGAGCACCACCACCGCTTCAACCATCCCGTCAAGTACTGCTGCCAGTTCATCCCTTTGTACCTTCACCGTAACCAGTTTTTGTTCGAGCATTCGGTGGGTCTTATGGAAGGCCGTCGAAACCAGACGAAGCTCGGGTGAGGATGAGAGGTAAAGGTCGGCCCATGGTTCACCCTGGGCAAACGCCGCGGACTGAGCCACTAGTTTTTGGAGCTCCGATCCCTGGCGACGAGCTTGCCACAGAGCGACAAAAAACACACCTAGTCCAACTGCCAAGCAACTGAGCCAGAAGCCCAAAGTCAGCTCCGAAAGGATATCTTCCAGCAATTCGAGGGAGGCGCTCACCCTGGCATATCCCAACAGACCACCCGCTGGGCCTTTCAGTGGCGAGGCAGCCACCACGAGGGTATGGCCTGCGACGGCAGAATAACGTTCCAAAACGTAGTAACCCTCCTTGGCCGCAGGTAAGAGCTCGGGGGCGGGTCCGGGATCCTGAACTACGCCGGCTCTGCCACTGGCGGACAGCACCTTTCCTTGAGAGTCGAGAACTTCAATTCTTAAGCTCGGATCGGTAGCCTCGAGGCCGTTGATTTCCGAAAGCAAGGGGTCAGCGGGACCATCAGCGGCACGAGCGGAACCCGCAAGCAATTGCGTGAGGGATTTGAGATAGATTCGAAGTTCCTGGAGACGCTGCTCACGGATATTGTGAGTCAGGAGTATTAAAAGCAAACCCTGAGCCAGCAGTAAACTTATCCCCATAGCTGAAACAAACCAAAGCAGGGGACTGCGTTTCATGGGGCTCCCCGCAGGCGATAACCAACCCCCCGGACCGTTTCTATGTGCTGACCCTCATTGCCAAGGCGCTTTCGCAGCCCGAGAATCTGTACATCCACCGACCGCTCTGTTACCGGATAATTTCCACCGCGAACGGCATCGATGATCTGCCCCCTCGAGAAGACCCTCCCAGGGTTGCTCATCAGGTGTTTGAGAATCGCGAACTCGGTGGCCGAAAGATTGGCCGGCTCGCCGTCTACCGACACCTCGTGGCGGCCCGAGTCGAGGGTGATGGCATGAACCTGAAGAAGGTCTCCGCCGGCTACCCCAGCTTCTTCCGAGAGCCGCCGCAAAAGAGCACGGGCTCGCGCAATGAGAACTTTCGGAGAGAACGGTTTGGTGATGTAATCATCTGCCCCAAGCTCCAAGCCACTAATGACATCGGAATCTTCGCTCTTCGCGGTGAGTAGAATAACGGGGGTCCTGCGGGTTGATTCTTCCTGTTTGAGCTTGCGGCACACATCCAAGCCATTGAGACCCGGAAGCATGACGTCAAGGATAATCAGGTCAGGATTTTCTTTGCGGGCACAGGCAAGCCCGCTTTCTCCGGTAACGGCGCGCAACACTTCGTACCCTTGAGCTTCGAGGTTATACGTCACGAGTTCCAGAATGTCGGGATTGTCTTCCACAACCAGAACTTTTGCGTACGCCATGACGGGTAAGCCTAAAACTCCTCGTGACGGCCGTCTATCGAATAAAGAGCCCAGCTGCAAATGGTCACAGCATGGTCACCCATCCTCTCAAGAAAACGGCTGAGGAACTGAAGCCGGGTTCCTTGCTTGATGTTGTCCTTGTCGTCGAGCATCAGCGCCAGCAGGTCCCGGTTGACCTGTTTATTGAGGGAGTCCATTTCCTGATCTCTGGCAGCGGTGGACCTGGCCAGAGCCGTGTCACCGTTGACTAACGCGAGCACAGCGTCTCTGCACATTTCTTCACCCAAAGTGAGCATTTTGGGAAGGTCGATCAGAGGCTTGATGTATTTTTCGTCGGCCAAATCCTTGGCACGACGGGCAGCGTGGACAGCATAGTCGCCAATACGCTCCATGTCGCTGACGGCTTTGAGGCAAGCCACGATGTGGCGCAGGTCGCTGGCAACCGGTTGTTCCTTGGCGATGAACAGCACGCAACGGTCGGTAATGGAAAGTTCAAGTTCGTTGACCTTTTCGTCGTCACTCATCACTTCCTTGGCCAATTTGGCGTCCTGAGTGACCAGGGCTTTGCAGGCCTTACGTATGTTTTCTTCGATGATCACCGACATCTTGAGCATGTCCTGATTAATGGACCCGATTTCCTGGGTGAAGTGGTCTCGCATAATGCCTCCTGGCTCAGCCGAACCGGCCACTGATGTAGGCCTCAGTTTTCGGGTTCTTCGGATTAAAAAAAATCTCATTCGTGGTCCCGAACTCTTCCAGCACCCCGGTCAGCATGAACGCCGATTTATCGCTGACCCGGCCA
>CANJXC010000012.1 GCA_947478845.1 Spirochaetales bacterium | reverse complement strand
TCCGGTCCTCCCCTCGCTCCCTGCTTGCCATCAGATGTCCTCGCGACGCTCCGGCCTCAGACTCTGAGTTAGTACCTGTGCGGCGTCTGAGGCGGGAGCTGCTGCGGCATCTGCCGGCGGCGCAGTCCGGTCGGTCCTCACGGGCAGGTAGCCCGCTCCGGTCCTCCCCTCGCTCCCTGCTTGCCATCAGATGTCCTCGCGACGCTCCGGCCTCAGACTCTGAGTTAGTACCTGTGCGGCGTCTGAGGCGGGAGCTGCTGCGGCATCTGCCGGCGGCGCAGTCCGTTCGGTCGGTCCTCACGGGCAGGTAGCCCGCTCCGGTCCTCTCTACAACGCCTTTACCTAGTTTGAAGTGAGAAGGATGATGGCGGCCAGACCCGCGAGGAGGCTAGTGGTGGAAACGGCTTCGCTTACGCGGTGAATCAAAACTCCCTGCGGATTAGGGCCGGATTCGGTGTCGGCAAAACTAATGGATGCGATCCAACCGATTTCGGCAAGGGCCATCAAGGCGGCATGGGGCCAAACGTCGTCGAGCCGGGACGAGTAGGCAGTGAGTCCAAGCCCCAAGGTGGCCGCACCGGCGATGATGGTACCTGCTGCCAAGGCCTTGTGAGCGACCCAACCGCCAGGAACATCAAGTCCAGACGCCATCGCAATTCCCGCTGCTCCGGTTGATCCGGCCAGCAACAGGGTGCTAAAGCCACTGATTTGATGTAAGTGATTACTTTTAATGAACTTGCTGGCACCCTCAAGCAAGCTCGTTGGTGGCGGCACGTCAGAATCAGGTGATGCCTCCTGCCCGGAGAGGATAGGCCCGGTGACGATGAGCAACACGGCGAACAGCAATATTGACTTCATTTTCCCATTACCCCTGCTCGTTGATGGGCACAAGTTGGTCAGCAGTAACCATCCAGTCGCCCTTGAAGGCTGTTTTGCACGGTGTTGATTTCAAGGATATTGGAGCCCCCATCTTTATGTCCCGGAGAACCAGCGAGTATCACGATCAAGTCGTCTCTTTTGAGGGCTTTTTCGTCGAGCAGGCTCTGAAGAGACTGCACAATAAGCTCACTGGTGTTCTTGGGTAGCGGAAGGTACTCGGCTTCCACGCCGTAACTGAGGGCAAGTTCTCGCACCACACGTGGGTCGTGGCACTTTACGTAAAGTGGTACGTCTGCGCGGTAGGTCGAAATGATTCGTGCAGAACGTCCGGTGAGGGAGTCGCACACGACGGCCTTGACCGGAAGTGTTTCTATGGCCTGAATCGCCGCCTGTGCCAAGTAGTCGCGAATGGGGTTGTCGGTGTTATAGGCTCCCTGGGCTCGTATCTGTTCCTTGACTTTTTCGATCTGTTTCGCAATGCGGGCCATCGTTGCCACGGCCTCGAGCGGATACTTGCCGTAGGCAGTTTCCCCTGAAAGCATGAGCGCATCCGTACCGTCAAATACCGCGTTGGCCACGTCTGAGACCTCGGCCCGGGTTGGACGGGGATTTTCGATCATCGTATGCAGCATTTGGGTGGCGGTAATCACCGGCTTGCCCCTAGCAATGCACTTACGTATCATCATTTTTTGGTACACGGGTACCTCTTCGGCGGGTACCTCAATTCCTAAGTCGCCACGGGCCACCATGATGCCGTAGGCGAAGTCGAGAATCTCATCGATGTTTCGCACGCCTTCCATATTTTCTATCTTGGCAATGATCTTGGCCTTGGAGCCATACTGGTCGAGGATGGCTTGGACGTCGAGCACGTCCTGTTTATTGCGAACGAAGGAGTGAGCCACAAAGTCTAGGTCTGTTTCCGCGGCGAACTTCAGGAAGTTTCGGTCTTTTTCGGTGATGGAAGGAAGGGTAAGTTCCGTATCGGGGGCATTGATTGACTTCCGGTTCTTGATTCTGCCACTGTTTCCTATTTTGAGCTCGAGGTAGTTCTCGCCCTTTCCAGTGACCATCATTCCTGTTTCACCGTCGTCTATGAGCACCCTGGCCCCCACGGCGACTTCTGAGACAAAGCCGTCGTAGTTGGTCTGGAAGCCTTTCTGGCCGGTAGGAACCGCCCCCCGGTAGATGCGAATGGTCTCACCCTCGCTGACTTCCAGGGGTTCGGACATTTCTGCAGTACGAACTTCGGGGCCTTTGGTATCGAGGAGCAGAGCCAACTTGTCCGAGACGTTACGCACACTCTTGATCACCTTCAAGGTGTCTTCCTCTTTCTGGTGGGCAGTATTGAGGCGCACCACATTGACGCCCGCTTCGTAAAGAGCCTTAATATGCGCTTCGTCACACATCAGGTCGGAAATCGTCGCAACGATTTTCGTCTGCTTTTTGACCATGAAGTATCCTCCATTGGATTCGCGCCATTCTACTTGTATTACTTGCAGGGTTCAAGCGTCTGGGTTAATTTGGATTCACCATGACCCTTGATCCCCGACTGTGGCTTCTGGTCTCTGCGCTGCTTTTCGGCATCGGCTTTGCGTGGCTAACGCGATGGAACCCTGAGGCCCGGTCGCTGAAATCCTGGGTGGTTCCCATGTGTCTGAATCTCGCCGCTTTAGGGCTCTTGGGTTCGATTCTCCTGGCGGGAAACCGGCCGGACAATTTGGCCCACGCGCCGCTTTCGTGGGGTCTCGTGTTTGGAAGCGCGTTCACCCTCTCCTTTTTGGCCTTCCGGTTTCCGTTGAGTGCTGGCCTTCCGCTAGCTTTGGCGGCTGGCTTGTTGGTTTGGCAAGTGGGGGGTGAAATGGAAGGATACGTATCGCTAGAGGGATTGACCTCTGGAGTTCGCACCCGTCTGCTTGCGCAGACGCCGCAAGCCCGCACCTTTGAGCTCCGAGTGGAACAGGGGGGAGGCAAGGTGGCGGAAACGCTGGAAACTCTGGGAGCAAACTCCTGGCCGCTACCGGAAATCGAGTGGCTGGAGATTCCTGACTGGCTTCCCGTTGCCAACAGGAAATGGTTTCGCTTTGTAGCGCCCGGGCCTCGGGCCGTGCCACTGGCTCTGATCCCTGCCGCTTGGCAGCGGCGGGTGTCGATACCCGCTGTGACAAAACCTCAACCCTTTTTACCTTACCGGCTCTTGCTCGGTCCTGGGGCTCCCTCATGGCAAGCGGAGATTCCCGTGCTAGCTCCCTGAACGACGTCGGGCATTTTCAACTTTGCGCAGGTCTGCCATTTCGCGAACCCGCTGGGCCACGACAGGATCACTGGAGATCAGAGCCTGAAAAGTCGACTTCTCAAGGGCCAAAAGCAGCGTAGGTATCCTAGCAGTCACCGTAGCCGAAGTGAGGGCCGACTGAAGAAGGCTCATTTCGCCAAAAAAATCGCCGTCTTCCATAGTTGCTGCGAGTATCTCTGGCCCTCCGTTGTCGGGAGCCACGAACACATCGACCCGGCCACGGGCCACAACGAAAAACCGAGACCCTGGAGTTCCCTGCCGGATAATTCGATGACCTGCCTCGGCCGTTTCGCTGACAAATTGGGCTGAGAGGGCCTCGAGGGTTTGTCTTTTGCAACCCAAAAACAGCGGCAGTGCTGAGAGTGCGTCGGGGGTCAGCTTCGCTTCCTTTGCATCGGAGCTCACTTTAACACCGGACTGCTTGGTCCAGAGCCCTGCGTAAAGCCCCTGAGCCGCCATCAGCGAATCGTGGGTACCGCTTTCGACGACCTTTCCCTTATCGAGCACCAAAATGGTATCGTAGTCCCGGATTCCCTCAAGTCTGTGGGTAATATGCACAATGGTCGTACGGCCGACCAGGCCCCGCAGCGTCTGGTTGACCAGCGATTCCGACAGAGGGTCGAGAGCGCTGGTAGCCTCATCGAGAATCAAAAGTCCCGGCTTACGTACCAGCGCACGGGCCAGCGCCAACCTTTGCTTCTGGCCACCAGAGAGAAAACCGCCTGCCTCACCAGCGGGTGTTGCCAGAGCTTGCGGAAGGTCGGCAACCCAGGCGGCAAGCCCGGCGTCTCGGACGGCCTCCTCGACATCGCCGCCAGCGGTTCCTAAGCGGATGTTGTCTTCTAGACTGGCGTTAAGGATGGTGTTTTCCTGAAACACAATGCCGAGCCTAGCGTGCAAGCCGGCCGGGTCAAGTTGCGCCAAATCCCTGCCATTCCACAGAACTCGGCCTTCATTGGGGCGGTAGAGACCGGAAAGCAGGGCCGCGAGGGTCGATTTTCCTGATCCGCTGGGACCCACCACGGCAATGCGTTTACCCGGTTCGAGGCTGAAGCTCAGCTCGCGCAGCAGGGGGCGAGTCGAGTCGTACGAAAAAGCCACGCTGTCGAACTCCAAAGAAATGGGACCCTCTCCGGATTCCTGGGTATCTTCCCCACCGGCTACTGTCGCCCTCGGCAGGGGCGCGGAAAAAACCTGCAGTCTCGCGAAGGCCAAGCCAGCGGCCAGCCAACCACCGTAGGTTGCGCTCAACTCGACCACCGACATGGAAATATTGAGGAACAGAAGATTAAACGCTACAAAGGCTCCCAATCCCAATTGCCCCTGCCAAAGCAACACCAACCCAAACAACATGAGACCAAATTGGGTCACCTGCATCGTCAGGTTCGGCGTTCGTCGTGCCAGGTTCGTCAGGTGGTAAAAACGGCGACTATGCAGGCGCAGGTGCTGGGCCTTCTGGCTGAAGGCGGCCTGGAAGCGACCGGAAAGGTCGAAAGTCCGCAAGAGGGGTTGGGCATGAAAGCTCTCCTGTGCCGAAGATCCGAGATCAGATTCTTCCTGCCTGGCGGCTGCACCCTGAGCGGAGGCTCGATGCCCCAAAACACGGGGACCCAAAACTGCCAGCGGAAGTAGCACAAGGACGAAAGTTGCCAACCGTAAGTCGGTCCCGGCCATGGCGACTAGGCTGAACAACAAGTAAAGCGCCGCAAAAAGGAACGAGGGCAGCACGTTCAGCAGAAGGTTCTCAATACGAGCGAGCTCAGAGCCGAGCGCTCCGGACACATCGCTCGGCCGAAGTTCGCGCAGGCGGGCGAAATCGCGCTCGTGCAAATGTGCTTCCACCCGCACGCGCAAGTCGGTGAGAACCCTCGAGGTGACCCACGCGTAGAGGTAGTCTCTGGAGAATTGGCTCCCGATGCTCACCAACCAGCCTCCCGCGAGCCCTCCGCCAAGAAAAAGAGCGAGGTTCAGGTTGCGTTGGGTGGCTGCCTGATCAAGGAGCAGGCTCAAGACCACGGGAATCGCGGTATCGAAGAGGGAATCAAACACGATGGTTCCCAAAAGCAGGAACACGGGTACCGGGTAGGGTCGAAGCGCAGCCAAGAGGTATTTCATTACCGGTGGTGAAGGGGTGCGCTTTGGCGGCGACTTCATGGCGCTTTGACTGCGCGAAAGGTGAGCTGACTTTGGGAAACTTCGGCCACTATGGTGTCCTGCTCTTCGAAAGCGCCGCTCAAAATGAGTTTGGACAACGGGTTCTGCACCAAGTTTTGAATGGTTCGCCGCAGCGGACGGGCACCGAAAGCGGGGTCGTAGCCTTGGTCGGCGAGAAACTGCTTGGCCCCGGCCGTGACTTCCAGACTGAGGCGCTTCTCGGCCAGACGTTGCTTTAGGAAGTCCAGTTGAAGGTCAACAATGCCGAGAATCTGGTCTTTTCCAAGTTTACGGAACAGAAGAGTCTCGTCAATCCGATTGAGGAACTCGGGACGGAACAAGCCCCGCATCAGCGCAAAAACCGCTTCGCGGGCGTCCTCGACCTCGGTCGCTGCAAGGATGAGTTCGCTGCCCAGGTTACTGGTCAAAATAATAATGGTCTGGCGAAAATCGACCAGTCGGCCTTGGCTATCGGTGAGACGGCCTTCGTCGAGCACTTGCAAGAGCACATTAAACACGTCGGGGTGGGCTTTTTCAATTTCGTCAAAGAGCACCACCGAATACGGGCGCCGACGGACAGCTTCGGTGAGCTGACCACCCTCGTCATAACCCACATAGCCCGGAGGTGCCCCGATCAGTCGGCTCACCGCGTGTTTTTCCATGTATTCGCTCATGTCAATGCGCTTGAGAGCCTTTTCGTCGTTGAACAAAAACTCGGCAAGAGTCTTGGCGAGTTCGGTTTTGCCCACGCCGGTAGGACCAAGAAAAATGAAGGTTCCCAACGGCCTGTTCAAATCGGAAAGGCCGGCCTTGTTTCGACGAATGGCATCGGCCAGCGCGGTGATCGCCTCATCCTGCCCCACCACACGCCGCTCGAGAATCTTTTCCAGTTCCAAAAGCTTGGTTTTCTCGCTTGAGAGCATTTTACTCACCGGGATGCCCGTCCAGGTGCTCACCACCCGGGCGATGTCTTCCTCACCCACTTCTTCGCGCAACAGGCTTCCGTTCTTCTGCACCTCCGCCAAGCGCAGGGAGCGGTCTTCCAGCTCTTTTTTGGCCTGCGGGATTTTGCCGTGCTTGATCTCGGCTGCGCCCTGCAGGTTGCCCTCGCGCTCCGCTTGGGCCTCTTGGGCCCGCAGTTCCTCGAGCCGGCTTTTGAGCTTGCGTATTTCGTCGATGACTTTTTTCTCGTTTTGCCACTGAAGGGCCATGGCATCCCGTTGGGTCTGCAAACCATGGAGTTCGCGTTGAAGGTCTTCCAGCCTTACCAAACTTTCCGGGTCTTCTTCGCGGCCTAGGGCTTGCTTCTCGATGTTGAGTTGAAGAATTTTGCGTTCGATTTTGTCTAGATCCGTTGGCTGGCTCTCTATTTCTATCTTAAGGCGGCTGGCGGCCTCGTCGACTAGATCGATGGCTTTATCGGGGAGGAAGCGGCTGGTGATGTAGCGGTCGCTAAGGGTGGCTGCGGCTATGAGGGCTTCGTCTCGGATGCGCACGCCGTGGTGAACCTCATAACGTTCCTTAATGCCTCGCAAGATGGTGATGCTGTCTTCCACACTCGGTTCTTTGGTGAACACCGGCTGGAAACGCCTTTCAAACGCGGCATCCTTCTCAATGTGCCGACGGTATTCGTCAAGAGTGGTTGCGCCAATAGTGCGCAGCTCACCGCGGCTGAGTGCTGGCTTCAGGAGGTTGCTGGCATCCATGGCCCCATCGGCGGCTCCTGCACCCATCAGCGTATGGAGCTCGTCAATGAACAGGATGATTTGCCCTTCGGCCCCCGCGATTTCCTTGATAACAGCCTTGAGCCGTTCTTCAAACTCGCCCCGGAACTTGGTGCCCGCTATCAAAGATCCTAGGTCCAACGAGAGGAGTTTTTTGTCTTTGAGGCTTTCGGGAACATCTCCGGCAACGATGCGGCGGGCCAAGCCTTCGGCAATGGCGGTTTTGCCCACACCGGGTTCGCCGATCAACACCGGGTTATTCTTAGTCTTGCGACTGAGAACCTGCATCACCCGGCGGATTTCCTCATCTCGCCCAATCACGGGGTCTAGTTTTTCCTTGCGGGCGAGAGCTGTGAGGTCGCGGGTGTATTTCTCCAACACCTGGTAACGGGCCTCGGGGTTCTGGTCGCTGACCTTTTGGCTTCCTCTCACCGACTGGAGGGCCTGAAGGATCGAGTCGCGTACCACGCGATGCTTGCGCAGAATCTCGCCGGTAGTCGTGTCGCTTTCGGCCAGACTTAGTAGCAGGTGCTCGGTGCTGACATACTGGTCGGCCAGTTTGTCAGCTTCGGCCTCGCTTTTGTTGATGGTTCGCGTGAGCCCGCCTTCCCAGCTCACATTCCCGTTAGAGCCGATGACGCGCGGAGCGAGGGCCAGCCTGTCTTCGAGAGCCTTCACTAGGGCTCCCTGGTCGATACCCATTTTGTCGAGCAGGGGGCTGACGATTCCATCTTTTTGCTGCAAGAGCGCCAGAGTCAGGTGATCGGTGCTCACCATCTGGTGATTGTTGTTGTCGGCCACCACGGCAGCAGCTTGCATAGCTTCCTGAGCCTTGATGGTCAAACGGTCAGTGTTCATGCTGTTAAGTTACGACTTCCGCGGGGGGCCGTCAAAGTCAACCTTGGGGGAAGGGTGGGGGAGGAAGACCCGCAGCGAGCGCCGCTTTGCGCTCCTGGTTGTACTTGCTCATCACGGCATGGTCTTTGCGGGTCTCAAAAATCAACTGCTCCAGAGTAAACTTAAAGTTATTCTTAGTGCTTGTGGCAAAGGCAACTTCCGTGGAGTCCGGCAAGTTCTTCTTAATCAGATCGACCAAGGTGAATAACTCTTTTTTGTCGAAGCCATGGAGAAAAATCACCTTCTCGCCGGCGGCCGCTGGGGTAGGGGTATCGCTCACTTTTCGAAGTCCTTGTACAGCAGGCTGGGCTGGATACCTTGGTTGTTCTGATATTTTCCACTCTTGTAGTTCACGTATTCGCCCTCCAGCGTATGATAGAAAATCTGACAGATCTCTACACCGGGGTAAATGCGCACCGGTTGAACACACAGAATCTCCAGGGTCCAGAAGCCACGAAAACCCACGTCGCCGAAGCCCGCCGTGACGTGGATGAAAAGGCCCAGACGTCCCACCGAAGACCGGCCCTCGAGCATGGGTACGAGGTGTTCGGTGCCCGTGAACTCAAAGGTGCGGCCCAGATATAGCCTTCCGGGCTCTAACAGCATACCCTCGGCTGGAATGGTAAGCCTTTCGTAATCATTGGGCGTAGCCATATCGAGAACTCGATTCTTGTAAACCAGCAACTCATTGCTGAGCCTAAGATTATAGCTGTTGGGGTTGAGGAGGCCCGGCTCGAAAGGATCGATGATGATGTCGCCCCCAAGGCGCCGCTGAATCTCCAGACCGGAAAGAATCATGTGACCACAATAGCGGAGCGCCCCAGCCCTGACAAGTCGGTTCGCAGGGACCATGATCAAAAGTGTGGTATTCCTGATGACCTTAGCCTAAAATGGAGGGCGAACCTAAGGGAGACCCGTGCCTAAAACTATCCTTCACGTGGAAGACCGTCGAATCGAAGCACTGATCACTGCGGCTACTTTGGCCAAGTTAGGATACCAAGTGTTGCACGTAGAGTCGGGCATTGCTGCGCTGGAGTTGTGCAATTCGGGAGTCGAGTTTGACTTAGTTCTGATGGATCTCAACCTGAACTCCGAGCCGAACGGTGCCGAAACAGCACGTCAGTTGCTCTTATTGCGGAGCGTTCCCATCGTGTTTCTGAGCGCTCGTATCGACCGAGAGTTTGTTGATCAACTCGACCTTATTCCCCATTTCGGGTTCACAACCAAGCCCTTTAATGAACTGGTTCTCATGCAGGTCCTCAAAGCGGCCTTCCGGTCGTTTGCGGCCCAACAGGAAAGAAACCACCTATTGGTTGAGCTTCAACAAAAAAATAGGCAGTTTGAACTCATTTCCGACAACATCAATGATGGCATCGTTCACCTCAATTCCCAGTACGAGGTTGACTATGCCTCACCGTCTTACCTGACTCAAATGGGTTATCCGCAGCGTCAAGACTGTCACGCAAATCTAGATGAAATGGTGGCCAAGGTCCATCCCGAAGACCGGGAACAAATGCTGGGCTCGGTTTTTGGTGCTTTTAAGGTTCGCGCCAAGTCCCTCAGTGTCGAATACCGGATCTTGCATTCCAGCGGACAGTACTACTTCCGCGAAGACAACCTCCGTTGCTCTTACGATGAAGACGGTACCTTCCAAGAAGCCTACCTCACCTGCCGCGACGTCTCCGAAAGGAAGAGGATTGAGGCCAAAATACTCGAAGAGTCCATTCGCCTGAAGCTAATCATGGAAGTTGCTCGACTGGCGTGGTGGGAAATCGATTTTGCAAACGGTGAGATTACCTTTAGTTCCAATGCCTCCGTGAACGGTACTTTCGAACCTAGGCTGTTTAACCACTACAACGATTTCGCTAACCTCATTCATCCTGAAGAAAAAAACGCATTGAATCAGGCGATCACAGACTACCTCGGGGGTGCGAAAGCCGTTTTTGATCTCGAGTTCCGATTCAATGCCTCCGGCTCGGAATATGTCTGGGTGCGTTGTGTCGGGGAGAAGAAACCATCGTCCGACCCTTCCCGTCCTCCGGTGATGGCGGGAGTGGTCATCGAAGTCGACGAACGTAAAAAGGCCGAACTTTTCGCCCTCGAAAGCTCACGCTTGAGGACTATCGGAGAGGTCGCTAACAGCGTCGCCCACGATTTCAACAACTCGTTGCAGGCCATTTCGAACTTTGTTGACCTCGCACTCTTGGTGAGTGGGCTACCCCCAGACCTGCACCGGTATCTGGCGGCGGCAAAGACCCTCGCCCACGACGCCAGCGAGCGCATCAAGCCGTTGCAACGCTTAGCGGAAGGAATGTCCAACAGCCTAGTCATGATGCGATTAGATCTCCACCAACTGCTGGCCGAAGTCGCCGAGCAGTCGCGAACCTTGTGGGACCTCAAGGAGCGTCAGACAGACCGAAAAATTGAGCTGATCTTCAACCATGGAGCAGAGGCCACCATCGACGGCAACGCGGGAGCCCTGCGGAGTGCGTTTTACAACTTGGTCAAGAACGCAGTAGAGGCTATGACCCAGGGAGGACAGTTGACACTCGAGGTCGGAACCCATGGTGTCCAGCCCTTTGTGCGCATCAGCGATACGGGCTTGGGCATGGACGAGGCCACCCGAGCCCAGATGTTTCAACCGTTCTTCTCGACCAAGTCTATTGGCCCTGGGCGGGGTTTGGGAATGAGTTCGGTGAAGTCGGTTTTCGACAGCCATCGAGCCTCCATCAAGGTGCTGGGAACAGAAGTGAAGAAGGGTACAGTGGTCGAGGTGGTTTTTCCTCCCGCAACCCTACCGGCAGTTGAGGTGCCACTGGAAGCGCCAGAGTCCGGAACTAGGGCACTGAGGGTCTTGTGGGTCGATGACGAAGAGTTGATCGCGAGTTCCGGAAAAGAAATGCTGGAGCTGCTTGGCCACAGCGCCACCTACGCTTTGAGCGGTGCTGAGGCCCTGCAAGTACTCAGCCAGCAGGAGTTTGACCTCGTGATTACCGACCTAGGAATGCCGGGTATGGACGGCTGGCAATTTTCCGACCAGGTTCGCTTGCGACACCCCCGAGTTCTTCGGGTTATTCTTACCGGCTGGGGTGACTCGTTCAGTGATTCCGAAAAAGGCCGACGAAAGGTGTTCGACATCCTTGTGAAGCCTTTGCCGTTGGAGCAATTGAAAGTGTTGCTGGCCCGAGTCAGTACCGCGGAAACGGCAGAACCTTTTGCACGGGCCGTTGGGACAGTTCCGCGGGGTAATGAGTGATGATGAGCGCCCCGATGCCCTTGGCGTGCAACACCTGAAACACGAGATCCCAAAGCTGCCCGCGCGAGGCTTCGTCGAGGCTTTGGAAGGGCTCGTCGAGGACGAAAAAGTCCGGTTCCTGCATAAGCGCTCTGGCTAGGGCAACGCGCTTTTTCATACCGCCGGATAACTGTGGAGGGTAGGTTTCCTCTTCCCCCGCCAAACCAACGAGAAAAATCAGTTCGCGTGCCTGTGCTATCGCTCCATCCCGTTTCTGTTCGCGCGCAGGCAAGAGCACGTTCGCGAGCACCGTGCGATGGTTGAGCAAACCGTCTTCCTGAAATAAGACAGCGGGCCGCCGTGGTGAACAGACCAAGCCAACGCGCGGTGCCAGAAGACCAAGGGCCAAACGGGCTAGGGTCGTCTTGCCACACCCGGAAGGACCCACGAGAACCACCGTCTCACCAGGACCAATGGAGAGATAGAAGTCCTTGAGGAGGTTTTTGCGCCCCCAAGAAAAAGTCACCCCTTGGAACGTCATCTGGGCAGGAGGCAGTTCTACCCGCTCACGAGGTTGGAAACCAGCCCCATTTCCCTGCCGGCGTTCCGGTAGAAAACGGTCGGCTACCGCCTGAGCACCCAAACCTATCGCCGCCGCGACTACGAGAAATAAGAACACCAAAGCGAAGAACCCTGGCATGTCAAAAATGCCGTACAGCCGGTAGATGGCTCGTCCTAAACCGCTGTGGCTGCCGAACCATTCACCGATTACCGAGCTCTTGAGGCCCAAGACCAGCCCAAGAACCAAACTGGCTCGCAGGGCAGGAGTAAGTGCCGGGAGGAGGAGTTCGCTCCACACAAGACGCCGGGAAGCTGCGTAGACAGCAAAAAGATCGAACGCCGACTCGGGTATGGCCCGCCGTGAGTCTCGCACGTTGAGCACCACCAGCGGAAAAACCACCAGAAACACAACAGCTAGCGGGGCCTGCCCGTCGGTACCGAGCACGAGGATCAGCGGAATCACCCAAAACAAGGGAGGGCAGGCCTGCAACAGGATGACTGGCAGGAACATCGAACCATCGGCGCGTCGTGACCGGCCCATCCACACTCCTAGGGGTAGTCCCAGCCCGAAGGCCAGAAGAAATCCGGCCAGCGTGCGGCCGACAGTGAGGACAAGGTCGGTCCAGGTTTCCGGGCTGAGTAGATCAACACCTAACTTTGCCAGTACATGGGGCAACCAAGGAATAATGTCTGGGCTGAAGACCCAAGTGCCCAAATACCATAGGCTCACCACGGGCACGACTCCCGCAACCCACGGCAAAAGCAACGGGAGTTTCATACTATTCCTGAAAAAAGAAATCGGCGGCGAGCGGCTTAGTGTCGCCGGTGAGGCCCAAATAGGTAACGTAAAGCTCCGACGCCAGGGCAGGAGCGGGTACCTCAAACTGAGTCTTGGACAAACCTCTTTCTACCACGGCCGCCGGCAACCCCAACACCAGAGCATATTTTTCGGCAAAGAACTTGGGGTTGCTTTGTATCGCCCCGACAACCTCTCGGACATCGGCTAGCAACGCCACCAGAAATGCCCGGTTGGCAGTAGTAAAGTCTTTTCGGGCCAGGAGGCTTACTTGGGGAGCTCGTCCATCCCCGCCATTGAGTGGCGCCCAGGCCTGGGAGAAGGTCGAGATTTCCCGGGCGTTTTTGAGGAGCACCAAGCTACTCACAAGCGGCTCGGGCAGGCCCGCGACATGAGCCTTTTTCGCCAGAAGAAGGGCCATTGCTTGCGCAGGCTCGGCGTAATCGATCTTGACTTTGTCTTGCAGGCCACGTGCCTTCAGAATTGTCCTGAGTTGAACATCCAGCGGTCCATTGACCACAGGAAGCAACACAGATTTTCCAGCGAGGTCGTCAAGGGAACGGATGTCAGGATCAAAGGTCACCAGGCCCGAAACATCCCAAACCAGTGTGGCCACGCAGACCAATGAACCGCCTGCCTGGGAGTTTTTGATGGCTAAAGTGCTGCCAGTGAGCAAAAGCTGTGCGCTACCATGGATTAGCTCGGCCACAGCCATCGGATGATCGTCAAAAAACGAGGTTTCGATCGAGACTCCGGCAAGGGTCTTGCCCCCAAGTTCGAGCACAGGAATCGAGGAAACCGTACGGGCCAAAGAAATGATGGCTTTCGCAGGGGCCTGGGAAGACAAGTTGACCGCCAATAGCACACCGCAAAGGACAAACAGGTTATTACCCATTTCATCAACCTCGTTAATGTTAATTAACATAGATGGGAGAGGGTGTCAAGCAGATGGGACGGGCTTGTTCTTTTTCTCGAAGCGTCTCACAAGCACTTTGTCAACTCGAACGCCGTCCATATCGACCACTTCGAAGTAGAAAGTCTTCCATACAAAGTAATTGGCGGCCGAGGGGATCCGCCCCATACGCATGAGGATGAACCCGGCCACCGTGTGGTAGTCGCCTTTTTCGAGTTCCCATTCGTGATCGACATCGAAGAACTTGGCGAAGTCGGCGAAGGGGAGAGGGCCATCCACTAGGTAGGACCCATCCTCGCGACGCACAATTTGAGGGGTGTCTTCGGACTGTGTCACCACCTCACCAAATAGGCGTTCCAAGATGTTTTGTATGGTCATCACCCCTTGGATTCCCCCATACTCGTCCACCACAAGCACCATTGTCACCCGTTTTTCCTTGAAAACCGACAGCACTTTGAGAGCGCTCACCGAGATCGGCACGAAAATAGGGGTTTCGAGGTAGTCCAAAAGTGGACCGAGCTTGTTCTCGGCCATGGCAGTGAGCAACCGCTTGCAGTCGACCACGCCGATCACATTGTCGAGGCCACCGTCGCACACCGGGAACGAGACCAAGGTAGGGTTCTCGACGACCAGCTTCCTGACCAGTGCCATTGGGGTGTCTTTCTCAAAAAACAGAACATCGACGCGGGGGGTCAAATAGCCGTGGGTTCCTTTGTCGTCTAAATCAAGCACATTCTCCACAAGGTTCTGTTCCACCTCATGAAAGACTCCGGCTTCGCGACCTTCACGCAACATCACCAGGAGTTCCTCTTCGGTGACGGGTTGGTCGTCGGCGGGTTTGACCCCGAGGACTTTGAGTACGGCATCCGTACAAAAAGTAAGAAACCGCTCGAGTGGGTAAAACAAGAGTGAGAAAAACTGAATAGGGACGACAACTGAGGTAGCGATCTTTTCAGGATTGCTCAGGGCGATGCGTTTGGGCACCAGTTCTCCAATGAAGACCGATACCAACGCAATTCCTAGGACCACCGTTACGAAGCTGATGATCTCGCTCCAAGGAGCTAGCCAGCTGATTTCGCTTACGGCAACTTCCAAGTGAGCGGAAAGGGTTTTTTCGCCCAGCGCACCGACGAGAATACCGATGAGCGTGATTCCCACTTGCATGGTAGACAGGAAAGGACCCGGATGTTGAGCCAGAAGGAGCACTTTCTGGTAGTGTTTCTGTCCTTCTTCGGCCTTTTGCTTCAGTTTGGATTTTCGAGACAACAGGATGGAGATTTCCGCCATCACGAAGAAACCGTTGAGCAGGAGCAGCACCAGCAACAGGAGTATTTCCTGGGCAATCAAGTTCAAGTTTCCTCCTTCGTATAACGCTGGGTAACCCCACCAGTGGCTGCCAATCGCGCTACCGCCTCGCGCAACCGGAGGTTACGGTCTTGAGGGGCCTGGAGCAACTTTGGGCGCCGGCCCAACAGCCAAGCAGAAACGAGAATCACGGGAACCATCTGCCACGGCTGCAGAAGAAGCGCTGCAAATATCACGCCCCACAGCGTGAGGAACAACTCCTGTCGGAAGCTCGGTCCGTGAGTCATGGGATGGCGCCGTGCTCCAGAACTTCTACAGAAACTTCAGCGTCGTAGTCGACCCCGGGGATGGCAAAGCCGTTGAGTTGGAGGAACTCCTGTTCGAAACCTTTCACATCACAAAGTTCGTGCAGATTGGAGCCGTCTACCACATCCCACTGTACGGCGACTTCGGCCTGCACATCCTGGCGCATTTCCCAGTCGTCGATGCGGATCATTCCCTGGGCATCCACAGGAATCGCCTTACCTGCAAAAAGGCGATCACGGAACAAGCGGTCGATCTGTTCGATGCAACCTTCATGGAGGTTCTTGTTCTTCATAACCTTGTACAGAAGAGAAATATACAAACTGACAGCTGGAATCACCGAACTTGCCCGCGTAACCAAGGCCTTGTTGACGCTGATCCAGGCCCCGCCGCCAACTGACTTCTGTAGTCGCGCGTGGAGTGCCTTCGAGGTTTGTTCCAAGTGTTCTTTGGCTTTGCCAATGGTTCCCTCCCGGTAGAATGGGTAGGTGGCCTTAGGACCAATGTAGGTGTAGGCCACGGTTCGGAATCCCTGGGCCAACACTCCGGCTTTTTCAAGCACTGCAATCCAAAGCTCCCAGTCTTCGCCTCCCATAACTTTGACCGTGGCAGCTTGCTCTTCAGCCGTTGCCGGAGCAATCGTCGAGACCCTGACCTCACCCTTGAAGGGGTCGATGGATTTGGCTACGAACTCGTTGCCGACAGGCTTGAGGACAGAACGGTAGGTGACACCATCCTTAGGGTCTGTGCGCACCGGGCTGGCTAGAGAGTAAATCAAGAGATCGATGGTTCCAAGATCTTTCTGGATGGACGCGATGACTTCGTTCTTGGTTGCGTCGGCAAAAGCATCGCCGTTAAAACTTCTGCTGTAGAGGCCTGCCTTCTTGGCCGCGTGGTCGAACGCGATGGTGTTATAAAATCCTGCCGTGCCGGGCCCTTTTTCGCCGCCTTCCTTTTCATAGGCCACACCGATAGTCTTGGCCCCGGAACCGAACGCCGAACAGATGCGGCTGGCCAAACCATAGCCAGTTGAAGATCCGATCACCAAGACGTTTTTGGGCCCGTCCTCCAGAGTTCCCTTTTTTTGCACGTAAGCAATCTGCCTAGCCACATCCGCAGCGCACCCCACCGGGTGGGAACTGAGGCAGATGTTGTTGATAATCTTGGGTTTAATGAGCATGAGTCATCCTTACTGGCTGAATGGAAGGTAGTATGGTGGGAAACTGGTTACCGGTCAACGAGAGGTTTCCAAGACCCTGTAACAAAGCTCGTGGGCAATGCGTAAACAGACCGCAGGTATGGGGAGAGGGTGAAGAAAGAAGTGGCTGGAAATGAGCGCCTTACTTCTTGAGGCTCATGAGAACACGTTCGAGCACTTTTTCGCGGTCGAGGGGCTTCACAATATAGTTCTTTGCACCCTTGATGAGGGCGTCCTTAACCAAGTCCTGTTTACCAAGAGCACTCACCATGATGACTCGGGCCTCAGGGTCAAACTCGACGATTTTTTCGAGAGCCGTCACACCGTCCATTTTGGGCATTGTGATGTCCATGGTGACGAAATCGACATTGGGAAACAACTCTTTGTATTTCTCTAAACCGGCCTCACCGTCGGCGGCGGTGCCTACAACGTCGAAGCCTTCGCTGGTCAGAATCTGACCGATCTGCTTGGTCACGAACATGGAGTCGTCTACGATTAGCACACGCCACGGAGTACCATCTTCCTTGTGTCCGTCGGGTGTCTTAGCATTAATAGTAGGGAAATCCACTTTAGTCTTCATACTGTCTCCTACAATCCATAGGCCCCCTCACTCTAACGATTTCACGGCGTGAAATCAAGGGTTCTTAGAAGCGATCTTCTCGAGCCGCTCGGCCTCAGACAGCGGATACAGCGTCTTGCGGCTCAAGATGTAAGTGGCGGCAATACCCCAAACACCGGCCATGATCAGCTCAAAAATCCACACCGGAAGCTTCTTGAGGAAGAACGGGGTGACAAGTGCCGAAAGCAATAAAACAGCGCTCATGGCCGTAACTGCTCTGGTCTTAGCTTGCTGAGTCATACCGCCGCGAACCCAAAGGTCGTACACATATTTACCGAAAATGCGGTGATGAAGCAGCCAATTTTCGAGTTTCTTGGAACTGCGGGCAAAAAACCACAGGGCAATCAGGAGAAAATCGGTGGTGGGCAAAAGGGGAACAAAGATTCCCACAATTCCGATTCCCGTGAACAAGAGCCCCAAGGCCCGATAGATCGTTCTTCGCATGGCAAAAGTGTACTGGCGTAGCCCACCAAAGGCAAGTCAGCGGGCGCCGGAATGACCTAAAGCTAGTCTGAATGGTGGGAGGCGATCATGGTAAGCCGAGAACTTGGTTCGTGTAGTTCCAAGCGTAGCTACCTACCTTAAGCAATATTGAAAAAGCCAGCCCTGAGGTGATCGAGGCCAGAAGATCTGTTCTGGTGCTCACTTCCTGCCTAGCCTTGCCGGCGCGGGTGATCATCTCGATGAGAAAAAACGTAACTATCACAGCGCTCAGAATGCCCACAACCAACCAGATGCGTCCCAGTTGTTCCAATTCTCCGTACAGCCATTCGGTGAACAGAAAAACAGCGGATGCGAGAATGCCACGGAAAAAACTTCCCAGAAACTGCCTATTGTTGACCCCACGAAGAAGCAGAGGTACCAGCATCAAAATGAGAAACAGAGCCAGGGCGCCCAGTGAGACCCCGGCAACGAGTTGGCTCGACAAGGTGGCTCCGGCTGCAGCGACATCCTGGTTGACGAAAGCAATAGCCTGATCAAAAGGATGCCAAAGAATTTGCACCCCGGCGAGAATCGAGCCGAGGAAAATCATTGCCACAAGAAAACGCACAATGGAACGCAAGAGGGATGGAATGCCTGCCATGGAGGTTAAGCTTACTTGGCCTTCCAAAGGAGAATCAAGGTAGTGACACCTACAACCCGTTGCACCGTACAGATCCAGAAGGCGACTTGCCAGCCCCAGAGTTCGTAGGCGGTGACGCCCCACAAGGGCGCAACGATGGAGGTAATCGTGATGGTGGCATTGAAGTAGGCAAGGTAACTCGTACGGTTGTCCTCCGGAGTGGCTTCCAACAGAGAATTGAACATGGCGATGTTAAGACCCGACAGGGCGACACCGATGAGAACACTCAGCACCCCGATGATGTAGAGCGAAAAGTCCGCCCCCACGAAGGCCGTTCTCGGGAGAAAACCAGTAAGCGCATAGGTGAAAGGTACCAGAATCAGAGCGCCGGCCGATAACCACTGCACATGTAGGTTGCCTCGTTTTTCAATCTGCCTTACCCAGAACTTATAACCGAGAAGGTTCCCACCAGTATTCATCAAAGTCATGAGACCCAAAACAAAGTTGCCAGCGTGGAGTTCCTTCACCTGGTACAGCGAAAACAACGTCCAGGGAGTTTGCCAGCTGAAGTAGAACACCACGCTCGCCAGGGTGTAGTGCACAAAAGACCTGTTAGAAGCGATTTCGCGTAACTTCCGATGAAGCTTGAAGACGAGGGGCAGTAAAGGCGCTACCTCGGCGGCCGGCACGTGCACCAGTTCGAAGCCCTGCGGTGGCTCGAGACGTGCCGAGAGTTCTGAGGGGGAACTCCCTGCCTGCAACAGAGGTTCCCGGAGTTTCACAAAAGCAAGAACTTCGGCAATGGAGACCAGAAAAGCTCCAAAAAACATCAACTGATAGCCCCAAGTAGCTCCTATCACGTCCAAGAGCATACCCGCCACAAAGGTAGTCGCGGTTCCAAAAAGATTCATGGCCCGATTTCGGTCGGCGAAAGCCACGGAGCGCTGATCGGGAGGGAACACCCGAGCCATATAGCCCTGCCAGGCCGAGTTGGCTACCGCGCCGGGAGCATTCATAATGGTGACCAGCAGAATAAAGCTAGCCGCCTGCCAAGCGGGAAGCAGGAAAGGCACCACCACCATCAGCAGATAAAAAACACGGTTGGCAGCCATCAGCCAGGCCGTAACCCTTCTTTTGTCGCGTTGGCGGTCTACCCAGCGGGCGCCGGGAATTAAAACAAGCAACCCCGCGATGGCAGGTCCCGACGAAAGCAGGGCCGTCTGGAAGCTCGAAGACCCAAGTCGGAGGGCAAAAAGAACCGTGAAAGGGGCAACGAGTTCGGTGGAGATGCTGTTGAGGATGCCATTGAGCGTGTTGTAACGCTGGTTGGTCAAGGCTGGGCCATGGTCACCGCGCTCACAACGATTACGACGATCCCGACCAACTCGGCGCGCAACAACCAAGGGATGAGTTTCGCATCCAGCTCGGTCACTTCCGGGGTCTGCCCGGCATTGGTCAGTTTCATCCAGCTGAGGAAACGCACTGTAGGGTAGGCGGAAAGCACTCCTACCAAGCCAAAGGCAATCATCTTTGTCCAAAAGGCAGCCGAGGCAAAATAGGCGGCGGAGCCTTTGCCGAAGAAATACACCCTCACCAGACCCACCGCTATCAGTCCGACCACGGCGAGACCGTACATGGTGTCGGTCGCCTGGAGCCGCTTCGCATCAGCGAGGGTGAGGCCTTTTCGGAATAGAAGATGCTCAAACAGCAGACTGGCGAAAACGGTGAAGGCCAGGAGGTGGTGCAACGTGGCCATCAGAATAGCGGGTACATCATCCATTGTGAAACTCTCCCTTTTGAGCTTACGATACCACAATGTCACCGCCCAAGAAAACCAACGTGCTCAGGTTGCTGGAGGCCGAGAACTTGGAGCACAAGGTGCACCTCTACAGCCTCGACCCTCACGGATTTCCGACCTTCGATCGTGGCGAGAACGTCTTTAAGACGCTGGTAACCTCCGGCGGTGGAAACCTCTACTTTGTGTTTTGCATTCCGCTGGCTCTGGAGCTCAATTGGCGCTTGGCTACTGAAGCCGCCGGCACCCGAAAAATCGGGTTGATTCCGCAGGATTCGCTTCTGGAGCTTACCGGTTACGAGCGGGGTGGTTGCAGTCCCTTGGCTATGAAAAAAGCTTTTCCCACGTTTCTCGATGAAACTGCCAGCCTGTTTGACACCATTCTCATCAGTGCCGGCGCGCGTGGCCTGCAGGTAGAACTCAAGCCCGACGATCTTCTTTCGCTTGGTAGGCGGTTATTGCCTCGTATGGAGTTGGTGGGCGTGACCTGAAAGGTTTGCAAGGTGTCAAATCCGAGTCAACGATGAGAGCTTCGTACCGCTAGCGAATCACTTCATCGCTTCTTCAAGGTCGTCCAAGCCACCGGCATTGGTCACGTCGACCCACCCGCTGGCTTTCAGCATGTTTGCTGCCACAGAGCTGCGCCCGCCTGAGGCGCAAAAGACCACCACGGCCTTGTCCTTGGAGCCCACTTCCAACATTCTGTTGCCAAGGGAGCCCACCGGAATGTTTCTAGCGCCGGGGTAGGAACCGTCTTGGAACTCTTCGGGGGAGCGCACATCGATCAGTTGTGCACCTGCGTTTAGTTTCTGTTTGGTGATGTTCTCTGCCATGCCAACCCCTCATCCTGACTATAGGGAGCAAACGAGATAAATCCTAGGTGGGTGTTGGCGTGTGCCTGCACAGCGACTACAATTAAGCCATGGCTGAACTTGAAACCGACCAGCGCCTTGCCCAGCTTCAGAGCCGCCGGCGTTCCGAACTGAAAACCAAACTTGTGGAAGCTGTTCTATTGCAGCCGATAACACCCCAAGAAAAAGTTCAGCGCATCGAAGTGATCGACCTCCTTCCCGAGGTGGTCGAAGCCGCCGAGGCGTTGCCTCCACGGGGACCCTTGATCCGTCCTGACCGGGCGCCCTCCCGGCCTCAGGCCGATCTTTCGCCTCCCTCCGAACCAGAGACGGCAATGGAGGAAATTGCTGATCCGGTGGCTCGTGAAAGAGAAATTGTAGGGTTCGCCCGGAGCTCTCTCGGCGCCCCCCCGCGCACGGGGGTGTGGTTGGGCTACCTCGCCAAAGAGCATTCCAGCCTGTTGCGTTTTGGGATTGAAACCTCCACTCTGACCAACGGTTGGCTTCCCTTTACCCTAAAACCGACGACAGACCTCAAGGTGTTTCTGGAAGACACACTTCCGGTGCTGGTTTTGCCCATCTTGATCCAACTGTTTCCGGAAGTTTTGGGTAGGGCTTGGTCTGTGCTTCCCAAATCTGATTACAACCTGTTGGTGGCCCTCCGAGACCTTGTCCAAGCGGCCTCCACAGTGCAAGTTCCTTCCGCCGGCCGAAGCTCCAAGGCCTGGTGGAAGGTTTTGGATCCTGTTCTTCCTGCTCTGGCGTTGTTTCAGACTGGGATTGCTCTCCCACGACGGACCCTCCAAGCCTGGAGTCAGGCCTGTCTGCAAATCGAGATTGCCGATGCTCTGAGAACGGCAGGGGTGGAGTCGATCCGAACCCTCCTGGAGTTCCGCTCCGATCAGATTTCACTTCCTAATGCCGTTTTGGCTTTGGTCGGCCTGCGTACCAAAAGACTCGTGGAACTCGAAGAGTTAGTTCCAAAGGTGCCCGCCCAGTACTTTGCTGACGAGAGCTACGACGTGGGGCCGGAAGTTCAGGCTGAAATTGAAAGCGAGCTGGCGAGTTTGGTGGAACAACTGCAGGATCTAGAGAAACAGAGCGTAGACCAGAGGAGGGCAAAGTACTTTGTTCCCCCGCAGTCGGTGCTGGTGCAGTTCTATCAGTCTTCCCGCTTGCATCCGAACCACAATCATGAAGACGACCGGAGCAACATCAAGCTGTGGGCGGTGCGCTTTCTTGACGTGGTGGCGGAGGCCCACCACCCGCTTTTGGTTGGCAAGGTGAAACTCAGTAACGGAGACTCCTTGTCCTTGCTCCACAATGCCGCCTTAGGCTCTTTTCTCGAGCGGCTCGAGACGATCAAGGAACAGTTGCTCGACCCCTCCCAATCCAAGAATCCGGGTCTGGTTGACGACGCAGCCCGAGTTCTGAGTTCTTTGGGCAAGTCGCTGGTCGTGTTGATTCGAAACCGTTCCCGCCATGCTGATCCCCTGCTACGAACTGCCGATACGGCAAGTCTAAGCGACCCGCTCCCCCACGAAACCGACCTTTTAGAAGAACCCGCTCTCTGGTCGGGACTATCGTTCATCGGTGCTTTGGTGAAGGCGGCCCAGGTGTGCCTGCTCGGGGCGAGATACCTTGGCGACAAAAGCCTCGATTCTACTTTGGACTGGGCCGACAGATTGCTCGAGCAAGCAAAGGCAGTTCTGGAGCGAACCGAAATGCTGGCCTCCAAAGCCTACGCTGCAGAACTACGGGCCCGATGGGGCCAGCTCCTTGACGCCCCGGAAGACGTGATCACCGACTGAAGCAGATCCACTGAAACTCTCCATGGTAGACCGTCTCTGCCTAGGCCCGCTATAATCCCGCTCCATGAGCAGTCTGAACACCGGCCATTGGGCCGACTTGAACGCTGAAAAAGTGATCCGGGAAAAGGGCGAAAAGCCCCTTTACACCTGCGCCTCGGGTATCACCCCGTCGGGTACCGTTCACATTGGGAACTTCCGCGAAATCATCTCCGTCGATCTGGTTGTACGGGCTTTGAGGGACCGAGGAAAACAGGTGCGCTTCATCTACAGTTGGGACGACTACGATGTGTTTCGAAAGGTACCTAAAAACATGCCGCAAGGAGAGTTGCTGGCCAAGTACCTGCGTATGCCCATAACTATGGTTCCCGACACTCTCGGCCGAGCGGACAACTACGCCAGGGGAAACGAGGTGGACCTCGAGAAGCTACTTCCTTTAGTGGGAGTAGAGCCAGAATACCTCTACCAAGCCGAGCGCTATACCAAGGGCTACTATGCCGAGGGAATCCGACACGCGCTGTTGAAGAAAGAAGAGATCCGAAAGACACTGGACGAGTATCGCACCGAACCCTTGGAAACCGACTGGTGGCCGGTGAGCATTTTTTGTCAGAAGTGCCATCGCGACGATACCCACATCGAAGGCTGGGACGGCGATTGGCAATTGAGCTACCTCTGCCCCGACTGTGGGAACCGAGAAACCCTCGACCTGCGCAGTGCAAGCGGAGCCAAGCTGCCTTGGCGCATCGACTGGCCCATGCGCTGGGTCAAGGAAGGTGTGGACTTCGAGCCCGCCGGTAAAGACCACCACAGCGAAGGCGGTAGCTTCGACACCGCAAGGCTGACGGTTCAGGTGTACGGTGGCCAAGCGCCCGTGACCTTCCAGTATGACTTCCTGAGCATCAAGGGGCGAGGCGGAAAAATCAGTTCCTCCAGTGGTGAGGTCATTGGCCTCGATGATGTGCTGGAGGTGTACACGCCCGAAGTGACGCGCTTTCTGTTCGCCGGAACCCGTCCCAACGCCGAGTTTGCCATCAGCTTTGACCTCGATGTGCTCAAGATTTACGAGGACTACGACAAGTGTGAGCGCATCTACTACGGCGCTCATGAAGTGAACGAAAAGGACAAAGCCAAGCAAAGCCGTATTTATGAGCTCAGCCAACTCGGCCCTTGCGAGCCTGAAATGCCTTTTCAGGTGGCCATCCGCCACCTCGGCACGTTGCTTCAAACCTATTCCGGCGACATTGAGCGAACCCTAAAAGCCCTCGAAGGCGTTGCAGAGCACCAAAAACCACGTTTGCGCTCTCGCGCACAATGCACCTGGAACTGGATCAAGAACTTTGCCCCCGAGGATTTTCGCTTTGACATAGAACCCCAAGGCGCCGCCAAAAAACCCCTGGAAGCGAACCAAGCCGCCGCATTGAGGGCTTTGGTCGCTGTCGTCGACAAGGAATTGGACGCCTTGGATGAGAAAAGCTTGAACAACCGTATCTATGCTTTGGCCGAGGAAGCGGGGCTCGACCCCAAGGACCTGTTCCGCGTTACCTACCAAGCCCTGGTAGGCAAGGACCAAGGCCCCCGTTTAGCGAGTTTTCTAAAAATCATTGGCCGTGACCGGCTGCTCAAGGTTTTGGGCGCCTACCGTTGACAAGTGAAGCCGAGACCGGAGATTTCCCTGGACCCCGAAAAAGGTTTTTCACCCCCCGAAGTACACCTTCATCGGCACCAAGTAAAACTCGTTCCAGCCGTGCAGATAGTCTGCCACTTGGTCTTCGGGAAACCCGTTGTGTACCAAGTTCAGCTCGCAACCGTCTTCAGTATCTGTAAAGTTAAGTTCCAGCCTGGTATCGGGTTGATCCTCACCAAAGTCGGTGGTCCGCCAGCTTTGAACGATGCGACGGAAAGGTTCGAGCTCCAAATTGCTGCCCCACACGTATTGGTCGCCGCAATCGAACTGCCCACCAACTGCCGGATCAATGTGGGCTTCGCCGCCGTAGCTCATGGCGCCGTGATGCACAGGGCTCAACCAAGCCTTATAGAGTTTTTCGGCCGAAACTGCAAAATGTGCCTTCAGTTCAATTTGGTTCATGATGAACACATTGTAATCCCGATTGGACTGTCGCTCAACAGGGAAGTCTATTCCTTCTATGAGCGAGTAATAACCATGCTTTGGGCCGTTTGCCTCCCCGACCGGTCGGTCGCATGATGAGCTATGACCTCGACCCGTCAGAGTCTCGCGACCAACCTCAAAGTTCTGCGTGCCCGCTACGCACTGACTCAGGCAGGTTTGGCGGAAAGTGCCAAATTGTCGCTCAGCTATATCGGTGAGATCGAAGTGGGTCGCAAGTTTCCAAACCCGGAGAAGCTCGACCGTCTGGCCTCTGCTCTTTTTGTCAAACCCTGGCAACTGCTGATGAGCCCCTTGGACTTGCTGGAATATCAGAAATATCTGGAAACCGTCGATATGTTCGGTAACTTCGCCGACAGGATAGGACTGCGCCTCGAAGAGAAGTTCGACGCCTACCTCGCACAAAAAGGGAAGTAGGCAAATCTCTCCTGAGCGACTAGACTTCCTTGTATGGAAGCACAGGATCGCGGAAAGAAAGCCGCCGGTGAGCGGGCGGTTGTCGACTTAGTCAAACCGGGAATGAAACTCGGGCTAGGTACGGGAAGCACGGCCTACTGGGCCATTGTCAAGACGGGGGAACTCTATCGGGCCGGAAAACTTCCCGGGCTCGTGGTTGTTCCTACCAGCTTTGATACGGAAATCCAGTGTCAAAGCGAGGGCCTTGCCGTGCGCACTCTGGCCAGTCCTGAAGTGGACGGTCAGCTTGACCTGTACCTCGACGGTGCCGACGAGTTCACGCCCACGTTGGATTGCATCAAAGGGGGTGGGGCGGCGCAGTTGCAGGAAAAAATTGTCTGTGATGCCAGCAAGAGTTTTGTCATCATCGCCGATGAGTCAAAGGCTGTGGCCCACTTGGGCACCAAGTTTCCTGTTCCGGTTGAAATCGCCTCGCTGGCCCGATTGCCCCTTACCCGTAGGCTCGAAGCCTTGGGGGCCAAAGTGGTGCTCCGCTATGGCAAAGGCAAAGCAGGCCCCGTGGTCACCGACAACGGCAACCTTATCCTCGATTTGACCTTCGAGCACCCGGTGGACTGTGGTTTGATGGAGGCCAAAATTCAGACGCTGACCGGCGTGATCGAAGTGGGCTTGTTTGCCGGGCGGGCTCAACTGGCTTATCTTGGCCGGTCCGATGGTACCTGCGACGTCCTCACCCCCCGGCGCGACTAGGCCCATGTCGCCTTGGCTTCTCGCCGCTCTCCTGTTAGGGCCCCTGTCGGTGGCGCTATTCTGGCTGGCATCGTTGAGTCCAGCCTTGGTCGAGGCTTGGTACAGCCGCGGGTTTTTTGCGCTGATCAACCCAGTTTTGGCGTCCGCGACCCGATTGATACCGCTGGCCTTGGGCGAGTTTGCCCTCCCTTTGTTGGTCTTGGCCCTTGCGGGTGTCTGGTTTGTGACCCCAAGGGCCTGGCTCTATGACCTGGCGATACTGTCGGTGGTTTTAGCGTGGTTCGTCTTGGGTTGGGGCCTCAATTATCAGCGGCAACCCTGGGCTGTGACCATTGGGTTGACGGTGAAAGGGGGTACCACGGCCGAACTGGAAGCCTTGTCCGGGAAATTGGTGGCCCAGGCGAACGCAAGTTATGAGGCCAAGCCGGTGGATTGGCGTGCCCTCGTGCCAGCCAGCAAGCCTTCGTTGTTCTCAGAAGGTATGTCTTGGCTGGGAATCGCTGGAATCTATTTACCTTGGACTGCCGAGCCGCTGGTCAACACCGGGCCCCCCGCTTGGAGCGTTGCCTTTTCTGCGGCTCACGAAGCTTCTCATCAGCTGGGGTGGGCACGGGAAGACGAAGCTAATTTTCTGGCCTGGAAGGTTTTAAGCGAGAGCCCAGAGCGTTCTGCCAAGTATGCTGCTGCCCTGGGAGCCTTGCCCTACGTGGCCCAGGCTCTCCTGTCGGCTTCCGGCGGACCCGAGGCATGGCAAAAGGTTGCCGGCCAATTATCCGACCCGGTCCGTGCCGACTGGAAAGCCAGTCAGGCCTATTGGGAACGCTTTGCCGGACCGGCACAGAAGCTGTCTCGGGCGGTCAACGACACCTACCTCAGAACTCAGGGACAAACCGATGGCGTCAGGAGCTATGGACGGATGGTGGATCTTCTGCTGGCCTGGGATAGGTACTCCTCGAAACCAGAAATCCACCCACCGCCACCAACGCCAGCACCGTGACGATGGCCGGAAAGCCCCAAAGATCGCCCAGGAGCCCCAACAAAGGGGTCGTCACGATGGCCGAGATAAGATTGACCACCGTGAAAGCATTGCTAAAAGAGGCCTTGTGGGCTTCGGGTCCCCTTTGTACCACGAGAGTATTCAAGAGTGGGAAGAGCACCGAGTGGCCTACGCCGTAGAGCAGGCCCGCCAGAATCAGCCCCCACCAACCCAGCGGCAAAAGCAGACTGACCAACGCGAGCAAAATCGCAAGAAAAGACAGGTGGAGAAAACGCCGGGGAGGCCTGCGGTCGAACTCTTTGCCCAAAAAGACCCGGATTCCAATGGCCACCAGAGAGAAAGGCACCATGAAGGCGCTCAGGTTCGCCTCGCCGAGCAAGTCGAGTGTATGGTGAGGCAGAAACGTGGCTAGGGCCGAGTAGTACATACCAAAGGCGAAAGTCAGGAGAAACAAGGGCCTCAGCTCGGGCCGGGCCATCACCTCCAGAGCGGAAGGGGTCCGTTCGTCGGACTCGTGCACTGGCGGCTCGCGTAGCAGGAACGACCAAGCCAGCGCCGCCACACCGAAACCCGCACCCATGAGAAATAGCCCGGGACCGCCCCAAACGCGCACCACCGCTTCACCGGCTACAGAGGTTACGGGGTTGGTGAGCATCCCTCCCACACTAAACAGGGCCAGACTCCCCGCTCGCCGGTCGGGAGGCGAAAGGTCGAGCACGGTACTTACCATGAGCGTCGAAGACAGGATCTGGTTTACTGAGCCCAATACCCGGAAGACCGCTAACCAGGCCAGAGAACCAGATGCCAGCCACGAAAGCAGGTAGGCCACAAACGTGATGAGGTAGCCCCAACGCATCGTTTTCACCCGAGGCAACTTCACCAGCGCCCGACCAAAAAACAACACCACAACCACCAGCATCAGGATTCCCAGAACGTTGAAAAGCCCCACAAAAGTCTGGCTAGCTCCCAGCGAATGCAGGTACGGGGGGAGCAAGGCGATTGAGCCCACGGAGCAGTTGGCAAGAAAATTGACCACCATAAAACGGAAAAACCCAGACAAGCTAGACTCCTATTACAAAATATACGTCCTGTTCCCTTGAGACAGGGGATGGCTGAAGGTCAATGCCTCGATCAAACCTCTTCGGTTGGCTTACCACAAAAGGTCAGCCACCGGCGGTCTGGGCTTCGGTCATCGGAGTGTCATGGCTTGGGCTGACTCGATCCGAGAATCCCGCTAATCAGGTGATCCTTGGTTCGCCATTTGGAGTTTACCTTCACCCTTAGGTCGAGCTGAATATGCTGGCTGAAGATCTTGCCCAGCTCTTTCTGCGCAGCCTGGCGAATGGCTTTGATGCCGGCGCCGTCTTTTCCCACCACAATCCCCACCTGGCTGTCGCGCTCCACCGTAAGAAAGGCCCGGACCCAGAGGGTCGCCTTTGGCGACCCTGCCCCAGAATCCTGCGGATTCTCCGCCCGTGCTTCCAAAGTGGGCCCTTCGGACCTATCCCACACGTCTGTGGCACCCTTTTCGCGCACCTCGTAATCGGCCACTTCCACGTAAATGGCGTGAGGAATCTCGTCTTTGAGGCGGTTGATGGCCTGCTCGCGGATGATTTCACCAATTCGAAAGCTGGGGTCCTGATCCGTGTAGTACTCGGCTGGGTACCAGGCTTCCCCTTCCTTGGTCTCGGCGAACACCGCGTCAAACAGGGCATCGAGGTTGGTCTGTTTGAGAGCGCTGATGCGCACGGCCGCCTTGAGCTCGAGTTGAGTGCGCACGTGAGCCTCGATCTGGTCTGCCGACTGAAGCTTGAAGTCCATTTTGTTGAGAGCCAGAACCAGTGGTTTATGAGCCTTCTTCAGTTTTTCGATGAGGGCATTTTCTTCCGCACCGGCGGGGCGGCTGGCGTCGATGGTGTAAATCACCACGTCTGCGTCCTTGAGGGATCGCACCACGTTATCCATCATCTGCAGGTTGAACTTCTTTTCACTCAAGTGGAAACCGGGGGTGTCGAGGAACACAATTTGCCCCTGCGGCCTGTTCACGATGCCGCGCACCTGGTTTCGGGTGGTTTGGGGAACCGGGCTGACAATGCTGACTTTGTGCCCACACAAGGCATTGAGCAGAGTAGACTTGCCACTGGAAGGGCGGCCAACGATGGCCACGAACGCAGATTTCATCACCACTTGTAGCACAAACTTACCTCCAAGGGTAAGAGACTGACAATTATCATAAGCGCCCGAAGGGCATGGGCTCCTTCTTTTCTTCGGCCCTGTTTTTGGTTATTGTAGGTTGCATGTTCACCATCGAAGACGAAGAAGACGAAGCGACAAAGAAGGCCGACGACAAGCATCCATCGGGCCCCGACTATTCCGAGAAGTTCATGAAAACCCGGACCATCTTACTTTCAGGGGAAATCAACAAGCCTTTGGCCGAGCGTATCATCCGCTCCTTGCTCTTGCTAGAAGCTGAAAGCCATGATCCGATCAAGCTGATGATCGACTCACCCGGAGGCGACGCCGATGCTGGCTACGCCATCTTCGATATGGTGCGTTTCATCGGAGCCCCTGTGTACACCCTTGGCATGGGTCTTGTGGCTTCGGCCGGCGCCTTGGTGCTACTCGCGGCGCCCAAAGAACGTCGCATAGGCCTCCCCAACAGCCATTACTTGATTCACCAGCCCTCGTCGGGTATGCGAGGAGTTGCCACTGAGATCGAGATCCATGCCCAGGAAATCGAAAAACTCCGGGTGAAGATCAATGAGCTGATTGCCGCCGAGACAGGCCAGAAGCTGAAGCAGGTGGAAAAAGACACAGACCGAGACTTTTGGATGAACGGCGACGAAGCAGTCAAATATGGCCTCATCAGCCGGGTCGTCACCACACGCACCGAACTCGGGGTGTAGGTGTCTGGATTCGAGGGCTTTCCCGGCGATACCTTCGCCGGGCGGAGGGTCTACCACGGCAAGGTCCGCGAGGTCATCGACAACGGTGATCAGCTTCTCCTGGTGACCACCGACCGAATTTCTGCCTTCGACCGGCCGCTGGGAAGCCTTGCTGGCAAAGGCGAGATCCTCAACCAAATGGCCCTTTGGTGGTTCCGCCAAACCAGCGATCTCATAGCCAACCACATTGTGGCTGAGGTGAGTCCACGGGCCGTCGCCGTCAAGAAGGCCAAGGTTGTCCCCGTTGAGGTTGTGGTGCGAGCCTACCTGACCGGGAGCGCTTGGAAATCCTACTCTGCTGGGCAAACCTTGCCGGGTCTTGAGGTGCCGGGTTTCGGTGATTCCAAAGCGCTGCACATTCACCAGAAACTACCTCAGCCGATGATCACTCCCACGACGAAAGAGGCCGTGGGCGAGCACGACTTGCCCATCAGTCGTGCGGATTTGGTTTCCAGCGGGCGTGTGACTGCCCAACTCTGGGCTCAAATTGAGCAGGCGGCCCTAGCGCTCTTTCACCGTGGTACGGAGGTTCTGGCGCAAAGGGGCCTGATTTTGGTGGATACCAAGTACGAGTTTGGCCTCGTGGACGACGAGCTGTTGATCGTTGACGAAATGCATACCCCCGACTGCAGCCGCTTTTGGTTTGCCGAAGACTACTCCCTGGCCATTTCGGCTGGAAGTGAACCCCGCAAACTCGACAAGGAATACCTGCGTCAGTGGCTGGCGGGGCAGGGCTTTACAGGCAACGGGGAAGTTCCCATCATTCCAGCCGAGGTTTTTGCACAAACCTTGGCCCGCTACTCTCAGGCCTACGAGCTCATCACCGGCCAAAAATGGGTGACTTCGGGCCTTGATTCACAAGCAGAAACCGCCCGGCTGTTGTCTTACCTTTCGTAGTTCGGTTGAGCCCGTGGCCACCGAACTCGGGAGGAAAAATGAATCGATCTACGTTGCGGGTTCCTGCTTGTTTGACCTTTGGTGCACTCCTTGTCTGGTCAACGTCCTGTTCCTTCGATTTCACCCCCCGGCCTTCCGAAACCCTTTCGGTGATCACCTGGAATGTCGAAAACCTCTTTGACGAAGTGGACGACGGAACCGAGTACCCGGAGTTTGACCCTCAAAAGGGTTGGACACGAGCTGACTTCTGGCAAAGGTGCGAATCGCTTTCGAAAGTCATTCACGCCTGTACCCCAGGAGGTCCCGACCTCCTCGTGCTAGAGGAGGTAGAAACCCCCCATGCCTTGGAGGTGTTGAACTCCCGTTTTCTGGGCGACCTTGGTTACCGCTACAGTTGGATTACTCCGCCTGAGTTCGCTGGGATGCGCACCGGCTACCTCAGTCGTTACCCCTTGCTGAAGACCGGTGTCCATTGGCCCGAACTCCCTGGCACCGGGCAGTTGAGGCCCATTCTTGAGGCCGAACTCGACCTCGGCGGACGCCACTTGGTGGTGCTCGCCAATCACTGGAAGAGTCGGATTCCGACCCCGGAAGCCACGGAACCCCTGCGAAAACTAACCGCCGACGCCTTAGGCAAACGGTTGACAGAGTTGCAGGACCGCGCGGATCAGCCTTTGGTTATCGCGGTAGGAGACTTCAACACCTCTGTGGAGCTTTCGCGTCCGTGGCCCAACCCTTCGCTCTCGGGAAGTTTGGAGCGGACGGTAATCGGCGAAGTAGAACTAACCGATCCTTGGGCGATGGCCGGCGAACCCCACGGAAGCTACTTCTATCGTGGCCAATGGACGGTGCTCGACCACATGTTCCTGTTGTCGTCCTCACTTCGGACTGGCGACTGGGTGGCCTTAGATTTCCACCCGGTTCGCTACGCTCCTAAGCCACTGGCCTGGGGACCCCGGACCCGTAACGGTGTTTCTGACCATTTTCCGCTCCTGCTTGTTCTCCACCGTCGAGCTTGAGCTTCACGGGTTTTTGCAGTAAAACGATGGGATGACCTACCGGAGTGCCGAAGACTATCTTGCCGACCTGGAAAAGCGGGCCGTCCTTCCCAAGGGCTTTCGCACTGCCACGACAAACCTCACGTTTGTCCCCAAGGAAAGGCCGGTCAAACAGCCCTTGCCGATGCGTCTGAACTTACTTCTGCTCGAGGAGGCCACGGCAGCCTTCGGCGGCGTTTTCACCCGGAATGCGTTCCCTGGTGCCCCGGTTCTCCTTGGAAAGGAACTCCTTGGAGAGCCAATGAACCGCGGTGTGCTGGTCAACAACAAGATTGCTAATGTGGGAGGGCCCCATGCCCTGGAAGACGCCAAGGAACTGCAGGCGGACGCCGCCACAGTTTTTGGGTTGGCAGCCAGTCAGCTGTTTGTTGCCAGTACAGGAGTCATCGGCTGGTCACTTCCCCTTCAGGAACTCAAGAAAGCTCTTCCTGAGCTCGCACAAACGATGCAAAGCGCCTCGGCTCTCCCGCTGGCCCAAGGCATTATGACCACCGACGCCTGGCCCAAAGTCCGCTCTCGGCAGCTTTTTGGAGGCCGAATCACCGCGGTTGCCAAGGGTGCGGGAATGATCGAGCCGAACATGGCCACAATGTTGGTCTACATCCTTACCGACATCTCCTTGTCGAGAAAATCTTTGCGTGAAATGTTGCCGCGCGTAGTTTCCAAGTCGTTCAACAGTATCAGTATCGACAGCGACCAGAGCACCAGTGATATGGCCCTCATCTGGTCGAGCCAGCGGGTGGCGTGTCCCGACTCCGTACAATTTGAGCAAGCTTTGGAAGATCTTTGCCGGGAACTCGCGCAGGATATTGTGCGAAATGGCGAAGGAAGTTCCCATGTGCTCGAAGTGCGAGTGGTCGGCGCAAGTGATAGAGCTCAGGCTCAAGTGGCGGGTAAGGCGATCGTGAACTCGCCCCTCGTCAAAACCGCTCTTTATGGCAACGACCCCAACGTGGGCCGTGTTCTGGCCAGTGTTGGAGATGCGTTCGGCAACCTCGGACTGACGTTATTACCCACGGCCATCACATTGGCCATCGCCGGCGAAACAGTCTTTGAGAAAGGGGCCTTTCAGTTGGATCCAATGAAAGAGGAGCGTCTATCCTTGGCCTTTTCGGCCGCCGCACTTCCCGAAAAAAAAGCGGGTTTTCCGCCACATGAAAATAACGTTGTTTTCACGCTCGATCTGGGTCAGGGTGAGGGCGCTGCGGTCGTTTGGGGCAGCGACTTGTCCTACGAGTACGTGCGTGAGAACGCCGACTACCGAAGTTAACAGGAGGCGGGAATGGAAGCAAGCCGCGAAAAGGGCATCCAGGAATCGCTACAGCTGATTCAAGTGTCCAAACGGGAACTGGGGAAGCGGATCATAGGCCAAGAAGCTGTGCTCGAGGCCTTGCTTCGCGGCATCGTCGCGGGCGGGCATATCCTTCTCGAGGGTGTTCCGGGACTCGCGAAGACACTAGCGGTGCGCACTTTGGCCGAGATCATGGGCCTCGATTTCAAGCGCCTGCAATTTACCCCCGATTTGCTTCCGGCGGATCTGGTGGGAACCATGGTTTACCGGCAGCAGACCGGCGAGTTTACACCCCGTAAGGGGCCAATATTCAGCAACTTCATCCTAGCCGACGAGATCAACCGCGCGCCGGCCAAGGTGCAGTCGGCTTTGCTCGAAGCCATGGGTGAGAACCAGGTCACCATAGGCGAGAACACCTTTGCCTTGCCCGAGCCTTTTTTCGTGCTTGCGACCCAGAATCCGATCGAGCAGGAGGGTACCTACTCGCTACCCGAAAGCCAGCTCGACCGCTTCATGATGAAACTGGTGATGAGCTATCCGACACCTGAAGAAGAACTCCATATTCTCAAGGTCATCGCCAGCGAAAAAGACGTGCTGCCGCCTCTTCAGAGAGTGTTAGACCTAGCATCCTTAAAGAAACTACGAACTGCCGTGAAGACGGTCAGGGTTGATGAGCGCATCGAAACCTACATCGTGAGCATCGTCAGCGCGAGCCGTGAAAAAGACCGCAAGAACTATGGATTCACCCGTTTTATCGACTACGGGGCCAGTCCTCGCGCTTCGATCGCGCTCTACAAACTTGCCCGGGTCAGGGCCTTGTTTGAGGGGCGCGGTTTTGTGCTCCCTGAAGACGTTAAGGCGGTCGCGTTCGATGTCCTGAGGCACCGCATTGTGTTGAGTTACGAAGCCGAGGCCGAGGAAATGAACGCTGACGATGTGATCCGCATCCTGCTTTCAGCTGTTACCATCCCGTAAGCCATGTTCGACTTCCAGGAGTTCTACACCCGTATACGGCAACTCAAACTGAACTCTTCTAAGTTAGTAGAGGGCTTGTATGCTGGAAACTACCGCTCCGTGTTTCGGGGCCCGGGCTTGGAGTTCGACGAGGTCCGCGAGTACGATCCTATGGACGATGCCCGATTCATCGATTGGAATGTGTCCAGCCGGATGGGCAGTCCGTACACCAAAAAGTTCCGCGAGGAGCGAGAGCTCACCCTGACCATTCTCGCCGACATTTCTCCTTCTTTAGACTCAGGTTCAGGCCGCTACAACAAGCGCGAGGTTCTCAACACCCTTTTTGCCAACTTGGCGTTTGCAGCGGTTTCCACCGAGGATCGTGTGGGAGGGGTTTTCTTCAGCCAGACCATTGAGAAATGGGTTCCCCCCCGAAAAGGCAAGACCTATGCGCTGAGTCTGGTCCAAGACTGTTTGGTCGCCAAGGCGACGGGAAACGGTTCCAACTTGGCTCTGGCCCTGAGGACGGCTCACGAATCGATGAAACGACGAGGAATCATCGTTATCCTGTCGGACTTCAAGACTTCAAACTTCTGGAAGGAAATGTCGTTGGTGAGTAAGCAACACGACGTCATTGCCATCCGCATTTACGACCCCCTCGACAGTGACTTTCCCGAGGGAGGCCTGATAGAACTCATGGACCCCGAAACAGGGCAGGCTGTCCTTGGCTTTGGCAATTCACCGACCTTTCGCCGTGAGTATCACGATTTTTGGGCCCTTCAGCGCTTGCACTGGCGCCGTGAGTGCGCTCGTCGCGGTGTACCGGTGCTTGAAGTTAGTACCGAGGATGACCCCGCAGCCCGACTCTCGCATTTCTTCAACCGGAGGGACAGCCGCCGATGAGGGTGTTTGCCGTTTTTTTGCTTTCATTACTATCCTCGGCTCTCCCTGCCAACACCAATGTCACCATCACAGAAACCCTGCTGGTACCACCAGTGTTCACCGTGGGCGATGCGGTCGAGATGCGTGTGACTCTCGTCCTTCCCGAGGGCCTAGAACTCAGGCCTATCCAGAACCTTCCGGAGCAGACTTGGGTTGCCGTTCATGATGTAAAAATCCGTAACGACCCTCCGTTTCAGCATGTGACCGTCAAGTTCACGTCGTTTGCTCCGGGGGAGAAAGTGCTTCCCGCGTTGGAGTTGGGAGATGTGACGCTCGATAATTTGCACATTGAGACCACTAGCGTGTTGTCGGCGACTGCTGACGCTCCGACAGGCCTCGATCCGCCCCGGGACCAATTGCCGCTCCCCCAAACCGAAATCTTCCTTCTGTTGTTTTTCTTGTTTGTTGTGGTACTTCCCATGCTGGCGTGGCGGTTCCTGCGGCCAGCTCTCAATCTGGCCCACAACTTTTGGAAGCACCTGGAACGTCATCGTCCTTACCACCGACTGGTGCGAGAATCACGTAAGCTTCAAGCCAAACTTTCGGGCTTACCAGGTCCGGAGTTCTACACCCAACTTCTTCTGTTGGCCCGCCACTATCTTGCTGCTCGATTTGATAGGGATTTCTCCAGCCTAACCTCGCAGGAGGTCGAAGCTTTGCTCAGCCCTTGGTCAACTGATTCGGCACAAGGTTGGGACCGGCTTTTTCACAAGGCCGACGTTGTCAGGTTTGATTCCCGCGAGCCTGGGGACGCCGAGCGTTTGGAAGATCTCGAGGCCCTACGTAGCGAAGCCCAAGCTCTCGAGGAGAGAACGCCTTCAGGGTGGGAGGATCGTCATGGGAACCTTTGATCAGCCCCACTACCTACTTCTCGGCCTACTTCTGCCTGTGTTGGGCTGGTTCACCTATTCTTGGAAGGGCAGAGGGGGGCGTCTGTCTTTTCCCCTCGGTCTTTGGGGTGGGCTCAAGTTCCATCCAAGCATACCCGCCATGCGGTTTGCCATCGTGTTGTCGACGATTTCCCTTTGGTCTTCCCTGGCGCTGATGGTTGTGGCCCTCGCCGGCCCGACCATCACTCTGCAGGAGAAAATCTACCTTAGCGCAGGAGCCGATATTCTCATTGTGCTTGACGAGTCGCCGAGTATGGCTGCCCGCGATTTTCCGCCCGAGAACCGCTTTAATGCGGCCAAGGGGGTTATCAAACGCTTCGTTGGGGGCCGGGAAAACGACCAGATTGGCTTGATCACCTTTGGCCGTGATGCCGCTCTGCGTGTTCCACTGACACTTGATTATCACTACCTTCTTGACCGCCTGGAAAAGTTGCAGATCATGGATCTCGGCGACGGAACCGCTCTGGGCCTCGGCTTGTCACTAGCCGCTCTGCACCTCAGCGCCTCCAAAGCGGCCCAAAAGGTAGTGATCGTACTCACCGACGGAGTCAACAATGCCGGAGAGATTCAGCCGTCCACGGCAACAGAATTGCTGCGTTCGATGGGAATACCTCTGTATCTGATCGGCATTGGAACCAACGCAACCGTACCCTTGGAACTGACCAATCCCCGCACTGGAACCTCGTATTCGGGGACTTTGGAAGGTGGTTTTCAAGAAGATTTCCTCAAGAGTTTGGCTGTGCCTCCGCTTGGGACTTACTTCTCTGCGGGGTCAGCCGGTAGTTTGGAGTCTATTTTTCTGGCCATCGATTCTCGTGAATCGGCCTCCAAACGCGTCAAGGTTCAGGTTGACAACAAGCCGATCTACGCCGATTTTCTCGCAGCCGCGGTTGGCTGCCTGCTGCTGTTCATCCTGATGCGCAAACTCCTTCTTAAGGAGATTCTGTGACTTTCAGCAACCCGGAGGTGTTTTGGTCTCTTCTTCTTTTGGCGCCGGCTTGGTTTCTGCTGCAGAGCTCTTACCTCAGAGGCAAGGTTGAGCTACTTCGCATTGGAGGGGCGTGGCGGGGACAAGATCTGCACGCGGTGTACCTCCTCAAGAGTTTCTTTTCTGGCATTGCACTGGTGTTTGCCTTTTTGTTCTTGATCTTAGCGTGGGCGGGGCCCATGTGGGGCAGCCTTCCTGTCGAGGAACCACAAGATGGTCTTGATATTGCCCTGTGCGTCGATCTTTCCCGTTCCATGACAGCCACCGATGTTTCGCCATCGAGGCTAGATCAGGCCCGAGAAGCTGTACGTTCCCTCCTTGGCGCTTTTCCCGAGGCCCGTTTTGCCTTGGTGGGTTTTGAGGGTTCGGCCATGACGTTGACGCCTTTAACCCCAGATAAGGCCGTGTTGGAACGCTGGTTGGAGGAACTGGGACCCAATTTGACTTCAAGCACCGGCTCCAATTTAGAGTTGGGTGTGCAGGAAGCCCTACGCACCGTCAATTTTTCGAGCCAACGCCACAAGGCGGTTGTGCTGCTGACGGACGGAGAATCCCTCGACGGCAACCCTTCGGCGGCATCGCGTCTGGCAGTGGCTCAAGGGACCGAGGTGTTTACTGTTGGTCTCGGGACCGTCGAAGGCACAAATATACCTTTAAGCGGTGGTCTGTTGAAGGACACCTTTGGTTTTCCAGTCGTGACCAAACTCAACGAGGCTCCTCTGAAGATGCTTGCCGCAGAAACCGGTGGCCGTTATTTTTCAGGCGCCGACCGTACCAACCTGCGGGAACTACAGGATCAGTTATCTTCGCTTGGAAACCCCGCATCCCGGGGTGGCGTCAAACTCGAGAGCGTTTCTCACTTCCGTGTCTTCCTCCTGCTTTCATTTTTCAGCCTGGCTGGCTTCCTCTTGGTTCGGATAGTTCCCTGGAAAGGAATCCTTTGATGGCGGGCGCCAAGTTTGCTCTTGTGTTGCTTTCTCTGATTTTTGCTTCCTGTACCGAGGTTTCCGATGGATGGGGAGTCTTGCTAGGAAATGCGGCCTTTCAGCGCGGAGAGTTCCAAGCTTCAAGTCTGACCTACCTGCGGGTTTCGCCTGACCCTGCCACCAGAAACGTTGTCCTTTACAATATGGGGAATGTCGATAACGCCTTGGGAGAGGCCAACACGGCCTTGGCTGTGTGGGCTGGCATCAAAGGACCGAGTTCGGATGAACTGCGGTTCCGACTCGCCTTCAACCGGGGCCACCTGCTTTACCAGAGGGGTCAATATGAGGATGCCTACAACGAGTTCAAGGTGGCCCTAACTCTTAAACCTTCTAACCTCAGTGCCAAACGCAACCTAGAACTGAGCCTTGTGAAAATCCTGAGTTTCGGCTTGGGCCTTACCCCCCGCACCTCTACCGCGGTGCCCGTGCCGAAAGACACCGACAAAGCCATGCTCGACTATATCAATCGCCTGGAGGGATCACGATGGAAAGCCAACAATCAGCTCGACACCTCGCAATCCTCTTCCTCGGACTGGTAATTCTCGGGGGCAATGTGCCCTTGGCCGGCCAAGCCCCTGCGGTCAAGGTGGTGCTGGAGAACGACCGGTTGGTTGTTGGTTCCCGTTTTTCCCTTGGTATCGTGGTACCGAAGACCGACCCGCTGGCGATCAAGTTCAACTACGGGACTCTTTCGGCCAAACTGAGTCTGATTGATGGTCCCAACATTAGCGAAACCTCATGGGAACAGTCCCCGGGAAAGTTGGTTCCGGTGACAAAAATCAGTTTGACCCTCAAGGTGCTGTCAGCGGGTATTCAACAACTAGGTCCATGGGTTGTTCGACTGGGGTCGAAGGACGTTGCGGTACCACCTGTAACTGTCTACCTACTCGCCTCGGACGAAGCGAAACAAAGGTTCCCGGTTGATGCACTCTGGGTGGTTCCTCCTGGCCCCTTTTATCAGGGACAAGCCATCCCTGTGATTCTGCAAGTGCGTAACCTTGTCACCTTGGATCAGTCTCGTGACCTCACGGTGACAACACCTTCTGGCGCCCTGTTTGAAAAGGTCTCCGGACTTGGCGAGATTGAAGTTACGAGCGTCGGAGAGGACCGCATCATGAACATTCCCTGGGGGGGCTGGATGTTGCTTCCTACAAAGGATGGGACTTTGACCTTGCCCTCCGCAAAGGTAAAAGTGCTTGGACTGAGCAGAACAGCCGAGGGCACATCTTTAACCGTGTTGCCCCTGCCGGAGGGCGCCCGGCTCAGCCGTGCGGTGGGCAACCTGAGTTATTCTGTCGAGGCTCACGAAGGTACGGCCGACCAGAGGGGACAAGTGATTATCACGCAGGAAGTCAAGGGTCAAGGCAACTTCCCTGCTTTGGTGGTCCCTGCCGTCTTAGCCGGCTCCATGACCCTCCTTTCAAGACAAGAGAGGGTAAACACGAAGGCCACGACCGAGGGCTATGAGGGCAATCTGATCGTCACTTGGCGCTTTCAGGGAGGCCAACAAGGCGCTGTAACGGTTGTTCTGCCTGGCTTTCAGGTGTTCCAGCCCGCGACAGGCCTCACAAAAGTGTGGGAAAGCCGTAGTGTCGATTTCAAACTGGAGGCCCCGTCTCCGGAAACGACAACCAAGTTGAAACGCCAACTGCTCAACTGGAACCAAGTGTTGGCGGCGCGACCCCTAGGGGTGTGGGGTCAGTGGTGGAGTTGGCTGCTTCTCCTACCCGGCGCCTTGTTCTGGGCGGCGACCTTCCTTGGTCCCCGCAACCAAACCAAAGGGTTGATTGTTCTGCTGCCCCTGCTGTTGTTGATGTCGGGATCAGCCCAAGTTGAAGCTGCTCCGGGCGGTTTTGGCGACGCTAGATCGCTCAAAGATTGGAAAGTGCTCACCCAGGCACACCCCCACGAGCCTGGTTTGTGGTACAACCAGGGTCTCGTCGCTTCTGAAGTTGGACAAACCGCGCTGGCGATTCACGCTTTTCGCAGTGCGCTCGATGCAGGTTTCCAAGGGCCCGAAGCAGTTGCCGCGCTTCGAAGTCTGGAAGAAGATGAGGCCCTGATCGACCAGTTTCATCCTTGGACCGGCCTCAGTGGAGATTTTCTGTTTCTATTAGTTGTGGGCCTTCTCAACCTGGCATTCCTGTTCTGGGGGTGGCAGAGGCTCAGCTCGCGGCCGGTTTGGCTGGTTTTTGCATCGATACTTTTTCTGGGAATGTTGGGTGCGGTGACAGTCCTCGTGACCGAGGAAACAATCCGCCATGAGGCTAACGGTGTCGTCGGTCCCAACGACGGTAACCTCAAAAAAGTGCCCGGCAGCCTCGCAGAAAAGTGGATGACTCTTCGGGCGGGTACAGTCGTCAAGATTCTGGGTTCGACCGAGGTCGATGCTTTAGTCCAGACGGGTTATGGACTCGAAGGCTGGCTGGCCTCGAAAGACCTGCTCCTGATTGGCAAACCATGAAAGACTTTGGAGAGACCCTTGCCCGGTGGGAATCGCAGGGTGGCCCTGTGCCTGAAAAAGACGAGCCATCTGCTGCCAAGAACCTGCCCTCGCGCACCGTAATGGAAAAACACCCAGCTGACGACGAAATCGACCTCCATGGGCTCCTTCGTGAAAAAGCGGTCCTCCTTTTGCTAAACTTCCTATCCCAGTCACGACAGACCGGTTACAGCAAAGTTCGTGTCATCCATGGTAAAGGATTGCATTCCCTGGAGGGAAAGGCTGTTCTCAAGGAGGCGGTGCGACATGTTCTTGTGAAGAACCCGCATGTGGCGGCCTGGGGAGAAACGCCGCGTAATCAGGGTGGCAGTGGTGCCGTGTGGGTATGGCTTAACGTTCCCGGAAAATAATCCTGCCCCGGGTCAGGTCGTAAGGAGAGAGTTCCACTTTGACACGGTCGCCTGGAACAATGCGGATGTAGTTCTTCCGCATCTTGCCCGACAGGTGAGCCAGGATGACGTGCCCATTCTGGATCTCCACGCGGAACATGGTGTTGGGCAGAGATTCGCGAACCACACCTTCCACTTCGATCGTTTCTTCTTTGTCGGCCATAGTCCAACGATGATAGGGACCTGCCCCCCCTTTGTCAACCTGTTGACATTTTCCGCAATAATGAAGAGATTACCTTGGTTTTCTCAGCTTCCGGGAGGGACAAGGTTTTGGACAAACAATTTCTAGCGAAAATGAAAGCCGAACTATTGAAACAAAAAGCGGAAATTCTCAGGCATCTGGAAGCAGAGAGCGAAGGCTTTCGAGAGATCGTTGAGGATATGGATCCTAAAGATATCGTCGACATGGCAGCCGACGACGTTGACAAGAAAAATCTCGAAGCTCTCAATGTGGTTGAGACGAGGAAGCTGAGCCTCATCGAAAATGCTTTGGGGCGCATCCAAAATGAGCGCTACGGCGTCTGCATGGAGTGCTCGAAAATCATCCCGACACCCAGACTTGAAGCTATTCCCTACGCCCTGTTTTGCATCGACTGCCAAACGAAAAAAGACCGCCAAAACCGCTGACTTTCGGAATCCGCTTATACATTTTTTGAAACCGCCGATATTCGGGTTAGAGATCACAAAAAATGAGTGGATTATTGGGTGTTTCGGGCGGCGGGCCCTACAGTTACTACACACAACCCTTCAGCGGAAAGTTGGAAGTTCCCGTTCAGCCTGGGCTTTCTATGTTTGCCCAGTTCCAATTTGTTCAGGGCGTTCCCTCTGTCGACGGCGGCCTGAGCCTCGACCGCATACAGATTATTGACAGCCTCCTTTCACAAATCAATTCGCACCGTCAGCGTGGCACTGCCCCCCTCAAGAAAGAGGAGATGGACCTTTCCCGCCCCGAAGAAACCATCCAAAAGCTTTCCCAGCAGGCGTTTCAGATGCAGTCCGACTCTCAGCCCTACAAGAGTTGGGGCCACATGAGTGGCCTCGTCCTCAACGTCAAAGCCTGAAGCCGTGGTTCTTTGGGCACCAGTTCTCCTTGCCTTGCTGTTTTACGTGGCATTCCCTATGGCGGGTGCCTTTGTGGTTCGTGGCGGCTGGCGCGGCCTTCGCCGATGGCTCACGGCGGCGGCGGCCTCACCTGTGGTCACTTTCCGGGCTCTTCAGGAGTACCGCAACGACTCGGGACCCTTTCGGCTTATCGGCTCCCTTGAAGCTTTTGAAGGTCGCGACACACTCTGGATAGGAAACGAGCAGGTCAGCGTGCAGGTCAGGATCCGGGGTGTGGAAGTGTACTTTCTGGAACATCCCGACGAGGGCGGGTCGCCACAAGAACCGCCCCGCAAAGTCAACTGGACCAACTTGGGGGTCCTTCCTGAAGGTACCCGTTTTCTCATCTGGGGCTACTTAAGCACGAGTTCGCCTATCCCCCTGTTTGAATCCAAACCGGGGAAACCTCTGCTGGTCCTTGCCTTCCACGGCGATGAGACCACCGTTCTGGAACGGACCCTGCGTGATTCACGGCAGGTGATCGAACACTGGAATCCAGTTACACCGATTTCTCTGCTGGTGGGTTTCGGGACGCTCCTTTTAGTGGCCTACTGGGAACTGCGGTTTCCGGGGTCCCGTGCCCTTGGCCTTTCGGCCCTCGCCTTGGCCCTGCTTCCTAGCACCTTTTTTCTCCCCCCCGGAATTTTCCTGTTCTACTGGTTTTCGAAGCTATGGGCAGAAAGCAGAACTCTCAGGGCTACCCGTGACGTGCTGAGGTTTCGCGGTGATGCTCCCGAGAAGGCCCTCAGCTGCGGCCTGCATGCCCGCAGGTTGGAGATCTTGGCCCATGCCGTTTTGGCTGCGGGGGCAGGCCTCAACGTTTTTCTTCTGGTGACCCTGCTTCGCTTGACGATTCTTTAAAGTCGGGCTCTCCAGAGCCGCGTTTTTTGGCAAAGTTAACCGTCAGGCGTCGGCCCCGGAAGGCAGTTCCCTCGAGTCGGCTGATCAAATCAGCGGCTGAGTTTTCTTCGACCTCGACAAACGAATAGTTGTCGAGGATCTTGATGTCCCCGATATCGAGCTTTGGTACACCGCCAGCAGTGACCAATAAGGCCACCAGATCGCGGGGAAAAACTCGGCGGTTCTTGCCGACACTCACGAAGACCGTAGTGGTATTCATTTTACGTCGCACGGTGGCCTTTCCCGCCCACTCCCGGAGAAGGTAGCCTGCCACCATGCTACGGGAAAACAGTGGAACCGTTTTGCGGAAAACCTTCTGCCAAGAGGCCAGTTCGTCAAGATTTTCGTCTTCCCTGAGTCGGCGCTGAAGCTCGTCGACCAAGGGTTTAAGGGTCGAAAGGTCGATTCCTTTGGGCGTTTGGGAACTCAAGGGGGTTGCTCTCCAAAATCTAAGGATATCAGCCGGTTTTCCGCTTTGTCAAGAAATGGTCGTCGGGGACCGAAAGGTATAGCGAAGCTGGGGAGTCTAGGAGGAAGACCAACATGTCGAAAGCCATTTCCATAGTGGCCCTGCTGGGGCTCCTGCTTTTGCCAAAGATGTTACCGGCGCAAGGAGTTTCAATTCCTCTGGCGTTTCAGTGGACCTCTGGAGACCAGTTCCGCTACTACGGCACCGGAGTCCAGAAAGCGTACATCAACGGCCGGCTGGTTCAGACTACCCTTCAGACCTACAAGGTAAGTTATAGCGTCACCGCGGTCGATGCGACCGGGAAAGGCCTGCTCAAAGGCCACATTGTCTTCCTGAGCGACAGTGACCGGCGCCAAGGGGCAAAGGCGATTAGCCAAGAGTTCGACACAGCCTATTCAGTAGACCGCTTAGGGCGCTACACGGTGCCAACAGACGACGTGATGCCGGTGGTGCGCCATGTCCCTACCTTTCCCGACCATGCGATAAAACCGGGTGATACCTGGACTGCCAAGGGTGAGGAAGTTCACGATCTGCGCGAAGATTTCGGTGTCGACAAGTTGCTGCACATTCCCATCGATGTGCGCTACACCGACCTTGGCCCCCAACTAAAAAATGGGCGCACACTGGAGGTGATTAGTTCCGACTACAACATCTATGCCAATACAGGCTTTACCTCGTCGACCAAAGGTGCTTGGCCGGTAGTGCTCAGCGGTTACTCGCACCAGAAGCACTTTTTCAACAAGGAAAAGGGAGAGGAGGAGGGCTACGAGGAGGAATACACTCTGGTCCTTACCATGAACAACCAGGATGTGTATGAGTTTGGCGGCGACGGGGCCTCGCAGATGACCGAGGCCTTATCGATGAACAAACCCCAAATGGCCGCCGAAGTGAAAAAGGCCCTGGCCGACAGCGGAATGCCCGATGTGCAGGTGACACAAGCTGAAAAAGGCGTCGTGATCAATCTCGACAACATTCTGTTCCCTGCCGATTCGGCCGTTTTGCTTCCCAGCGAGCAGGAAAAAATCCGGCTCATCGGGCAGATCCTCAAAAAGTACTCCGACCGCGATATTTTGGTGGAGGGGCATACGGCTTTGGCGGGAACAGCCGAGCAACGTCAGAAGCTTTCCCGGGACCGGGCCGCTGCGGTTGGTAACCAATTGGTACGCCAAGGCGTGAGGACCTCAGAAAAATTGGTTTACCGGGGCTGGGGTGCCGAACACCCGGTAGCCCCCAACGATACCGAGGCCCATAAACAAAAGAACCGCCGGGTAGAAATCACCATTCTCGAAAACTGAGTGAGTTCTGGAAACATCGACGGCTTTTGTGTAGGATGCCAGCCCAGAGGGCAATCATGACGGGTTCTGACGCATACTACAAAAGAGCCAAAGAAGCGATAAGGCGTAAGCAGGGTCGTCCCGATGAGGAAGTTGCCGGCGACATCCGCGATGTGATGTTCACCTTCCTCACCGAGCTCCCCGAAAACCTGAAGCACGATATTTTTAATTTTTACTGGGAGAAGTTCTTGGACTCTGACCCGGCGACCCGCACGATCTACCAGTTGGCAGAAGGTCCACTGGCGATGATCGACTTCATGAACGGGCAGCTCGCCACCAACGAGGTCGAGTTTAGCGAACAGGAGTGGGAGCTCGTGCGCGAGGGCATCAACGCCAATGCGGATACGATGGATCTTCGACTTTTGAATCAACTGATGACCATCCTCGTCGAAAAGAAGCGATATTGACCTTCGAAGTCCTTTACCGGGACGACAGGCTGTTGGCGGTGAACAAGCCAGCGGGTCTGCATGTCCACCGCAGTGAGTTTTCACCTGACGAGCCTGCCGTCGTGGAGTTGCTCGCAAGTCAGACCGGATTGAAGCTGTTTCCTGTTCACAGGTTGGACCGTCCTACTTCAGGAGTCCTATTATTTGCCCTCGACCATGAGGCGGCCTCATCCTTGGGAAAAGCCTTTCAAGAACATCGGGTAGAGAAAGTTTACCAGGCTCTGGTGCGGGGTTGGTGTCAGGATGTAGTAGCGACCACGCCGGTTCAGCCCGACCGTAAGGTGAAGCGGTGGCTTGAAGCCGAAACGCATTTTCGTGTCCTCGCACAGTACGAAAAACCATGGGCGCGCCGGGGGTTTGAAACCTTCAGGTACAGTTTGGTGGAAGCGAGGCCGGTGACGGGCCGCCGCCACCAGATTCGACAGCATCTGGAGGACCTTAGGCACCCGATTCTTGGCGATACGGTTTGGGGAGATACCAGCCTCAACAACTGGCTGATCCCCCACTGGCGTGCGCCGGGTCCTTTGGGCCTGCAGTTGTGGTGCGTATCGATGGAGTTTCCGCACCCTTCCACCGGAGTTTCCTGCGTCATAAAAGGCCCGCGTCCCCATGAAAGCCCAACCGTTGAAACGAGAAAGCCTGTATCGGCGACCAGCTAATCAAGAAGACTGTCAGTTAAGCCAACTGTATCGCGGCTGTGGTGGTCGCCGGTGCCCCTTGCAAGCGGTCCGGGAAAAGCGTATTCCTTGAATATGACGGGTTTGCTCTTACAGCAGTCCAATCTTGAGGCTCTCAAGATCGAGTTTACTCAACGGATTTCGCATTTTTCTTCGGCGGAAAAAGATGCTGTAGCCCGGGCAGTGGCTTGGGCGGAAGACCTTCACCGAGACCAGAAACGTGCCTCGGGCGAGCCTTACATCATTCACCCGGTGCAAGTGGCGGCCATCCTTTCCGAGCTGAAAATGGACTGTGCCACTGTGATTGCCGGTCTTTTGCACGACGTTCTCGAAGACACGGTGGCCACACCCACGGAAGTGGAAACTGCTTTTGGCGCCGAGGTGCTCAGCCTTGTCGATGGTGTCACCAAAATCCATATCCTGCATGCCAAGACCAAGAGCGTGCAGGAAGCCGAAACGATCCGCAAGATGTTCTTTGCCATGATCAAGGACTTGCGGGTCATTATGATCAAGCTGGCCGATAAGGTGCACAATATGACCACCCTTCAGCACCTCCCCGAAGATAAGGTTCGCCGCATCGCTAACGAATGTCTGGACATCTACGCGCCGCTGGCCGGAAGGCTGGGAATCAGCAACCTCAAAAACCATCTCGAGGACCTCGCCCTCAAGAACCTCGACAAAGGTGCCTACTACCAGATTAAAGACTGGGTCGACTCCAAGCGTGGCGAGCGCGAAGCCTACCTGGAAAACGTGCGGGAAAGCCTTCTCGCGGCCTCCCGTGAGGAGGGTATCGCCGTCACGATTGACGCCCGGGCGAAACACTTTTATTCGATCTACACCAAGTGGAAAACCGGTCGTGACCTCGACGAGGTATTCGACATGCTTGGTTTGCGCATTTACTGCTCTACCGCAACCGAGTGCTACACCCTCTTGGGTGTCGTCCATAAGCTTTGGAAGCCGATAGAGGGCCGGTTTAAAGATTATATTGCCATGCCCAAAGACAACGGCTACCAGAGCTTGCACACGACCGTTATCGGCGAGAGCGGTCGCCGCACCGAAATCCAGATTCGCTCGTTCGATATGCACCAGACCGCGGAGTTTGGCATTGCCGCCCATTGGCTCTACAAAACTTCTGCCAAAGTGAGCCATACGGACTTTACGATCCTGAACAAGCTCCAACTTTGGCAGGACGCAGGATCAGGAGGCGAAGAGTTTCTCAACGAGATCAAAGGCGAGCTCCTCAAGGATGCCATCTACGTCTTTACGCCCAAGGGAAAGGTTGTAGAACTTCCAGCAGGTGCCACCGCGCTCGACTTTGCCTTTGCCATTCACACCGAGGTGGGCAACAAAACCATGGCTGCCAAAGCGGACGGTTCCATCATCGCCCTAGGCCAACCCCTGGGGAACACCCAAGTCATCGAAATCATCACTCACCCGCAAGCTCATCCCCACGTGAACTGGTTGCGTAGCGTAGCTACAAAAAGTGCCCGTGCCAAGATCCGCCACTGGCTTGCCCACAACGACGACAGTCTGGTCATCGATAAAAACATCGTTGCTAAGACTTCGAGGCAGGAGGCCACCCCGCACAGTACCTCGGTGCCAGGGCCTTCAATAGTCCGTCCCGAAGACCCACCATTGCCTACTCAACGCATTCTCGACCCCTCTAAGGTGGGGGTGCGTATCGACGACCAGCGCAACGTGCTCATCCGGTTTGCCCAGTGTTGCAACCCCGTCACCGGGGACCCCATCGTGGGTTTCGTCAGCCGGGGCCGTGGAATCACGATTCACCGCGATGATTGCCCCAATGTCAAACACATTCCCGGCATCGATGACAGGCAGATTGAAGTTGAGTGGGAAACGGTAAGTCCGTTCGTAACCCGCCGCTTTCGCCTTGTCGCCAAGCGCGGTTCCGACCTGTTCAGCGAAATTGAGAGCGCCGTGCGCAAATACAAGGGTCATCTCATCGAGGGCAAACTCGAGGACGACCACCAAGGCCACCTCATCGGAGCCTTCACCATGGAACTGGAGCACAAAGAAGACGTTCAGAAGATACTTAAGGCCCTCAGGGCCGTTCCCAGCATCAATCTAATCCAGAAGATAGACTGACAGACGACAAGATGCCATTGAACATCGTTCTCGTTGAGCCCGAGATTCCTCAGAACACCGGCAACATTGCCCGTACCTGCGCCGCGACAGGAAGCGTCCTCCACTTGGTGCATCCTCTGGGCTTCACCGTTACCGACAGGCACCTCAAACGCGCAGGACTGGACTATTGGAAGGATGTCACGATTGTCTACCACGACAGCCTGGAGGCGTTCCTTACCCTGCACGGGCAACAAAAGTTATGGTTGAGTTCCACCAAGGGTCTCCGCGCCCCCAATCAAGTCGAGTTCCGCCTAGACGACTGGTTGGTGTTCGGCAAAGAAACCTCTGGACTCCCTAGGTCGCTTCTCGAAGCACGACCCGACGCCTTGATCCGTCTGCCGATGCGGCCCGGAACGCGCTCGCTTAATCTCAGCAATGCCGTTGCGGTTGTTACCTACGAAGCTCTGCGCCAACTCGGTTGGCCAGGACTAGGCTAGGAATCAGCGGCTCGTGTTGGTGAAGGGTGAGGGGTTGTTCTTGGCCTTCACCCGTGCTTTTTGAGCGGCCAAGGCTAGCTCTTTCTTCTTGGATTCTTCCAGAAACGCTACAGCCTGTGTCCTCTGCTGCTCGAGTTTGCGGTGGCGGCGGGCCTCGGGGTCGAGTTGGGTCGGGTCGATGGCTACCGTGCGCCGTACTTTCACGCGGGTCTCTACCTTAAGTCGGGTGCCTTCGAGGATTGCATCACGCAGGGAGGCCCCCGTCAGCGAGGCGTCGGTCAGGTCGGCAGCCGACAGGTTGGCTCGGTCGAAGTTTGTCTTTTCAAGCCTTGCCCCTCGCAATTGGGCTCCGGTCAGGTCTTGGCCGCTGAGGTTCATACCGCGCAGGTCGGCCCGGAAGTAGGGGCCCGCAGAGGTCGCAAACTCGTTCCAAAGGGCCATATTTTTGTCTTTCAAGGCCTTACGAAGCACCTTATAGTGCTTGTCATTACCGGAAAAGTCTTCCTCGAGATCTGCCATCGTGCTGATGAGTATAGGCCGGTGGCACTTCCTTATTCAAGCGATTATGGTATAGTTACCACATGGCAGAAGAACCAACTAATCCTCCGGCCTATGTGCGCTTCGACCAAAAGCAGCGGGAAGAGTTCCTTTCCCAATATGGAGTTACCTCCTCTGTTCAGCGGGAGTTGTTCCACCAGTTGTGCAATTCCTGGCGCCCAGAAGTAGACTTTGACCAGTTTGTCGTTGGACGCCGTGCGCAGTTCGACCACGTGGAACAAGAAGTGGAGAGCCTGGTCAACCGTCTCAAAACGGCGCGAATGGCCCATTTTATCTTTCGAAAGAACGAGAAAGGGGAACGCCTGCCGAAAGGGATCGTACTTTGCGATGAAGGATCCGACCGCTATTGGTTCCACTTCTTGCAGGACCTCATTCAGAGGGCATGCGACAACCCCCGCAATCCCTTCCTGACGTTAAACCTCCTCAAGTCGCGCGATGTCGTTTTGCCACCAAAGCTGATCGAAGTCCTCGAAATGGCCAGTGTGGCCAAAACTCCCATCGAGGCCTTGGCCAAAACCGAGAAACTCCTGATGTTGACCCTTCAGGCGGAGACCGTGATGGCCACGAGCCAGACGCTGTCCGTTCTCCTCACCTTCGCCTCATCGAAGCTCAGGTACCTTCTGAAGAATCCGGAAGTCACTGCTGCCGCCTCCCGACTCCTCAACTTGGGCCTCAACGATGTCACCAAACGTCTCGACGACAAGGATTCCGGCTTTTGGCGCGGCCTTGCCGAGACCCTCTTGCTGCACCGAGACGATTTGCTCGCCGACCGTAGGCTTCACCTCGACCTCTCGTTCTTCCAAGCGGCAGAATTGTTTTTCACCTACCTTACCAACCAACTCGAAGAGCAGAAAAAAGTCAAAGAGCAGGCCCAAGAGCGCGAAACGGATATGCGGGAAATCGAGCAATTGGTGCTTCACGAAAAAGAAATCCTCTTGCCTTCGGTAGCTTTGGAAAGTCATCTGACGTTGCTTTTCAAAGACAAATACGGGCAGGAGTTTGAAGACTTTCGTGAACAGTTCATGACGCAGTTCACTCAGGCCGGCCAGAAGTCGTCCCTCGCGCCCTTGGTGGTGCTAGGGAGCGGTGTTGTCCACCGAAACAACCTCTACAAGCATTTCCTTTCCCGCTTTGATAGCCTCCAGACCCTGGCAAACCAGGAGTTCTTGATCCGCATGGGCCGACGTATGCGTCAGCCCAACAATTCTCAGGAACTGGCGTTTCTCAATCCGGAGAACATGGATCAGGCCTTGAGGGAGTGGACCGAAAAGAACGACGCAGTGGTCCATGAACTGCTTTCCAAGCACAAATTGCTGGCCGAGGCGCTTATCCACCATGGTCGTACCAATTTGGGCTTGGCTTCGGTGGACGATATGCGCGACCTGATGATCCGCTTCTTCAGACCCGGGGTGATGACGTTAAGGCGGTACCAGGAAATGTACGGTCTGGACGTACAAACCCTGTACGAGGAGGCGTTTCGCAGGCTTTCGGTGTTTTCGCAGTTCTGGCGCCGCTTAACGGGGCGTTACCGCATTCAAGCTGAAGAGTTTCGTGCCTTGGCCCTTCCCAAGGAGCGCAAGCAGGAGTTGGCTGCCGAGAAGCGGTCACGCCTATCGGTTGCCGGAGCCAAAGACGAGTTACCCATAGAGAACCTCAGCCCCGAAGAAAAAAAGAAGCGCCGCCAAGAGTGGCGGGAACGCAAACAGTCGGCGCCCTCCCCGTCGAAGCCGAAGGAAACTTCTCCCGTAAAACCAGCTCCCGTAAAGCAATACAATGAAAAAGAACGGGAAACTGCTTGGTCCTCCTTTAAGGACACCGTGAAGAAGGACTAGTCTGAGTTCTCCCTTTCCTGAAAGAACTCTTTGGCTATGCTTTCGAGGTCGAAAGGACAACTAAGTTTCAGCCTCTGAAACTCTCCAAGGAGGTCTTGGGCTCGCTCATCTTCGCCCAATTCGTCGTAACACGCGTACAGCCAGAGGTAGCACTCAGCCAAGTGCACGTAGTACTGATAGGCCCAATCGACCGGTTTGCTACCGAGTTCCTTCGCTGCTTCGAGAAAGCCCTGGCGTTCACGGACCAAGAGCGCCGTCAGCGGATTCAACACCCCGATAGCCCGCGAAAAGGCCCGTGCCTCGTAATGTTCCCACGAAAGGTTCAGGGCATCATAGACAAGGTTGAAGCCGATGCTGCGAAGGCCCGACAGCTCCTCTTGCGTCGAAAGGCGCAAAGTATAGAACCAAACGCTTTCCAGGTAGGCTCTTCCAATTTCCACCTTATTGTCGTCGAGGTACTTGAGGGCGATGTTGCCCAAAGCATCGTGAAAACGGTCATCTTGAAAATGTTCTAGGTATTTCTCCAAAACACGGTGAGCTTCCTCAGCGTCGAAGAACGAGTGGTAAGTTACTAGATTATAGGCGTTCCATCCGATCCGTTCGCTATCGCCGGCCGCAGTGGCCTTGGCCAAACCCTGCACCGCCAAGAGGTAGGAATCAAGGCTGGGGTTGTCGGGGTCAAAACCTGCGCTAAACAGCCACTGGTACAGGTCGCAGGCCACAAGGGGCTCCTGCGCCAACGGGAGGTACTGCTCCAGAAGACTGTTGAAAATTTCCGCGGGAGTCTCCCGGGCGAGCTCATGGAGAACAATGGACAGCAGGTCGAGGGCTGCCTTGAGGCCACGCTTCTTCTGGCCGGGACCATACTCGCGCACGAGCCTGTCGAGCAGCCACCGCAACACTACCTGCGCCTCATCGGTGCCAAACTGCGACAGCTTGCGCCAGGAATGGGCCGAAAGGGACGGACCCTCGTGGCCTCGCGGATTTTCCCAGAACTGTATCCAGTCCTTGACCTGCAGGGGGCCTTTCTCGGCTTCAACGATGAGTTCTAAGGGCCGGTGAAGGATCTTTCTATAGTCCTGATTCTCGACGAGGGCTTCGAGAAAAACGGGAAAACGAATGATCTCGAACAGACTTTCTAGGGCCAAGAATTGTCTCCTGCCGCCTCACGGCGACGATGGCCGCCGGGCTAGGGCGGCACACCATGTTGAATCCGACCTGAGCGGGGTACCACGCAGGCTTCCTAACCATTCCAAGTGCCAATCTTGCAAAAGCTCAGCCCTAGCATGCGCCGGATCGTACCAGCGATACCAGAACGGGAACTGACGGACCCGGTTCGGTTCCACCACGGTGTAAATGCGCCCGAAGGTCCTCATCAGAGGATACGCATACGCACGAGTCAAGACAAGGTGCTCTCCCTGCGCCCAAAAACCCTCGCCGGGTACTCGGTCCCAGTCTTTTGATGGTAGGGAAGCCTGTTGCCGGTCCCACCAAGGTTTACGGAAAAGATCAAACATTAGGAGCCCGCCCGGACGGAGACTTCTGCGGCAGCGATCGAGCAAGCGGCGAGCCTGACGGGGCGAAAGGGTTCCCAGGGTGCCGTAAGCGAGCAAAATCAAGTCCTGCTGCCTTGGGAAGGGCCAAGAAAGAAAATCGCCGCAGAAGTACGCTGCGTTAAGGCCTGCGTCAAGGGATTCGGAGCGCGCGTATTCGATCGATGCTGGTGACACATCGAGGCCTGTAACCTGCCACCCGCGCTGCGAAAATAAACGCCCGTGCAGACCTGGGCCGCACCCAAGGTCGAGAACTTTTCCGGGCGCCCGAAATTGCGAGCAGGCAAAGGCGACCTCGGCCTCGATGGTTGGCAGGGGTCGACTAGCGTCGTCAGAACGGCTGTCGAGGTGGGCATACAATACATGACTGGAAATCCAAGGGTCGGCCCAGAACTGGCCATCGAGAACCGAAAAAACCCGGGGCCTCCGATTCATGGACGAGGGGTAGCTCTCCATGCTAGCCTGCGGCCATGCGCTTGATTGCTCTATGCCCGTTCGGTCTTGAAAAACTCCTGAAAGACGAACTCAAGGGCTTGGGCCTAAAATCAGAAAGTGCCGCTGGCAAGGTGTTTTTCGAGGGGGTCTGGGAGGACGTGTACCGGGCAAACTTGAACTTGCGCACCGCCGAGCGTGTGCTGGTGGAAATGGGGCGATTTCCTGCCGCGACCTTTGACGAGCTTTTTGATGGGCTCACAGCACTCCCATGGGAGGACTGGCTTTCTCCCCACACCACCATCGTGGTTGAAAAAGTGAAAATCTTCAAGTCAAAACTGAGCTCGGTGCCCACGGTGCAAGCCATGGTTCAAAAGGCCGTTTTTCAGCATTTAGGGGAACACTGGGGGCTAAGAACGCTCCCACAGACCGGGCCGAAGACAGGCCTGAGGGTGTATCTGGAGAACGACCGTGCCCTGGCCACCATTGATACCACCGGACCGGCCCTTCATAATCGCGGCTACCGAAAACAGACAGGAGAAGCACCCCTGAAGGAGAACCTGGCAGCGGCGCTGTTGTTGTTTTCCGGTTGGAGGCGCAAATACCCGCTTTACGATCCCCTTTGCGGTTCGGCAACAATTCTAGCTGAAGCCCTGCAATTTGCCTTCGATATCCCTCCGGGACTCAACCGAGACTTCAGTTTTGAACACTTGGTGCCGCATCAGGCTCTCGCTTGGAAGATCCTGAGAGACCAAGCTCGCGGACGGATGGACTTCACCCACCGGATTCGCATCTGTGGGAGCGACAAAGACGGCAGGGTGCTCGAGGCGGCCCGCTCCAATCTAAGGTTGCTGGGCCATGAAGACAAAATCCAGCTCGAACACCTGTCTATGGAAGAGGCCCGTGCAGAAACCATCAGAGATCTCGAGCTCGGCGAGCGAGGGTTCCTCATCACCAATCCGCCTTACGGTGAACGCCTAGAAACCCGGACTCATGCAGAAAACCTGTCTCGGCAGATGCGCCACTTTGCCACCCATTTTGCGGGTTGGAAGCTTGGCGTGCTGACTTCACTGGACGATTTCCCGTCGCATATCGACCGCAAGCCCTACGTGGTGAGGGAACTCGTCAACGGCTCTCTACCAGTGAAATACTACCAGTTCGAGTCTTAGGATTAAAGTTCGTGAAATACCGGAGGCTCGTTCTCGTCGTCGGTCAGAAAAACTGAGAGCGTGTCGGACTCGGCTTCGGCGGTCACGATGACCACCGCGGCAAAGACCCGGCTGTGGCCCGCCAACGTTTCCCAGTAGAGAAACCGCGGAGAAAAAAGACGCTCCGAAGTGAGCTCGGCGACTTGGGTACCCTGAGCCAGTTCAGCATGTACGGCTTGGCGAAGCACCTGGTTCTTGATGGAAGAGGGGAGCCAGGCCGAGTGAGCGGAACCCAATAAGCGGTCGATAGCCGGGGCGAGGAAGTGAAGTGGTGGCGACGACAGATCGGGAATAACACCCGAAGTGTTCCAAAACGCACGCAAGACCGCCGTACAGACCCGTTGAAACAATTGTGATTCCGGCCCCTGCGAGGGTTGTCCCGCCCATCGGCGCAAGCTGTTGCCCTGTTCGGTCTCTGGAAGCAAGAAACGGAGCTGAGAAAGAAGCGTTGTGGCCTGTAAGGACACCTCTGCGGTCAGAAGTGAGGCCGCCGAAACCTTCTTAGAACGCAGGGGAAGCTCCTGTTGCTGGTCTAGCCAGAGTTGCACCGGATGCGGTGGCATCGACCCCGAAGCGCCCACTAAGGCACTGGCCACCGAGGGGAGCCAAGCATCACGGGGGTGAACCCGCTTCCAGCGGGACCCGAGCTCCCAGACTTGAGAATGACCCTTCTCGTCGCGAGCCATGAGAGTGAGGGCCGCGGAACCCTGGTTCTCGGTGGCACGCCGAAGCTGGCTCACCGAAGTACTGCTCAGGGCTCGAAGAAAGCAGGCTAGGGTTCCAGTTTTGTGCTGCCCAGCCCATTTCATCGACATCCCGCCTTCCCTCAGGAGCCGGAAGTCTACGATGTCACCCCAGGAGGGCGAAAAGTTCCACGTCAGATGGCGACTGCGACCGGTAAGCAGACCGGGTAGGCCAGGTAGGCTTAAGCCTCGGATCGTTGCTTCGGGAAGGTCAAAACGCATTTCCAGAAACGGCAGGCCAGGCTCGGTGACATCGGTGACCATGCTGACGCCCCAGGAACTTCCGTTGACTCTGACCCCTGTTCTCCATCGTCTCAGTTTTCCGAGCAGGGAGGTAGCCTCAGGGCTCAAGGGTGCCGGACGTTGAAGGGAATCCCATAGGCGACGGTCTGGCTCATCACCAAGGTCGGGTATCAGGTCGCAGAGGCGAGCCCAATCGACTCCTTTCTGAATCAGTTCTAAGAGAAACCAAGTTAGCTCTCCACGGGTCTCCCACCAACTCATGAAACCGAAAGTTCGCGACAAGAGCAGGCTGTCCTCCGGTTGCCACGGGGTAGCCGGGTATTCGTGTCGCTGCCAAGGCCACAACCGCTGAGATTGACGCTGTTCTTCAAAACCGCGGGCATACGAGAGCAGTTGGCCCATATGTTCGGGGGACAGCGCTGTGCGTTCCTGCCGGAGGTTTTCGTCGAAGCCCCAAGATCGTATAAAAGCATCGATTTCACTATGGGCCATACCCGGTTTATGGCTCTGCGACAGCACGCTGCGGAACAATGCCCGGGCAAAGAGTGCCTCGTCTGCCCGGGTGCGAGCGTGAACCCATCCTTGTGCCCAAAGCGCGGCTTCGAAATGATCTGCCTTAACGATCCAATGGCCCTCGGTTTCAGTCAGGGTCACGGTCCCGGTAGGTGACTCAAGGAGGAGGGGCTTGCTCAGGATGGTATACCCTTGAGAGGCACTTCGACTCGGTTGCGACCGTTTTCCTTGGCGCGGTAAAGCGCATCATCGGCCTGTTTGAAAGCTTCCGTCCAGGTTTCACCGGGTTGCTTTACCGTCACCCCTATCGAGACCGTCATCCCCTCAAGTCCCGGGAGTTCCCACCGCGCCTCTTGGAGAGCCAAACGCATCTTGTTGGCTGCCTGAAAGGAGCCTTCGAGGTCGGTTTCAGGAAAAACCAGCAAGAACTCTTCACCGCCCCAACGGGCGAGAATGTCGCCTTTGCGGAGGTTTTCCGAGAGAATCGCTGCCGCTTCTTTGAGCACGGCATCGCCCACTTCATGACCGAGTGTATCGTTCACGTTCTTGAACTTGTCGAGGTCCATGACCGCAATACCGATGCTGCGTTTTTGACGGTTCGACCGTTCGGCCTCATATTCCATGAGGTCCCAGGCTTTTCGCCGGTTCCACAGCCCCGTGAGCGCATCCTTGTGGGCCCAGTCTACCAGGGTCTTATTGGCTTCCGAGAGCGCCTGCTGGCTCTGCAGTAGCTCCCGTTCGGTTTTCATGGCCTTAAGAACTTGCAGGTTAAGCTCGTTGGTAAAGGTTTCCATGCTACGCTGTAATTGACGCAACTTCAGCTGGGCCTTGATTCGGAAGACGAGCTCAGGCCCGTAAAAAGGCTTGGTGATGTAGTCTACGGCACCGGCCTCAAAAGCCTTGAGAAGGCTCTCCTTTGCACCAAAAGCGGTCAGAATCAGGACCGGAACATCTTTGTGTTGTGGATTCAGCCGGGCTAACTTGCAAAGCTCCAGCCCGTCAATGCCTGGCATCATGATGTCGAAAAGAAGCAGGTCGTACTGGTTTTTTTCCAGCAGCTCCAAACCCTTCGTTCCATCCTCCGCAAACTCAATATTGAGCTCCAAAGGCTTCAACAAGACATCGAGCAACTTCAGATTCATGGGCTCGTCGTCTACAGCCAAGACCGAGAGCTTAGGTTGTTCGGTGTCCATACAGCCCAGTATATTCCAAAGGGCTAGCTTGAAAAAGAGCCAAACGGTAAGGGCCGCCTCACCGTTTGGCTCCTTTTTAGGTGAGAGACAGAGCCTGTTCGAGGTCGGCCAGAAGGTCGTCAATGTCTTCGAGCCCGATGCTCAGGCGCACCAGTTCGGGAGACAATCCGCCCGCTTTCTGTTGGGCCTCACTGAGTTGGCTGTGGCTGGTGCTTGCCGGATGGAGAGCAAGGCTCTTGGCGTCTCCCACGTTGGCTAGGTGGCTAAAAAGCTTCAGGTTATCGATAAACTTGGAGCCACCTTCTCGGCCCGACTTCACACCAAAGACGACTACGCCGCCAAAGCCCTTCTTCAGGTACTTGTTGGCCACCGAATAGGTGGGGTCGCTCTTGAGCCCTGGGTAGCGCACCCAAGAGACCTTCTTGTGCTTGGCAAGCCATTCGGCCACTTTCCGGGTGTTCTCGACGTGTTTAGCCATGCGCAGGCTCAGTGTCTCCAGTCCCTGGAGAAAGATCCAAGAAGAGTCGGGACTCAGGCTCGCGCCAAGGTTGCGAAGCGGCACGGTGCGAAAGCGCAGGGCAAAGGCGATGGGCTTGAGGCTGTCGTGCAAGTCGAGGGCCCAACGTAGGCCATGGTAGTTTTTGTCAGGCTTGGTAAAGTGCTCAAACTTGGGGTCGGACCAGTCGAAGTTTCCTGCATCGGTGACAATGCCACCAATGGCGGTGCCGTGGCCGCCAATCCACTTGGTGAGCGAATTGATGACAATGTTGGCGCCATGGTCGATAGTTTTGAGCAGGGCGGGGGTGGTGAACGTGGCGTCGACCACCAAAGGCAGCTTGTGCTTCTTTGCAATCTTGCTGATCGCTTCAAAATCAGGCACATCGAGAGCCGGATTGCCCATGGTTTCTAGGTAAAGTAGCTTGGTGTTGGGTTTGATAGCCTTCTCGAACTCTTGAGGCTTGGTGACGTCGACAAAAGTCGTGGTGATGCCGAAGTCTGGCAGAATGGCATCAAACTGCGTGTAGGTGCCACCATACAAATTGCTGGCGCTCACGATGTGGTCGCCTTGCTTGGCAATGGTGATGACGGTGTAGAAGATGGCGCTGGTACCCGAGGCCACAGCCACCGAGGCAGCTCCACCTTCAAGGGCTGTAATGCGCTCTTCGAGGATGGCTGTGGTGGGATTTCCCAGACGGGTGTAGATGTTCCCGAACTCCTTGAGCCCGAAAAGGTTGGCTGCATGTTCTGTGTTCTTGAACACATAGCTCGTGGTGCGATGAATAGCGACTCCGCGACTGAGTTCCTTGGGATCAGGGACTTGTCCGGCGTGAATCGAAGCTGTGTCGAAGGCTGGTTTCGTTGCCATGAGGTTTCTCCTAGGTTCAAATGCTCCAACCAATCCGGTAGAGTAAGTCAACAATAAAGGGTGCCTGAGCACTTTGTCAAGTCGAGGGGTGGAAATTTCTTCCCGCTCCCGCTAAGGTGAAAAAAATAAAGGAGTCGTTATGAAAAAGCTTCTACCCGTGGTTCTTGCTGTTTTTGCCTTGGCGCTGACCTCCTGCGCTAAACCGGCGGCAACAGCGACCGATGCCGGCAAAGCCGCGGCAGGCCTGCCCGATCTCGCAGGTCGCGTCATCAAAGCCGTCACCGAGAACGCCTATACCCCGCTCAACTTTGTAGACCCCAAGACTGGCAAGGCCGTGGGTTGGGAATACGATGCCGTCAATGAAATTGCCAAGAGGCTGAATGCCAAGGTTCAATGGTCTGTAAGCAGTTGGGACACCATGATTCAGTCGGTGCGAGCCGGACAGTTCGACGTGGGTATGGACGGCATCACGATTAACGATGAGCGCAGGAAGGAAGTTGACTTCAGCGACTCCTATCTGACGAGCGAGCAGTTCATGTTGGTGCGTGCCGATGAGGGCCGGTTCACCGACGAGAAGACCTTTGGTGCCGACAAAAAGTTGCTCATTGGCGCCCAAGCCGGCACCACCAACTTCTACGTTGCAGTCAACAACGTGCTCGACGGTAACGAGAAAAATCCCCGCGTCAAATTGTTTGAGACCTTTGGGGCCTCGGTGCAAGCGCTGATCTCCGGCGATGTCGACATGGTGCTTTTGGATAAGGCCAGTTCGGCGGGCTACATTGGTGCCAACTCTGGAAAACTCAAGCTTATCGGCGGGCCCTTGGGTTCCGAGGACTTCGGGTTTATCTTCACCCCCAAGAGCGATCTAGTGGCACCTTTCAATGCCGCTCTCAAGGCTATGAAGGACGACGGCACTCTCACAGCTTTGGGAAAGACCTGGTTCTTCGACTACTACAATACTTCCAAGTAGCGTGGCAGAGGGGTTTCTGGTCCATTGGTGGGCCTCGCGGGGAGAGCTTCGTGCCTGCGGGCGCCTGGCTGATGGACGCAGTTTCGGCTTGGTCTCCCCAGGCCTGACCTCCGGTTGGGTCGTGAAAGCCGACCAAGGGACCCAGGCGATGTGCCTTCTTCAAAAGGCCCGGGTGCCTTTGTCGGCCAGAGCCGTTGAGGCGTTCGGGGGTGAGCCCCGGGTGGAATTGTCGGTGCCGGCCCGCTCCTGGGAGCTCGCCCGTTCCCTATTGGAGCCCGCGGGATTTTGGCATCTCGGTGAAGTCCCCCGGGCTGCCGAGGACGCCCTTCTCCACTGGGGCATCACCGGTGGAGTGTTGATCGAGGGAACCCCGGTATCCGGCCGCCGAGTGGACGTTGTCTATCGAAATCCAACCCTGAGGCCGTCCGATACACCTATCGCCTTGTTGTGGGCCTCCCTCGATATTGAAACCTCGCGGGACGGTACGGTCCGCGCGCTCGCCCTGGCTCAAGGTTCTTTGTCCGAGGTTCTGTTTCTCCCCGATTTTGCTTCCGAGGCCGATCTCTTGTTTTCTGCCAATGCGCTGGTGAGAAAGTTCAACCCCGACGTCATTACCGGTTGGAACGTCACGGACTTTGACCTGGCCCACCTGGCCGGCCGTTATGAACAAAACAAAGTTGCGTTTGACTGGGGGCGCACCGAAGAAGTTGTGCGTGTTCGCAGGAAGGCTGGCGGCCGAACGGTCGTGACTGTTCCGGGTCGTCAGGTGGTTGATGCAATGAGGGTTGCCAGGGGCTCTGGCACGCGCTTTGAGGATCAGACTCTCGGTACAGTTGCCACTCATGTGCTCGGACGTACCAAGACCCTAGAACTCAAAGGGGAAGCCAAACTGAACGAACTCGACCGGATGTTTATCGCCGAGCCCATAGCCTTTTGCGATTACTGCTTGGAGGACGCCCGGTTGGTCCTACAAATCCTTGAAAAGACCGGCTTGGCGGAACTGACCGTGCGTCGCGCCGCCCTGACCGGAGTTCCTCTCGACTTGGCGTGGACCAGCATCCCGGTTTTTGAGCGCATCTATGCCCTCGAGCTGGCTTCGAGGGGCATTCTTCCACCTCCGCCGGCGGGGCGCGAGGTGTCTGGCGCGGCGGGCGGCATGGTGCTGGATGCAAAAGTGGGGTTGTTCAGCGATGTCGTGGTGTTCGATTTTCGAAGTCTCTACCCCTCGATCATTCGAACCTTCGGCATCGACCCTCTCGGATGCGAACGCCCCGGTGAAGACGCGCTGGTGGCCCCCAACGGGGCTCGATTTTCTCGGCAACCTGGAATATTGCCGGCCCTGATAACCCGGTATTTCGCCTCCCGTCAAGCGGCCGAAGCCGCAGGAGACCAAACCGCCAGTTACGTTTACAAGATTCTGATGAACTCATTCTATGGCGTATTGGGGTCTGCTGGCTGCCGGTATGGGAAAACCGAGCTGGCAGGGGCGATCACCGGTTTCGGCCGCCGTTGCCTTGAGTTCACCCGAGACTGGTTCGAGGCCCGAGATATGCCAGTTCTCTACGGCGACACTGACTCGGTATTTGTGCACACCCGGCGCGACCCCATCGCCCTAGCCAAGGAGCTTACTCATGAGCTTGGCAAGATTGTCGGTGATGCATGGAGGGTGGAATCTTACCTGACCTTACGATGCGACAAGGTGTACTCGCGCTTTTTGATTCCCCCAATGCGGCATTTACCCGGTGAGGAAGTGCGGGGTCGCGCCAAAGGATATGCTGGCTGGGTTGAACAACCTTCAGGCACCCCCGAAATTGAAGTGAAGGGTATGGAAGCCGTGCGCAGCGATTGGACCCCCCTGGCAAGGCGGTTTCAAACCGAGCTGTTGGACTTGTTGTTTCGCGCCGTTTCTGCTTCCGAAGTGAGCGCCTGGAAAAACAACCTGCTCGATCGGTTGCGGCAAGGAGAACTGGACGCCGAACTCATCTACCGCAAGATTTTACGCAGACCAGCCCAAGACTACCACGATAAGGCATCGCCCCAAGTCCGAGCTGCGCGCCTGTTGGGCTGGACCAACCAAAGAGGGAGCGTTGAGTACTGGATGACCAGCCAAGGGCCTCGGCCGGTCGCTTTGCCCGGAGAACCACCCGACTACGATCACTATCGGGAACATCAGCTGCGTCCCCTCTGGGATTCCCTACTGGAGGCAGCAGGTCTTGACGTGGGTCCACCCTGGGGAAAGCAGCTCGAACTGGAGTGGGATGAGACCCTCAGTTGAACAAAAAAGGGATTGAAAAGAAGGCCGTCCCACCGTATTGTCGAAGGATGCCCATCGATCACTTTGACCTCATCATCCTCGGCGGGGGACCTACGGGGTTTGCCGGTGCCATGAGAGCCCTCGACTTCGGCAAAAGGGTACTCCTTGTGGAGAAAACAGCTCTTGGGGGTACCGAGGTTTTCAACGGGGTGATGACCTCGAAGACGCTGTGGGAGTACTCCAAGAAGGTCAAGCAGATTCGTGAGCTGGTGCCCGGCTTCCAATTGAAGTTTGAAGACTCGGATAAGGAAGTGCGGGAAGCCGTGAGGGCTAGGCGCAACATCATCAACTCGCACATCCGCATGCTTCTTGAGGAATCGGGGACTGGCCAGTTTCAACTCGAGCGTGGGAGGGGCGAACTTCAGGACCGCAACACGGTGGTTGTCACCCGCAGCCAAGGCGACCCGGCAACGGTTACTTACACGGCCGACTCCATTCTCCTGGCCACGGGGAGCCGGCCCCGCTACCTGCCCAACATCCCCATCGACGAAAAGATTATACTCACCAGCGACGGAATCCGTAACATGAGGGATTTCCAGAAATCCTTGGTGGTTCTCGGTGCCGGGGTCATCGGGTGCGAGTTTGCCACGATTTTCAGCAACTTCGGCAATTCCAAGGTTTTCCTGATCGACAAGGCCGACCGCATCCTTCCCTTTGAGGATGAAGACGTGGCTTCCATCGTGGCCGAGAGCTTGGAAAAGAACGGTTGCCACGTGCACCGTGGGGCCTCACTGGTGCGCATGGACATCGTGAGCGACGAAGTGGAATACGAGCTGGAATACAAGGACGGACGTCGTGAGGTCAACCGGGTGGGACAGGCCTTGGTGTCTGTCGGAAGGGTTCCCAACCATGAGAATCTGGGGCTTGCGGCCGCGGGAATACGGCTCACAGAACGGGGCGGAATCTGGCGAGATGACACTCAAACCAACGTCCCCAACATTTTTGCCGCCGGAGACATCGCCACAGAGATTTCCTTGGTCAACGTAGGAGAAAGTGAAGCCCGTCACGCGGTGGAGCGCATGTTTGGCGAGCCCAGCCGAAGGATGAGCTACGAAAACATCAGCACCATCATGTTCCTTGACCCTGAAGTGGCGGCGGTAGGCATCAACGAGCAGGAAGCCGCAAGACGAGGTTTACCCGTCAAGGTTGTCAAGCTTGATTATTCATTGCTCTCCAGAGCCATAGCCATGAACAAAACCAATGGTTTTTTCAAGATTATCGTGACCAACGATCATGCCATGCGCATTTTGGGCATGCGGGCTATTGGTGCCCATGCGTCCAGCTGCATAGAAGGGGTCGCGTACCTTGTGCACACCCAGCAGGGAATCCGCGACTTGGCGAATATGATTCACCCCCATCCTTCCATCATTGAAGGGATTCAGGAAGCGCTAAGGATGCTTCTAGGCACTTCCATCTACAAGCGCGAGTTTCTTGGCGACCTGCTGCAGTGTTACGTGATCGAGAACGGCGTCAAGGCGCCGCTGGCGTCGGTTCTTTAGCTTCCCCAGCTTCATCTTCATCGTCGGCATGCTCTTCACCGAGCAGGTGGGCAGGAATTCCGTCCGGGTAGAGAGCTTCCAGCTCTTTGCGCTCTTTTTTTCGTTGGGCTTTCTCTTCTTTCTTTTTCTTGGCGTCCAGTTCCCGCCGTCGTTTGTTGCCTGAATAATTGGGTTTCACGAGTCCTCGCTTGGGGCAGAATAAGCGCTTACACTACAGGGTATTGTCAAAAGAATCCAGTGTCGGTGCCCCGTCGCTCCCAAACACAACGCACGAGGCGCCCGCAACCCGGTAGTCGGCCCGCGGTGTCAGAATGCCGGTCTTGGGGTCTCGGCCAAACACCGTTACCTTGTCCGACTTCTGATTCGCCACGGCGAGGCTATCGCCGCTTCCCGACAGCGCAGCGTCTCTCGGCCACTTTCCACCGCTGGAAGTCCACACAGGAAGAGTCGGTGCGCCTTCTTCTAGGGTGAAGCTCACCACCGAGTCGTGACCTCGATTGGTGGCCATGAGAAAGTTCCCGTCCGGTGATACCTTCACGGTCCCGGCGAAAGAGGGCTCTGCCCAAAAAGCAGGAAGGAGCGACACCCGAAACTTCTCCTTGAGGCGTGGCGGTGAGAGGCCCATTTCCACCACCAATAGTTCGTTACTGTACTCAGTGACCACATAGGCCAAGGGGAGCTTCGGATGAACCGCAAGGTGACGTGGCCCTATGGCACGCGTTTCGCCCTCCCCCGAAAAGGAAGCTAAACTTAAAGTAGCCTTGAGCTCCAAAGAAACCTCAGATGGAGAGTTGCTCTGGTAGAGCTCTAAAACCTCTCGACCTAAATCGATCAGGAGCAGGTGCGCCGAATCCAATGGTACCAAGCCGTGAGCGTGAGCCCCAGGGGAGGGGGCAATTGCGGTGACCGCCTTCCCTGGCAGCCCGTCATCTTCCAATCGAAGAGCCGTCACGCTACCGTCGCCATAATGCGCCACGAGAAGGAAATCGCCGAAGAGAACCGCATGGCAGGGGAGGGAGCCGCCAGTTTGTCCCATGGCCACGCGCGTCCACTGGCCACTGACGGCTCGGTACGCACCCCACAGCCCCTCCTTCATCTCTGCGAGCACAATAACATGACCCATTGGTGTCACTAGTAGCCAAGACGGCTCCGGGAGGTCGAAGGATCCAGGGGCGTCTTTTGGCGCGTAGCCGGTGGCCAAAAGTGAGTCTTTCATCGCCCGAGGATACGGCGGCTCGGTAAAAAAAGTCTAGGCTAGACAACCTCTATTGCATGCTTTAACATCGAGACCATGAAATCCTACTTCAAACACTTCACAGGTTTTTCGGTGTTCACCATACTGGCTCTTTCTACCGCCTTCTCGATGGGTTTCCAAAGCTCTGGTTCCTGGTCACAGGGCTTTGCATTTCTGTTTACCGCCTTGATGCTTGGCATCTTGGAAACTTCCTTAAGTTTTGACAACGCCGTGGTGAACGCACGGATTCTGGTGACGATGGCGCCTTTCTGGCGAAAAATCTACCTTTACATTGGTATGCTGATCTCGGTCTTCGGGATGCGCATTCTGTTTCCGTTGCTGATCGTTTGGCTGGTTAGTGCAAAGCCTTTCCCAGACGTGCTTTCCATGACCTGGGAGAATCCCCAGGAGTTCCAGAACATCCTGATTGAGCAACATGTGTTGATTGCCGGATTCGGTGGCGCGTTTCTCTGGATGGTCTTTACCACGTTCTTTTTTGACGACAAAAAAGACCTTCACTGGCTTCCGGGCCTCGAAAGGTTGATGAGCAGATTGGGTCGCATTCCTTCGGTGCCTGTAGCCATAACTCTGCTCATTACCTACGTGTTTTTCCAGGCCATGCCCCCTCTCCACCATGTGGAGTTTCTTGTCGCAGCGTTGATGGGGGTTATCCTTTATCTCCTTGTCTCTGGTCTTGGTGCTCTCATGCAGGGGAACGAAAGTTCTGGAACCGCCGTTTCCGCGGGAGCGGGGCTTGGATCGTTTTTGTACCTCGAGGTACAAGATGCAAGTTTCAGCTTCGACGGTGTCATCGGGGCTTTTGCCATCACCAACAACATCTTCATTATTGCCCTGGGCCTCGGAATCGGAGCGTTCTTTGTGCGCTCGATGACGATAAAACTGGTTGAAGACAAGACCCTAGGAGCCTTTCGCTACATGGAACACGGCGCATTTTGGGCCATCGGTGCGCTTTCGTTAATCATGTTCCTCGGCGCTCTCGAAATCAAAGTTCATGAGGTGGTTGCGGGTATGGTAGGCTTGGTATTTATAGTGCTGAGCGTCGGCGCCAGTATTCTGGCCAACCGCAAGGAAGGAAAAGCCTAGATGGGCTCTGATGGGTTGAGACGGCAGCTGGTTGATAAACGACCAGTAAGCTCTTAATCAGTCGTGAGATAGCTCTTCAGATTCTCCACAATCTGCGCCGGAGTGGCGCTGACGTCCAAGCTGACACGCAGGTTTCCCTTGCGATCGATGATCCAGAAGGGAGCGGAGTGAGCTATCTGGTAGCCTCCGGAGAACTTCTTCGCAACCTCACCGCCGGAGAGTACTTGCTCGTCCGTAAGACCAAATAAAGGACTATCCTTTTGATCTTTTTGGGGGAGCGTGATTCCCAGTTCCTGAGCATTCTTGGAAGTTTCCATAATTTCTTCTTCGTCAGTTTTAATCACCGTAATGCCCAAGTTTTTGTAGACCTTCGTCATCTGCTTCAAATCACCCGACACAAAATGCCAACTGTCGTAAAGACCCAGATCTCTGCTGTAAGCGGCCATCACTTCGGTGGAATCTCGCTCTGGATCGGTGTCAATCGCCACCAAGACGACGTCTTTCGCGTCTACCCCCATTTGATCCAGGGCCCGCTTCATCTTGATCGCGCTGAAGGGGCAGACGTCGCCACAATGGGTGAACAAAAACGACATCAAAACCAGCTTTCCTTTTGTAGAAGAAAACTGAAACTTCTCTCCCCTCTGGTCAGTGAGGGTGAAGTCATCGATGGGCAGGGGTTTGTCGTACACCGAGGCGGGCCCCTGCTTAGCTGCTGCTGCGGCCGCGCTGACCGCGGCCTTTCCACCGGAAGAGGCCGACACCGCCAAAGATCCAAGCAAATACAGCAGCGCGGCGAGAACGGTACCTACGAGAACCAGCACGGAAATGGTGGACGCCTTCGGGATCTTCATAGAAACTATCCTAGATGTAGCGCAAGTAGATGATGGCCACCAGCAAGATCCAAATCACGTCGACAAAGTGCCAGTAAATGGAGGCAACCGAGAGGGCAATGTGTCGCTTTGGAGACAAACTCTTGTAAAAGGAGCCCACCAGAAGGCTTGTCAGCACGATGACGCCGGCGAGCACGTGGGAACCGTGAAGGGTGGTCAGGGTGTAAAACGTACCTGCAAAGGTGCTCACTTGCGGTGTGAAGTGCTCGTTCACCGCAAAGTTGTAATACTCGTACACCTGCCCGCCTACAAACAACACTCCGAGGACCACGGTGATGGCTAGAAGGATCTGAAAGAGTTTTTCCTTACCGTGGCGCAGAGCCTCTTCAGCAAAATGCACCGTTACGGAGCTGGACACCAGAAAAATGGTGTTCAGGATGGGGAAAAGGCCCCAAATCTCAAAAACTTTGCCCTCAAGATTATAAAAATGCAGCAGACTGCCGGTATACACCTGATCGTGATTTCGCAGGTAAAAGTAGGTGGCAAATAAGGCGCCGAAGAGAAAGGTCTCCGATAGGATCAGAAATCCCACCATCCATCGGCCAATGGATGGGAACTCGGGGTTTGTCAGTCCTGTTGCCTCCCCGATATCTTCCCTAACCAGCATGGTCACCCAAGAAAAGACCGCGATGAGGAACACCCCGGCACCAATGATGGTCAGCATCCATCCAACAGGACTCTTTAAGGCAACCAAAAGTAAGCCGAAAACGGCCACCATGAGTCCCACCGAGGCGGTAAAAGGCCAAGGGTTAGTGTGCCCAAGATGGGTGTAGGGAGTTACCGAACTGTTGTGAGAATTGGAGTCAGCCATGGGCCTTGGCCTCCTTGGCCGCTTTGGGGGGTGTCAGGACGCCGTAATCATAGGGGTCGGTCGTGACGATGGGAATCTCATCGAAGTTGTTGGCAGAAGGGGGAGAAGAGGCATGGGTCCATTCCAAACCCTTGGAGTTCCAAGGATTCTCGGCACAGCGCTCCTTCTTCCGAAGGGTTAGGAAGTAGTTGGCCACCAAGAAGAGGGTCCCGAAGCCCATGATGGCTCCACCTATCGAGGCCATCAGATTGTCGTTGGCGTACAGAGGGTCGTAGTCGGCTACTCGACGGGGCATTCCCAACATTCCGAGCCAGTGCATCGGCAAGAAGGTCAAGTTGGAGCCGATAAACGTGAATCCAAAGTGCCAAAGTGCCAGTTTTTCGTTCAATTTGTACCCGGTCATTTTGGGGAACCAAAAGTAGATGGCCGCAAAAATCGCCATCACCGAGCCCCCGAAGAGGACGTAATGCATATGTCCAACGACAAAGTAGGTGTTGGTGATGTGCAAATCGATGGGTATTGAGGCGAGAATAATGCCACCAAAACCGCCAACGGCAAAGGTGATGAGGAAGCCCAGAGAAAAAATCATCGGGCTATCGAGGTACAACTTGCCCCGCCACATGGTGGCCATCCAATTGAACATCTTCACACCAGTGGGAACACCAATAATCATGGTGAGGATCATAAACGGCAGAGACAGGCGAGGGTCCATGCCTGAGCTGAACATATGGTGGGCCCAGAGCAGAAAGCTCAGGAAGGCGATGAGGATCATCGACCAAGCCATCAACTTGTAGCCAAAAACGGGCTTCCGGCTGAAAACTGGTATGATTTCACTGATGATGCCGAAGGCCGGCATGATGAGAATGTACACTTCGGGGTGACCAAAGAACCAGAACAGATGCTGGTAGAGTATCGGGTCGCCACCGTGGGCTGGACCAAAAAAGGTAAAACCGAAGTGGCGTTCGAGAAAGACTTCGAGCAAGGTCACGGCGATGGCAGGCATGGCCAGGATCATGAGCCATCCCACCACCAAGCTCGACCACACAAACAAAGGCATGCGGAACCACGTCATGCCAGGGGCGCGCAACTTCACCACAGTGACGATGAAATTGAGCCCCGACATTATGGAGGACACTCCCAAAAGCTGAATTCCGAGGATCCAGAGGTCCATGCCGATTTCTTTCTTATCGAGGGTGGAAAGGGGGGCATAGCTGGTCCAACCGGCTTGGGGCATTCCCAAAAGGAAGGTTGCCAAAAGCACCAAGGCACCGGCGTTAAAAAGCCACAGGCCCATGGCGTTGAGCCGCGGAAAGGCCATATCACGCGCTCCAATTTGCAGCGGCATGACAAAGTTGATGATACCGGCAACGAAGGGCATGACCCACATAAAGATCATAATCGTTCCATGCATAGAGACAAGGCCGTTGTAAGTAACTCCGTCGACGAAGTCCATCTTGGGAGTGGCCAATTCAATGCGGATCATTCCCGCAAGAGCACCTCCCACGATGAAATAAACAAACGACATGATGATGTAAATGAAACCGATTTTCTTGGCGTCTGTGGTAAACAGCCAGTCAGACCAATGCGGTTTGTAGTCGTGATGGCCGTGTTCTTGATGGCCGTGATGTTCGACAGTAGTTTCGCTCAAGCGTTCCTCCAGTTAGTTAGCCTGCGGCGACGCCGCGGCTTGGGCTGCGAGCCAGGTCTCAAAGTCTTGTTTTTCCACTACGTGAAGCTTTGCCACCATGACGCCATGGCTGGCGCCGCAAAGGGCAGCGCACTTGGCAGTGAAGTCGCCGGTCTTGATAGCATTGATCCAGAAGTCGCCGACCAATCCTGGAACCATGTCGCGCTTCACAAGAAACTCAGGAACCCAGAAGCTGTGGATGACATCTTTTGCGGTTGTGAGGAAACGGATGTCTGTGCCCTTGGGAATTGTAAAATCATCAGTCGTTTTGACGTTGAGGCTCTTGATCTTGACAGACACCGCGGGGTTTCCGCAGATATTCTTTTCCACCTTGATGTCGGAGCTGTTGGTATCGAAGGCCGTGTTCGAATCAAAATACTCAAAATTGAAGCCGAACTGGTAACCGGTGACCTTGATCAGCAAAGTCTGCGCAGGCGGGTTGAGCTGCTGTATCACCAGGACACTGCTAATTGCTCCCAACCAAAGCATGATAAGGGCAGGGACCACCGTCCAAACGATTTCCAACGCCGGAAAGCCGTGGATTTTGGCACCCTCTTGGCCTGGTCCCGTGGCTCGGAACTTCCAAAGACAATAGCCGATGACTCCCACCACAAGCACGAAGAAGATGACACAGAGGAACATCATCACGAACGAAAGGTCTGTGATCTTCACTCCGTAGTCGGTAATGGCCTCAGATACGAAACCGTTCCCGAAAACAGGAAAGCCCGCAGCTAAGAGGAACAAAGCCAAGAGTGCTCTTATCAGTTTGTGTTTCATGTTGAGATGGAGAATAAAATTACTGACCCGGACTGTCAAGAAAGAATTTGTCCGGCAACGACAATTTCCCAGCGAGAAGGTGCAAATTCCGCAGTAACTCTAATTTTTGTGAGACTTGCTTGCAGCACAAAGGGGGTTTCATGGAGTGTGGCGAAGGGTTTTTCGTGTATGGCGTGGAGCAGAAGTTGAATGGACATACCGTGGCTGACCACTAAGACCGGATCAGTGGCAGGGGCTAACGTGGATAGGAAACTTGTGAGTCTTTTTTGTACTTGGAGGAAGGTTTCTCCCCCAAAGGGCTGCCAGAGGTTGGGAGCGTGCCAGAAGTGGCGGGCCGTTTCACCCCAAAGGGCCTCGATTTCGGGGCGGGTTCGACCTTCCCACTCTCCGAAGTGCATCTCGGCGAGGGCTTCTGATGTTCGGAACTCAAGCGGCCTGTTTCGGCAAGAATTAACCAGGGAAGCGGTGCTTTGGGCACGGCTTGCGGGCGAACACCAAGCACTAGAGAAAGTGGTTTTGGCAAGCCAGTGGCCCGCAGCTAAAGCCTGGTCCTGGCCCAGCTTGGTGAGAGGGGAATCCTGCCTGCCTTGGAAGCGTTTTTCGGTGTTCCATTCGGTTTGTCCGTGCCGGATGAGCCAGATCTCGTTCAAGTCGTGACCATCTGGGGCGTCAGCGTCCAAGCAGAAGCAGGCAGAGCGGCCGTAAGTTGGGGCAACGCAAGCCGGGCGGTAGCTTCATCCTGGTACATGAGCACCCAAGCCCCGCCGCCTCCGGCTCCTGAAAGTTTGCCGGCCAGGGCACCGGTGTCGGTGAGCGCGGTATCGATCAGGCGGGAGTGGAGTGGCGTTTCCAGCCCTAGTGAAACCAGTTCCCCGCGTGCGGCGCCCATCAATCCGGGCAGCAGAGCATCTTTTTTAGTCTCGAGGGAGTCAATAGCCTCGCGGGCAATTTCTCCAAGACGAAACAGGCCCGAGAGTACCGCCGCCTCCCCTTGCGCCCTTCGACGGGCCAAGTCACCCACCAGCGCTTTGGTATCGCTTTCACGGGTCACCGCCCCGGTAACCAGCACCTGAGTGGGAGCACGCAGTGGATAAGCCTCGGGTGGCGTGCGGCCGGGGAGCAGGGCCCACCACCCCGGGCGCAGAGCCAAAACGGTATCGATGCCTGAGGGGGTTCCATGAAACAAGTGTTCTGCCTTCCAAGCCAAGTGGTCGAGTTCGGCGAGCGTCGCTGCGGGAAAAAACAGGCTTGCCAGAGCCGCGCAAAGGGCACCTGAAGATCCGAATCCGGAGGCCAACGGCATCTGGGACGCAAGTGTGATCTGGCAAGGAGCCAAAGCTGGTAAATTGGCCGCCGTACGAGCCCGTTGAAAATGAGCCAGCAACTCGCGCAAGCGCTGTTCGTAGGGGCCGAGGCCGGGCAACACCCAATCGTCTGCCTCGGGCCCGGTTTCGAGGGAAAGCCGCCACGGCAAGCCCAAGCCCACAGCCGGAGCTCCGTAGACGGCAGCGTGCTCTCCAAACAGAAGCAGCTTGGCATGCGCGACGTTTATTCCCACTCAACACCTTCCCGAGCCACCTGAATTTCTTCGAGGCCTTCAGGGAGCGGTTGGGGGAAACTCTCACGGGGACCAGAAGCCAAACCGGTCTCGTTTCCCGCTCCCAGCGATTTGTAGAAGACCTCTTCTGGCGCCGGAAAAGACTTGGGGATGTTTACCCTTGCCTGGCTTCCCACTGCATCTCCTAGGTTCCAACCTAGCTGGCGGCAGTCAGACCACGCGGAACGCAAGGAGTTCCAGCCAACGGATCTCGCCAACGTCTGCACGGCCTGGTTGGAGTGTTCGAGAAACTCTCCCGCTTCCTTTGGTTTCAGGGTCTGCCAATTGCGGTAGAGGTCAATGGAGCGGATTGTTTTAACGGACTGAGGCCCCGCGAAGCTCGCCATGTAGGGGAGGATCTCGGGATTCAACGCCTGCCAAGCAGGAAACTCTCCGCCGGTAAAAAGTCCCAAGCCTCCAAAAAAGCTGGCCGAAACATCGTAACCAGAACCTGCCCCACCTTGGGCCCGCCGGTGGGCGGCAACGGCCGCCAGATGGGTGCTTCCAGTGTCGCGGTCCTGTAGTTGAGCCAGCGCACAGGTGATGGCCACAGCCACAGCGGCCGACGACCCGAAACCGCGTTTGCGCCCCTGCTGATCAAAAAACGCCGACGAGTCCAGCTCGATCCGGGCCGCGGGAATAGACCGGGAAAACTTCCTTTGGCGCTCGTCGCCGCGGCTGGTGAGCAGTTCGTTGGCCGCCAAGAACAGCGAGCCTGCAAAAGTTGCGCTCTCCCCAGGCCTCCAGCGCTCTTGCGTGCCGGGCCAGCGGCCCAGAATTTCCCATTCTGAACTAGGATACACGGTGACCACCAGCCTTGGCTCCACCGCGAGGGCCAACCCAAGGCCACCTTCCTCGAGCACGGCATACTCACCGGCCAAAAGAAGGTTTCCGGGAACCGTGAACCGGAAACTCAATTCTGATCCCACCACGTTCGCAGGCCAGGTCCGGGGGCTGCCGTGAGGAAACGGAGCCCAGAGACTCGTTGATCGAGCTCCTTCACCAGGGCTTCGGCCTGATCAGCGGGACAAAATACTTTCACCTGAGGACCGGCATCCATGGTCTCCCAGGCCTGATAACCTTCGGCCCTCAGGCTTTCCAAAGCCTGGATGAGCGCCATGCTCTCAGGTTGCCAGTAAATCAGGGGGGGATTTGAACTGAACATGGTGGAAAACATCCTCAGATAGCTCTGTCGGATAAGCGGACCTAGGGCATTCCAGTCGCGTTCGGCGAGCGCCTTTCGGGCGCCGGTGAGCACCGACGGAGAGGTGGACACCCATTGGTCGTAGTAGGGGCTCGTCAGCCGGGAGCGCTCCATGCCCACCCGGCTTGAGACAGCTTTGGCCCCTTCGCGCACAACGGCAAGGACCACCCTGAACTCGGGCCAGAAGTTTTCGTCGTGCTCGGCCACCGCTTCCTCTTGTCCTGCTTCGAACACTGTGAAACCGCCATAAACCGGTCGGGTGGCACTGCCGGAGCCCAAACGGGCGAGCCGCGAGACCAGCCGGGGTTCGGGTTCTCGGCCGGCGAGCAAAGTCAGCGCTCCTGCCAAAGCGGCGAACCCCGAGGAGGAAGACGCCAACCCGGCGGCTGTGGGGAAGTTGTTTGTGGAATCGACAGCAAACCTCGCTCCGGCCAAACCCAGTTCCGCGCGAAGGCTGTCAAGAAAAGGAGCAAAACGTTCCAGGTTTTGGATTTGGCCGTTAACCGTGATTCGGTCGGCATCGGCGAAGCTGGCCCGAGTGCTCGAGGTGAGTCCGCTAAGGGTAACGGCCAACGAACCAGTGGCGGGTGTGTTGTTCTCGGCCGAGGCCTTACCCCAATATTTAATGAGGGCGAGGCTGGGACCAGCTTCGGCATGGGCTAGGCGTCTCATGGGGCGATTCTAGCCCAACGGGAGGCCGGAAACAACCCGCCGGGCATGGAGCGCCATGTGACCCCGTTGAAGGCCTTCGCCGGCTAAGGCGAACAGGGCGGCGAAGTTTTGCGCTAATCCCAAGGCAACCGCGATTTCACACAGGCCTTGGGAGGAGGTCACTTCCAGGAGCTTGACAGCGACCCTTGCGAGGGGAAGGGCCTGAGTCGACCCACCCACAGTGGCTAGCGCCAGTGGCAGCGTCAGCGTCCCTCTCAAAAGGCCGTCTTCGACGCAGTAGGTGGAAAGCCCACGGTAGGTTCCCGTGTGCGAGGCCCAGCTGTGCACGCTGGCTTCCAAGGCCCTGGTGTCGTTCCCGGTGGCCAAGGCAAGCGCGGCGATACCGTTCATGATGCCTTTGTTGTGCGTCACTGCCCGCTGGGGGTCGTGCTGGGCTATTTCAGCGGCAAGCACCAGACGGCGCGCCATTTCGAGACCTGGGAAGCCAGGCTTGGCCAGATTTCCCACGGGCACTTGAAACCTCGCGCTGGCTATCCGCTCGGAGGCGTCATTGCTGAGAATAGCCAGTATCTTGTGCCCACCAAAAGCTGTTTCAAGGGCTGGGGTGAGCGACTCCGCAAGGCTGTTCAGAAGGTTCGCCCCCAAAGCGTCCCTGACGTCGACATCGATGTTGACGGCTAGGCAACCGACTTCTGGGAGGAGCTTCACGCTCAAACCCCGAAGGCCTCCGCCACGGCGTTCCATCGAGCCCAAAAGATCTCTGGCCTTGGCTTCCAGAGACGCACCATGTTCCAACAAGCGGGCTTCCGCCCCGGGGGCAGTGCCTTCGAGGAACACCTGCGCCCGCATCACCGGGGGTGCCGCCGTGGCTTGCAGGCCGCCTGCCTTTCCCAAAAGTCGGGCGGCATAACTGGCCGCAGCGATTACGGAAGGTTCTTCTGTGACCAGGGGCACCTCGTGGGAAACACCGTTGACGACGAGCCCGCTCACGATGCCCAGCGGCAACCGGAACCAACCAACGCTGTTTTCCACCAGCAAATCTGCCAGCTCGTGCCCCCAGGTGTCGGCCCGAAAAGACTCGGCCTCCTGAGCGTCGAAGGAGACAGAGTCTGTCAGCCATTGGCGTCGCTGGGCGAGTGTAAGTTTGCGCAGGGCGGGGCTCGGAGTTTCCATCAGGGCGCCCGCAATTGCCGCAGCCGGTGCTCAAACTCAAAGCTTTTGTTTAACCTAGCTCGGCGCAACTGCTTGAGGTTGGCGCTTCCCGACAACAGCATGGACGTTTTTAGCGAACGCTCAAGGCCAGAGATCAGAGCCAGAACCGCCTCGGCACCACCACCCTCAGGGGCTGATTTCACGGCGCGGACAAACGGTAGGGCCAGACCGGCGGCATGGGAGCCCAGCGCCAGAGCCTTGGCCACGTCGAGGCCATTGCGAAGTCCTCCCGAAGCGAGCACCCTGCCTTTGCGGTGACCCACTGCGGCCGCCAGCACTGCCGTCGGCCAACCCCAGTCCCGAAAGGGCTCTCCGCTTGCAAAGCCGGTACTATCGAGGCGGTAGGATTCCACTGTAAGCCAGTTGGTGCCCCCCGAACCGGCCAGATCAACGTAGGCAGCACCCGCTTTAAGCAGGAAATCAACCTCCTCGGGAGCGATTCCGAAGCCGGTCTCTTTCACGATCACGGGCAGAGGTGAATGTTCGATAAAGTCGCAGACGACCCGGCGCAGGCCGCGAAAGTCACGGTCGCCGTCGTCCTGATAGAGTTCCTGCCCTGGATTCAAGTGAATCGCGATGCCGTCGACCTCGAGCTTGCGGTTCCACTCGAAAAGGGTCTTGAAGTTGTCGCTGGCCTTCTGTTCCACAAGTTGCTGGGCCCCAAAATTGGCAAAGATGGGTACGTCGGGGGCAAGGGGACGCAGGTGAAAATCGGCAAAGGCTTCGGGCTTTCGGAACAGGATTCGAATGGAACCCATTCCCACGGGGATTCCTGCCGCCTGAGCAGCTCTGGCTAAATCCTTGTTGATGCCATAGCTCGACTGAGAACCTCCCGTCATGCTGCTGATAAACAGTGGCAACCGAACTTGGCGCCCTAGAAATTCGGTACGGGTGTCGATTTCGTCCCAATTGAGTTCCGGCAAGGCTTTGTGTCTAAACTGCAGGTGTTCCCAGCCGGCCGAACCACCCTCAGGGTCGTACTCGGGCTGGGTACAGATTTCTATGTGCTGGGTTTTACGCTGGGACAGGCCCGCGCTCGGGTCAGATGAGAGAGTACTCACGGTAACCGTCCTCCCTTAATCCGGTGAGCGCAAAGCGGCCAACCTCGGGAGGAAAGCGCTCCAGAATGGCGGGGTAATTCTCAAACGTACGGTGGGTATCGAGCCAGTACTGATAAGCCTGAAACGGCGGTTCGTTCTTGTCTGTCAGCAGGCCCTCCAGATTCCAGCGACCGATCACCTCGGGTGCCCCAGCGGCGATTGTGCCAGTGAAAACAGCCATCGTGTTGCCAGACCCGTAGCTGGCCATCAGGACCCGCTTGCCTGCCATAGCGGAGCCTAGAGTTTGGAGGCGTTCCTCCAGACTGAAGGCCAAATTGAGCCAAAGACTTCCTGTGTAGAGGTTTCCGATTTCAGCCGTAGCCTCAAGAGCCTTGAAGAATCCACGGTTTTCCAGGAAACTCCGTGACGACGCGGCATCGAGCCCGAGATGCTTGGCCAGAAGTTTGTCCATGGCCGAAATGGGCATGAGCGCATACGGGACGTGCAAGCAGAAAAGGTCGATAGACTCAAGCTCATCCCCGGGCCTGACCCCTGCCCGGGAGCAGTGGTCTTCGAAGGCTTCCGAAAGGGCCTCATTGTAGCAGGCTAGTGAGTAGCCCCCTTTCACCTTGGCAATGGTGCTTCCGAGCGGACGAAAAAAGTCATCAACATCGTGGCTGGCAAAGCCCGTCGTGGGCAGGTCAAGCACGAGCAGATCAGGGTGACGGGCAAGCCAGAGACCGGTGGCACCGGCTCCTTGGGTCACCTCAGCCGTGGAAGGGGCCTTGTAGCGGGCGATATCGCTAGTGAGTACGATGGAACTGTCGTCCTCGCGCCCCGCTGCCTGAAGGAAGCCGGCAGTGGTGAGAAGGGCAAGCGTGCCCCCAGCGCAGGCGTGTTGAACTTGAAAGCTCGAAAGGTTAAAGGGCAGGTTGTGGCCGGACTTCTGCAGGAGTCCCAAAACGTAAGACGAGCCACTCTTGGACATATCCACCGAAGTTTCGGTGCCTAGCGTGAGAAACCTGAGGCCGGTGAGCGGGGGCGCCTTCGGCGGGGCAAGCAGGAGCCTAAGGGCCTCGGCGGCGAGGGTAACCGTGTCTTCGGTAGGGCTAGGAAAGCGCATGGACCGTTGACCTGTGGTGGCTAGCGCTCGCTGGAGGTGTTTTTCGAGCCCAGGGTCTTCTTCTACCCGGATGCGCCGTAGAACCTCCAGATTCAAGCTGTTTCTCGGGACAAAGACCGAAAGATCGTTCAGTCCGATGGGGGCGAAGGAGCCATTCATCCCACCATTATACAAGCTCTAAGGAACTCACGCCAACCCGAGGGCGCTTTGGCCCAAGCTCCGGCCTTCAGGCCCCATCGCCGACCCACCTTCCCGAACCCGCACAGTTTTAGGTATTCTGCCCCTCATGAAGACCGCCGTGCTCCTTTCAGGGGGCGTCGACAGTTCAGTAGCGCTCAGAGAACTCCAGAACCGAGGCGGGCACCAGTTGACTGCCTTTTATCTCAAAATCTGGCTTGAGGACGAGCTCAGCCACCTCGGTGATTGTCCTTGGGAAGAAGACCTTGCCTACGCAAGGGCCGTATGCGATCAGGCGGGCGTGAAGCTCAAAGTCCTTCCCCTCCAGACCGAGTATTACGCGAGGGTCGTCGAGTATGCCCTCACCGAGCTGAAAGCCGGCCACACGCCAAGCCCCGACATCTTCTGCAACCAGAGGGTTAAGTTTGGCGCTTTTTACGAAAAAGTGGGTGAAGAGTTCGACCTCGTCGCCAGCGGACACTACGGGGTGGTGAAGCACGAGGACGGGGTGGCCAAGTTGTTCCGGTCTCCTGATGTGGTGAAAGACCAGAGCTATTTCTTGAGCCACCTGAGCCAGCAGCAGGTGAGCCGCATCGAGTTTCCCATCGGCGCCTACCCGAAGGCCCACGTAAGGGCGCTAGCCCAGCGCTACAAACTGGCCAACAAAGACCGCAAGGACAGCCAAGGCATCTGCTTCCTCGGCAAGATCAAGTACAACGATTTCGTGCAGCACTACCTCGGTCAGAGACCCGGTTCCATTGTCGATCGCGAGAGTGGTAAAAAGCTAGGGGATCACAGGGGGTTCTGGTTTCACACCATAGGCCAAAGGTCAGGACTCGGCCTAGGCAATGGCCCCTGGTATGTGGTGGGCAAAGACGTCGATACCAACGTAGTGCTCGTTAGCCATCAGGAATACCGCGCCGACCAGAGCCGCACTGATTTCTTGGTTGGCAACCTGACCTGGATTCACCGGCCACCCCAGGCCGGCGAGGAACTGACCTGCAAGCTTCGCCATGGGCCCGAGTTGCTGGACTGCCGGGTTGAACCTGTGATAGACCCCACGGTGGCAGAGCCACGCTTGCGGGTCGTTCTTGGCAAGGGAGATGGCGGAATCGCTCCCGGCCAATTCAGCGTGTTTTATTCCGGCCCCGAGTGCCTAGGCGCCGGGATGATTCTTAGCGTTCTCGAGTGATCCACAGAGGCAGTCCCTCAGGCGGTTTTGGGTTGGGCCTTTTGCTTCAGCAGCGGCCACACAATGGCCACCAAGAGCGCCAAGGCCAGTAACAACTGTGGCAAGGCAGTTTCAAAGGTGCTGGTCATCCCTATCCAGTTGATCTCAGGAAATCCGCTCCACTGGGTGGTGGGTAACCAACCGGTTTCCTGCATAGCGTGGAGGCTTTGACCAAAAATTTTCACCGCCAAGAAATAAATCAGAGCAGTAGCGACCGGGAAAAACCACTGCAACGGCAACCGCTTTGAAAAGCCTATCAGAGCGATGCCGATGATGGCCAGGAGGGACAGAGCCCCTGCCACTCCCATCCAGAATGCCCCCGGCTGAAGTCCGGCGGCTAACCCCCAGAAGAAAACCACGGTTTCTCCGCCTTCCCGAAGGACCGCCAGATATGCCAGAAGGCTGAGGCTGAACAAACTGCCTTTGGCGTTGATGCTCACCATCTGCGTTTTCAAAAACTGGTTCCAGTCGCGAACTCTCGCCTTCCCATGGAGCCAACTTCCCACAGAAAGCATCAGAAGCACGGCGACAAGCCCAGCAATGGCCTCAACGGCATGGACGGTAAACTCGGTGGAAAGGGCCGCGGCCACCCCGGAAACGGCAGCTGCAATGCCAATGGCCGTCGTCAAACCAGCCCCCGCTCCTGCCCAAACCCAGGGAGTCTTAGATTTTTGGTCGGCCTTGTTCAGGAAGGCTACGAGAGCCCCAATGACCAAAAGCGCTTCAAGTCCTTCCCGCAACAAAAGAAAACCAACATCCCAAGCCGAGTAAACCACAGCTGTGTCCATACCAATCTCCTTGAGCTTCTTTATCCACCTAAGTGTATGATAGAAAAAGTCAGGTATGTCAAGCCTGAATTGGCATTAACTAGCTTTCGGTGGCCACTTCGTTGACCAACTTTCCATCGAGAAAGAACGATCGCAGGTTTTCCAGTGTCGTCGTAGCGATGTTGGCAAGCGCTTCTTTTGTAAAAAACGCCTGGTGGCTGGTTACCAGCACATTCGGGTAAGTAAGCAGGCGGGCGAGCACATTGTCTTTCACTACCGAGCTGGAAAAATCCTCGAAGAAGTAATCAATTTCCTCTTCGTAAACGTCTAGCCCCGCGTTGGCAACCTTTTCGTCGCGAAGGGCTTCTAGAAGGTCCTCGGTGCGGATGAGCTGGCCACGCCCGGTATTGATGATCATCACGCCGGTTTTCATCAGTTTGATGGTGCCTCGGTTGATCATGTGAATGTTTTCCGGGGTCAGCGGGCAATGCAAGCTGATGATATCGGCATTTTTGTACAAAGTACCCAAGTCGACCATTTCCACACCCTTCTCGCGGGCCCACTCCTCGGAAGGGTACGGATCATGGGCCTGGACTTTCATGCCAAAGCCCAGTAGAATTTCGCACACGATGCGGCCAATTTGTCCCGTGCCCACAATTCCTGCCGTCTTGCCGAACATGTCGAAGCCCATCAGTCCGTTAATGCTGAAGTTGCTGTCCCGGGTGCGGTAAAAGGCGCGGTGGGTATTTCGGTTTAAAGTCATCATCATCGCGATGGCATGTTCTGCCACGCCATGAGGTGAGTAGCTCGGCACCCGGGTTACGGCCAATCTGCCTTTGGCAGCCCTTAAATCGACATTATTGAAACCGGCGCTCCGTAACGCCAGCAGGGGAACTTTGAGTTTCACCAACGCCTCGATCACCGGGCCGGTTACCTGGTCGTTCACAAAGACGCAAACAGCGTCATAGCCCTTGCACAAGGGCACCGTAACTTCTGTCAGATGGCTGGGAAAGTAATGGAGCTGGAAGCCAAAACTAAGGTTTTGCGCATCGAAGCTGACCCTGTCATACGGCTTGGTATCAAAAAAAGCTATCTTGATGCTGGAAGCGGATTTCACATTGGTCTCCGCCAACAAACTACCAAACCAAAGAGTTTTTGTCAGCTACTGCCAATTTGGGCCTGACGACGGAAGAACAGCAGTTTGTCGACAGTAGAAACTACCATCACGGCCGCCGCCCCTAATTCAAAAATGACAACAAACAACGAGTGTTCCAGCCCAGGAAGGCGGAGAAACACCAGAATTTCGACTCCAAAGAGCAACATGAGAGCAAAGAGACTGGCCTTGCCCCAAAAGGTCGTCTCGGCGACCCGCTTTTTGCGGACAACGGCGAGCCAAAGCAAGCCCGAGATTTGAAACCCTAGCCGGAACACAATGGTCGCCAACAGCCAAAACGGCAGCACGCCTGTGAGTCCCAATAGCACGGCGAGAGCAAAGCAAATCACGTAGTCGGTGGAACTGTCGAGGATCTTGCCCAAGTAGGTCCCCCAGCTATAGGTGCGGGCCAGAAAACCGTCGAGCAGATCGGTGAGAAATGCGCCGGCTATGTAAATCACCAGCGGTACGGCTAGTTCGGTCTTGTCGCGGGCGAGAAGAAACAGGGCACTCATGACAGGCAGACTGGTTACCCTCGACAAGGTCACGAGGTTAGGAACTCCAATTTTTGATAAGGGTAAGCCAAGCAGATCCTTGTGGTCACCTCGGATTGCCCAAAGAGCCAGCCAAATTCCTAAGTGGTAGACCCCATGGAGCGGAAGAAACACTCCAAACAGCTCCCGCGGAAGCTGGTAAAAGTACACAAACGCTCCAAAAACCAATGCTTGGAGCAGCCCAAAAAGGGCCACAACGCCCAGCAACCGGATCTCGAACCGTGTCAAAACCATGGCAACAACTTACCGGGGCGGGCTCGAGTTGACAAGGGGCTTTACGGAGATTAGTCTTCGCTCATGGGCTGGGCAAACCGAATCACTCTGTTCCGAATCGCCCTGGCTCCTTTGTTTGCTACCCTTTTCAGCTTGCTTCCTTGGCTTCCTTCCTCGGCTTTGTTCCTGTTAGGTTCACTTTGGCTGGTCCTTCTTGTTTCCGAGGCCAGCGATGTGCTCGACGGGTGGGTTGCCCGCAAAAGGGGCGAAACCAGCGAACTTGGAAAACTGCTCGACCCGTTTTCTGACGTGCTGAGCCGCCTCACCCTTTTTACGTGCTTTCTGCTGGTTGGGTTGATTCCCCTCTGGTTTTTCCTCGTTGTTCTGTACCGCGAACTCACCATGACGTTTTTGCGCTTATTGCTTGTGCAAAAAGGAATAGTGCAAGCCGCATCGGCGGGAGGGAAACTAAAGGCGGTTCTGTACTTCTTGGTGTCGCTGGTAGGAATGACGCTGGTCACTTGGCCAACCCTGGCCGAACTTCCTGTGTTCATTTGGGGCCTTCCTCTCCTGCTTGCCGTCACTGCCGCCGCCTCTGTCGCTAGCTTCTGGGACTATTTTCAAGTGTACCGGAGGGCCGCATGAACTTGTCATTGGACGAAATCGCCGCCCGACTGGCAGGCCTTGAAGAGACTTTAATTTACAAGTTGCTCGACCGGGCCCAATTTGCCGCCAATGGCGGGGCCTATTTGCCGAGCCGCAGCGGTTTTGTCCCTCAAGAAGCCAGCAGCCTGTTTGAACTGCGCCTCTACCATCAGGAAAAGCTTGACGCAAAGTTTGGCCGTTACTTGATTCCTGAAGAACGTCCTTTCTACCTCGGCCTCCCCCAACCTCGCCGCAAGCCGCCTCAAGGTGAATGGCCTTTTCCCATCCAAGACTTAGAAACCGTGAATGTGACCGGACCGATTCGGGCAGGTTATCACGCCTTGTTGCCGCGTTTGTGTAGGGAAGGCGATGATGGACAGTGGGGTTCTTCGGTGGAGCACGATGTTATCTGCCTTCAGGCTCTGGCCAGACGTATCCATTTTGGTGCTTTGTACGTGGGCGAAAGTAAGTTCGAAGAGTCCCCAGACAAGTTCCGCAAGCTCGTCGAGGCCGACGATGAAGAGGGAATCCTAGAAGCCATCACGCGGAGCGAGGTAGAGGCCCGGGTTTTGGCCCGGGTGCGGTCCAAGGTGGAGGCGGTACAGTCGGTTTCCGACCCCAGCTTGCGCCTCATTGTCGACCCCGAGGTTTTTGTGGGAGTTTTTCGCGACGTCCTGATTCCTCTGACGAAGGAAGGCGAGATCCGCTACTTGTCCCAACGGGTCAATCTGCAGCACACATCCTCCTAAAACCTGCTCAACAAAGCCTGGCAAGGCCCATTGGGCTCAACCTTTTCTGCGCTTGGCCGACAATCAAAACGGAGTCGCCATGCAGTTACGCTACAACGCCCCGGTCACTTTCAGCTTCTCGCTCATCTGCGTGATCGTCATGCTGCTCGACCAGTATGTGTTCCCGGGGTTCGTTGGGGCCTACCTCAGCGCACCGGGAGCCGACTTTAATCCAACCTCGCCTGCGCACTACTTTGCGGTTATCCTTTACGTGTTTGGCCATGAGAGCTGGACTCACCTGAGTAACAACTTTTTGTTCCTGTTGCTCCTCGGACCCATCTTGGAAGAAAAATATGCGCCCAAGCCGTTCCTGATGATGCTGCTCACAACCGCCATCGTCACTGGTATTTTCAACATCTTGCTCAAGCAACCGCCCCTCGTGGGGGCGTCCTCACTGGTGTTCATGATGATCATGCTGGTGAGTTTTGCCCGCACCAAGCCCGGGGATGTTCCGGTGGGATTCATTCTGATCTTTGTTCTGTTCCTTTTGGCGGAACTCACTCGGGGAGCCCAGAACAACAACCCCGCCATTTCTAACCTAGCGCACATCATCGGCGGGGTGTGTGGCACCATCTTCGGATTCCTGAAGATGGCTGCCGGGGCGCAGGCGGAAAGCGCCACAGCAGGACCTGCGACAGCCGGACCACAGCCCCGGAACTAGACTATTTCGTGCCTAAGGTCCTCCAAACCGTGCCAGCTCCCGCACCAGAGTCGTCGTAGAGCCTCACAAACTTGCTGGAATCGGGAGCCTGGGGATTGTTGGAGACCACCCAGAACTTCACAGGAGCAGGTCCGTTGGCGGGCGCGGTACCCACTTCCACCACGCCGTAGTTCATTTCTGGTACCACTTTCAACGACTGAATCAGGTAGGGCCCCACACCGGTCTTTCCGGCCAACAGCGAGAAAATGCTATAGGAGAACTGCGCCGTGTCATCCTGATTGCTGATGCCCGAGGAAACAAACTCCTCCAGTCGCATACCGTTAGGCCCGACCACGCGGTTGAGCATACCCACGTGAACGTCGCCGGCCAGCGCGAACATTCGTCCACCAGTGGAGCTTTCCCAGTCCGCGGTTTTGTCAAGAAGGCTGGTGAACTCGGGGCGGGCTCCAGCCCATTTGAGCTTGTCGCGGAAGTCATCGCCCGTGCCTGCCTCGCGGGGGCCCGAGCGATCGTGGCTCAGCCAGTCAATGGCCCAGCCGGCGCTGTCTCCGATGGGAAACTCGAGGCCCAAAAACGCGGTGGGAGCCTTGCCTAATCCGGCATACCATTTGGCCAAGGCGTCAGCTTGTGCTGAACCGAGCATGGGGTGGGCCTCGGGTGCCAGAGCCACATTGCGCTGGCCGCGAAGATCGGGTACAAAAAACGCCGTCTTGCCAAACTTGAAGTCAAACCAGCCTAGGCCCTTTCCTGCGTCCAGTTGAACCCGGGGGGCGCTGAAACTTTGGAACTCGCGATTCACCTGCTCGGCGATCTTGCCCACCCACATCACCGGCGGGTCGGTGCGGTCTTCGGCCACCGAACCCCAGCCGTCTCGGGTCTCGTGGTCGTCCCACATCATGAGGCTGGGAACCGAGGCCAGCACCTTGCGCATGGAGGGGTGACTCCAGAAACGCACGTAGTTGTCGCGGTAGAGTTGCCTAGTTTTGGTTTCCTGCAGCTTCAGGGCTGCCGGATCTTTTTGCAAGCTTGCCCAAAGTTCCGGGGTGGGAAGGGCCCCAAAAAACTGCTTGTCGTTGTAAAGCTGGTCGCCCAATTGCAAAAGGAAATCCAGATGCTCGCTCTGGCTCTGGCGCGCTAGGGTTTCCCAAAGCACAAAACGCTCGTTGAGCACCTGACCACCGTAGTAGTCGTTGGGGTCTTCCGAAAGCGGCTTGTGGCAACTGGCAAAGGCGAAGCGTAGGGCTGCGTCCTCACCCTCAGCCGGGAACGTGGTGAACGAGCACCAGGGAAGCAGGTCCGGGGCAATCAGAGATTTTCCAGTGGCATCCACAATATCGTAACTGTAGCGAGTCGAAGGAGTCAGCCCCGTCAGCAAGGTAGAACCGGTGCCGTCCGCCTCTGCGGTGAGAGCAAGCGGGGTGCGCGAGAATTCCTTGCCGTCCGGGCCCCTCACCACGACCAGAGCTTGGGTATCCTGCAACGCGAGGGCCCAAACCGCCATGTGGTCGGGGCCAGGGTTTCCGAGCACAGGACCCAAAACAAGGCTTCCGCCTTCCATTTTGGCGTCTTTCCAGGCAGAGTCCACCGAGGTGCCCGCGGCTCCCTCCGTTCCTGCAAAACCTTGGTCAGAAGATGTTTGGTTAGGATTTAAGTACTGGTCAAACACCAGCCACCCGCCTAGAGCCAAGCCGAAGGCCAGACCTGCCCAAGAGACCACGAGAAAGAGCGCCTCCACCACCGAAGCGAAGCCCAAAACGGCGAGGAGGATCTGGTATTCGGTGCCGTAGGTGGTGGCCTTAGACCAAACGGGCTCGAGGGTGACCAACACAGGAAAAAGGGCCAAGGCGGTTCGGAAGATCTCGGCCACCACGCGGGAGTGCCGGCCTACGGGGCGGGCCTTTTTGTGGGCAAGCCAAAGGTCGGCCGCCTCTTGCAGGGCAAGAACCAGAAAGAACAGGAGTCCAAAGCCGTGAAAAAGCCAAAGTCCGGTTGCCAGCGACCAGGGGACAAGGCGGGAGGCCAAGCGGGCGTGAGGGCCTTCGGGAAGAACCCACTGCGTCAAGATCCACAGCACCAGCCAGACTCCGGCGAAGATGGTGGGAACCACGCCCACTTCCCAAACCAAGCCTAGAGCGGCAACCGCCAATATCCAACGTACCACGTCGACCATAGAACCTCCCGCGGACCTAGGCCCGTGAGTGTATTCTGGACGTCCTTGGCCTATTTGGGCAAGTCAGAGTTAAAAACTCTCACTGATAACTAATGTAGACTGGTCGCGGAGTCAGGTTCATCACCTGAGCGGGAGTGAGCAGGGGGATGTCCATGCCCACGGTCTTCCATGGCTTGCTCAGGAACAGCTTGAAGCCCTTCACAGGAAGGTTTTTCATGCCGGCCAGGAACTTGTAGGTGTCGAGTTTGAGGTGGGGGGGGCCGAAGCCATCGGCATGGTGAACCAAATCGACCAACGGGTAATCGGCATGCACCGCGTCTCGGTTAGTGATCATCTTGGCGTGAAACTGGTGAAGGATGAGCATCCGCTTGCCCGGGAGTTGGTTTTGCTCGAGGTAATCGTTCATCAGTTGCTGGGCCAAGTTCACATCCTGCGCCCTTATCTGCCCCAACTCCACTCCCGGGTTGGCCGTTTTCCATTCCGGATCAATGGCCAGGTGGACGTTGGGGTAGGCCAGCCAACGCAGCATGGACTTCATGGCCGCCTCAACGCTGTATTTGCCCAGTTGGTGGTCGAGAATGACTAGCATGTTGTTTTTGGCGGCAAACTCGATGTACTTGAGCACCGTCGTGTCGGTGAGGACCCCCACATTGGCGTCGGGATAGCAGGTGGCGTAGATCAGGTGGAAGGCGGAAATCACCTTGGTGCCGGCCGAAACAGCCTCCCAGGTTTTTACTGTGGCATCCAGTTGCAATTTGGTAGACTGGATATTCTGTTCACCGAGAATCCCCATCTTGGTGCTGCTAGGTTGCCCATAGTAGGCCACCACCATTTGCCCGTCGAGAACGCTCGCGGGGTGAAACAGCCGGTTCCAGTCTTCCACCCAAGCGGGCAAGCCTTTGCGGGGAGGGTCCTCCGCAAGCAGCGGACCATGGGCATCGGCGGCTTGGGGTGCCACCAACGGCGAAACCCAGAGCATGACAAAGGCAAACAGAACGGCGCGGAAAGGACGCATGGTGACTCCCGGAGTAGACTGCTATGATCATCGGCAACGGGGGGGTCAAATCTTCACCCTAACCCGAGTTTCCTCTACAATAGGGTCTGGGAGACGCCATGACCGACAAGCTCGAAGCCCGCGAACGCCGCTACCAGGAGGTTGAAAAACTCCTGTCCGATCCGGGCGTCACCACCGACCAGAAAAGATACCGTGAGCTCAGCCAGGAGTTTGCCGAACTGACGGAGGTTGTTCAGCTCTGGCGCGACCACCAGAGACTGGTGCACGACCTTCAAGAGGCGCAAGACCTGGCCGAAGCCGAGGCCGAGGCAGAAATGAAGGCTATGGCCAAAGACGAGGTGAAGACCCTCGAGAAAGCCTTATCTGAGAGTGAGAGCCGTCTCAAGGGCCTCCTGATGCCTCGTGATCCGTTAGATGCAAAAAATATCATCATGGAAATCCGAGCCGGAACGGGCGGGGAAGAAGCCGCCTTGTTTGCCGGCGACCTTTACCGCATGTACACCCGGTTCGCCGAGGTGAAGCGCTGGAAGTGTGAGGTTCTCGAAGCCAGTCAGAGCGATCTAGGGGGCTTCAAGGAAGTTATTTTCAGCATCGCCGGTAAGGATGTGTACTCGCAGCTTCGTTACGAGTCTGGTGGTCACCGGGTGCAGCGGGTTCCGGTCACCGAGGCCAACGGCCGCATCCAAACCTCCGCCGCTACGGTTGCGGTGCTGCCCGAAGCCGAGGAAACCGACGTGATCCTCAACGACAAAGACCTCAAAATTGACGTGTTCCGTTCTTCCGGGCCCGGCGGACAGTCGGTGAATACCACCGACTCCGCTGTTCGTATCACCCACCTTCCCACGGGGACAGTGGTCACCTGCCAGGATGAAAAGTCGCAGCTGAAAAACAAGGTCAAGGCGATGAAGGTGCTTCGTTCGCGCATCCTCGAGCAGGAAACTCAAAAAAAAGCGGCCGTGCTCTCGGCGCTTCGCAAAGACCAAGTGGGGTCCGGCGACCGTTCCGACCGCATTCGAACCTACAATTTTCCCCAGAACCGGCTCACCGAACACCGCGTGAACCTTACTCTGTACAACCTCGACCGCGTGATGGACGGTTCTCTCGAAGAAATCATCGACGCGCTGCGCATAGATGCCCAAAGCCAGCTTCTCGCCGAATCCACATGACCATCCGAGAGGCTTGGGCCGCCGGGGCTCAAGCTCTGCGTCAGGGGGAAGTTGCCACCGAAAGTCCTGAACTCGATGCCCGAGTGTTGCTGTGCTGGGTGCTAAAAACCGACCTCACGGGGCTGCTGCGCCGTTACAGTGAACCTTTTCCAGACCAAGAATCCGTCACGTGGGCACGGGTGCTGGCCGAGCGGGCTGGCGGAGTCCCGGTTGCCTGGCTGGTTGGTCACCAAGAGTTCATGGGTATCGAGTTCTTGGTGGCGCGTGGAGTGCTGGTTCCCCGCGCCGATACCGAAACCCTGGTGGAGGCTGCGCTAGAGCTACTTTCGCCCTTGTCGCAGGAAAAGCTCCGGGTGGCCGACGTTTGCACCGGAACCGGTTGTGTGGGCCTTTCTTTGGCTGCCTCGGCCCGCTGGCGTCAGAGCTGGGAACTTTGGCTCACTGACCTTTCGCCCGAAGCCTTGGCGGTTGCAAGGGCCAACACCGTGAGCCTAGCTTCCGGCCTCCAGGTTAAAGTGGTTGACTCCGACCTTTTGGCCGAGGTGCCCGGCGAGCTCGACCTGATTGTGAGTAACCCCCCTTACCTGACCACCGAAGAAACCCGCCACCGCAAGGCCTCTGGCTGGCAAGAACCCGAACTTGCCCTTGATGGCGGAGAAGATGGCCTAGAGCTAGTGCGTCGTTTACTGGAAGAAAGTTTCGGAGCTCTGGTGGAAGGCGGGTGGGTGCTTCTGGAAGCCGCTGATGCCCAGATGGAAAAAATAGGCGCTTTGGCGCGTTTAGTAGGCTTTTCAGAAACCCGTTTATGGCGCGATCTGTCGGGCCGGCAGCGCGTTTTGGGTGCTTGCCGTGGTGGGTTCCTGAGCGGTCTGTAAGCGATAGAGTTCGAGGTTATTGTCCAGAGTATCGGTAAACGCGAGGTACTGGCTGTCGGGTGAGAAGGCCAGGCCCGTGGGCTGGTTTCGACCCCAAACAGAGGCTGCTACTTCGCCTTTGGCATTGAACAAGACAACTTGGCCAAAGTCGGGCCCCGCTAACTTGTAGTCGCTTAAATTGTTGCGCCCGCGAGAGGCAACGGCGGCCCACTTTCCATCGGCCGATACAGTTGCTGCGTGAGGATTCGAGCCTACCGGAAGGCTTGTGATCTGTTTTTTGGCCGAAAGGGAGTACACCAGCAACTGGGCGGCGCTCATGTCACCCACCAACAGACGGTCGCCTATGGCAGCCACGGCTCGCGGTGCGGAGCCCGCGCCCCAAGTTTCGCGGACCTTCCAAGTCGACAAATCCACCACCGCGAGGCTTCCTGCATCGAACAGCGAAAGGTAAAAACTCGTGCTGTCGCCCCAGACTCCGCGCGGCGTATGGCCGAGGCTGATGGTTCCTACTACCTTGCGTGTCACCGGATCGAGTGACACCACCGCTCCAGTATCAGCGTTGTAGAAGCCCGTTCGTGCAAAACCCTGGGGGAGAAAAAAAGCGTTTCCGCCTCCGGTCAACAACACATTTTCCTTCCAGACGAGCGATTTCGCATCGAAGATCTGGAGGTTGCCGTCGGATTGCAGCGCCCACACCTCCGGGCGGTCGGTTCGCGCCTGAACGTCGGTAAAAGCCCCGCTTCCCGAGCCAGGCAAAAGCTTGCCTGCCAACTTCAAGCTGGGAACGTCATAGACTTCGATCAGGCTGTCGCCCAAAGTGACAAACAGCTTTTTGCCGTCTTGGGAAAAGGCCAGGTTCCGCGGCAACTTACCCACGCTGGTTTCGCCCACCAACTTCAGCAGTGAACTGCGGGGTTCCAGTTTGGCTTGGACGAGGGGCATGCCTACTTTTACGTCGAGCTGAAGGCTCAAGGGTTGCTGTTCAGGAGCAGAAAGGTTGACCCGGATTTTGCCAGCCGGAAAGTTGTAGGTACGCTTGCCATCAACCCCAACGGTATAAGGTAATCTCTCGCCCTGGAGGAACACTTCGTAGTCCCGGGGAAACACCTTGAAGGCCACCGGAACCTGAGCCGACAGAAGCGCCGAAAGGACCATTCCCAGCAGGAAACCAACAACTTTCATGGGCGTTATCGTATCATCGCACCAAGTTTGTTTCCACCACCAATCGGTGCCGCAATTTGTGGGCCGCCTCGTTGTCGGGTTCTAGATCGATAACCGCGTCGCAATCGGAACCGGCTTCCTCGAGGCGGCCACAACGGGCCAAACTCTCGGCTCGTAGCATTAAAGTTTCTGGTTGATAAGGAACTAGTTCCAAGCTGCGGCTGAAGTCGGTGATGGCGAGGGAAAACTCCTCGAGCGAGTGCCTCACGGTGCCACGGTAGAAGAACGCTTTGGAGTTTTGGGGGTCGGCGGAAATAGCCCTATCAAAATCATCGAGGGCGTTTTCGTACAACGACTCGGAGAAGTAGGCCATGCCCCTGTGCACGAGAACCAAAGATTGGACAAAAGGTTGCGGGGCTAGTTTCAAAATGGCGGAATACAGATTGATGGCTTTTTTGTACTGGTTGTAATTGTGAGCGGTCAGTGCATCCAGCAGGGCTTGGTCGAGGTTGTCGATGGGAGTATGGTGCTCCTCGCTCTCAAGCTCGCGCAACGGCCCCGGCTGAGTTTGGACGGTGGCAAGGTAGTGATGGCGCCGCTTGTCGAGCTCGTGGTTGAGCTGCCTTTGGTACTCGCGGATTTCCTGAAAAATGATGTCAGACAGGGTGAGGTTGGCATTCAGGGCAGCCATTTTTCGCTTGAGTGGCTGGTCGAAGGGCAAGAACTTCGATTTGTAGATCAATTCATGCTCCACCTCAGCCCAGGCGTCCTGCAAAATCGTCCGCACCTGAACTTCGCAAGGCAGAGGAGGACTAAGAGCCAGTTGCTCTACCAAATCTTCGGGCAGGGAAACCAAAAAATGGGTCGAGTTGTAGCCAAACTCTTTGAAGCTCTGCACAGCGCCCTTCTTTTCTTCCTCCAGCACCTCAAAGTTTTGCCGAATCAGTTCCTCTATCGTTTTCAGATCTTCCAAAAAGGGGCATACCAGCCGGATTCCCAGCACATCGTGGATCTGCACCCTTTCGGGATCCACTCCGTGGCGGATTTTCTTGAGCACTTTGTCGAACCAACTCGGAAAACTTTTCACCCGCACTTTGATGCCGGCGTGGAGGTTTTCCGCCTCGAGCCAGCCTCGAAACCGCTGCTCCAGTTCCTGTAGGATGAGCTCATTGAGGCGCCGGTCGGCTTCATACTGCCTTTCGAGGATTTTGCGGTTGGGCAGGCTCACGTGATACCCAAGTTCCGCAGGGCCTCGATGCTCGAAGCTGCACTGATATGCAACACAAACTCACCACCGGCATCTTCCCAGGGAGCCTTCAGCTTGAGCCGGTCGTCCACCAGAACCATCCTCTGACCTTCTTCGAGCACACTGGCAGCCACCTTAGCTTTTTCGCGCGACAGGCAACAGACCACTTCGACCCCTGCGCCAAGCTCGCGCGCACACCAAGACCGTTTTTGTCGTTCTGCCCAATTCCCCCGCGGAAGGCCGGTGAGGATGGTTGGCTTCCAAGGTTTGCTAAACTCCCAGAGCACGGCACCATCGACTGTCCACGGGAGCGTGTCGTAGAAGCCCGGCGTGCGTGCCAAAAGGGGCCACATCACCTGGTCGCCCAGTTGGGCCGGAAGCTTCCCTGTTGCCCTTACCACACCTGTATCAAAATCGGCCAACACCCCATCCAAATCCAGGAACAGGCGGTAACTCGTCTTCATGACAACATTGTAACCCTGATTGGCAACTCGCTCAATAAGTTTTTCGGACAAGCTCGCTCCCTTGCCACTCGAGGGAGATCCCGACGATAATAGAAAGATGGAAGAGAAAAAAACTGTGAGCTTGAAGGTGACAAGGTGAAACTTTCCGGAAACACCATTGTCATTACCGGAGGCACTTCGGGCATTGGTCTGGCTATGGCACTTCGATTCCTTGAACTGGGCAACAAAGTCATCATCTGTGGCCGCCGTTCCGACCGACTTGTCGAATTGGCCCGCAAGCATCCTGGTCTTGTCACCAAAATGTGTGATGTGGCGGGCGAGCGTCACCGTCTCGACTTTGTGCGCTGGATACTCGCCAATCACCCCAACGCCAATATTCTGGTCAATAATGCCGGGGTACAGTTTGTCGGTGGCGTCGGTTCCGGGCTGGACTTCACCAGAGTGCGACAAGAGCTGGAAACCAATGTGGTCGCGGCCCTTCAGCTGACCGATCTGTTAACTCCTATGCTGGCTGACAAAGCCGGCGCCACGGTGATCAACGTCACTTCGGGTCTCGCCTTTGTTCCCATAGCTCACCTGACCGTCTACTGCGCCACCAAGGCCTTTTTGCACTCGATCACAATGTCGATGCGTCACAGTTTGAAATCGAAGGGCATCGAGGTGATCGAGATCATCCCACCGGCTGTCGATACCGAACTGGGGAAAGAGGCTCGCGCCGACCCCGATTCGAGCCATGGTGGCATGGAGCTCGAGGCCTTCACCAAGGAACTGTTTCACGGCTTGGAAGCGGGCCTACCCGAGATCGCTGTGGGCCAAGCCGCCGGTCTTCGCGAGAAAGGTGAAGCCGTGTTTGAGTCGATGAACAAAAGCTAGAGCTCTCGCTCTCAGATTTCCTTGACAAAAATTGCAAGCGCTTGGAATATGACTCAGGTGGTAAACTATGAATCGTTTAGTTCGTTCGTTTGTCGTTACAATGAGTGCCATTTTGGTGTTGGCACTGGCTTCTTGTTCTGCTGGAGGCGGAAAAGTAACCCTCACCGTTTGGGACACAGGTCTTTTGGGCAAAACGCTCGAAGACGGTAAACCCGACATGGCCAAATCCTTTCTTGATCAGGCCGCAGCCGACTTCACCAAAGAAAATCCCAACATCGAAGTCAAAGTGGTTCAACAAGGCGGCGACATCACCGCCAACAATGCCCAGTTTCAGGCCGCTTCGATTGCCAAAACCGGTCCTGACCTGCGGGTGCAGTATCCGGGGGGCGGCGTGCTTTCTTATGGGAGCTTTTTTGTTGACTTGAATGGCAAGCTCGACGCCACAACCATTGAAAGCATGACCGGTTGGAACACCGTGCGGGAAGGTTATAAACCCGATGGTAAATTATGGGCCATGCCCTACGGTGCTGGGCTCTACTTCACCGTTTTTGAAAACCGCGCCATGGTTTCGGCCGCCGGGTTGGATCCCGATAAGTTCCCCACGACGTGGGAAGAAATGCTGGCTAACGGCAAAACCATCAAGGCTAAGACAGGCAAAAACGGCTTTTTTGTGGCCGACCTCGAAGGCTACGTGGGCGCGTGGGTCGTCGGTGGACTTCTCGGTGGAGAACTCGGTGAAACCGTATCGACTGACATGTTCAATGGCACTACGGCCGTTAACGACGCAGCCATGGTCAAGGTGTACAAGGCTTGGGCCGACTTCGGTGCCAGCGGCCTGACCAACCCCGACGGAGGAACTTTGACTAACGGGGAGTCCACGGCGGGCTTTGTGCAAGAAAAAGGCGCTTATTACATCGTGGGAAGTTGGGAAAATGGCAATATGCAGGACAAGTTCGGCCCAACCAAGGTTTCAACCTTCTTCCTGCCCATGCTAGCCGGTGCCAAGAACCCAACAGCCGTCGCAGGCGGACCTCAGGTGGCCGTCTCGATCACGAACTACAGCAAGCATCAGGACGAAGCTCTGTTGTTCTTGAAGTACCTGGCTCGGCCAGAAGTTCAGGACAAGTACGTAGCGTTGAACCAAACAGAGTCGTCCAATCACATCAAGGGAGACCCTGCCTTGCTAACCAACAGTTTCCTGCGCACCCAGGCAGAGCAACTCAAGGCCATGAAGCCCGTGGTGTACCCGTTTGATAACGTGATGCCCCAGCCGGTGATCGATCTGTTCTACAAAATGAATGCGGCCGTTTTCCTGGGCAAAGTAACGCCCCAAGAGGCGGCAGACCAGCTCGAAGCCGCCAACAAGGCTGAGATCGCTAACCGTAAATAGCCTTTGATGCCAAACCCGTTGCCGTTGTGGCACCAACGCGAGAACCGTATCGCGTTTGGTGCCGTCTTACCGGCCTTGATTCTGGTCCTCGGCTTCTTTGTTTATCCCGTTGGGTTTGCCGTGTTCATTTCGTTCACGAAATCCAACGGGGTCTACTTTGACTGGCGAGGTCTGGACAACTACCTCGCTGTGTTCCATGACCCCACCTTCTACAAGGTGCTGATTGTGACCCTCAAGTTCATGGTCAGTGTACCTCTGGTGGTTCTCTTCGCTGTTTTCTGCTCGGTGCTGCTGTTCGAAAAAATCCGAGGTTGGCGCTTCTTTCGCGTGGTCTTTTTTCTTCCTAGCGTGCTGAGCGCCGCCGTTATCGGAATCATGTTCCGCTCCCTTTTTGCCTATTATGGGCCTGTTAACTCCTTGCTCGGCTTGGTGGGCACCGGTCCTATCAGCTTTTTTGTAGAAAGTTCGTACTCGATCTGGATCATCATCTTCGCATTGGTTTGGTCTGGCTTCGGCTACCAGTCGGTGCTGATTCTCAGTGCCCTTAACTCCATCGCTCCGGAAGTGTTTGAGGCCGCAGCCCTCGACGGCGCCGGTTGGTGGCGGCGGTTGTGGTCCATCACCTTACCCAACATTGTGCGGGTTTTGGGTTTTGTCTTCATCATCAACGTTTTGTACACCTTCACGTCACTGTTTGGGTTCATTTTTGTGATGACCGCGGGCGGGCCCGGGTTTGAAACCACTTCCATCGACTACTTGGTGTATCAGAAGGCCTTTTCCGCCAGCAATCTTGGGGGTGGCGCCGCCCTTGCCGTGGTGATGTTCGGTATCATTGGGGTACTGACCCTTCTTCAGTCGAAGATCTTCAAGGTTTCGGAGGACAACTGACCATGGCCGAATCCACTAAGGTGACCCTCAGCCGTTCTGCCCGGCTTCCTGTGTTCTTGCTCCTGCTTCTGCTCTCGCTGACCATCTTGGCTCCATTGTTTTTCGTCTTCTCGACCTCTTTGCGAACCAACCAAGACTATCTGGAAAGCGCCTTCCGGCTTCCTATGAATCCGACGCTGTACAATTTCCAGGTGCTTCTTTTTGATTATCATATTGCCCAGGCGTTTCTCAACAGCGTTGTCGTTATCGCAGTTTGCCTGGTTCTGCAGTTAACGGTGGCCTCTTTCGCGGCCTTCGGGTTAGCCAAATACAAAGTGCGGGGCGCGGGACTCATCACCAGCATTTTTGTCTCGGTGATGCTCATTCCCGGCCAGGTACTGTTGATTCCTACCTACGTGATGCTCTCGAACCTCGGGCTGGTGGGCAACTATGGCGGGCTGATTGTGGTTTATGTTGTCACGGGATTGCCCTTTGCCATCTTCTTTCTCTCGCTGGCTTTCCGTGATATTCCTACCGAAACGCTCGAGGCGGCCCGTATAGACGGCGCCGGCTTCCTTCAAACCTACTGGTCTATCCTCATCCCCTTGGGAACCTCGAGCCTGGCGGCGCTAGCAGTTCTGCAGTTCCTGGGCATGTGGAACGAACTGCTCTTTGGCTTGATGCTAATCCCCGACCGGGAATTGCGCCTTCTTACCCCCACGCTGGCCCTCATGGGCGGGCGCTTTTTGACCAACCAGCCTTTGGTGTCTTCGGGTTTAGTAGTCACGGCGTTGGTGCCAATTCTGCTTCTTACCTTCGCCTCACGGTACATCATGGGTGGACTTGCTGTTGGCGGGGTGGTTAATACCCGCAACCTGAGGGCTCAAAAATAATGAAGCTCGAAGATCTCACCTTGGGGCATCAACTACCCGGTTTTGTTGTCGAAATCGACCGCAGGAGCTACGAAAAGGTGTCCGGCGGGCGGCTTGTTTCTGACCGGGGACCCACCGAAGTGGAAGCCCATCACCGCATCCGGATGCTGGGACCCGGTTGCTGGGAGTTTTCGTTAGAACTAACAAACCGGGGAGCCAAGGAGGTGGTGGCAACCCGCCTCGACCCGGTGAGGCTGCCCTTAGCCGAAGGCTTATGGCATACTTCTGCCTACCGTTCGGGCTGGGGGGATGAGTTTAGCCCCATTTTTGGTTCGACCCACCACGACCAAAGGCTGCAATCCCGCTCAGGAAGGTCGTCCAACGGTATGAGCCCGTGGCTCGGAATTGAAAGCCCGCTCGGGGGGCTGGTGGCCACCGTTGCTTACAGTGGGAACTGGCACTTGGATTTACTGGCAGACCGGGTTCTTACGGCCGGGATAGCGACTTGGGGCTTCCAGACGGTGCTTAAACCCGGTGCTTCGCTCACCGCTCCGTCGGTTGTGGTGGCGATGGGCCCCGACCTGGAAGAGGCCTGTTTCTGCCTTACCGAGGCGGTGAGGACGAACTGGATACCTGTGAGCCCGTATTCGGCTACCCATCCGGTTGAGTGGAACCACTGGTGGCCTTACGAGGATGCCGAGGTCAGCGAGCAGGTGATCCGCGACAACGCTGCGGTGGCCTTTGATTTGGGTATGGAAGTTGCGACCGTGGACGCGGGCTGGTTTGGCCGCCCGGACAAAACCTCCGACTGGCAGCAAGAGCGCGGCGACTGGAGCGAGGTCAACACCGAGCGCTTCCCGGGAGGACTCGAGCAATTAGGCCGCGACGTCCGTGCCGCCGGGCCCGAAATAGGAATCTGGATAGAAGCCGAGGCGGTAGGAGCGAAGTCGCAGCTCAGAAAGAACTCGCCGCACCTGCTGGCCAAGGCGCGGCCGGGATTTAGGCCCGACCCATCCTACCGTTCCATGACTGTTTCTATTGATCCCGACGACGAGACCTTTTTGGGCTATGTTTGTTTGGGCAACGAGGCCGGCCGGCGTTTCGTGGCAGACTCCCTGCATCAGTTGGTTGAAAAGACCGGCGCCCGCTGGGTGAAACTGGATTTCAACATCGACCCTGACCTTGGGTGCGTCTCGAGTGAGCACGAACATGGCGAGGCCGACGGGCTTTTGGCTCACTACCAGGGGCTGTATCGGGTTCTCGATGAGTTCAGAGCGCAGCACCCCGAGGTGATTCTCGAGTCCTGTGCTTCGGGGGGGTTGCGCTTCGACCTGGGAATAGCACGACATGTGCACCGCATGTTTCTCAGCGATCCGGACTATACCGATCACCACCTTCAGGTGTTTTGGGGCGCCAGCCGGATGATTCCACCGGCCAGTATTCTGCACTGGTCGTGGTCGCAGTGGAGGGGTGGATACCCCGACGCCCGCCTCGACCACCTTTCATTGAGCGACGAGGACTTTGTTTTCCTGTTGCGGGCTGCCATGCCCCACAATTTTGGCGTGTCTCTGAGGCTTTCGGAGTTCGACAGCCGGCGCCGTGAGCTAGTGGCCGAAGCGGTCAAGTTGTTCCGGACTCAGGTTTTGGACTTTGTGAGAGAAGCCTCGGTAAGGCGGCTAACTGCCCAACCCCAGCGTCGCGGTGAAGGGGAGCGTTGCCCTGCTTTCCAACTAAGCCGCTCACCTGACGACCATCTGGTGGTGGCCTACCGCCTCGATGATGCGGCGGTGTGGACGAAGGTGAAGCTTAAGGGCCTTGACCCTGGGCGCAATTACGTAGTCAGCCGTATTACAGAGGTTACCCGGCAATGGACGCTTTCGGGTAAGGAGCTCATGGCGCAGGGCCTAGACCAAACCCAGCTCGGGGTTCATCGCTCCGTTTTCTTTCGGGTAAGATCCCAATGACCCCGCCACTTACGCGAGCTCCCGGATTTCTCTCACCGGAATGAGCTCTTCGTTGGGTGTTTTCCTTGCCAGGTCGGCACCCCCAAGCTGTTCCAGCAGTTTATCGACGGCCGAGCGGGCCATAGCCTCAAAGTTCTGAATCGCGACAAGAACCCTGCAGCCCGGCAAGGGGCTCGAACGCCAAGCGTCAAAAACACCAAAGTCGACCGGTGCCTCCCAGCCAAGTCGCCTGAAGATGCCCATAGCCTCCTCCTCAGACGAGGCCAGAACTAGCGCTTTTCTGCAGTTGGCAGGGGTGCCCTCTCCCCGAAACTCACGAACCTTAAGGTCGTGGCATGCGGCACTGACTCCGCTTTGCCGGGCCACCTCGGCGGAGTTTTTGTGCAGCAGACTAAAACCATTGACCACCAGATCCGGCCTTGGCCCTTCTACCCCGACAACCAGACGCACCACGAGGCTGTAGGCAATACCGGCATTGTCACTGGTGACAACCGGCGCTTCGAGGGCTCCCTCAAGCCGGCGGTCGAGGAAAACAAACGGTAAGCGGAAACTTTTCCAATCGACCGAAGTTAATCCTCGGGGCCATGGGTCTGGCAGGAGGATGGCACCGTCGGCCCCTCCCCGCGAAGCTCTTTCGAGGATGCGGCCCAGCACCGCCTCGTCGTTGTGGTGCTGGGCCAACAGCAAATCGTACCCTTTGGCCAAAAGGAAATCACTGGCATGCCAAGCCGGCTCGCGGGCAATGGCGATTTCTAGATCGGGGATCACAAACCAAATGGTGCGGGTGCGTCCTTCGGCCAAGGCCCGCGCCGCGACGTTGGGCCTGTAACCTTGTCGCTCTGCTTCCTCGAAAATCCGCTGGCGGGTACCCAGCTTCACCCGGGGATCGTTCCTGAGTGCCCGCGAAACCGTGGCTATGTTTAGGCCCAGAACTCGGGCAAGGTCGGAGAGTTTAGGGGCCGACATGCCTGATCTTGAAGGTTTTGATTTCAAACGGAAAAAGGCTGAAGGCGTAAGAGCTTCCCATCGGCACACTTTTTTCGTCGTTCCACTCCATCATGTCGGTTTCGGCAAGCGTCGCACCGGTAAGAGTTGTCTCCAATTTCGCGTGGGCACGGGTGCCACGGGTTTCCACCACACGCACAATCAAGGCCTCTTCCCGCTCGGCCTTCTTGAGAACCTCCAGCGATACCCCATCGCCCACCAAATGCACTGGAGCGCCTTGGTGCAGGGCCTTCGCGCCGGGCAAAATCAGCGGCTGCCGGTTCAAACGGGAGCCTAAGGTTCTCACGTCGCAATGAACCAAATCACCTTCATGCGGATACAGCACGTAGGTGAACTCGTGGTGGCCAAGATCGGCGTCCGGGTCGGGGTAGAGTGGAGAGCGCAACAGGCTCAGGCCCAGCACGTTGTCTCGAACCGAATGCCCATATTTGCTGTCGTTGAGGAGCGCCACTCCGTAGTCGGGTTCGCTGATATCCACGTAGTGGTGGGCACAGACCTCGAACTTGGCGAAGTCCCATTCTGTATTCGCGTGGGTAGGCCGGCTAATGAAACCGTACTGGATGTCGCAAAGGGCCTGCGTAGCCGAAGACTCGAGGGGGAAGGCCGTCCGAAGCAGGCGAGCCGACTCGTTCCATTCCACGGTGGTTTCAAACCTGAGAGCCTTGGAGTCGGGCTCGAGGGAAACCACCTGACGCAAGCTCGAATTGCCCACAACTAGGTCGAACTCGAGGGTTTGCCTCACTGCCCCTCCTAACCAGCGGCGCACAGCGGTTCCCCGTGCCTCGCCGAGTTTTTCCTGGGGGTAGTAGAAGTCCACATCCCAGGCGTCGAAGTTGTGGGGGTGATCGCCATAGTACGAAAGCACATTTCCCGGGCTTCCAGGCTTCAAAATGGAGCGTTTGGCCACTTTGTCGGTGGCTTCCACGAGCTGGGCGTTTTTGTCGAACCGATACTTCACCAGCGCATTTTCCAGAACCAGATCGGTGGTCTGCTCCAGTTGCCCTTGGGCGGCCGTCTTACCCTGCGTCAGGGTCAGAAAGCCTAGGGCGGGTACTGTGACCCGGCTGAGGGTGCGCTCACCCTCGCGCTGACTCGCCAAAGCGACGCCACTTGCATCCACCCAGCCCGTCGGACCCGGGAGCTCGAGCAAACCGACAAAGGGTTCACAAAGGCAGTTGAAAAGCGTCACCGAGGCAGCCTCGGGCTTAGTAAGCCGCGCCGCTGCCGCAGCTTTCACCGCTTCCAGCGCCGCAAAAGCCTCTTGGTAGGCCTTGTCGGCATCTTCGTACACGGCGTGGATGCTGGAACCGGGCAGAATGTCGTGGAACTGGTGCAGGAGAAGCGTTTTCACGATGGCGTCGAGCTCGCCACTTGGGTAAGTGTTGAGCGGCAGGCACGACAACAGCGCCTCGACGGCCCTAATTTCCGACTCGAGCCTGCGGTTGTTGAGCTTGGTTTTGGCTTGGGTTGTGTAGGTGCCCCGATGGTATTCCAAATACAGCTCGCCCACCCAGGTCTCGAGGCTGGCGGTGTGGGCACCGAGGCGCTGGAACAGGCTGGCGGCCGTGCCAAAGTTGGCCTTGGGCAGGGATTCTGTGTTTTTAGACCGCAAGACGTTCTCGATGTGCTCTTCCTTAGGCCCGCCACCGCCATCGCCAATGCCCATCAACGTAATAAACTCATCGAGGTCTGCCTTCTCGTGGAAGGTTTTTTCGGCTTTCCGCAGAGCTTTCGGGTCAGCGAAGCTGTTGTAGGTGTATTCCGGCGGGAAATGGGTGAGCACCTTTGAGCCATCGATTCCCTGCCACACAAAGGTGTCGTGGGGAAACTCGTTGAACTTCGACCACGACATTTTCTGGGTGAGGAAGGTGTGGATGCCTGTTTTCTTAAGAATCTGCGGCATCGACGCCGCATAGCCGAAAACGTCGGGTATCCAGCAGTTTTCCACCTCGATGCCAAACTCCTCTTTCCAGAAGTTTTTCCCGTGGAGAATCTGCCGGATCAGCGATTCCCCCGAAACAAGGTTGCAGTCGGTTTCAATCCACATGCCGCCTTGAAGCTCCCAGCGCCCGGCCGCTACCGCTTTTTGAATACGCTGGTACATTTCCGGATGGTCTTGCTTGATCCACAGGTAGTGAACGGCGGCCGAGGCGCCGAAGATGTAGCCCGGGTAGCGGTCGATCAAATCCAATTGGGCGGCGAAGGTGCGGGTCACCTTGCGGCGGGTCTCTTTTAGCCGCCACAGCCAGGCGGTGTCGATGTGGGCATGGCCCACCACCGTGGTCGAGAGCGACGAGGCCGAGGCAGGCTTTTGCAACTGTTCGGCCAAGATGGCCCGGCAGGCCGCTGCGTTGGCTGGGTCTTCCTTGTAGAAAAGACTGGCTTCGAACATCGCCGTAAGAAGGCGCACGGCCCTGACGGATTCGTGGTCGAGGTCATCATAGAGGTCGAGCAGAAACATCAAGTCGTGGCGAAGGCTCCAAACCTCTTGGTCGAAGGTGCACAGGCGAGCCTTGTTCAGTCTTGCTTCCCAGGTGCCGTGACGAGCGGGGTCAGTTTTCTTAGCGGGTCTATCGGACTCCCGGATTCCGAAAAGGTGGTTGGCTGCTGCTTCTACCCAAACTTCCAGGCTTTCGCCTCCGCGGGCTGCCGGAAGGCTGCGGTACAAGTCTTTGTAGTAGTTGGTCACTTCCGCCGAGCCGCTGGTGAGGGAGGCCAAAGGTTGAGCTTGGGCCGAATACACCAACCCCTCACCCCCGAAATCGAGCCAGGCCGCTAGCTGCCTTCCTGCCCAGGCCTTGGGAACCACTGCGGTAAAATGAAAGTAGCCTGAGTCCCAAGCCTTGCCCCAAAGGGTGCCCTCGGCGATGGGTTGGCGGGGCAGGGTGAAAGAATCTTTCAGGGGGATAACTTCGGTGCTCAGGGCCCACTTTGCCTCGAAGGGTATTTGGTCGCGGAGCACGTCCGCGCCCAAGACTTCGCAGAAGTTTTTCACCCTTCGGTAATAAATGGGTCGTCGACCCTTGATTTCCCAATCGTTCATCTTTTTTTCCCCAATACAAGCGCTTGAATTGATGATAGGGGCGGTTCTATTCTTCTGTCAAGAAACCTGCTCAACCCACCCCAACGGAGGCTCCCGATGATGAAAGCGAAAACCCAAGCCGCGACCAGGCTAACGCTCTGCGCTAGCGAGCGGCTCAAGTGCATCGGAAGTGTGGATGGTTTTTTTCCCGACATTGGGCACCACGAAGAGCAGGAAATGGGGGGCGTGTGGCTCCATCCTATTAAACTCCTCGACGGCTTTTGGCTGCGCTTGCACGACCGCGCCGCCGCCAACGTGAATACCTGGATTCACGCCGATGGGTTTGAAATCACCCCCGAGGGTAACCGGTTCTTGTACGGGAACGGGCTGGGGCATACTCCGGTAGTCATTACCCGCGATCAGTTGGCGCCCGAAGGCCTAGGTGGCTTGGTGGTTACCTATCGTTTGACCAACACGGGGCCCGAAAGCCGTCCCCTTGCGCTTGAGTTTCTGGCACAAACCGATCTGCGTCCGGTTTGGTTTTCTGAAACCATAGGGCTGGTGGATGGCAACCGGGATACTGGCACGTGGTTACCCGAGGAAGACGTTTTTCTGAGCAAAGATCAAGATCATGAGTGGTACGTTGCGGTGGGGGCTAGTCAAACGCCAACGCAGGTTCAAGGCGATCGCCAGGGCCCGCAAAATACCCACAACAACGGGGTCGCGTTTAGTCTGGTTTTTGATCTTGAGCTTTCGCCAGGCGAAGAGAAAACACTGAGTTTTTTTATTGCTGGTTCGTACACCTCGCGCTCCGAGTGTTTAGCAGACTACCGCCGATTGGCTACAGGCACCGATTTCCAGGGCGAGAAGGCCCGCAGGTACCAAACCTTGTTGTCGCGTAGCCTGCTAACCCTCGCCGACGCCCCATTTGTGGAGGTTTACAATTGGATCAAGGTCAACACCGACTGGCTGATTCAAGACTCGGGTACCCATGGCCGCGGACTCACCGCAGGCCTTCCTGAGTACCCCTGGTGGTTTGGCTGCGACAACGCGTACGCGCTGCAGGGAGTTCTCGCACTGGGCGATTTTGAGCTGTGCCGCGACACCTTGCAGCTGCTTCTTGATTCTTCCCGCAAGGCCAACGGCAACGGCCGCATTGTTCACGAAGTCACCACCGGCGGAGTGTGCGCGCACCCGGGAAACACCCAGGAGACGGGCCACTTCTTGTTTACCCTTTACGAGTACTACCAATGGACCGGAGACCGCGACTTTCTCGAGCGTGCTTTTCCTTACCTCCAGAAATCGGTAGAGTGGCTCGAGGCGCAAGATACCGACGGGGATCTGTTTCCCAGCGGCTACGGCATCATTGAAATCGCCGGCCTCAACTCTGAAATGATCGACTCAGCGGTTTACACTTGCGCCGGTTACCACAGCTTTGCCCAAATCTGCCGGGTGCTTGGGCAGGAAACGCTGGCCCTCGCCTGGGAAGAAAAAAGCAAGGCCCTGAAGCAGGCCATCAACACCCAGTTTTGGGACGCAGAGGCCGGCCTATACTGCGACACCTTTACCAGTGTGGCGGTGGTCAAAGCCAACTTGGAAGCCATTTTGGGCCGGGTTCCGGCCGCGTTAAAGGCCGATACAGCGTCCCTCATGGAGGCCCTTTTGGCCGGCAAAACCTTGCTCGGCGAGCAGGAATCGGGCTGGCTGATCAATCAAAACTGGGTGATCAACACCCCCATGGAAATGGGCTTGGCGCCGCCAGAGAAGGCCGAGCAGGCCCTGGCCAAGCTCCATACTGACCGGTTTATTGGCCCGTACGGGATGTACCTCAATGGCCTTTACCGTGACACCACCATGACCATCTCTACCGGAGTGATGGCCGTGGCTCAGGCGCGTTATGGGCACGCCGACCGCGCGCTGGAGCTCTTGAAGCGGATGTTCCAAACCTTTGGCATGGCCACCCCTGGCTGCGTTTCGGAAATGTCGCCCGACTACGGCTGTTTCGTGCAGGCGTGGACTGCCTACGGCGCGTTTGTGCCCGTGGTGCAGTACTTTTTTGGAGTCCGGCCCCAGTTCCACGAACATCGGGTACTGCTGGCCCCCAGTATGCCCCGCGACTGGCCGGAGGCGAAACTCAGCGACGTGCGGGTGCCCGGCGGGACCCTCACGTTGAGCTATCGCCGAGAAGGCGATAGCCAGCACCTGCGGGTGGAAGGTAATTCCACTTTGCCCTTGTGGTTTCAAGGCCAGCCCCGGAGCACCTGGGTGGTGAACGGTGAGCGCTTGACCTCCCAGGAGAAGGAGTTTCTGGTCCCGGTGGGCTTGGGTTAAGCCTCGATGGCTTCCAAAAAAGCCCTAGCGAGAAGGTTGTGGCCTATTCGGTTTGGGTGGATGCGGTCCCACGCCAGGGCCATCGGGTGCAAGTGCACCATGACGCGGTCGAAGGCCGCTTGCGTGTCTACGAAGATTGCCCCGTGTTTTGTGGCGACTTGACGCACGACGTGGCCGTATTCGTCCATGCGCTTGCGCATCGGGTCGGCTATGTGGGGTTCCATAAAGTAGGGCGTCATGAGCACCAGGCCCTCGAGCTTCGGCTTGGTCTGCGTCACCAACGCTTCCAAAGTTTCGTGATATTCGGCCAGACCCACAGCCCATTCGGTTTGGAAAGGGGTGTCAAACTGACGCCACACGTCGTTGATACCAATCATCACGCTCAGCCACTGCGGCTCGAGGTCCAGCACATCGGCCTGCCAGCGGGCCTTGAGGTCGCGCACCGTATTGCCCGAGGTGCCCATATTGACTACCCGGATTCCGGCCTCGGGGTGAGTGGCCTGAAGGGTGGCATCAACCAGGCTCACATAGCCCTTGCCGAGAGCCTCAAACAGGCCTTCTCCTACTGGGCGCGCGCGTTCGCAGTCGGTCACCGAGTCGCCTATCATCAAGAGTTTGGTGTGAGCTTTGAGTTTCATGGCCGGTAGTCCTCCCAAGGGTAAACCAACTTTACCACGGCGCCGCGAAGTTTCGGAACCATCTTGCCAAATACCCTGCTTTCAGGATATTTCTTTTCTACCGGGGAATTAGCTCAGTTGGTAGAGCGATTGGTTCGCAATCAATAGGTCAGGGGTTCGATTCCCCTATTCTCCATAGATGTGATAGAGCAAACCCAATTGATCGAACAACTGCTCGACGAGATTGAACGCAACCAAGACCTCCTCTCTAGGCGTCGACCCCTGGGTTCCCGCGAGGTCCTCCAGGCCCTTGACATCGAGTACACCTACGAGTCCAACCGCATCGAAGGCAACACCCTCACCTTACGAGAAACTTCGCTGATCATCGAGAAAGGGCTGACCGTTGCCGGGAAATCTCTGCGCGAACATCTCGAGGCCAAGAACCACTTCGAGGCGGTTGCCTTCGTCCGCTCCCTAGTGGCCGAGAAGCGGCCGCTCAGCGAGTCGCTCCTCAAGCAGATCCACGCGCTCGTCCTGTCGGGTAACGACCGCGAAAACGCCGGTGTCTATCGCAGTGTGCCTGTCCTCATCTCCGGCAGCCGCCACGAACCACCGCAACCGTGGCTGGTGCACAAGTTGATGGAAGACCTCTTTCTGTGGTTGAACGCCGAAGGGAAGGGGCTCCACCCGGTAGTTCGAGCGGCCGAAATGCACGAGAGAATTGCCACAATTCATCCTTTTGTAGACGGCAATGGCCGCACCTCCCGGCTCGCTATGAACTTGAGTCTGCTGGGGGATGGTTACCCCATCGCCAACCTCTCGGGCGAAACTGCTGCACGGTTGGAGTACTACGACGCGTTGGAGCGCTGCAATCTCGAGGGCGACAAGGGGCCCTTCCATCGCCTCATTGCCCAAAAGGTCCTGGAGTACCAGCGGCGTCTGTTAGCCCTGTAGACTGGGCCTTGTTCCACAGCTCGCCAAGGAACTCCTGCCACGTAGGAGTCCAGGGCATCCTCGGGGTCTTCGGCCAAATAGTGTGATGGAATCAGACCCGTTCGGAAGGCGCGCAGCAGGTCAAACTTTGGTCCCAGTTCGTGCCACGTGAGGGGGCGCATCACCCGGTCACGACCGCGGCCACCGAGCAGGTTGCTGCCTTTCTGGTGCAGCCTGCGTGCGCTGGAGCCGGTTAGAAGAAAACGCAGACCCTGTTCTTCGATCAGCAGGTGCACTTCGTCGAGCAAGGCCGGACACTTTTGCACCTCGTCGATGCACACGACACGGTCCTGGAACTTTCGCGCCACAAGTTCCTGCCGAAGGAGCGTAGGGTCCGCGAGCAGTCGGCGTAGCAGGCCTTGATCGAGAAGGTTGTAGGTTCGGTCGACGGTTTCACCGAGTTGCTGGCGAACATAGGAGGACTTTCCGGTCTGGCGAGGACCGAAGAGAAAGACCGTGTTCTTCTCCAAGAGTGTGGCAAGGTCGAGGGCGCGGGCGATGTAGCCGTCCATGAGGAATGCCTCTTGTTATGGCATCTATCATGACAAACGCCATCTTGCCTAGCGCTGATCACCAGCTTCGAGTTCCCCCGCTGGCTGTCATTGTCGATGGGAGGCTGTCGAAGAGAGCTGTAGAAGCGAAACCTGATAAATTCTCTCGATTGGCAACCCACTGCACCGGTGGTGCACGGTTGAACCACAGACTTGGTGTTAGGGGGTCTTAGTGCCTCCAAGCCGGGAAGTTTTCCCGACCAGACCATCCGAACCGAGACCGGAGTTGTGGACTACTTGGTCAGCCTGGGCATTGGCGTTGGCACGGGCTTAATTCTCTCGGGCGCCGCCGGATACTACGCCTCTAGCTCAACCTTTTCGGTTGGAGTGTCACTGGGCTCGTTGCTGCTGAACTCTCGCACGGCGATTTTGGAGGGGAATGTCATCGCCCGAAGGTGAGGGGGCTACAGGTGACAACTTTGTGGTCATTGTGGGGTTGGGGTTTCCGTGGTGTAATTAGTTGTGGGTCTATGCTTGCGGTGAGGGGTTAGGAGGAAAAGCGTGCGACTCGACAGCGAGTTTGAAGACACTTTAGCGTTGGCTGGGGAAGGGAACTGGTTCGGCCAATACCTGACGGGTGGTCGATTGGACTTCCCCCAAATTCCTAGACACCTGATACACTCAGAAGTCTAGGCAAAAGGGGAGCCCATGGGCGTATCGAAGTTCACGGCCGAGTTCAAGGACGAGGCGATCAAGCAGGTCACTGAGAAAGGGAGGCCTGTCAGCGAGGTGGC
>CANJXC010000011.1 GCA_947478845.1 Spirochaetales bacterium | reverse complement strand
TTGAAGGGGTTTTGTTTTACCAGCCGACTTGACGGCTGGTATAGAGAAAGCAAAACCCCTCGTTGAAGGGGTTTTGTTTTACCAGCCGAGAGACTTGAACTCTCACGGTGTCGCCACCGGCGGATTTTGAGTCCGCTGCGTCTACCATTTCGCCAGGCTGGCTTGTCTAGTGTTTATAGCGGAAATGGGGGGTGTTGGCAAGGCTGCGAGGGAGCCTCGTGCTATGATATTCTGGGAGCTGTATGAAAGCAGTAACAGTCTTGCGATTGGCGAAAGACCATGAATTGAGCGCGGATATCTTGCCTGAGGTGTACCTGAAGTGCCAGGCGATTCGGGAGTTCGATTACCCTTGGGCCGCCCATACCTTTGAGCGGCAGTTGACCGAAGTCCGCTTAGCCTGGTCAGACAAATACCTTTATGTGCACCAGTGGGCCAAAGACAGTTGGATCGTCGCGAAAGAAACCAAGGCCAAAGGCAAAGTCTACGAAGACGATTGTCTTGAGATCTTTGTTAGCCCGGATTCCTCGGGGTCTTACTTTGGCTGGGAGATCAACGCCAACGGGGTGCTGCTCGAATACCTGGCTCAGGGCTGGGGTGAAGGTCCGGTGGAGTACAAGCACTTTGATTACCACTGGAAGAGTGCGGCGCAATCGAAAATGCGTCGCCATGACGCCGGCTTCGTCGTCGAGGTGCGCATCCCCTGGGCCAAGGATTTTGGAAAAAATCCCAAACGGGGCGATTCGTGGCGTGCCACCTTCAACCGCATCGACCTCGACCGCCAAGGACGGACCAGTCTATCGACGTGGTCAGGCCTCGCCCCGGGATCTCCCGTGTGGTTTCATCAGCCAGAAGGCTTTGGTCAGATCGTGTTCGGATAGGGTGTTGCTCGGGGTTGACAGTCTGATAAGAGCCTCGATATGTTTCTATGCGTAGAAACAAGGAGTCGATGTGGAAACGGTGATCAAGGTGATTCCTGGCGAACGCTACACTCCTTATGGTTTGGCTATGAAACTCGGGGCCAAGGTCGTGCTGGAGTCGTCGTCTTACAAAAAGGGCCGCGAACGCTATAGCCTCCTTATGCTCCAAGAAGCCTTCCGGGTTAGTCAGACCGGACAGAAGGTCTACCTAGAAAAAAACGGTAAGCGGTTCCGTGTCCAATCAACCCACCGGGACATCCTAGACGTTCTGCTGTATTTCGCCCGCCAACACGCCGATCCCGCTCAGGATTTTCCTTTTCCCGCCGGTGGAGTGGGCTTCCTTAGTTTCGAGTTCTGCCGTTTTTGCGACACCATAGCGCTGCGCCCCAAAGAGGACCCGCTGAACCTTCCCGACGCGGTGTTTCTCTTTGGCCACGTGTTTCTCATCTACGACCACTACACCGATCTGATCTACCTGGTCGGCCTCAACTACAAAGAAAGTTCCATTGATCTTGCTCAGGCGTTGGCCGAAGTTGAGGCTCACATTGGCGATGGGAACTGGAAATCCCTCGATGCCTCGGGAACCGATTATCCGGCCGAACTTATCTCTCCCAAATACGATGCGAACGCCACCTACCGCAGCAATGTGACGGATGTCAAAGCAGAAATCGTTGCCGGCAACTTGCTTCAGGCTGTTCCTAGCCGGCGGATGCTGGTGAAAACCAAGATGCCTGCGTTGGAAGCCTACAGAAGGCTGAGGTCTTCCAACCCCTCACCCTACATGTTCTACCTCGATTTTGGCCGTTACCAGCTTTTTGGTGCCTCACCCGAAGTCCACGTGAAAGTCAAAAATGGTTTTGCCGAGATCCGCCCGATTGCCGGAACACGCCGCCGCGGCGCCAACGAAGCCGAAGACCGGGCCCTCGAGGTCGAACTGCTGGCGGACAAAAAGGAACGGGCCGAGCACCTAATGCTCGTCGACCTAGCCCGCAACGACTTAGGGCGGATCGCGGCCCCCGGGTCGGTAAAAGTGACCGATTCGTATTTCATCGAACGCTACAGCCATGTGATGCACATCGTGAGCCGCGTTGAAGCAAAGCTGAGGGCCGACAAGGTGGGCATCGATGCCCTGCGGGCTAGTTTTCCCGCAGGAACGGTGAGCGGAGCGCCCAAAATTCGCGCCATTGAAACCATCGACCGCTTGGAACCCGTTCCCCGCCGGTTCTATGCTGGGGTTGTGGGTCACCTCAGCCCCAACGGCGACGTCGACACTTGCATTGCCATTCGCTGTGCGCTCAAGGTTGGCGACACGATGGTCCTCCAGGCCGGTGGTGGAGTGGTCTACGATTCCAACCCCGAACGGGAGCTGGAAGAAACCTACGAGAAAATGCGGGCCACCGCGAAATCCTTAGGACTGGAGGTCTGACATGTATTTGCTGCTCGACAACTTCGACTCGTTTACTTACAACATCTACCAGTACCTCTGTGAGCTCACCGAGGAGGAAGTTAGGGTGGTCCGCAACAACGCGATTGATGTGGCCGGCATAAAGGCGCTTAATCCCCGTGCAATCGTACTGAGCCCCGGTCCAGGGCGGCCGGAAGAGGCGGGCTGCATGATCGAGGTGATTCGCGAGTTTGCTGGCAAAGTGCCGCTGCTCGGCATCTGCTTGGGTCATCAGGCCATTGGCTACGCGTTTGGCGGCAACATCATCGGCGCCAAGGAAATTGTCCATGGCAAGACCCAACCGATCACGATCGATGGGCGGGGAGTGTTTCGGGGCCTGACAAACCCCTCCGTGTTCACGCGCTACCATAGCCTTGTCATCGAGGAGCAAAGCTTGCCCAGCGAGCTTGAAGTCAGCGCCCGCAGCCCCGACGGTGAAATCATGGGAGTACGCCACAAGACTCTCCCCATCGAAGGCGTGCAGTTCCATCCCGAATCGATTGCTAGCGAAGGAGGCAAACAGCTTCTTGGGAATTTCCTCAACTACCGCAGGGAAGGCTTTGATTACCCTCCTCTGCTGCGCAAAATAACCAGCCGTCAACACCTGACGCGACTCGAGGCCGAGGCCTTTATGGAGGAGCTCACCGATGGAACACTATCGGGAGCCCAAATTGCAGCCATTTTGGTGGGCCTGAGCCTCAAGGGCATACAGCCCGAGGAAGTCGCTGGATGCGCATCGGTGCTCCAGCGCAAGCGGACGCCCTTGCCCGTAAGAGGCAATTACCTCGACATTGTGGGTACCGGTGGCGACGAGCACGGAACGTTCAACATCAGCTCGATGGCCGCATTGGCGGCAGCAGCCTGCGGGGCCAAAGTGGCCAAACACGGCAACCGCGCCGTTTCCTCGCGTTCGGGTTCGGCAGATTTCTACTCCGCTCTCGGACTGCGCATCGACCTCACCCCCGCGCAAACCGTGCAGGTGCTCGAAAAGACCGGTTTTTCGTTTCTGTTTGCCCCCGTCTACCACGGGGCGATGAAACATGCGGCGCCGGTGCGAAAAGAATTGGGCGTCAAAACAATCATGAATCTTCTCGGTCCGCTGGTGAACCCCGCGCAAGCTAGCCATCAGGTGATCGGAGTGTATGAGGAATCGCTCGGTCCGCTCTTGGCCAAGGCCGCCCAAATGCTGGGGGTGAAACGGGCCCTGATTGTTTATGGCACCGAGGGGCTAGATGAGATTTCCATTGGCGCACTAACGAAACTCTGGTTGGTGACTCCCGACGAGATCACCGAAAGCCTGTTTGACCCCGCGCAGGTGGGGCTAAAGGGCTATAGCCTCAGCGATCTTCAAGGGGGAACGGCCAACGAAAATGCCGATTTAGCCCGAGACCTCCTTGGGGGCAAGGGGCGTCCGGCGCTTCGCGATGCGGTTTGCCTGAATGCTGGTGCCGCCCTCTGGTTAATAGGCCTGGCTGTGAGCATCGAGGACGGCTTTGCCCTGGCCCGCAAGTCGTTTGTCGACGGGAGCCTTGCGGAAAAGGTCAACGAGGTGAAGGCCGCCATCCATGCCCTCTGACATCAAACGCGACATCGTTCACCGGCGTCTGGAGCGCATTGCCATCGAAGGTTTCGAGTTAGGACACCCGGTTCCTGCTACAAGGCAGGCACCGCTGGTGCCCTTCGACCGCCCGCCGTTCGTGATCTGCGAGGTCAAGCGACGCAGCCCGAGCAAAGGCGTCATCGCCGGCGACCTCGACGCGGTGGCCCAGGCACGGCGCTATGTCGAGGCAGGCGTGAAGACCATTTCGGTGCTCACCGAAGAAGACCAGTTTGGTGGCTCGCTGGTCGACCTGATGGACGTCAAACACGCTTTTCCAGAAATCGCTGTTCTCCGCAAAGATTTCCTTGTTAGAAAAGAAGATATCGAGGTCTCTTGGCGCGCGGGAGCAGATGCTGTGCTCCTCATCGCTAGCTTGCTCAATGTTACCGAGATGACCGAGCTCAGGGCCTACGCCGAGGGATTGGGGTTGGCTGTGTTTCTCGAGGTGCACAACGAGGCTGATTGCGATAAGGCCCGACCGCTGGCGCCTGCCTTCACGGGTATCAACTGCCGCGACCTTACCGACTTCGGAATCGACCGGGCCATCCCACTAAAGACCCGTCGCTACGTCGACTGGCCCACCAAATTGGTGTACGAATCAGGCATTTTTCGCGCCGACCATGCCCAATGGGCGGGTGCCTCGGGCTTTCAAGGGGTGCTCGTTGGAGAAGGGGTCGTGAGGAACCCAAAGTTGGCCGCCGAGCTCGTGGACCAGTTCCGACCCACGCCAGGCTTGTCTTTCTGGGCCAAGCTCTACGCTCGTAGCCCGGGGGCAACATTGCGCCCTCCGGGTGGGCCTTACGTGAAGATCTGCGGCCTGACTCGCGCCAAAGACGTGCTCCTGGCAGACGCCTTGGGGGCCGACTTATTGGGCTTCATCTTTGCCGAAGGTTCGAAGCGACGCATCACACCGGAGTTCGTAAGAAGCCTGCTACCAACCCGAGCCCTCAAGGTGGGCGTGGTGCACATCGTCCCCGGCTCCGGCGTCCCCGACGACATCGCTGAACTAGTCGATGCGGGCTTGCTCGATGCCCTGCAATTTCACGGCGAAGAGGACCCTGAGCTGGCAGAAAGCTGGAGCTCCCACGCCTACAAGGCCGTCGGTTTGCTAGGCGAAGCGAGTTGGTCTTCCTGGGGACAGACCTCTGCGCCGCGCATCCTGATGGACGCCAAGGGGCTAGACGGCTCTAGCGGAGGCACCGGTCAAACCATCGCCGAAAGCGAACTCGAGGCTCTAGAAGCTTCAACTTTTGGCGGCCCGCGACTGTGGCTGGCTGGAGGGCTGAACCCCGAAAACATCGGTGCCATCATAGGGCGTTGGAGGCCCGAGCTAGTTGATGCTTCGAGCGGGTTAGAATCCTCGCCCGGTATCAAAGACGAGACGAAGATGCGTAACTATTTTCAGGAGATTGACCATGCCGTCCTACACGCCTGACACGACTATCAAACCCGTGTTTAACGATTTCTTCGGCGCCTTTGGCGGGCGCTACGTTGCCGAGGTGTTGCGGGCACCGCTCGAGGAGTTGGAGCACGAGTTTAAGGCCGCCATGGTAGACCCGGCCTTCTTGGCAGACCTGGCAACCGTGCACCGCGAATATATCGGGCGGCCTACCCCCTTCCTGTACGCTCGCAACGCTTCGGCTGCCCTAGGCGGTGCCCAGATTTACATCAAGCTCGAGGGCTTGGCCAACACAGGCGCGCATAAGATCAACAACGCTGCCGGCCAGATTTTGCTCGCCAAGCGCATGGGCAAGAAGCGTATCATCGCCGAGACCGGCGCGGGCCAGCACGGGGTTGCTACTGCCGCCGTCTGCGCCAAGTTTGGCTTGCCTTGCACGGTCTACATGGGCGAGGTGGACATCGCCCGCCAGCGCCCCAACGTGTACCTGATGGAACTCTATGGGGCCAAGGTGGTGCCGGTGAGCAGCGGCAGTCGCACCCTCAAAGATGCCGTCAACGAAGCGCTGCGGGATTGGGCCGGCAGCTTCGCCGACACCCACTACCTGCTAGGTAGTGCCCTCGGTCCGTCACCGTTCCCCGACATGGTGCGCGAGTTTCAGGCCTTCGTGGGCCGAGAGGTCGCCCAGCAGGCGAAGGGGCTCGACATCGCCGCCCTGATCGCCTGCGTGGGGGGAGGATCCAACTCCATCGGCTTTTTTGAACCCTACTTGGACAAGACCACTCCAAGGCTCATCGGCGTGGAAGCTGGTGGCCGTGGGTCCGGGCTTGGTGAGAACGCGGTTCGCATGGGCGGCGACGCCCGCCCCGGGGTGGTTCAGGGCTACAAGAGTTTCTTCCTTCTCGACGACGACGGCCAGGTGCAAGACACGCATTCCGTTTCGGCGGGTCTCGACTACGCGGGCATCGGCCCTCAGTTGGCCCACTTGGGGCAAATAGGTCGCGTGGAGTTTGCAAGCGCCCTCGACAGCGAAGTGATCGAAGCCGTGAAGTTTTTCGCCCGCCACGAGGGGGTTGTATTTGCGCTCGAGTCGGCCCATGCCGGTGCCTACGCGATGAAACTGGCGCCCACACTGCCCAAGACTCGCGCCATCATCATTAACATGTCGGGCCGTGGCGACAAGGACATTTTCATCAGCGCCAAGATCATCAACCCCGAGCCGTGGATAGGGTTTCTCAAGGACGAGGTGGAAAGCTATGAACGGGCGCAGCACCCCAAGGAGAACCGATGAAAACTTCGCTTATGGCCCATCTAGTGGCTGGGTACCCCACCTACGAAATCAGCCTCGAGACCGCCCGTGGCCTGGTTGCCGGCGGAGCGTCTTTTCTGGAAATCCAGTTTCCCTTCAGCGATCCAAGTGCCGACGGCCCGGCAATTCAGGCGGCCTGTACGCAAGCGTTGGCAGCTGGTTTCAAAGTCGAGGACGGTTGGCGCTTGGTGGCCAAAGTGCGCGGCGAGTTCCCCATGGTACCTGTTTTTGTCATGAGCTACGCCAGTATCGTGGTTACCAAGGGCGTGGAGGCTTTTGTCGCCCAAGCGAAGGCCGGAGGTGTGACGGGCCTGATCATTCCTGATCTGGCGCCGGGAGCCGACGAGGGGCTTGCTGAAGCCGGCAAAAAGCACGGAGTGTCCATCGTACCGGTTATCGTTCCCTCGGTTCCGGCCTCGCGGTTGGAGAAGTTGCTCGCCGACGAGCCAGAGTGGGTGTACACCGCAATCCGGGCCGGAATCACCGGGGTGCACACAACGCTGACCCCCGAGTTGAAGGCCTTCCTTTCGGCCCTCAACGCGCGAACTAAGGTGATGGCGGGGTTTGGCATCGACAGTGCGCAACAGGTGCGCGACCTAGCGACAAGCGCCCATACCATTGTCTGCGGTAGCGCGCTGGTGCGTGTGGTAGCTGCTGCCTTCGAGCTGGGTGGCATCACCGCCGTCCGGCCAGCAGTTGAAAACAAAGTGCTCGAGTTGCTCTCCCCAATTTAAAATCAGTTCAAGTTTTGCCTCGTTTGTGCCGATCATACCCCAAACGGTCTCTAAAGGAGCGCAAAAACCCTTTAAAATCCGTCCGATACTTTTGGGGGGATTATGTCGATACGCATCAAGCTCTTGGCCGGATTTTTGGCGGTTGCCCTGGTGGGTTTGGCAACTGGTTGGATTGGCATTTCTGGTTTTTCAACCCTTGGGCAAAATCTGAAAACTTCCCACGAGACAGGTACCGTTGCTTCTCACGTCCTTCAGGATTTTACGGCCGCCTACGGGGCCATCCGGGTTGCCGCTTTTGATCAGGCTACCACCACCAGCCCTGCCGAAACACTCACCTATGACAAAAAGTACAAAGAAGCTGAGCAGTCTATGCGCGATGCCCTGAAAGAATACGACGCTATAAAAGCTGACTCGACCGACAGGGCGGACTACGAAGCCCTCGTCGAGGCCTCGAAAGCCTATTTTGCACAACTCGAGCCCGCGATGCTTTTGGGCCTGAACGGCAAGAAAAAGTTGCTGCTCAAAGCCTTGCTCGGCCCCGAAATCGCGTCAGTGAGCCAAACCTTGGCCGAAAAAGTTAGGGTCTGGCTCGAGTTCAATAGAGCGTCCCTCGAACAATCTTATAAAGATGATGTGTTAGAGTCTCAAAATGCCTCCCTGTTTTTGATGGTTGGCGTGGCAGTCGGTCTCCTGCTCTCCCTCATCATTGGCTTAATCTTAGCTTTGTCTCTTTCAAGTGCCCTTACGGCTGGAGTGCGGGTATCGCAGTTGGTGGCCCAAGGAAATCTTGATGTTGAACTCCGGGAGACTGACCTCAAACGCCGCGACGAAATCGGCGATCTCGCCCGTGCGCTGCGAAGCATGGTGGGCTCACTAACCGAGGTGATGACCGAGGTGCAGCAATCCATTGCGTCGCTCCTCGAGGCCTCCACTCAGATCAGTTCGTCGTCCCAAGAAATCGCGCAGTCGGCCAGTGCCCAAGCGGCCGGGCTCGAAGAAGTTTCCGCCTCCATGGAACAGATGTCCGCCGGAATCCGAGGGAATGCTGAGAATGCCGTCAAGACGGAATCGATTGCCGATAAGGCAGCCCTCGACACCAAGGAGACCGGCGAAGCCGTGCGCAACACGGTAAAGGCCATGAAAGAAACTGCCACCAAAATCTCGATCATCCAGGAAATTGCGGGTCAAACCAACCTGCTGGCTATCAACGCTGCCATCGAAGCCGCCCGTGCCGGTGAGCATGGGAGAGGGTTCGCGGTGGTAGCCTCGGAAGTGCAAAAATTGGCCGAACGCTGCCAGGCTGCTGCCGGGGAGATCACCGAACTAACCGTTTTTAGCATGCAGGTTTCTGAGTCAGCCGGGATGAAGCTCGATAGCCTGATTCCCGACATCCAGAAGACTTCGGGCATGGTAAAGAACATCACCGAAGCTTCGGCTGAGCAGAGTGCCGCGTCGTCCCAAATCAACCATGCATTGCAGGACATGAATAATCACGTCCAGACCAACGCTGCGGTCTCCGAGGAACTTGCCTCGATTTCCGAGGAGACCTCGGCTCAGATGCAACAGTTGAACAAGACCATAGCCTTCTTCAAACTGGCCCCTAGCCGGCATTCCTAACCAGAGCCGGCTGCCTTTGTCTTCAGGGGGCCAACCAACTCTTGTGCTAGTTTTTCTGCAGGTAAAACTCTACCCGGCGGTTCTTCCAGCGGTTCTCAAGGTCGCCATGAGGCACCAGGGGACTTTCCGACCCGAAGCCATCGACGGTAAAACGAGTCCCAACAACCCCCAGCAGCACTAGGGCGTTCCTTACTTCTTCTGCGCGGTCAAAAGATAGAGGCAGCAGTTGGTCACGCTGTTCGGTGAGGGCCATTGCCGGGTCACTCCAGTACTCACTGACAGCGTAGCCCTGGAGCTGAATGGTATAGTCGGGAAACTTTTTGAACACGGCCGACAACTTCTGTAAAACGTCGATATTTCGTAACAGAAGCTCGGGAGCAACCTTGAAAAGATCGGAACTGTAACCTGAGTACTGTATGGAGCTGATCACAATCTTGTAGCGTCCATCGGCGATGTTCGACACCAGGATATCGGTCGTCACTTGTGCCTGTTTTTGAGCTTCGCGCTTCTTGGCGTCAGTGACGGTAAAAGTGATCTGATATTCCTCACCCGATTCCACGAACTCTCCAGACTTGGCCCGCCCGTCCCAGACGAGCTGGCTTGGCGGGTTTCCGATTCCCGAAAAAGTCTGAAACGGCCTTCCTCGAGGATCAAGTACCGTGACCTTCCACAGGGCCAAAGGATCGCTACCGGCCGTAGCCTGGAGGCTGAGCGTCAGCGTTTGCGGGCCATCGATGTTCTCAGGCGCAAACGTCTTAGACGACAACTTGAGGTCCACCTGCGGTCCCTGATCGTTTCCGGCTGTGGAATCGACCAAGAGCGCCATCTGGGCCTTGGCCACTGTACCGTTTGAGTAACTGACTTCCACACCAACGTCGTAGGTTCCGTCGGCAACCGTGGTACCAGCCTTATTCTTGCCGTTCCAGTCCCAGAAGGGGACGATGCTCTCGGCCTCCCGCATCGCGACGGTCTGGCCATTTGGCCCGGCGATGGTCAACCGTGTGTGAACAATGGAATCGACGATGGCCAAAATGGGAGTGACCCGCACCGTCGAGCGCGCGCCGACACCGGGAATCAGCAGAGCCCGGGAGAGTTCGAGGCTCGCGGTCATCGCGCGACTGTCCTTCTGAAGCTGCAGCAGAGCCATACCGAGGCTGCCAAACTTATTGCGTCCGCTCACCTTGGCCGTGAATGGGCCATCAGCAAAGGCAAGGGCCTTTTCGTCAAACCCCTGAAACTCGATCGCACCGGTTCCGGAATCTCCCAAGTCGTAGGTCCTCATTGGAGTTCCTGTTTTGTCAAAGATTTCCAGTTTCCAGGCCGTGCCGGGTTCCGCCGTAACCTCGAGGTTAACACCCGCCCGTCCAGTGCCTCCAAAGACGGTATAGTCTGCCGAAATTAAGGCTTTGGGAGGTTTAGTGGATTGTTCTAGAACGACTGTACCCGAGCCCAGCTTGTCTCCGTTCTCGTAGGTGGCTGTGAGTTCGGCTTGGTAGTGGCCATCGGGGAGCGGACTTCCTACCTGGTCCCTGCCGTTAAAAACGATCTTCAAAGGTAACGGTGCCTTGCCGCTTCGATACCAGCGTATGTCTGCCGGCGAGCCGACATTTGATACCCGGACAGTCCAGCTGACCATTCCGCGGCCGTCACCGGCGTCTGGTAGCAGGTCAAGCGTCTCGAGCAGGGCATCTCCATTGGGTGAAAGCAACCTCCCCGAAGCGCCTAATTTAACCACTCCCGAATTGGAATCTACGGAAATGGTTCCTGGAAAACGCTGCGTCAAGCTTGCTCGTGCTCGGTTCTGACCTTCAACCTGGTAGGTGTATTCGCCGTCGGGGACAACGGTACCGTCATCGGCCCTTCCGTCCCACTGAACGGTGCTGGCCCGTACATCGTTGAGTTGAAGCTCGGCTGGATTTTCCCACGACCAAGTCCGAATCACCTTGCCACTGGCGTCCAAAATCTGACCTTTCCACCGCTTCTCGGGGCTACTGGACTGCTCAATCAGGATCGTCTTCCGTTGGCCGGAAGGCGAAAAGACCGTTTGGGGGATTTGCAGGTAGTCGATGACCAAGGCGGTATTCTTGACGGTAACGTTAAACGGTGGCGTCTGGGCACGCTTGCCGGCACTATCGGCCACCGTTAATTGATAGGTATAGTTTCCGTCGGGCACCAGGCCTCCATTGAGAGCATTACCGGGTAAGTGAAAGGTGCCATCCCAGCTTAAGTCGCTGGGAACTTCCACTTGGGGCCTATCGCCGATGTTGAATAATTCTCCGAAGAAGCCGCGATCACGGGTTTCCAGCCTCGAGTCTTCTGAAACTAGCTTGCCCGAGGAGTCGTAGATGCTGAAGGTCCAAGACTGGATGACCTGACCTTTTTGAGTCAGTGTGATGGTGGAAAAAGGCAGCAACAGTGTTCGCACCTCGGCATAGGGATTGCCCGGTGAGATAAAAAGCCGCGGCTGTTCCTGCATTTGCAGTACCGGGGGCTTCTCGGCGACTCCGTTGGCAAACACGGAAGTCGAAACGAACAGGAGTACAATAAGGCGTAGTAACTTTTTCACAATCTTCTCCTTTGGACTAATCGACCAAGGCCGGGGGCGTCAGCGGCCACAGAACTTCGAACGAAACCCGCCCAGGGGGAGCGTTGAAAGCCCGAACCGTGCCACCGTGCAGATTCACAAGACTGCGCACAATGCACAGGCCCAACCCCGAACCGGAGACTTCCGGCTGGACTTGCGAGGACCGGTAAAACCGCCGGAAGATCAGCTCAAGATCCTCCTCGGGAATGGGCCCGCCCTGGTTTGAAACGACCAACCGGAGTTTGTCTCCCTCCACCGACCAAATAGCCGTTACTAAGCTCCCCTGAGCACCGTATTTCCAGGCGTTGTCAAATAGATTGACCAGAATCTGCCTCAGCGCTGTTGGGTCGGCTTGGACCATGATCTCGGGACCCTCGCAGTGAAAGGTGAAGCTTTTCGAAGCCCACAGAGGCTCAAGCTCGACCCCAAGACCCGCCACCAACGCCTTCAGATCCAGGCTTTGGTAGTGGAGTTTGTCGATGTGGCTTTCGTAACGGGCTAGTTCCAGGATGGAGTTCAGAAGATTTACCATTGAGTCGATGTCCGACAGGTTGTCTTCCACGAGCTCTCGGAGGTCCTGAGAGTCTCGGCGGGTGGCCAAGCCAAGCTCGTTGCGGCCCCGAAGAATCGTCAAAGGAGTCTTAAGCTGGTGAGTCAATTCGCCCACTAGCCGTTCTTGGAAAACAAACTCGCTTTCCAGTCGTGCGAGCAGGGAGTTAAGGGTTGTTGCCAACCTCGACAGGTCATCCTGTCCCGCTGGAAGGGGAATCCTCGCCCCAAGATTCTGGTCTGAAATCAAGGTCGCCGCATGGGCCATGTTCCTAACCGGCTTCATGATCTCTACGATCAGCCAATAGCCCAAACCCGTAAGGAGGAGAAAACTTCCTCCAAGAGCCAGACACAAGCTGGTCAAAAAGCTCAGAAGGGGGGTAGTCAAACTGGAAAGTAAGCTTGCTACGCGAAAGGTGCCCTGAACATTTGGCCCCAAGCTGAAGTGTGTGGTCAGTACCCGGTAGGCAGGACCGGTATCCTGAACATCTTCGAGTGCGACGCCACCCTCGGGAACCTGGGGAAGCGGCCCCAACAACTCCAGTGCCCGGTTGGACTGACCCAGAATCAAGTTGGCTTCATCCAAAATAAGGAGGGTGGTTTTGTAGGGAATCGGCCGGTTCAGACGCTGAGCCAAGTATTCACCAATCTTGGCCCGCAGAGCATCACGGGCGTCTGTAGGGCGAAGGTTGCCCTCGAGCGCCACACCATCCACCAGGCTACTCAGCGTCAGGGCTACCACTTTGGCCTCAGAGTCGAGAAAGGTGCTCAGATTCCGTGACTCCTGCTGTATGAACCAGAACGTGGAAATCAAGGCCAAGCTTCCCAGCCCCAAGACCAGCAGTGCGACAAAACCCACGAACAGCTTGGTGGTGATAGATAGCTTCAGCTTCATTTTTTAACCTCCAGACCCACTTCAGCTAACAGGAAACCTTTTCCCCTCACCGTGTGAATCAACCGGACGTCCCTACCTTCGTCGATTTTCTTGCGCAGATTGGCGATAAAGACGTCGATGACGTTGGTGTACAAGGAAGTGTTGGAATCCCACACTGCAGCGCCAATCATGGCCCGCGTGACTACCCTGTCCTGGTTACGAGCCAGGTAATCGAGCAGGAGGAACTCCTTTCTCGAGAGTTCGATTGCAACCCCGCCCCGGCAAACCGTCATTTCGTTGGGGTCGATCACCAGATCGGACAACCGGACGATTGGTCGAGGATAACCTCGCGCCTTGCGTTCAAAAGCGTTCAGCCGTGCTTTGAGCTCTGCCAGCTCAAATGGTTTAGTGAGGTAGTCATCTGCCCCGGAGTCCAGGCCCTTGAGCTTGTCGGTGAGTCCGGAACTTGCAGTGAGCATCAAAATAGGGTCTTTTACACCTTGGTTTCGCAACCAGCGGCAAAGTTCGATGCCAGAAAGCCCTGGCAAAGTAACATCGAGTACGTAGCCCTCTACCCTTGAGCGCTGCAGCAGGGTCATTGCCTCTTCGGTCGATCCCGCCGAAAGCACCTCGTGCCCTGCAGAAGTCAACGAATGGAACAACAGGTCGCGAATCTGCTTCTCGTCTTCAACAACGAGCAGCTTCATAACAATTGCCTCAAAAAGTTCATAAGAAAAAAATAATATTACAAATTAAAAATAACAAGTATTTATTATTAAATATTTGTATAAATACTAATTATCTTTATCGTTTGGTTGGCGGCCAGAAATCTTGAAGCCTTTTCCTCGAACGGTCTGGATAAGACCTACCGAGCCTTCCGGGTCCACCTTCTTGCGCAAAGAATTGAGCAGAACGTCGATCACGTTGGTGTAAAGGGAAGTCCCCGATTCCCACACCGCTTGCGCGATCATGCCTCGGGTTACCAGACTCTCCTTGTTCCTGACGAGAAACTCAAGCAGGGCATATTCCTTTTTGGAGAGTTCGAGCAATACTTCTCCCCGTCGGGCGGACCGGGTATTGGGATCCAAGTGCAGATCTCCAACTCGCATGATCTCTTGAGGATAGCCCTGCACCTTGCGCGCGATGGCTCGTACCCTCGCCCGAATCTCGGCAATTTCAAAAGGCTTGGTCAGGTAGTCATCGGCTCCGGATTCGAGGCCCTCGATTTTATCGGAAAGCCCGTTTCGTGCCGTAAGCATCAGTATTGGGTCTTTAACTCCCTGATGTCTCAGCCACCGACACAGGTCGTAACCCGATTGGGCCGGGAGCATCACATCAAGGATGTAGAGGTCAAACTTCTGAGTGCCATAGTTTTGCTGATATTGCTCGGCTGAATCCGACTCATGCACCGTGTGGGCATCAAGTTCGAGAGCCTGGCGCAACAAGGAACGGATCTTCGTATCGTCTTCAACCAGTACCAGCTTCATGCGTCCTGCGGTCCTCTACCGTCGGGGCTGCCCGCGTCCGCCAAACGAGCCCGGGCGCGCGCTACCAGTTGGCCTCGCCGAACCAGCAGGGGCCGCATGGCCGCTCGGGCCGCGGGCTCCCGGGGGTCGGTGGCCACCTTGAGGTCTTCCGCCACCGCCGCCAGAGCGGGAGTTGCGCAAAATGGGTTCGGCTTTAATGCGCGGGTCGGGGGCAAAACCGGCTATTGTTTGGCGCGGAAGGTCTTTCTTCATCAGGCGTTCTATACCCCGCAGCAGGTGTTCTTCATCGATGCACACCAGAGCGATGGCGTCGCCTTCCTGCCCGTTGCGGCCGGTACGGCCGGTGCGGTGCACAAAGTCTTCGGCCACATACGGCAGCTCAAAGTTCACCACATGCGGCAGGTCGACAATGTCGAGGCCTCGTGCTGCAATGTCGGTGGCCACCAGAATACGGATTTTTCCAGACTTGAAATCGCCCAAGGCCTGCACCCGCTTGGGCTGGCTCTTGTTACCGTGGATGGCCATTGCCGTGATGCCGGCCTCGTTGAGTTTGTCGGCCACCCGGTTGGCCATGTGTTTGGTGCGCGTGAACACCAAGGCCTGCTTCAAGTTGTGCACCTTGGCCAGGTGAATCAGCAGTTCGGCCTTACGTTCGCGGTCTACCGGGTGCACGACGTGGGTGATGAGCTCGACTCCGGAATTGCGCGGGGCCACATCGATCGAGGCCGGGTTGTCGAGCAGGCTTTCGGCCAAGGCCCTAATTTCGTCGTTGTAGGTGGCGCTGAACATCAGGTTTTGTCGGCGTTTGGGCAAAAGGGTGATCACCTTGCGGATATCCCGGATGAAGCCCATATCGAGCATTCGGTCGGCTTCGTCGAGAATCAAAAACTCCACGCTGCCCAAATCGAGGTGCTGTTGAATGTCGGGGTCGAGGAAGCGGCCCGGGGTGGCCACAATGATGTCCACGCCAGTTTTCAGGGTGCGCACCTGGGTGTTCACGTTTACCCCACCAAAGATGGTCATCGACTTGAAGTGGAGGTGTTTGCCGTAATGGCGAATGCTTTCTTCCACCTGAAGGGCGAGTTCGCGTGTGGGGGTAAGCACCAGCGCCCTTATCACAGGTTTGGCTGGGTTGCGCATCATGCCGCGCAGGCGCTGCAACAAGGGAAGGGTGAAAGCCGCGGTTTTGCCGGTGCCGGTTTGCGAGCCCCCGAGCACATCGCGACCGGCAAGGATCACCGGTATGGCTTGGGACTGTATGGAAGTGGGTGTATCGTAGCCTTTGTCCGCGACAGCTTGCAGAAGCTCGGGAATCAGGCCTAAAGAGGAAAATGTCATTGGGCGCGATACTAACAGGTTTTGCAGAAAGATTCGCCGGTACAAGATTCGAAAAATCAAAGTTTGACTACGCCAAGGCTCTCGCTTACACTTTTTCACGAGGTGCATTCATGAAGTTTACCTATCGAGTCCTGGCCGCGGCTCTTTTTTTGGCCTGCGCAACCTTGGTTTCCGCAGAAGCCACATTTGTCGACTACGTCACCTACAGCCCCAATGATCAGGTACCGCCAGTCAAAGTGACGGGCGACAACCTCACCTACATCGCTGGAGTGGGAAATCTTCTCAAGCAGGATGCCACCTCGTTTGTGGCGCGCCTGAACCCCGAACACTGGATGGCCGTCACCCGCAAGGGCGCAGGTTGGCTCCTCCAGATTCACGATGAAACCAACGAGTTCAATTTTCGGGCCCAGGTGAGCTCGAAGGGGGTGGTGAGTGTGCAAAAGGGGGTCGATTGGTCAGGGATGAACAAAGCCCAAGATGCCGAGCATGCGGTGCATCTTGCATTGGGATACCTCGAGAGGGTGCGTACCGAACTGCCGGTGTTTGTAGCCCAGATGGCAACTGCCACCGCTGAAACCCATTCCACGGCCGAAAAAACTGCCACCGCCAACACTCACTCCACGGCCGAAAAAACTGCCACCGCAGAGAAGACGGCCACCCATGGCACCTCGGCAAAAACCACTGAGGTTACCGCCGAAGCTAAGGCCTCGCAACCGGTGGGCGACGCTACCTGGCAGAAACTGGTGGAGGGAAACCTGCGATTTACCAGCGGAAAAGTCACCCGCCCGAACCAAACCATGGCACGAGTCGCTGAAACAGCGAAGGGGCAGAAGCCGTTTGCAGTCGTGGTGTGCTGCTCCGACTCGCGCCTTCCTCCTGAAATTTTGTTTGACCAGGGCTTGGGTGACCTGTTTGTAGTTCGCACGGCCGGCGAAGTAGTTACGGAAGTGGAACTCGGGAGCATCGAGTACGCCATCGAACACTTAGGTGCCCAATACATCGTGGCGATGGGCCACAAAAAGTGCGGAGCGGTTGACGCGACAGTCAAGGGGGGGGAATTGCCCCCCAATATTGAGGCGATTGCCGAGCAGATCCGTCCGGCTGTCGAATCAGCCCGTTTTTTCAAGGGCGACCTCCTCGATAACTCCATCCGCGAGAACGCCAAACTGGTGCTTAAGAAGATTAAAGGCTCGGATATCCTGAGCGAAGCCTTCAAAAGCGGCAAATTGAACTTCAAAGCCGCCTACTACGATATCGAAACAGGTAAAGTTTCGGCCCTGTAAGCCGATACTTCCTAAAACAGGTTCTGGAGGCGCTCTAAGTCCCTCCAGAATCCTTCCGATTCCTTTGGAGGACCCATGTCAATTCGAATAAAGCTCTTGGCCGGATTTCTGGCGGTCGCCCTGGTGGGCTTGGCAACTGGTTTGACCGGCCTCTTTGGCCTTTCCACCCTTCAAACGAATCAGACCAACGCTTACCAATACGGTGTTGTGTCGCTGTATTACATGCAGGACTTCAACACAGCCTATGGCGCTATCCGCGTCGCGGCCCGCGACCAGGCGATCACGCTTACCGAGGCCGAAACCTTAGCTATCGATAAGACCTACAAAGATTCCCAGCAAAAGATGCGTGACGCCCTGAAAGGCTACGAAACCACCATCCTCGATGAAACCGACCGCGCCAACTACCTAGCGTTGGTCAAAGCCACCCAAACGTACTTAGATAACTTGGAACCGTTGATGCTCTTGGGGCTCAACGGCAAGAACAAGCAGCTGATCAAGGGCCTGCTCGGCTCCGAAATGGTAGCCGCCCGCAAAGTCTTGGCCGAGAAGCTGAAGGTGCTGCTCGACTACATGAAGGCCTCCCTAGACCAAGGTCATAAGGATGACACGCTAGTTTCTCAAAATGCTTCCCTGTTTTTGTTGGTTTGCGTCGTGGCCGGTATTGTCCTGTCTTTGGTTATCGGCCTCATTCTGGCGATGTCACTTTCCAGAGCGCTCACCTCCGGCGTGAGATTGTCGCAGATGGTGGCTGGCGGGAACTTTGATGTCAAACCCCGCGATGCCGACCTCAAACGTCGCGACGAAATTGGCGATTTGGCCCGGTCGTTACTGGCCATGGTGGCTTCTCTGCAATCCCGCGCCTCCTCCATGCAGTCAATTTCCGAGGGAAGGCTCGATACCGACATTGCCCCTGCGGCCGATAATGACGCCTTGGGCCAGTCTTTGATTCATATGAAGAAATCACTCACCGATGTGATGACCGATGTACAGCAGTCAATTGCGGCGCTACTCGAGGCTTCCAACCAGATCAGTTCCTCGTCTCAGGAAATCTCCCAGGCAGCCAGTGCGCAGGCCGCGTCTCTCGAAGAAGTTTCCGCCTCCATGGAGCAGATGGCCTCAGGAGTGCGAGGCAACGCCGAAAATGCCGTGAAGACCGAAGCCATCGCCGAGCAGGCCGCTCTCGATACCAAGGAGACCGGCGAAGCCGTGCGCAACACAGTGAAGGCGATGAAAGAGATCGCCACCAAGATCTCCATCATCGAAGAAATCGCTGGCCAAACCAACCTGCTGGCCATCAATGCCGCCATCGAGGCCGCCCGCGCCGGTGAGCATGGCCGAGGCTTCGCCGTTGTCGCCTCGGAGGTGCAAAAACTCGCCGAAAGGAGCCAGGCCGCAGCCGTCGACATCACCAACCTAACGGCCTACAGCATGCAAGTTTCTGAGGCCGCCGGTCAGAAGCTCAACAGCCTGATTCCCGACATTCAGAAAACCTCGAGCATGGTGAAGAGCATTACCGAAGCCTCCGGCGAGCAAAGCGCCGCCTCGTCGCAAATTAATAACGCGCTGCAAGACATGAATGGGAACGTTCAGACCAATGCTGCCGTCTCTGAGGAACTGGCCTCGATTTCAGAGGAAACTTCGGCTCAGATGGAACAGTTGAACAAGACCATCTCGTTCTTCAAATTGGCCCACACCCACCATGCATGATGAGCGCCAGCATTCCCTCTTCCTGAGAAATAGCTTTCGCTACGCTGTTCCCATTGGTTTGGTGCGAGAGGTGGTGATGGCGCAGCGAATCCTGCCTTCGCCGCTGGCGAAGCCGGGTTTCGTGGGTTTTCTAGACTTCCGCGCGTCGTTTTGCCCGGTAATCGACCTCCCGGCTTGGATCGATATGCAAGTACCAGAGGTCCCGGCAAACCCCTGCCTGGTGATTGTTTTGGGTGTCGGTGAGAGCATTTTCGCCATCCGCATCGATAAGTTTTTGGCCAATGCCATTTTGGAGGAGCCCTTGGGTTCTTCCAACGATAAGGTGGTCGACCGGCTCTACCGGCAGGACGGCGAAGCCGTCCACCGGCTCGATACCCGGGTTCTTGTAGATTGGATAGCGAAAGAGTTACAGGAGCTGAGGGAAGCCCAAAAAGTAGAAATCGCCGTCCTTGCGGCACCAGTAGAAGAAGCCGAACTGATCGGCTTCACGCTGGCCGGTCTCAACTTCGCCCTTCCCATCGTTGACCTCACCGAAGTGATCGAAGGGTATACAGTGGAGCCCTTGTTCCGGGTTGACCCGTTCCTGAGGGGTTTGGTCAATCTGCGGGGCCAAATTCTGGCCTGCGTCGACCTTTCAGCAGCCTTGGGGGCTCCGCCTCGTCTGCTGGAAGAGAAAAACCAGTTCCTCGTTCTGCAAGGCGATGGACTCGACCTCGCTCTGTGCATCGACCAGGTTTCGCACAAACTCCGTATACCCAACGACCGTGTCTCTGTCCCCGGAGAAATCATGATGGGAGAACTGTCGGAATACTTGCGGGGTATCATCGAAACTACCGAACAGCGAATCTTCGTGCTCTCGGGCGCCCAGCTCTTTTCCAGCCGGCATTTGGCCGCTTACAGGGAGTGACCATGACCTATCCCTCAGACCTGTTTGTTGTACGCGACCTCGAACGCGGCGAAACTCTTCGACTCAAAGCCAAAGCTGGTGCCCTCACCTTTGTTCAGAGCTTGCCGCCGAGGCTCAAGGGGCTGCGAGAGAGCTTCAATAAGATCGCCCCTGGTGATGATTTGGAGATGCAGCTGGATCATTTTTATAGGCAGAACCACATCCTGGCCGGTATGGCTGGTTTGTTTGGTTTGGCGCGCATTGATCATCTGCTGCAGATCCTGGATTTCGCCCTCGACTTGGCCCGCCAGCTCCAAACCGTGAAGGTGCACTCGATCGACTACTTGATCACGTTGTTCTACGAGAAGCTGGAAACTCTGGCTTCTTTTGAGGGCGGCGCTGAAGTGGCCCCTCCCGAGGTAGGCGATTTGGTGGACGAGGCTGGAAACTACCTCACTGGCCCTTTGAAAGAATGGAACCTCCGCATCGAGGCAGCTCAGACTCAACCCGAGCCCGACCCCGAACCAATTTATGCACCCCCAAGCGAGCCAACCTCTGAGGGTGCTTCCTCTACCGAGTCTGCTCCTGCTTCCGTGGCCGTACAGGGACCCCCGGTTCCGGAGTTTGACGACGGCCCTGAGGCGCTCAACCTACCCGACGACAAAGTGGGCATGCTCAGCGACTTCTTTGAAGAGAACTCAGACATTCTGGCCCAGTTTGCCAATGCTTTGGTGGAACTCGAGTCCGCCGGTGATTCCCCTACCTTGGTGCAAGACCTGTTTCGCATGATCCACACCTTCAAGGGTGGGGCGCGCATGATGCGCATCCGCAAGATGGAGTCCTTGTCGCACGTGATGGAGTCGGTGCTCGATAGAATCCGCCAAGGAACGGCCAAGGCCACCCCCGAAGCGGTGGACCTACTTCTCGAAGGCAAAGACTTGCTCGGAGAAATGCTCACAGAAGCCGCTGGACGGGGACCTTTCCTCACCCGCATCGGCCCCACCGTGGCCAAAATTCAAGCCCTAGCGGGGGGCATGAGTGCCCCGGCAGCCTCTCCAGTGGCCCGCCCTGAGCCCACCCAAGGCGAAGCACACAGCGGCGCCCCGCATGCGGATAATGTGCAACCCGGCAATTTGCCGGCTGTGGCTGCAGCCCCCGCAGCGCGTGCCCCGGCCGCAGCGCCCCACCCGGAAAAGGAAAAAGAGAAGGGAGGAGAGAGCCTTCGCATCAGCTCTGAAAAGCTCGATGAAGTGCTCAATACCGCTTCCGAGATTTTCATCGGCCGCATCCGCTTCCAAAACGAAGTTTCGGCCATTACCCAGTACCTTGCTTCTTCGAAAGCCGTCATCGAGCGTGCCACCGAAATGGCGCCTCTTTTGCCCCAGCCCAACGAGGGGGAACTCACCCTGCAAGAGGAACTCAACCTCAACCACCTAATGCTCGATGAGATCCAAAAGCAGCTTCAGAAGAACGTGGAAACTTTGGGACGGCTTTCCACCAGGCTACAAAACGGAGCCATGAGCTTCCGCATGGTGCCCATTGCCAGCCTTCTTGACAGGTTCCCCCAACAGCTTCGCGACTTGGCCCGGACGATTGGCAAGAAGGTCAAAGTGCAGATTGTTGGTGGTGAAACCGAGCTCGACAAGGTTCTCATCAACCGGATTGCCGACCCGCTGTTGCACATGCTTCGCAACTCGATCGACCATGGCATCGAAGATCCTGAAACGCGGCTGGCGGCCGGAAAGCCAGAAGTCGGCGTCATCACCCTCGAGACCTACTACTACGGTTCGCATGCCGTAATTGAAGTTCGCGACGACGGACGTGGCATCGATTTGGCCCGAGTCGAGGCAAAAGCCCGAGAAAAGGGCCTGATCCCCGCCAATCGGGCCGAGCCGCTCACCGAACCCGAGATTCTGGATCTGCTGTTCCTTCCTGGGTTTTCTACCAACGACAAGGTGACAGAGCTTTCTGGTCGCGGTGTGGGAATGGACGTCGTGAAAACGGCCATCCACCAGCTGCAGGGAACCATCGAAAGTTCCACCATCGCCGGGCAAGGTTCGCGCTTCAAACTAAAACTTCCACTCACACTGGCTATCGTCAAGATCCTTTTGGTGCAGGAGTCTTCGCGTCAGTTCGCGTTGCCCATCTTGAATATCGAAACTCTGCTTACGGTGAGCCGAAGCGAACTGCAGCGCATTGACGGCCACTTGCTGTACAACCTGCAGGGCCAAACCTTGCCCGTTACCAGCCTCTCCACCCTCTTGGAGTTTTCTCCCAGTTCGTTCGCGGACGAGCGTATTCCCCTGATTATCCTCGGAGAGAACTCCCGCTTGGTGGGTGTGCTTGTCGATTCGGTGATTGGCCGCCAGGAAATTCTTATCAAGAACTTGGGAACCCTGCTCAAAAAAGTTCCTTTTGTGATGGGTTGCACCATCTTGCGCGACAGCAAGCTCGTGCAGATTCTCGACCCGCGGCAGATTCTCGACGCCGTGAGGGCCTCGGGCTCGCCGGCACTCAACGACAGACAGCCGGGCAGTGGCACCCGTTTGCGGCCCTCGGTACTCATCGTCGATGACTCCTCAATTCAGCGTGAAAACTTAAGGAACATCCTCAAGCGCGGCGATTATCAAATCGAGATGGCAGAAAATGGTTTTGATGCCCTCAAGGTCTGTCGCAATAAAGTGTTTTCAGCGCTTTTTGTCGATATCGTAATGCCGCTGATGGACGGTTACGAACTCGTCGAGCGCCTGCGAAAAGTTCCTTCCTACTCCAACATCCCTGTCTTCCTGATTTCGGGCAGGCACGTCGAGCAAAGCCGTATCGCTGGACTCGGCATCAGCGGGGTCTTCCAGAAGCCCGTGGACCCGGACGAGCTACTAAGAGCCTTGCAAGAGCATACCGCCCAGGAAGTACCAGTATGAGTGAGAAACGCAAACAGCCCCTCTCGCAAAAACTCCTTTTTTGCTTGGAAGACGAAAGTTACAAGGCCTACGTGGCCTCCGAGTTCAAACTCGGCGACGACTCGTTCGTGCCCTACGAGCAGTTCGTGTTTCAGGTAGCCGAAAACCCGCAAGGGATTCTCATTCTCCAGTCCGATAGCCATGAGAACGAGCTCATCGAAATCTGCAAAAAGCTGAAGCGCCTTTTTTCTGATACTATCCGCGTCGTGCTTTTGTCTGCTGACTACCAGGTGTACGAATATGCCCGCACGGTGGTCGACGCGTTTGTCCATTTTCCGATTTCGAAAGACGACCTGGTGGAGACCATCAGGGCCCTTTCCGAAAAGAAGCGCCGCATTCTGGTCATCGACGATTCCAAGTTGGTCCACAAGCATCTGGTGCCGCCACTGGAAGCCGAGGGCTACGAAGTTGTGTCCGCCTACGATGGTTCCCAAGGGGTCGAGGCTGCCAAGAAGAGCCCACCCGACCTCATTATCTCTGACATCGAAATGCCGGTGATGAACGGGTTCGAGGCCGTGCGCGCTATCCGTTCTGTTCCTGCTCTCCGCGAAGTGCCTATTATTATGTCGAGTACCCTGAGTTCTGTGGCCGACCAACGCCGAGGGTTCGCCGCCGGGGTAGACGACTACGTTACCAAGCCGGTGCATATTCCTGATCTGCTTGCCCGCCTTGACCTGATTTTCAAACGCAATTTGGCGGGCCGCGAAAACATCTTGGTGGTGGAATCAGACCCTACCTTGGCCCGAGCCACCGTGCAGGTACTCAGCCGCCAAGGGTTTTCTCCCCGGGTTTGCTCCACACTCGGTGAGGCGGTCAAGGTGCTGCGGCGCTTCAGCCATGAATTGGTTCTCTGCGAGTCCGAGCTTTCTGACGGCAGTGCGCTCGATCTGCTCAAAGCCATGAAAGATCTTCCCGCGGCCGGAAACAGCGGTATGCTCGTGTTTACCGAGGCGGAAGGGGAGAGCGAGGCCAAGATGCTCACGCAGGCCGGTGCCCGGGGAACCATTACCAAGCCGTTTAACCACGATAGCCTCTTGGCCGCCGTTGAGCGAACCCTCGCCAAACTCAAGGCCGAAGTGGAAAAAGCCCACATGGAGAAATACGTTTCGAAGGCCTCACGCAAGATGGCCCTTGAGAAGTCGATTCTCTCAGGTTCCGACAACGCGGCGCGGGCTTATCGCAAGAACGCCACCATTTTCTTCAGCGATATTGTCAATTTTACGGCCCGCTGCGAACGCTATACCCCTCGTGAAATCGTTGACCAGATCAACACTCTGTTCTCAGTGATGACCCGCGTCATCACAGAGTCGGGAGGCGACATCGACAAGTTCATCGGCGACGCCTGCATGGCGTTCTGGATGGACGAAGATCCCGTGCGCTCAGCGCGATCGGCCATGGGATTTTTGCTGCGCATCCGTGGCGCCCTCAACGAGATGAACGAAAAAGATCCCCTGCTCAAGGAGGATCCCATTCTCATACGCATGGGAGTGAACACTGGCGATGTGATTTTGTGCGATATCGGCTCTGCCGACGCCCGCATAGACCTCACTATGATTGGCGACCCCGTGAACCTGGCCGCCCGCTTGGAATCGGCTTCCAAGCAATATGGTCTGGACAACTTGGTGAGCAGTTTTTCGTTGGGGAGTCTCCACGGCGAGTTTGTGTCCCGACCCATCGACCTGATTCGGGTTAAAGGCAAAGTTGAGCCGGTGGAAGTGTTCGAGTTGATAGGCTTGCCCGGTCAGGTGACCCCCGAGCAGCAAACCCTGGTGGACACCTTCACCTCTGGTGTCCGCGCTTTCCGCGCAGGGAAATTTCCGGAGGCCATGGCAGCCTTCGAAGCCTCGGCTCCCTTGGAGCGCCATCCGACCAAACTCAACCCTTCGAGCCTTATGCAGGAACGTTGCCAGACCCTGACGGCCAACCCGCCAGAAGCTTGGGACGGGGTTTGGACGCTCACCTCGAAATAGCTGGGCCTTGACGCCGACGGAACCAGGTTCTAGCGTGGTCCGCTCGCCTGCGGCCTGAGACCTTTGAGCAATACGAGGGAAGGCTCAGCCCTCAAACATGACGGCCAGCAGCAGGAGCAGGGCGCCTGCCAAACCGATGGAGGTGCGCTGCGATCTGTCTTGCGCCACTTGACCGGCGACAATCAGGCTCGTGCCTGTTGCTCCCGTGAGGGCATGAAGATTGTTCCAAGTCACTAGGTCACCCGAGAAGGTCAACTTGCCCCAGTGAGACACGATGCCCGCCAATACCGTTGAGCTGCCTGAAACTGCCGCCGAGGCGGAAACCAAGTCGATGGCCTGCCCAGAAGTGGTGTCCGCTGTGAGGACCTGTTGCAGCACAAAAGCCGAAGTTGCCAGCGTCATTGTGGCGTACCCCAGAGCCTTGTGGCCCTTGGAGGCCAGGTTTTGGAGGCTCGGATCGTCCCAAATCTTACTACTCAACGGCGCACCGATGAAGCCACCCCCCGGCGGTAGCGTCGGGTAATCGGGGAGAGCCTCGGCAGGAGTCTGCGCCACGAGGCTACCGACGAGAGGCAAAAGCATCGCGAGTAGGAAAAAGAGTCTCCGTTTAGTCAGTTCCATTGTGAGCAGAAATTACTGCCGCCGGCGGTTTTGGTACACAAAAATGAAACTCATGCGACAGATTTTACCTCGAGCTCAGCCCTGCACCCAAAGAATGGCCCAATTGTTCGGCAGACGCCCCAGTGGGGTTGCCCAGTATCAGGACCAGATCGGCCAGATCTTCTTTCATGAAAAGTCCAAATAACCGGCTTGACGGCACACCAAAACCGGTTTACCGTTCTGTGTAATTGGATTATTCCTTTGATCAAGTGGAGGTAAAAGGATGAAGAAGACTCTGTTTGTACTACTCACTCTCTCGCTGGTTGCCGGTGGTGCCATGGCTCAGGCCAAGAGCAAGGCTAAGTGGGACGCCAAAAAAGGCAGTTACACGGTTGAGGCCGACGCGCACATCGTTCTCGGGATCGATAACGACAAGTATGGTGCTGCCCTCGTTGCTCTTTGGAACAAGGTTCACCCGGAAGCCGCCGATGCCGTTGAGTTCCTCAACACCCCCTCTGACTCGTCCGCCAAAAAATTGGCCGACCTTCAGGGCGATGCTCCCGACGTGGTGATGGCCCTTACTTCCGACGTGCCTAAGTTCGCCGGTGCCATGGCTCCCATCGAGTCCAACACCGTCAAAATTGTCAGTGCCGACGCTGACCAGCAATTCTACAAGTCGGCAAATGCCATGTTCAAAGGCCAAATTCTGGCTTTGCCCTTCGCCTACGACGGCATGGCCTTCGCTTGGAACAAGACCATGCTCACCAAATTGGGCCTGATAACGGGCAAGGTCACCAAGAACAACCTTCCTGTTGAGTTCGACACTTGGGAAAAGATTTTTGCCCTTTCAAAGAAGTGGGATGCCCAGCGCCCTACGTACATGGACAAGAGAGTGAACATCGTGTTTCCCATGTCGCTCGATGAACCTTGGTCTGGCTTCTCTTCGGTTACCTCCTCAGGCTGGGGCATTTTCTCCGCCGGCAAGCCCCTTGACCCCGGCTTCAAAGATCCGAAATTCGCCAAGGGCCTCGAGTTTATCAAGGCCGCGCACGACGCCAAGGTTTCGGTGGAAGCTGATGGTCAGGTAACCCCTGGTGCTTCGATGGGCTGGCGCTGGGACCCCTACCTGAACGACCAGTCGGCTCCATTTGGTCTGGTTGGTACTTGGATGGATGTTAATGGTGCTCTGACCAAGGGCGGACACGAACTGCACTTCGGCAATATGCCCACTTGGGGTGGCGTTACTCTCAAGCCCCTGCTCAAGGTCAAGGTGTACGTGCTGAACGCTTACTCGAAGTACCCTTCCGCCTCGGCTGAATTGCTGCGCATCATCTTCACCAAGGAAGGTATGCAGGCCATGATTGCCAACTCTGCTTACGTTCCCGCCCTCAAGGCTGGTGCCAAGATTGCCCCCGACTACAGCGAAGACGTTGTGAAAAAAGAAATGGCGGCTGCCTTCGCGACCAGCTATGTGGAACCCGTCACCGTGACCCTGCCCGATAATCCGACCAAGCAGGCCATGGACGTGTACTACAACATTGGTATGAACCAGTTCTACAAAGACGTCTGGGACGGCAAATTGACCCCTGCCGACGCTCAGACCAAGATTGTGGCTGCGGCCGACAAGTGGATTTCTGAAAACAACAAGAAGCAATAACGCGGCTTGATTGGATACCCGGGAGTTTGTTCACCGCCTTGGCGGGGGGCAAACTCCCGCTTTTTTAGGTAGTTAGGCGAGAAACCCCCAAAGACAACAGGAGGACTTCAGGATGTCGAACCAACCGGTCAAGGCAACCCTCGTCCAAGATCACCCCAAGGATTCCAGTGCACTTCTGATTGCCGTCGCGTCCGTCTTGCTCATGGGCCTTGGGCAGTTCCTTAACCGCCAATGGGCCAAGGGTGTGTTATTTCTCGCTATCCCGTTGCTTTTTGTGGGCATCGAGTTCGGAACAGGGTCTTGGGACAAAATGGACCAGGGCTACCACAGCGACTACGTGAACTACTTCGGCCAGTTGGCCCTTTCTACCCTCGAGGACCAGAACTCTGCCCTCACCACGGTAGTCACCAAGGATGCCGTGCTCTCCAATCCTATGACCGATTTGGTGGCACCCTCGCAAGGCGGCAAGGATATCGACGGAGCTTATGTGCAGGTTACTGCCAACTACGAAGGCCAGCCTCACGGTTACCTGATTCCGGAATCGGTGGCGCTGGCCTTGGTTTCGGCCAAAACCGGCAGCGAGGTGAGTAGCCTCAGCGACGCCGAGCTCGCCCAGTTGGGGGGCCTGATTCCCGCTTGGGGTGTTCCCTTTACGGCGAAATTAGGCGAGCTCGAAGGCAAATCCTTGGCCATGACGCCCGGTGGCGCCCAACTGCGCACCGACGCCAAGCTAGAAGGTACGCAGCCTCTGGTTCGGGTGCGCTACGACCTGAACCTCGATGGCAACGACGTGGGCTCCTATTACGAATATGTTGCGGCGACCTTAGCGCAAAACGCTGTCGGACCGGTACCCAGAGACGGCGAAGTTCGCTACCCCGTCCGCGACTACGGTGGCTACTTCACCCGGGGCATTTGGGGCATGGTGACCCTGGGCGCGCTGGTCATCGGAAACGATTACCGCGGGCTTACCATGGAAGCCTTCAACGCCGACAAACCCTGGGCATCTGCCGACGACTCCTCGAAGCTCCTGGCGCGCGGACTTATCGCGAGCGTCGTGATTGCCTTCCTGCTGTTTGCGTGGCTGATGAACATCCTGGATGCCTACAAGTCGCGAAAGCAGTACCTGAAAACCGGGACTGTGCAAGGGTTTGTCGAGTACGTGAAAGACCTCTGGGAGCGCTCCTACGTTTGGATTCTCATCGCTCCTTCGATGGTGCTCATCGCGTTTTTCACAGTGATTCCCTTCGTCTACACCTTTCTCTGTTCCTTCACCAACTGGACCTATAAGATTTACCTCATACAGATGTTGGTTTCGTGGAAAGGCATCGCCGAGTACCTTACGGTTTTTGCCGAGCCAGCGTGGTTGAGCGTGTTTTTTCAAGTCTTTGGCTGGACCATTATCTGGGCCCTTGCAAGCTCGGTAACGGTTTATGTTCTCGGCTTCGCCCATGCCTTGGTGATTGAGTCGCCTTTGGTGCGGGGCAAAAAGCTTTGGCGGACCATCTTAATCATCCCGTGGGCTTTCCCTGCCTTGGTTTCGCTCTTGGCCTTCCGCAATGTGTTCGACAAAGACGGCCTGATGAACCAAATTCTCTTGGCCACAGGGATGATGAAACCCCTCTCCGACCTCCTCTACGGCATAGGGCTGGAAGGGAAACCTGACGACATCATCTTTTGGTTCGACCCGCCCTACAACGCCAACCTCGCGAAGTTTGTGGCCATCATGGTGAACCTTTGGGTGGGAGCACCCTATTTCATGATGCTCATGACCGGCATCATGTCGACCATTCCGGCCGACCGCTATGAGGCTGCCATGATCGACGGAGCCAGTGCCTTCCAGAAGTTCCGCTACATTACCCTTCCGCTGGTGGTCACCGCAACCATTCCTGCGATGGTGATGACGGTCACGTTCAACTTCAACAACTTCGGGGCGCTCTATTTCCTCACCGGAGGTGGGCCCGCGTGGCTTTTGGAAAACTTACCCGATGCGCTTCGCACCTGGACTAACTCCATGCCGGGGCAAACCGACATCCTGATGACGTGGGTGTACAAAATTTCGTTTAATGCGAACTCTCAGCTCTACAACAAGGCAGCGGTCTATACCGTGTTTATCTTCCTTATTTTGGGGATCTTCTCGGTGGTCAACATGCGCCTGACCAAAGCCTTTGACGAGGAAGGGGAGGAATAAGCCATGACAAAGACAACCCGCCGCCTGATGCCAGGCACCCGCAACGTTTTGGCGTCGATACTCCTTTACAGCTGGCTGATCCTCTTCTGCCTCATCACCCTGATTCCCCTCCTATGGATGGTTTGGGCCTCCCTCTCGAAGGGCAAGCTCGTCACCGGCGTGTCGCTGATACCGAACTTGTCCAGCTTTTCCTGGGAACACTACGAATACCTTTTCACCTACAGCAGTACCCAAAAAGAGGGGGCCATTTCCGACTTTGTGGCTGCCTTTGGCCGCACCCTCACGGTGGCGCTTTTGAACACCGTGGTGGTGTTAACCCTCAGCGTGATGTTTGGGTACGCCGTTTCCCGCTTCCGATTTCGGGGCAAGAAGTTGATCATGTACACGTTGCTGATTCTTCAGTTGTTTCCCGCCTTTATGGGAATGGTGGCCATCATGGTGATTTTCCGCGATTTCGGCTGGTTGCGGAACGCCAACTATTTCGTGCTGGTGTATGCAGCGGGAATGATTCCTCTCAACGTGTTCATGTTCCGGGGTTTCATGGCCTCGATTCCGTTGTCGCTCGACGAGGCCGCGATGATAGACGGGGCTTCCCGCACCACAACTTTTATCAGGATTCTTTTGCCCGTCACCCTTCCCATCATCGGCTTCATGGCCGTCAATGCCTTCATGGCGCCTTGGATGGACTTCATGCTGCCGAGTGTGTTTCTCGACAAGAAGAGCGAGACTTTGGCCGTGCTGTTGTACCGCTGGACCGATAAGTTCACGACCTTGACCTACAGCCCCCTTAACTTCATGGCCGGTGGCCTCCTTGTGGGTATACCGATCATGTTGGTGCAATTTTACATGCAGCGCTTTGTGGTCTACGGCCTCACCGCCGGCGCCGACAAGGGTTGATGCCCCATCGATGGGTGATGATGCAAGGCCTTTGGGGCCAGTAAAAACCCGGTGGCTCCTGACCTTGATCAAGGCTCAGGTGCAAAACTTGGCCGCTGAAGACATGGGAGGCTCACCTTGGGTGCTGTTCTGCGGGCTTATTCTAGTCACCGCCCTTCTCACTGCGTTTCCGTTTGTGAACGATAAGCAGCGTACAGCTATCGAGTCGACCAATCCTGCGCTTTATCCCGGCATCATGGAAGTGTTTAAGGAGGTTGCACAAGCAAACTGGAGCCTCAAGGTCGAAGAGGGTCGGCTTGTCGCCGGAAAAGACGTGCCGCCTCAGACTCGCTTCGGCGACTGGTTGGTTGTGGTGGAGCCGGCCGGAGGGTCAGGGGAGGTGCTCAGCGCCGCCTTTGGCTCCAATAGCGGCACCGCCAATCAAAAGATAGCCTTCTTCGGCGCGAGCCATTTTGGCTTGCTAGACCAGTCTACAGGGCACCAGTTCGACGGCACTTACGAACTCTTGGGCTGGTTTGGCGCCGAAAGCCTAGGGAAACTTAGCCCCCGAGAACTGACCAAGCGGTTTTTGTTTATGAGCGCCACGGCCGGTTTGCCTCAAATGCAGGCAGCTGTCTCGATGCTGATGTTGGTGCAAATGGTCTTCTTGGTCTTTGTGCTCGGCTTCCTCTTGTCACTTTCAAGGGTTCAGGTGCGTGGGCTGGCGGTGAACCGGTTGCGGGGAATAGGCTTCTCTTCGAGTTTGCGAACGGCTGCGGCGGTGGCTGTTGGTCCGGCCCTCCTGATTTGCGTGCTCCTATCACCCTTTCCGGGAGCTGGCTCCGTCAGTTGGGCGGCGTTCACCTTGGTCTACGCAGTGCGCCTTATTCTGGTGTACACCGCACGCTTCCCAAACAAGAAAAAGAAACCGAGCCTGGGAGAATAGCCCCCCAGTGCGTTACTCGAGGCTCCACAACGTCACACTCATGGGGGGCAGAGTTATCGTGTTGCCGGGCACCGGAGGGTCGGAATCGGTAGAGGTGGCCAGCCAAAGTTCCACTTTCAGGGCTTTGCTCTCGGGCACGCTGAAGCTAACCGGTGCGGGCCCCAAGTTCGCCGTAACCAGGAGTGCCTGCTTCTCTCCACGTTGCCAAGCCACCAGCGCCCCCACGTTGAGCCCTTTCCAAAGTTTGGCCTCGGGAAGCGTGAATGAGCCACCGGCCAGCACGGTGTGATCGCGTCGGAAACTTCCCCATTGGCGGTAAACGGCCAGAAGAGAGGTGGGATCGGTCAGTTGGTCGGCCCACGAGGGAGTGTCCTCGTTTTGACGGGTTTCTAGGTGCCCCGAGTCTGCCGCCCAAGTGGTGTTGTCGCCCAGTGGATTCGCGTCGCCCCACGGGAAAGCATCCCGCCGAGCTACGTCGGTATTCTGGTACTTACGTCCGCTCATGCCAAGCTCATCGCCATAGTAAATCCAGGGCATACCGGGAAGGGTGAACAGCAAGGCGGCCTGAAGCTTCGAACGGGCCACGGCAGCGGCTTTGGCCTCCAACACGGGCACGTTGTCGGTGGTGGCGGGTGCCCAGCCTGTCACTTTTGCCAGCCCGAGGCCACTGAGGTTAATGGTAAGAGTGCGGTCGAGGTCGTGGTTGCCCAAAAATGGCGAGTTCACGTAGCCGGGAACTCCTGAGTAAACTCTTAAGTTTCGCAAAAGCTTAGTCGCGAGGTCGGCGTCGGCCGCTGAGGCCGAGAAACTGCGGTCGCTGGTGGTGTAGCGCACTAGCGGCGGGTTGTTCGGGTAATCAAACAGCGAGTCAAAGCCCCCGGCGTAGGCCTTGAGCGTTGAGGCATCGTAGGTGAGCACTTCTCCCAAGAAAAACACCTCGGGATTCACCGAGCGGGCAAAGTTTCTCAGTTTGACCCAGAAGGCTTTGTTGAGCGCCAGGGCTGACTGGGTTGCTGGAATCTCGCCTGGGTCGAAAATGTGCTTAGCGGCATCGAAGCGAAAGCCATCGACCCCTCTCTCCAACCAAAAACGCACAAGGTTCTGTACTTCGTTTTGCACACCAAGGCTGTTGTGGTTGAGGTCGGGCATGGTTTCGGTGAAGGCGCTGAAATAGGAGCGCCCGGAAGCAGTGGGGTACCAGTGAGCATTCTCGGAATTGCCATAGGTGACTTCAGGACGCTTCCACACGTAGTAGTCGCCGTACGGTCCTTCCGGATGCGCCAAAAACTCCTGAAACCACGGATGTTTTGACGAGGTGTGATTGATCACTAGGTCGAGCAGGATGTGCATGCCGCGCTTGTGCGCCGCTGCCACCAGATGGTCGAAGTTCTCGAGGGTGCCAAGACGGGGGTCAATATCGAGGTAGTTGGTAACATCGTAGCCGTGGTAAGAGCTTGCCGGCTGTACCGGAGACAACCAGAGGGTTTGAACCCCCAGCTTATCGAGGGTGTCGAGCCGGTTCTGCAGGCCTTGCAAGTCGCCCCAGCCATCGCCGTCGGAATCAGCATAGGAATACACGATCACTTGGTAGGCCGGGCCCGTGGTCTGCGCCCACCAGGGGTTAGCCCCGGCTTCGGGAGCTAGGAGCCCGAGAACACCTCCCAGTAGTGGCGCTATTGACCCTTTAGCGCTGGAAAAGGCCAAGTTAGTTCCTGATCATCACGGCCGTCAACGGTTCGAGCGTGATGGTCTTGCCTGTGAAGGAAAACCCCTTGGGGTCATTGAGGCCGTCTACAGAGGCTCGGTCACGGTCGACGAGCACTCGGCCTTTGGCCAAAGCGGGGTCGATGTTGAAGGTACGTGGCTGGGCCTTGGAAGAGTTAACGAGCATGGTAAACGTCCCCTCATTGGTTTTCAGGCTCCAGGCGATGGCGAAGTTCTGATCGAGGTCGAGGGCTTTGGCGGCCGCCTTGATCACTTTGGCATCACCGAGACGGAACGCCGTAAAGGCCTTGCGGATGGCGATGAGCCCACCTGTGTAGTCGGTGGTGCTTTGATACTCGGGCAGTTTGTTCCATACGTAATGGTTCACGTCGTCGCCGGCGTTGTAACTGTCGTAGTTGAAGTCGCCAAGGGTTTTGGAAACCCCGTTCAGCTTGGGTTTTGTGCGGCCACTCTCCTGCCCTGCATGGAGGAAGGCAATACCCTGACTGGTGAGGACAAAGAAGTTTCCCAGCCGGATGCGTGCTGCCAGCTCGGCTCTCCCGGCCGGGTCGGCATCGCTGAGTCCGGTATTGAGCGCGATGTTGTCGTGCAAGGTGAGGTTGTCGTGGGCCTCAATGTAGTTCATGTTGTTGCCCGGAAAGGGAGTCTTGTAATTGAGCTCTGGGGCCCCGAGAAGGTTGGTGAGCAAATGCTTGGGCGATATGGCTTTGTCGGTAATAAAGCCCTTCGCCCTATCGTCCATGCCCCCGCCTTTCAGCATGTCGCGGAACTCGTCGTTAAACACCGACACCAAGTCGGTCTTGTCCATGTAGTTCTGGTTCATCACCGAAAGGTTTCTCGGTCCGGTATAGTTCTTCCAGCCTTCGCCTTCAAACAGGATGTCGTCCTTGCCGGGCAATTTTGCCACCCGCTCACGGGCTTGCAGAATCGTGGTAACGTCCATCAGACCCATCAGGTCGAAGCGGAACCCGTCGACCTTGTACTCCTGCGCCCAATAGGCGAGCGAGTCGCTGATGAGGCGGCGGGCCATCACCCTGTCGGAGGCCACATCGTTACCCACGCCGGAATTGCTGGTGAATCGGCCGTCGGAATCGAGTCGGTAAAAGTAGCCGGGCACAAGGTCTTCGAGCAGGCTGGTGTTGGCTGTGTGGTTGTACACCACATCGAGCAACACTCCCAGGCCGGCTTTGTGGGCTTCCTTGATGAGCGTCTTCAGTTCTCTCATGCGGGCGTAGGGATCTTTGGGGTCGCTGGCCAGCCACCCTTCCGGCGAAAAATAATTGCGGCTTCCATAGCCCCAGTTGTAATTGGCACCCTCGGAAACCCCGCCAGCTTCGTAGGCCGTCTTGGTCTCATCGTGCCAGCCGTAGGCGAGGACGGGCATCAGTTGGAGGTGAGTCACCCCGAGTTTTTTTAGGTAAGGCAGTTTTTCCAGGAAAGCAAGGTAAGACCCGGGCCGGCTGCTCACTCCCGAGGACTTATCGATGGTGAAGTCGCGCACCGACACCTCGTAAATAATGGCGTCGGTGCGACTGGCGAGTTTGACATCGGCAAAAGATTCCCAGCCCCCTGCGGGTTCGCTCTTGGCCGGGTTTACAATGGCGCCACGTCCATTGCCCGTACCGCGGTAAACGTCGAGCGACCTGGCGTAAGGGTCGAGCACGGTTTTGCGTACCGAACCAGTAGCCACCTCATAGTCGTAAAAAAAGCCGTCCGGGTCGGTTTCCGCGAAAGTGGCCGACCAGACACCCGTTTCGGAGTTGAGTTTGAGCTTAACCAAATAATCCGGAGTCTTGGCCTCATTGGCCCTGTACAGCTTCGCCGTGACTCCCGAGGCAAGGGGCGACCAAACGCGGAAATCAACACTGCGCGCTTTGGCATCGTACACCGCGCCTAGCTGGTAGTCCGCAGGGGGAAGGGTCTTCTCGAGCACCTGAATGGAAACCGCTTGGGTGCTGATCACCTTGGGGAGTTGGTACAGCGGGTGAGAAACGGTCAGAGTCTTAGTCAGGTCAACCGGCCTGTCGAGAACCAGCGTCAGCCGCTTGGCGAAGTTTTTCTGGCGGTCTTCGCCGGAGCCCGTGTAGGCGTCTTTAATCGTGTATTTGTCGGTGCTGTCGAGCGTACCCACCTCAAACCCATTGGGCCCAGGCTCCACGGTGAGGGCCTGTTTTCCCGATAATTCAAGTTGGAGGGTATCGGGTTTGGTAAGTTTGGCGGTTTCGATGCTCGGTCGGTACTTGCCGTAAGGGTAGGTTTTCTGGTCGCCTGAAAATACCACCCATTCGTTGGTGACCACGGTGTTGAAGAAGCGGTCGGCGTCGCCGTCTTTGGTCCAACCGCCCACACGTCGGGGAATCAGCCCGGTTCCGTTGGCACCCATCAGCGAAAGGCCTAGGTCAGAGCCATCTTTTTTGAACCTGAGGTAACCAACACCATTGCTGACCTTGAGGTGCTGGGTTCGATCCCACGACAGGGCACCGTCCCCACCCGGAAACGCCCAGGTCCAGAAGCCCCAGTCGTTGTACTTCCCATCGGCGCGGTAGTAGTAGAGCACAATTTCGTCGGCTCCAGGCGCCAGTTCGTTGTGTGCCGCCGTTATAAGGTCCATTTTGGGATTGGCCAGGTTTTCAAGGGTTCCCGGTGTTACCTCTGGGTCAGCCCAAACCGCAACCGAGAGTAACGTCACGAGGCTGAAAAGGAAAAAATACCGCATGAGACCCCCTGAGGTCACAACCTTTGAACCGGTTTATCAATTGTGAAAAAGTGTATACCCGTCTATTCACTCCGTCAACTTCGGTTAGAATCAGAGGTGCTCGTATCCTCAAGGACAAGCCGTGAAAAATAGGTCGAACTCAGCCTACCAACCCCTTCTCCTCGAGTTTGCTGCTGCTGCAGCCCTACTGACCTTGGTTGTGTATCTGTGGTTCCTGTTGTCCGACAGGGAACTGCAGAACCTTCGGAGTAAGGTTAACCTAGAAGCCAGTTATCTAACGGTACAAATCGAGGCCGACTTCCGCAGCCGGTTACCCGTGCTGCAGAGGTTGTCCCGAACCAACTTTGAAGCTGAGGCCACCACCTACCTCAACGACATGCCCGGCATTCCGGTGCTCGGCTGGATTGATTTTAACGGCCTTGTGCGCCAAGTGGTTCCCCCCAAGGGATACCAGAACGCTTTGGGTCTCGACCCCAGTATTGAGAACAGCCGGCGCAAGGCCTTTGAACGGGCTGAAAAAACCCTGTTGCCGGCCATGACTGAGCCGTTGAACCTGGTTCAGGGAGGTCGAGGAACTCTGATGTACCTACCGCGGAACCAAGCCGGCGAACTTCCGGGTTTTGTGTTGGCCGTGTTCCGCTTTGATGCTTGGCTTGATTTTGTATTTTCTGCCCGGTCGCCTGGTCCGTTCACCGACGACTTCCAGATTTCAGTGGCTTGGGGCGGATTGCCAATTTATGAAAATAAGGGCTTTCTCGAATTGTCTGCCCAAAAAATCGAAGGTAAATCCAAGGTGAGAGTACTCGACCAAACCTGGGACCTTAGTTTACGACCGACGAAGGCTTTCGTCAGCCGCGGGAAAACCCTGCTTCCTGAAGTTGTCGCTTTCTCAGGGGCGTTGGTCTCGCTGTTGCTGGTTTTTGTCGTTCGGTTATTCCGGCGGGCCTCTACCGAAGTGGAGTTGCGAAACCATCTGGAATCGGATTTCCTTAGCAGTGCGCAGCACGTGAAGCTGCTGCTCGACTCCACGGGCGAGGCCATTTACGGAATGTCTCTGGACGGCTGTTGCACCTTTGCCAACCCGGCCTGTGCGCGGCTATTGGGGTATGCCAGCGCATCGGAACTCATTGGCCAACACATGCACGAACTGATTCACCACCACAACGAGGCAGGAGAAGTTATCCCCGTTGAAGACTGCAGAATCTATCAAGTCTTCACCCAAGCGGAAGCCACCCATGCAGACAACGAGGTGTTCTGGAAGGCGGATGGAACCGCGTTCCCCGTGGAGTATCGGTCGTATCCCCAGCTTGATAACGGAGTTACTATCGGTGCCGTCGTGACCTTTGCCGACATAACCGCGCGCCGGGCCTCCGAGAAAGAGCACCTCGAGCTTGAACAGCGCCTTCAAAAGTTGAACGAGAGCCTTGAGGAGCGTGTGCAGGAACGGACGGCTGAACTCAGCGAGGCCCTCGAAGTGGTGCAACTCACCAGGGGATCGCTCGTTCAGCAGGAAAAGATGGCCTCTTTGGGGCGGTTGGCGGCGGGAATCGCGCACGAGATCAACAATCCCACGGGCTATATTCTGTCGAACATGGCAACGCTAGGGGAATACTTCAGCTACATGTCCGAGTTGTCTAAGGCGGCGGTTAACCTGCAACATTCCCTCAATGCCGATCCGCAGGCGATGATCGAAGCCGCCCGGCTCTTCGAGGAGGCCTTGAGCAAGGACGACCTCGACTATATTCTAGGGGACGCTACGCAATTGCTATCGGATTCCAACAAAGGGGCAATTCGCATCCGCGACATCGTGCAGGGTTTGCGGTCCTTTGCCCATGGGGAAAACTCCGAACCGGTGATGAGCGATCTCAACGAGATTGTCCAGGAGTCGTTGAAGATCGTCAACAACAAGCTCAAATACCATTGCACACTGGATGTTCAACTGGGAGTTCTGCGACCTTTCATGGCCCAATCGGGGCGACTGGAACAGGTGGTGATCAACTTGCTCACCAACGCTGCCGACGCCATACCCACCAGGGGCACCATAATCGTCAAGACTTGGGCTGAGCCCAGCAGCGTGTGCCTTTCTGTCACCGATGACGGCCAGGGAATGCCTCCTGAGCTGGTCAAACGGGTGTTTGAACCTTTCTTTACCACAAAGGATGTCGGGAAAGGAACTGGCCTCGGCCTCTCGATCTCGATGGGCATCATTGAAGATCACCGCGGTACCATCGACCTCAACTCAGCCGTCGGGCGGGGTACCACCTTTACCGTTAAACTACCTGCTTAAGGGGCTAGCTCCTTAAGTTGACTTTTTGGTTTAGATTGGAGACCGAGGTAACCATGCAGGAACTGATCAATATCATGGCCCGGCTGAGGTCTCCCAACGGATGCCCTTGGGACCGCGAACAAACCCACGAAAGTCTGCTTCAGTACCTCTTGGAGGAGTCGGCGGAAGTTTTTGAAGCCAGCCGGTCGGGCCAAATGGATCACCTGAAGGACGAACTGGGAGATATTCTGCTCCAAGTGGTCTTCCATGCGCAGATCGCTCAGGAAAATGGACAATTTGCGATAGACGATGTGGTGCGGGCTATCTGCGACAAGCTAATCCGCAGGCATCCCCACGTGTTCGCAAACACTTCGGCAGAAACCTCCGAAGCCGTCAAACAGCAATGGGAAGTCATCAAGGCGGCAGAAAGGGCCGGTAAAACCGTCCCAACGCCTTTAGATGAGCACGGGTTCGCCGACTTGTTGTCTGTTCTCGACCGCTGGGGCTATAAACGGGGTTTTGACGCGGTCGAGGTGCTGAGGCGGTCGAGGTCTACAACTCAACCAAAGAGTTGACCTACGAGAGCTATCATCCCCTCTTGGTCGCGTTGATGGGCCGTTTCCCGCACCGAGTGCATGGCCCAAAGGGGGATCCCCACATCGGCTCCGGCAATCCCCGACGCAGCAGTTGCTAGCGGACCAACGGTACTACCAGGAACCAGGCTGGATTTCATCACAAAGTTTTGTAGCGTGACCCCGGCTTTGGTCGCTGCTTCGCGGACCAAGGCTTCGCTGGCACCATTGGTGGCATAACTAAAGCGAGCACTCGACTTGAGCACCGGGCCACCTCCGAGTTGGGGGGCATAGGATTTGTCGTGCATGCCAGCCCAATTGGGGTGTTGCCCGTGGGCGGCGTCCACACTCAAAAGAAAGCTCGCGGCCTTCGCCCGGAAGGTGTCTTCTCGATTTCCGCCCCTCGCCAGCGTGATGCGCTCGACCAGGTCGGTTACGAGCACCGAATCGGCCCCGGTTTGCGTGCGAGAACCGATTTCTTCGTGGTCGAAAAACACTGCCACCCGGGTTGTCCGCGCCGGTTTCGAGAGGCCTAACAGAGCCTCGGCCACCGCATGGCATCCGGCCAAATTGTCGACGCGAGGAGCCAGATAAAGGCCGTCGGTACCTAGCACCGAAGGAGGTTCTGCGTCGACGGCAAAAAGTTCTCCCGAGACGAAGTCCCGGGCCGCAAAGCCGTATTCAGAGGCGAGCCAGCTTTGCAGGTCAGGATGAGCTCCCAACGCGGCCACCAGACAGAGGTGTTCCTGAAGATCGTAGGCGAACCCTTTGTTGACCTCACGGTTGTAATGGATGGCCAAGTTTGGGAACATTCCCAGCGCCGGTGTGCGGACCAGCAACTCGGCCAGCCCCCCCTGAAAGCGGACAAAGATTCGCCCGGCAACGGCCAAGGGGCGGTCGAACCAAGTGGCATGAATAGGCCCGCCGTACACTTCCGTGCCAATGCGGAGCAAGCCTGGGGCCACAACGCTCTGGCCCGCCAACTTCAGCTTCCAACCCGGGCTGTCGGTGTGGGCCGCCGCCAGTCGAAACCCGGCGTGCGGTTCATCACCCACCACCCAAGCAGCCAGTGCTCCCGAGCCACGACGCAAAAATACTTTGTCGCCGGGCCCGAGAGACCAGGCATCGGATTCCGCCAGTTCACGGTACCCAGCCGCCCTGAAGGCCAGCGCCAAAGTTTGGGTGGTGTGGAACGGGGTCAAACATTCTTGAAGGAAGGGCAGAAGATTCATGGGGCCACCTTGGGAAACGAGGTTCTGAGGACTTGCGCCATGCTCTGATTCCACACGGCCGGATCTTCAGTTTTCATCCCTGCAGGAGGAGTCCAGACATTGCCGAACAGTTCCGGATGTGTCGCCGCGGCCTCGCTGACGGCAGGCCCTGTGTCGCCCCAGGCCAGCCAGAACACACTGCCGGCCGAGGTGACCACCCTATAGTGGCTCGACAACCACGGGAGGACATTCCGGTTCCAGTGAATCGGAAGAGACTGAGCTGTCAACGGGTGTGAGCTGTCTGGTACCAAAGCCACAATAACCAGAGGAATGACCGTACCGTTAGCGATGGCCGCCGTTGGGACCTGATCCCAGACAAGGTCGGACTGACCGGTGAGAACCATCAGTGGCCAAGAGTGCGAAAGGTCGCGGTCGTAGTCCGGGGGCAACAGGATCCGAAGGTTTTGAGACGCCAGAGCGGGAATCAAGGAAGCGTCGATGGAATGGATCCGCGGGCTCGTCGAAGAAGGGAACCAGCTTAGAGGTGCTACTCCCGAAGTCACATCGGGGTGAAATACGTCGGACAAAATGCTAGCCTTTGGATGCGCGGGAGAGGCTACAAACTGATACTTTACCCCTGCAGGTTTAGGAATCACGAACGTGCGGAAGAACAGACGAGTGGCCTCCCAACGCAGAAGGGGCAAGGGTGCCGGACAAAAAGAAGCGGCCAGCCACACCTGGTCTAGACTGTCGGTAGAATCGTAGTAAACGAACGTCAGGCGGTTACCTTCTACCAGCGGTATGGGCGTCTCGGTCGAGTCCAGCCAATCTTTCCAGACGACCACCAAGCTCGTGAACTCGTTAAAGCTTTTTCCGGCTGCGAGTTTTGTCAGCTCAGCCAAGCGTGGATCCACCCCATCGGGGGCAACGTCTTGAACACGGTCGGTATAAGTCGGTTGTGAAGGGCCACAAGAAGTCTCGAGGAGGGAAAAGAAAAAGACTGCCAGCCCAACGAGGCGCATGCGTTTGACCGTAGCTCGGAACAGGGGTCTTGTCAAAGGCCCGAAAAACAGGAAAATATCGGCCATGGAAACTACCTTCTGCCTGATCAAGCCCGATGGCGTACGCCGAGGGTTGGTGGGCGAGATTCTCTCGAGGTTCGAGAGAATGGGTCTCAAAATCCGAGCTCTCAAAATGCTGACTCCCTCGAAAGAATTGGCCGGTCAGCATTACACCTACGAGGACATCGCCGTAAGGCACGGTGAGCCCGTGCGCAATGCCTTGATAGAGTTTATTGTCTCTGGTCCGGTGGTGGTTTTTGCCGTCGAAGGAGTTTCCGCCATCGAGAATGTTCGTAAGCTGTGCGGTGCCACCGAACCTTTGAAGTCGGCCCCCGGCACCATCCGCGGCGACTACGCCCACCACACGTTTGCCGCCACGAAGCCCCTAGGGTTAGCGGTGCGCAACCTCATCCACGCCTCGGCCGATGCCAACGACGCCGAACGCGAATTGGCCCTGTGGTTCACAAGTGCCGACTATCAAACTTACCGCACTAACGACCAAAACGAGCACTTCCTGAACTAAGCAGGCTGGTGATCGGTGAGGGCCTGGGCAAGATCGTGGGCCCAAGGGTCGGCGTCGCGTACGCGAAGCCCGATCAAGGTATCCATTTTCAAGCCGGGGATGAGACGAACGCCGCCGCAGTTTTTGAGGCGGTTCTCGAGGATGTCCACGGCCCAGTGCGGAGTCGGGTACCGGGATGCTCCGGTGCCGAAAGCCGCAAAAGGCATCCCCGTCAGGTCGAAGTCGCGCAGAACCCTTTCGGGTTTGTCCCAAGCCGGGTGCAGGTCACCGGCGCCGTACGTCGGGCTTCCAAAGATCAAAGCTCTCCACTGGTGGAGCAAGGTCAATTCGACGTCCTTGATGTTTCTGAGTTCCACCGCAAATGGGTATTTTCCCAGCACTTCACTCAGACGCTGTGCGAGGGTTTCTGTGCCTCCATTCTTGCTTGCCCAAGCGATGAGGACAGGTTTCCTTGCTGGTGTTTTCATCGAAGTGCCACTGCCAGGGTCACAGCCGCCAAAGTGCTCAATATCACCAACGCCCAGCCGCTCGCCTTCGTTGGCCCATGGGGTGATCTCTGCTCTTGGGTCCAAACTGGGGAGCTTCCGGGCCTGGTGGGGTAATGCTGTTCTAGAATTCTGTCTATGGACAAAAGGATGGCACCCGGGTGCACCCGACTTTTGGATTCCATGAGTTGTTCGTACCAAGAGAAAGTGAGCGCCCACAATTTGCCGAACCGGCCAGGGAGGTGCAACTGACGGCTAATTGTCCCCAGACTCACAAAAACCAGCCCAGCCATGGTGAGCCCGTTCTTCCAGCCTCCCAGCAAGGCACCCTCGGTGAGCGGAAAGTTTCCCAGCATGATGAGGACTTTGCCGAAAGGTGCCAAAGCATGAAACACAACCACTGTCCCGGCAAGCAGAAGAAAGTAACTGAAGCTGATGCGTTTTCCCGCCAGCGTCGCCAGAACACCCCCGAACAGCATCACAGCTGCGCGGGTTTCCCAGCGGGGAGCTAGCACCAGCACACCGAGAAGCGCTAGACCCCAGAGGAAGCGTGGTGTCGGGTGCAAAAGTGCATCCAGCCGGTCAGGGTGCTTCGAGTTACGAGCTTTGGCCAAGCTTCACCCTCCTGAGCCATCGCGAATACCTCTTGAGGGTTTCGGCTCCCCAGCCGATCCCTAGACCGCTGAGGGTTCCCAGCCCGAGAAACCACGGGGCGATGATCCCCGAAGCCGGACCAAAGATCAAAACCATGGAGAGGCCAACTTGCACGGTGTTGCTGGCCATCGACCCCGCAAGGCTCAGGCCTATGAGCGAGATCCACCCTCGCGGAATCAACCGGAAGGCCATGTACATCACCACAAAACTCGCCAAACTGCCCGAGCTCGAGAGTAGAAACGCTTGACTGGCTAAAGTCCCGTTCACGATGCCTTGGCCAATAACCTTGAGCAGGAGCAACAGGAGCAGTTCAGGAAAGGTGAAAAAATCAAGAGCCAACAGGATTGGCAGGTTCGCCAGGCCCAGGCGGAACCAAGGCGGAGTGGGAAACAAATACTCCAAGGTGGCAAAAAATAGACTTAAAGCCCCAAAGAAGGCCACAAGGGGGAGGCGTGCCTGCGCCATTTTTTTAGAAGACCCCGGCATCGATGCTCGCCTCGGCCGATCCGCCAGAGATGCGTATGAAGACGTGGTTGGGTAGGCAAGCTAGCCACTGGCCGCCCTGGCGGATAGTTCCCATGGCCAGACACACTTTATTGGCACACGGAGAGACCTCCACGTGCACGGCCCGGCCTTCCACATGAACGAGCGTCGTCCCAAGTGGCCCCACGGCTTTAATCTCCTGGTCGGTATCGAGAGGGTAGGTGTAGAGGCCTCCGTCGGTTTGAACTTCCAAGCGAAGCGGCGCATTGGTTGGTGCGAGAGCCGCCCAAGCGGAGCCCGCCGTAAGCACGAGGCTCAGCAACAGAAACACAATGTCGAAAGGTTTCATCCGAAGCTCCGTTTGTACCACGTCCTTGAAGAAAAGGCCATCGAAGGGTAGGTTGAATGATGACTACTTGGAACTTGGAGCGGCTTTTGCCGCTGATGCTCGACAGCGGGCGCATTGCCCTGTCGTATTTTGACTCTCCGGTGCGTGAATATAAAGCCGACGACTCCATCGTCACCCTCGCCGACAAATCCATCGAGGCATTTCTGACCGATCAACTTCAACAGGTCGAACAGGGTGTCTACCTGCTCGGGGAAGAAACGATCGCTCAACAGACCGAAGACTACCTAGCGCAAGCGTTCCGGAAAAAAGCTTGGATCATCGACCCTATTGACGGCACAGCCCCGTTTGCCAATGCCCTGCCCAACTGGGGGGTGTCGGTAGGGTTCATGGAAACCGGAGTCTTAAAGGAAGGCGCGGTGTTTCTGGCGGCCCTCGGCGAGCTCTACTACACCAAAGGACCGAAGACCTACCGTGAAAAGCTAGGCTGCGACCCAGACCTGTGGCGGGCCAAACTGGGTTCGCCCCACGAATTGCAAGCAAACCGACACAGAGAGCTTCCCCGCGGTTGCATGATATCCATTAGCCAGCAACTCGCTCGAGAAGGCAATTACCGACTCCCTTTCTACGTCCAGGTTACCGGCAGTTCTGTTTTCAATATGGTGAGGTTGGCGGCGGGAAGCTACGGTGCGGTCATCACGAGGGCCCGGATTTGGGACTTTGCAGCCTGCCTGCCGATGCTGAAAAACCTGGGATGGACCTTGGAGTTTCACGGGGGTGGCTCCATGAATCTCGAGATGGACAGCCGGAACATTCTTCTCGAACCCGGTGTCGACCGTTGGAACAGCATCGACAACATCATCATGGCCCCCAGCCCTGAGGCTGCTCAGGTCATTCGAAACCTGACTTCTTTCTAGCGCTGGTCAGGTCTCTCGAAGCCTTTCCAGGATATGTTGCACATCGCTCAACCGGAAAGGTTTGTCGAGGGTGTCATCGAACACGGCGAGCTCAGTTTCATCCGAATCCTTGTGGTCCGTATAGCCACTCATGGCCACCAAACAACCCCGCGCCTCCCGCTTGCGCAGGGCCAGCGCGGTATCGCGTCCTCCCAGGCCACCGGGAATGGTCAGGTCTAGCAGAATAAGGAAGGGTTCTTCACCCAGCTCGCGGGCCTTGTCGAAAATCCGAAGGGCCTCTTCTCCCTCACTGGCGACTTTCACCTGCAACCCTAACACCTCCAGCAACGAACCCACGGCATCTCGGAGGTCTTCGTTGTCGTCCATCACCAGGGCCCAGCCTTCATGCCGACCAAGAACCTGTTTTTCTTCGACCGCAGTCACCTCGGCGCCAGCCGTAGCCGGCAAGATCAGTGAAAACATGCAGCCTCCACCCTCAGTTGTCTCAAGCTCAATCCGACCATGATGCTGTTTGGCAATCGACAAGGTCGAGGCGAGCCCGAGGCCTGTCCCTGTTTTTTTGGTGGTGAAGAAAGGATCAAAAATTTTCTTGCGCAGCTCGTCAGGGATCCCGGAACCGTGATCGACGACGTGAATGGCCAGAAAGCGGCCCTCGGCGGTGAGGTTCTCGGCTCTGAGCTCCACCCTGCCCCCGGGTGGCGAGGCCTGCTTCGCGTTGATCAACAGGTTGTCAACCGCTTGCGCAATCTGCATGGCGTCGCACTCACACGGCCAGAGCTCCGGTGCAATCGAGACAGACAACCCAACGTCGGATCCACTGAAGGCAAACTCCGCCCAATCGCGCAAAAAGGGTCCTAGGAGGTGTTGCTCCCGCTGGGTAATCCCGCCTTTGGAAAAAGTGAGCAGTTGCCTGGTGAGACCCTTGGCTCTCTGGAACACCTGCCCGGCTTTGTCGAGGCGCTCAATGGCTTGGGTGGTGTTGCCGGTTGTCAGGAGCATCCGGGCCAATTCCAGGTTACCGGAAAGCCCAGCCAGCAGGTTGTTGAAATCATGGGCCAAGCCACCAGCCAAGACGCCGATGGAATCCAGACGCTCGCTGTGAAGCAATCGATCAGTCCACTGTTTTGTGTCGGTGACATCTCGGGAGATCACCTGCACGCTATCCACTTTACCCGAACTGTTCACCAAGGGGAGAGCTGTCGAGTTGTAGACTTTTTCTCCCTCGGGCCGGTCGAACCTCAGTTCGATCACCACACTTTTTTTGGTTCTTGCCACCTCATCGATTTGCCGCTTCATCTGGGCACCGCGTTCAGCACCAAAAATAGTTTCTACTGGCTTTCCGACTGCATCACTCAGTTGATCAAGCGACTTCCGTGAAAGGGAGTTTTGGAGGACCAAATGCCCGTCCAAGCTAAATATCATGTTCAGCGTGCCCGAGTTTTCAAAAATATTGGTGTAACGTTCCTCCGACTCCCGCAGGGCCCTTTGGTACTCAAGGCGGTCTCGGAGGTCTCGCGCAACAGCCAATATCCTCGGCTGACCACGAATCTCCACGAAGCGCACATTCACTTCCGTAGGTATCAATGTTCCATTTCGAGCCAGGAGGACTAACTCGGTCAGCAGTTGACTCCGCGAACGCAGTGACTCGAGCAAAGCCCTCATTTTCGGGGCATCGGCCGGCTGATAGACTTCCGAAAAACTGTGACCTTCGAGGTTACCGGGTAGATAGCCGAGGAGTGTGCTTGCGGTGAGATTTAAAGAAAGGATCGTTCCCTCTCCGTCGAGAAGGAACACCGAGTCGGCCGCCTGCTGGAACAAGGTGTCAAGCAATTCATTCTGTTCTTCGAGCCGCGCCTCGGCTTCAAATACTGTGGTGACATCCATGGCGATGGCGAGCAGGCATTCGACGCGGTCAACCTCCAACAGCCTGGCCGACAACACCATCTGCCTTGGTGATCCATCCTTGGCCTTGAGCGTCACCTTTACATTTTTGGCCGAGCCTCCGTTGCTCAGGAGTTTGTTGGTCGCTTCCAGCTCTTGGGGGTGGGCCCAAAGTTCCTGGGCCATGTTGGGTGTTCCGATAATGTCTTCCGGTGCATAGCCCAAAGAGTCTGTGAAGCCCGCGTTGATGGCCATCACCAGGCCATCGAGGCTAGTGAGAAGAACTGCCTCCGGCGTGAGGTCAAAGAACATGCGCGCCAGACGCTCCTGGGTGTCTAGGGCGCGATTCTTGGTTTGCAGCCTTACGGCTGCCTGAAGGGTACCGAGAACCGCTTCTCCGTCGCTCTCGGGGCTGTAGAACACCACAGGAATGCCTAAGGAATCTACAATGGGTTCTTTTTTCCCCCACGGCAGTAGCAGGGCTGCAAAGGTTGCGCTCCGAAAAGCCTCCAAAGCCGCTTTCAAAGAAGGCACCCTCCGGACGTTCCACCCCAGTCTACCGAGCTCGGGATTGAGCTTCTGGGGCATGAGCTCTGGTTCTTCCAGAAGGAGCAAGGCTGGAATCTGCGAAGGGTCCATTTTCGGAAAACTAGCACTCTTTGTTTACCTGAAGCAACAGGTGTCTGGGAAAACAGGTATATTGAAAAGAGTCGAGGGAGGAGCGTCATGAAGAGCTTTCTTTTTCTGTTCATTGCTGTCAGTTGCGTGCTGGCCCTACCGGCCGAAACCCGATCCGAATCGACCGCCAAACAGTGGACCATCGACTGGGCTGCCGATGGCGTATTGGTGAAGACGGGCTTTGAGACCGACGGTACGCAGAATCTGGCCGTTCTGGCGCGTGGCGGGTACTTTCCCGTGCAGTTGACCGCCAAAGCCGGTGTGAAGTCAATCTTGCGCGTCTATACCAACAAGACCAACGATTGCTCGCGCGTGTTCCTCCTGCCAGATCTTAAGGTCCAAACGGTACTTCCGCCCAAAGGCTTCAAAGAGTTTGCTATTCCGTCCATGAAGAAGGGGCAAACTCTGTTCGGAGTTTGCGGAATGGGGATGTACACGTTTGAAATCCTGTTCACCTGATGGGCGAACTCATTTTTCGGGTGAAAGGCATGCACTGTGCTGCCTGCCCGGCCCTCATTGAAGAGCTACTCTCCCAAGATGCGGCCGTGGCGAGGGTAAACGCCAATCTCCGGGGGGCCCAGGTAACGGTTCAGCTGTTGGCCGAGCCTGAAGGCGAAGAGCGAAGCCGGTGGAACCAAATCCTTGAGCCCCACGGTTATCTTTTGCTGGCTCACGGTGGCTCGGAAGGTCGGCTTGGCAGAGAATACTGGATAGGAGCCGGGAGCGGTCTTTTTTTTCTGATGGCCTTCGCGGCCCTGCAGGCCACGGGGTTCGTTTCCCTGTTTTCTTTCGATACTCTGGAAGCGCCGGGTGCTTTGCTCTTGGGCGTTCTAGCCTCGCTTTCGAGTTGCTTCGCGCTGGTGGGCGGAGTGCTGCTGACCTTTACGGCTGCTGTGGGCCGCCGGAACCCCAAGGTTCTCCCGGCGGCTCTTGTAGCGTTCCACTTGTCGCGGCTGTTGACCTTCCTTCTGCTCGGCGGGGTCTTGGGGGGCCTCGGTAGTGCCCTCACTCTGGATCAGAGCGTGTTCAACGTGCTGTTTGCCCTTGCAGCGCTCACCATGATACTTCTGGGCCTCAACCTGCTCGGCGTACTCCCCAGTTGGGGGGGGAAACGCGAAAAGACCACCGGGCTTTCGCGGCGTTTTGCTTCGATGGGAACGGTGGGAGGAGGAATCCTTTTGGGTGTGGCCACTTTCTTTTTGCCCTGTGGCTTTACCCAGACGGTTCAGTTTCAAGCCTTGGCGGCGGGCGGGTTCTGGAATGGCGGCCTGCTGATGGGTGCCTTTGCGCTGGGGACCCTGCCGGTTTTGGTGCTCGTCAGTTTTGCAGTGCTCGCTGGACTCGGAAGCCGAGTCCGCGCCGGGTTACTTGCCGGTAGCGGGGTGGTCGTTCTGGGTCTGGGACTTTTCCAACTTCAAAGTGTTCTCGTGCTTCTCCGATGGATCAAACCCTTGCTTGCCTTTTAAGTAAATCTATGTTAACTTATTCCCTACGGGGGTAGGGTATGGTCAAAATGGAATCCCTGAACATTCAGGGCATGACCTGTGCGGCGTGCGTGCGCGCCGTCGAGAGGGCTGTCGGCAAAGTTTCGGGCGTTCAGAGCGTGGCGGTCAACTTCGCCACCGAAAAGGCACAGGTGACCTTCGAGCCCAGTATGGTGCGCCTTTCCGACATCAAGTTGGCCGTTGCCAACGCCGGCTATAAGGCCCTCACCGAGGGTGGCTTGGGTACCGATGAGCATCAGAAACGCAAAGACCACGAAGTTCGCGTTTGGTGGCTTAAGTTTGCCCTGTCTGCGGTCTTTGCCCTCCCCTTGCTCTACCTGGCCATGGGAGGCATGCTCGGACTCCCTCTCCCCGCCGCCTTGAACCCCATGCAGTTTCCCCTGCGCTACGCCTTGCTCGAACTTTTGCTGGTACTGCCTGTGTTGGGGGCAGGGTATCAATTCTATACCTTGGGCGGGCCTGCCCTCTTTCGGCTGAATCCGAACATGGACTCTCTGGTTGCGCTCGGTACGGGTGCCGCCGTGTTGTGGAGCGGTTTTGCTACCCTGCGCATCGCTCTGGGCGACTTCCGGCTTGTGAACGACCTTTACTTCGAAACCGCTGGGGTCATCATCACCCTGATTCTTTTGGGAAAGTCGCTTGAGGCTGTGACCAAGGGGAAAACCTCGGCTGCCATCAAGGCACTGATGGGGCTTACACCCAAAACAGCTACCCTGTTGCTTGGTGGCATCGAACGTGACATCGAAGTCGGCGACGTGGAAGTGGGCGACCAGTTGGTGGTCCGTCCTGGCGAAAAAATCCCCGTCGACAGTGTTGTGCTCGAAGGAAACAGTGCCGTTGATGAAGCCATGCTCACCGGTGAGAGCCTCCCCGTCGACAAAACAGTCGGCGATTCAGTATTTGGTGCCACGCTCAACAAAAACGGCCGTTTGGTTGTGCGGGCCACCAAAGTGGGAAAAGACACCGCCCTGGCGCAGATCATCCACTTAGTAGAAGAAGCTCAGGGCTCGAAGGCGCCCATCGCCAACTTGGCAGATCAGGTTTCGGGAGTCTTTGTGCCCGTGGTGTTCGCCATCGCCCTGTTTGCTGGGCTTGCGTGGTTGATTTCGGGTCAGAGTGTGGCCTTCTCTCTGACCATCTTCATTGCAATTCTGGTGATTGCGTGCCCTTGTGCTCTGGGGCTGGCAACCCCCACTGCCATCATGGTGGGGACGGGAAAAGGCGCCGAAACCGGAGTCCTCATTAAAAGTGGTGCAGCCCTCGAAATGGCCCACCTCGTCAAAACCGTCGTTTTTGATAAAACGGGGACATTGACGCAGGGAACTCCCGAAGTCACCAATGTCCTTGCTGCGCTGGGCATTGAAACTAAAGACTTGCTCGCTCTGGCTGCCGCCGCCGAAACCGGGTCGGAACACCCCTTGGGCCAGGCCTTGGTGAGGCGGGCACGAGCAGAATCGTTAGTGTTGAGCCCCCTGAAGGCTTTCGAGGCGGTTCCTGGGCAGGGCCTTTCGGCAAAAGTTGGAACAAAAGAAGTCTTGGTCGGCTCGCGGCGCTTTCTCCTGAGTTTTGGCATCGAGGTTGGTGGCTTGGAAGCCGACGCCTCGGGCTTTGCGCAAGAAGGCAAAACACCCCTGTTTGTGGCTGCCGACGGCAAAGTTTTAGGTCTAATCGCTGTCGCCGACGTGGTAAAACCGGGCAGTGCCGCTGTGGTAGCCGAATTGAAGCGCATGGGAATCGAGGTGGTTATGATGACCGGCGATGCCCGAGCTACCGCCGAAGCAATTGCCGCGCCCTTGGGAATAACGCGTGTGTTGGCCGAAGTGCTTCCCGGTGACAAAGCCTCCGCAGTGAAGGCCCTCCAAGCCGGTGGCCGGAAAATCGCCATGGTGGGAGACGGCATCAATGACGCTCCTGCGCTCGCTCAAGCCGATGTCGGCATCGCCATCGGTACGGGAACCGACGTGGCGATGGAATCGGCCGACGTCGTGCTGATGCGCGACGATCTGGAAGGCGTGCTGACGGCCTTGCAGTTGAGCCGACGGACCATAGGTAACATTCGGCAGAACTTGTTTTGGGCCTTTGGCTACAATGTGCTCGGAATCCCCATCGCCGCCGGGGTGCTGTACCTGTTCGGTGGCCCCTTGCTGAATCCCGTGATTGCCGCTGCCGCCATGTCGATGAGTTCGGTGTCGGTGCTCCTCAACGCCCTGCGACTCAAACGTTTCCAACCCATAAGGAGAACACTATGAAAAAAATCGTCAGCATTGAAGGAATGACCTGCGCCCACTGCGTGGCCCACGTCACCAAAGCCCTCTCCGGGGTGGCCGGGGTTTCCAAGGTCAACGTCGACCTCAAGAAAGCCCGCGCTGAACTCGAAGCCGAGGGCGATCTCGACGCCCATCTGCGGGCTGCAGTCACTGAGGCCGGCTACGACGTCACTACCATCCAAACCTTGAGGGCCTGACATGAACGAGGTAAGGCATACCCATCGTGAAGACAAAACCAGGGCCGACCTGACCTTAAGGCTGAAAAAGGTTGAGGGACAGGTACGCGGGGTGTTGCGGATGGTCGAAGAAGACGCCTATTGCGACTTGGTGCTTCACCAAATCAGTGCTATCCAAGCAGCCCTCGACGCTGTGGGTAGCAATCTGTTGGAAAATCACCTGCGTACTTGTGTTGTTGAACGCCTTCAGGCTGGTGAAACCGAGGTGGTGGATGAACTTGTCGTTACTATTCGTGCCTTGAGGAAATAAGACAAAGGAGATCAAAATGAAAAGAACCTTGTTGTGGGCTTTTGGGGCCCTCGTTTTGGCACTGGGCTTAGGCTCGTGCGCCGAATCCGATGTTGTGGGCAAGGCGCCTGTGACCACCTATGACGCGCTGATCAAAGCCTTAGGGCCGAGGGTGACCTGGGCCGAGGCCGACCAGAGCTACGTGCTGGAATCTCCTTTGGGCGATAAGTTCCTCATGGCCAAAGACTTCAGCCGCGACAACGGAATGGCTTCGATGGGGGTCGCCGATGGCAAGGCCCCGGTTGCGAAAATGGAAAGCCCCGACTTGGAGCTTGAGTTCGACGCCTCCCCTTTTATCGCCGCTGGTTTAGACGCCTCCAAACTTCCTGTAGACGAGCAGGTACAGTACATGTTGGAAGACGGAAAGTTCATGATCCACTTTGACTGGGGCTCCACTCAATTCACCGCTATTCCGGTGCCGGCCACCACGGTGCAGGGGCAGGCTATACAGAGCTTTGAGCAAGTGGTCAGCACGTTCCGCGACCGGGTTGGCTACCACGAACAATTTGACCACTTTGGTCTGGCTTTAGGCGACGGCAACATGCTGGAGTGGGCCAAAGAGCTAGCGAGCAACGACAAGGACCTCGTGTTTGTGCTGAACCCCGAACCGCTGGTCAAGGCTGGGCTCGACCCTGCTAAACTGGCAGGATGGAAACTGAGCAAGGTGAAGGTAAAAGACGCTGGTGGGCAGACCTCTGAAGTTGAGAAGTTGCTCAGGCCGTTCAATCTCCCATGAAAGAAAAACCTAGAAACCTGACCATAGACGCCTACATTGCCTCCTGTTCCCCCACAGTGCAACCACTTTTGCAGGAGGTGCGGGAGCGTCTAGGCGAATGGATTCCCGGGGCCGAGGAACGTATCTCCTACGGGATGCCCACTTTCTTCCTCGGTGAGAACGTAGTTCATTTTGCTGCCTATGTGAAACACCTCGGGTTCTACCCCACCAGTAGTGCCATCGCGGCGTTTCAGGGCGAGTTCGGCTCCCGGAAATGGGCCAAGGGCTCGTTGCAGTTTCCCTTGAGCGAACCCATGCCTTGGGATTTGCTTGAACGAATGGTCAAGTTCCGCGTGGAAGAGGTTAAAGCCCGAGCCGTTGCAAAGCGTCAGGCAACTCACCAAAGTTCCTGATCACTGCATCAGGCTGCACCGGGACATTTTTGGGTTCGTCACCCTGCTCGTACCAAATGCACGGTATTCCTGCGTTACGGGCGCCTTGGATATCGCTACCAAGGCTGTTGCCAATCATCACAAACTTCTTCGCCGACGTGTGTTTGGCAAAGACAACTTCAAAAATCTCTTTGCGTGGCTTGCCGATGCTCGAATCTCCTGACACCGTAACACTTTCAAAAAAAGACTCGAGTCCGCTTTTGTGCACTTTGCTCCACTGAAGTTCGGGGGCCCCGTTTGTCAGGATGGCTAAGCTATAGTGTTTGGAAAGTCTTTCGAGCACCCCGCGCACTTCCGGAAACGGATAATAGCGACGCCCCCGCAGATCGGCGAAGTCGTCCGAAATGGAGCGAGCAAGCTCGGGCTCGGGGAAGCCGTGCACCGTCAGAGCCCCGAGCCAGGCCTTTAAACGGTAGCTCTGGAGTGAACGACGAAGCTGACTCAGCGCCGGATGCAGACCACCGAAGTCTCCCCAGAGTGCTTCTTGGGCACTGATGCCCACTTGGGCACAGTAGTCGTAGCTGGGCAAGAGCTCAAACTCTGCTTGGCAGGTTTCACGGAAAGTCTTTCCAAAGGCAACGTCATCCACACCAAGAAACGCCGTGCAATAGCGCACCGTCTCGTCTGTCATGCGGTCTTGCAAAATGAGTGTGTCGTCCAAGTCGAAAATGAGCACGGTTTCATGGCCACTACGTTCCATGGACGGCATATTAGCGGTTAGAGGCGCGCGATGTCGATAGTCGCTTTAACTGTTCCCGGCTGTCCATTCAGGTCAATCGTGAGGTGAAAGGTCCCTTTGTAGGGAACATCAAACTCGATGTTCTGACCATCTTCCCAACCCCCTAAGCTCGCAAACTTACGTCCCACCTTGTAGTACTCGAAGTTTAGCGGGTCGATCAGCCTCACAAAGGCGGGAATATCCTTGTTCACCCGGATCGTGTCGCCCTTGCTGGCAGGTATTTTCCAATGCAGATAGTTCATAGCACCCCTCTTTTTGGTTCAGTTCAGAATCAGGTACACGGTGTCGCCAGCGGCCGGTTCAGTCCGGGGTGCACTAGCGGTTGCCAAATCGGCTTCGATCTTCTTAGTTCCTACTACAGTGATGATTCCCCGTGCCAGTACGGTTTCAGTTTTTCCCGAACTGCGCCGTACTTCGACGGACTGACCAACCGTGGCGCCGGCCGCCGTCAATGGCTCAATCGTCAGATGAAGTCCCGACCGGGAGAGCACGGCGCCTAGGAGCTTGAACTTGTCGGTCTGAAGAATCGTTTCTTTGGCCCCCGACTGGGTAAGTTTCTGGATGGCGTCCACAACTTCCTTGTAGCCGTCGTCGGTACGGAAGAGTTTTTCGGTGGAGGCCTGAGCGTCCTTCGGCGAGGCTGCGGTTCCCGCCTCTCCTCGCAAGTAAGAAGTGAACAAAAGCACATCTTTAAAGGCCTGTTGTCGCCCCTTTGCCATCTGATCCACGGGGCTGATGGCAGCCGCTGGAATCGGGCTGAGCTTTGCCACTAACGCATCGAAGGTCGCTGTGTAGTCCGGGAAGAACTGTTTTCCAGAGTCGCTGGTAAACGGTTGGAGGAATAGCGTCTTGGCGCTCCCGAAGTCCGCATTCTTGGGGTCCACGAGGGAAGCCAGCGCTTGGTCTCGGCTCGCCTCGTAGAGCGCGGAAAGAGCCTTCCACTGGGCTTTTTCGGCAACCAGCACCTTCATTTGACTCTCGAGGTCGGTGAGCTGCTTCTGAAGGTCGCTAACCTGTTGCTTGAGTATGCCTGATATCGACACCAGGTTGGCGTCGCTGCTCTCCGCTTTTGAGGTGAGCTCGGCCCATTGGGAGCGCAACAACGACAAGTCCTTTTCGCGGTCGGAAACAGTTGTGTTCAGGCTGGAAACCTCTCGCAGGCGTTGAGTCTCCGCAGCCTTCAGTTTATCGGCAAGTTGAGCCGCCGCCTTCTGGCTTTCCCAAGCCTGCACTAATGTAACGGCTGCATCCACCTCGGGAAGGCTAGCTAACGCCTTGCTCATCAATGCGGAACGTTCTTCAACTGGTGCTGTTCCGGCGCGTCGAACAGCAACTTTGAAGGCTTCGTATTTGGGATCGGCGTCGGGTTTTTTTGCACTGTCAGCGAGTTGATTAACTGCACTCTCGAGGGCTACAGCCAGCACGAGGTCTGCCTGCGACCGTTGACGCACCACTTCCGTCATCGAAGCCGCTCCCGTTTTGAGCACCCCTTTGAGCAGGCCGACGGAGGCCTGAGCCTTGGCCACATCGCCACCTAAGAGGGCTGTACGCACGGAAGCGTACTGGGCATCGGTTTGGCGAAAGAACAAAGTCAGTTCGTCGCGCTCCTGCGACAGTTTGTCGAGGCTCGCCAACTGAATGCTGAATTGACCCCTTAGGTCTTTCTCCCGCGCCAGGTTTTGCTTGTCGTAATCGGCCTTGAGCTTGGCCGTTTCCGCCTGGGCGGAAGCCACCTTGGCTTGGAGGCTGTCCACCTCCTTAGTCCGTTGGTCAATCTCGGCCTGGGCGGATTTCTTGTAAGTGTCCAACGCTTGCTTCAACTCGGCGGTCCTCTGCGACTCAAACTCGCTGAGCTTGGCAGAAATATCACTCTTACTGACCCCAAGGCCCAGCAACCTGGCCTTTTCGGCTTCGAGTTGTTTGGCAACGTCGGCTCTGAGCGCGCTTTCCTTGGCCTTTAACTGGCTATCAAAATTAGCTACCAAGAGGTTCTTTTCCTGGGAAAGTTTATCGAGGTTAGCCTGGATGCTCCCGATTTCGGCATTCTTGGCGTCGAGCTGGGCCTTCGAATCCTCAAGAACCTTGGCAAGCAGGGAACTTTCGGCGCCAAAGAGTTGAGTTGTCTTGATTTTTAGGCCATCTTGCCTGTTTGTGAAGTAGGCTTGGGCGCCAAACCAGGCTCCCACCACCAAGGCAACCGCCATTAGATTGATCACGACTGGAAAAAGTACACCCCGCTTGGCCGGTTGAAAGGCTTCCAAGACAGTGGCGGCCTGCATGTGTGCCGAAGAAGCCGCCGTTTCGATCTCGTTCAGGATCTCTGACTGTTCTTCCTCGGTGAAGGCTCCCGAGTGGAGTTCGGTTTCTAGGGTGGGAGCGGGCGTCTCGGCCATTTGTTTCACTATCGGCATTCAGGTCGGCCGTCTTCATGCCGATTCTTGCAGGGTGAGAGTCCGACTCAACATCCGATGGAAGATTCTTCTCATCGTTCTTCCGCTCTTGGTCACAACGCTGCTCATTTCCGGCCTTGCTGCGGTGTTTTCGGCCGAAACTGGCATCACCAAAGTGGCTATCGACTTCTTAGGATTCAAGGCAGAGGAGCTCAAGAAGAATGCCGATAACCAGTGGAGCCTGCTGCTTACCAGCAACCTGACTGGCAACGATAAATATGTGGAAGTAACCCGAGCCGGCATCGCCGATTTTGCTAGAAGCCTTATCCGCAGCGACAGTGAACTAATCTTTGCCATCGATGCGGAGGGAAAGCTGGCCATGAATAGCAGGACCATCGACTGGAAACCGGGCGAACTCGAAGCCCTTCAGGCGATGCGCAAGGCTGGTAGGGCCGGCTACAACTCTTTTACCTTGGAGGGTATCGAGCGTGTGGGACAACTGTTTGAGTTTGTCGCCAGCGCCGGACCCACCGAAACCGCTCCTCGAAAAACTGCCTTTCAATGGTATGTGGTGGTGAGCGAAGCCCGAGACACTTTTTTTCAGGGTGTGCGCGAAATCAACACTCAGAACTACTTCATTCTCGGCGCCTCGTTGTTGTTCGCCTTTGTGCTTTTGTTTTTCTTCAGCAGTTACCTCACCCGCCCTGTGAGCAAAATGGTCCGCACCATGGAAGAAATTATGGTGGACAACAATCTTGAACGGCGCGTGGAGGTCGAGTTTCCCGACGAGATCGGGCGCATGGCCGATACCTTCAACCAGATGCTCGCCCAATTAGGCATGGCCAACAAGCAGATTAAGAACTTTGCGTTTCAGTCGGTGCTCGCCAAGCGCAAGGAACAGAAAATCCGGGCAATCTTTCAGAAGTACGTACCCAGCGACGTTATCGATGCTGTGTTGGGACACCCCGAAAGCATGCTTGTGGGCACCGACCGTGCCATTGCCATCCTGTTCAGCGACATCCGCGGGTTCACCACCATCAGCGAGACCATGGAACCCGACCAACTGGTGAAGACGCTCAACCGCTACTTCAGCGTCATGGTCGATATTGTGATAGCCCGTGGTGGCACGGTCGACAAGTACATCGGCGATGCCATTATGGCGTTTTTTGGCGCTCCTGTGCGAACAGAAAACGACGCCCTGTTGAGCGTCATCACCGCCCTAGAGATGACCGAAGGGCTGAAAATGTTCAACTCCGAGCAACTTGCCAAGGGCAGAGTCGAGTTCAAAATCGGCATCGGTATCAACTTCGGGAAAGTGACCGTGGGAAACATGGGAAGCGAGAAGAAACTCAACTACACCGTCATCGGCGACAACGTGAACCTCGCCAGTCGCCTTGAGGGCCTCACCAAGCTCTACCACCAACAACTTCTCTTCAGCGATAGCGTGTACCAGCAAGTGGGTCGGTATGTGTACTGCCGCATGCTCGACAAAGTGATGGTAAAGGGAAAAACTACGGGCGAGAGCATTTACACCGCGCAAAAGTCCCTTACCGAAGCTGAAAAAATCGGCTGGGCCACTTGGCACTCTGGCCTCGAGAAGTACTATGCCCGTGACTTCACGGGAGCCAAAGTCCTGCTACAAGAAACTCTCGACCGCTGGCTACCTGGCGACCACATGGCCGAGCAGTTTGTCAGTCGTTGCGACCAGATGCTGGCCACTCCGCCTCCGCCAAACTGGGACGGCATGACGGTGATGCACGAGAAGTAGCAGGCAAGACGACTCGACCACAGTTTGACTTTGGTCCTCGCGTTCATTAAATAAGTAGTATGAAAGCCTTCAAATTGTCCCTTACCGCCTTTTTCACCCTGATTCTCACAATTTCTGGTGGCCCTCTTTGGGCAGCCCCAGTAGCGCTTCTCTACAACGGGCCCGCCGCCGACCCCGACGGGGTCGAGTCGATGACAGCGATCCTGACGGGAATCGGAGTCGAGGTGCGCACCTGCAGCGACCTCACTAAGCTTCCCAGCCAACTCAAGGGTGTGGCGCTGTTTTCGATCGGCGGAACCACCGATGACCTGGCTCCCATCAATCAGATGTGCACACCTAAGGTTGCAAAGGCCGTCAACACGTGGCTCGAGGCAGGAGGCACCTACCTTGGTATTTGCGGGGGCGCCATCATGGCGTGCGACAGTTGGGACGACGACACGGGTCACCACGCTACTCTCGAGCTGTTTCCAACCGAAAGCGAGAGTTTTATTGAGGACCAGAGCGCCAAAATCCTGCCTATACGCTGGTCGGGCAAATCGGTACCGATGTTTTTTCAGTACGGTCCCACTTTTTTGAAAGGTGCGGGTTTTCCTCGCGGCACCGAAACTTTTGCCACTTATAGCAATGGAAAGGTTGCCGGGCTTACCTACACCCATGGCAAGGGTAAGGTGGCTCTATTGGGTCCGCATCCCGAGGCAACGAAGGATTGGCTTTCAGAAGACCTTCCGGGAGCAGAGACTTGGGTCGACTCGCGTCCATTGCTGACGCAACTGATTCAGAGTCTAGGCTTTTAGCTCGTTGGCGCCGCTCCCAATCTGGCTTTGGAACTCGGCGGTAGAAAACTCCATAGCCCGGGACCAATAGAGGCCCCAGTCGTGGGAGACGTACAATACGGCAAGGGAAGCCTGTGTCAGCACTACCATGGCAGAAATTGTTTTGCCATCGGGAGAAATGGCGACTGACATCCACTGCCGTCGGTGGCCACCGGGCCCCACAGTGCGGCGAAGCCAAGTTGTCCCCGCGTCGTTGGAAATCCACAGCGAGCCGGGATTCTCTCCCACGAGCTGATGTTGCCCATCTGGTGTGTATGCCCTGCAAAAAATCGTCGGACCACGAGAGGACTCGCTGACTTCGGGTTTTAAAGCTTGCCAAGTCTTGCCAAAGTCTTTTGAAAACCTTGCGTGGTGGCCGGCGCCAAGCTCAAACAGGACTTTACCATCTTCACCGCGATAGACCACTTGAGTCTCCTGATCTCCACTGTATCGCAAGTAGAGATTTTGGAGCATCCCCCTTCAAGGCTTCCTCAACCCCGTGTTGGCCCCTTCACTGGTTGAGTTCGCCGGCAACCACTGGCAGCAGCGTTGCCAGGAGTGTTGCGGAGAAACACAGGAAAGCCACCTCGATGCCCGACTGTTCGGTTGTGAGTTTGCCGTCGCTACGCTGCCAGATTGCCGCCAGGGTGAGAGCTGAGGTCGTTGATAAGGCAAACCCGCCCAACCCCAAATTGCGCACGGTTTGCCAAAAAAATGCGTCTTGGCGCCGTCTTTCGGTGGACAGGACCAGTTCCCAAGCTTGGCTCCCCGTTTCGAGCCGTGTGTCGGCCCGGGCATTTTCCAACGAAGCAGCCAGCATCAGCAAGTCTAGCCGAGTCGAAAGTTCAGTCTCTCCGGCCTGAGTCAGCGACTTTTGGAAGGCCTTGAGTTGACCGAACTCCTCCGGGGTAAAGGAGTGTCCAGTCCCATACAAGGTCGTCACGTTGTCCCAAACTTGGCGTACAGTGAGTTTCGCCGTATCGTAATCCTGCGCCAGCACGGCGACTTGAAGGGTAAAAAGCAACGCAATAAACCTATGGCGCATTCGGTGTTCCCTTAACGAGCTCGTCGATTTGGGCTGCGATGACGGCTGGCTCGAAATATCCGTCGACAAAGGTCAGTTGACGCAGGTGGTAGAGAGCCTTTTCAGGCTGGGCGTCGGCTAGAGCAAAGTCGGCCAGAGCCTTGTGCGCGCGATCGTACCATTCGGGATCTTGGAGGGTTTCGGCCACCAAACGGTACTCACCTTGGGCAAGTTCCCGCTCACCCTTGAGGGTGTGGATTCTTGCCAATCGGAACCAGGCACCCGGCACCTGATAGGCCTCGGGATACTCGTGCACCAAACGCGACAAAACCGCCTCCGAGCCTACCAGATCGCCTTCAGAAAGCAAGAGGTTGGCCCTCTCGGCAAGAGCTGTGGAAAAAACCGCTTTTTCGGCGCCTTCTTGAGCTAAAGGCCCATAAGTGGGCATCCTTGACTTTTCCCATCGGGTCCTGCGGTCTGACAAGGCCCAGTACCATGCCAGTTCCACTGCAGCCGAAGCCCACAACAACGGAGTGAAGGGCGTTAAACCTCCCCAGTTCTGACTCTTAAAATACAGGTCAATTCCCGCCGAGCCAGCCGCAACGCTTACAAGCCCGAGTCCAAGCCACGGAGCGAGAGTCAAAAGGGCCTCATCTTCAAAGACTGGCTCGGCCTTCACAGTGGTGCCTTCGGTAGAAAGGTCGTAGCGACCACCGGGAAGACGGAACTGCAGCCCTGTGGTCGAGCGATTCGAACCGGCGATTTTCAGAACCGTATTGGCGGGGAACGCGGCCACTACCGAGTCGGGAGCCATAGTTATCGTGATCGAAGCCGTCTTACCAGCCACAACTGTAACCGTCAGTCTCTCGGCCCGATATCCGGCCTTATACACCAAGAGTTGATGCACCCCAGTCCCAAGGCCGCGCAGCAAGACCGGGGTTGTTTCGCTCCGGGGTTGATCGTCGACCCGCAGGTTGGCTCCTAATGGGTCGGTAGCCACGAACAGTGAGGGTGCGAGCACTTCTTGGGCGCCCACACCGGCCAAACTGAGAACTAAGGCGGCCAAAAGAAACAGCTTCACGGTTGGTCCATCAGGGCATAATCTTTGTTGGTCAGAGTGAACACCCTCGCCAATTGGGGCGTAACGTACACTTTTTTGTCTTTTGTGATGAAAATGCCCTGCAATTCGGGATGAGTCTTCAGAAAGTCCCAACCTTTCTTGAGTCCCATCACAAATACCTTGGCGTAGGCGTCGCAGTCGATGCTTTTATCTCCCACGATGCTGACGCTGTCGAGTTCGTTGTCGGCCGGGTAGCCGGTAACCGGATCGAGGATGTGGTGCCAGGTCTTACCGGTCTTGGGGTCCGTAAAACGGCGCTCGTACGAGCCGCTGGTTACCAAGGACTGGTTGGTAATCTCGGCCACCCCGAGGTAAACCCCGCGGGTGGTGTTCAGAGGGTCTTGGATACCGATGCGGAAAGGTTTGCCGTCAGGTTTTGAGCCCACCACGAGGATGTTGCCCCCAAGGTCAACAATGGCCGATTTGACGCCGCGAGCGGTAAGGTAGGCTGCTACTAGGTCGGCGGCATAGCCCTTGGCAATACCTCCGAGGTCGACCACCATTCCAGCGGTCTTTAAAAAAATCTGGTCGGCATTGACCTCGATGTCTTGCCAACGCGTCAGGGGGAGCAGGGCCTCGATCTCTGTTTTTGCCGGTTCCCGAGGCTTGTCTGTAGCAATGCCCCAAGCCTTTACCAGCGGGCCGATAGCGATGTCCAGGGCTCCATTGGTGTCAGCTGCGACCTCTAGACCGCGTTTGACCACCGCCAAAGTATCGGCCGAAACGCTGATAGGTCCTTTTCCGGCGTTTTCCTGGAGGCGCATGACATCGGTCACATAGGGCCGATCCCACATCGACAATTCCTTGTCTAGCTTCACCAATATTTCTGTGGAACCGTCAAAAAGGGTTTCATCCACAGGTCCGTAGAGGGTTAAATTGAAGGGAATCTCGCCGAAAACCGGGGCACTACGGGTCCAGGGTGCCGTGTCCAACGGAGGGGAACACCCCGCAACGACCAGGATACTCAGCACTGGTAGAACGAATCTAAACATTGCGTTTACCCGTCCCTATGAAGTAGGTTTCGAAACTCTCGCTGCGGACGGCTTTGGGGCGCAAGGCCTTCACCACGGAGAATCTCTCGAGCATCAGATTCTTAAGCACCTTTTCCTCGCCCCCTTGAAAAACCTTGATCACCAGGTTTCCCTGATGTTTGAGGTGGGCGTCGGTCAGCAGAATCACCCTTTCGCACAGGTTATAGCTGCGCCCTGTGTCGACGGTGCGATTGCCTGTGGTGAGGGGCGCTGCGTCGCTAAGAATGACGTCATACGGACCGAGTTTCGCCAGCGTTGCCTCGGCCGAGGCTTCAAAAATATCTCCCTGAAAGTAGAAAGCGTTGGCCGGGGGTGTTTGGGTGGAAGCCGAGAGATCGACGCCCACCACAAAACCGGTTCCTGCCAAGAGTTTGAGGGTAAAAAGACTCCAGCTTCCGGGACTCGAACCCACGTCGAGAACTCTGTGGCCTTTCTTGATCACGGCAAACTTCTGCTGAATCTCTTCAAGCTTGTAAACCGACCGTGCGGGATATCCCTCTTTCTGAGCCTTGAGCGCATAAAAGTCGGGTTTTTCTCGGCCCACGGCAGAATGCTCCTTGACGGCGGGGGGGAATACGGGTGAAATTCCCACCCATGACGAGCTCCGAGTATACCAGACGCCTTCAAAACGTAGAAGACTCCCTGATTTCGGTTTTCCCCAGGCGCACTTCTCTCGATTGGGCTCGCGCGGTGGCCGGGCAGGCTTCTTTGCCTCTGCGCCCCGAAAGCCTCGACCTGATCAACGCCCCCGGCTGGACGTTGTTGGAACGTGGTGGAAAGCGCTGGCGACCGCTGGTGATGATCCTCGCCCACGAGCTTTATGGTGGCAAGCTGCCCACCATTGATGAGCTTACAGCTCTTGTGGAACTCCCCCACACCGGTAGCCTCATCATCGACGACATCGAAGACAAAGCCAGCGAGCGCCGGGGCGGGCCTGCCATACATTTGGTCCATGGCATCGACATGGCTATCAATACAGGAAACTTCCTCTACTTCGAGCCTACGTATTTGATTGAGACCTGCGGACTGAGCGAAGAACGCCAGTTCCGCGTGATGAAGTACTACCTGCGAGTGATGCGCCGCCTGCATTTTGGTCAGGGCCTCGACATCCAATGGCATAACGACCACGACATTCTCCCCACCCACGACGAATACCTGCAGATGTGCCGTTTCAAGACCGGGGCCCTGAGCCGCCTCGCCGCTGAAGTAGGCGCAGCTCTTGCCGGGGCCGAGGTTAACGCCATTGAAGCGATAGGCGACCTGTGGGAAGACATCGGTGTGGGCTTTCAGATTCTTGACGATGTGAAAAACCTTGTCACCGGCAACCCCGGTAAACTGCGGGGGGACGACATTATTGAGGGCAAGAAGAGCCTTCCTGTGCTACTGCACGCAGAAAGGGTTTCCGACAAGGGAGCCTCACTCCTAGCGCTTTTCGAAACGGTCAGCACCGAACACGCCGCCGGGCGTCCCGTCCAACCTCTGATCGAGCAGGCCATCGGTGCTATGGAGGCATCGGGTGGCCTAGACGCTGCTTACCGCCACGGCGAAGGGCTGCTGGAGTTGGCGCTAACAAAGTTAGCCACCTTTCCCGCCAACGAGGCCAATCAAGGCATGAAGTTTCTGGTGAACACCTTTTGGGAGGGGCTGAAACGATGAGTGATTTTCGAGCTTCTAGCTCAGCCGCTTTCCGGAAGACCCCCTTTTACCGCAAGCGACTCCCCCGCAGCTATTTCTACGCCACACTGGGCCTCATCGCCGCCAATCTGCTCGTTTACCTCCTCAACCTTCTTTTCCCGGAGAGCTTGTACCTGATGTCCCTCCAACCGGCCATGGTACTCAAGGAAAACGCCTGGTGGCAGTTGTTCACCTATATGTACGTGCACGGAAGCTTCAATCACATTCTGTTCAATATGCTGGGGCTATTCTTCTTTGGAACGGCCCTGGAAGAGGATTTAGGGAGCTGGGAGTTCCTCCTGTTCTACAACCTGACGGGCATGCTCGCCGGCTTGGCTTCCCTTGCCATTAACCTAGTCACCGGGCAAATGCAGGGTCTTTTGATGGGAGCCTCGGGCGCCATCTTCGCCGTCATCCTCGGCTTTGCCGCTTTTCGCCCCCAAGCCCGTGTGCTGATCTTATTCGTCATCCCGCTGCGCGCCCGAAGCATGGTCATCGTGTACACGGCCATCGAGGTGTTCTCTCAGGTGTTTAACCCCTACGAAGGCATCGCGCACCTCACTCACCTAGCCGGGTTTGCCTTTGGATTTCTGTACCTTCTTATCCGATTCCGTCTCAATGCGTGGAAAGCCTTCTGGATATGAAAATCCTGGTCCTGTTTGTCGCGCTTGGGAGCGTGGCGGTGCCTTGTCTGGCGCAGGAGGAGTTTGAATCCACTGTACTTCAGGGGGAGCTCTGGCTACCTTTCGAGCCGATTGCACCCGGCGAACTGGAGACCCGTACTCCCGACAAAGCCAAGCTCGACGCCCTGCTAGCTGAAATGCGCACTGTGTTTTCGGGAATGATTTACGGCTGGAGCTTCACCTACAAACCCAGTGACAAAGCCCGAAACGTGAAGGAATTGCTCGAGGTCAAGCCGATTTTTGAAATCCAGCAGGGCTCTCGAAGGGTGGAAGTCGTCCAAACGCGGTATGACACAAAAAACTCGGTCCTCACGGTGCTGTTTCGTTACCGAATGGCCGATTTCGAGTCAGGAAGGCGGAACTCTTGGTCCAGTTTCAACCTTGACCAGTGTTCCGGGACGGGCTTCTCGCCAGTGGTGGACCGCTACGAGAGCCGGGTAGAGGCCCTGCGACAAGCCCTCAAAGAGGCTGTAAGAAACCTCTTAAGGCCGAAGTACGGCAACAAACCCCAAGAAATCAAAGGCGACGCGTTGCTCCGGCAGGTGCCCCTGTACTCCATAGACGCGGGGCGCTACCGGTGTACGGCGGGATTCCAGGTGAGGGTGGTATCTGTTCGGGAGTACCCACTTCAATAAACACCTAGGCGACTAAGCAACTTAAGTTTGACTGAGCTACCGATCTCACCGATACTAAGACAGGGCCGTCTCAGCGGCCTGGAGGTTGATGTTGGAACGTGTACGCTTGTCCATGATCGAAAAGTCGCGACTTATCTTGCCCTATGCTTATCACAACATCAAAGAACAGTTCATCGTTGTGGTTCCCGTTTGCCTCTACATCGTGTTCTTTCAGTTGACTGTCCTGCAATACGGACTGGGCCAAGTAGCCGCCCTTTTGCTGGGAATTATTCTGGTGTTTGTGGGATTAGCTTTTTTCCTCGAAGGCATCCGCATCGGCCCGGTGCCCATTGGCGAAATTGTGGGAAACACCCTTCCCAAAAAGCATTCTGCGTTGATCGTTCTCATTTTTGCGTTCTTTCTCGGACTGCTTGCCTCCTTTGGTGAACCCGTGCTGGGCACCCTGCAGATGGCCGGTGCCCACATAAAGCGTGAACACGCACCTCTCTTGTACGACCTGCTCGTAGGCAAGCCCATGTACTTGGTTCTCACGGTGGGTTTGGGTGTAGGTATAGCGTGCCTCATTGGCACCATGCGTTTCCTTTACGGCTGGAGCCTCAAGGTCATCATTCTGCCCCTCGTGCTTCTGGGAATTATCCTCACCGTGATCGCCGCCAATACCCCCATTTTGGCCTCAGCCATCGGCTTGGCCTGGGATACCGGGGCCGTCATCGTGGGTCCAGTCCTTTGTCCGCTGGTTTTGGCACTCGGCGTAGGCGTCTGCCGTGCCTCGGGCAAGACCAGTCCGACGCTCGCAGGCTTCGGTATGGTTGGCCTGATTTCGGTTGTCCCCATTGCCGCTGTGGTGATTCTGACGTTCACCCTCTACTCCACCGGACTGGCCGGCCAACCCGAAGTTGCTAAGACGGAAAGCCAGAGTAGCGAGGTTGTTGAGGTTGCCCCTTCGCTTCCCGCTGAGATAGAGTTTGCATCCTTTTACCCCAAATTGCGGGTACTCTCGCTGCCCTCTTCGTTGGACTACGCCCTCTGGGAACCGAAGATTGGCGGCCTTGAGACTGCCAACAAGGAGCTCTTCCTCGCTGCCTATGAGGTAGACGAGCACGAAAAATCGATAAGCCAGTTGCCGCGGATGACTCCCCAGGCGCGTCACAGCCTTCCTGCGCTTTTGGAAAGCCTGGGTTTCGACCCTGCCTCGACGGCCTTGGCCCAGTTTGAAAAAGTCTACCGCATCACCGTTATCGACGAAGCCAAGTTGACCGGCACCATAGTCCTGCTCCCAACGTTCACTCCCCACGACGCCGTGCAGGCCCGAGCGCTCCTGACCTCGATGGGCTGGACCGACAACTTGCCGCTGTTCTTCGACTCCTTCGTGCTCGGTGCTCGAGCCATCCTGCCCATCTTTCTTTTTCTGTTCATAGTCATGGTGCTACTGAAGCAGCAGGGCCCTCCTCTGTTTCAAATCTTTGTTTCTCTTGCGTTTGCGATCATTGGGCTCACGTTCTTCTTCTTCGGGCTTTCGATCGGGCTGGGCACTTTGGGTAATCAGATCGGTGACCGCCTCCCAGCAGCCTTCCTCGACTATGTACCCCTCTTCCCGTTTGACCTATCTCTGTTTTCCACCGACGTGGGCAAGGTCATTGTTATCCTTTTCGCACTCGTTTTGGGTTATGGAGCGACGTTGGCCGAACCGGCCTTCAACGTTCTAGGTCAGCAGGTGGAAGACGTGACCCAAGGTTCCTTCAAGAAGAGCCTGTTCAGCCAGGCTGTGGCACTCGGGGTCGGTGTCGGCGCTGCCTTGGGCATCATGTCGCTACTGTACGACATCAACTTGCTCTATCTGCTTCTACCGCCGTACGTTCTATTGGCCATTCTGACGTTCTTCAACCGCGAGATCTTCGTCAACATTGCCTGGGACGGCGGTGCGGTGACGACAGGACCGGTCACGGTACCGCTCAAGCTTGCCATCGGGCTTTCGCTGAGCACGGCCACCGGAGCTGGAGAAGGCTTCGGCGTCCTCGCGCTTGCCTCAGCGTATCCGGTTCTCAACATTTTGCTTCTCGGAATCTTCCTTTCGGCCCGCAAGCCTAAGGAAGAGATGGTGGAGGCATAACATGCTGACCAACTACAAACACTCCACCGAATATTACCGCGTCACCGTTAACATCGATCCAGACCGTTCCGACAAAATTGTCGACGCGGCAGTCAGCCTTGGGCTCGCCCGAGCATTCATCGTCCGAAGCCGTGGCGTGCTTCGCAAAAAGAAATGGGGACCCTTCACGGTGCCTGGTATTTTGCCGATGTTCGACATTCTGCAGTTCCTCGTCCCTGGCTCACGCCTCGAGGAGGTTCTGACCGAACTGGTACACGTAGGCAACCTGACCAAGTTTGGGTCCGGCTCGATCTACGCTTCACCCGTGACTGACCTCTGGTATTCGGGAACTTCGCTCGAAGTGCCAGCCAAAGAACTTGCGGCACCAAAGGCGGTACTGCCACCGGTCGAATATCAACGTAATCTGGTTGTCATCAGTTGTATCGCCCAGCTCGAGCACGCTGAAGAGATCGCCCATGCAGCCATGGAAGCGGGGAGTCCGTCGCCCACGATCGCTTACGGTTACGGACACGGCATTCGAGACCGCCTAGGACCGTTTCTGCAGCTCACCATCAACCCGAAGAAAGAGCTTATTGAACTGGTTGTTGGCGCTGACGAAGCAGAGCGTGTGTTTGAGGCTATGGTTGAGGAAGGTCATCTCGACCAACCGGCACAAGGGTTTATTTTCAGCCGACCCATAGAGATTGGGCTGATCAACACCGTTAGCTTCCAGCATACCTCTCCATACCCGGCTACCATGGAGCAGATCATCAAGGCCATTGACCACTTGCAGGGCAACACCGAGTGGCGCAGCCAAGCGGGTGTGACGAGTGGAACTTCTCACAATCGTAAGAAACTAACCAATCTGGTGAGCCTCAACTGCATCGTCAGGCGCGGGTTCGGTGACCTTTGTTCCATGGTCGCCATGGAGGCCGGTGCGGGAGGAACTTCCACCTATTTCGCCAATGCATCTCCGCTTGAGCTATCGGATACGTCTTCGAAAGAAGGTAGCGATGAGCGCGAGATCATCTCGCTCACCATTGGGCCTGCCCAGGTGGAAAAGGTAGTGTCGGCCTTGGCTTCCGTGAGCGACCTCGCCGGAACCCCGGTGCTCATGTTTGCTCAGCCAGCACCCGAGGCCGTCACCTACCTCAAGTAGCAGCCTGGTTGCGGTATTCCTGAAAGGCCTGTTCCCACTGGGCCGAACGGAACTCCACAAACAGGCTCTCGACGGCCGGCTTCACTTGCGCATAGGTGGAACGCGCCAGTTCGAAGTTGCCGTCGGTTCCGCATCGTTCGAGGGTCTCCAGAAGGTGACAGGCGAAATCGGCCGCTACGTTGCGTAGAGCGCCCTTAAGTTGGTGGGCATACATCTCGAGGTCCTCGCGGGAGGCCGCTTCCAGGGCAGTCTCGATTTTTTGGTAGCGCTCACTGAGGGTCTTCTCGATCAGGCTGTAAAGATCGCGGTAGAGTTGCGAGTCGCCATCCATAAGGCGGCTTGCCTTGGCCAGGTTTATCGGGTCCATGGTCTCAACTCAGATATACTGCTGTATCGGAACTTCCTTTTGAAGGTTCTCGTGACGGGTGACTAGAAACGAACAAAAGCCCGCTCCATAGACGTCAAGAAGGGCAGAAAAACTCACGAGGACAGGGAGAATGGGTTGCAAGTTCAGGTAGCCGTTTTCCAAACCGCGACCGTAGAGCGAGCACAGCAACGACAAGTTGATGTAGGCGCCCAACCCCGGCACGGAGGGTAGTGCGAAGCTCAATAAAAAGGCAAAAGTGATGGTCCATAGTACCTGATCGATCGAGATCTCTAGGCTGGAATACGACTTGAGAATGATGAAGAAGGCAATCGTCGAGGTCAGTGCGGTCCCCGCTCGTCCAAACATGGCAAAAAGAGGAAGGTTGACCGCCCCCACCTTGCGGGGCACCCCGAGGTTTTCTCGGGTCATGCGGGCGGCCAAACCCAACGAGAAAAACGAGTCACCCGAGAAGAAAGCCCCCAAACCGGCCCCCAGAAGCCCAAAGATCCATGGAAAAGGATTTTTGCGGTCTACCAGTAGGTAAAGCAACCCCGGCATCACCACAAAAATCACAAACAGGGAGGCCAGCAGAAGCACCCCAAAAATCTGCAGATAGAGTGACACGTCTTGAATGAGCCGAATCTGAACAAGCCAAGCGGCCCCCAGCACAATCATTCCCCAGCCTATGATCTCGACGATGAAGCTGTTGAGGTGGTAAAAAATGCGGCTCAGCGAGTCAAAGAGGTTTACCGTCGGCTCGGTGACCGTGCGGTCAAAATGAAAGTGCAAACCGAGAAGGAAGCTGAGAGAATACACCGGCAAAAGGAAGTCGGCACCCCCCGTGAGAACCTGAAAGAGGTTTTTCGGCACCAGGTTGGCCAGAGTATCGTTCCAGCTGCGGAAGATGAGTTCCGTCTCGCGGCGGCTGGTAATGGGAATACGCTCGGGGCTGAACAAGAGGATGAACAAGGCACCGATCAAGACGAGCAAGAGGCTGGCGAGCACCATATAAAAGAGACTTCTTAGAAGCACCGACCCCATTTTGTTGGTGCGCCTCAAATCGCCTAAGGCAACCGCGGTGGAGAAGAACACAAAGGGAAACAACGCGTACCGACCGACGCTGACGATAAAATCGCTGAATTGCGACAACAGCGAGGCTTCGTTGGGTGCCGGAAGCGGCAGGAAGTAACCGAGAACGAGGCCAAAACCCGTTCCCACGAGGATTTTAAACCAGACTGTCATGAGACATCCTTTCGCGAAAATAGGCTCATCAAGGACTTCTTCTCACCGTGGATGTTCCAGCGTCCTGGTGAATGCATCTTGGGGGTCAAAAGCCAGGTGGCGTAGGCCTCGGGTTGCGGAAGCACGGAGTCGTAGGCCGAAATGGGAAGCGATTTGCGTCTGGCCATACCCAGCAGACTGGACACAACACCCCGAAGGCCGAAGAACTGCAGGGCGCCCAAGGGTGGCAACGAGGTGGGGTCCTCTTCAAAGAAGACAAAATGGATAGCCAGCGAAGGCCGTTGGGCTTGCCGACCCAATAGCTCTCGAATCAGGTAAACCAGACCTTTCGTATTTTGATCTATGGTTTCGTCTATGGTGAGTGGAGGTAGATCGTTCAAGGCGAAACTTTCCCTCTCGGGACTCACTAGTACCCAGGCTTCATCAAGAGGACCTAGTTCCTGCTCGGTCTGCAAGATGAAGTTCTTCGCTGCCACAGCGGAACGCCGGTTCCAAGGAACCAGGTACTGCCGTTTGCTCTGGTCGAGGCTGGGGAAAACGTCTTTTCGGGGAGGTATGGCAACGGACACCCGATGTCCGGTTTCCAGGAAAAACCGATGGATCTCGTTGCCCAGAAAACTTTCTTTTCCTGTGACCAAGATTGTCTTTCCCATGCCGGGGATACTATACTGCCCTCGGAAACTTGTCTATGAAGATTGCTTTGGCCCAAATCAACCCCAAGGTGGGAGACTTCCCTGGGAACACCAGCCTCATCGTTAAACGTGCCCGCGAAGCTCAAGCAGCTGGTGCTGAACTCGTCGTCTTTCCCGAAATGGCTCTCTGCGGTTACCCACCCCTCGACCTCTTGTCGTTCCCCTCCTTTGTCCTTGAAAACCTCAAGGCTCTCGACACGCTCAAGTCCGAACTTCCTGCCGACCTTCTTGTTGTGGTTGGTTGTGTGTTGCCTGCAAAGGCCCTGGCCCCGAATGGACTGGAAAAAGACCTCATCAACGCTGCCGTTGCCCTGCATGGGGGCCAAGTCGTTTTTGAACAGGCTAAGACCCTGCTCCCCACCTACGATGTTTTTGATGAACGTCGGTATTTTCAGAGTGCTAACGAACGCAAAGTGTTTTCTTGGAAGGGCGTGAAAATCGGGATAGCGATTTGTGAAGACCTGTGGTGGGAGGTCAGCCGTGACAACGGCAACCCCTACGGCATAGACCCTGTGGCCGAGCTTGCCGAGCTCGGTGCCCAACTCATCCTCTCGCCTTCGGCCAGTCCGTTTTACCCGGGAAAGAAGGCGGTGCGTACGGGCATCATGGCAGGGGTGGCCCAGAGGTTTGGAATTCCTGTCGTGTATGTCAACCAGGTGGGCGGCAACGACGCGTTGGTGTTCGATGGTGGCGCGCTGGTCACCGATGGACGGGGGCACCTGGTAGTGCAGGGCCCTTCTTTCGTCGAGGGCTTGGAGTTCTGGGACAGCGCTTTGGCACTTTCGCCTCGCCCTCTGGTCGAAGTAGAACTCCAAGACCTGCTGGAGGCGCTGGTGTTGGGCCTCGGCGACTACGCCCGCAAGAGCGGCTTCCGCAAGGTCCATCTGGGACTTTCCGGCGGCATCGACTCCGCCTTGGTGGCGGTGCTGGCACAAAGGGCGTTTGGGGCCGAGAACGTGCAGGGTTTTGGTATGCCGAGCCGCTACTCCTCGCAGGGCAGCATTGACGACGCAAAGGCTCTTGCCCACAACCTTGGCATCCCCTTCGATTTGATTCCCATTGAAGGTCCTTTTCAGGCCTTCCTAGAGGCATTAAGCCCGGTGTTCCAGGGCCGGCCGGCCGACACCACCGAGGAGAACCTTCAGGCCCGCGTGCGGGGGGCCTACCTTATGGCTTGGAGCAACAAAACTGGTTCGCTGCTGCTCACCACCGGCAACAAAAGCGAATTGGCAACCGGTTATTGCACCCTTTACGGAGACATGGCGGGGGGGTTGGGGGTCATCGGCGATCTATTCAAAACCGAAGTGTACGCCCTCTGCGAGTTCCTTAACCGAGATAGAGAAGTTATCCCTTGGAACACGATTCGAAAGCCGCCATCCGCCGAACTAAGGCCCGACCAAACCGATCAGGACAGCTTGCCTCCCTACGAGGTTTTAGACCGCATCCTGGCAGCCTACATACTGGAGCAGAAAAGCTCGGCTGAGATTGTGGCAGGCGGTGAGGACCCGGACACCGTAAAACGTGTGGTGCGCCTCACCGCGCTTGCCGAGCACAAGCGCTGGCAGGCCCCACCCGTGCTCAAGGTTTCGCCTGTGAGTTTTGGCATGGGACGAAGGCTCCCGCTCGTGCGCTCTTTCTTCGAGATGACCTGACCCTCCGCTTGCTTCTTCAAGGTAATGCGGTTAGGATTTTTTGCATGGTCAGCACCCACCACGCCGACAAACGCAAGCACATTCTTCAGGTTGCGTTCGAGGTGTTTGGTGAGTCTGGGTACCGCAAGGCGACCATCCAAACCATTGCCGACCGGGTGGGGTTGACTCCCGGAAGCCTGTACAACTACTTCAAAGATAAAGATGACCTGTTCCTTGCTTCGCTTTCGGGAGTTTGGGAAGAGTTGGGGTTGGCCATCGAAAGTGCCACAGATAACCAGCAGATTTCCTGGCCCCGTCGCGCCCGGGATTTGTTTGCTCAGACGGAGAACCTCCTGCGCAAGTCGCACAATTTGTTGTCGGGGAGCTTCTCCTCAGCAAACAGGCGGTCCCACATGCGTCTTGACCTCGAGCGCGCGAGCCAACGGTTGCTCGCCTTTTTCGACGAAGGGCGACAACTGGGGCTGGGCATGTTGCCTCCCGATAACGCTCAGGCTCTGGTGACCCTGCGTCTACTTCTGGCCGGATCACTCTGGACCCTGGCTGTGGTGGAAGGCGAGGAGGCTCTCGAGACGGAACTGACGAGATTGCGGATGGCTTTCCTGCGCGAACTTGATGGAGCTCAAGCATGAAGGTCGAATCGCTGAAGTACCTTCGTCACGAACTTCGAACCTATCTCAACCACATTCTCGGCTATTCGGAAATCCTTGTGGAAGATCTCAAGGAGACCCCGTTTCCTTCTCTTCTGATAGACGTTGAAAACGTGTTTCAGGAAGCCCAATACATCCACAAAGTGTTCCAGGATTCCTTCTACTTAGAGGGGCTTCCGCTGGAGGAGTTCGACACTACCAGTTTTCGGCGCAATTTGTTCGGTCCGCTTTACATTATTCTGGGTCTTGGTCAGCGTCTCAAAAAACAGTGCGAGGACGAGGGCGCCGACTACCTGCTCGACGATGTGCTCAAAATACTCGACTCCGGACGCAAGATCTTGAATCTGGTGGAGCAGGAACTCAAGGTGGTGAGCAACGAAGCCGAGGAAGGCCAGCAGGATGACTACCGCTACGCGATGGGTCAGATTTCCAAGTCGGTTCCCAGCGATCTGAAAGACCAAAGTTTGGGTCGGATTCTGGTGGTCGATGACAACGAGATGAACCGTGACATTCTGGTGCGGCACCTCGAGCGTCAGGGGCACCGAGTCACGTGGGCAGAAAATGGCTACAACGCCCTGCAGGTGATGAACGAGCAGACCTTTGACCTCGTCCTTCTCGACATTCTTATGCCGGGGCTTAATGGGTTTCAAGTGCTCGAAAAGCTCAAGCAAGACCCCAAGCTTCGAGATATTCCCGTCATCATGATTTCTGCTCTCGATGAAACCGATTCGGTGGTCCATTGCATCAGCCTCGGCGCAGAGGATTACCTGCCCAAGAGTTTTGACCCCATCCTGCTCAAGGCTCGAATCAGCGCCTGCCTGAGCAAAAAGCATTACCGTGATCAGGAACAAAAGTACGTCATGGCCCTACTGGAAAGCCAGAGGCAGCTCGAGCGCGAACTCGGAGAGGCCGCCGACTACGTCAAGGAGCTTCTCCCCAAACCCTTAACCGCGGGACCTATCCACGCCGACTGGATTTTCCAGCCCTCGGCAAAGTTGGGTGGTGACTGTTTTGATTACCACTGGGTCGAAGACGGCAAACTCGCCCTGTTCCTGCTCGATGTTTCAGGGCACGGAATTGGGGCCGCACTTCTGTCGATTTCGGTGATGAATATCCTTCGTTCCCAAGGCCTTCCCCATACGGATTTTCTCGACCCAGCGGCTGTGCTCGGGGCGCTTAACCTGCACTTCCAAATGGAACACCAAAACAACATGTATTTTACCATTTGGTATGGTGTATACGACGTGGCCTCGCGAGAGTTGAACTACGCCAGCGCCGGTGCTCCCCCGGGACTGCTCGTTGGTCCCAAAAAGGACTCGCAGGCCATCGAATTGACCACAACCGACATGATCATCGGTGTCGACTCCACATATACCTACGAGAACCGTACTTTCAAGGTGGCCCCCGAAAGTCGCCTGTACCTGTTTAGCGACGGCGTGTATGAAATCCGCAAGACCAGTGGCAAAATGCTCGTGTTTAGAGAGTTCAGCGAAATGCTCACTTATCAGGCTCATGAGGCCTCAGGTGGATCCACGGTACAGGCGCTGTTTCACCAGATACAGGGTTTAGCGGGGTTGGACCATTTTGAAGACGATTTCTCGTTGCTGGAGCTGACTTTCTAAAAGCCGGAGCTTTGAAGACTCTGTCTGTAAAGGCGGAGGTGACATGACGGCAAGAATAGAACACCGCACCGAGGGATTTGACCCCCTGCGAGCGAGATTAAGGCTGGCTAGCGACCGGCAGGAGAGCCCCATGATTTGGGTGATAGACCGTTTTGAAGGCGAGTACGCGGTACTGGAAAACTCACGCCGAGAGATCCTCGAAGTGAAGCGCTCCGAGCTTCCCCCGCAGGCCCAAGCCGGGGACGCACTGACGGCAACCAAGGACGGCTACCGGCTCAATCCCGGGGAAACAGCAAAGCGAAAGGCCGAAATCGAGGCTCTCACCAAGGACCTCTGGGCCTGAGAACCGCTACTTCTGCATACGCCAGCTCACTGTTGCCCCGTCGCTGGTCGCTTCGAGGGTACCATGCTGGTCCGTGCGATAAACTACGGCGCCGCTGGCTTCCAGCCGACCGAGGGCGGCAGCGGTGGGGTGGCCATACTTGTTGCCTGTGCCCACGCAGATGACGGCGAACTTTGGGTGCACAGCCGCCAAAAATGTAGCCGAGCTGGCGGTGGCGCTACCGTGGTGACCTACTTTGAGCACGGTTGCTGATAAATCGCGCCCGGAGGCGAGCATTTCCCGCTCCGATTCGAAGCTGGCGTCGCCGGTGAACAGGAAAACTGTGGAACCGAATACCAGACGAACAACAATCGAGAAGTCATTGGGGTCATCGTAGTCGGCTCTAGCCGGCGCCAGTACCTCGAGGTGTGCTAGGCCTACGTCGAACTTGTCACCGGGGTGAGGAACGGTGAGTTTGAGGTCTTTCGACTTCACCGCTGTGACGAAATCCTTGAAGGTTTTGGTGGTCGCCGTTTGCCGGGGAAAGTAAACGGTGCCAACCGAGAGCTTCTTGATCACAGCATCCATGGCTCCGATGTGGTCTTCGTGGACGTGGGTGCCAATGACCGCGTCCAGTCGGGTGAGGCGAAACTGCTCAAGCTCGGCCAACACCATCTTCTGGTCGGCATTGTTGCCGGCATCAATCAGCAGAGCATGCTCGCCTTGAATCACCAGAATAGAATCAGCCTGGCCGACGTCTAGAAACCGCAGCAGAAGCGTGGAGTTTTCCGCCCAGACCGTAGGGGGAAAAATGAGGGCAAGAAACAGGAAAGCGCTGCGCAGGAACAACTGGGCAAACTGCATGGAGCCAGAATACCGCCGAGTCACCGGGGTACTCTATAGGCCAGCCGAAACGCTCCGGGCGAGCGTCCCCAGTGTTTGGAAAATAAACGGCAAAAATACTGGGGGGTTGAAAAGCCGGTGTCGGACGCAATTTGTTTGAGTGGCAGGTCAGTTTCCAAGAGCATCGTTCTCGCTTTTCGCAGCCTGAGTTCTAACATCATGGAGTGGGGCGAGCGTTTTAGATGCTTGGCAAACAAGCCGTGAAGGTGTGGTAGGCTGATTCGGGCATGCCCGGCCATTTCTGTCAGTTTGACGGGCTGGGCAAAGTGCTCCTCGAGGAAAGTGACGGCCCGCGTCAATGGTGCCGGCCACGGCTGCGACAACAGTTCATGGCGCACCGCTCGTTGAGCTTCGAGCAACAGTCGCGAGTAGGCGTGGTGACCATGGAATTCTCGGCTAAAGGGCCGGTCGGAGGCGACATCTAGCATCAACCGGCCAAAAGCAAGCACTCCATCGACATCTTTCCAGCGGCACACCCGCGGTGGGTTCCAAACCGGTTGTCCGGTGACACGGAAAACTAAGGATAGGCAGCGGTAAGGCTCCTCGATGTGGTTGAGGTGGATGGTCTGCTGACCCGCTTGGTGCCAAAACATGCTTCCGCGGCCAAAGGTTAAGAGTTTGTCTCCCACGGCAAAGTCCACCTTCCCATCGGTTACCACTTCTACAAGCTCTTCGTCCGGACGAATCGTGCGGGGCCGCGGAAGGGCTCGGGGTGCCTCATACGCAAACACGTGTTCGAGTTCGGTGACATGGGTCAAAAGTCCATTGCTATCCATGGTTGTGAGACTAGTCGTCATCATAGAAAAGTGCAACAAGCCAGAGTTTTGCCGAATGGACAACTTAGCTTCGGGAGACCAAACTGGGACAATAAAAGGAGATGGGAATGAAACCAACCATCAGTGTCCAGCTCTACAGCGTGCGTGAACACGCCGCCGCCGATTACGAAAAGACTATCCGCGCGATTGCGGCCATGGGTTTTGCTGCCGTGGAAACTGCAGGCTTTCCCGGTAGCACCGTCGACAAGGCCAAGACCCTCTTCGGCGAACTCAAGCTTACCGCCCCTTCGTCTCACGGCGGTCTCCCGATTGGTGAAGAAAAGCACAAGGTGATCGAGATTGCCCAGAAGCTGGGAACCAAGTACATCATCACAGGAGTCTCGCCGCGCTTCAAAGAAGATTTCGTCAGCGTAGACAGCATCAAGGCCGCAGCGGCTCTTTACACCGAGGCCGCCGAGTTTGCCGCGAAGTTTGGCATACAGGTGGGGTATCACAACCATGACTGGGAAATGCGTGAACTCGAGGGCAAGCCCGCCTATCGCTGGTTCTTGGAAAACACGCCCGAAACGGTGCTGTGGGAGGCCGACGTGTTCTGGGTGAAGTTTGGCGGCCGGGACCCCGTCGAGTTCGTCAAGGAAATCGGAAAGCGCGGAAAACTGATTCATATGAAAGACGGCCGCGTGGGTAAGAAAGGGGAGTTTAAGGAGGCCATTACCTCGAGCGGAAAAATCATGGTCAGCAACGACAAGCCGTTCCTTCCCGCAGGAACCGGCGACATCGACCTGGTAGCCGTGGCTAAGGCCGCTACCCACATGGAGTATGGAGTTGTAGAAATCGATAGTTACGAGGGAGACATGATGAAGGGAATTGCCCAGAGCTACACCTACCTGAAAGGGATCCTATGAGCACCCCCAAGGTCCGTTTTGGAATCATCGGCTGCGGAAACATTAGCCAAGCGTATTTTAACGCCGCCAAGAGGTTTGATATTTTGGAGCTTGCTGGCTGTGCCGACATCCTTCCGGAAGTGGCCAAGGCCAAGGCGGCCGAAAACCACACCACCGCTTACTCCGTGGCGGAGCTTCTGGCACGCAAGGACGTTGAGCTCATCATCAACTTGACCGTACCCAATGCGCATGCGTCCGTCAGCTTGGCAGCCCTGAAAGCAGGCAAGCATGTGCACTGCGAGAAGCCCTTTGCCACCAACCTGGAAGACGGGCAGGCCATTTTGGCGTTGGCCAAGGAAAAAGGCCTTTTGGTGGGTTGCGCACCGGATACCTTTTTGGGCGGAGGCCTACAGACTTCCCGAAAACTCGTGGATGACGGCTGGATCGGCAAAGTTATTGGCGGTACGGCCTTTATGCTCAGCAATGGAATGGAAAGCTGGCACCCCAACCCGGACTTCTTCTTCCAGCCGGGGGGCGGCCCCATGCTCGACATCGGCCCCTACTACACGACAGCTCTCATCACGATGCTCGGACCCGTGGCGCAGGTCAGCGGGTTTGTGTCCAAAGCCCGCGAGACCCGATTGATCACCAGCAAGGAACACTATGGCGAGCATATCCAGGTCAACGTTCCCACCCATCAGGCCGGCGTTCTCAAGTTCCATTCCGGGGCCATCGTAAATATGGCCATCAGCTTCGACGTGCAGGCGCACCACCATAAACCGTTGGAACTGTATGGCACCCTCGGAAGTCTAGAAGTGCCGGACCCGAACACCTTTGGCGGACCAGTACGGTTGTCTACTTCCGCCGGCAACCGGGAATGGCGCGAGGTGGGCCTGAGCCACAACTACGCCGACAACATGCGTTCTATCGGTGCCGCCGACCTGGCTCACGCTCTGCGTGGCAAGCGTCCGCACCGCGCCAGCGGCGAGCTCGCCTACCATGCTCTGGAAGTGATGTTGGCCTTCGAGACCTCGTCGAAGACCGGCCGTGCTGTGCGCATTCACAGCAAACCCAAAAGGCCCGCTCCCCTGCCGCTGGGCCTTACCGAAGGTTGGCTGGACTAAAACGCGACACGAGCTAACGCGAGTGGCGGGCGCGGTATTCTAGGTAACGATGGTTGAGGTGGTGGGCCTGCACGTAGGACGATTGTGGGCTCAAGAAGTGCGAGAACTCGAAGGTGATGGCCTTGTCGTAACCTGCCCGGCCCGCTGCTTCGAGTTTGAGGCGTAGTTTTTCCCATTTGATGGGGAGGAACTTGATCGGCATGTCGCGGTCAAAGCTCTCGGCGTTGGTCCAACATTGCAGGCCATGACGATCGGCAAGGGATTTGTTGACGGCAAAGAAGGCGTCGAGTTCGTGTAACTCGACGTGGCCGTCTTGAAATGCCACCGCGTCGACGGCGCCGACCAAACCGCCGAGAATCTCATCCCACTCCCGTTCGTGCGTCGCTAGCGTTACGCCGCTCTCTTTTCGCAGTTGAGCCGAAGCCGCGCTCACGGCCTTGCTTCCATCCATCCATGGCGAGAGGAAAACCGGAAGGTTGCCGCTGAGTTCTTTGCAATGGCGTCCCATCGAGTGAAGGGCTTTCACCGCACCACTCGTATTCCGACTGATTTCAGCGCTGAGGTACCAACCCCGGAACGCGGCGCGGTGACCGTAAAGTTGCCAAACCTCCTCCGTGACGTGGGCGTTCACCTCTGCCTCATACTCAAGCCGGCCTGTATCCCAAAGTTTCCCGGTGTCGTAGAGTCCGAAGTAAAGACCCAACCCATGCTTCTCGGCCAAGGAAAGAAACAGATCGATGAGGTCGGTTTCAGGTTCGTGGCAACCTTGGGTCTTGAGCAGGTAACTGGAGGGGTAGGTGAGCATGCGCCGGTAACCGCATCGGATGACCACCACCGTGTCGAGGCCTGAGGCCTTCATGTGGGCGAAGTCGAGGTCCCACTCGTGGGGCCCCCAGTTCTGGTGAGGAATGTCGTGGCTGATTTCGTCCAGAAATGTACCCGTCAAGAGCATGTCCGGTCCTCCTTGCGTCACGCAATCAGAATAACCTCTTGCCAGTAGAAGTGCGAGGGTTTATCGTGAAATCAGGAAACCGGTTTCTCAAGGAGTGCCTGTGGGCGTAGTCCTGTCTATTTCCTCACTCCAACAGCCCGACACAAAAGGTGCGACATGAAACTTAACATCAAGCAAATCGCAGAAATGGCGCAGGTTTCCAAGGGCACGGTGTCCAAGGTTCTCAATGGTCACAAGGGAATCAGCCTAGCCACCCGGGAACGCGTGCTGACGCTCGTTGAGAAACTCGACTACCACCGCGACGCCTCGGCACGGGCACTGGCCCTGCAGCGTACCGGTGCTCTTGGATTTCTGATTCCCCACGACGCCGAAACTTCGTTTGCTGGGCAGTATTGGAGTTCAATTCTGGCGGGAATCAGCCACCAGGCCACCGCCGCGGGCTACAACCTGATGGTGATCACGACTCCGCGGGACGGGTCTATTCAGGGCGTTGTCAACCAACTGCTCAAGCGAAGCACTGTAGATGGGCTGATCATCGGCGGAGAACTGCTCGACAAGCAAGACCTTTCTTCGCTCATCGTCCACAAGGTCCCGTTTGTCCTTCTAGGCCAGCAGACCCAGTTTAGTCACCACGTGGTCGATGTGGAGAACCACCTCGGCACTTCGCAACTGGTTCATCACATGATCGACCAAGGCTACCGGCACATTGGGGCGCTGCTCGGGCCGGCCCGTTACCCCTACGTCAGCGAGCGTTCTAGGGGCTATCAGGACACTCTTGCTCAACGAGGACTAGAGTGGACAGCCCAGGCCAATACAGAATACACCTCGGCCGATATCCGCAAGACGCTTAACGAACTGCTCGACCGCCGCCCCGGAATGGATGCCCTCTTTCTGGCCTCTGGCGGCGACTTCATGTTTGACGCCTTCCATGTGCTCCGGGATAGGGGTTACCAAACCCCGGAGTTCGGCCTTGGCGTCTTTGACGACTATTCTTTTCTTGACGTGATGACTCCGCGGATCACGGCGGTTTCCCAACCTCTGGCCAAGATCGGAGAAGCGGCCGTCGACCTTCTTCTGAAGGTGATGCTCGAGAGTCCTGCTTCCGCGCAGCTCATCGAGTTGCCCACCAAACTGGTGATTAGGGAGTCGTGTGGAGAGAAGTTAGGAAACCGGTTGCCATAGGGAGTTTTACGGCCCATACTGGGTCCCATGGTGGCAAGTAAGCGTCTGTTCCTGCTGGCTCAGAAGGCGGATACCGAATTGAGAGAACATATCCTCCCCTACTGGTATCAGACTATGGACCGGCGTGAGGGCGGCTTTGCCGGGTTGGTCACCAACGACGGAGCCTGCGACTTTCAACATCCGAAAGGGGTAGTGATGCACAGCCGGCACCTTTGGGCTTCCAGCGCCGCGTGGCAGGAGCGTCATAACCCGCTGGATCTGGTTGCTGCTCGTCACGCCTTTGAGTTTCTCTCGGGTCCGCTGTACGACCAGTTAGGGAAAGGCTTCTGGTGGACCGTCGATTCCAAAGGCCGACCCGAGATCAAGAACAAGGTTCTTTACGGACAAGCCTTCGCCGTCTACGGACTGGCGAAATACTTTGAGGCCACAGCAGAACCTCAGGCCCTTGAGCTGGCTCTGGAGACTTTCCGATTGCTCGAATTGACCGGCTTTGATCCGGAGTACGGCGGGTATTACGAGGCCGTCGACCGCCGATGGAAGGTGCCCGTGATTCAGGCCCTCAGCCGTACAGACTTAGCTTGTTCCAAGAGCATGAACACCAACCTGCATTTGTTGGAAGCCTACACAACCCTCTTTCAGGTTTCCGGCAGGCACGACATCCGCGACGCCCTTGAGCGGTTGCTCCTCGTGTTTGAAAGCCGCATCACTCAGCCTTCTGGCCATTTGGGCCTGTATTTTGACCGGGACTGGACCACCTTGACCGACCATAAAAGCTTTGGTCACGACATCGAAGCCAGTTGGCTCATGACCGAGGCGGCCCAGGTGCTTTGGGGCGCGATTCCCCCGGTTCACCTTGAAAAGTATTTGGCCCTCGCTCGATTGGCGCTTCAACTGGTCCACGAGCACGGAGCCCTCCCCAATGAACTGCACCGGGGTCACCTCGATACCACCCGCATCTGGTGGGTTCAGGCCGAGGCTTTGGTAGGCCTCGTCAATGGCTGGGAAATGACGGGTGACGAGAGTTTTCTCGAGGGAGCCGAGGCGGTATGGAGCTGGATCGAGAAACATCAAATCGACCGGACACACGGAGAATGGTTTTGGGCCGTTTCCGCAGACGGAACTCCCGACCTCACTAGGCCCAAGGGTGGCCTCTGGAAAACTAGTTATCACAACGGAAGAGCCTGCATGGAGCTCCTTCAGCGGGCCAAGCAAGCTTCATGACGGCGCAAATCCAAGGAGCCTAAAACATGAAAGACATCACCGAGGAATTGCAAGCCCGCATCGACGCCGCGTCCCGAGCTGGCGGGGGCGAGGTCGTAGTTGCGGCGGGCGAGTGGACGTTCCGGCCTCTGGAGCTGAAGTCAGGGGTCTGTCTTGCGTTGGCGGCGGGTTGCGTGCTCACCGCTTCGGGAAAACGCAGTGACTATCACCCCGTGGGAATCGACCACAATGAGATGGGTCAGGTGTACTCGGCCCTCTACGCCAAACATGGGGCCGATGTCAGCCTTCGGGGTCCGGGTACGCTCGATCTCCATGGCGATGCGTTCTACCACCTCGATAAACCCAGCTCCGATGACCCCGAAGCGCCGCTGACCTACGACTGGCGGCCGAATCAGCCCATCTTCTTCCATCAGTGCACCAATGTTCGCGTGCACGACCTAAACGTCCGCAACGCCCCCTGCTGGACCTTCAGCTTCGACCGCTGCCAAAGCGTGCAGGTGCGCGGCCTCAATATCCGCAATTCCTTGCGGTTGCCCAATAATGACGGAATGCATTTTTGCGCCTGCCGCGATGTACTGGTAACGGGTTGCGACATTGTAGCCGGCGACGACTGTGTGGCGCTTTCGTCCATTACCGACTGGAATATCCCGTGCCAAGATGTGGTGATCACCGACTGCGTGTTTCAGTCGGCTTCTAAGGCCATGAGCATCGGTTACATGCACAGCATCGTGCGCAACGTGCTCGTGGCTAACGTCGTCGTCAAGGCCAGCAACCGGGCATTTGTGTCTATGGTGCATCCGCACACCGGGTTGGTGGAAAACGTAAGGGTGACAAACTGCCTTCTCGAGGGCCGTCATTACGGTGGAAACTGGTGGGGTAATGGGGAAGCCATCGTTCTCATGGCCACGCCCCACGACATCCCGGCCTACCGCGACCCTATGCCCGCTCCCCGGTTTGAGCAGAGCTTCCGTAACGTGCACTTCGACCAGATCAATTGCCGTGCCGAAAGGCCGTTGGCATTTGTGGGCCAGGAGCCTGGCCTTTTTCAAGGTGTTAGCCTGAACCGAGTGGTCATCGACCTCTACGACGACCCGAGGCCCAATGCCAAGGGAGACACCATCGACCTCAGCCCTGGCCCTAAAAATCTACAGGTTCCTCGTCCCAGCACCGGCGTGCTGCAGGTGAATGCTGACCTTCGCCTCACCGATGTGAGCATGGCGCTCTAAGGGCTTACCAGGCTGGCCAATCGTCGGCTTCGGCCAAGCCGATCTGAGAGAACGATTCGACGAGGTAGCCCCCGTAGTCTTGTTCACGCGATCGCTGACTTGCTGCCCGGGCTTTGGCGGTAGTTAGTCCCATTCCTGCCCCGGCACCCTCGTACCACAACAACAGTTTCGACCCGAAGCGTCGCACAGTTGGGTACCAGAGGGCTCCTTCGTCCCAACCGCCGGCTTCGCCGCGATGCAAAATCGGATTGCCCGGATATCGTTCCCAATCGCGGAGGTTGGTGCTTCGGGCCAGGCAGAAACTCTCCGGGTAGTCGAGAAAACGGGTGCAAGCCCCATAGGTGAGGTAAAAATAGCCGTTATCCTGAACGATGCGGCAGGTGGTGACGCTCACTTCGTCGGGCGATCCAACGAGGCCAGAAGGGCCGAAAACGACCTCTTCGTGAGCCAACTGCAACCCCTCGAGGGTAGACGCTACCCGCAAATAGACCTGCCATCTCCGGTCATCAGCGCTGGCCCGTTGAAAAAAGAGGTAGAACTGCCCTTCGTGCTTCACCAATTCGGGAGCACTGGCTCCCCGCAACACCGGGTTGGTTGGCCGTTTGACGAAGTCCAAACCATCGAAGACGGCCCAAGCCAAGGAATTGTTGGGTTGCCAAGCGTTGTTCTTGGCCGTGTAAAAAAGCTGAAGTCGACCTTCGGCCTCCACCAGTGCGGGGTCGAGCACGTGGCTGGCATCGCAATCCGCAGTGTTGTCCGATACAGGGACAACCACGCGGTCGCCCGAAGTGAGGGGTGACCAGTGCACTCCGTCGGCGACGGCGGCCTCGGCTACCCAGCACCCCAACTGATCGTGGCCCCGCTCGTCCTGACCACGAAAAACATAGTAGAGCGTGCCCTTCCATTCACAAACCGCCGGGTTCGCCACTAACCGACTGTAAAAGGTGCCCGGAGTCCTGGGCATGAACGGCTGTCCCGAAACCCGTCTGAAGTGCGTGTTCCGAGGCTGCGCCGAATCAGACCCCGGTCGGAAGCTTTTGGTCAACCTTTCACGGCTCCGCCACTGACTCCCGCCGTAATTTGCTTGCGGAAGAGGAAGTAGAACACCAACATGGGTGCCATTCCGATTACCAGGGCTGCAAATTGTTTGCCGTAATCGACCGACCTTTGGCCGTTGAACCGAAGGATTCCTAGAGGCAGAGTTTTGAGAGTCTCATCCGACACCATGATGTTGATAAGCGCAAACTCGTTCCACAGGCCTGGCACATTCAGTACCACGATCGTGGTGGCAATCGGCGTGGACATGGGAAGGATGATCCTCCAAAAGATGCTGAAATAGGTGGCTCCATCGATGCGGGCGGCCTCAACCAGCGAGGTAGGAATGCTTTTGATGTACTCCGTACACAGGTAAACTGCCATGGGCAGGCCCGAACCGACATAAATCAGAATGACACCGAAACTTGTGTTGTAAAAAACATGCACATCGTGCCCTGTGAACATTCCCAAGGCGTGGAAGCCATCCGAAATCATGCGGTCGAGCTGCGAAACCTGAATGAAGAGTGGCACCATTAGCGAGGTAATCGAGAGCAGTATGCCCATCACAAAACTCCCGTAGATGGGAGCCGTTGCCTTGTTTGGCATTTTGGCAAAACCGAAACCGGCCAGCACCGAGATGAAGATAATCCCTACCGCAGAAACCAAGGTGAAAATCACCGAGTTCCCTATCAGCATGTCAAACGTTCCCAAGGTCCACGCCCCAACGTAATTAGAAAGGATCCATTCCTTGGGCAGGCTTATTTTATCAACCATGAACTCCGCGTTTGTCTTAAAGGAGTTGTAGATGAGCCAGATCACCGGATAAATGGTCATGAGGCTAAAAAGACCCATCACGGCATAGGCCATCCCTTTGCCCACCCAGGCGACGGCTGTTTTCCAGCTGTTCATTCGCGGCCTCCATAGCGGCGTTCCACCAGCAGGGTGAGGCCTATAAGGATGAAACTGAACAAGACGATGAACACAGAAATCGCGTTGGCCAAGGGAAAGTTGGGCACCCCGATAAAGGCGTTCTGGAACATGTAGATGGCAAGAACCTGAGTGATGTTCATCGGGCCGCCCGCGGTCATCGCCCAAATGAGCGCAAAGGTGTTTAAAGAACCGGCAATGCACAGAATGGCCGCATTGGCGAGCACGCCCGAGAGGTTGGGCACAATCACGTGCGACAACACCTGAAGCTCAGAGGCGCCGTCGATGCGCGCAGCTTCGATGATGGCGGTGTCGATTTTCTGCATGTTGGCGTGGAACATAATGATGTACATGCCCGTCCACACCCAAAGCGTGACAAACAGAATAGGTATCATCGCGATGTCCTGTTTGCTCAGAAAGTCCGGCGTCCATTTTGGTGCCAATAGATTCACCATATCAGACCTGAAAACTTCAAGGTTCTGTGTTGTGTAGCCGTTCGAGAGGATCAGATCCTTGATGTCAGCCAGAGGGTTGGTAAATCCAGTGAGGGCCCTGGGGTCGCTGATTGCCAGAAGCTTGGTCACAAAGTCGTCGGTTACGTTAAGGCCATTGGCAAGAAGTCCATTCAAAGAGGTGAGAAACGTCTGCGTGTCCATTGCGTTGATGATATCCGCCAGCAGGCCGTTGGAAGCAAAAATCATCTTCCACATGATGCCGAGAACAATCACGGAAATGATGGCTGGAACATAGAGAATGGCTTGCCAACCCTCACCCCAGCGGACAATTTTGCGGAAAATGATGTAGGCCAGCACAAACGCCAAAGGAATCTGACCCAAAACAGAAATCAAAACAATGTAGATATTGTTCTTAAGCGCCAACCAGAAGTTGGAGTCGTTGGCAAGCTTGAAATATTCGCCAAGACCGACCAGAGACCAAGGGTCTCCGCCGAACATTTTCCCTCCGCCATAATTGCTCACGCTCAAAACGAACGAAAGAATGATGGGAAAACCGAACACGAAAAGGTAAAGCACGAACGCCGGAGTAATGAAAGACCAGTACGCCCAGTTGGTTTCCGCTCTGTTGCGAACCGCTCTTGCCATGGAGACCTCCCGATTGGCTGAAAAAAGGGTGCCCCTCTCGGGACACCCTTTTTATTGGAATCAGAACCGCTTACTTCTTGGGAAGGGCATCCTGGGCTTTTTGCATCAGGGCAGCTACTTCAGCAGGAGTTTGGGCGCCGAGAGGGATGCCTTGGAGGCCATCGTTCAGGGGGCCGAACACGGTCGGGTCAAGGGCTCCGTCGAGCACGTAGGTGGTCTTGGGCACGGTGGAGTAGTACTTGATCTGCTTCTGCGAAAGGGGCTCCAACTTGGAGCTGGTCACGTCGGTGCGGGTGGGAATAAAGGCACCGGTTTCCAGCTTCACGGTTTGAACTTCTTTGCCGTAGTAGTACATCAAGAGGCGCTTGGCGGCGTCAAGTTTGGCTCCGCTCAAATCCTTGTTGATGCCAAGGCCGGTACCGGCGATGGCCGAAGCGGTGTTGACGTTCTTCTCGCCGGGGATGGCAACAAAGTTAAGCAACTCGAAGTCGCTCGCCTGCTTGGCAGGGTCAATGAGCGCCTTGCCGTTGCTCTTGTCGGTCAGGTAGGCTCCCACGCGCCAGTCACCGTCGATGATGAAGGCCGCCTTATTGGCAGCGAAGAGGCCGGGGCCGTCTCCATAACCCATCTGGACGTTGCTGATGTTGATGATGCCGTCGGTGTAGAGCTGGCCGTAGAAGGCCAAGGCGTCCACGAAGGCCTTATCGGTGAACTTTGCCTTGCCGGCAAGAACGTTGTCGATAAACGCGTCACCGAGGAGGCGTCCGCTGATGGTGGAGAACAGACAGGACTGCGCGGGCCACTTGTCGGCATTCGGCAACAGCACCGTCTGAACATTTTTGACACGCAACTTGGGAACCAAGGCCTTCAGTTCGGCGTAGGTCTTGGGAACGGACAGACCAAGCGATTTCAGCAGCCCCACGTTGGCGTACATCACGGTTGTGAAGGTAAACGACTGGGGGAGTTCGGAAAGCTGCTTCGAAGTCTGAGCGCTCGGGTCGAGTGACGCGCTAGTGAAGTTCGCCAAGAAGTCGGCAGGGAGCACCGTCTTCAGGTCTTTCATCATTTTCTTGCTCTGAAGCAGAGAAGAAGCCTCGTTAGTGGTGGGCCACATGTACACGACATCGGGCACGGTGCCGGCTGCCGCGTAGGCGGTCAGTTTCTGAGCGTAGGGACGGTCGAACAGAATTTCCATCTGCAGGTCGATGTCGGTGTTGGCGGCTTTGAACTTGGCCCAAGTGGCCATGTCATCGGCGTAACCTGCCTGCGACGAATCAGCGTAATAGAGGAACTTGAGCACGGTCTTGTCGGCCGCGACTAATGACATGGCCGCAAAGGCGACCAAGGCCAAAACAAGGGCAAGTCTTTTCATGAAAACCTCCTGTGGTTTGTAACAGTAAAAACCGGTTTCCTGAAGTTGACAAGTAGGAAAATGAGAGAATATTTCGCTAGGGTCGCTATCTTGCTCGCTCTGTGTCGAGAAATTGCCTCCAATTTTTTGAAATGGCAGGACTGTCTCAACACCCGAGAGAAACCGGTTTCAATGGCTTCATTAACCCCAAAATCCCAAGTTTTGGGCAAAAGAAGGCCGACCCCGTGAGGTCGGCTTTCTTTTGGCCCTGCCCCGGAGGACTACTTCATCGCTTCGTCGTAGATCTCGTTCACCGCGTGCCAGTTGATGATGGTGAAGAACGCATCGATGTAGTCGGTGCGGCGGTTCTGGTAGTGCAGGTAGTAGGCGTGTTCCCAGACGTCGATGCCCAGGATGGCCTTATTCCCTTCCAAAAGGGGACTGTCCTGGTTGGGGGTGCTGGTTACGGCAAGGGTTTTGTCGGCCTTGAGCACCAGCCAACCCCAGCCTGAGCCAAAGCGGGTCAGAGCTGCCTTGCTGAAATCGGCCTTGAACTTGTCAAAGCCACCGAGTTGTTTGTCGATGGCGGCGGTAAGGTGCTGATGGGGATGACCGCCCTTTCCGGGTGCGGCAAGGGTTTTCCAGAAATGGCTGTGGTTGAGGTGGCCCCCAACGTTGTTGCGCAGCACCGTCTGCTTGTCGGCGGGAAGGCTCGAAAGGTGGTGCAGAAGCTTTTCGGCATCCCACGATTCCCACTCGGTGTTCTGGAGCGCGGTGTTGGCATTGTTGATGTAGGCTTGGTGGTGCTTGGACCAATGGATTTCCATCGTTAGCGTGTCGATGGCGGGCTGGAGGTCGTGGTAGTCATACGGAAGCTTGGGCAAGGTAAACGGCATAGGGACTCCTCAGTGTTTGATTAGCTACAGTATAACTGCTATTCCAACGAGCGGGAATCGAAATCACAGGGCCTTTCGCGTAGTTTGAGCGGGATGTGATGGAAGGGATATCCACTCTCTGATACCATGATTCGCATGCGAATCGAAGTGGGGTATCTGCGGCCGGGGCTCGACAGTCGGGGGCGTGAGTTGGGCGCGGAAACCCTCGAGGTGTACTTGGTGGACGGTGTTGCCGGCCTAACCGCAGCGTTGGTGAGCGAGGTGTTCGCCGACCCCGTTGTCCAGAGCGCCTACACCGACGCAAGCGGCCCGCTCAAGGCACCCAAACCCGACTGGAACGTACTCATCGAGGTGAGTTTCCGTGCTGGAGTGACGAATCCCGTGGCCCTCACGGCGCGTGAAGCGCTGGAAATAGCCTTGGGCCGCAGACTTGAGCCCGAGGCCACAGTGCAGTCGGCTACCCAATGGTTGTTCCAGGTGAAGGATCTCTCGCAACCGGCCCTCACTGCCTTGGCGCGAAGTCTGCACAACCCGCTGATTCAGCAGGCCGTCACCTTGACCCGTGCCGAATGGGACTCAGGCATGAGGCTCCCCGACCAGTACCCGGTGGTTCACTTGGGTGAGGTTCCCCCTGTGGAAACGATTGCACTCACAACCCTCGACGCCCAGGCTCTCGTGAAGCTGTCGAAAAGCCGACTGCTCGCGCTCACTTTGGCCGAGATGGAAGCCCTCCAGACCCACTACCGCGACGGGCAGGTTCAAGCCTTCCGTAAGGCCGCCGGGCTCCCCGCCGAGCCTGTCGACTTGGAGTTGGAGATGCTGGCCCAAACGTGGAGCGAACATTGCAAGCACAAGATCTTTGCTGCGCACATCGCCTACACCGACACCACGAGCGGCAAAACCCAAGCCATACAGTCGCTCTATTCCACCTACATCAAAAAAACCACCCGGGATCTCGAGCCCAAGCGAAAATTCCTGCGTTCGGTGTTTCACGACAACGCTGGGGTGGTGCAGTTTGACGAACAGACCCTAGTCTGTTTCAAGGTAGAAACCCACAACAGCCCCAGCGCTCTTGACCCTTATGGGGGCGCCATTACCGGTATCGTGGGCGTCAACCGCGATATTTTGGGCACCGGGAAAGGTGCCAAACCGATTTTTAACACGAACTATCTGTGCTTTGGCGACCCTAACACGCCCGCCGAGGAGATTCCGCAAGGCTTGCTGCACCCTAAGACCGTTCTGCGCGGTGTGCATCGAGGTATTGTTGAAGGCGGCAACCATTCCGGCATCCCCACTGTAGCCGGCGGATTTCTCTTCGACGAAAGCTACAAAGGCAAGCCCTTGGTGTTTTGCGGTACCGGTGGCATTCTCCCGGCCACAGTGAACGGAGAGTCCGCGTGGCTGAAACACATCGACGCCGGCGACCTTGTGGTTATGTTAGGCGGGCGGGTTGGTAAAGACGGCATCCACGGAGCGACCTTCAGCTCGTTGGCCCTCGACGAAACCAGCCCCACCAGCGCGGTGCAGATTGGCGACCCCATCACCCAGCGCAAGATGACCGACTTCCTGCTCGAGGCCCGCGATCAGAACCTCTTCAAGGGAATCACCGACAATGGTGCAGGTGGCCTGAGCTCCAGCCTCGGCGAAATGGCCGAAAGCTCGGGCGGAGTGCGTATCGACCTCGACCTGTGCCCCCTCAAATATGCGGGTCTTGCGCCGTGGGAAATCCTGGTGAGCGAAAGTCAGGAGCGCATGAGCCTGGCGGTGGATCCCGCCCAGCTCGAGGCCTTCCTCTTGCTGGCGAAAAAACGGCACACCGAGGCCACCGTGATTGGCGAGTTCACCTCCAGCGGACGGGTTGAACTGACTTGGGGCGGGAAACTCATAGGCGCCTTGAGCATGGACTTCCTTCACAAGGGGTTGCCACCTCTGCAGCTCACCGCGACATGGGTGCCCCCGAGCCGGTATGAGATTGAACTGCCCGAGTTGAATCTCGGGGACACCTTGCTTCGTCTTCTGGCCGATCCCACCGTGGCAAGCAAGGAAAGTTTTGTTCGGCAGTTTGACCACGAAGTTCAGGCTCGCTCCGTGGTGAAGCCGTTCTGCGGTGAGAAGATGGATGGTCCCACGGAAGGAGCGGTACTCAAGCTGAGGCCCGACTCCAACCGAGGGCTCACGGTGACTCACGGAGTCAATCCCCGGATTGGAGATTCTGACCCCTACCAGATGGCCTGGAACGCCGTAGATGAGGCCTACAGAGCCCACATTGCCCTGGGAGGCCATCCTGAGCAGGCCAGCGTGCTCGACAACTTCTGCTGGCCCGACCCCGTTCAGTCGGCAGCAACCCCCGATGGTGAATACAAGCTGGCCCAGCTAGTGAAGACCTGTCAGGGACTTCGCGACGCGTGCCTGCACTATGGGTTGCCTTTGATTTCGGGCAAAGATTCGATGAAGAACGACACCAATATGAACGGAAAGAAACTGAGCATCCGCCCCACTTTGTTGATCAGCCTCGTAGGCGTCATCGAAAACGTTGAAATGGCCATGACCACCGACTTTCTCGCTGCCGGAGATCTGTTGGTGCTTTTGGGCGAAACCCGGCCCGAACTTGCCGGAACCACCCTCGAGAAGATGCTCGCTTTCGAGGTGCCCGGCGCCCAGCTTGCCGGCGTCCCCACCGTCAGACCTAGTCTGTCTGCGAAGCTCTACCAAGCTTTGGCAGGGGCCCTGAGAGAAGGCCTGGCCGCCAGCGTGCACGATTTGGCCGACGGCGGCCTCGGTGTGGCCTTGGCGGAAAGTTCGCTCGGCGGTCGCCTAGGAGCGCATATCACGTTGGATGACCTTCCCGGTGCGGGAGGTACTCCGGCCCAGAAGTTGTTCAGTGAGAGCCCCAGCCGCTTTCTGGTCTCCGTGAATCCCAAGAACTTGGAGGCGTTTCGGCAGGCCTTCCGCGGGTTACCAGCCGCCGAGATCGGTGTGGTCACGGCAAATACCAACCTGACTATCGACAACGAAGGCACCACCGTGCTGAGTTTGGCACAACAGGAACTACTCACAGCTTGGAGTTCCCTGGGGAGGCTTACATGACCGGCAAGCGTACTCCGGTGCGGGTGGGCATTCTGAGTGGTTTTGGCATCAATGCCGACGTGGAACTTGGGCAGGCGTTTGAGCAGGCTGGTGCCCAAGTAGTCAACTTTCCTGTGACCAGTCTGGCCGAGAGTTCGGAATCACTCGCGTCGGTGCAGATTCTGGGCTTCCCGGGGGGGTTCAGTTTCGGCGACCATTTGGGGTCTGGCCGTGTGCTCGCGCAGGTGCTCCGGGGGCACCTGCGCCAACACTTGCAAAGATTCATCGAGCGAGGAGGCTTGGTCCTTGGCGTCTGCAATGGCTTTCAGACGCTTGTCAAAATGGGAGTTCTTCCCAACTTGGGCGGCGACTGGACTCCCGAAGTAACCCTGATCGGCAATGACTCTGGGGTATTCCAAGACCGCTGGGTGAGGGTAGCGGCCAACCCGGCTAACTTGAGCCCTTGGCTTCGCGGGTTGGGAGATCTTGACCTGCCCATCCGGCACGGCGAGGGACGCTTCCAAGTGCGTGACCAGAACCTCCTGCAAGCTCTCCGCCAACAGAATCTGGTGGCGTTCACGTATCAGGGCGAGAACCCCAATGGTGCGCTTGAGGCCATCGCAGGACTCACTGATCCAACCGGCCGCATTCTCGGCCTTATGCCCCACCCGGAGGCCTTTACCAACCGCTTGCAGCATCCCTTATGGCGCCGACGCAAAGACGTGGGGGACTTGGGACTGACAGTTTTCCGCAATGGTGTGGAGCACTGCCTTGCTCAACGAGCAAATCCTCCCTAAATTGACCAGATGAACCTGAAGATACCCATTCCGGAACTTCCCCAGCCCAGGGCTCGGCGTGCCGGTGAGGGGGTGCCATGCTGGTGAAGGCCGAAATCTGGACTGTGGCCAAGACCGACCAAGGGAATGCCGTCTTGGTTCGTCCCCTGAACGGCGACAAGGCCGTGCCTATCCTTATCGGGCCTCTGGAAGCGCAGAACATTCTGCTAGGCCTCGGTGAAGTCGAGATTCCACGCCCCCTCACCCACGACCTGATGCTTTCCATGCTTTCCGAATTAGGAGCCAAGTTGAACCGGGTCAATATCCACTCGCTTTCTGAGGGTACCTATTATTCCAGTCTCCTGTTGGATTTTAAGGGCAAAAAACTAGAAATCGATGCCCGTCCTTCCGACGCATTAGCGCTGGCTGTTCGCGTGGATTGCCCGGTTTACCTCGAGTCTGAGCTGGTTGACGAAGCAGGAATCTCGCTTGACCAGCTGAAACAGTCCACTCTGGAAACCGACTTTGAAGACGAGCCTGAGGGCGAGGGGTTGGCTTCCCCGGGAACCGAGTCCTCCGGACAGGTGTTGTCAAGGTTGCGCGAGCAACTGGAACGCTTGGTTGCCACCGAGAACTACGAGGAAGCTGCTGTCCTTCGCGACCGGATCAAGCAGCTCGAGGACCCACCGACCCCAGGCAAAAGTCCCGTTTAGCCGGTTTTCCTTGACCTTTGACCCCCTGGGACCTACGATATTTTCAGTGCTCCCTCGGTTTCCAGGAGGTCCATCCGATGCCAGATTTTCCGCCAGGCTCGAAGGCGACAGGCGTTGCCGTACCATTGTCGTCGCTCAGGTCGGCTTCTAGCTTCGGGATTGGTGAGTTTGCTGATTTGGCCCTTCTGGGCCAGTGGTGCAAGGACTGTGGCCTCGACCTCATTCAGTTACTTCCCATCAACGACACGGGTTACGAACCTTCACCCTATAGTGCCCTGAGTGCCTATGCCCTCCATCCAGTGTACCTTCGTTTGTCCGAGTTGGCCGGGTACCAGGTGGTTTTCCAGGAGGCTGAGGCCCTGCGAGACAAACTAGGCGGCCTTGCTCGGGTGAATCACAAGGAAGTCTGGGGTGCTAAACAGGCTTTGTTGCGAAAGGTTTTCGACCAATCCAAGTTTAGCCTCGAGTCAGCGGAACTCTGGCTGGTTGATCGCCCTTGGGGACGTGTGTATGCGGTGTTTAGTGCTCTGCGCGAACGTTATCAGCGAGCCGGTTGGCAGTCTTGGCCAGAGCACCGCAACCCCACAACCCGCCAGATTGCAGACCTCTGGAATGACCTCGGCGCTGAAGCCATCTTTCACATCTGGATGCAAACCGAGTGCGAACGACAGCTGGCGGCTTGTGTTTTAGAACTGAAAAAAGCTGGAGTTGCCCTCAAGGGAGATATCCCGATCTTGCTCAATGAAGATAGCGCTGACGTCTGGGCTCACCCGGAGTTTTTTGACCTGTCCCTGCGCGCTGGCTCTCCACCCGACGAGATGAACCCCGATGGTCAGAATTGGGGTTTTCCGGTGTATAACTGGGCAAATCTCGAAAAGGATGGCTACAACTGGTGGAAACAGCGGCTTAATCACGCTGCCAGGTTTTATCAGGCCTATCGTATCGACCATGTACTGGGCTTTTTCCGCATCTGGGCTACTCCAGCAGCGAACTACAGCGCCCAGCTAGGGCTTTATCAACCCACCCCCTGCCTGACTTCTCAGCAGCTCGGGCACCTCGGCTTTGACACTGGGCGCATCGTCTGGATGAGTGAGCCTCATGTGTTTGGCATGGAGGTTCGGGAGCGACTCGGTCAAGAAGCTCCTTTCGTTATTGAAAAAGCGCTTACACAGATTCCCGGTGAGGACCTCTACCGGTTTTCACCTTCCATTTCCGGTGAGAAAGACCTCCAGAAGCTCACTTTGAGCGACAACGCCCGGAGTAACCTCGTCCACTGGTTCCGCAACCGCACCCTGCTTCGACTTGATGATAACAATTACACCGCGACGGCCCATTATTACTCGACCCGGGCCTACGACAGCCTCGGGAATGAGGAGCGCTGGAGTTTCGAAAGGCTGGTCCACGAAACCTCCGAAAACGTGCAAAAGGTCTGGGAAGACCAAGGCCGTCGGCTCTTGAGCCTGATGCAAGAGACTACCCCTATGTTGGTTTGCGCCGAAGACTTAGGGACAATTCCAGCCTGCGTACCCGGCGTGCTTACCGAACTGGGGATATTAAGCTTGCGCATCGTGAGGTGGGCTCGCGACTGGAACCTACCAGGGCAGCCTTATATTCCCGTCAACCAATACCCTGAGCTCTCGGTTTGCACTCCCTCGGTGCACGATACCAGTACACTCCGCCAGTGGTGGGATGAAGAAAGAAGCCACCACGGTTTTCTGCAGGCTCTCGGATTGGGGCCTCAGGATGACGCCCCCTTTTCGCCGGCGCTGGCCCGCAAGCTCATAGCCGGGTTGCTTACCACCCGCTCCCGCCTGTGTGTTTTGCTTCTGCCCGATCTGTTGGCGCTCGATGATCGATTTCTCGCTACAGACCCCGCCTTGGAAAGGGTGAATACGCCAGGCACTGTCGATGGCGCTAACTGGGCCTACCGGATGAAGCCCTACCTGGAAGAACTGTCTGCAGCCAAGGACTTTAGTCAGGTTTTGTTTCAACTTACCTCCCAAAGGAAAAGCCCATGAAGTATCCACTGGCCCGGCAGCTTTCGGTGAGCCTTACCCGAGTTTCGGCCAAGGTAGCTCCTGCGCGCCCCATCTGTCAGGAGTTCCACATTTCCCGCACGGCCCGAGACCAGTACGGTTTTGATGAGGCCCTGTTCGGCCTCAGCGGCAATGTGGTTTTTGCCAACTTCCTTGCCACCCGCATTTTTGCCAAGAAGATGAACGACCAAAGCCGCTTTCCCGAAAAGTCGGTTTTGCCGGGACAGCTCAACGCCATGGGACTAATCGATGAGATACTTCACTATGTGGCCGGGCTTTACCGGGAAGAGCAGGGCCACGACCTGTTTTCCAGAGCGCTCGATTTCGTCTCACAAACCGTGGGCCGTCAGGAAACCGATACCGTTTTGCAGCGCTTCAGCTACCATTTTCCCAATGTCGAGGTTTATCGCGGCAACACCGACCCCAAGACCTTCCTCGAGGGCGCTACCGAAGGCCTTTCGCACCGGGAGGTGATTTTTGAGGAAGTGATGCTGCTGTGGCTGGCCAACGCCAACACGGCCTTCAAGCCCTTTGCCGAACTTTTTGACGACCACGACCTGAGTTCAGAAAGCCCATACGAAGCCTTCATGCATGCGGTAAAGACCTTCTTCGAAACCACCCCGACCTTCGGTCCGGATAATCAGCCACTGCTCGACATGATGCGGGCCCCGGCGCTGGCCGTGCCACACTCGCTCTACGGCCAACTTCAGTACATGAAAGACCACTGGGGCTTGGTGCTCGGCAAGTTCCTCATGCGCCTTTTAAGTTCACTCGACTTCATCAAAGAGGAAGAGCGCCTGTTCTGGAACAACGATGGTGCGGGAGGCGGCGGTTCGCCAGGTTACGAGCAAGCGCTCACGTTCACCGGCGCCGATGAGCAGGAACCGGAACGGTTCAGCACCGACAAGGAATGGATGCCCAAAGTTATCCTCCTAGCGAAAAGTTCGTTGGTGTGGCTCGACCAACTGTCCAAGAAGTACGGCAAGCCCATCGCCACCCTGCGCGATATTCCCGACCAAGAGCTCGACGAAATGGCCTCTCGGGGGTTTAATTCCCTTTGGCTCATCGGCCTTTGGGAGCGTTCCAAGGCGTCCAAAACGATCAAGGTCAAGTGCGGCAACCCCGAAGCCGAGGCCTCGGCCTATTCGTTGTTTAACTACGACATCGCCGGGGAGCTTGGCGGCTGGAACGATATGATTCATCTTCGTGAGCGTTGCGCGCGACGCGGTATCCGAGTGGCCAGCGACATGGTGCCCAACCACACCTCCATGGACAGCAAGTGGATCAGCGAGCACCCGGATTGGTTCGTGCAGCTCGACTACTGCCCCTACCCGGGTTATACCTTCCACGGGCCCGACCTCAGCCAGGACGCCAACATCGAGATCAAACTCGAAGATCATTATTACGACCGTAGCGACGCTTCGGTGGTGTTCCTTCACCGCGACAAGCGCACCAACCGTCATCGTTATATCTACCACGGCAACGACGGTACCTCGATGCCGTGGAACGACACTGCCCAGCTCAATTACCTTAATGCCGAGGCCAGAGAAGCTGTGATCCAGGTCATTCTTCACGTGGCACGCAACTTCCAGGTGATTCGTTTCGATGCCGCGATGACGCTGGCCAAGAAGCACATCCAGCGGCTGTGGTTCCCGTTGCCTGGGTCGGGTGGCGACATCGCCTCGAGGGCCGAGCACGCAATGACAAAAGAAGCCTTTGATGCTGCCATTCCCGAGGAGTTCTGGCGGGAAGTGGTCGATAGGGTGGCTGCAGAAGTGCCCGATACCCTCCTGTTGGCCGAGGCCTTCTGGATGATGGAAGGCTATTTTGTACGCACTTTGGGCATGCACCGGGTGTACAACTCGGCGTTCATGCACATGTTTAAGAAAGAAGAAAACGAGAAATACCGCTACACCCTCAAGAACACCCTCGAGTTCGACCCCGACATCCTCAAGCGGTACGTCAATTTCATGAACAACCCCGACGAGGAGACCGCTGCGGTTCAGTTCGGAACCAGCGACAAGTATTTCGGGGTCACCACCATGATGGTCACCATGCCGGGAACGCCGATGTTTGGCCATGGCCAAGTAGAAGGCTTCCGCGAGAAGTACGGTATGGAATATCGGCGAGCGTATTGGGATGAAAAGGACGACCGAGACCTCATCGACCGTCACCAAAGAGAAATCTTCCCCCTGATGCACCGGCGTTACCTCTTTGCTGAGGTCGCCAATTTCTTCCTTTACGACGTTTGGAACTCACACGGTACTGTCAACCACAACGTGTTTTCCTATTCAAACGGAACCGGCAACGAACACGCGCTGGTGTTGTTCAACAACAGTTTTGAACCAGCGAGCGGATGGATCAAGGGTTCGGCAGCCTACGCGGTCAAAAAGCCAGATGGCACGAAGGAAATGCATCAAAAGAACTTGGCCGACGCCTTGAAGCTCACCGATTCGCCGCGGCATTTCGTGCTCTTGCGCGACCAGAGCACGGGTCTTTGGTACCTACGCCGTTGCAGTGAGCTGCACCAATCGGGCATGTACCTCGAGCTAGGAGGCTATCAGAAGCAAGTTTTTCTAGATATTCACGAACTCGAGGATGGCTCCGACGGCCAGCTAGAACGTTTGGTAACGGAACTCGCCGGCGGTGGCGTGGAGGACCTCCAGGAGGCCCTTAAAAACCTGACGCACCGAAGTCTGTTCCACGGTTTTCATGAGACCTTCAACGCTTCAAACTTCCGCAGCCTGTACGATGTTGCTTGGGGAATTCGACCGATAGAGCCATCGTACTGGACGAACCAGCAAGACCGGTTGTCGGCCTTTTACTGGAGGGTCAAGGATTACACAGCCTCGACGCAGGACCCGAGCCCGTCGGTTCATGCGGCCATCAGCGACGCGAAAGCCGTTGTGAGACTGGTAAACTTGGTCAAGCTGTTTGAATCTCAGGCTCTTTCGCCCGCGGTAGGTTTCCTTGATACACGACTTCGTCCCCCTCGGTTGTTGGCTCACGTGTTGTTTGCCCAAGCACTACTAATGCGCTTTGGTGAAGTGATCGATAAGCACCAACCGCTGCTGGTGACCCGCGCCTTGATGGAGGAGTGGTACCTCGACCGAAAAGTCCAAAGGCTTTTTGTTCAGTTGGGTATGACCAGCGGTGAGGCACACCATCTTGTCGGTATCCTCAAGTTGCTCTTGAGCCTCAAGGGCACAGCAAGGCTTGCGGACTTATTGCGCAACCCCGATGTGCAAAGTGTCATTGCAGTGCATGAGCACGACGGCATTGTCTGGTTTGATCAGGGTGGGTTTGAATACCTGCTATGGTGGGTGTTTGCCACCCGCGTGCAGGACATTCTCACCTTGAAGGACCAAAGCGCTGATTCTTTGGCAGATGAGGCCCCTATTTTGGCCACCTTCCAGATGATTGAAGCGGCCAAAAAGGCCGCCGTGAAGTCGAAGTTTCACTTCGCTGAACTGCTCAAGCTCCTAGATCAACCTCAGGCAAAGACAAAGTCACCACGTCCAATTCCAGCAAAAAAGGCCGTGGCGCCCAAGAAAGTTGCCAGACCCAAGAAACCGGCCAAGAGGGAGGAACCGGGCCTTTTCTAATTCTGGGCGAGGGACATCCCCGCGACGAAGCGGGCTTTTACTACCAGGTGGCGAACGTTTTTGCGGTCACCCCACTGTTCTTCCATAAGTTCGCAGGCCAGCTTGCCTTTCGTAAAGCCGGATTGGCGAACCGTCGTCAACTGGGGGCGTAGATGGCTCAGAGATTGGCTTCCGTCAAACCCCGTGACCGCGAGGTCTTCGGGAATGCGAAGGCCTTTTTTCTCCGCAAATGCGTAGGCACCTGCCGCCTGAGCATCGCTGCAGCAAACGATTACTTCAGGCAGACCAGTTTGCCAACTTTGACTCATTAGAGAGGCGTAGGCTGAAGCCGAAGAGACCCTCGAGCTTCCGTAGCTGACGAAAACACTCTCCGTGAGTTCTTCCAGCGCGTCCCGAAAGCCTCGCAATCGTCGCTCGAGGGAACGCGAGCCGGCATTTCCCCGAACTTCGACGGGGGCGGTCGAAAAGGTAAGGAAATGCAGATTGCGGTAGCCCCGGCCCAGCACCTGCCGCAACAAGTCTCTCGAAGCTAGGAAGTCCTCGAAGGTCACGCTGGGTATGGCCGAATCGATTCGGCTATCAACAGTGACGAGGGGAAGAGATCGCTTTTCCATAAGCCCAAGGAAGGTATCCGTCGGGGTGAAGCCCAGGGTGATCACGCCATCTACCGCAGCGTTGCTGACAGCCTTCAGCAAACAGCCCTGCAGGGGAGGAATCAAGGTGAGCGAAAACTCCCTCCGTTCACAAAACTCGCCTATGCCCTGAAACATCTCTTGAAAGTGGGGATGGACAAAGGCTTCCGGCAGAGTTTGGGGGATCAACACGCCGAGATTGCCGCTCGAACGGCGGGCGAGTCTGCGGGCCGTCGGATCGGGCACGTATCCGAGGGTTTCGGCAATGGCCAGAATCTTCTTGAGCGTTGCAGCGGCTAGTCGTTGCGGGGAGTTGAAAGCGAAGGACACAGCCGTCTTGGAGACTCCGGCCTCACGGGCCACATCGAGAATCGTTAAACGGTTCTTCATTCAAAACGTCCTTCCTCAACGGCTAAATCGGTTTAAAACTCACAATACTGGGTGGGTTTCGGTGAGTCAACCAAAAGGCCTTGAGTTCTTTCATCCAGGTTCCGATACTCTTGGAGTATAGTCCGGGAAAGGAGTTTGCATGAACGCTCAGAGACAGAAGAAAAGTTCGGTCCTCGCTGTAGTGATCATTGTCGGGATTCTGATCCTCCTGCTCGGTACAGTCCTTTTCTTCGTGTTCAATAAACCTACTTCCACTACTAAGCCCGCCTCGACCACTGTCACGGTTCCAGCCACGCAACCAGAGCCCCAAGCACAGCAACCAGTGGCCCAAAGCCCTAAACTCTTGGGGGTACATACGGTGATTCCCCGCGACACACTTTGGTGGATCTCCGACAAATGGTACAAGGATCCGGTGCTCTGGCCTGCCATCTTCGAAATCAACAAGGCGCAGATCAAAGATCCTGACCTGATCTACTCAGGTCAAAAGTTCGACATTCCCTTCCTCAACACGCCGCAAAACAAGCTTTCGGCCCAAGATAACACTTTGCTGGCTCAAGGGTACTTGGAGGCCTACCGGGTTTACAAGGCCAAGGGTAAGAGCGGCGCAGAGGCCTACAGGTCGTTGGGCAATAAGTACGGTTCCAAGAAATAGTCAAATCCCGTTTGAGCGGATCTTACGCCGCGTTCCTGCGCTGAAACACATCCAGACCTAGACGCTGGTCCACGTGGCCCAGGAGTTTTTCGAAGCCCTACACCGGGTAGATGGACTGCATGTTTTCAGGCTCAGGTCGATGGAAAAAGTGCACCGAGCAACGGGACGAGGCTCATGTACCAGCCTAGGGTGGCGCCTACCGTTGACAGCACTACCACCAAGAGTATGCGAAGAACCCGATTCCGGTAATACCCCTTAAAGGTGGTGGTATCCTGACCCAGAGTTTCCAGATCAGCTACCCTTGGCCGCCTGAACCACGCTTCGGTGGGACCTGTAAAATAGGCAATGTGCACCAACCCATGGAACAACGCAGCCAAGGGCGCCATCACAAAAGCTACAACTATGGTTACCGGGTGTGCCAAGGCTAAAAGTGCTCCTATCGCACCAAAAATGGCGGTGGAAAGTGCCACAGCAAAAAGTCCCGAAATCAGCACCTCCGAGCCCTTAAGGAAAAACCCTGCTCCGAGGAGCCCCAGGAGCAGGACAGGGACGAGCCAAGGCAGGAGTTTCTGGACCAAAGTCGCGGAGGGTACCACGGAGATTTCAGCCAGGTCGGGAGTCTTGGTGCCCAAAGACAAATCCTCCAGCCAGCGGATCATTCCAGGCACGTGTCCAGCGCCAACTACGGCCACGAGCGTAGTGCCGGTCTGTTGAAACAAGGACGTGGCCAGAAATTGATCGCGCTCGTCGATGAGCACCTGCTTCACCGTAGGGAGTTCCTTGGCGAGTTCACCCATGACCGAATCCAGTTCGTTGCGATTTTTCAGGTTTTCAATCTGGGTTGTATCGACTTTTTCGTCTCCCATCACCGAACCAAGCAGGAGTCCAAGCAGCTTGCTCTTGCCCCAGAGGCTACTTTTACCCCACGCCCGCCTGAGGGTGGTCTGCACCTCGCGGTCTATGAAGGAATAGGGAATGCCCATATCCTGCGCGGCTTGCACCGCGGCCAGCATTTCTTGACCTGGCTTTACGGCCAGCTCCTCGCCGATTTTGCGCTGGAAACTCGAGAGCGCGAGGTTGGCCAACAGAAGAAAGCCCTTGCCCTCGCGCAAGACCTTAAAAATGTCGAGTTCGGCCCAACTGGATGGTTGACTCAAGGACTGGAAGCGGCCCGCGTCGATTTCAACGGCAACTAGATCCGGTTTCTCAGCAACGATGACGGTTTTTACCTCGTCGATGCTGGCCTGAGAAACGTGGGCCGTTCCAACCAGGACAAATATCCGGCCGTTCAGGTTCAGTCGTGTGACGGTGTCACTCATCAATTTACCTCATGAATGTAGTAGTCGATAGCAGCACGGAAACGCTCGTAGAGGTCGTCCGGTCCGTGGAAATTGGTGAGGTTGAGGGTGCCCCCACCCATATGCACGTGCCCCCCCCCGAAACCGATGCCGTCGAGCGCGCGACGCACCACTTTACTGGCGGCAAGCCCGGGGTCTTCACTACGCGCCGAAATCTTCAGTTCACCTTGGTTGAGGCCACAGACCACGCTGAAGGCCACCTCGTGGAAGCGCAGGTAGTCGTCGGCCATCACAGCAATGGTGTCGGAGTCGGTCTCCTTGCTGATGAAGGTGAAGCAGAAGCCCTTGTAAACCCGCATGTGCTCAAATCCTTCCTGAAACACGGGTACATTTCGCACCGAAAGCGAGTTGTTCAGCAGGTAGTTTCCCGTAATCCAGTCGGCTTTGAAGTAGAGGCCGCTAAATGCTTCCAAGTCCGCTGGTCCCACTCCCCGGGTAAGGTAGTTGGTGTCCATCATGATTCCCATGAGGAGCGCCGTGGCCGCATTTTTGGAGGGCTGGAAGCTCGAACCGCAGTAATATCCATAAATAATGGTAGAGCATGAACCGTAGGCCTCGCGTACGTCGGTGTAGTCGCAGTCGAAAGGCTCGGAGGGCTTCGGATGATGATCGATGATGGCCTTCACCTTACCGCGGGGCAAAAGCGTCACGTTTTTGTTACCAGGATAGCTGTCGACAACGATAATCTGGTCGTCATCACGGCTGATAAGGTCTTTCATGCGTGTGACGGGAATCTTCAGCGTGCGTATGGTCTCGCCCAAAGAGAAGCCCTGAATCTCCTCGCCATAGACAATGGTGGAGTCTAAGCCGTAGGTTTCGAACAAGCACATAAGCCCATACGCCGAGGCGATGGCATCAAAGTCCGGGAAATCGTGCGTCTGCAATAAAATGCGGCTTCCCACCTGCAATCTTGGCAGTAAAGCGTCGAACGATTTCTCAGCGGATACATCAGAATCCATGGTCCAACCAATCCCGGGCGGCCGCGATTTCAGGAATGCCGGGCAGACGACTTTCGCTGGCCAACTGGAAGCCGGCCCGCGCGGAGGAGTATGCCTTCAACGCGACGTACTGACAAGCCTGATAGAATTGCACCCTTACGCGGATGTTCTCCTTGGGCTCACGCGACAAAGCGGCGTTCAAATAGGTGTCATTTTCGGGAGCGAGCAGAAAACGGTACAACTCATTCACCGTCGTCCCCCGGGGAAATCTTGACTGATTTTTCTCCAGCACGGTTTGGGCCTCGGACTTCTTGCCCAGGAATCGGAGCGAGAGAGCTTCGATAATAGGAAACGCATATTCTCCTGGGAAATCCTTTGCGGCTTCGTGTGCGTAGAGGATGGCCTGAGGATAGTCCTGCAGGCGGAAAGCCAGGGTAGCGACCGCCGGATAACTGAACCGGAAATTTTTTTCGAGGGCTAAAGCCTTACGGTAGGCTTGGTAGGCCTCTTTGGCTTTTCCCTGCGATTCCAAAATCTCGGCCTTGTACTCCCAAGCGTAAAAAAGCGAGGAATCAAGACTGAGAGCCTGTTCCGCATCCGCAAGAGCTTGAACCGGCTTTTTGAGGTTCAGCAGGTTCAGGCGGGCCCGGTCGAGGTAATACCAGGAGTTCTCTGGCATGAGTGTGATGGCATGGGTCAAGTCGTTTTCGGCCAGCAGATACTCCCCGAGAGTGGTATAGGCTTGCGAACGAAGGCTGTAAAGCAAGTCGTTCGCCTGGGTAAGCCCTTCGGCCCGGTTGAGCAACGCAATAGCATCCTTCGTTTTTTTGGTCTGAAGAGCCAACATGGCCAAACCGACAAGGGCATCGGGAGTTGGTCCGGATTGAATGGATGCCTCCCATGCCGAGCGGGCACCAGAGGAATCACCTTGCGAAAAAGCGTTCTGGGCCTGCAAGTTCAAGACGTCGGTGTCAGTCGGGTACCGGTAAACCAGTTCATCGATCAGGGCCTTTTGGCTCGAGGTATCACCGTCAAGGCCCGTTAGAAGGACGAGAGCTGTCAAAGCGTCCTTGTTACCAGCCTGAATCTCCAGCACGTGGCGAAACATTTCGGCCGCTGGTTTGTACTTTCCAGTTGCCAGTAAGAGATTAGCGTAGATCCCTTGGTCTTCCACCGACAGGGATGCCGGGTCGGTACCAGAGGATTGGATTTTTGCCAGCACCAAAGGCGCATCTGCCGCCGAATGGTAAGCCTCAGTGGCGGCTTGCACCACCGAGATTGGCGGAGTTTCTGCCGGCGGTTGGACATTATTGTCCACAACTACGGGGGTGGACGGTGGAGGTTCGACCGGTGGCGGGGGCTGGGTGGCGCAGGCCACGATGAGGCAAGTTGCCGCCGCCAGAGGAAACCCCAGGCGAACCAAGCGAAGCATAGAGATGATTTTAATGGAATCTTACCCTGTTGGACAAGGTTGTCATTTTGCAGTCGGCTGGCTAAGATGGCCCATGCGGAAAACCCGAAACTGGTTGTACGTCTTCCTACCGGTGCTCTACCTGACCATCGTGTTTGGCTTAGTCGTTTTTCAGTTTTCCAAAAAGAGCGATTCCTTCAGTCAGTCTCTCGGCGACATGACGGTTTCGGGCAAGACATCCGAGAACGGTGACCCCGTGGACTTGTCGCTCCATGGAAGGGGTCTCGAGTTCCAATTTAGTGCCAGTAAGACTCTTGTGTTGGTGGCGGCCGACGGCAGTAGCACTAAGTACAGACCAACCAAGTGGACCTGGAAAGATGGAAACCTGGAAGTCGAGTTTGAGGGCGGTATCGGACTGACCTTCCAGAAAACCGGAACCAACGGTGGAATCTTGCTGCTCCAGCCCCGCTTACCCGAAGAGCTAGCCGGGGTTCGTTTTCTCCGATTGCCCTTTGCAGGCGAGAACGGTGGTCGTATCGACAGGGACGCAACTCATCCCTTCGTTACGATCATCCGGGGAAACCAGAGTTTCCTCGCCAGTCTGGACGGGGAGTTCGACCAGATCGACAGTGACAATAATTTTGTCCTGACTGTACGGAAAGGAAAGCTCAGGCCGGTTCGACTCGAAGGACTAGCTGAAGGGGCCAAACCCTTGTACCAGTGGTTGGTGCAAGGAGCTCAGGGAGCCTTGTTGGACGATGCGCGTGTGGCCTTGGTCAACTACATTGACAAAGCCTATAAGGGGTGGGGAGACACCCGCTTCAAGGCCTCGCAAGGCGGCTGGCTAACCAGTGACGGTTCGGTGCGCTTTTCTTCCCGTTTGGTAGCGTCCTGGGCTCACCAGGCCCTCGAACGCGGCGCCTATCCAGCAATGATTTCTCGGGTTCAAGCCTTTCTGGCTAATCATCCCAACACGTGGAATTACGATGCGTTGCCCTATCTTGGCAATCTGATAGAAGTGACCCAAGCCCAACGTCGCGAACTCGAAACCTTGGCTTGGGCAAGTTCACCCGACTGGGCAGGGCATCCCCGATTGTGGCTGGATGCAAAAGCCTACGGTCCCGAGGGTGGAGCTGCCCACCTTCAAAAACTCCTGTTGAGCGGTGATTTGCCCACAAAGACGGCCGATTTGGTGGGAGTGCTGGCAAACTTGGCCACCATGAAAGGAGTGGACCCTGCTGTTGAGGCCCGAGTGACCCAAGTGCTGAACCTTCTGGTCGTGCATGTAGTGCGCCAGGAGGATGATCTGTTTGTGGCGACTGCGGAAGGTCACCACGACCTTAGGTCGGGATTAATACTCGGACGCCTGCTGCTGGATCAAACTTCCATTCTGCAGAGTGACCAATGGCAGTCGATAGGCTCACAACTGCTCCTTTCTGCACTTCACTACCAAGATGCTTTGACCAAAATACCTCAGTTGGTTCTGCTGGTTCCCGGTCAGCCCGACAAGCCGGAGGGTGGGTTCTACCTCGAAGAAGTCTATGCGGGCCTGCTGGCACAGCCCGCACCTGAAGTGGAACTCGGAACAGGAGCTCCCGCGGGCTCGTTTGTGCGTTCTGCCAACCCCGTCGTCGCAAAAACGATCTCCGAAAGTGTCTGGAAGCTCAAGTTTCAGTTTCCGGTAGGCGCGGCTGAGTCGGTTGTTGTAGTTGGGCTCCCGCCGTTTGACAGCATCCTTTTGCATGGCATTCGCTGGCGCACCGACCCGCAGTTTCAAAGCTACAGCGATGGGTGGTACTACAGTGCCTCGACCCGGACGCTCTACGTGAAGATCAAGCACCGTGAAGAACTAGAGGAACTGGTGATTAACATGGTACCGCAGAGCTAAAAATCCCCAAGCCAAAAAGAGAGGCGACCCTAGGGTCGCCTCTCTTTTGTCTCTTTGTATCAAAGGTCAGCTAAAACAAGGCAGCCAAGGCCTCGGCGGTAAGTCCCAGGTGCTTGGCAACCGACGGTGCCGGGCCCGATTCACCAAAACGGTCGAGGCCGAGCGCGGCGTCTGCCAACCCCAGCCAACCACTGGTAACCCCGGCTTCGGCTGCAACAACGCGTACTCCCGTCGGGACAAGTTTCTTGTAGTGGTCCAGGTTTTCCCGCACCAGTTCACGGCTGGAAACCGAAACCACCCGCACCTTCTTTTTGGACAGGGCGACTGCCTCGAGGGCCAGATTCACTTCGGAGCCCGTGGCGAGCACCACGGTGTCTGGCTTTCCGGCGCAATCTTGAGCGATATAAGCTCCCTTGGCGAAATCGGCCTTCCAGTTGGCAGGCTTTTCGTAGGTCTTAAGGTTCTGGCGGGTGAGAAGCAGAACGGCGGGGCGCTTGGTCTGAGCCAGAGCCAGCTTCCAAGCCTGAAAGGCTTCCTGCGCGTCGCCAGGACGGAGAACCAGCACGTTGGGGATCAGACGCAGACTCTCGGCCTGCTCAATGGGCTGGTGGGTAGGCCCATCCTCGCCGACGAAGATGGAATCGTGGGTGAGAACATGGATGCTCGGCAGGCCCATGATAGCAGCCAACCGAACGGTGGGGCGCATGTAGTCGACAAACACCAGGAAGGTGGCGCCGAAGCAGCGGTAGCCACCATGAAGGTTGATACCGTTGACAACTCCGCCCATGGCGTGTTCGCGCACACCGTAATGCATGGTGCGCCCGAGGCGGTTAGAAGGCTGGTAGTCGCCATAGGGAAGGTTGGTGTTGTTGCTCGGCGCAAGGTCTGCCGAACCGCCGAACAACTGGGGCAGGGCCTTGGCAAACGCCTGAAGGCTCTTACCGCCTGAGGCACGAGTAGCGATGGCTTCCCCCACCTTAAAATCGGGCTCTTCGGCCAATTCCAGTTGCGGACCAATGGGCGAAAAGAACTGGTCCCATTTCTTCTTCAGCTCGGGATTAGCGTGGGCCCAGGCGTCAAAGGTTGCCTTCCAACTCTCGTAGGTCTTCTTCCATTCGGGGGTGCGACCGGCCACATACTTGGTGGCTTCGGGATGGACAAAAAAGGCGGCATCTTCAGGAATACCCAACTGCTTTCGTGTGGCCTTGATTTCTTCGGGGCCGAGTGGGGTGCCATGCACATCGTGGGTACCCTGCTTGTTGGGGCTACCATAACCAATGGTACTCGTGAGCACGATCAGCGTGGGGCGCTTTTTGTCGGCTTTGCCCTCAGCGATGAGCTTGGCCATCTGTTCGTAGTCGTAGGCGCTTCCCTTGAGCACTTGCCACCCATAGGCCTCGAAGCGTTTGGCCGTGTTTTCGGTGAAGGCGATGTCAGTGTGGCCTTCGATGGTGATGCCGTTGGAATCGTAGAAGACGATGAGCTTGCCGAGCTCGAGATGACCGGCAAGCGACGCAGCCTCACTCGACACGCCTTCCATCATGCAACCATCTCCGGAGATGGCGTAAGTGTAGTGGTCGACGATGGTATGGCCGGGAGTATTGAACTCGGCAGCCAGCTTGGTCTCGGCGATGGCAAAGCCCACGGCGTTGCTGAAGCCGGCCCCTAAAGGACCCGTGGTGGTTTCCACACCGTCGGTATAGCCGTATTCCGGGTGGCCCGGAGTCTTACTTCCCAACTGGCGAAACTTTTTCAGTTCGTCGAGGGGAAGGTTGTACCCTGTAAGGTGGAGTAGAGAGTACAGGAACATCGACCCATGCCCTGCAGAAAGGATGAAACGGTCTCGGTCGATCCAGTGGGATTGGGCTGGGTAGTGCTTGAGCACCTCGCCAAACAAGAGAGCGCCCGTATCGGCCAGGCCGAGGGGAAGGCCCGGATGGCCCGAATTGGCCGCTTGGACGCCGTCCATAGACAGCGAACGGATCGACTGGCCCAAAGCTTTCAAAGCAGTAACATTCATGTTTCCTCCGTAAGTTGACTTGAAGTGTAAAACAGAACGAGGCGGATGTGAAGGGCGCCCCGTGCCCCCTAACCTGTTAGTACGTGACCAGCACCTTAGCCAGCACCTGTTTGCAGACAGCGGCTCACTCACCGACCGACCAGGTTTTGCTTCTGTGAGTGCCTCTTTCACCCCATAATGGTCACAAGCTCAAGGGGGGCCCTTCCATGGACAAACTGCATTTCGGAGTCGCTTACTACGACGAGTACATGCCCACTTCCCGCGTCGATCAGGATATCGACCTGATGAAAAAAGCGGGAGTCACCGTGGTGCGTATCGGGGAATCGACCTGGAGCACCCTGGAACCCCGCGATGGTGTGTTTGATTTCACTTCGCTCGACCGCGTAGCCGATGCCATGGGGCAAGCCGGAATCTCGGTTATTGTCGGGACACCCACTTATGCGCTACCCACCTGGCTTGTGAAGAAGCACCCTCAAGTGCTCGCCACGACGCAAACGGGTCAAAACCGGTACGGGCCACGCCAGAACATGGACATCACCGACCCGGCGTTTCTTTTTCATGCTGAGCGGGTCATCCGCGCTCAAATTGGGCACCTAGCGGGTCATCCTGCCGTGATTGGCTACCAGGCCGACAACGAGACCAAGCACTACAATAACTTCGGGTCTGCCGTCCAACTGCGTTTTGTGGAGCAGTTGAAAGCCCGGTTTGTAACTACCGATGCCCTCAACGCGGCCTTTGGCCTCGACTATTGGAGCAACCGCGTGAACGCCTGGGAAGACTTCCCGCCCGTCGAGGCCACCATCAACGCAAGCTTGGCGGCTGCGTATGCCGAGTTCCAACGTAGTCTGGTTACCGAATATTTGGCCTGGCAAGTGAAATTGATCAACGAATACAAGACGCCCGGCCAGTTCGTGACGCACAACTTCGATTTTGAATGGCGCGGGCAGTCGTTTGGGGTTCAGCCCGATGTGGACCATTTTCGAGCTTCCAAGCCCTTCGACGTAGTGGGCATCGATGTGTACCACCCCACACAGGAAAAACTCACCGGCGCTGAAATCGCTTTTTGCGGCGACTTGGCGCGCACGCTGAAACGGGATAACTACCTTGTGCTCGAAACCGAGGCCCAAGGTTACCCCGAATGGGTTCCTTTCCCGGGACAACTGCGCCTGCAAGCCTTCAGCCACTTCGCCAGCGGGGCCAATATGGTGGAGTATTGGCATTGGCACTCCATACACAACTCCTTCGAAACCTATTGGAAGGGCCTCTTGAGCCACGATTTGCAACCCAATGCCACCTACGACGAGGCTGTGGTATGGGGAAACGAAGTTGCCCGCCTCGGTCCTCACTTGGTGAACTTGAAGAAGACCAACCGCGCCGCCTTTGTGGTGAGCAACAACGCTCTTTCGGCCATCGCCGCCCACAAGTTTTACTTTCGCGATCTTGGGTACAACGATATTCTGAGGCGCTTGTATGATGCCGTTTACCGCTTGGGTATCGAGTGCGACGTACTTGGCCCTGACGAGGACTTCACGCCCTACGAACTGCTTTTTGTGCCCGGCCTCTATGCCGCCTCCGACCGTGAATTGGAACGCCTGGCTTCCTGGACCGAGGCCGGCGGCACCTTGGTGGCCTCACTTACCAGTGGTTTTGCCAACGAACACGTCAAGGTTCGCACCGCCGACCAACCGGGGATACTCAGCCGTGCTCTCGGGGCCCACTACCGCCAGTTCACGCGAGCCAGCGCCTTGCCCTTGACCTCGAAGTGGAACCTCGCCAAGGCCGACAACGTCGTCGATGGTTGGTTTGAGCTGTTGGAAAGCGATGGAGCGGAGGTTTTGGCGCGTTACGATCACCCGCACTGGGGGAAGTACGCGGCCGTCACCCTCAACCGGTTCGGCAGGGGGTGGGGGGCGTACCTCGCGTGTCAGCCCAGCCCAGCCCTCGCCGAGGCCGCCGTGCAAGATTTGTTGACCCGCACCGGGCAGTTGGCCACTCTCGGCCACCCCACCTGGCCCGTAGTCCGCAAGACGGGCGTGAACTCACTCGGGCGCCGTTTGGCTTATTACCTCAACTACTCCGACTCGGCCTCGAAGGTTCCATACCGAGGACTGCGGGGCAAAGAACTGCTCACCGACCGGGGCGTCAACACCGGCGAAACCCTTACACTGGAACGCTGGGGAGTTGCCATCGTGGAAGAGGACCGCCTTGGCCTGTAGAAGCGACTTACCTGCCCCGGCCGCAGGGGTGATATCCCGCTGGCTCGAAGGCCGCTTCAGGTCTTGATTTTCGGATTCAGCTTAAACTCGGGGCAGTGCTTGCCGGTAGAAAGAAAGACTTCCTGGCTAGGCATCAGCGCGGTTTGAACTCCAAACACCCGGCAGGCCCGCGGAAACCGGGGATTCCCTGTGATGTGAAAGTGCAGGCATTTCAAGCAGGGAGGCGCCCTGTCGGGAAACACTGTCATGGCAAGATTGTAGCATATCATCTCGAGAATGGTCCTTGCCGTGAAGGAAGAAATCATCAGGCTATTCTGGGGGAGTCTGCTTTTTCTTGGGCCAGAGGAAACCAACAAGGGCGGGAAGGGCAGTAATGAGCACAATCCCCATGATGATAAGACTGAAGTTGTCCTTGACGAAGGGCAGGTTTCCGAACAAGTACCCTGCTGCCAGAAACAGGAAGGTCCAAACAATACCCCCGACAACATTGTAGAAGGAAAACTTGCCAAACCGCATGAGGGCGACGCCCGCGACGAAGGGCAAAAAGGTACGAAGGAAGGGCAGAAACCGGCTCAGGCTGACGGCCCACCCACCCCATTTCTCGAAAAAGGCATGAGTTTGCTGCAGATGTTCCTCGGAAATTAAAGGTTTCTGGCCAGGTTTGGGCGCTAAAAGTCTTTTTCCTGCAAAACGGCCTATGGCGTAATTGCTGGTGTTCCCAAGAATGGCTGCCGAGGTGGTGAGGATCCAAAACACCCAGGGATTCAGACCCAACGACGCTGCCAGAGCGCCGCAGGCAAACAGCAAGGAGTCACCAGGCAGGAAAGGCATCACCACCACCCCGGTTTCCAAAAATAGAATGAGAAAAACAACTGCGTAGGCTATCCAACCGAAATCTCGGAAGAACGCAAAAAGCGACTTATCGAGGTGCAAAACCAAATCGAGCAGGGAAAAATCCATGGCTCAGGGTGCAGGAGGGGGGCCATGAGCGTCAAGCGACGCGACCACACCTTCTAGGTAAGAGCGCCATAGAGCTTTGTCTCGCAGGTCAACTCCAAAAACTCGTCCTGGGAGCCCTGAGTTGAGCAACGGGTGCAAGCAACTGGTCATAGTCCGCAGTGCGTGAAAGATCACTTGCTTCTCGTCGGCGAGGCCGGTAATTTCGCGTATAAGGCCCACCAACTTGTCCTTGGCCCCGGCAATCACTTGGGTGAGAACTGTCTGATAGGTTTGCTGTTCCCCGTGATTCTCAGTGCCAACTGTGGAAATGACCTTGATGAGGCTTTGAAAGACCCCTGGATGCTCACGAAACTGGGCTGTGTACATTTCGAGGAAGTTCACCAATTTTTGCTTGGGGGCAAGCTCACTTTCCAAGGAGGTTTCGAGCTGACGCATCACGGGAAGAAAGAACTGGCGAAGGGCTTCGCTGACTATCCTTTCCTTGGTGCCGAAGTAGTAGTGTACGGTAGCCACATTCACCCCCGCCCGCGCGGCGATATCGCGCACGGTAAGGGTATCAATGCTGGAAACACCGATGACCTCGAGCGCGGCGAGAACGATGCGCTCTTCGGTCGATTCAGAAGCCATGGCTCCAACTTAGCTTCGCGTTGCCGTAAGGGCCCCCAGCGAAGCTCCCGCCAGAAAGATCAAACGCATAGCCCGCCGAAGCGGAAACCGCCCATTCCGAGGCCAAACTGATCGTCGCCTGCGGCCCTACCGAAAGGGCGCTTGGTCCGGTCCACGAGGTGCCAGAGTAGCCGGAGGTAACCAGATTTTGAGCCACGACAAGGCCAACCATCACCGGGTTGGCTAGCGGCAAATACAAAGTGGGCGAAATCTTCACGGTGAGCGAATGGCCCACCAAGTCAGTTTTGTACTGCAGGGAGGTTGCCACTTCTGCCAGATCGCCCATGAGCGGCAAGGAGGCGCTCACATAACCGCCCACATCAAGACGACCAGTGCCAACCGCAGGGTAGGTGGTCTGTTCCCAGCCCACTTGGGCCCCCACAGTAGCCAGTGGGGTTGTCCAGGAAGCCGTGGCCCGGGCGTCGAGCACAGCCAGCGACTCGTTGGCGTCGATGCTGAGGTACACATCGTCGGTCAAAGACTGACCCAGCGAAACCGCGAGCAAGGGCCAAGGACCACTCTTCCACTGGGCTCCTACGTCGATACCCGCATCAAGGGCGCCAGCAGAGCCAGCGAGCCCCAAACACAGCGCCAGAGCGAGCAAGCCTAGGAGTGATCTGCGGTTCACGGCTTGGCTCCCTTCTTCTTTTTGAGGAACTCGCTCATTTTGATAAAGCCGTCGGGTATCACGAACTCTTTATCGTCGAGCTTCTTGGGTGTGATATTGCTCACCAGCATGGCCACGGTGACCGTACCTTTGGCGTCCTTGGCCTCGGCCTTGATGGGGAAATACCCTTGCGCCACCAGATCCTTGCCCATGCGGCCGAGGATGAGGCCTTCGTTGGGAACCGACTTCTGAACGCTGATGAGGAAGTTCACCGACGGGGCAAAGTCCTTGGTTGTCCACAAGTTGATGCTATAAGGGCTGGCCGGATCGTCGAGCACCCACTCTTCGGCCGGATGACCGCCAAGGGTGTCGGTTTTCCCCGATTTTTTATACTTGACGACTGCTTTGTCGATGGGTGTTTGCAACGATGCCATGGGGAGGTCGAGGAAGTATTTGTCGGTTGGAGCCACAAGGGTCATCTTCAGGGTTTCAAAGTTGAGCATGGGGTAGCCTTCCACCCCTCCGTCCATCTTGAGGGCGGTTTTAGGCAGAATCTTGAAGTGCGGCCCCTTCATGTAGCCCGTGGCATTGGTGTTTTGCGCCACAGTGGCAATCCACAAATCGAGGGTACCCTCGAAGGTCTCGGCTGCAACTGAGGCTCCAAAAAGGGCAAGAAACGCGAGGGCTAAGGCTCGTGAAAAGGTTTTCATGTTTGTTTCTCCTTGTGGGTTTGGGTGAGGCCGTGGATGCTGCCGCCGGTAAAGATAAGGGCAAAAAGAAACAGAAGTCCCAGATCCCAACCAAAGGAGGGGAGCTTCGCAAACTCCACGTTTGTGGCCGCCGCCAACGCGTAATGGGCAGGGAAAATGAACTCGATCCATTGGAGCCACGTGGGCAAAAGCTCAACCGGCGCGAAGATTCCGCCCAGAAATAACGGCAGAATCAAGAACGGGACAATCGCGATGGAGCGCTCGGGAACATTGCTCCCTGCGGCTTGGCCAAGGCCCGCGCAGGCCCAGAAGAACACGAACAGCACCAGGCCCGCCCAAAACATTCCTGCGGTGAACGGCAGGCCCCGCAGCCAGTAGGTCACCGAGAGCAGCGAGAGGTAAAGCACCGAGCCGGCCACGGCAAAACTTACGATGTGCGCCAGCGCGGTCGAGGCCCCCTTCTTCGGGTCCAGAAGGCCGGTTTTCGCTCTCGCTTTGGTGGCAAAGAGGGAGAACAGACCCGTGAGCACCGACACCAGTAAGGCGAACAAGGTGGTGAACATAAACGGTTCTGCGTGGGCAAAGCCGTCGATCAAAGCCCCCAGATCGATGGGAATTGGCAAACTATCGGCATTGAAGCTTCCTGATTGGGCAATCACCGGAACAAAGCCTTTGGCGAGCGAGGCCACAACGGCAAGCTTGACCAGGGGGTTGTCGCCGACCACCTGCAGTTTGATCTTCGCGGGGAACACATAGGTGGGGTCGTCTTGCTTGATGAACACGTCTTCGCTCAGGCCTGGGGGAAAGCTGAGCATCGCCTTGACGGCGCCCGAGTCGAACAGGGCTTGGGCCTCAGCGGCAGTTTTTGCCGGGTGAAGGGCAAACACGTTGGCGTCGAGGGTCTTAGCTAGGCTTTCGGGAATGTTCACGTGGCCGGCCGCAGGCATGTCAAAACCTGTATCTTCCTGGCTCACGGCCAACGGAAACTGGTGAAGGCCTTGGGTCAACAGCAGAAGTAACGTGGTGACAACCACGAGCGGGCCTACAACAAGGCCGACCAGGTGTTTTTGCAGGGCGTGCATAGTTCCTCCTGAAGTTCAATCAAACGATTCAATCAATGGATTGATCCTAAACCCACCTCAATTTGCTGTCAAGTTTCTGGGGTGCCGCTGGGTCACTCGTGCTCGCCTGCCTTGCGGTGTGCCTGATATTCCTTGACCAAGGGTTCGCTGTCTTTGGCACTCATGGGGCTGTAGTGATCAAACTCGGCTTCGAAGGCTCCGGTGCTGCTGGTGAGGGCCTTGAGCTGCAAGGCGTACTGCTGAACCTCAGCTTGAGGCACTTGAGCTTTGACGATGATGAGGTCACGGCCCCAGCTTTCTTGGCCGAGTACCTTGCCCCTTCGACCGGAAAGATCGGCCAGTACATCGCCAAGGTATTTTTCTTCAATAAACACCGAAAGGTTCATCACCGGTTCGAGCAGAATGGGGTGTGCCCCCGCCATGGCCTCGCGAAACGCTCCGCGGGCAGCCATCTTGAACGCCAGTTCGGAGGAGTCGACCGCGTGCTCTTTTCCGTCCTGGAGGTTGGCCGCCACGTCGATCATCGGGTATCCGGCGAGGAAACCCTCCTCCATGGCCTCATGCACACCCTTTTCGATAGCGACGAAATACCCTTTAGAAATACCTTGGCCCTTGAGCGTGCTGCTAAAGCGGAAGCCTGAGGAGCGCGCAAGAGGCTGGAAGTCCATCAAGACCTTGCCATATTGCCCGTGCCCGCCGGTCTGTTTCTTGTGGGTGTATTCGGCCTCGGCGGCTTTGGTAATGGTCTCGCGGTATTTGATGCGCGGTGGCTTGGTAAGGAAGTCGATTTTAGCCGCCCTGAACTTGTCGAGAATAATCGACATCTGCAGTTCTCCGAGCGTCGAAAGGATGGTCTCTTTGGTGTCGTGGTGGTAGTTCACGCTAAACGTAGGGTCCTGTTCGGTTTCCTTCACCAACAACTGAGACAAGCGGTCGTCGTCTTTTTGCACTTTGGCCGAGATTGTCGTGGAATGCACCGGCCGCGGGAGTTCGAGCGGTAAGTAGTGAATAATGTCGCCCGGCTGGCAAAGCGTGTCGTTGGTTTTGAGCTCCTCCGAGCGGGCCAAAATGCCTACATCGCCGGCGTCAAGTTCAACGGTCTCCACCAATTTTTTGCCCAGACTCAGCATCAATTTGCCAATTTTGACGGTTTTTCCCAGCCTCGGGACGTAGGCCTCGCTGTTGTGGGTCAGTTTTCCCGTTACCACTTTGATGTAGCTGAGGTGACCTGCAAACTGGTCTATGGTGGTTTTGAACACCAAACCGGAGAACTCACCCTCGTGGCTGATGATGCGTTCCTTTTCGCCGGAAACGCAGGGTTCCACCACGTGGTACGGCGAAGGGGAGTCCCAAGCTAGAAAGTCGAGCAAGGGGACCAGGCCAGAACCAAGCAGCGCTGAACCGCAAAAGACGGGAACGAACTGGTTGGAGGCTAAGCCGAGCTGAAGGCCCTTCTTGATGTCCTCGGTGTCTAGGTCGTCCGCCCCGGCAAACCTATCGAGCAGCTCCTCGTCGGCCTCAGCCGCTTCCTCCACTAAGGCGTAGCGGGCCTTTTTCGCCTCGGCCAGAAAATCGCTGGGAATCTCAATGGCAACCTCGGGGTTACCCGCTTTGTTGAACCTATAGGCCTTCATGTCGAGGAGGTTGATCACACCCCGATGGTCTTCGTCATGCCCAAGAGGTATGGTCACCGGCAGGAAGGGTACCGAGAACTTATCTTTCAAGTCGCCGAGGGTCTCCCAAAAGTCGCTGGAAGCCTTATCGACCTTGTTGATATACACCATTTTGGGCATTTGATGGTCTACGAGGTAGCGCCACAACTTCAGCGTTTCAATCTGCACCCCCGACCGGGCTCCAACCACCAAAATAGCCGACTCGCAGGCCCGAAAGGCCGCAAGGACTTCTCCCGAAAAATCCGACGACCCCGGGGTATCGAAAAGATTAATTTTGGTGTCTTTCCACATCAGGTGGCTGAGCGTTGTGTGTATGGAAATACCCCGGCGGATTTCCTCGTCGGTGAAGTCGCTCACGGTGCGCCCAGTCTCTACCGTTTCGGCTTTTGGGATGGCCTTTCCATGGAAAAGCAACTGTTCGTTCAGGGTGGTTTTACCTGTCCCGGTGTGCCCAACGAGGGCAACGTTCCGAAGACGGCGAATATCGGCAAGCATACGGCATACCTCTTGTTAACTAGCATAATCTTAGCAACCTGTGCTGTCAAACCTGAGGGGCATGCGCTCACCCCGTGGGCTCTAGAAAGCGGCTCCCAGGGCCTGACAAAGGAAGGCCATGTAGGGCGCCGAGGCACGAAGCTTCTCTTCAAGCACCTGAACCAGGCCAGGACCGCCATACAATTCATGGGGCAAGTTGGCAGAAATCAGGAAGTCTTTGCGCTTGAGTTCTTGCGCGAGTGGGTGCGAACTCTCGAAGCCCGCGGGCATACGCTTTGCGGAGTCTCCTTCCGGTTTCATACCGCTGGAATGGGTCGACTTTTCGAGGGCTAGGCTGAACTTATCGGGCTGGGAAGCGATTGCCTGCCGGATCTTGAGCAAGTCTTCCGGTTGAGGATGCCAAGTGCCCGCACCCACAAAGGCCTCCTCAAGGTCGAGATGCAAGTACCAGCCCGGTGCGTGCACATCCGAGGCGAACTCGTGCCGGAACTGGAGGCCTAAATTGGTTTTGTAGGGAGTCTTGTCGTGACCGAAGCGGGTGTCGCGGTAGATGCGCATCAGCGACCCGCCCATTTTCTTGGCCACCCCCCGGTAATGTGAACTGATCGACCTCATTACGGGGTCAAGATCGGTAATCAGTGCCAGCGCCGGTTCAACCACATAGCGCTCGTAGTCGGCCTTGTGAGCCTGAAACCACTCGCGCTCGTTGTTGTTCGTCAGACCAGCTAAAAACCGCATGGTCTCGGTGGGGAAGCCTTGAAAAGTGCTCATTTCACCAGTTTAGGACACTTTATTGTCGGTGCAATAGCGGCGCACAGCCTCTTCCGGGGTTGGGAGTTCGCCGAACCACTGGCGCTGTTTTTCGGTATCCGCGCTCACGTAGACACCCGACTTGATGAAGTTCACCATCGCGAGCATATCTTTCAGCGCCGGCTGAAACAGGCCTAGAAACGGCATCATCACATTAACGAGAAACGGGGCAAACGCAGGCACCGGAACCACCGCACGCCCGAGCACCTTGGTGAAGGCTTGCGCCAACACCGTGCCGTTAGCGGGGACGCTCCAGCCTACATCGACACACTGGTTGAGCGCCGAATCGGGCAGATGGGCCGCCAAGGCTGCATAGCGGGCCAGGTCCGGGGTATAAATCATTCCCAACAAGGCTCCAGGAACAAACTCCGGATAGGTGTTCTTGAGAAGAGCAGAGGGAATACCGTCTTCGGACTGGTCGAGAAAGGCCCCGGCGCGCAACGAGATAAAAGGCTGCTTGCGGTCTTGTAAGGATTTTTCTACCTGGTATTTATGGTGAAAATGCGGTACCGAGGCGGCCTTGTCGCATTCCAGAATCGACACCAAGACAAATCGGGGCAACCCCGCAGTTTTCGAAGCCTCCACCAGATTCGCGTAGCCTATGGTGTCGGTGGTAGGAAGGTCGCCCTTGGTATGCCCGGTATACCCGGCCGCGCTGGCGATAAGGGCATCGGCCTTAGGGCGCACTTCGAAGGCCTTGCGCAGGGAGTCAGGATCCATGAGGTCGCCGGAGACAAAATCCGTCACCCCCAGAGCCTTGAGCTTTGTGCGGTCGGAGGTAGAACGCACCAACACCCTGACCTGATCGCCTTGATCGAGTAGCGCCTTTGTGATCTTAAGGCCCAACATTCCTGTGGCGCCCACCACCAGTACGGTCTTTTTGTCCATCATTTCTCCTTATTGCCACGGAGAACTTAGTTCCGCGCGGAGGTGAAGTCCACGAAACCTTGTATAATCGTTTCAAAAGGCGGGCTCAACGCATGAAAATGGTCATGAAGTGGATCTTAGTTTTGCTGGGGGTACTCCTTCTTACCACACTCGCTACAGTCGGTGCGGTCTATGTGGGATGGATACCGGTACCCGGCTGGGTTGTGGCCAGCTTGGCACAGGCCAAAGGAATGAGCCCCTCGGAAGAACAGTCACTGAACAAAGTGGCTGGAGTGTACCAGATTGTCCGCTCGGCGCCCGAAGGAAAACTGATCGACCAAGCTTTGGCAATGGCCAACGGTAACACCTCCGGCGCCGACTGGGTCAACTTCGCAAAGACTTCTTGGCCAAAGGTCGGTGCGGAAACCAAGGGCAAGATCCGTGATCAGCTTGGTATCGAGGCCAGCGATTTTGAGAAGCTCGACCGCCTGATCACCGACAAGGTGTCCAAGGCCGAGGACCCCGACAAGTTTCGGCTCACGGTGGCCGAGACAGCCTTCCTCAAAACCCTCGACGCCAAGTATGGGATAAGCGAACTGCTGGCAAAGCTGAGATCCTGAGATAAACACCGACGCATTGTGCGCCTACAAAAACCTTTTCACGTGGCCCCGGTGGATGTGGCACGGCCACCACAGAGTAAGCTAGGCTAAGCCGTGGCTCGACTTCAGCTCAGCATCACCGCGCTCAATGAGACTGGCTATGGCGTAGGCCAAAAAGCCGGACAAACTCTCACTGTGGCCCGTACAGCCCCTGGTGACCAGGTGTTGGTTAGCAAGCCTCAGTCGGCCGACCGCTGGAGCAGGGCCGACTTGCTTCAGGTAGTGCATCCCGGGCCCGACCGGGTAACCCCCCCTTGCCCGGCTTTTTCGCGGGGTTGCGGAGGCTGCCAATGGCAGCATCTTTCCTACCCTGCGCAAATGGCGTGGAAACAAAAAAACCTTTCCCATTTGCTCCGCTCGCAAGCGGGGTACAAAGGGGAACTTCACCCGCTGGTGCTTGCCACTGCGCTTCAAGGGTACCGCAACAAGTTGTCGCTGAAAAATGCCCTCGGAAAGCTGGTTTTTGTTCCCGAGTTCGACGGGTCGACTCTGGCCCCCTCCGAGTGCGCGGTACAGACTCCTGCTTTGCAGGCCGCTTGGGCGGCGTTGCAGGGCATACGGGTCCCGATGGTGATCGAGCAGCTGCACCTTCGTAGCAACGCTGCCGGACAGGTGGGTTTGCACGCCTTCGTCCGGGAAGAAAAAGGCTTCGATGCGGCCCTCAGGGAACTTTGGACGGCCTGTGGGTGGGCTCACGGCCTGGGGGCCACCAGCCGCAAGGGCTACCGCGCCGTTGCCGGTGAGCCGGTTCTTGCGCAAACTTTAGGCCGCATAACCTGGCTTTTACCCCACAACGGCTTCTTTCAGACCAATGCCGTCATGGCGGACGCCCTGCTGGCGCTGGTTACCCGCGAAGCCAAGGCGGGCCGCACCAACCGGTTGCTAGACCTCTATTGTGGCGCCGGTTTTTTTGGGCTTGCCCTCGCCGACCTCGCTCACGAAGTGGTGGGAATCGAGGAGAATCCGCAGTCGGTGGCCGCGGCCGAAGCCAGCGCTAGGTACTCTGGCCTGACCAACACGCGTTTTTTGGCCGGCGACCTCGGCGCTGTTCTCGCCACCCTCGAAAAGCCCGCCCTCGCCACGAACAGCACCGAAATTGCCGTGGTTGACCCTCCCCGCGAAGGCCTTCTGCCACGCGCTGTGGAAGCTCTTGTGGCGCGCGCGCCCCAAAGGGTGGTGTACGTCTCGTGCCACGCGCCGTCGCTCGCCCGCGACTACAAACTGCTGGCCAAAGCGGGTTACCGCGGAGTCAGTTGCACGGCCATCGACCTGTTTCCTCACACCTCGCACCTGGAAACTGTGATGACTTTGGAACGGTGAGCTGGGTTTGCTAGTCTTTGAACAACGAACCGAAAGACTCCCTGGCGGCCTTTTTTTTGGAAAGGTCGGTTGGGCCTTTGGCAGGGGCAAAGCGGAAGCCGTCGCAGAAGTTGGACGCTTTTTTGTCGGTTACACGTTCCGGAATGGTTTCGCGGCACTCCCAGTGCGCGTCAGGGTCGTAGAACTGGCAGTTGCGGCAGATCTTCAGGTCGTTGCCACAACCGGGGCACTTGGAGGAACGGTAGACTTCGGTGATCGAAGACAGGTCGGCGTTGCAAAAGGGGCACATGGAAAGCTCCCCTTTAATCCTAGTACAGTCTCTCCCCGTCGTCACCTACGTTTTGCAGAAAGTACGCCACATCGGTAAAAAACTCGTCCATTTGTTGCCGGGCCACTTCGGGAATGCCCACCTCGACGAGAGCCTCGCGCATGTAGCCCAACCATTTGTCGGCGTGGGCGCGGGTGATAGAAAAATGCTGGTGACGACCGCGCAGGGCCGGGTGCCCCTTGCGTTGGCTGTAGAGCTCAGGGCCGTGCAGGCGCTGGATGAAGAACTCGTACTGGTTTTGAATGGCGCCTGCCTTGTCTTTGGGGAACATGCCCCGGAAACTTGGCTCGGTGTCGGCATACACTTTATTGTAAAAACAAGTGGAAAGCTCGACAAACTTGTCGTGGCCGAGCTGTTCGTAAAGGTTCACTTGGTCGATGGCAAAATTGCTCATAGCCGCTCCAGTTCAAACTTGGTTCTCGCGGGGTCGGTGGTATAGACCACGAGGTCTTGAAGGCTGGTGTTCCCTCGCACGACTATCCGCCAACCGCCAACCACTTCATGGAACTTAAGGCCCGCCTTGCCCTTGCCCAGGCTTTTGATCAGGCCGAGGGAGATTTTGCTGACTTCTGGGCGCTGCTGCAAGTGATCAACCACGGGTACGGCCGCGTCGATGAGGGTGGTATGGCTTCGGGTGAGCTTTCCCCCGGCGCGATGGGCTGGCATTGGTGCTACCGGCAACCTGAGGTCAGCGTCGGCTCAGGACAGAGTTCCATGATCGAGTTCATGCCATCAAGATACGCACATTTTTCGCCCGCGTCTTGGGCTATTCACCGTAGGGAACCCACACTGTTTTGACCTCGGTGGCAGCGCCCAAAAAGGTCCGGCCCTCGCTTTCAGCTCCGAACCAGTCGCGGGCGCGAGCGTGGTTGACCCAGGTGCGTTTCAGGTTACCGGCTGCTTCCTTTTCAATGAGGGCCGAGAGTGGGGTGGAAGAGAAGCTCCACAGCGCATCGACATCCAGGTGTCCTGCAAGGGGTTTGGCAAGCTCAGCGTGCGAACCCGTGACGATGTTGACAACTCCCGCCGGTAAATCAGAGGTTTCCAACACCTGATAGAAATCGGTGGCTGCGAGGGGCGCAACCTGCGAGGGAACCAGAACACACGTGTTGCCCATGGCGATGGCCGGGGCCATTAAAGAGACCAGACCCAAAAGCGGGGCTTCATCCGGGCATAGGGCGCCAATCACGCCGCAGGCTTCGTTCATGGCTATGGCAACACCGCGGATGGGTACGGACTTCACAGCGCCGTCGAACTTATCGGCCCAGGCTGCGTAGGTGAATAGCCGACCAATGGCGGCCTCCACTTCGGCTTCTCCCGGCTTGCCGGTAAGTTCGAGCAGGCGCGCCGCAAACTCGGCCGCGCGGGCCGACAAGTTTTCGGCGATGTAGAACAAAATCTGGGCCCGGTTGTGGGCGGTAGTTTTCGCCCAACCTCGGGCGGCCTGCGCGGCTTCGACGGCGTTACGGATGTCTTTGCGATTCCCGAGTCCGTAGTGGCCGAGCAAGCGCCCCTTAGCAGAATACACAGCCTGAGAATAACCCCCGTCTGGGCGAGCCTGCTTGCCGCCAATGAAAAGTTTGGCGGTGCGGTCGAGGCCCTCTACCTCCGGGTTAACTGGCTCGGGGGCGGGGTGGGCTTGCAAAAGCGTCTTGGTCTTGAGGCGGGGTTTGAGATAGGCTAGCAACCCTTCCCAGCCACCTTCGCGCCCAAAGCCACTCTCGCGGATGCCGCCAAACCCCGCCGCGGCGTCAAAAAGGTTGGTGGCGTTCACCCACACAACCCCAGCCTTGAGTTTGGGAGCCACGTCGAGGGCGAGGTTGATGTTCTCGGTCCAAACGGTGGCGGCAAGGCCATAGCGGGTGTTGTTGGCCAAGTCGACCGCTTCGCCGGGGGTTCGGAAGGTCGTCGAGACAAGTACGGGCCCGAAAATCTCTTCCTGCATAAGCTTTGAGGCCGTAGAGAGCCCGGTAATCAACGTGGGCGGGTAATAGCAACCCGCCGGAACCGGTGTCGCGGCACGATAAACTTCGCCATCCTTGCAGCTATCTACCATGGCGGTGATGGCGGCCAATTGCACGGGGTCGACGATGGCGCCGACGTCTATGCATTTGTCCAAAGGGTCGCCGAGGCGAAGGCCGTCCATGCGGTGTTTGAGTTTGGTGTGAAAGCGGTCGGCGACGCCTTCCTGCACCAAAAGCCGCGAGCCGGCGCAGCAAACCTGACCCTGATTGAACCAAATGGCATCGACAAGCCCTTCGACAGCCGAGTCAAGGTCGGCATCTTCGAACACGATATAGGGCGACTTTCCGCCGAGCTCGAGGGTGAGAGCCTTGCCCGAGCCTGCAGTGGCCTCGCGGATTTTGCGCCCCACGGCAGTTGAGCCAGTGAAGGCGATTTTATTCACCTCGGGGTGCGCTACAAGGGCGGCTCCGGTGGCGCCATCGCCCGTGACGACATTGAGCACACCCTTCGGTAGACCCGCCTCGCGGCTGATTTCGGCAAACAGAAGCGCCGTGAGGGGTGTGTATTCGGCCGGCTTGAGCACAACGGTGTTACCGGCGGCCAAGGCCGGGGCCACTTTCCAAGCCAGCATCAGGAGCGGGAAGTTCCACGGTATCACAGCGCCGCACACCCCAAGCGGCTCGAGGTCCGGCTGTTCGGAGGGCAACAACTGGGCTAGACCCGCATGGTAATAAAAATGGCGGGCGACCAGAGGCACATCGATGTCGCGGCTTTCGCGAATGGGCTTGCCGTTGTCGAGGGTTTCCAGCACGGCAAACAGGCGCGAGTGTTTTTGCACGAGGCGGGCTAGAGCATAAAGGAACTTGGCTCGGCTGTGACCAGACAACTTGGCCCATTTGGGCTGCGCACGACGAGCGGCGGCTACGGCGGCCTCAACATCGGCTTGGTTCCCCTGGGTTACCTGCGCTAACTTGTGGCCTGTGGCCGGGTTTTTGGTTTCAAAACTGTCGTGGGGTGCGGTGAAGCTTGCGTCGATCCAATGGCCAAAGTTGCCTTCGTGGGCGGCAAGCCAAGCTAGCGCCTCGGCGTTGCTTTCTGGTGCCGGACCATAGTCCATGCTGTGAAAGATGTCGCGGACGGTCATCTCTTGCTCTCCTTGTTGTCGCAAATCCGTCGATGTAGGGCGAGGCCCGAGGTAAAGGTCACCTCTTACCCCAGGGGATGGCGGTTGGCTGCGGAATAACGGCCGGTCAGGTGGTGCTCCAATTGGCGTTCAATATCGCCCAAGAGCGAGGAGGCACCGAAGCGAAATAAATCGGGTTGGAGCCAAGGAACGCCAAGTTCATCCTTCATCATCGCTTGATACAAAAGCGCATCCTTAGCCTTGGCGATGCCACCCGCTGGTTTGTAGCCAACCTTGATGCCAGTGCGGGCTTCATAATCGCGGATGCAACGAAGCATGGTCAGCGTGACGGGCAGGGTGGCGTTAACGCCTTCCTTGCCGGTCGAAGTTTTAATGAAATCGGCCCCCGCCATCATACAGATGAGCGAAGCACGGGCCACATTGCGCAGGGTGCCAAGCTCGCCTGTGGCTAGTATCGCTTTCACATGGGCCTGCCCGCATTCGGCCCGCATTTGTGCCATTTCGTCATACAGGGCTTGCCAGTTTTGAGTGAGCACGTGTCGACGCGATATCACGATGTCGATCTCCCGCGCGCCCGCTTTCACGCTATCATTAATTTCGGCCAAACGAAGGCGGTACGACGACAGCCCCGCCGGGAACCCGGTGGAAACGGCGGCAACCGGAATGCCACTGCCCTCGAGGGCGCGAACGGCGGTTTCCACCATTTCGTGGTAAACGCACACAGCCCCGGTGGTAAGACCCTGCAAACCTAACTGCTCCAGCAAACTTTCGCTCACCGGTTGGCGGGCCTTCGCGGCAAGCCGTCGCACTCGACCTGGCGTGTCGTCGCCAGCAAGGGTAGTCAGGTCGATGCATGAAATCGCTTTGCAGAGCCAAGCCGCCTGAAACTCTTTTTTCACTGTCCGCCGGCCACCTAGGGTTGCGGCACGCCTCTCAACGGCGGAGGTGTTAACCTGCACTGAAGCCACCCAGTCCAGATCGAGCGGCATTCCGGGATTGCGGGGCCAGGTGTGCTCAGGGGGCGTGAAGGTATTGTTTACTGATACGGTTCTTGTATTCATGAACATTCCTAAGTCTGCATGGTGCGCACCGAGTTGGCAAGGCCTGAGAACCCTGACCCCTACTGTCCCCCTTGGACACGGCCACACCTCGCCGGAGTTTGTGGTCGCCAAAGCCATCGGAAAAAATTAGGTGTCAAAAGATTCCCGTTCTGTTTTGCTGGCTCTGCTTTACCCGGGGCTGCCTTGGAATCCCACACTCCCTCGACAAGGCTCTTGAACGCTCTGACACCGCTTGGTTGCTTACAGGTGGTCCTGTGGTTATACTTCGCTGAAACCCGAGGAGGGCTTCATGAAAGTTCTATTGATTGGTGCCACCGGCGCCACCGGAGTGGAAATCCTTCCTCGTCTCTTGAAGGCTGGTCATACTGTTACCGCCCTGGTTCGTAGCCCGGGCAACCTAAAGGAAAAGAGCGACCACTTGAGAGTCCTTGACGGCGATGTCAGGAACCAAGATCTTCTCGTGAAGGCCACCGAAGGACAAGACGCTGTGATCGCTGCCTTTGGGCCACGAAGCCTCGAAAAGTCAGACCTCCAAGAGACCTTCATGAGAAACCTTGTTTTTGGAATGCAAAAGAACGGAGTGAGAAGGATCGTGAATCTTTCAGCCTGGGGAGCCGGGTCCACAAAGCCTTACATGAATCTCATCCCCAAGCTATTGCGTTTGACACTCCTGAAAAACACTTTTGCCGACAAGGAACGTGGCCAGAAGCTTTTGACCGATTCTGCCCTGGAGTATGTCAACGTGTGCCCCGGCCGACTCTTGAACGATGTTTCAAGGGGTGGGGTGAAGGCTTCAGTGGACGGTAAGGGATTCAAACCGGAGATGACCAGAGTGGACTTGGCACAGTGGATGATTGATCAGCTTACCTCGGACACTTGGGTCAGGAAAGATCCTATAGTCGGGTACTGAACCACTCAGGTACCGCCCCCGGAAGTTCCCTCCACGCGACCGCAAGAACCAACTCTATCTCCTCGGCCCGAAGGGTCAATCTAACGCCTAGTTGACTTGCGCCGGGATCACAGTTCCTATCAGTTAACCTTGGCCCAGCCCGCTGGAGTAGGTGTACCCCTTGAGCGAGCCGGTCAGGTTCTCGGTCAGAGCGAAGCGATCCCGTTGACCGGGCGAATGGACAAGACCAAAGGGCGTCCATGCGTGGGTTTCCATCGCTCTAGGATACACCAGGGGCGGCTTCGGCTAAAGATGACACTGGCAAAACTGCCCGAGCGGGCTATACTAAGAAGGTATCTTCGGAGGTTGATCATGTACAAAACCCTACTTGGTGTTATCACGGCCCTGATGCTGACCGTTGGCCCGATGACGGCGGCCCCAATGCCGATCGTGCCGGACTTGGACCAACTCACCAATGCCCTTTCGACGTTTGCCGCCGAGACCCCCAAAGCCTTGCCGTTCGCGGCGGGTGCCGGAATCGACTGGTCTCAGGCCTACATCGGCAACCTCATCGACGGGAACTTCCCGTTTATCCACCTTGGGGTTGGCGCTCAGGTGGGGGCCACCACGATCCCCTCGGCCTCCGTTGTTCCTCTATTGGGGCTGATACGCCTGAAACTACCGCCCGGCCTAGCTTTCTTGCCCCTGCCCTTTGTCGTGGCTAACGCCCGCCTTGGCGGTCTGATCATTCCCTTCGACATCGGAATCAAAGCCGGCTTCCTGCCGCAAAACCTGCAAAACGCCCTCCCGGGCTACACGTTCGGGTACCAAAACTTCGGCATCGACGCCCGCTTTCCCCTGGTGCGAGAAAACTTCCTTCTGCCAACCATCAGCGTTGGCGGCGGCCTGAGCTTGATGAGAGCCATGGTGCAGGCCGATAAGCTTGCGCAAGACGTTGTGGTCACTACCTCCGCGTTGCCCGGTCGTGAACTGACGCTGACGGCCCCGACCCTGATCATGGAGCTAGGTGCCTACAACGTTGAGGCCAAGATCCAGATCAGCAAGAATATCTTGTGGCTATTCACACCCTATTTGGGGGCCTCGGTCGCCTATGGTAAGGGAACCGCCCAGGCGTCTCTGGAATCGACCATCGCGGACAGCAGCGGTGACCTTTCCTACTGGAAGAACCACGGTCTGAACATCGACCCTAGAGGCATCCACCGTCAGGGCGAGTTTGGTTCCCTCGCCCTCAAGGCCTACGGTGGCATGTCGCTGGACGTCCTGATTCTTAAGGTTGACGCGCAGGCGATGTACGACATCTTGTCTGAAGCCATGGGCGCCTCCATCGGCGTCCGACTGCAACTCTAACCCTCTGTTCAGCTGAGTATTGGCTGGCGCGGTTGTTGCGTAAGCAAGAACCGTGACAGGCAACTGAGTCAGTATGCTGGCCCCAGGTATTCGGACCACCCTTTGAGCTTGGTGGTGTAGATCAGCACCTGGCCAAGCTGCCAGAGTGTCTTCCTTGAAGGTCGCGATCCAGTTGCCAATGCTCCCCTTGGGAACTCCCAAACGTCGGGCAACCTCCGCGTGCGTCAACCCATAACGGGCGACCATCTTCACGGCCTCAGCCTTCAGCTCGTCGCTGAAGTGGCGTCTTTCCTTCATCATTCCAGTCTCCCATCAGCAAGCGCCGGTGTCCACTGGAATCAGTATGGGTCACTATACTGAGTTCATCAGTCACGCAAGAAATGGTTCCAAAGCTGAAGATGACCATAGTCTTTGTGCAACCAAGTGTCAGCACCGACGATAGACTTCCTCAATACACCGACGAGGCGCTTCCGCTTTTGACGTAGAAAAGCGGCGGGACATCTCTATGATGGGTTTACCACAACTACAACATGGAGAGCCCGCCAATGCGTCAGAAGGAGAGGAGGATGCA
>CANJXC010000010.1 GCA_947478845.1 Spirochaetales bacterium | reverse complement strand
CTGATTTACCTGACTTTGAAGATGCGCTTCAGATCTACTCGGCGGAGAATGCGGTCATGGATCTGATTGTTACACGGAACTCAGATCACTACAAAACCTCTTCAATAAGTGCGATGAGTCCAGTTGAAGCAATGGCGGTTTTGAACCAATGAGTGGGGTACGGCCGTCCAACATCTAGTTCAACTTGACTTAGGCGATTGTCACGGCTTTTGCATCCGCAAAACCCGCGCCAATCACCACGCAAATTAACTGGGCGTTAGGCGGACCCTTCGGGCTGAGGAAAGGAGAGGAGTACTTTTGGAGAGTATACTTAGCTTCCTGCAATCTCCAGTGTTCATAAGCGGTCTCACTTGCCTGCTCATAGGGTTGATGCTTGGTCGCACCTCGAGTAGACGGGCCCGACAGCAAAAGCGTGAGAACTATGGTGAGGCAAGGGTTCGGCAAGTTCTTTCCTCCGCCTTCTCTGGGAAGGAGTATCACCTACTGAACGACATCACCCTTCCTTTTGAAGATGGAACTACCCAGATTGATCACATGCTCATCAGTAGATACGGAATCTTCGTGATTGAGACCAAAACATTTAGCGGCTGGATATTCAGCAGTGCTGAAAGTCCAAAGTGGACACAGGTCATTTATCACATGAAGCACAACTTCCAGAACCCGATCAGACAAAACTACCGGCATGTTCTGGCAGTCCGGAGACTACTAGATTTCCTGACGGAAGAGCCATTAGTTCCGATTGTGGTATTTGCCGGAGACGGAATATTCCGCGGAGGACAACCCCAGGGTGTCTTCTATCTGGCGGATGTTGTTGACCACATCTCTTCATTTCAGCGAGAGGTCATAAGTCAGAACAGAATGCAGTTTTGTGTGGGGCGTGTTGAAACAGAACGACTTCAAATTAGTCATCTCACAGACGTTCAACACCAGCGGTATCTCAACAGAAAGTACGGAAACGCATGAACAGCCAGACATGGTTAGCACATAGACTAGATAATGGAGGTTACTTTGGGGAAGTTTAGGCGTCTTGCAGCGGTGCTTGTTTTGCTGGTCGTTGCCCCGGTCTATGGGAAAGAACTATCGAGTTCTGAGCTATCGCAGAAAGTTAGTGAGTTGGAAGCGCGAATCGCTGGATTGGAGCAACTCGTCGCGACGAACAGCATTAGGTTGACCCTCCGGGCAGGTGGGCAGAGCAGGCCTGAACTCTACTTTTGAATAGAAAGCTATCAGTAAAGTGTTATACCAACGATGGTTGGTCATATTTCAAAAGGATCAGGGGAAGGATGTCTCTTGACAATTTATTGGTATCACATATAATACCATGATGAGAACTGCGATTTTGGACGCGAATGTTGTACTTTCCGGACTCAAGAGTAAGAGCGGAAGCCCTTTCCGGGTGTTGCAGGCGCTCGAAGACGAAAGATTTGAAATAGCAATTTCAGTCCCGCTTGTCCTAGAGTATGAGTCGGTCCTGTCCAAGCATCTGGACCGAGCTATTTTCACGGATGAGGATATTCGCGACTTCATCGACTATTTGTGCCGAATTGGTCGTCCGACAGAGATTTACTACTTGTGGCGGCCAATCCTAAAAGACCCTTTTGATGACCATGTTCTGGAAGTGGCGGTAGCATCGGAAAGTCCGTACATTGTTTCTTACAACAAGAAAGACTTTAGAGCCGCAAAGTCCTTTGGAATAGAAATTGTTAGTCCATTCGAGTTTCTGAAAACACTAGGGGGAAACACATGAGCACATTAAGTATCAGAATTCCGGACTCGCTTCATGAGTCACTGAAGCGTGTGTCGAGAGAAGACAGCATTTCTATCAATCAATTTGTTGCTGCGGCTGTCGCCGAAAAGGTCACAGCTTTGGAAACCGAAACCTACATCAAGGCAAGGGCTGCTAGAGGGAGTAAGTCGAGATTCTCCGAGATTTTAGAGAAAGTGCCAGATCTGAAAACGGAAGAGGAAAGCACGTAGGCAGAGGAGCATTTTTGGGGCAGACCAATCAACCGTTGAAATTGCTGATCGATTGATGTATCGTTGAACAAGAGGTGAGTCGATGAATACAGTCGTTGTGTCCAGCAAGTTTCAAGTTGTTATCCCAAAAGAAGTAAGGGAACGATCGGGACTTCTTGCTGGTACTGCCGTTGAGGTCATTTCCTTTGGCAGTCGAATTGAACTTGTCCCAATTCGTCCCATGGCCGCCATGAAAGGCATATTTCTGGGGATCGATACAACCATTGAGAGGGACCGTGACCGACTATGAACATTGTTGATTCTTCTTGCTGGCTGGAGTATTTCGCCGGCAGCAATGTTGGGGAGCAGGTTGCATCGGTGGTCCAAGCGACTTCGGATCTTGTCGTCCCAGCGATCACGCTGTATGAGGTGTTCAAGAAGCTTCTTATTGAACTGGATGAAGACAGGGCGTTGCTTGCCGTTGCACATATGAAACAGGGGCAAGTGGTGTCGCTCGATGGAGATATGGCGATCTATGCTGCAAAACTGGGTCGCGACCTGGGCTTAGCCATGGCTGACAGTACCATCTATGCGACCGCACAGAGGCTTGGTTGCACGCTCTGGACCCAGGATGCCCATTTCAGGTCGCTGAGTGGGGTGCGATATTTCGAAAAAGGAAAATCAGTTTAGTGAGTGGTCACAGAAATTTGCACATAACATTCAGTTCAACCTGACTTATTTGTGCGTCACGGTTCTTGCCTTCGGCAACAACCGCGCCACCCAAAACGCAGGTTAAAACAGCGTTAGGCGGACCCTTCGGGCGGAGGTGAGGGAGAGATGGTAAGTATACGTGGACATATACTTGCCAAGGTCGCCAGGTCAACCTACACTGAGTCGAGGAGAAAGGATTGCCACAGATTTCCCTGTACATTGATGAATCTACACTTCGCAAGGTTGAGAGCGCCGCAGCACGACAAAATGTTTCGATCTCCAAGTGGGTTGCAGAGCAGATTCGCGCGAAAGTCGAGCCCGTCTTTCCAAAGAACTTCGAGGCGCTTTTCGGTTCTGTTTCCGATGAGTCGTTCTATCGACCTGTTGACCTCCAGTCGGATACCGACTCTAGACGAGAGGAGTTCTGATGTACTTCCTCGATGCCAACACATGCATTTGCTATCTGAAGGGCAAGTTTCCGAAAATCAAGGCCAAACTTTTGGCCTTATCGCCCGATGAAATCAAGATCCCGTCCGTTGTAAAGGCAGAACTCCTGCTCGGAGCCTACAAAAGCAACCAACGCGAGAGCAATCTCGAAAAGGTAGAGGCGTTTTTACAAACATTTGAGATCAAGTCATTTGATGACCAGGTTTCTTATGTCTACGCGGACCTCAGATGCCTCGCCGAGTCCTCGGGAAGAGTTGTTGGGCCAAACGATCTCCTTATCGCGGCCACAACGAAGTTCTACAATGGAGTCTTGGTGACCAACAATGTCAGAGAGCTCTCAAGGATTGAGGGCCTCCACTTGGAGAACTGGGCGAACTAGAAAGCGTTTCCTTCTCGAGCCAAATTGTCATCTTCTGCTGAGTCCGTGCGGCGTAGGGTTGGGGCACCGACCTAGGAATGTGGTCTTGAACTTGTTTGGATGTGTCCTTGATAATTGGAACAAAGAAGAGGGTGAATCATGTCTAACTTTTGCTTAAAAACGATCCTGCCGCTTTTGGTACTGGTGCTGGGGTTCGGTAGTAACAGTCTTTGGTCCGAAGGCAAGCTTGTGTTCGATTTGGGCTTTCGGCCGCAAAACAATGGCTTTGGTTTCGCCAACTATGGCGATGAAGCTGGCGTGCAGAACCTTACTCCGGTAGAAATGGTCAGAATGTTTGGCGATGCCGTGATTAGCCAGAAGAAGGGCAACAAGATCATCCTGAGTCCTCCCGCCAAGCAGTGGATGGAACAAACCAATGCGGAAATGAGCGCCGGACACTGCGAAGGCATGGCCGTACTGAGCCTTTTGTTCTACCAGGGGAAACTCGCGCCTAAGTCGTTCGGAGGAACCAAGACGACGGACCTCAAGTTGGCCAATGCTAACCTTCAGCATGAAATCGCCTACTGGTGGGCCACGCAGTGCGTGGATGCCATTCCCGAAAAGACCATCAGCGACACCCCGGCCCAGTTGCTCAACGTCCTCAAAAAGGCCTCCAAGTCGGGCGAGAGCTTTTCCATCGGATTGTGGAAGCGCGACCTGACGGGCGGGCATGCCATCACCCCCTATGCCATCGAGGACAGGGGCCGTGGGCAATATTCCATCAAGGTTTACGATAACAACTACCCCGGCGACGAGCGCGATCTGCTCATCGACACCAAGAAGAACACCTGGAGCTACGAGGCCAGCATCAATCCGGAAGTGGAACCCGAAACCTACGATGGCGACGCCGACACGCTGACCTTGGTACTCACGCCGACAAGCGCCCGCTTCGGAGTGATGACGGCCCCGTTCCTTGCCCCCGATGGGGAGCCGACCGACGCTACGAACCCCAGCGGAGCACTGGCCTCCAAGAAGAGTCAGGCAAAGAATCCGAGGAAGGCTTTCAACGAAATCTTCCTCGAGGGCCAAGGCCACGTGCTCATTACCGACGACGCCAAGCGCCGTTTGGGCTGGGTCAATGGCAAGTTCGTTCACGAGATCCCGGGGGCAGAGTGGAGGTTCTTCAAGAACGCAACCTCGCTCGAGAGTCCAGAACCGTCCTACAAGATCCCCGACGGCGTGAAGGTGAAAATCGTCCTCGACGGTTCTGATCTGAAGAAGTCGTCGCCCTCCGATCTGGTCATCATCGGCCCCGGCTATGTGTATGGCGTGGAAGGAATCGAACTTGATCCGAAGCAGAAAGATGTCGTCGAGTTTGATCCCTCCGACGACACCTTGACCTATACCACCCTTGGCACGGAGTCCCCCAACCTGACGGTGGGGCTAGACAACCTTGCTGGCGCCGACTACACGTTCGACCTCAAGGGAACCAGCATGAAGAAAGGTGGCTCAATTTCGATCAAGGTCGATGCCAAAAAAGGCGACTTGGTCGTCGATGCCAAAAAACTTGCTGGCGACGGCAAGTTCGACCTCTACTTAGAGCGCGTCACCACAAAGGACGAAGACGACTTCTCTGCCATCGACCTCGACCTGCCCAAGGGCGGGGCCATGTACATCAACTTTGCCGACTGGAAGGGAAACAGCAAGGGCCTGAGCGTAGGCATCGATTCGACCGGTTCGGGCGAAATCGACACCGAGTACACAGCCGAAGACAGCGAATAAGACCGGCCCAAACAACTTAAGGAGAACCCCTGCCACTATTCTAGTCCCGGTGACGCCCGTGGGAAAGCGCAACCCCCTTGCCAAGGGTGTCCAAAATACTTATGCCTATAAGAAGTATGCAGGCCTGAGTGCTGTTCGAGGAGTGTGCATGGACCGTCCCCGTTTGTGGGAAGTCTTGCGCGAGGGGTACAGCCTCAAGACCTTCGGAGCCGACTTGGGGGCTGGACTGATCGTGGGCGTCGTCGCGATACCCTTGGCTGTCGCTTTTGCCATTGCCAGTGGCGTTACCCCCGACAAGGGCCTGCTGACCGCGGTCATAGGCGGTTACTTCGTCTCGGCACTCGGCGGTTCCAACGTACAGATAGGCGGGCCAACCGGCGCCTTTATAGTCATCGTTTATGGCATCGTCAGCAAGTTTGGTCCCGATGGGCTCATCTTGGCCACGATGATGGCTGGTGTGTTCCTGCTCATTCTCGGCTACGCCCGCTTAGGAACCGTGATCCAGTTCATTCCCTACCCCGTTATCGTTGGGTTCACCTCGGGCATCGCCGTGATCATCTTTTCAAGCCAGGTCAACGACTTTCTCGGCTTGGGTTTAGCCTCCGTGCCCGCCGATTTTCTCGAAAAGTGGGGGTTATTCCTGTCTAACCTTTCGGGGATAAACGGATTGGCGGTCGGTCTGGCATTGGGAACCGTCGGGGTCATCGCGGTGTTGAACCGACTTGATCGCCGGGTTCCGGCGGCACTGGTCGCGCTCTTGTTCGGCACGGGCCTGGTCGCTGCCCTCGGGTGGCCGGTCGAGACTATAGGGAGTCGCTTTGGCGCGATCTCGGGAACGCTGCCTTTTCCAAAGCTTCCGCAAGTTAGCGTGGCGCACTTGCGCGAGTTGTTGCTGCCTGCCTTCAGCATCGCCCTGTTGTCGGGCATTGAGAGTTTGTTGTCTGCGGTGGTAGCGGACGGTCTTATTGGCAAAAAGCACAATTCCAACCAAGAGCTGATCGGCCAAGGGTTTGCAAACCTCGCCAGCGCGCTTTTTGGGGGTATTCCAGCCACCGGTGCGATTGCTCGCACCGCCACCAACATCAAGAGTGGGGGCCAGACACCCGTCGCGGGGATCGTTCACTCGGTGTTTCTGTTGTTCGTGCTGTTGTACCTTTCACCCCTAGCGGGCGCTATACCTTTGGCCGTGCTGGCTGGCATCTTGGCGACGGTGAGCTACAACATGAGTGAGCATCGCACAGTGGCCCTTTTGTTCAAAGGTCCCCCTGGCGACGTGTTTGTGCTCGTCGCCACGTTTTTGTTGACGGTATTGGTTGACCTGACCGTCGCCATCCCCGTGGGAATTTTGTTTGCTCTGCTGTTTTTTTTGCGAAAGATGAGTCAGGCAAGTCAGGTCACCGTGCATCGAGACGAACTGCGCGACACCCCGGAAGACCTCGACCCCTTCGGTCTGACCAAAATGACATTGCCCCAGGGCGTCGAAGTCTTTGAAGTGGAGGGCCCGTTTTTTTTCGGGGCTGCGGAACGGTTCAAGGAAGCGATGTTGATGATCGAGGCGGCTCCGAAGGTGCGAATCTTGCGACTGCGCCACGTGCCGAGCATCGACGCCAGCGGCGTCATGGTGCTCAAGGATCTGCTCAAGAATGCCAAGGCAAAGGGCACTCACCTGCTCTTCGCGACGGTAGTTCCCGATGTCCGCAAGACTCTCGACAAGATTGGTTTCACCCAGGCGCTTGGTGAGGAAAACATGCTTGCCGATATTCTCACGGCGCTCGAAAGGGCGCGGGCTCTCCTCGGCCACGCCGAGCCTACCTTGGGCGACCGGCTGCGGCGGGGTGGTGTTGACCTTCAGCTCAACGCCACTGATCCGTTTGAGGTGCTGCGGCACGCGGCGGCTCGGTTTCCGCTTTCTCCCAACGTGTCCAAGCACCTCTTGCAATCGATGCTCGAGCGCGAAGAGATGGCAGGCACTGCCATGGGGCGTGGGCTGGCGTTTCCTCATCCTCGCAACCCCGTCGTTGCCCACCATGACCAGGAATTTGTGGCGCTTTCGTATCTGAAACCTGCACTCGACTGGGGTGCGGCCGATGGCGAACCCGTCAAGGCCGTGTTCTTTTTGGTGGCCGCGAGCGTGCAGTCGCACCTGAAGACGCTGGCAGCACTGGCGAAGGCAAGCAAGGATGTTGTGTTTCAGAGCATGCTAGACCGACAGGCGAGCTTGGACGAGCTTTGCGCCTGGTTGGATAGGCGACCTTGAGCGCGTTCACAGGTGTATGCCATAATTCAAAGCTACAGACGGAGAACGTCTGCGAACAGGTAGTTTGAACGGGGCGCAAGCAGTGAAAGGCATCGATTCACAATCAACCGTCGTATTAGACACAACCTTTAGTTGCACAGCTGAGAGGTTGTGGAAGTTTTGGACTCATCCTGAGCTCATGCGGCTTTGGTTTGGGTCGGATCCCAAGGGAACTGTGTTGTCCGCGTCTTCACAACCGCAAGTCCATGGGAGCTTTTCCGTGACCTTCGTAAACTCCAACGGGACCGAACACACCTGTTGCGGCAAGTATTTAGTTGTCGAACCCTTTGCTGAACTGACTTTCACATGGGCGTGGAAAACAAGAGAACAGAATATCGAGGTTGTTTCCCTTGGATTTTTTGAAATTGGGCATCAAACTAGGATGAAACTCACCCACAAGGATATTGATCCTGCGACTAGTCATGATTACCGCGCCGGTTGGGCTTCCACTTTTGAGAAACTCAGGACTGCCATTCCTACTTCGCATAAGGTTAATTGAGTGACTCAATGGCAGAACCACTATCAATCCCACATGCGAATCGGGTCTGCCATCCCGGGAGGCTCGAGGCATACCGCGCTTGAGGACGCAAATCTCACGAGTTGAAAAGTCGCTGACACTTTGGGAGCGGGCGGTTCAAACCTGGGGAATCAGCGAGTTAGTCTACCAAGAAGTGTTGCAGGCTGTTCCTGCTTCACAACGACGCTGATTTCACCAGTATGCAAAGGGTGATTTGTGAGTTGCAGTTGTACAAAGAGAAAATCACTTCCCTCGAAATCCGGTACGATTCATACCGGCGAGGAACTTTAGATCCCTTTGGCCGGCATAGCCGGCTCAAAGTTGAAAAAAAGGAGGCAACATGCTGACCGACATCCATCCCAAATTGCCCATGCGCAATAAAAAGGCAACCATGGGTTTCTATGTGGATCATCTCGGGTTTCTTCCGTTCGGGAGTCTCGATCACGCAGGCTACCTCATGCTGCAAAAAGACAGGATTCAAATCCACTTCTTTGAGTTCAAAAACCTTTACCCTCGTAAGAACTACGGGCAGATCTACATCCGATGCAGCAACCTCGAGCAGTTCTACCAAGAACTCCTGGCCCGCAAAGTCGCAATTCACCCTAACGGACCCTTAGAAAGGAAACCTTGGGGGCAAAAGGAGTTCTCTCTCCTTGATCCGGACCATAACTTATTGACCTTTGGACAATCGATCGATTGAGAAGAATACCTTCAAGCTGTTGCCGCCACCGCATGGATTTCCAGTTTGTAGTCCGGTTCTGCCAGCCCGACCTGTACACAAGCCCTCACTGGGGCGGTCCCCGACTCTAGCCAGGGGTCCCACAATTGGTTGAAGGCCGCCCTGTCGGCCATATCGGCAAGGTAGATGGTGCACATCAGAAGGCGACTCTTGGCCGAACCCGCGCGAAGCAGGGTGGCCTCCAATTGCGCCAAGACCTCGCGAGCTTGGTCCTCGATGCCGGCGAGGAGGCTTGTTGCCCCTAGATTCCCGGTTAAGTCTCTAGACAGCCAGCCCAACCTTGACCACGATGTGGGAATGCCTCGCTCCCCCCTCGTGAACTTTTGGAACACCCTTCCTGTTGGATTTACGGTTCTTGCGCCGATGGAGGATGTTACCGATACCGTGTTCCGCAGGTTGATCGGCCTGTGGGGCGCCCCCGATGTTTTCATGAGCGAGTTCATCAACTCTACCGAGCTCGTGCATTCCAAGCGTCGTTTTGCCAAGCAGCACGCTTATCTAGATTCCAAGGAATTGGCCGACCTTCAGCGCCCCTTGGTGGCGCAGATTTGGGGCAATGAGCCTGAGGACTACCGCCAGGCGATTCCCCGGTTGCTGGAAGCCGGGTTCGTGGGTATCGACATCAACATGGGTTGCCCGGCAGTCAAGGTTGTCCGGCGAGGCAGTTGCGCGGGGCTCATCGATCATCCCGCGCAGGCGGGTGAGCTTATCCAAGCGGCGCAGGAAGCCTGCGCAGTAGCCCCGGTGAGCGTGAAAACCAGACTTGGCGTCAAAGAGAAAAAGACCCATGAGTGGGCAGGTTTCCTCTTGAGCAGGAATCTGGCCGCCCTAACTATTCACGGACGCATAGCCGCGCAAATGTCGGAAGGGGAAGCGGACTGGGACGAAATTGCCTCGGTGGTGCGCCTTCGAGATGAGCTAGGTTCTACCACGCGGATCATTGGAAACGGCGACCTCCGCTCTCGGGAAGATCTCGCGCGACGCCAAAAACAATCGGGGGTCGACGGTTTGATGGTCGGGCGGGGCATTTTTTACGACCCGTTGTTGTTCCGCACCGACGGACGCCGCTTCGAGGAACTTCCTCCAGCCGAAAAAGTGAAGATGATGACGCTCCACCTCCGGGAGCAGCAAAGGGTGTGGGAGGGGCATAAAGGCTACGACCTGGTGAAAAGTTTCTACAAAATCTACACGCGCGGTTGGGAAGGCGGGGAAGAGCTCCGCGATAGGCTTTACCAGACTAGATCGTACACTGAGGCCACCGAGATTCTCGAACAATGGCTGCTTTGACCCCTAGCGACCGCTAGGCTTGCGCCACCGGTGCTCAACGCCTAAAATACGAGTCACTATGGATTCACTTCCCGCCCGCACTTCCGTCGAAAAGAAATACCTTTGGAACCAGGAGGCCGTCTTTGCCGATGCCTCTTCCTGGAACGCAGAACTCCGCGCCATCGACGCGCAGCTGCCGCAGCTTGGGGCCTTCTCGGGCACCCTTTCGCAGGGGCCGCAGGTGCTCGTTAAATTCTTTCGCCTGAAAGACGAGCTCGACAGCCGGGTCGACCGGCTCTTGTTCTGGGCCTCCATGGGGGCTACCGTTGATACGAATAACCAGGAGGCTCAGGCGCAAAACAGCCAGGCTGGCTCGCTCGCCGGCCGCTATTTTGCCGCCACAGCCTTCGCTCAGCCGGAATTATTGGCCGTCGGTAAGCCTGTGCTGGACCAGTGGACCCACTCCCAAGCGGAACTGGCCACCTACGCCCACTACTTTGACGATTTGTTCCGCAGGCAAAGGCACGTGCGGTCGGCGGAAGTCGAAGAGGTTCTCGGCGCCGCTGGGGACATTTTTTCGAGCCTGTACACCATCCACACCCTACAAGTTGACTCAGACCTCAAGTTCGCCGATGCCCTCGATAGTACCGGCAAGCCGCATCCGGTGGCTCAGAGTACAGTAGAAACCTACCTTTCGAACCCCGACAGAACGCTGAGGCAGAACGCCTGGTACAGCTTCTGCGATGCCCACCTGGCCTATGCCCCATCGATGGCCGCCACCCTGATCACGTCGGTGAAGAAGGATGCCTTTGAGGCGAAGGTGCGTGGCTTTGGGTCTTCGCTCGAAGCGGCGCTCTTTGGCGACAACATTCCCTTGGCTGCCTATGAAAACACCCTGGCAACCTTTGAGAAAAACCTCGGGGTTTGGCACCGCTATTTTCGTGTCCGTAAAAAAGCCTTGAACGTTGAAAGTTTGCAGCATTGGGACCTCTGGGCCCCTTTGACGCAAAATAATCCCGTGGTACCTTACGAAACGGCGGTAGGTTGGATTGCACGCGCCATGGCTCCGTTGGGCAAGCCCTACACCGACACCCTTCTTCGCGGGTGTTTGGAAGAACGTTGGGTTGACGTGTACCCCACCGAGGGAAAAGGCTCGGGCGCGTTCAGTACCGGCAGCCGGCTGACCTCACCGTTCATCATGATGAGCTACAGCAACGACCTCTCGAGCATGAGTACCTTGACCCATGAGCTAGGGCACTCGATGCACAGTTGGCACGCTTGGAAACACCAGCCCAATGTGTACAGCAACTACAGTATTTTTGTGGCCGAAGTGGCCTCAAACTTTCATCAGGCCCTCACCAGAGCCTCCTTGTTTGAGCAGGAAACCGACCGGGAGTTCCAAATTGCCCTCATCGAAGAGGCCATGGAAAACTTCCATCGCTATTTCTTCATTATGCCTATTTTGGCCCGCTTTGAGCGGGAAGTGCACGCGCGTGTGGGCCGAGGCGAGGGCGTGACCTCCTCAGATTTGACGGTGTTGATGGCCGATTTGTTTGCTCAGGGCTACGGGACCGAGGTGGAGGTGGAACCCCAGCGCGAGGGCTCAACCTGGGCTCAATTCAACCATTTGTACGCCAGCTTTTACGTGTTCCAATACGCAACTGGTATCAGCGCCGCCCACGCTTTGGCGGGGCCAATCCTCGCTGGAGACCCCGAAGCGGCCGAGCGCTACCTGGAGCTCCTCAATTGCGGAGCTTCCGTTTACCCGGTTGAGGCCCTGAAACGGGCCGGAATCGACATGACCACACCTGCGGCGATGGAAAAGGGTTTTGAAGTGCTCTCGGGCCTCGTCGACCGCCTCGAGACTCTTATCGCGGCCCGGGGTTGACTGAGGGCCTTCCGTTCCTGAAACTGAACTTGAGAGGATACCATGAACAAGCTTGAAGAATTTCTGAAGCACATTTACCTTTTCTCCGCCTTTGAGCCCGGCGAGCTCGAAAAGATTGCCGCCAGCGCCCACCCCGTGGAAGTCCCCATGGGCCACAGCCTGTATTCCGAGGGAAGCGAAGCAACCTCGATGTACGTTGTGATGTCGGGCAGCCTAAAGGTTACCACCAATTCACAGACTGGCGACGACGTGAAACTGACCACCATAGGCGCCGGCGAGCATTTCGGCGAACTGCCGTTCTTGGACGGCGAGCGTCGTTCGGCCAACATTGAGGCCGTCGAAACCTCGATGGTGCTTGAAATCACTTACGCGGATCTTCGCACGGTTCTAGCGCAGAGCCCCAGCATGGAGCTCAAGTTCTTCAAGGAACTTGGTTTCTACCTGGTCAGGCGCTTCCGGGCCCTGACCAACGACATCACCAAGGCCAGAGAAATCAGGAAGCGCTATTCCTAAACCACAGTTCCGGGTTCCCACATCGGTGGGGCCCGGCCTTATCCCCAGCGCTTTTCAGGCTAACACGTGCCTCCCCACCGACGCCAAGTCGGAGCAACCGGTCATCAGTAGGGCCTGACGCAAGGTGGTTCGGTAATGCTCCATTTGAAGTTGCACGCCCAGTGCTCCCCCACCTATACCAGCACGTATGAGGTCGCGACCCACCAGAACCGCTTTGGCTCCCAGAGCCAGCATTTTGAGCACGTCGTAACCGTTGCGGATACCCCCATCGGCCAGCACGAGGACTCGCTGGCCCACGGCTTCCACGATACCCGGCAGAACTTCTGCAGTACCTGGAGTTGAATCGAGCACCCTGCCCCCATGGTTGGACACCACCACCGCCGCAACCCCGGCATCGGCACAGACAACCGCGTCACCGGGATGCATCAGTCCCTTGGCGATGAACGGAAGTTTTGTTGAGTGAACAAGCTCGGCAATGTCTGATGCGCTTTTGCGGTAAACCTGTTTTCCTGCCCGAGCGAAGTTCGTGCTCCCATGACCGTCGAGATCGACACCGACGGCCGGACACCCAAGTTCCTCGGCCCTGGCGATAAGCCTGAAAAGGGTCTGCTGGTCCCGGGGCTTGAAGATGGCAACTCCGCGCCCAGCTTCCTCGGCGATCGAAGTGAGTGCAAAATGGTCCTCTTCTTCGTAGAACCAGGTGTCTCCCCGAAAACTGAGGGTCCCCGCTTGCCGGCAACCGGCCAAAGTGGCCCTGCAGAAATCCAGCTCCGTGATCGCGTTGTTATAAGAACTCATGCCGCTGGTCGAGGCTCCCAGAATAGGCATCGACAACTGCAACCCGAAAAAGTCAAAACTAAGGTTTGGATCGAAAGGGTCACCTACCACGCGGGTATGCAGCTTGAGATTGGCGAGAGCCTCCACGTTGGCACGGAAGCTTCCTCCTAGGCCCGCACCGCCCAATCCAATTGCCTTTCCGTAATTCTCCCGCTGGCAAATGCGTTCTGCCGCTCCATCGCACACGGGGTAGACAGCGCAAATGCCCTTGAGTTTTTCCCGGGCAGCGGTCCGCACATCCTCCAGGCTCGTCATGGAGTACCCGTCAGCGAAAGGCCAAAGGCTTGGGTGAGGCGTTCCAACACAGCTTTCTCCTTGGATCCTCGGTGGGAAAGGGTTTTGGGCATTTTCAGAATCTCTTCGGCAAGAAGCTTGCGGTCCACTGGTGGGGTAAGCTGATGCAGAGCCCCTATCAGGTTTTCCCAGGCCGCCAAAAGGTCATCCCCCGGGGTGCGTTCGAGCCAAGCGTTCACGATGTCTTGCACGATGGTGCCGAAAAAAATGGTGTCTTGCAGAGCCGACAACATCACCCGTCTTTCGTGCGAATCCACTTTTCGGTCGGCCCAGATGGCCAAGGCCAAAGGAGCAAGCACTAGAGCCGCGACGGAGGCCGTGGGTAGGCCCCAAGCTTCCCAAAGGGCAAGAATCCGGGTATTGCGAATACCCGACACCTCAGCCGAGAGTCCCGAGGTGAGGTCCAGAGAATGCAGCTCGCGCCAGCTTTCAACCAGTCGAGGGTCGTCAGAGACAAAGAAGGCGGCCTCAAGAGCCTGACAAAGAGAGTTCAAATCAGGTGACATGGGAACAGGATACGCAAGCTGTCGAGGTTGTGATAGCCTCTGTTGCATGAATTGGACCCCAGGAATGGCCGCAGCACTTGCTGAAGGCGTGGTCGTCTGCATAGGCCTTATCGTAGCCATAGGCGCACAGAATGCCTTTGTGCTCAAGCAAGGCCTCAAGCGCGAGCACGTGTTCGTTACGGCCTTACTGTGTAGCCTCTTCGACTTGAGCCTTTGTACGGCGGGGGTTTTGGGGTTAGGGGCGCTTTTTCTGCAGTTTCCCTTCCTTTTGGCTAGTGTCACCTGGTTGGGAGCAGCTTACCTGCTCTGGTTTGGCGCAAACAGCCTTTGGAAAGCCTGGAAGCCCAGTATACTGGAGGGAAACCCGGGTGGAGAACCTCAGAGTTTGGGCCGGACTGTGATCCTGCTGCTTGGCTTCACCCTGCTCAATCCCCACGTTTGGCTAGACATGATTTTGCTGGGAACTTTGGGAGGACGGCACATTTTGTCGGAACAGCCTTGGTTTGTGCTGGGCACCGCAAGTGTATCGACGGTGTGGTTTTTCGGCCTAGCTTATGGCGCCGCGCTTCTGGCCCCGGTGTTCCGTAGGCCAATCACGTGGCGAGTTCTCGACCTGCTCATCGGTGTGACGGTCATCACTTTGGCCTTCACGCTTATCCTTTAGGAGCCCGTTGAGGCGGGAGCTAGGAAACAAGCACTTTGCCTGCGTTCTCAGGCCTCGAGGCAAGTTGAGAATGGTTGGTCGCCCTGACTGCTGCTTCCCTAACAGGATACCATTGGTTAGCTTGAAGTAAATGAAACACCCGCTGAAACCGAAAACCGCTTCCGACTGGGTCGGACCTTTTTTATTGGTCATCGTCCTGCTTTCTTTGGTGGTGGCAATGGTGGTTCACTGGGACCTTGTTTGGGGACTGGCCACCGACCCTGAAAAGATCAAAGCCTGGATGGCACCTTTCGGTGCCTGGGCTCCCGCGGTTTATGTGGCGCTCAATTTTTTTCTGGGTGTCACGGTGATTCTTCCTGGCGAAATCCCCATGATTGCTGGGGGTTTTCTTTTTGGAGCCGTGTGGGGAACAATTTGGGCCACGTTAGGGACGGGCATGGCCACGGTCTTCTGTGTGTTGCTGGCGCGGCGGCTTGGTTTGTCCTTTGTGCAGCGGATTTTTGGCGAGAAACAGGTGGCAGAGTTTGAAGCTCTGGTATCGGGCCCGCGAGCTCTGGTAGTCTTCTTTTTTCTGTTTCTGATTCCGGGACTTCCCAAGCATATTCTTTCCTACCTTGGAGGCCTCACTAAACTCAACCTTTGGGTTTTTTTGGCGGTTTCACTGGTGGGGCACACCCCCGCACTCATCGGCGCCATGCTCATTGGGGAAGCAGCCGCGCACGAAAACTGGACTATCGTGTTTGCGATAGGAGGCCTGGCCGTGGCTTGCCTTTTGCTGGGGCTCGTGTTCCGAAAACCGCTCATGTCGTGGCTCGAGACTTTGGCCCCCGGCGAGCCGCCTTCTGGCCCTTGAAACACCTATCGGCAAAGGCTACATTCGTGGGGGTTTTTCCCGGGAGTAGGTACGATGACGGATGCGTTAACAGTGATGAAACAGAGGGGCCTGTTCCAGCAGTGTTCCGATGAAACGGGCTTGGCGAAACTTATGGCTGCCGGGCCCGTGAGCCTGTATTGCGGGTTTGATCCGACAGGGCCGAGCCTAACCGTCGGCCATTTAGTTCCCGTCATGGCCATGGCTCACCTGCAGCGATCAGGACACAGGCCTGTAGCCCTCGTAGGGGGTGGTACTTGCCGCATTGGCGACCCCACCGGAAAATCCGAAATGCGCAGGTTGCTCGATGATAAAACGATTGCCGAAAACTCACTGGGTTTCCGTGGCCAACTGGAGAAGTTTCTGGATTTTTCTCCCGGTAAGGCCATCATGGCCGACAATGCGCAGTGGTTGCTCCAGCTCAACTACATCCAGATGCTCCGGGAAGTGGGGGTGCATTTCAGTGTCAACCGCATGCTGGCGTTTGAAACCTACAAGATGCGCCTGGAAACGGGTCTCAGTTTCATCGAGTTCAACTACATCCTTCTGCAGAGCTACGACTTCATGAAACTCAACCAACTCCACGGAGTGCGGTTGCAGGTAGGGGGCGATGACCAGTGGGGAAACATGGTTTCCGGCATCGACCTCACCCGGCGCATGGGTGGCGACGAAGTGTTTGTTCTCACCTTCCCTTTGCTCACGACAAGCGACGGCAAAAAAATGGGCAAAACCGAAAAAGGCGCGATTTATCTCGACCCGGACAAAACCCCGGTGTTTGAGTTCTACCAATACTGGCGCAACGTCCACGACGACGATGTGGCCAAGTTCTTTAAGATTTTCACGTTTCTCGAATTGCAAGAAATCGAGCAGCTCACCGAGCACCGAGACCAGCGCATCAATCTGGCCAAGGAGCGTCTTGCCTGGGAAATGACGGCTCTGGTTCATGGAAAAGAGCAGGCCGATCAAGCCCGTGGTGCCGCCCAAAGCGCCTTTGGCGCCCCCGGAATAGGTGCCGACGTCAGCGCGATTCCGTCTGCCGAACTCTCCGGTAGCCGGCTTGAGGCTGGAGTTCCCTTTGTCGATTTGCTGGTCGAATCGGGCCTTGTGCCTTCCAAGCGCGAAGCCCGGCAGCTGATTCAGCAGGGTGGGGCTACGGTCAACGAAACAAAAATCGACTCGGTGGAGGCCTTGGCCACTTCAAAGTCTGTGGTGGACGGCGCCCTTTTTCTGCGCGCCGGAAAAAAACGGTTGTTCCGCTTTGTGGTGGCCGGGTGATGGCACCGCGGTCCACAGTCTTCCGGGTACGACTCAACCTTTCCGATATGGACCGCAGCTATTACTCCGACATCGAACTCACCATGGCTATGCACCCAAGTGAAAACGAGGAACGACTCATGTTGCGGTTGGCGGCTTATTGTTGGCATGCGAGCGACCGCTTGGCCTTCGCCAAGGGCATGATCGACCCCAATGAACCCGAACTCTGGGAAAAATCCCTCGCCGGCGAGGTAGAAACTTGGATCGATGTGGGTCAGCCTGACGAAAAAACGATCCTGAGGGCTTGTGGGCGCTCGAGACAAGTTGTTCTCTACCACAGCCGCGGGAACCCCGCTCTTTGGTGGGACACCGTCGCCAATCGAGTCGCCAAAGCCCGGAACCTCGCTGTATACCATGTTGGTCCTGAGCAAGTTGCTCATCTAGCCACCCTTGCCAGTAAATCGATGGACCTGTCGGCTACGATTCAAGACGGGGAGTTGTGGGTCAGGTCCGTCACGGCCGAGGCCTTGGTGATCCGCAACCGGCTCAACTGAGCAACCGCCTTCCCTGAGGCTCACAGCGAGATCACGAAAAGCGACTAATCAGCATACCGATACCAAAGGTTACGGCGGCGGCGGCAACACCGAACAAGATTTGGCGTGCACTTCCCCACACCCAGTTGAGCCCGGTGATCAGAGAGCTGATCAAACCAAGTATGAACAGGCCCACAACGGAGGCCAAGGCGCTTCCTTCGAGGGCTGCGGTCCCCGAAAGCAGAAAATAGGGGAACACGGGTAGGATTCCCCCCACCAGACAAAGCACGAAGCTGGTCAGCGCCGCCTCCCAAGCGGAACCACCCAATTCCTTCGGGTCGATAGCCAGTTCCTCACGTACCAAGGTGTCGATGGCCGTGGCTTTGTCTTGGAAAATCTGCGCCACCATCAATTCGGCTTGCGCTCTTTCGATGCCCTTGGCTTGATAAATGAGCGTGAGCTCTTCTTTTTCTTCCTCGGGAGCTTCTTCGAGTTCCTGTTCCTCAATGCGAAGTTGATTCTGGTAGAGCTCGCGGGCGTTTTGCACACTGAGCCACTCGCCCAGCGCCATGGAAAGCGCACAAGCCAGCAGGCCAGCAACCCCGGTTACCAAAATAACCGAACTAGACACTCCGGCACCGGCTACACCCATGACGATGCAAAACACGCTCACCAAGCCGTCATTGGCCCCGAGGACCCCGGCCCGCAGTGCGTTGCCCCCGGTATGATGGCGTCCTTCAAATCTGGCCAGTGCGCTGCCTTCTAGTCCGGATCCGGAGCGGGCGAGATGCGCGAAAACCCGGGCGTGGCTGGATTCATCGCGAACCAGCGAAGGAATCTCGCTTTCGGTCTGTCCTGCATATTCATCAGCGGCATTGCGCTCAATGGAGGCGATCAGCGGAATAACCGAACCGGCTCCCATAGTACGCACCAGAAGTGCCAGAACGCGGGATTTCAGGCGGGGACGAAAGTGGGTCGGATCAGCACCAAGTTCGCGGAGTTTTGAAGCCCAGATGGCCACATGTTTTTCTTCATTGAGGGCCAGTTTTTCGTACACATCTTTGAGCTTTGGATTCTCTTCGTTGTCTTTCAAGCGTCGGTAGAGGAAGACCGCTTCGCTTTCTGCCTGCCAATTTTCGCGAAACCTGCGACGTTCCTGGGTGACTTTCATCGCCCTAGAATAAGGTGTGCGCACTGGCTGAGCAAGACCCCTGCGATTCCGCCTACCAAAGCACCGTTGACCCGGATAGCTTGCAGGTCTTGGCCCACAGCACTGCGGATGCGCTCGGAGAGTTGGCGTGCATCGGTATGCATTAAAACATAAGTGAGTGAGGCCGAAAGCCGCTCGGGAACTCGAGTCACTTCCCAAAATTGCAACACCATGTTCGCGGCCTGGTGGTTAAAGGCGGCCCTCGAGGCATCGGTGCGTCCCCAGGGTTTTTCTTCACCCCAGCGGCTGAGCGCCTCTGCCGCGGCACGGATCAACAGGGGTCGCAGAGGATGAGAGAGGTCGGCGTGGAAGGCCTCTAGCTCATCCAAGAGCCCCTGCAACATCTCGTCCACGGTATCAGTTCCCACAAAAAGTCCTTTCCAGCCTGCACGGCGTTTTACCATGGCGGTGAGTGGATCCACAAGTTCTGGCCTGCGTCTTCGCAGGTCTTCAAGGAGAATTTTTGAGGCCGCCGTTAGAGCCTGCTGTGACCACTGTGCGGCCTCAGGCTTGGCAAACAAATCCGAAAGCTGTGCTAGGTCGAAGTGGGACTCCAGCGACGCGGCAAAGTCCAATTTCTGAACTAAAGGCGCCAGGGAGGAGGTTTCCAGAAACTGACCCAGAAACTCAGGGATGGCCCGTGCCAAGTCTTCCTTGCGTCGCACCAATAAATCGGTGTGCGGCAGGGGAAGCCCCGCCGGCTTGCGGAACAGCGCCGTGACGGCAAACCAGTCCGCGAGGGCTCCGGCAAGAGACCCATCGAAGAAGGCCCGCAAGAGTTCGGTTGGTACACCCGGTGGCCAATCGAGGAGGTTTGCCACGAGCCATCCCACAAAGGCCGCAACGAGCGAAACACTGCCCCAAGGTATTTTTTTCACGGCAAGATCATCCAAAGGGCACACCACCCGAGCAGCATCAAGCCCAACACAGCGTCCTTGGTAGAGGCCAGCAGACCATGGGGAGGAGTTTGCGACCCAAAACCCCTCATTTCAAGCGCCTCAGCAACGACAGCCGAGGTCTCGATGACGCGGATCAGCAATCCAATCGACAGAAGCCGCATCCAGACCAGCGGTTGCTTTCCGGTAAGTCCCCGTAGCACTGCCGCCTCCCGCAAACCCTGGGCATGAGCGAGAATCTTGGGCACCGAGGCTAGCGCCCACGACGCCATGGAGGCCCCCAAATAAGCCCTTCGGGCTCCCAAGGGCGACAAAAACCACTGGAGGCCCCGCACCACCGTATCGGGGGTGGCTGTCACCATCAGAAAATGGCTGGCGAGAAACAAAAGCAAAAGGCGAACACTTTGAACCAGAAGCAGCTGGGCGTGAGCCCACGTGGGCGTGAGGAAAAGCCCAACGCCCAAAAAGAACCCAAAAAGCGCCAGTAAACCCCGCAACAAAACACCGATGTCGCGCCACTTCTGCCCTGCCCAAGGAAGCAGCACGACGACCACCAACGTGAGGGGCACGAGCCTCAGGGATTCCACCGACAACACTGCCACGGCGTACACTGTGAGCGAAACCAGCCTCCACCGGATATCCCAAGCAGCGGCCGGGTTGGTACCCCGGTAGGCAAGTGCTAGGCGAGCCATGTCATCTCTGCCAATTTTTCTGGGCCTCCGGGAGGCCGATGCACGTTCGTAGTGGTGATGAGTTCCCACAGGTCGGTGGGAGCTCCATCAGCGATCACTGTTCCCGAACTCATGAGGACCAAACGCGTCGCCAGAGCCAGACACTTGTCGAGTTCATGAGTCAAGAGAATAATCGTGATTCCCGTTTGATGCAGCCGTACCAAGGTTCCCAGCACAGCCTGCACCGAAGGAAAGTCCAGCCCCGTAAAAGGCTCGTCGAGCACGACAATCTCTGGCCTGAGGGCCAAAACGCCGGCAATGGCGGCGCGGCGCAATTCCCCTCCTGAGAGCTGGGAGCAGGGTTGTTTGCGATGGCCTAGCAGGCCTACCGCTTCAAGCGAACTGGTGATGGCCAGATCCACCTCGGCAGGGGACCACCCCCGGTTGCGCGGGCCAAAGCCCACGTCTTCTTCCACGGTGAGGCTGACGATTTGGGCGCCACTGTCTTGAAACACGAGACCGATGGCTTGGCGCACTTGCTTCAACTGCGGGCCGATTTCGCGCCCCCGATACAGAATAGAGCCCGAAGTGGGAGCCACCAGACCGACCAAATGCCTCATGAGCAACGACTTTCCCGCGCCATTTTCCCCGGCGAGAACAACGAACTCCCCGGCTCCTAGGGCCAGGTTGACGTTGTTGAGACCCAACGCGCCGTCGTCGAAACGGTGGCTCAGGTTTCGGATTTCAACCATAGCCGTGAAAGTCCTGGGAGGCGAGCAAGGGTTAGGGTTACTACCACGACGCCAACGGCCTTGATCAGATCGCCGAAAACGAAAAGTCCGGGAACCGTCTGACCAATAGACCACCAGATAGCTTGCACAAAACTGGCTCCCTCGAACCCTGCTGCGCCATGGAAGGCTACAAAGGCAAGCCATGGTGTTCCTAGGAGGTACACCGAGGCAACGCCCGTCAGGGTGGCCATAGCTGTGCGCAATACGCTTCGACCGGACGGATCACGCAGAAGGCCTGTCACCACGGCGGCCAGCAGGTAACCGAACAGAAAGCCTCCCGTGGTGCCCAAAAGCGTGCCCACACCGGCGTGGCCACCGGCAAACACGGGAAGGCCGAAGGCTCCGAGCAGCAGGTAAAGGCCCACCGAGACACCGCCCCACACAGGACCGAGGACAAGACCGGCCAGCCAGCTGAACGCATTGGCCAGGACCATGGGAACCTGAGGAAACGGTATCGTGAAGAAAGCCGAAGCGGCCATCAGGCCTGCGAAAAGGGCCGAAAGGACCAAGGTGACCAAGGGCGTAGGTTTCATAAGTTCTCCTGAAAAACCAGCCTTACCTGCGAAGGCGGTTGTGTGTCAATGAGGCTCGGGCCGCTGTTTGAAGGGCACTGCTTGGTTCAAGGCCTCGATGGTCTGTTCTTCTCTCCGGTTGAACCGTTCGATGTTCGACGAAAACAGCTTGCCCGCAGCTGGATCGAAAAACCGGTGGAGACTGACATTTCGGAAGGAACGAAAGCCTCTGCGTACCTTGAGTTCCGAACCTGCTCCGGGGTCGAAGCTCTGAATGCCGTTTTCGATGGCCCACTCGATAGGCTTATAATAGCAGATGTTGAAGTAGAGGTCGTCTATGTGCCGGCTCTCACCCCAGTAGCGGCCGACGAGGGTGGGTCCTTTGCGCAACAGAAAACCAAGTGCGAGGGGATTCGGGTCTTCTCCGTCGAAGGTCGCCGCCAGGGTCAAGAGCGGACGTATCGCTTCGAGACCGAGAAAGAACTCCGGCTCCAGAAATCGGGCGGCATAGGGCCCGAACTGGCTGTTCGTTCTATCGTAGAGCTCGCCCATCAGGCCGAACCAATGCGAGGGGATCTCGTCACCCGAGACCATCTTCAACGAAAGTCCCTGAGTCACCATGCTAGCCCTTTCACGCTTGATATTGCGCCTTTGGTTCTTGTCAAAAGCACCGAGATAGTCGTCAAAGGTCTGAAACTGATCGTTCGTCCACAAAAAATTCTGATGGCTCCAGCGGCTCCAATGTTTGTCCAGGCCCGCCAGCGGGTCCGACCACAAGGGATCCGTGAAGTTGAACTGTAACGATACCGCTCCCAGTTTCTTGGCTAGGACTATGGCTTCTTCAAGCCAGCGCTCCGACAGTTCCTGCGAATCCTCACCAGGTGCCACGAGGATCTTCCAGCCGACCGACGGAGTTGCGGGACTCATTCCCACCAGTTTCGGGTACCAGGGGAGGCCGTGAGAATCAGCCGCCTGGGCGAAGGCGAAGTCGTAGACGAAGTCGCCCCAACTGTGGTCGCGTAGGTACAGCGGAGCTCCGGCAACCAGTTGGTTTCCCCTCCAAAGGGTCAGGTGCTGCGGAGTCCAACCGTGGGCCCGGTCTATGCTTCGGGACTCCTCCAGCCACTGAAGCCAGCACCACTCCAAAATGGGTGTAGGATGGTCAAGACTGAGGTTTTGCCATTCGGTTTGCGGTATGTCGGCCATGCGGGGAAAGACTTTGGCAACAAGCATTGTGAGAAAATACTCCATCCGGTGAACGAAAGGAAGTGTGAGCTTGCTAGTGCGACTTCACAGGCCTAGACTGAAGCCATGAAGGTAGCCGAACTCCACTCCCTTGCCCTGCCAAAGTTTCGTGATGCGCTCGCCCGCGTAGTTCTGTTGCCTTCCCTGGTTTTCATCGTTGTCATCGTCCTCGGTGCCTTTTTGACGGTTTGGCGCGCTGGTAGTTCCCTCGAGGAACTCAATGCGAAGTTGGCCCAGTCGATCGGACGCCAGGCTCAGTCCTTGTGGAATGGGCGCGAGAGCCAATTGCGGCAGCTGGCCATCCTGGCCGAAGGCATGGGCTCGACTCTCAAACTCGAAGCGAAGCTGGCACAGGAGTTCGACTCCGTCTACTGGTTTGACCTTGAGGATCGGCTCGTTGATTCCTGGCCAGGTGGGCCAAAGGCCAAAGTTCCATCAGCAGCCGTAACACTGCTGGAAAGGTTGGCAAATGAGAGGGCACCGGTTTGGTCAGGAATGCCCCGCTCGGAGGCTGGGTCTCACACGGGCTGGGGGGTCGAACAAAACCGCGTCCGACTGGTGGGTTTCCTCAACAACGCCCGCATGATCACCGACATAGAAACCTTAGTGACAGGCTCTGAACTGTCCTTGGGCCTTTTGGACGGAAAAGGTACCCTCCTCAGTGGCAGAATCCCCCAGAACTTTATCCAGCAAAATGCACGCCACCCCGAACAGACCTGGGTTTACAGCGACATGGTCACCGAAACCTGGTCGCAGGTTTCGGTGTGGAAATTGGGGAACCATGCCTGGACGGTGCTTCTCAGCCGTCCCCTCGCCGATATTGACTCCGCGTTGCTGATTTATCTTGTCGTTGTTCCGGTATTACTGGTTGTGATGGGCTTCGTTCTGGCCTACCTCGGCGGGCTCAACCGCCAGCTTTTCCGGGCTCTGCAGTCCCTCAAAAACGAGACCCGCCGCATCACCTTGGGAGACTACAGCGAGAAGCTGACCCGGACCAGCTACCAAGACCTGAATGAGATCTTGCAGGATTTTGAAAGCATGCGGGAAAGTGTATGGTTGCGTCAGCAAGACCTCAAGGACTCTGAGTACCGTTTTCGTCGGATGTTCGAAGAGGCTGCCATTGGGATTCTTCACACCACGTTCACCGGACAACCGCTGGATCTCAACCTAGCGCTGGCCCGGATGCTGGGCTACAGCACTCCGCAGGAGGCTCTCGAGCACATCAAAAACGTAACTACAGAATTGTACGTGCGTCCAGAGGAATACGAAGCTATTCTCCAGATGCTCATCGGCACCGCCCAGGGACGAAGCCAGATCACCACCGAGTTCTTCACGCGTCACAAAAAGATCCTCATCGTCAACAACCATCTCGGCAGGGTTTTCGACACACATCGCAATGAGTTTATCCTCGAGTCCTTTATCGAGGATGTCACTGAGATCAAGAGGGCCGAGAAAGCCATCCTCGAGATCAATATCGACTTAGAGCGCAAGGTGGCCGACCGGACCCGTCACCTGGAGCAGACGCTCGAGAACCTCAAGTTGGCACAAGCGCAATTGGTGCGCTCCGAAAAACTGGCCGCCCTTGGACAACTCATCGCCGGTATTGCTCATGAGATCAATACTCCTTTGGGAGCCATCAGCGCCTCGAACAACAATATTGGTAGCCTGCTGAAGAAAGTGCTGGAAGGTCTTCCTCGGTTGCTTCAACTGCTCGGTGACGAACAGAAGGCAAGTTTTTTCCAGATGTACGAGCATTCCTACCGCGGGGTTGAGGTCATTCCCTCCTCTCAGCTCCGGCAAAAACGAAAGCAGGCTGCCACTTTCCTTGACGCGGCCGGGGTTGCTTCCGACGAGGAAGTCATTGACTTCCTTGCGGAGCTAGACCTTACCACCCACCTGGAGAGTTACCTCAGTTTGTTGGTTGAGCCGGTTGGTCGTGAGGCGGTTCGGATGGTCTACGAGATGATCAGCCTCGAGAAATCCTGCCTAGTCATCGATCAGGCCAGCGACAAAGCGGCAAAAGTGATTGGGGCCCTGCGCACGTTCACTCATGAAGAGCAACACAAGGAGTTTCGTCAGGTCGACCTGCGGGAAAACCTTGAAAGCGTGCTTACCCTGTTTCAGAGCCGGCTGCGCCACGGTGTGGAGTTAAGGAAGAACTTTGGCACCGTGTTCGTCTGGGGCTACGCAGACCGTCTGGCACAGGTGTGGACCAACCTGGTCGCCAACGCTCTTCAGGCCATGGACTACAAGGGCTTGCTGGAAATGGAGACATTAGAAAAGCACGACATGGTTCTGGTGGTGATTCGCGATTCGGGGCCCGGCATTCCCGACAACATCCGCGATCGTATTTTTGAACCCTTTTTTACGACCAAATCTGCCGGTGAGGGGAGCGGGCTGGGCCTAGACCTTTGTCAGAGGTTTGTGGAGGAGCACCACGGCCGAATCTTAGTAGAATCCACGCCGGGCCGAACGCAGTTTACCGTGGAGCTTCCGCTGGCTTCCCCTGACCTGACTGGTCTTCCATCGCGTTGACGCGCTCTCGGATGGCAAAAAGGCTGTCGTGGCTGGAGCGAAACACGTCTATGATGGCCGGATCAAAGTGGGTTCCTGAGCCTTCGCTAACGATGCCGAAGGCTTTTTCAAAAGGCATCGGCGGCTTGTAGACTCGCCGGCTGAGGAGGGCGTCGAACACATCCGCTACCGCGGTGATTCGTGCTTCGAGCGGGATCGCCAGACCCGCTAGCCCTCTCAGATAGCCGCTTCCGTCCCATCGCTCGTGGTGGCAGTAGGCGATGTTGCGGCCCATTTCATCGATGCCCTCCACGTCGAGGATCTGGCTGCCGTACCAAACATGTTGTTTCATAATCTCGAACTCTTCAGGGGTATACTGCCCCGGTTTATTCAGGAGTTGGCACGCCACACCGACTTTTCCTATGTCGTGAAGCTTTGAGTAGGTACGGATCCTTTCGACGAAGTCCGCATCGCTGCCGATTTCTCGGGCCAGAAAAGCCGAATACTCCGACACACGCAGGATATGGAAACTCGTATCCTCGTCGTAGCTGAGGTTGGCAGCTTCGAGAGCGTTGATCATGCTAAGGGTCAGTTTCTCGATCTTCTGATCTTGCCGCTGGATCAAGCTTTCCTGCTCAAAAGCCCGAAGAGCTTCCCGGATGCTAAAAATGAACTCCTCTTTTTTCCAAGGCTTGGTGATGTACCGGTGCAGATCGGCGTTATTGACAGCCTGTTTGACTCCTTCGAGGTCAGAGAACCCTGTGAGGAGGATAGTGAACGTTGCTGGGGAGATCGATTTAATGCTCGAGAGAACCTCATGACCCTTCATTTCAGGCATATTCTGGTCAGAAATCAACAGCGCAAGTTCCCGGCCGTCCCTGCGGATATCGGCAAAGATCTCCAAAGCTTCCGGGCCGCTACGTGCGGTCTCTATGGTGCACTGGCCCCGAAGGGCATTGCGCAACTCAATGCGCAGACTCTGTATGATGATTGGCTCGTCGTCCACACAGAGAATCACCGGTAAGCTCATAACCTCAATTTAGGGCTCGTGTCGTGGGCTGTCAATCCATGCAGTTTCTAGTACGAAGGCGTCGAGACTCAACCGCAGTCGAGAAAGTGTTAGGCAATTCCGGCGAAGCATGTTAATATGGATTCATGATGGTTCTAACGGGACGCCAGCAGCAGATCCTTGATGCCAGCATGCAGGTGATAGAGCAGGATGGTCTCAGAGGATTCACAATGCGCAACATTGCCCAACGGATCGGTTTCACCGACGCCGCCCTCTACCGGCATTTTCCTGACAAGGGAGCTATTCTTCAAGCCCTCGCGAGCCATTTTCAGATGATCACGCTCGAAAATCTGGAGAAGATCCGCTTAACTCCTGGGGTCAATGCCTTGCAGAGACTCCAACTTTTCTTAAAGGGAAGGGCGATGGAGTTTGAAGGCAATCGACGGATGACCAGTATGTTGTTTTCTGAGGAACTTTTCCGCAGCGACGGTGAGGCGTTAAACTTGAACAGAATCACCCAGGTAGCCCGAGCCTATCAGCTAGAGCAAATGGTTCTCGAGGGCCAGTTGGAAGGAAGCATCCGGGCCGACTTACCGGCTCAGCATTTGGTGCTTCTACTTATGGGCAGCATGAGACTGATGGTCTCAACCTGGAAGACGTTGCTCGATCCTACTTCCGAGGGTGATCAACCTTCCCTAGTGACCACAGTGGAGGCCTTTTGGAAGACCTTCGAGATTCTGACCCGCGACACCAGCAAAAAAACAGCCCCGTAGCAACCGGTCTTCACTCTAGGGTTTGTCGAGCCAGAACTCAACCCGGCGGTTCTTCCAACGGTTATCGACATCGCTGAAAGGCACCACGGGCCGGGCCCCTCCGATTCCCTCGGTGCTGATGCGCGAGGCTGCGATTCCCAGCGTTGTGAGGTAGTCTTTCACGGCCTCAGCTCGCTTCTTGGACAGCGGAAGAAGTTCCGATTCCTGCTCCTTGTCGCCCCGTGTTTTATTGTCCCAATTGAGCATCACTGCGTGGCCTTCGATCCCGATCCTGTAGCGCGAGTATTTGGTGAAGATCTCGGCAAGGCGTTTTAGCACGGTCACATTCTTGCTCTTTTTGTCGGTCTCCACACCTTTCAAGAAGTCCGGTGAGTTCGCGGCAAAGGTAATGCTCGGAATGATGATCCGCAATCGTTCGCCATCCCTTATGACCAGAACATCAACAGCCAGAGGTTTGGCCACCGAACCGACGTTGCCCATCGAGTCCTTGACTTGGAAACGCAACGCATAGTCACTGGCCGACTGAACCAGCTCACCTGTGTCGGAGCGCCCATCCCACTTGAACTGCGAGGCAGGAACTCCCTTACCGGCAAATCGGATGAACCTGTGGCCCTCGGGGTCGGTGATTTCCAAGGACCATTCTGCAACGGGGATGACGCTTTTCACGGCCAGAGAAACTAGCAGCTCGTCGTTCGTACCATCGTTGTCGGGAGAGAAAGGTTGGGGTGAAACCTCGAGAGCAACCAGAGGCGGAAGGGCAACCAGGAAGAATCCGGAACTTCTGGTTTCGGGAAGGTTGCCCTTGAAATATACCACCTCAAACTTTGCTGTGTAGCGACCGTCCTCAGAAGTTCGTTTGTCGTCGCCAATCCCATCCCACACGAGTTGCCCAGGGGGCGTTCCGGCACCCGAGAAGGTTTTTCTCAGGCCGAGAGCGTCATTTTCAATGCTTACCTTCCAGCGTTCGATGCCGTCGGTTACTGCGAGTTTTGGGGTCAGGGTGAGGGTGTCAAGCGTGCCGTCTGAGTTCGGAGAAAAACCATCGGCGCTGGTGGTCAGAAAGAGCGGGGTGGGGCGGGAATCGACGGTGAGGTTGGCTAGCGACTTCACGAGGCTGTTGCCAGCGTCATCGGTAGTTTTGACTTCGTAGCGGTAGGTGCCGTCGGCAACGTGGTTGCCATTGTCGTCGGTGGCGTCCCACACAATATTGGAAACCTTTCCCTTCCAAGAGAACGACTTGACCACCTCACTTCCGCGGCTGAGGCTGGCTGTCCATAGTTTTTCACTGCTGGAGTCCTGCACAATGGTCAAAACCGGCTTTTTGCTCCCCGGTGTAGGAGAAAAGATCGTTGTATCGGAACTGAGGTTGAGCGTGGGAAGGCCATTTTTGACAAGCACTTGGCCGGAACGTGCCGCAGGCGCCTTCCCGTTGGCATAAATTGCCTTGAGTTCGGCGGCATAAACACCGTCGGGGGCAAAGGTGCCATTGTCGAGTTTGCCGTCCCACTCGACCAGACCGAGGCCACTCTGTTCGGGCCAAGAACGCACCACCATCCCGAAGGCGTTGCGCACGAGCACGTTGACGCTTTGTAGCCCTGTGCTGTCCTTGATTTGTGGCACGAAGTTGACTGTCGCGTTGGCGGCACCCGAACCGGGAGTCAGAGCGTTGCGGTCGGCGGTGAGAAAAACGGGCCGTTCGCGGGTGTCAATGGTCACCGTCAAAGGTTGGCTTTGACCGCGGTTGCCCGCCTTGTCAGCCGCTTCAAGGGTATAGGTATAGTCGCCGTCGGGAAGGAGTTTCCCATCGCTGCCCAGTCCGTCCCAAAGGAAGGTCGCATCGGCCCTCCCCACCCAGCGGAGGGCACGCACAAGGGATCCGGTGGAGGAGGTGAGTTTGCCGGTCCATTGGTCCTCAGCGCTCGTTGTCTGCTGGAAACTCAAAGCTCCGTGGCCATCGAGAGACCCCGGGCTGAAAACAGTATAGCTGGTAGAGACCATGGCCTGAGGCGGATTGTTTTTGACCGAGAAGGGGGGCGACACGACTTCGGGAGTGTTTCCGTTGGAGTACACCAACATGAGCTTGGCACGGTAGTCGCCTTCAGGCAACGACTGGTTGGCTTCATTGTGGCCGTCGTAAGCCAGCTCTGAGGGAATGACTCCGTTGCCGGTGCTGGTCTTGTAGAGGTTCCCTTTTGAATCGCGAATTTCCAGCTTCCAGCTGGTCATTCCCGTGGTGACCCCGGGCTTTGGCTGAAAGACCACAGTCTTCGCGCCATTGCCTTCCGGCGATAAGGCGACCCGGTTCAGATTCAGGTCTAGGGGTGTCGGAAGTGAGTTCACGAGGATGTTGCCAACCTTGGCATCGGCCTTGTTTCCAGCCTGGTCGTTCGTGCTTAGTTCGTAACTGTAGACTCCGTCGGGCACCAGTTTGCCCTGGTCGTTTTTTCCATCCCACTCGAAGTTGACCGGCATAGTCTGGTTCCAGATAACCGTCCGGACCGCTTCATCGCGGGAGTTTCGAATAACACCTGTCCACAGATCTTCGGCCGTACCCCGTTGCACTACCGCCAGGCGGTTGCGCTGCCCTACGGGATTAAACTCGTTGATAGGAAGGCTGACGTAGGCCAGTGGGGGGGTGTTTTTGACCACAACTTGCCCAGCGGGCCAGTCCTTTTGGTTACCGTTATCGTCGCGAACCGACACCACGATGGAGTAGGTTCCGTCTGGTACCACAGTACCGTTATCGGAATACCCGTTCCACTCGAGTTGCGGCGGGATGTTGACTCCATGTTTAACATACACGAGGCGGTTGAGGATATTGTCGAACTCCTCGGCTTGGGGCAGAGCGAGCGAACCCTGTATGGAGCGTACGAGGGACTTGCCCAGATCAAAAACGGCCACCCGATAACTGGTGATGAAGCGCTCGTCCGTCATGCTCACAGGGAGAGTCCAAACATCCTGAACACCGTCGTTGTTGGGCGAAATGAATTGCTTCACAGAGGTTTCGGCCTTCAGCACTGGGGGATTGGTGTCACCGGGACCCAGGGGTACATTAATTCCTGCTCCGATGGCCCATACTCCTCCGGGGAGTGGCATGACGGCCGTCGCAAGGCGAATCTCACTTTTGTTCCAGCCTTGCTTGGAAAAGTCCAGCACGTCGATATTGTCTTGGATATCGGTCTGGAACTTGAACACGACTCCGGCCGACAATGGAACCACAGGCGCGGTACCTGCCAGAAGGTCGCGTACATCGAAGCCTAGAGCCAAGTTGAGCTGCAGATTGTCTGCGAAGGCTAGCGTGGACCCGAGACTGAACTTGAGGTCCTGAAAGGAGGGAAGGCTGAGCTCGGGCCTCAGCTCGATGGACAAGTCGGAAGTTTTCAGCAGGAAGAAATTGGCACCCACAGCGGGAGTGAATACGGGGGGAATGGCATTCTTCGATGTCAGGGTGGTGTAGGCGCTTCCCATGTCGCGAAGGGCTATGCCCCAACGAAGGTCCTGCACCCAGGGTAAAACCGTCCCGGGAAAGTGCTGGAAACCCAGACTCAGGCCGGCACCCCAACCTCCGGTACCGAACGCGGTTCCCATTTGGGCACCGATGTACAGATCACCAAAAAGATCCTTAGAGATTCCGGCCGTGAATTGGCCCTGATTGCCGAGGTCGAGCCCGGAAACATCGACGCCCCAGAAACTAGCGGTAGTAGAAAGAACAGCCCAATTCTGAGGAAACGTGAACCCGAGGTTTACAGCGTTGCCGAAGCCGCTTGCGCTCGGTAGGGCAAAGTAAGAGAAATCAACCGTAGGGCGTTGTTTGAAGGCAGACGAAGCGGGGTTGAAACGGTCTGAAAAAGGGGACTCCTGACTGGCGGTGCCGCCTTCCCCGGAAGCAAAAACTGGGGAAGAGAGAGACGAGATCACCATCTGAGCCGACAAGCTGGCAGCGAAGAAGCCCAGCAAAACCAGCGACGAAAGGAGTCGTTTCATGGACTCCAATATACCAGCCAAGGACAGAAAAACCAAGTTTAGTTGAGGGAGTGGTTATCAAGCTTAGCGCGCTGGCGCTTGAGAAGCCGCTTGGACCCGGGGTGGTCCAAACCCCACTCCAAGTAGACCGCTCCCAAAGAAAGACCACCACCGAAACCTACGAGAACTACCTTGTCCCCTTTTTTGAGCAGACCTTTCTGATGTGCCTCTGCAAGGGTGATGGGGATGGAAGCACCTGCGGTGTTGGCGTATTTCTCTATGGTGGTGTAGGTCTTCTCCATCGGGATTCCCAGTTCTTCGAGGCTCGAGCGGATGATGTTGATGTTGGCCTGATGGGTGATCACCATGTCGATGTCGGACAACTTGAGTCCGGCGTCGGCGATTACCTTACGGATGCTCATGGGGCAGGCCTTGCTGGCGAAGTCCCAAACGGCCTTGCCATTCATCTCAAAACGGTGGAGGTTCTTCGCCAGAGTTTCGGCCGAAGCCGGGTGGCGGCTCCCACCACCTTGGTAGCGTATAGCGGTGGCACCTCGGCCGTCGTTTTTCAGGTAGGTGGTGTGAATACCCAAGGTGCCCGGTTGCCTCCCGAGCACCACGGCGCCGGCGCCATCGCCAAAGTAGACGCAGGTGGAGCGGTCGCTCCAATCGAGAATCCGGGAATACGTCTCGGCGCCGATCACGAGGCTACGGCGGTATTGCGTATTGGCTTTCATCATGGCTTGAGCCACCGTAAGCGCGTAAACAAAGCCCGCGCAGACGGCCGAAACGTCAAAAGCAGCCGAATTGAGAGCCCCCAGTTTGCCCTGCACAATGGCGGCCGTCGCGGGCTGAATCATGTCAGGGCTCGAGGTGGCCAGAATAATAAGGTCAATTTCTTCCGGAGTAACCCCAGCATTGCGCAAAGCATCTTGGGCAGCCAGAATCGCCAAATCACTGGTGGCCTCGTGCGGTTCTGCGATGCGCCTCTCTCGTACGCCAACCTTGCTGAAAATCCATTCGTCAGTGGTGTCGACCATGGATTCAAGCTCTTTGTTGGAAAGGATCCGGGAAGGCACATAGTACCCGGTTCCAATAATTCCTACTCCCATGAACGACCCCTTGGATCAAAACTAACCCGAGAAGCTTCAATGGGGAAGTCCAACTTGAGGAAATTACTCATAATTCGGTCTGGGCGCTGATTTCGACCACCTGATTGACGGGCAGACGAAAGAAACTGGTCGCTGGAAGGGCGTTATGAGACATAAACCAAAAAAGTTTCTTGCGCCAAGGCGCCATGTTTTTGCGTTGGGGCAACAGCACCAACGACTCACGACCCAAAAAATAGGTGGTCTGATCGGGGTCGAAAAAGAGTTCGGGAATCTGTAATCCCTTCAACGCTTTCGGAATATCGGGAAGTTCGCTGAAGCCGAAGCGCAAGATAACCTGCCACATCCCTAGGCTATGGTCGGTAACTTCGGCGCGCTGTTCGGGTGGCACCCGCGGCTGTTCCAGGGTTTGCACCGAAACGAGGATGGTGAGTTCATGAAGCACACGGTTGTGCTTCAGGTTGTGCAATAGTGCGGTTGGTATTCCGTTTGGGTTGCCGGCCAAAAAAACAGCCGTGCGCTTCACACGGTAGGGGGGCGTTCGAGAAATTCCGGAAAGAAAATCGGGCATTTTCAAAATGCTTTTCTCCACAACGGCCCAAAGGGCCGTCCGGCCTTCGCGCCAAGTGGTCATGGCCACAAAAATCACCAGGGCGATGAGAACCACCAGCCAACCCCCGGAGAGGATTTTTGTGATGTTGGAAGCAAAGAAAGCAAGGTCGATCACGAGGAACAGCGCTGCTAAGGGAATCAGGGCGAACCAGTTGAGGTCCCACTTCTTGCGGGCCAGGTAGATCATTAAACAACAGGTGATCAGCATGTCGGCCGAAACGGCAATACCGTAGGCGTTGGTGAGGTGTCCTGACTCTTGGAACAGCAGCACCAGACCAATGGTGCCCACCATCAGGAACCAGTTGATAAACGGCACATACACCTGGCCTATCGTTTCGTCGCTGGTGTGGCGTACCTCCATCCGTGGCCAGTAACCAAGCTGAACGCTTTGGCGCGCCAGAGAGAATGCTCCAGATATGATGGCCTGGCTGGCAATTACCGACGCCATCGTAGCCAAAATGACCAGCGGATACTGAAACCAGACCGGAGCCAACTGAAAGAAGAGGTCGGTGACTTTCGTGGGATCAACCAACAACAACGCCCCTTGCCCCAAGTAATTCAGCATCAAGGCCGGGTAGACCAAAAAAAACCAACCAGAACGGATGGCCCGCTTCCCAAAGTGGCCCATGTCGGCATAGAGAACTTCCGCACCGGTCATGGCCAGGAAAACTGAACCCAGAATCACGAAGGTTAGGCCTAAATTGCTTCCTATGAAACGAAGCGCCTCCCAAGGGTTGAGGGCGGCCAGAATTCCGGGAGCATGGATGATGGACAGCAGGCCCAGCGCTCCCATGACGACAAACCAAGCAATGAGAATGGGACCGAACAGCGAGGCCACCCGTGCCGTGCCCTTGGACTGAAAGGCGAAGAGGGTGAGCAGGACGGCCAGAGCGATCGGGATGACCCACGGCGTGAACGCTGGGCTGATGAACTTGAGGCCCTCGATGGCCGAAAGTACCGTCACAGCGGGGGTGAGGATGCCATCGCTATACAGCAAGGAGGCGCCTACTATGCCCAAAAGGGCCAAAAATACAGTCTTGCCGGGCTTCTTGCTCACAACTTGGGCCCCGGCAAGGCTAATCAGCGCCAGGATGCCGCCCTCTCCCTTGTTGTCAGCGCGCAGGACAAAGCTCAGGTATTTCACGCATACCACGAGGGTCAACGTCCAAAGAAGCAGGGAATCGATGCCGATGATGTTTTGGGGAGTAAGGGCCACGCCGCGTCCGGGGGCAAGACACTCCCGCAAGGCGTAAAGGGGGGACGTTCCGATGTCACCGAACACAACTCCGATGGCACCCACCGTCAATTTCACGCCGGTCGTGGAATGCTGACCGGCAACAGAAGAAGACATGCGAACATTATGACGGATTGTTGGCTGCAGTGACAAGCGGAGGCTAGGGTTACCGTGCCGCCGGCAACAGTTTCAGCACTTGCCCTGCCTCACTTTGGTCATGCAGGAACGTGACATGGTAGCTTCCGCTCGCCCAGTCTTCCACTTGGTTGTCGTACCATGGACTGTTGAAGAGGCCCGACTGTCCCGGGCCGAGGATGTGGCTGGCCCGGCTGGTGTCGGCCAGATCCACCACATAACGCCAGGAAGCCCCGTGGTTTACGTAGCCCGTGTCGATGTCGGCACGCGCCGCCTGAACGGTGGTGGAGCTTCCGCCAACGGGCACGGCTTTTTTGAGGTTAAACAGGTAGTTCAGTGGCTTGACACTCGAGAGCGGATGGAGGAACCGAAGGCCGTGCGCGGTGCCCCACTGCCAGTTGTCCATCTGCACTCCCTGCTTTTTGCGGCCTTCTTCCAGCGCCAGCTCAAGGGCTTTCTTCACCACCACCGCCAAGCCCCCCTTTTCGGCAATCCACGGGCTCACCTGGCCTGCCGCCGCACGTCGCACGAGCTGGTCGACGGCTTGGGGGCGGTTTTCAAATAGGTCGTACACCGCTTTAGGAAATGCGTCCTGAAAGAGCACGGTACTGAGCTTTTCGGTGAGCTTCTGGTACAGGAAAGGCGCGGCACCGTCGGCCGTTTCGACGAAGTCCCAGCCCTTTAACAGACCCAGAGCTTGAGTCTCTTGTTTGTTGAGCGTCTGCCCAGAAAGGAGGCTGACGTAAAGTGGGTTGAACTCCTGAGCCTGGAGGTCCAATTTTTCCATCTGAAGGGCCTGGAGGTTGGCGGCAGTCAGTTTGTCGTTGGAAGCGAGCACCGCCTTGATGCGGGCCTCGCGGTAGGGCTGAGCCCAGGTGTCGCTGAGGTGATACGGGTAGCTGTCTTCGACCACCTTGTTGTTGGCGGTGGCGATGAAACCTTCCTTTGGATTCACCAACCGCGGTAATTTATCCCACGGGATGAAGCCCGTCCACTCGTTGTCGTCGTTCCAGCCGGGCACAGGAACCTGCTGGTTGCCCTTTTTGCGCAGGGGAATCTTGCCGTTGGCTTTGAAGGCTATGGTGCCGTCCACCGAGGCGAACACGAAGTTCTGCGCAGGAGCCTCAAACAGCTCGAGACCTTTTTCGAACTCGGCCCACGAGGACGAGCGGTCGAGCTGAAGGATGGCCTCTAGCTCTCGGGTGGGAGCCAGTGCCGTCCATTGGAGGGCAAGCTCGGTATTCTTGGTCACCTTGGCGAGGTCGGTGATGATCGGGCCGTGGCGGGTGACGAACACCTTGAGCGCTACATTTGGTTTCCCCTTCACGGCGATCGATTCCTCGAACACCTGGGCGTCTTCCCAGGCGCCATTGTGCTCAAACTGCGCCGGGTTGGCGGGGTTGCGCTTCTCGATGTAGAGGTCTTGCACGTCCGGCCCGGTGTTGGTCACTCCCCACGCCACTTTTTCATTGTGGCCCAAAATGATGCCTGGGATGCCCGCAAAAATGACGCCGCTGACCAATTGACCGGGGCCCTCGAGCACGGTTTGGTACCAAACCGAAGGGCTGGCCAGACCCAGGTGCGGGTCATCGGCTAAAAGGGGCTTGCCGCTGGAGGTCTTGCTCCCTGCGACAACCCAGTTGTTGCTGCCGTTGAAGGGTGATGGAACCACGGCGCCCGCAAGTGCTACCGCCAAGTCGAGTTCCCCCGGGGGAAGGATGGTTGGCGCCGTTTCTGGGTAGCTTGGAAACAGGTCAAAAGCCTTTTGCTGGCTGACGTTGCTCATAAGCCACGACCGGAAGGCCTGACCGGCCCAGTGTCCGCCTAGGTCGTAGGCCATGTACTTGCCTATGGCCAGCGAATCCACCGGCGTCCATTCGCGGGGTTGGTATCCTAACAGGGTAAACTCGATGGAAAGGGTGCCTTTGGCGATGGCTTGGGCCCGAAAGGCGTTGACACCCGCTGCGTAGGACTGCAAAACGGCCTTGGCCGGTTCGCTGTAGGCTGCCCAGGAGGCCTCGGCAGCGCGTCGCAAGCCGAAGGTGCGGAAGAACTTATCGCGTTCGAGGGCCTTCTCGCCTACCACCTCGCTGAGCATGCCCGAAGCCTGGCGTCGGCTAAGGTCCATCTGGAACAGGCGGTCCTGGGCGGTGACGAAGCCTTGGGCGAGGTACAGGTCGTGGTCGTTGGAGGCTTTGATGTGGGGAACACCCTCGAGGTCGCGGGAAACCTCGACCAGGGCCGTAAGGCCGGGGATCTTCACCTCGCCCTTGGTTTGGGGAAGAGGGCCGGAGATCCAGACCAAAAAGGCCACCACAACCACGACGATTAGCCCGAAGCTGATGCCTGAAAACCAAGCGAAAACGCGCCAGAACGGATGAAGTTTCTTCATTGACACCATCCTTGCCCATGGCACGAAGGCTTGTCAAAGGGTTCTAGGGGGCCTAAAGGAACCTGCTGGTGAGCAGAGCCTTCCCGGTAAAGGAGAAAAACCAGCAATCCATCAGCAGAAAAGCGCCCATTCCCGAGAGCAGAAGCACGGTAATCAGGAGGTTGAGGCGCTGCACGTGCAGGTGAAGACGCGGTAAAACGGCATCGCGCAAGGCGACGAACACGCCGAAAAGCACCAGCATGGGAAGCGCATAGACCAAATTGTACAATAGCAAAAATCCCGCCCCACCCGTGGCACCCAATGAGGCGGCCGCGATCTTCCCGATGGAGGCCACGTAGGGAAGGGCAAACGGGAAACTGGTCACCGAGAGAAAAGCACCTAAAGCCAGCGTGCCCCCAAAATTGATGCCCTTGAGCCGAGAAATCAGCTGGTTCTCCAAGGAAGGCTTGCGCGAGCGGGATTGCCACCACCACCACAGAGGGCCTGCCGCCAAAAGCACGGCGCCTGTTAGCCCTTGGGCCTGATAGTAAGCGGCGTCGGGAAGAGCGTTTAGGTTAGGAACAAAAACCGCCACCAAGGCCATCATGGGAGCCACGAAGGCCAAACCGAGGGCCCCGCAAAGCAAGTAGGCCCCCGAAAGCCCTACCAAAAAGCCCAGCGAGGCAGGCAGCGGCCTGTTGGTGGAAAAAAGTAGTATGAGGATGATAATTTGCTGCGTGGTCGAAACGCTATCGAACAAGGCGGCCCCGCTGACAAACCAGGCCAAATCAGTCAAGACGATTAGCCAAGAGAAGTTCTCCGAAGTTGTTTCATTCCAAACGTATCGGCTTTCTGAAAAGGACTGTCAAGGATGCAGGAAATGCCCTTAAACTGACCCTATGAGCTTTCAACCCTGCGAGAACAGCGACCGACAAAGTTTTGAGGCCATCGTCGGAGCCGAAAACGTGCTCTCCTCGGCGGCCGAACGCGAAAAATACTCCCGGGACATGACCGAGGACCTGACCTACTTGCCCGAGCTTGTGTTGCGGCCGCGCAACACCGGCGAAGTGGCCGAGGTCCTGCGTCACTGCAACCAGAGGGGCATCGCGGTCACGCCCCAGGGTCGGCGCACCTGCCTGAGCGGTGGGGCCCTCCCGGTGTGCGGGGGGGTGGCCCTTTCGCTGGAGCACTTCAACCGCATCCTAGAGCTCGACGAGGACAACTATCAGGTAACGGTGGAGCCCTATGTGCTCAACAACGACCTCCGAAAAGCGGTTGAGGCCAAGGGTTTGTTTTACCCGCCCGACCCGGCCAGCCTGAAGATCTGCTCGATAGGAGGCAATCTTGCCGAAGGTTCGGGTGGCCCCAAATGCGTTAAATACGGCACCACCAAGGACTACGTACTCAACCTCGAGGTGGTGCTCTCCAGCGGGGAAATCCTGTGGACCGGCGTAAATGTGCTAAAAAATGTGATGGGGTACAACCTCACCCAGCTGTTTGTGGGAAGCGAAGGGACCTTGGGAGTGATTACTAAAGCCGTGCTGAGGCTCATTCCTAAACCCCGGCACCAAAAGCTGCTCATCGCTTCGTTTTCCAACCTGGAAGACTGCTCGAGGGCCGTCAATGTGATTCTAGGTGAGGGCATCGTGCCCTCGGCCCTCGAGTTTATGGAGCGCAACGCCTTGCTGGCGGCACAGGCTTATACCGGCCTCAGTTTTCCCCAAGTGGGCCCCGATACCCAGGCCCACCTCATTGTGGAGTTTGACGGCATGGAGGCCGAGGAAGTGGCGGCACAAGCTCTGCGCACAGGCCAGCTCCTCACCGAGCGCTTTGTTTCTCTTGAATACCTACTCAGCGCTAAGGGCCAAGCCGAAGAGGACACAATCTGGCGCCTGAGGCGCTCGGTGCTGGTGGCGGCCAAGGCGCGCTCGCACTGTAAGGAAGAGGACCTCGTGGTTCCTCGTTCCCGTCTACCCGAGGTTTTGGTGCTCCTAGGGGAGCTGCGCCGCAAGTACCTGCTGGAGTTTGTAGCCTGGGGCCATGCCGGCGATGGTAACCTGCACGTCTGCGTGCTGCAAGGAAGCCTTAGCCGGGGCGAGTTTGAGGCGGTGGCAGCACCCTATTTGAAAGAACTTTTTCACGGAGTGTGCACCACCTTGGGCGGCTCGGTTACCGGGGAACACGGTGTGGGTCTGGTTCAGCGTCAGTTTATGGCGCAGGTGTTGAATCCGGTGGCGCTGAGGCTGATGCGCACCGTCAAACAGGCGCTCGACCCCCGTGGAATCTTGAATCCGGGGAAGATGTTCCTCGACGCTGAGGCACCGATTCTCTCTTGACCCCCTACCAAGGGTGGTCTACCATCACGGTGTTTACCTCACCCAAGGGGTAGCAGAAAAAACGAGGAGGCTACTGGATGTCCTCAAAACTCCGCGAAAAGCCGGTTGGCGCTTGACCACCATCACTCGCGTCGAAACCATCCGATCCCGGGCGGACGGCAGTTGGCTGTTTGTGAAGATCCATACCAACCAGCCGGGCTTGTTTGGCCTCGGGTCGGCTAGTGACCCCTTCCGGTGTTCGGTTATCGAGGAAGCAGTGAAGACAGTGGCGCCGCTGTTGATCGGTCGCGACGCCTCCCGCATCGAGGATATCTGGCAGTCGGTGTACACCTGCTGTTATTGGCGCAACGACTCGGTGTTCTCAACCGCGCAGTCAGGGATCGACCAGGCGCTTTGGGACCTCAAGGGAAAAGAGGCCGGCTTGCCGATTTACCAACTGCTTGGCGGCAAATGCCGAACTGCGGTGCAAGCCTACGCCCATGCCTCGGGCGACTCGCTGGCGCAACTGGGAGACGACGTCGCGCGCTACCTGGAGGAAGGCTACCACGTGGTGCGCTGCCAACTCGGGGCCTACGGGGGAGGCGGTTTCCTGGAAGGAGCCTTCGACGACGATACTTACCTAGAAAAGATTCCGCAGATGTTTGAGTACCTAAGAAACCGTTTCGGCTTGGGACCCAAACTGACCCACGACGTCCACGAGCACTTGATGCCGCAGAATGCCGTACGCCTATCGAAACTGCTCGAGCCCTACCGGCTGTATTTTTTGGAGGATGTTTTGCCCCCAGAACAACTTCCCTGGTATCGGCAAATCCGGCAGCAGTGCACCACCCCTCAGGCCGTGGGAGAACTTTTTACCAACCCGAACGAGTTCGTGCCGCTCATCAGCGAGCGCCTCATCGACTTTGTGAGGCTCAGAGTTTCCAAGGCCGGAGGAATCACGAACTGCCGCAAGGTTGCTAACCTGTGCGAATGGTTTGGGGTGCGCACCGCCTGGCAAGAGGGGGCAGACAACGATCCGGTGAACCAGATGGCTTCGGTGCACTTGGATCTGGCTTCCTCCAGCTTTGGCGTTCAGGAAGAAAACCATTTTGAAGAAGCAGAATTGGCAGTTTTTGAGGGGGTCGCGCGGTTGGAAGGGGGCTATCTTTATGCCAATGAAGCTCCCGGCCTGGGGATGCACTTGGATGAAAAAGCGGCCAGAGGCCTTCTGGACCCACAACTCGCCAAACGATCTTACTTCATTGCAGAGGATCGACGCCGAGATGGCGAAATACTCCGGCCCTAAGCGGGCCTCCGCACCAGGAGGAGTTCATGTTGTTCGAAGCTAAAGTCGACGGGGTACTGGTGTTGGGGCTACGCAACCAGGTTCTGGAGGTGCTCGTGGCCCCCAGCATCGGTGGGCGCGTGGTTAGCCTGAAACACCTGCCTTCGCAGCGCGAGCTTTTGTGGCGCAACCCGCAGCTAAAACTCACCACCGCCCCGGCGGGCGCAGACTACGATTCCCGCTTCTACGGCGGTATCGACGAACTGCTTCCCTGCGACCTACCAGAAACCATCGACGGTGTGGATTGCCCCGACCACGGAGAGCTCTGGACCCTTGCGCTGGAGGCAACACTCGGTGAACAGGAAATCCTCTTGGCCGGCACGCTTCCACGTTTTGGCCTTCACTACGAGCGGCAAATGAGGCTGGAAGGTTCACAGTTGGTGTGCCGCTACAAGCTCAGTAACCCCACCCGTGCGACGCGGCATTTCCTCTGGAAACTTCACGCGGCTGTGCAGGTGCAACCCTTAGATCGTATTGTTTCCTCGGCTCAAACCGCCCTAGCAGCCGACCCCCAGTGGTCGAGGGCGGGCAACCTTGGGGCCTTCTCGTGGCCTGATGCCAATGGCCTGGATATGTCGGTGGTACCCAAACCCGATGGCACCACCGAGTTTCTCTACCTCAGTGGCCTCAAGGAAGGCTCCATGGCGTTTGAGGCAGGCGATGGGGCACGGCTGGAGAGCCGCTTCGATCTTGAGGTATTTCCCTACTGTTGGTACTTTGCCTCTCATGGGGCTATGGGTGGGGCTTACACGGCCGTCCTCGAACCCTGCACAACGACTTCGGTGAGCGTCAACCAATCCATTTCGGACCAAAAAGTCGCTACCCTCGAACCCGGCGAGAGCCTGGTTACGGAAGTAAGGTGGATTGTGGGAAGGTGGAAGTGAGCAAGAAAGTTGTCGTGACGGGAGCTGCTTCTGGCATTGGCAAGGCCGTGGCGCTCCGTTTTGCCTCCGAGGGCTGGCTCGTGTGCGCCCTAGATGTCAATGAAGTGGGACTCGGTTCGCTAGCCCGGGAATGGACGCCAGGTGAGCACCTCACGCTCGTCGGGGATTATTCCCAACCCTCCACCGCAGAATCTCTGGAACGCCTGCTCGCTACCCGGTGGCCAGGAATAGACGCGCTGGTCAACTGCGCCGGAAAGTTTGAAACCGGTGACCCGGTCTCGACTCCGCTGGAGACGTGGCGTCGGCCGCTAGACCTCCATTTGGACGGTGCCTTTGCTATGACAAGGGTGTGTGTGCCTCGGATGCCGGCCGGTGGCCGGATCATTCACATCACCTCCATCCACGGCGAAAGGGCGGAGCGCGGTGGCAGCGCCTACGCGGTGAGCAAAGCCGCGCTCAACCAGTACTGCCGCTCGCTGGCCGTCGATTTGGCCGGCAAAGGCCTGCTGGTCAACGCGATTGCCCCGGGTTTTGTGGCCACCCCCATGAGCGTTGTCAACGGCATTGATGAGTTAAACAGCCCTTGGTTTCAGAACAATTATGTGGAAGGGCATCACCTGCCCCTTCGGCGCGCCGGTAGGCCCGAGGAGATCGCTTCCGTGGCGTGGTTTCTGGCCGGTCCGGATGCCAGCTACCTGACCGGTCAGGTGATCACCGTCGACGGCGGCCTTTCAATCACCTTTTAGGGCAAAAGAAAACAAGGAGAGACCAATCATGAAAATCGAGTCTGTGGATTTTTTCTACCTTTCGATGCCCGAGGTGCTCGATATCGGCGACGGCAGCCAAGACGCGCTTCTGGTGAGGGTGCGTACCAACACGGGAGCCGAGGGCTGGGGTGAGTGCGAGTCCTCACCATTGACTTCCATCGCCGGCTGGTGCACTCCGATGTCTCACAGCGCCTGCAAACCCGTGAGCCACTCGGTGCTCGGCAAGCCAGTCGACGAGCCTTCCGATATCCGAAGGCTAACCAGTGAAGTGCGCCGCAACAGTTTCGACCTCCTGCAAGCCGATCACACCTTTTCTGGGGTGGAAATCGCCCTATGGGACCTGTTGGGACGCCATTTGGAGCAGCCGGCCTGGAAGCTTCTGGGCTGGGACCGAAGTTTTCCTAAAGTCGCCTACGCCTCGCAGTTGTTTGGTGACACGCCCGAGCAGACCTATCAGAAGGCAGTTGGAGTGCGTTCCAAGGGCTTCCGGGCCGCCAAGTTCGGCTGGGGACCGTTTGGGATCAACCTGGCTGCCGATGAGGCTCAGGTGAGGGCGGCCCGCGAGGGCTTGGGCCCCCACATTGAGCTGATGGTGGATGCGGGGACTATCTGGGGCGAAGATGTGGCTCAGGCTCGTCTACGGGTGCCAGTTCTGGAAGAGTGTAGGGTGACCTGGCTCGAGGAACCTTTTGTTTCGGGAGCTCTCAAAGCCTACCGCGAACTGGGTAAGGGCCTAACAGGAAAACTGCGGACCGCCGGAGGGGAGGGCGCCCACGACCCTTTTGTGGCCCGAAATCTGATGGATTTTGGTGGTCTCGGCTTTGTGCAGATCGACGCCGGGCGAATCGGAGGGCTAGAGAGCGCCTACTCGATAGCCCGCTACGCTCAGGCTCACGACATCCGCTACGTCAACCACACCTTCACTACACCACTGGCCCTGAGCGCCTCGTTGCAACCCTATGCCGGCCTCGAGAACTCGGTGTACTGCGAATACCCCACCGAGGCGAGCGCTATGGCCCGAAACCTCACCACCCATAGCCCGGTTCCGGACGATGACGGCATGGTCCAGATTTCCGATTTACCCGGCCTTGGCATGACGCTTCGGAAGGAAACGCTGTTGAAGTACCTTCGCACGGTTGAGATCCGCCTCTCGGGTAAGCTGATCCATCAAACGGCTTCGCTAGACTGAGCGCCTGAAACTCATGCAGCTTCGAGGACTGAAATTAGGTTATGGTATCCGTTTCAAGCTGTTTCTCTCCTACATGGTCCTGCTCACCCTGCTCATCGTGGGGGTAGGTTTTTTTTACACGCGGCAAATCGATTCTTCCATGACCCTCGAGTCGGAATACTACCTGGGGAAAATCTCCAACCAGTTGGTCAACCATCTCGATTTCTATGTGGACGAGATGAAGAACACGATGATGACGGTGGTCTTGGAAAAGCAATATAGCCAGTTCCTGCAGGAAAGCTATGTCGACGATTCCCAGCGTCATGCCAACTTCAACAGCCTCAACAACTTAATGCTGTCTCTGGTTGCCAACCGTTCGTACAATGATCTATTTCTCATCATCCGCGACCGCAACTATATTCTTTCCAGCGACAGCCAAGGGAGCACAACCTACCTCGACGACAAGGAGTTTGTCCGCAGCAGCTTCTTCGCCAACATGAAGTCCTCCGGGTCGATGGTCAAAGTTGTCGATGCGCCGGAACTTGGCCACCACCCCAGCCGAAGCTATGGCTTCGCGGTAGCTCTTGACTCCCGGGCCGTCGTCATCGGTGCCAAACCCGACAATGCCTTCATCGTCATCACCTCGACGGTCGATTTCTTCGACAACCTCGTGCGAAACGTGGCCGACAAGGTGGTCGATTTACTGGTGATCGTGAAGCCCGATGGAGGAATCGTCTACAACTCGGCCCTCGCTTCCGCAGAGGCTAAGCCATCCGATTTGGGAAAAACCCTCAACGCGTTTCCCAAGCTCGGGAGCAACCGCATCACCTTAAGCAACCACGAGTATTTTGTTCAGCCGGCCCTCTCCAGAAGCACAGGATGGAACTTGTACTTCCTGAGTTCTAGCGACCGCATACGCCTAGGGCGCGACCGCGTGGTGTTTGGAGGCCTTGCCTTGCTGGCGCTGGCGCTGGCACTGAGTGCTTTGGCCGCCTTTGTCATTTCCGGCCAGATAACCCGGCCTATCACGCGGTTGATGTCGCTGATGCGGCGGGTCGAGGGAGACGATCTTACGGTGCGTGCCCAACCGGGTGGAAACGATGAGCTGGGTAACTTGAACCGCTCGTTTAACGCCATGATCACCCGGATGGACTTTTTGGTGAACGAGCTGATGCAAAGCAAGATTCTGACCCACGAGGCCGAACTCTACGCTTTGCAGCAGCAGATTAATCCCCATTTTCTGTACAACACCCTCGAGACCATCAACTCGCTCACCAACCAAGGGCGCCGCGACGAAGTTCTGGCCATCGTTCGCAAGATGGCCGGCATATTCCGCTACTGCATCCACGGAGGCCGAAAACTCGTGGTCAGGCTCTCGGAAGAACTCCGGTACGTAAAGGACTACCTGGATATCCAGTTGACCCGCTTCGGAGACCGTATTGAGGTTTCTTATGAAATTGACCCAGCAATTCTTGAACTAGCCGCCGTCAAGTTCATCCTTCAGCCTCTGGTGGAGAACTCCTTGCGCCATGGTTTCGCCCTGATGAATACCGGGGCCAAGCTGAGTTTGAAGGGGGGTTTGAAAGAAGGAAACGTGGAGCTAACGGTGACCGATAACGGCAAGGGCATCGAGGCCGAGGTTTTGGCGCAACTGGAACATACCTTAGCCAGCGTGGAATCCGATCCCCTGGGCAACGTCGGGCACATCGGACTGAGAAACGTCCACGCCCGGCTTCAACTTCAGTACAGGCAAGATTATGGTTTGGTCGTTTCCAGTAGCGCTGGCAAAGGAACCACAGTAACCCTCACCTTCCCTCGCCAGGAGATGAGCCCGTGAAAGCTGCCACCAATTTGCCCCTTCGCGTGCTCGTGGTGGACGACGAGGAGTTGATCCGCCAGAATATCGTCCACCTACTCGGTGAGCTGGAGATGAGGGTTGATGTCTGCGGGCAGGCCGAAAACGGCGAGCAAGCGCTGGCCCTCGTGGAAACACTCGCGCCCGACATCGTCTTACTCGATATTTCCATGCCTGTCCTCGATGGTCGCAAGGTGATGCAGGCCCTCAAGTCTCGAGGCTCTGCGTCGAAGGTGGTGGTGCTCAGCGGCTATTCTGAGTTTGAATATGCGGTGGAAGCACTGCGGTTTGGTGCGGTAAATTATCTGCTTAAGCCCCTAGACCCGGAAGTGATGGGCAAGCTCTTTCACGACCTTGCGGCTCAGGTATTGCTGGCCCGCATCGCGAGCCCCTCAGGATTGCGTTCCCCGAACTGGTTCGAGGGCATACTGTCAACCGAAGAGGCCCGGGCAGAAGCTGAGGGATTGGACTACCTGAAGGATTTCGGGTCCAGCCATTTCGTGGTCTTGCTGGTCCACCTTGGAGAGCCATTCACCGAAGCCGACGAGCAGAAGGTTGCTCAAGCCACCTCAGAGCTGAAGGCGAGGTTTTGGGCCCAAACTCACCAATGGTCTGGCGACCGAGTTCTGTTTGCCCTCGGTGACCCTCCAGAGTTGGAGTGTGTTGCCACAAAAACTCAGGAGTCCCTCCAAGCGACCTCTCGGTTAGTGACGATAGGGGTTTCCGCTATTCAGGCTGCCGGTAGCCCCATTCGCGGTGCGGTTGCCCAGGCCTGCGAGGCCTCCAAAGGGCGACTTGTTGATCAACCGGGACGCATTTATCGTTCTACCGGCGAGCTTCCGGTGGACGACCTCAAGGTGCGGCTCATCGTGGAAACTTCGCTGGAAACCATTAGGGCACAGCTTCAGGTGTTTGAACTTCATCCAAGCTCCAGCCTTGCTACTCTCACCGGGTTACTCGAGGGCTTGTTCAACCGGGATTTAGTGGCGTCTTTGAGTTGGGAAGCCACGCGTCAGTTGTTTCGAAGAATCCAATCGGCCATCGACGACCTTCCGCACTCAGCAAAAGTACCCCCACCGCTTTCTCGGGTTACCCTCGATCAGTTCGAGAGTCTGCAAGCCATTTGCGATTACTTCCAGGTCCGCCTGCGAACCGTTTTTTCCACCTTGGTACCGCTTCCCGTCGACGGGCGGCACCTCGCATTTGAGGCGCAGCGAATCTTGGATACTGGCTTCCGCAAGGACCTTTCGCTTACAGCTGTGGCCCAGAGCATCGGACTGGCCCCGAATTACCTTTCTGAACTGTTCAAGGAAGTTCTGGGGGTCAATTTTGTGGAATACCTAGGGCGGGTTAGAACCCAAGAAGCGAAACGACTTTTGATCCACACCAAATTGAGCATAAAGGATATCTCGACGCTGGTGGGCTACAGGTCGGTGGAATACTTCTACAAGGTGTTCAAGGCCCGCGAAGGTCATACTCCAAACGCCTATCGGAAGCTGCGCGGCTCTTCCGAAGAAAGTACAGATACTGGCAGAAATAAGTAGAGTATACAGCTTTCCAATCCGGCTTCTAAATGAAGCTGTACTTGTTTCATTCCAGAAGGAGGAAGAATATGCTGTCAGTTCGGTGGGTCCTTGTGGCCCTAGTACTCTGTATTCTCAGTCCGATGGCCTTTGCAGTGGGTCAAAAAGAAACCGCCGCAAAAGCTTCGGGTCCCGTTGCAGTCACCTATACCAGTTGGGAAGAAGGCTGGGAAGGTCCGATTGCAGGCAAGGACGAGGTTCTGCCGGAAGTCAATAAGCGGACCGGCGTCGACGTCACGCTCAAGCGCTGGATCGTCACCAGCGAAGAGGACCGCAAACGCCAACTCGCCCTGTGGACCTCGACCGATTCGATGCCGGAATGGACCTTTGTCCCTTCGGACCCTTACACCATAGACCTGATGAACCAGACCGGTGATGCCGGGAAACTCTGGGAAATCGGAAGTTTCGTCGATCAGTTGAAGCTTGACAGCTCTACTGAGGCCATTGAGAAACTAAACAATAAGTTTTACTCGTCCCAAGCGACTGGCAAATCGTACATTCTTTCTGGCGGTTACTGGGACCCCAAGTGGACTCAAGAAGTAGAAAGCGCTCAGGAAGCCACCCTGATCCGCAAGGATTGGCTCGACAAGAATGGTCTCGGCTATCCCAAGACTCCCGATGAGTACTATGCGGCCCTCAAGTCGTTCCGTGACAACATCAAGACGGTCAATGGGAAGCCTGTGATTCCGTTGGTGATGAACGAGAACCTTGGCGGCGCCAAATACCTGCGTGCTTGGTTCTTCGACCAAGCCGACCGCGATGGTCGCTTCCGCAAGGCCAGCGATGGTAGCTACACCAATGCTCCCCAAATAGACAAACTCGAACGCTATGTGGTGTTCATGAACCGGCTGTACCGCGAGGGGCTGCTCGATCCGGAAGTGGGAACCATCAAGGATGCCCAGTACCAAGAAAAAATGACCTCAGGCCGCGTCGGTTCTACGGGAACTCCGTGGTGGAACATGAACAGCTACAATGATGCCGTGCAGAGTCTCGACCCGAAAGCACTCTACGTCTACTTTCCGATTCCCAAGGGAGAAGGCGTGAGCAAGCCGGTTCAGCAGTGGGTGGCCCCCGGTGCGTCGGGAGCGTTTGTGTTCTCCAAAAAGATTCCCCGCGAAAAAGTGGAGGCGGCCATCAAGGTCCTTTCCTACATGTCTTCGGTGGAGGGCCTCACCTTGGCCCTCTACGGCGTGCAGGGCAAACATTGGGAATACGATAAGGATAAGAAACTTGCCTACACCAAAGACTTCATGGACCGCACCAAGGGCGACTGGAACGCTGGAGCTCAGATTGGCGTCGGTTACTATTCGATCGGCATCAACCAGTCACTGATCAATTCTCAGAAAGCCCTTACCGCAACCGACTTGCGCCCCGACATGATCCAATCGCGCAAGAACCTCCTTGGGACTATCTTCACTGCGTTTGAACCCCAGGATTTGGTTCCTCCCGGCCCTGTGGAATCGGCCAAATCTTCGGCAATTACTAGCGCCTGGAACGATTTGCAGTTCAGCGCCATTCTGGCCAAGAGCGAGGCAGAATGCCGGTCGCTGGTCAAGACGTGGCCCGCCATGTGGAGTAAACTGGGTGGCGATGAAATCGTCAAGGAAAAGAACGAACTGATGAAGAAGGGCAAGTAAAGACAAAAGGGGGGCGCGGGGCTCCGCAGCCCCCGGCCCCAAGGCCCGAACTTTCTTTCTGATTCAGGAGTTTTGCAATGGCTATCCCGGTGAAGAGAAACAGGAAACAAGTAGTCCTCTTACTCTTCATGCTTCCCGCTACGGTGTTTTTTGCGCTTTTTGCCTACTGGCCCATTTATGGAATGGTCATGGCCTTTCAGAACTTCAGTCCTGCCCTTGGGTTTGAGAAAAGCCCTTGGGTAGGCCTGGAGAACTTTCAACATATTTTCGAGATGCCCAACTTTCTGATGGCACTCAGAAACACCCTAGTCATCAGTTCCCTCAAGATTCTGATTAGTTTCCCGGCTGCCATCGTCTTCGCTTTGCTCCTCAACGAAGTGACGCGGCCGCTATTCAAAAAATCTGTACAGACGATTTCGTATTTGCCCTATTTTGTCTCGTGGCTCATTGTCTCTGGCTTGTTCTACAAACTTCTTTCGCTGGAAGGTCCGTTGAACGAAGTGTTAGTGTCGATGCACCTGGTCGACAAGCCCATTCTTTTTCTCAGCGACGAGGGCCTTTTTTACCCCATCCTAATCTTCACAGATATTTGGAAAAACATCGGGTGGAACTCCATCATCTACCTAGCTGCCTTGGCAGGAGTCGACCCGGAACTCTACGAAGCGGCAAGGGTTGATGGCGCGGGCCGCCTGCGCCAAATGCTGCACATCTCCCTGCCTTCCATCAAGAATGTGATCATCTTGCTTTTCGTGCTCACCCTGACCAGCGTGCTGAGCGCCGATTTCGACCAGCTTTACACGATGGGCAATCCCTCGGTGCGGAAAGTTGGCGAAATCCTCGATACTTTGGTGCTCAAAATGCTACAGGGCGGAACCATCCGCGATTACTCCTACGGTGCGGCTATGAGCTTTTTCAAAAACACCATTGGTTTCGTCCTGTTCCTAGTGGCCAACTACCTTCTCAATCGAACCCAGGAGAAGGGGGTCATCTGATGCGCAAGGTAAAGCCAGCGGGCTGGTTTCCCCTGTTGAACGGTCTTTTTCTCATTCTGTTCTCGTTTCTGTGCGTATATCCGTTTGTCTATGTGCTCGCCCTTTCGTTCAATGAAGGGCTCGATGCACAGCGTGGCGGGATTTTTTTCTATCCCCGCGTATTCAGCCTCGAAAACTACGTGACAATTTTTAAAAACCCAGACCTCGTGAACTCCTACTGGATAACAATCTACCGTGTAGTTGTGGGTACTGTTGTTTCCCTTGGGCTTACCGCAGTAACCAGCTTCGCCCTCTCGCGCGATACCTTGCCCTTCCGGCGTACCTTCAACTGGATAATTTTCATACCCATGTATTTTTCAGGCGGACTGATTCCCTACTACATCGTCCTCAACAACCTCGGCCTCACCAACAACCTTCTGGTCTACGTGGTTCCCTTGTTGATGTCGTCTTTCAACATCATTCTCATGCGGACTTTTATGAAAAGCCTCCCCGAGTCGCTGTTCGAGTCGGCAAGGCTAGACGGAGCGAGCGAGTTTCAGCTGTTTCGTCGCATCGCGTTTCCCCTTTCGGGCCCCGTTCTGGCCACCATCGCCCTGTTTACGGCCGTGATGCACTGGAACGACTGGTACACCGGAATGGTGTTTGTGTTTGAAAAAACGCTTTGGCCGGCTTCGACGCTGCTACTCAACATCCTGCGTTCGAGCGAGATCGCGAACTACGTAAATCCTAAAATGTTCATGGGCGCAGGGTTGGCGCGCAAGCACGTTGTAACCCCGGAATCGTTAAAAATGGCGATGCTGATCACCACCACCGCTCCGGTGCTGGTCATTTATCCGTTCCTGCAGCGGTATTTTGTGAAGGGAGTCATGATCGGCTCCCTGAAAGGTTGACGGCAATGCACCTAAAAGACGCCTTCCTTCTCGACGAAGAGAGACAAGTGGAACTCGGTTTTGAGCTCTCACCCCCCTTGAGTGGCCCCTGGGTGCCCACCTCGGATCCTTTGGTTTGGACTAACGCAGACTATTGCCTGAAGACTCAGCGTCGTCGGTGGGAAGGAGCCCAAGTTCTGGACTTTCAGCTCTCCCGAGAGCCGGCGGGCGAGTTTGTGCTTCTCCGTTTTGAGGTGTTCTGCCAGTTTCCCAGCCTCGACATGATAACCCCTGCGCCTAGGTTCACCGGTTATGCCCACATCAAGAGCCACAACCCCGAGACCTTGGTATCTACTGCCACCACTAAGGACCCTCCCTACGTGGTATTTGGTTCGCGAAGCGGAGAAAACCGAATCGCACTGGGCCTGAAAGACCTCATTGCCGGAACCCGCATTTACAGGGGGGGAAGCGGCGGACATATGTACTACGACTCCAATGCCATCCGCTTCACGCGCCCCTACGACGGAGTGCCGCAGACCCTGAAGGAGTTTTCTGAAAGTGTTTTTCTGAGTACCGAAGCCAAGAGTTGGTTCCACGTTTCTCGATCCTACTGGGATTGGGTTGATGCCGAAAGGGGCTATGTTCCCGAGCCCACTCCTGAGAGCGCTAAGGGGCCGGTCTGGTGTTCTTGGCTTTACCTTACCGATATTGACCAGAAGAAGATCTGGGAGAGCGCGGTGGCCGCCAAGGACCTCGGGATTCGCACCGTTGATATCGATGCTGGCTGGTATTGCCCAGAGAGCGAGGGTGCCTTCTTCGACTCTCCGCTCACCAACCGCACCTTCGGTTTTGGCCGCATCGATGCCGACCAACGGAAGTTTCCTGATTTGCGTGGTCTGGTAGACCGAATCCACGACGAATTGGGACTCTTCGTGTGGGCCTGGGCCACGCCGCGCTGGGCTTTCCGCGCCGTGGAGGACGGGCCGCTGGCTGTGGACAAAAGGCTCTTGGACACACGAATCCTTACCGCCGACGGAAAGGTTTCGCAGTTTCTGTGCACCCGCAACCCCGACGCGCGGCTGCATGCCCGCCAGTTTACGGCCCATATTCTGTCCAAGTACGGGTTCGATGGTTTGAAGTTTGATTGCTGGGAAAACGCGGCGGCCTACCTGGCCGACGAGATCGAAGGGCAATGCGTAGCCGACCACGAGCACGACGTGGCCACCACGGGAGAAGGCACCTACCTGTGGGCTAAGGAAGTTGCACAGAGCATGAAGGCCGTGAAGCCAGACTGCATGGTGTGGTTCAACAACACCTCGCTCAAGCAGTTTTCCAACTATTCGTGCTCTCCCAACGAAGTCTATTGCCAGCCGGACGAAAACTGGCGCATGAGCGTGTTGGTGAAAACCTTCAGCCGAGGCATCGTATCGCAGCTCATGGAAGGCAGTTGGCACCGCGAGGAACAAGACAAGCACGTGGCACGTCAGTTGGCTGTGTTCATGATGGGGCATGTTCCCGAACTTCAGGTAGACCTGCTTGATCTCACCGATAGCCACAAGATTCTGGTGAGGGCCGCCAATGCGTTTTACAGCGAACACCGTCAGGAGCTCCTGTTTGGCGCTTATGAGCCATTTGGGTTTGAGCACACCTTGGGTGGGCCCCTTTCTACCACCCCTCTTCACGTGCGCATCGACGGTGGTGCCAAACTGTTCCTTTGGGTAGGCCCCGTCACCTTGGACCCCATTGCGGTAGCCTCAGAAACCAAGGAAATATTCGTTTTTAACTTGAAATCTCAACCTATCGAGACTCTACCACTTTCCTTGGCGTTATCAGCAGACTGGACGCTTGAGTGCCTCGATTTGGCCTATTTGCCGGTTTCGGAGGCACAGCTAAGGCTCGGCGAAGGGTTGACGCTCGTTACGGTTGGGATTGGCGAAGGCTGCAGCGCTCGACTGCGGCGCAAGAGTTTGTAAAAAAAGGAGCTCAATGATGGCAATGCTACGCAAGTTGGAAAACCTCGAAAAGGCCTACTTGGAAAAGTTTGACCTTGTGATGCACGCCGATTATCCCAACTATTGGGCCTGCAGGTGCGTCCTCGAGCTCCAGTACGCCTATAAGCTCGTCCGCAACGCGGATCCTTCTCTCCTAAAATTGGTTGAGTCTGGGGTGGACTTAGCTTGGAAAGCCCATCAGGAACAAGGCGCCCTGCTTAAAGGCGCAGCAATGGAGGTAGAGGCCCTCTTGGCTCCGCTCGCGGCCAAAGCCAAGGCCTATCGGCTTTTATGCGTTGGGCACGCCCACATCGACATGAACTGGATGTGGGGTTACGGCGAAACCACCAGCATTGCGCTCGACACCTTTCAAACCATGCTCGATCTGATGGATGAGTATCCTGGGTTTACCTTCGGTCAGAGTCAGGCGGCTGTGTACCGCATCGTGGAGGAGCATGCTCCCGAAATGCTGGAAAAAATCCGGCAAAGAGTCGCCGAGGGCCGGTGGGAAGTCACCGCCTCCACTTGGGTGGAAGCCGACCGCAATCTTCCCAATCTGGAAAGCACGGCCCGTCAGTTTCTCTATACCCGTCAGTACCTTTCTCAGTTGTTGGGTATTGACCCAGACCGTCTGAATCTCGACTTCGAACCCGACACTTTTGGACACCATCTCCATGTGCCCGAAGTGCTGGCAGATGCAGAAATTAAGTACTACTACCATTGCCGTGGCTACGAGGGGCATGTACTCTACCGCTGGCAAGCGCCCTCGGGCAGATCGATCCTCATGTTCCGTGAACCGACCTGGTACAACTGGACCCTCGACGGACGCAGCGCGCAGGTGGTTCCCGAGTTCTGTGAAACCTACGGCCTAGACACCATGCTCCGGGTGTACGGGGTGGGCGATCACGGTGGCGGTCCCACCCGGCGCGACCTTGAGCGCATTCTCGATATGGATACCTGGCCCATCTTTCCCCGCTTTGAGTTTGGAACCTATGCCCAGTTCTTCGCTCTCGCCGATAAGGCAACCAAAGACATTCCTCTGGTTAAAGGAGAATTGAACTTCGTGTTCGATGGGTGCTATACCACCCAGTCTCGCCAGAAAAAAGGCAACCGCCTAGGGGAGGCGCTTCTTTCGGAGGCCGAGGGTGCCACCGCACTGGCAAACCTTCTCTGGGGCCATCCTTACAATTCTGGTGGTTTTGCGGCGGGCTGGAAGAAGGTGTTGTTTAACCAGTTCCACGATATTCTGCCTGGTTCGGGCACCGTGGAAACCCGCGAGTATGCCATGGGGCAGTATCAGGAAGCCCTCACGGTGGCAAACACGGCCCGCACCGCTTCCCTGCGTTCCTTGGAACGTCAGCTCGATACTTCGAAGTTGGCACCTGTGGAAGGGGTGGGGGCGGCGGGCCGAAGTGAGGGCGCTGGAGTCGGCTTCGGACTCACCGAGGGGCGTGTGGCCCAAACCAGCTTTCACAGCGGCCCGACCCGTTTGTTCACCGTGTTCAATCCACTCCAAAACGAGCGTGAAGACTTCGTGCAGGTGTCGGTATGGGACTGGCCCGGGGTTACTTCGCGCATGCGTTGGCGGGATGCCCAGGGAAACAACCTTGCCCACCACGTATTGTCCAGCGAAAGCAACGCCTACTGGGGGCACCTCCATCAGGAGGTTATGGTGAAGGTGAAGCTTTCGGGGTTGGGGTACAACACCTTGGTCCTAGACGAAGCCGAACCACAAGATTTCCGGCTCGAGGAAATAGGACCCCGGCTGGACAAACCCCTAGAAATCGTGCTGGAAAACGAGCACCTTCGGGCGGAGTTTGACCTGCATCACGGAGGCCTGATTTCGCTTCGCGACAAGCACACGGGCCGAGAACTCGTGAGTCAGGACACTCCCTCGGGAGTTTTTCGCCTCGTGAAGGAAGATCCTATTCGTGGTATGTCGGCTTGGACCGTCGGCCGCTACCTCGAGGTGACCTCGCTCAACCACGCCGTGCGCTACAAGAATCCGCCCGTACAGTCAGGCGTGGCCCGCCAGTCTGTCGCCTATAGCCTAGATTTCGGCAACGGTTCGCTCCTGTCGGTCACCGTGTCTTTATACCAAGGAGAGAAACTGCTGCGTTTTGACACCACCGTCCGCTGGCAAGAAATTGGCGACGCCAAGAAGTTTTTTCCCCAGCTCAATTTCCTTGTGGCCCCCCAGTACGCTTTCCAGAAGATAAGCTACGACATCCCCATGGGAACCCTGGAGAGGAGCCCTCTCAACCATGATGTGCCGGCCCAGTCGTTTGGTATGCCGGTGAATCCCGCGGGTGCTTCGCTGTTGTTGGTTTGCGACTCGAAGTACGGTTTTCGAGCAACCGGCGAAACCCTGGCTTTGACTCTCATCCGTTCGTCGGTTGACCCCGACCCTTGGCCCGAAATCGGTGAGCATCGCATTCAGATTGGTCTTGCGCTTGCCGAAGGTGGCCCGGTGGAGAATCTGGCGCTGGCGCAACGCTTTTGCCGTCCTGCCGTGGTTACTTCGTCAAAAGCCCACCCGGGCACCCTGAAGGCTCACGGAAACCTTTTAGACCTCTCGGGCGTCAGGTTAGTGTTGTCGGGGATCAAAAAAGGCGAGCAAGGCGGCTTGGTGATGAGGTTCTACGAAGCCGAAGGCCACTCTGGCGAGGCTTCCCTGAGCTTTGCAAAACCGCCCACCAAAGCCCAGTTGGCGAACTTGCTCGAGCATGGAATCTCCGGTCAGGCGAAGGTAGAGGGCCTGCGGGTGAAGTTTTCCTACAAGCCGTTTTCGGTGGTAACCTTGATCGTTTGGTTCGCTTAGGAAGCTAGGTCCGCCGGTAGGCCGATACCTCTTGCCGCTGTTCGCCCAAGCCCTCTATCCCGAGAGTGATGACGTCGCCCGGCGCTAGGTACTGGGGCGGCTTCAAGCCCATGCCCACACCGGGTGGCGTGCCTGTGGTGATGATATCGCCGGGTAGCAGAGTCATGAATTGGCTCACATAACTCACCAAAGTGGGCACGTTGAAAATCATCTTTGACGTGGAGCCGGTCTGCCGGCGATGGCCGTTGACATCGAGCCACATCGACAATTGGTGCACGTCGCTAACCTCATCCTTGGTGACCAGCCAAGGGCCCACCGGACCAAAGGTGTCACAACCTTTTCCTTTGTCCCACTGAGGTCCCCGCTCCAGCTGAAACTCTCGCTCGCTGAGGTCGTTGACCACGGAAAACCCTGCAATAGCCTCCCAGGCCTCCTCCAGCGAACCGTAGCTCAACCGTGAACCGATCACCACGCCGAGTTCCACCTCCCAATCCGATTTATGGGAACCGCGGGGCAAAATCACCTCATCGTGGGCCCCCACGAGGCAGCTGGTGGCTTTCATAAACACGATGGGTTCCGTGGGAGGGGTCATGTTGGATTCAGCGGCATGGTCGGAGTAGTTCAGGCCTATGGCGATGAACTTTCCCACCCCCGTTACCGGGCAACCAAGCCGGGGCTTTCCTCCCACCAAAGGCAAGGTTTCGGGGTTCAGCGCCCCAAGGCGGGCCAGAGTAGCCGGCGATAACGAAGCTCCACCCCAGTCGTCAACTTCCTTCTCGAGGCTTCTCAGGTGGCCGTGCCCATCGATGATTCCCGGTTTTTCGTGGCCCACAGCGCCAAAACGAACAAGTTTCATGGTTTTCTCCTTAGTAAGTGGCTCTTCCGCCGGAAAGATCGAAGGTGGCCCCGGTGCTGAAAGAACAGTCTTCGCTGGAAAGCCAGGTGGCGAGAGCCGCCACTTCCTCCACTTCGCCGAAGCGCGCCATCGGAATCTTGCTCAGCATATAGTCAATAAACTCCGGTTTCATTTGGTCGAGCAAGCCGGTGCGTATGGTGGCCGGAGCGATGCAGTTGACCCTTATTCCCGTCTGTGCCAACTCTTTGCCCAACGATTTGGTCAATGCGATAACGCCGGCCTTAGAAGCGCTGTAGGCGCTAGCGTTGGGGTTTCCTTCCTTGCCTGCGATGGAGGCCAGATTGACAATTCTGCCGTAGCCCGAGGCTTTCATAGGCCCTACCAGTTCGCGGCAACAAAAAAACGTGCCTCGCAAGTTGATTTCAATCACTTGATCCCACGACTCAAGGGGGTAGGTTTCCACCGGTCCGTTGGGTCCGGTGATACCCGCGCTGTTAATAAGAATATCCACCGCGCCACTCGCCGACTGCTTGAGTGACTTGGCGGTGGCTTCTACCACTTGTTCGTGTTTAGTCAGGTCGACCAGCACGGTAGAAACCCTAGGACCTAGCTCGGCTTTCGCACGCTCGAGCGCAGCTGGGTCACGGTCCCAAAGCGAAACCAGAGCACCACTGGCGAGCATCCTGCGGGCGATGGCCAAACCGATTCCTGCCGCACCCCCCGTGATCACCGCGTGCCGGCCCCCTAGGTCGTAAGTGTTCATAGTGTCATGCCCCCATTGATGTGAAAGATCTCTCCTGTATAACTCGCCGACTCCTCGCTGGCAAGAAACACTACGGTGGAGGCCACTTCCTCGGGTGTCACCAGGCGTCCCAAAGGTTGACGCTCCACAAAAGCCTTTCGCGCTTTCTCGGGGTCTGGAGCTTTCGCAATTCTCTGTGCCAGCGACGGGGTGTCGACGGTACCAGGACAAATCGCGTTGCAACGCAGTCCCCGCGACACGAAATCGGCCGCCACGCTCTTGGTGAGGCCCAGCACGGCTGCCTTCGTGGCGCTGTAAATGAATCTGTTTGGCAGACCCTTCACGCCCACGATACTCGACATGTTGATGATGCTCCCCTTGCCGTTGTTCAGCAAGTGAGGAAGCGAAGCCTGAATTAGCCAGTAAAAAGACCGCACATTCAGCGCAAAGGCCGCTTCCCATTCCTCGTCACGGGCGTCCAAAATACTGCCCTCGTGTACCATTCCCGTGCAGTTGAACAGCACATTCAGCAAAGGAAAGCTCGCCACAGCGTCGTCAACCGCTCGCTTGTCGAGAACATTCAAGACGGCCGTCCGGAGGCGAGGTATCCCCACAAGCGACTGCAGCAACTGCGGGTTGACGTCGGTGGCCAAAACGGTGGCGCCGTTGGACGCCAGAGCCAGAGCGGAAGCCCGCCCGATGCCTTGTCCCGCAGCGGTAACTAGGGCGTGTTTTCCTTCCAGCCGCATGTTCGTGCTCCTTTTTTTACCAGTAAATCCTGGAGGGATAACTTCGCGTCGCATCCATTACCCTCGGGACTTGCCTTTGACCCAACAATTGCCTGCGCTGGTAGATGGGATGCCGGATTCCAACAGGTTCAATCGACACCACCGTATTGCCCACCCAGCGGGTGCGGTAGGTGTTGCCTGCTATGGTGGAATCGCGTTCCGACTCGGCCAGGGGGTAGTGGAGGGCCGCTTTCTGGCCCGGTTTAACCTTTCCAAAGCACGCGTTTCGGTCTATGAGCTTCACCTCAATGGGAACCCCGTCTACGGTCATCGTCACTTGATCTTCCCGGACAAAACCCGGCAAGCGGATCTGCACGTCGAGGGCCTGGGCCACACGCACCTCCACGAGGCCTTCCCAAGGTTCGAAGGCGGTGACCGAAACGCGAGAGTCAGAGCGGGTGGCCGCCATGTTGACTCGGGCCGAGGTTTTGTCGGTCTCCAATACTGACCTCCAGGTGAGGTACAGAGCCCTCAGCCCCCCGCCTATGCAACAGGCCTCGGCGCCGACGTAATTGAACAGGTCGTTGGGAAAGGCCGCGCACTCAAACCCTCCGAGAAGCATCGCCAGCACCTCGGGAGCAATTCCCGGAAAAGTCCGTTTTACCGCCTCGGCGTCCTTGTATTGGTTCTCCATCAACTGGTTTCGAGCCAAGCGCTCAATGGCATCCCAATACTTGGTTTCCCCGGTTTGGTTGAGTACCAAGGCAAGATGCACAAAATCCGCAAGCGCGCAGGTTTCACAGGTGCCCGACCAAAAGCCCTCCATTCCCAAGCCATCGGGGAGAAAGCCAAACTCGCTGGTATTCTGGCAGGTCCAATCAAATACTTTGCGGGCCCATTCCACCAGTTCGGGCTTGTCAAAGACCAAACCCAACCTGCCAATACCCGCCGTGACCGGTAGCACTCCCCCAGAGTGAGTGTTGGCCCGGTAACGGCCGTCGGGGGGTACATCGCCGTGTTTGAGGTAATGGCGGGACAACCCGAGAGCCAGGTCGCGGGCTAAAACGTCTCCCGAAATTTCGGCGTAGCGGGCCAAGGGGGTGAGTAGAGCGTAGCGGTAACCAAGCCATTTTTCGGGCAGGTTCACCGGATGATACCATTCGGCCTTCATTTCCACGGCCCAACGGTAAGCAGGAAACGAGTATTCCTCGCCGTCTTTCACGGCTATGGCAGCCAAACCGCGGACGAACTTCTCGAGGCGCGGGAGCATCGACTGGTCCCCCATTTGCAGGAGGGTTGTGAGAGCCAAAAGAGGTGAACGCTGGCAGAAAAGGTCTACGTGTCGGTTGGTGGTAAGTACGCCGGCCTCGGGCAGATACTTGCTCATTTCCGTGTTGGTATCCTGCTCGTCGTCAGGGTTATAAAACAGGCCATCTTTGTCATCCTGCTGTGCCAGAAAATACTTTTTGAGGGCCTCTTCCTCCCGCTTCCCATCCTTGCGGCCCGTCATAAGGCGCGCCAAGGCTAGGCCATCGACAAAACGTCCCGCGATGTCGCAGGTGTCCCAGTAGGAATGCCGAGCTTCAGGCGGCGAGGCCTTGAAGTCTACCCAGAAATAAGGCCTAAACTCCCGGGTGCTGTCCAAGCGGGCCAAAAGGCAGTCCATGGCATGCGAGGCAGAGTCTTCGAGCCAATTAATGCTCTTCATTTGCGCAATCTCCCTAGGCCAGCGAGGTGAGCGCCTGCGCAAGGGGAAGTATGGGATTCACCGGGGCGAGGTCGCTTTTTCTTTGATACAGCGGAAGAAACTCACCCTGGGGCTCCACTGTCATGAGAGTCTCACCCTTCCAGTGGCCGGTACACGAAATATCCTTCTCTGGAATCCCGACCCGGTAGCTTTCCGTGCGCAAGGGAAGCTCATAGTGGAGAGAAATTGTCTCGCCCGACTTAGCGGAAAACGACGCATAACCCTCCTGGGCGACCACGCTGCTGATTTTTGAACCTCGGGATACCACAGCATGGCTCACGCCTTCGGGAAGCCTCACTTCCACCACCGAATCTCCCCGCGAGAGCAGGTCGAGGCGGCCCTCGGCAGGCTCGTGGCTTACCACCTTCAGTTGCTTGGTTTCACAACTGAAGCGTAAATGTACGCTGTGATCGTCGATGGCATAACGCCACAGCGCGTACAGGGCGCGGGCCCCGGCGGCGTTGCAACACTGCATCATATTCGGTGCATCGAGATGAAACGCGTCGTTCAGGGTCGCCCGGGCGGCAAAGGCACCCACCTGACTTTGGGTGACTCCTTTTGATGTCGAAAAGGTTTCGTCGGGTTTCAGGTCGCCCTCTTCGGGCGGCAGGAGTCCTACTGCGGTTTCGAGTTGTTCGTGGTCGGTGAATTGCGTCTCGAGCAGGTGATTGCGGCCAAAGCGCTCCGCGTCGGCGTAATATGAGCGTTTGACGTGGCGCCCGAGTAGGATTGCCGCTTCGATCATATCGGTTATGCAGCAGGTTTCTCCATGGCGGCGACCCATACCTTCGGGGAAAAATCCAAAGTCGGTTCCCCACAATTTGGCGTGGTCGTAGCTTTGGCGGGCCCAACTGATCAACTCCCGGTTGCCGGTGAGAATGCCTGTTTCCAGCACACCGAGCAAGAAATTGGTGCGGGTGTGAAAGTGGTCGAGGGTTCCCTGGCCTTTTGTAGGGCCTTCTCCGGGAAACAAGCTACCGTCCTTGAGGTAGCCTACCGAATGCTTGAGGGCAAAGCGAATCAGTCCCTGCGCCAACTCGAGAGCAGGCGCGAAGCCCGTCGCCCGGTAAAAGCGGATGCTGGGCACCACCACCGCGGCGTTGTACTCCTCGATTCCAGGGTATAAATCGGAACCGTTAAACTTCCAACCGGAAGTTCGGTAGTAACCTTCAGGAAAGTACAGCCCATCGGGGTGTTTTTGAGCCACCTGAAGCAAACCGGTCACGAGATTCTCTCCCGCTATCGCAAAACGGGTTTCTCCGGTGAGCAAAAAACGGCTGGTGAGGCCCAGCAAGGTCCCGCGCTGCGACCAGCTGATTTCGGCGTAACGCTCGCCGGGGGTGTAGAGCTTCAAGAACATCTCTGCGCCCCAAGGCTGGCTGAAAGGCTCGTCGAGAAGCCAGGTCAGCCCGTCGGCACCGAGAAACTTCAGCATCAGAGCCTCGAGCTGCTTTTCACCCGAACTCGGATTGGCTTCCGGCGACCCGGGCGGCAAGATCGATCGTAGCAGCGACAGCGCATCGAGGTGGCGGCCAGTTCCGTCGCCACAGTCCCAGAGGCAGTGGCTGGCGCGGGGAGGCTTGGCGCGCCAGTTGGCGACAAAATACATCAAACCCTCTCGCTCTTGGTCGAGAAGGGAGGCCAGCGACCGGGCAGCGAGCTCTGCCCTGGCCTGGAGGTCAAAAGGATGGACCTTACGGGAACTGTTCATAGTAAGGCTATGTTAGGCCCACCGAAAACCTCTGTAAACTCGATAATTCACCGGGTACGAGTGTACTTTCTTCCCCCCGGTCGCCCCGTCCAGCCCTTGCTCTCTGGCGCACCTTAGGTCATCCTCAGTTATGAGCTTCACCCCGCTGCTAGGCACCAATCTGTATTCTTTCCGCGACTACTGCCAAACCTCAGAAGGCTTGGACGACACCCTTTCTCGCATTCAGGCCCTCGGTTACTCCGCTGTTCAGGTGTCGGGCCTGCCGGCGAGTCTGACTCCTGCCGAAATCCGGGCCGCTCTGGAACGCCACGAACTGACCGCTTGTGCCGCCCACGACAGCTTGGAAGCCCTAACCTCCCGTACTGCCGAGGTTGTCGCCAAGCTGGGGACGCTCGGGTGCCGGTTCACGGCGCTTGGCCATCCTGGAGTGGAGAACTTTGCCCACGACCGGGTGGAGCCTCTTCGCGATTCGCTGGTAGCTGCGGCCAAGGTACTCGCCGGTGAAGGCCTGCAACTGGGCTATCACAATCACGCACAGGAGTTCCAGGGGTTCCGAGGCACTTCCATGCTATCGTGGCTTTTCGACACCACCCCGGCCGACCTGCTGTTCGCCGAACCCGATGTAGCCTGGATTCAGGTCGGTGGTGGCAACCCGGAAGCCTGGATTCGCCGCTTGGCCGGCCGAGTTCCCGTGATCCACCTGAAGGACTACACCTGGGAGTCGGGTAAACCCCAGTTCTGCGAACTTGGGTTCGGCAACCTCGATTTTGACGGCATTTTTCAAGCCTTGATCGATACCGAAGTGCCCATCTGGGTGGTGGAGCAGGACGACGAGGTTTCCGGTCGCGATATGTTCGAGTCTATGGAACTTTCGCTGGAAACCCTCAGCAAGGCCTTGCGCTGAGTCTCGGAATGCCAGTGCCCGAAGGATCAAGACTCGAGTTTTCTACCCAAAAAGTTCTGAAACAATGGTCCCTGTGTTAGCGGCTTTCGTGGGATCTTTTAGGTTATACTCCAACCATGAACACGCCCTACCATCATCAAGTGATTTTCTGCCTCAAAGCAGGAACCTCCGGACCTGCCGTCGAGGCTTTTCTCACCGATGCCCAGCGGATTCTGACAACAATCCCCGGTGTAAGGAACTTTCAGGTGCTCAAGCAGGTAAGCCCCAAGAACGACTACGATTTTGGGTTCATCATGGAGTTCGCCCACCGAGGTGACTATCGTGCCTACGATGCCCACCCGGATCACACGGCCTTCGTTCAGGGCCGCTGGGTTCCTGAAGTCTCTCGGTTTCTCGAAATTGACTTTGAATCCTGAAATACGAAGCAGACGCAACGAGAATCCGACTTGCCGTTGAAGTTCATTTAGGGGCAAAATTGAAACAGGAGCCACCCATGAAAGACAAAATAAGCGTTCTGATCTGGAATGAGTTTGTGCACGAGCGCGAGCACGAGGCTGTACGGGCTGTGTATCCCAAGGGAATCCACGAAGCTATCGCCGCTTTCTTGGGTACCGATGCCCAGTTGCACATTGAAAGCGCCACCCTCGACCAAAGCGAGCACGGTTTGACGGCCGAGAGACTGGCACACACCGATGTTTTGTTGTGGTGGGGGCACATGGCCCACGACAAGGTGGCCGATTCGGTGGTCGACCGCGTTCAGTTGCGCATCCTCGAGGGAATGGGTCTCATCGTTCTCCACTCCGGGCATTATTCCAAGATCTTCCGACGCATGATGGGCACTACTTGTTCGCTCAAATGGCGCGAGGCCGAGGAGCTCGAGCGAATCTGGGTGGTAGAACCTTCCCACCCCATCGCCGCCGGATTGGGAGAGCACTTTGAACTTCCTCACGAAGAAATGTACGGCGAACGCTTTGATGTTCCCACTCCCGATGAGCTGGTTTTCCTGAGTTGGTTTGAGGGTGGCGAGGTGTTCCGCTCCGGTTGTTGCTGGACGCGCGGCCACGGGCGCATTTTCTACTTCCGACCGGGACATGAAACCTACCCCACCTACCACGACAAAAACGTGCAAAAGGTTATCCACAACGCCGTGCATTGGGCCGCCCCGAGGGTGACCATCACCGGAGTCGAAAATAGCCCCAACATCGTCGTTCCCTTGAGTCCCATTGCTCCCAAACACGCGCACATCGCCAAAGCTGGCGTGGTGCAGCACGGAGGAAAAAACCTATGAAAAACCGCAAACAACAAATAGGCATCATCGGTTGTGGCGGAATTGCCCTGCAGAAGCACCTGCCTGCCCTGGCCAAGCTTACCGACCATTGTGAACTCGTGGCCTTCAGCGACATCCGCGAAGAAAAGGCTGCCCACGCCGCCAAGGAGTTTGGCGTGCCGGGCGCCAAGGTGTACACCGACTACACCAAGCTGTTGGCCGACGGTAGCCTCGATGCGGTGCACGTGCTCACGCCCAACAACACTCACGCCCCCATTTCGATCGCCGCCTTCGCCGCCGGCAAGCACGTGCTGGTTGAAAAACCCATGGCGGCCACCGGAGCCGACGCCTTGGCCATGGTTAAAGCGGCCGAAGCCTCGGGCAAGAAGTTCACTGTGGGCTACCAAAACCGGCTTCGAAGCGAAATCCAGACCCTAAAATTGGCCTGCCAAGCCGGCCAACTCGGAGAAATCTATTTCGCCAAGGCGCATGCCTTCCGCCGTAAGGCCGTCCCCACCTGGGGAGTGTTCCAAGACAAAGCTCAGCAAGGTGGCGGCCCCCTGATCGACATTGGCACCCATGCCCTCGACCTTACCCTGTGGATGATGGACAATTGGAAGCCCCGCCAGGTGACCGGTTCGGTGTACGCCAAACTCACCGACCAGACCGATGGCAACCTGTGGGGAGCCTGGGACCCCAAAACCTACGAGGTGGAAGATTCGGCGTTCGGTTTCATCCAGATGGAAAATGGAGCCACCATCTACCTCGAAGCCTCTTGGATTCTCAATATGATTAACCCCCGCGAGGCGGCAACCACCCTTTGCGGTACCAAAGGCGGTGCGGAAATCCTGGCCGACAACTCGCTGGTGTTGAACCGCGCCGAGCATGGCGCTTTGCTCGAAGAGACCATTTCCGGGGGAAGCGGACCTGCGTATTTTGGTGGCGCCGAGCAAAAACCTGCCGACCTCGAGGCCCGTGGCTGGCTCGAAAGCCTAATGCGTGACAAACCCGTGCTTGTGGAACCCCGCCAAGCCTTGGTGACAACGCAGATCCTCGAGGCCATTTACCAGTCGGCAAAGAGCGGCAAAGCCGTCACCATGTAAGGGGTGCGACGGGCGGGAACGCCTTCGTCTGGATTTTGTCGAAGAGCAGGCACGTGCCTGCTCTTCGGCTCGTCCGGCGAAGGCACGCCCTGTTCATCGGTCCGTGTTTCTGCTATTTTAATGCCCCTATGAGCCTCGAAGTCTTCGTCCTGGGTACCGGTGGTACCATGCCTCTGCCCCACCGGCACCTCACCTCGGCCCTGGTTCGGCGCGATGGAGACCTCTTCCTGTTCGACTGCGGCGAGGGCACACAGGTCTCTCTCAAGCGCATGAACCTCCGCTGGAAAAAAATCAACGCCATTTTCATCAGCCATACCCATGCCGACCACATCACCGGGCTGCCGGGAATGCTTATGCTCTCCAGCCAGGTCGACCGCACCGAACCCCTTTACCTGATAGGTCCGGCCCGAGTGAAAGAGTTTTTTGACGCCAGTCGGCGTACGCTCGAAATGTTTCTCAATTACGAGATCATTGTGCAAGAAATTCGTAACCCTGAGGACCCTCAGGTGGTTTATACCGGCGACGGGTACAAGGTTAAATCGTTCCCGCTTAACCACAGCCGGGTCTGCGTGGGTTACGCGCTCGAGGAAGACGTGCGTCCGGGGATTTTTTACCCCGACAAGGCTCGGAAACTCGGGGTTCCCATGGGTCCGCTGTGGTCGAAGCTTCAAGCCGGTGAGAGTGTGGTGACCCCCCAGGGCACCACAGTCAACAGCGACGAGGTGCTTGGCGGGGCGCGCGAAGGGTGCAAGTTCAGCTATGTCACCGACACGGCTCCCCACCCGGGGATTGTCGGTCAGGTGGCAGGATCTGACTTGCTGCTTTGCGAAGGCATGTTCACCCGCGACTTGGAGGCCAGTGCCCGGGAAAAACGGCACCTGACGAGCACCCAGGCCGCGGAAATTGCCAAAGCGGCGGGGGTGAAGGAAGTGGGCTTGGTCCACTATTCTCCCCGCTGCAACGAGAAAGACCTGAAACGTCTGCTGGCGGAAGCGCGGGAAGTTTTTCCGGCTACTTTTCTGTCCCGCGACGGCCAAACCATCGAAATTCCCAACCGGGAGTAAACTCCGGCGGGTTGTGAGGGTAAACATGATACAGGTCGACCATCTCGTACGGTCTTACGGAAAGTTCAAAGCGGTCAACGATGTGAGTTTCGGGGTAGGAAAGGGCCAGATTGTAGGGTTATTGGGCCCTAACGGGGCCGGAAAAACGACACTGTTGAAGATGCTCACCGGCTACCACTTTCCCCAGTCCGGCGACATCCGCATCGGGGGCATCGACATTGTCCAGCAACCTCAGAAGGCGCAGGCCCTTATCGGTTATTTGCCCGAAAACTCCCCGGTGTATCCAGAGCTCACCGTTGGCGAGTACCTGGAGTTTGTGGCCGGTGTGCGCGGCATTGACAAGGCGCTTCAAGCCGAGGCTATCGACAAAGCTCTGACCCAAACCGACGCACTGGCGTTTCGCAACAAGGTGGCCAGTCACCTCTCCAAGGGCCAAAGGCAGAGGGTTGGCCTTGCTCAGGCCATCCTCCATAACCCCGAAATCCTGATTCTCGACGAGCCCACCAGCGGCCTCGACCCGCACCAGATTCTCGAGTTTCGCCAACTTATCCTCAAAATCGGCCAAGAAAAGACGGTCATTCTCTCCACCCACATCATGCAGGAGGTCGAGGCCCTCTGCGAAAGGGTGCTCATTATGAACCAAGGCAAGATTGTGGCGGAAGGTAGGGCCGAGGAAATTGCCCGCAGTCTGCAGGGTGGTAACCGTTATGAGGTGCGCTTCTCTGGGGCCAAAGTCGAGGCGGTTGCCCCTCTGCTAGAAAAGGTTGCAGGCCTGAGCGTGCCACCCGCACTCGCGGGTGAAACTTTCCTGTGCACTTTCCCGCTCGACATCGCCGGGGGCGAGGCGCTTTTTGATTTCGCTGTGGCCCAAAAGCTGAAGCTGATTTCGCTGGTACCGTGCACCATCAGCCTCGAAGATCTATTTGTCCAACTCACCAAGGAGGAAACCCATGCAGTCCCTGCTGAGCCTCTGGCATAAGGAACTCCGTTCCGCCACCGGTAGCCCCGTTGCCGTAGGTGCCATCCTGTTTTTCCTGCTACTCACCGGAATCTGGTTCCTCTGGATCAGCCAGTTCTTGGTGCAGAACACGGCCAGCCTGCGTGGCTACTTTGCCACCTTTCCGGTGGCTTTCACCATCTTGATCCCAGCGCTGACCATGCGAACCTGGGCTGAAGAGCGCAAGCTGGGGAGCCACGAGATTCTGCTTACTTTGCCGGTGAAGACGGGGTATCTGGTGGCGGGAAAGTTTTTGGGAGCTTGGACCATTGTGCTGGCGATGCTGGTGTTGACCCTGCCCATGACCATCCTTGTCTCGGGCCTAGGGAACTTCGAGACCGGTGAAATTCTTGGCGAATATGTGGGCATCGTCTTCCTTTCTGCGGCGGCAACTGCCCTGGGGGTCTTCCTTTCGGGGCTCACTACCAACAGCATTTCCGCTTTTTTGCTCGCCGTGGCCGGGCTTCTTCTGTTTGCTGTGGGCGGTAGCCTCGCCGCCATTGTGGGACTTCCCGCCTCCGTGGTCGACGCCGTGAGGTTCTTTAGCCTCGACTCCCGTTACGCAACCTTCCAAAGGGGCATTCTCGACAGCCGTGACGCCCTGTATTTCGTCTGGTTTACCGGACTTTTCCTCTACCTGAACACCAAAATCCTCATCTTGAGGAAGTGGAAATAACCCATGAGCATCCAAAAAAAACGCGAAACGACGCTGCTGTGGCTGGTTCTCGGGGTCTTTGCCGTCTCGGTGGTCAATCTTGGCCTTTTTGGCTTCCGGCTCGACCTCACTTCGGCAGGGGCTTGGTCCATCTCCAAGGCCACGCTGAACATTTTGTCGCAGTCCACGGAAGATATTCGGGTCACCTACTATCTGAGCAAGAAGCTCACCACCTACTACCCCATCACCCAAAGCCTCACCGACTTCCTCGATGAGTATGCGGCGGCTTCCGGCGGTAGGGTCAAAGTAAGGGTTGTGGACCCTGCCGAGACCGGGGAAGTGAATGAAATGGCCCGTTTGGGCATCTTAGGCAGCCAGATCAACGTGGTAGAGCAAAATCAGCAAACCCAAGCGATGGTGTATTCAGGTATCGTAGTTCAGTACCTCAACCGGCAGGAGGTCATGGGGCAAGTGGACCAACTCGATACCCTGGAATACGAGCTCACCAGTAGGGTGAACAAGCTGATCACTCAAAAATCGAAGTCCTTTGCCCTGTTGATCACCGATAGATCCAAAACCATGGACAACTCGTTCCGCCTGCTTTCCAGCGCGCTGAGCAAAATGGGTAGTTTTGTGGCCGTGCAGCCGGGCGAGGCCATCGGCCCCGAGGTCACCGCTCTCATCGTTGCTGGCGGCAAGGGAATGACGCAGGCCGAATTGAAACCGGTGGACGACTTTGTGCAAAGGGGTGGAAAACTACTGGTAGCGGCCGACGGCGTTTTTGTCGACATCGCCACGCCTCAGGCCCCGGCGGTTGTGGCCGGTGACAACCCGCTTCTCAAGGCCTTGGAAACTTGGGGGGTCAAAGTTGACCAAACTCTGGTGCTCGACGCCTACAACAACACGGTACAATTCCAGAGTTCCCAAGGTGTGACCTTGCGACGCTACCCTCTGTGGCCACAGATTTTGCCCAAGAACACCTCGCTCACCCACCCCGTGACGGCGCGTTTTGCGGGCCTTTCGCTCATGTGGGCGAGTCCGCTCACCGACCTAAAGAAAGCGGGAATCAAGGCCGAGCCCCTCGTCTGGACGAGCGAGAAGTCGTGGCTGATGAAAGAGAACTTCACCATCGACCCCGACCAGTCCGCGCGAACCGGTTTGTTGCCGGGTGTGACTCTGGGTAAACAGAACGTGGTGGTGGCCCTTTCCGGGGTTTTTCCGTCGGAGTTTTCCCCGGGGCAAGCCAGCCCGGCCACCCGCCTTCTGGTGGTCGGTTCCTCCAATTTCCTCACCGATCTGATGCAAATTACCCAAAGCAACGCCAACGCTGCGTTTGTGGAGAACTCTCTGGAGTGGTTGGCGCAGGATGAGTCGCTGCTTTCCATCAAAACCCGGACCTACCGAGAAAAGACTCTGACTATGCTTCAGGATGAGGCCGTGCGCAACGCCACCGCGTTTGCTCTGTCGTTTGTCAACCTGTTTCTCGTGCCGCTTTCGGTGCTGGGCTGGGGCGTGTGGCGTTTCCTGCGCCGCCGCCGCAAGGAGCAAAACTGATGAAAAGCCAAGGATTGCGCATGGACTACAACACTAAAGTCACCATTACCTCCAGCCTTTTAGGGGTCCTGACCCTTACGGCTGTGTTGGGCTCGGTGTTTTCGGGGCAGTCGGTGGTTCAGAGAGCCAGCCAGGAAGCCTTGATGACGGGGATGGGGAGTGCCCAGGTGGGTTCCATTTCCCTGCCGGGGGGTATTTTGCTGGACAAGGCCAAGGGAAGGCCGTGGACGCTCACCGTGCAGGGTCACCCGTACCCCGCTTCCTCTGAGCGCATCGAAGGGTTTCTCACCACCGCGTTTGAGCTCAAGCGCGAACGCTTGGTGGGCCATTCTGTCACTCTGGCCGACTACGGGCTCGACAAGCCTAAACTCGTGACCTTCAAAGACAGCACCGGGAAGACGCTCACCGAAGTGCGGGCTGGATCAGCTGACTCCACGGGGACCAAGGTGTATGTCCAGGTAGGAAGCGCTCCTGAGGTGTGGGAAACCGACCGGGGTCTGCTTCGTGGGCTCGACACCGACTTCAACACGTGGGCCGATCTGACCCTCGTACCGGGAAAAAAAGCGTCGGACCTCACCCGCATCACCTACACGGGAAGTTTGGAAACCTCGGATAAGACTCAATACACCTCGTTTGACCTGGTCAAAGGCGGAACTCCCGACAAACCAACCTGGGAAAATCAGTTGAACAAAAGCGCTGCGAAGGCAGACAATTGGCTCAACCAATTGGCTAACTTCCGTTTTGGGGCCTATTTCGGCCCTCAAGAGACCACCCCTGTGGATGGCTCAGGAGGCAAACTTGTTCTCAGCTGGGGCGACAATTCGAAAACCGAAGTGACCTTCGGTGCCAAGGACGCCCAGAACCGCATCCCCGCCAGCGATGGACAGAGGCAGTTCTGGATCAACGACTGGGCTCTGAGCCAGTTGCTCTACATGCCCTAGGAGTTTGCGGTAGCGCGGACAACATGTTCGCGGTAGCGGTCGAGGTCGGTTTTCAGGCCAACCACTCGGGTGCTGCTGTGGCGGGCCCGACCGAGAGCCGAGGAGGCCTCCTTGATCACAGTGGCGGCACCGAGGAGTCGTCCAGCGCGGGAGGCCGCTCCCGCCACTAGTTTGATTTGCGGGAACAGACGGTCAATGCGCCCGACCAATGTCTGGGCCTCGGCCATTGCTGTTTCCAAACTCCGATCTGGCAGCACCACGGCAACTCCGGGCCCATGTTTTTCATCCTTGGTCTCAAAGTCGAGCTCTAGCGAGGGAAAGGACGACCGTACCTCCTGAGCTAAAGCCAGATACAGAGTTTCTGACTGCAGGTCGGTTCCTCCCAGTAAAAGCAAGGTCAGATCCTGATTGTTGCCCGCGCACCGCTCCAGTTCGTAATTCAGGCGCTGTTCCAGAAAGTGTGCCCAACTCAGACCGCTGGGGGCCAGCAGGCTTGGTCCAGCGGAGGCTTCTTGGGCAGAGTTCAAGGGGGGTAGGTCACCGAGATCCAGCTCATCGTCAAACCAGTACTCGTCGTCGGCGCTTTCGAAATCGGTTTTCTGAGTTCGACTTGGTTGCGGTTCGGAAGCTTGCTCGCGCGTGGGCTCTTTGCGCGCTGACTGAATCAACACCAGAAGCGTAGTGAGGAGCACCAGCACCAACAGCGTCAGCCCGGAGGCCCGCAGTAGTTTCAGGATTTCAGAATTGGTGTAGAACTCATAAACCCCCTTCAAGACCCAAGGTTGCCCATCGGGCAGAAATACGTCGACTTGCGTTAGCAGTTCCCGAGGAAAACGGGGGGACCACGTGGGAACTGACGTTGCGGGATCACCGTCTGTGCGGGGTCCGCGATAGTATTCGGTTCCGTGGGATGGCGAGGTGAGAAGCAACATTTTCCAGTGCGCATCTTTCACCAAACTCGATCTGAAGAGTTCGGCAAGACGCGTGGGATCTTGTGGGGGCGCACTTATAGCCCAGTCGGTGAGGAGCCCTGCCGTTTTTCGGAGGGCGGCCTGCGCACCGAGAGAAGCTTTTTCTTGAAGCTGAAACCAGTCTGTAACGGCCCATGCCACCAGAGCGGTCAGAGTGAGCGCCACCAAGAGCGCGTACAATCGCGTCACAGCCGTGTTCATACTGCCATTATACGGACAGTGGCTCAAAGATCAATCTTGAAAGGCTCAAGCGCCCGTTCAACAAGTCGATCTTGCCAGTCCGGCTGCGACCCTTCCACGCGGTGGATGGCCAGCGCCAAGGGCCAAAGCGCCAGCCAGTCCTCCTGTTGGTCGTGAGACAGACGAGAGAGAAACTCCATCATCCGTTCTCCTTTCGGAAGTCTAGGGAGATTTGACAGCCTTTCCGACCAATGCAACCGAAAGCCGGAAGCATCACCGGGGCCCTGGAAGGGGACGAAGTTCGGCAATTGGGAGCCCAAACCAGAAGGAAACGGTGCAAACCCTGTCGTAGTAACAACCTTCAGATTGGTTCGAAGTCCTGCCGAAAGGGACATCATCCGTTCACGATACTCCCGAAGGAGGGGTGTAGTGTAGCGCTTTTCCGTTCCCACCACTCTCAGGTCGGTGGCACCATAGCACGCGCTACCGAGTCTGGTTTCAAGGGGAGAACAGCGATTGGTTCGCTGTCCCTGCAGGGCGTAGGGGTAAGTGCCCCGGGCATAGCCTTTTCCATGCGGATAGGAAAGGTCGGCACCCCAAAGAAGCGTCTTGCGGGCGCCAAGGCCTGCTGAGAAAACCAACCCGAGGCCCGAAACGTTTCCCGATGCGCTGTCGAGTTGAGGAAGACCTGGAAAAAACCGCCTGATAACAGGCCCCAATGGATTGCCCGACAAAAAGGGAAGGACTTTGAGTCCTAGTCGGTGAAACAGTGGTAAGGCAGCAAGATCGGCCAACAAAGGGAGCCCGGGCGGCAGGGGCGAATGGAAGTGCTGAGCGCTGGGAAGTTGGCCATCAAGGCACAGCACGAGATCAGGTGTATAGCCGCGCAGGAGAAATGCGGGAAGGGCTGTGTCGGTGCTCAACAGGAGCCAGCCGTTGCCTGGACGGCCCGCTAGGAGAGTTTGGTTTTTCTTGTCGGCGAGCGCCAACTCAAGCGAGGGTCCGGCACCGGCAACGATACAGCCTTCGGGAGCAGTGGTCAGTTTGTCGCGCAAGTTGCCGCGGCCCAAAGGTTGAAGGGAGGACAAATTGACCAGACTATTGCGGTACCAACGCGCCCCAAATCGGGCTTGCGTCGAAAAATCGCCGCTCCAAGAACCCACGGCGCGCGCAAAAGCCTCCTGATGCCTTTCCCATCGCTCCTCCCCCATGGTGGCGGCCCTCCAAAAATGAAGCTCGAGGGAACCATCCCAAAGCGGATGATAACGGCCCGAAATCCAGGTAAGCCACTGATCTGGGTCGGCACAAGCAGCGTACCAATGACTCTGGCTTATGCAATCGGTGAAATCGCGAAGGGTGAACAGATTTTGCCACACCTCGGCACGAGGCTCGACGACAAGTACCAGGCTAGGGTTACGCTCGAGCACTGCCAGCCAAACCGCCGGCCCTGCCCCCCCGAGAACAATCAGAGCCGACCCCGTCTTGACCTCATTTGCCCACCTGTGAGCCTCCGCCACCGCGTCAAAACCTGATTCGAGAGCCCGGCGTCCGCTGCCGTGTGGGCACGAAGGAAGTTCCTGCCCGTTGCGGGAGCGGGGAGAAGTGCCTGTCCACGGGCCCAACGATTCCAGACGTGCGTGCAAACCGGCACTCAGGGAATCGGTCCGCCGTGCCAGGGCTGTCAGATTAGCCATCCAAAGGGAGAGGCTCAACAGAGTTCCAGCTGGTCGAGAAAATCGCCTAACACGCCGGAAAGGTCGGAGATTTTTGGGTCTACCGGGTCCTTAGCCTGCGTCAGGTGTTCTTGCAGCGCCTCTGGGGTCAAGGTTGCTGCCCATGACCTCAAGGTTACCGCGCTGAACTCTCCGCGCCTCAGTTCAGTCCTCCAGAGTTCCAACGTTTGTCGCACGAGCCTCCTCCGTTGGGCGCGATCGGGCCACGAACCAGGAGGTAAATGCCAGCTCACCCCTGCTTCTTCGCGACCACCGCGCACCAGGGGGCCTAATTGGTCCCATTCGCAGGCAATCATGCCTTGCCAGCTCAGCGCTGTGGGTGCCAAGCGAAACACCTGTCGCCCAAACCTCGTCTTGCTGCCGAGCCAAAGGGCATAGGTTCGCATCGCCGGTGAGGTCCGCTGACCCCCGCCAAGGCTGACAGTGGCCTGTGCAAAGCACCTTTGAGCCCACATAGTTTCCCAAGGGCTGGTTCTACCGACCTCCAGCGCCAATCGACGGTCCACCGTGTGTCCGGACACATGACCTCGATAGTCGAAAAAGGCCAAATCGAGGCCAGCGACGAGGACAGGGCCTGTGGTCAGCGCCAAGGCCCACTGGAGGGCCGTCACGGCTACGGTGCCTTGACTGGGAACCTGGGCAGGAGTCCCTGAAAAGCGCGACAGCAAGCGAGATTCCCAGGGCAACCCTTGGCTGAACAGCAACGATGGAGAGAGCGACAACACCGGATCACTGCAACCGGACAAAGCTGAAAGCACCACCGCAGAACCACCACTGAGGCGTTGCAGGTGCTCCTTGGCATAAAATCCGCCGTCGGTGGTCACGGCCACATCTGGTTCCAAGCCCCGCAGACGAAGGGCTTCGAAACTCGAGGGAAGCGCCCAAAGTTCAAAATCTTTTCGGTAAAGACGCAATTGGTCCCATCCATCCCCCAGGGAGGGTCCGGAAGCAGCAACAACAATTGGTTTGCTTCCCGCCCGGGGAAATCTCGGCCGCTCCCAGTCGACTGCATTGCGCAGCGAGTTCTGCCACCACCGCTTGCCGGAAAACTTGCGGGTCAGCCAGGAGCCCTGCACTGTGCGGTAAATATCGCGGAAAGTCGTGGCCCAAGCCAGGGTCTCCTCGGGGGCGGCTCGCTCCAAGGCCGGCCACACCTGCCAATGACAGTCCGCCGGGCCCGTCAGGTCAAGAATACGTTCCAGGAAAACCTCCAGAGGTTCCTGACTAGGGTACCAGCACCAAATGGCCTCGTGGGACGTCGTAGTTTGGTCGCAAGGCAAGAGATGGACAATGCGCAGATGAGGCCAAGAACTCAGGAGGGCCCGCGCCAAATGGCCTTGCAAGTCGCCAGCGAGAAACAAGGTCGCGTTCTCCGAAAGCTGCAAGGTGGCGACCCAAGTGGCGGCTTCCTTTTCAGGAGCGTAGGTTGAGTAGAGCGACCTGCCGTTGACCAGCAGCCGCACACCCCGGGGACTATCTTCCCTCCGGAACTCCACCTTTTAGCGTCCCTGGTACCGGGTGAGGTCGGCAGCAGACCTGAGGACGGTAAGCTCCCAGCGCGGGTTGTAGCCCTCAGGCCAAATCAAGGCCCCCAGTATTTGGTGCCAGAGTAGATCTTTGTCGATTTTTCCAGGAAGCACAAAGTAGGCGGTCAGCAAAGGCCCCATCTCTTCGACAGCACCCTGTTCACCTGCCAATTCTGTGACCGCCCTCACAAGGAGCATTTTCACCCTATGCGGGAAAAAGCCTTTCTGTTCCGCGTAACGCATTAACCCGCGGGTTTCCATCCGGGCAGCAAGCAGCTGATGACCTTTGGCCATCGTTTGCTGAAGTCGTTTGGTTGGCGAAGCGCTTTGCGCCCGGGACTTGGGAAACAAGGAATGGAGAAAGGTATATTTGAGTTGTGTCCACGCCAAAACAAACCCTTCGTCTTCCAGGTCAAACGGAAGAGAATCCACAAGGATGAGGACTCCGAGTAGTATCTGGGTGTCCGACACCAAAGGAAGAGCCAACGGGAGGCTGGGCTGGCTCGCAAATCGGGAAGCAAAGGCCGTCAGTGCGGCTTTCTCCGGCCCTCCGAGCAACTGGGGTATACCTGCCGAGAGCCGCAGACGCAGAGGGGGGGGCAACTCGAGCCTGAAGTCGGGGACTGTTTTTTCCAGAGTCCAAGCTTTGAGCACAAGCTGAGGGGCCAACACCGAGTGCACCAGAAAAAAACCAGTGCCCAAAGAAAGAAAGTCGGCCACCCGGGGGAGCAGAGTTACAATGGGCGCCGCCAGGCCCGCGGAAGCGTCTGCTGTTTGAGGTTGCTCAAGGTAGAGAAGGACGTCTTTCCAGGTCAGGCCTGAAAATGGTTTTTTTTTTCTTGGTCGTCTTTGAGGGTCTGGGCCCGGTCAAGAAGCCCCATTACTCTTTCAACCCCAGTTCCTCGAAAAGTTTTTTATACACTTCGAAATGCTCAGACTCAGCAAACTCCTGAATCTTATCGTCGGGAAGTGACACTAGCAGTTTGTCCATGTAGGTCAAAACCGCCCTTAGCTCACCGCGCATACTTTCAGGGAGGTTGGCGGGTGAGGCAGTTGCACTGGCCGACGAAGCTTCAACCGGAGTAGCGGGCGCGACCGGAGTTTCTTCGACATCCGTGGATTCAAAAACCGTTTCCTCTTCGTCGGTGATTCCAGGGTTTGATGCCTCACCCAAGACGTCCACAGTTTGATCCCCGTCCAGAACATCGGGGAAATCATCGTCTTCGAGTTCGATGCTTTCGGGAACGCCACCGGTTGGTTCGTCAAACAGCGAATCTTCCTCGTTCTCGAGAGAAGTTCCGGCGAAGAACTCTTCATCGGTCACATGTCCTTCTTCGGGAGACGAGTCGAACTCGTTTTCAGGAGCCGAAAAATCCGAAAGCGGAGGGAGGTTTCCCTCGTCGTCTGTCACGATCAAATCCTCGTCAAGCGTGACCCCGCTGTCTTCCGCCTCGCTGATGTCAGCCGAGAGAAGCAGTGTGTCTAGCTCGTCACCGGTAAGGGCAATTGTCTCGTCATCTTCCTCATCAAAGAAGCCTTTGTGCTCGTGGTGAGGGGGAATGTCTGCCAATTCAGGTAAACCGGCGTCTTCCGGTTCAGCGACCAACGGGGCAACTGGTCGGTACCCTGTGAGATTTTTTTTGAGGTCGGCGATTTCTTTCTTGATGGAGGAGAGTTCCTGCTCAATCTTGCTGAGTATGGTCGCAGCCAAGTCGCTTCCGGAAGCGGCGAGCGAACTCATCGGCGCCGCTGGTCCCGGTCCTCGGATGCCGCTCGTCAAGTCGTCTTCCAGAACCTGAAGCTTTTCGAGGTCATTCTGGTCGTCGGGGTCGAGTGAGTCGCCAAGACCGGTTTCCTCGAACTCTCCAACCGCTCCCAAGCTGAGGTCATGGGGGTCTAGGTCGATGTCAAACTCTGCGGTTTCACCCCGAACTTCGGGTTGCACCTTCTCCTCAAAATGACTCATTTCGTCGAAACCGTCGAACTCCGACAGCTCTATGTCTTCCGTCACGGGGTCAACGGCATCGGAAGCCTCGGCCGCTGTTTGGGCAGGTTCCAGAACTTCCAGCGCCTGGTCTTCGATATCGTCATTCATGTCCAGTTCCATATCGAGGAAATCGTCATCAAACTCGTCTGCGCCTTGCGGAGAAACTGCCTTCGCTGAAAACTGAGAACTTCCAGAGGTCTGTGGACCTTCATCTAGGCTCACAAAGTCGTCGAGGGACATCGGTTCTCCCTCGCTGTCAACCTCAGTTGTCCCAGGGCCAGAATCAAGAGTGTCGAAATCATCTGCCAGCGGGTCCTCTTCGCCCTCGAGCGGTTCAGCACTGACTGACACAAGGTCAAACTGGTCGTCAAGGCTGGCCAGTTCCTCGCTCGAGAGAAAATCTTCCTCGGCAAGTTCCGCCGCTACTGGGGCGGGGGGAGGAATGTCCATGTCGGTGAGGTCCAGACTAGGAAGGTGATCCAGATCATCAAGGCTGGGAAACTCCGATTCGCGGGGCGGATCATCGGAGTGAGAAAAGTCGTCTAAGGCCGGTAGGTCATCAAGATGAGGAAAGTCAATGTCCTGGTCGGCGGCAGACCCGGAGATCCCTTGTTCTACATCCTCGGGAGCACTTTTCACCCAAACTCCAAACTCGTCGGAAGCTTCGCCTTTGGCAGAGTCTCCCTCCAAGGGGACATCATCAAAGGGGAAAGGTTCCAAATCGTCGAGCTCAAAATCCTTGTCGTTGGGCATAGCGGTCTCCTGTCCCAGAGTTTGACTCCATTATCGGCGAGACAAACCCAAGCTTAATGATACAGAAGAAAGGTTCTTTACGCCATGTTTTTTTATAGTTTTCAGTCCCCCTCACCGTTAATCGAAGGAATGAAAGGGAAAAAAATCCTCCTTTCCATGTGGTTGGCCACAGCTGCCTTCTGCCTTCTCCAAATCGTTACAGGACCAAATGGGGTTCTAGAGACAGCCCGAGTGCGCTCTGATGTCGAGCGCCTTGACCGGCAGCTAGTGGCTCTCGAAAACGACAACCTCAGGTTGCAAGCTCGCTTCGACGCCCTAAAAACGAGTTCGCAGGCCATCGAACTCGAAGCCCGCCAGTTGGGTTGGTACCGAGCGGGAGACATACCTGTCAAGGTGATTCAGGGTCAGAGCTTTCGATTGCCCGAGGCGGCTATTGACCTAACCCTCGTATTGCCTGCTCCTTCGGAACCGCTTCCTGACGGATTCTTCCGTCTGGCTTGGTTCGTCCTCATTGCGTTGTTCTACGGACTCATCTCGCTGCTCGACCTCCTGCTCGAACGAGATATCCTGCCCCGTAGTCTGGTTCCCGGGCTACGACTAGATTTGTTCCGCAAATAACCCTATACTAAAGCGAATTTCTCTACAGGGCCCCTTTTGGGCCGCAGTTTTCAAAGGATTTTATGACATTTGACGAGTACTCCTTTAACGACAAGCTCCTTGCAGGAATCAAGGACATGGGCTTTGTCGAACCTACACCGGTGCAGGTGGAAACCTTTCAGCTGATTGCACAGAACAAAGACATTGAAGCCCAGTCGCAGACCGGAACCGGCAAGACCGCTGCGTTTCTCATTTCGGGCTTCCAGCTGATGTTGACCGACCCTAAGTTCCAGGGGCGGAAGATGCTGGTCATTGCCCCCACCCGCGAGTTGGCCGACCAGATTGAAAAAGAAGCCTCCGCTTTAGGTAAGCACCTAAACTTCCGCATAGGAAGCTTTTATGGTGGTGTAGGTTACGCCCAGCAAGAGAAGCTTCTTTCAGAAGGGGTCGATGTGATGATCGGTACCCCCGGACGTCTGCTCGATTTTGTGGGGCAAGGCAAGGCAAGCTTTGCTGACGTGGGAATCCTGGTCATCGATGAGGCCGACCGCCTTTTCGATATGGGTTTTTATCCGGACCTGCGCCAGATGCTGCGGACAATGAGTCCGCCGGAAGACCGCAGGACCATGCTCTACAGCGCAACACTGTCACCGAACGTGATGAACTTGGCTTGGGAGTACATGCGCGACCCCGGACAAATCGTTATCGAGCCGGAACACGTCACGGTTGAGAAGATCACTCAGGAGCTTTATCACGTCAGCACTGAAGAAAAGTTTGGCGTTCTTCTTGGCGTGATGAAAAAAGAGAATGCCAAAACGGTGATTATTTTTACCAACACAAAGCACAATGCAGTGCGTGTGGCCAAAAGGCTGGAAATTAACGGTTACGAGACCGAATACATCATGGGTGACCTTCCGCAGGCCAAACGCCTGAAGATCATCGAAGATATGAAGGCTGGCAAGACACCTGTTCTCGTAGCCACCGACGTGGCCGCCAGAGGCTTGCATATCAACGGCCTCGATTTGGTTGTGAATTACGATTTGCCCACCGAAGCTGAGAATTACGTGCACCGGATCGGCCGTACCGCCCGCGCGGGGCAGTCTGGAAAGGCTGTTTCCCTCGCTTGCGAAAAGTATGTGTACGGGCTCAAAGCCATCGAAGAGTTTGCCAACGTCAAGATTCCGGTGTCGTGGTTCACAGATGCCGACTCCGTAGACGACAAGAGCAAGGGTATTCACATCCAGGTAGACGACGACGAACGCCCCCGGGACCGTGACGGCCGTGGACGTGGACGTGAAGGAAGTCGGGGTGGTCGAGATGGTTCCCGTGGAGGCCCACCCCGTGGAGTTCCACCGCGCGAACACCCCGCCGGCCGCGAAGGTGCGCCACGCAGAGATGGACCTCGCCCTGATGCAGGCCGCTCCGAGGGGGGCCGCCGGGATGGCCGTCCGGACCGGGGTCGTGAACGCGATAAGCCGATGACCATCCGCTCCTCACCCCTGGTAAACGAGGTCACAGGTATGCGTTTCCTCAAGGATGGCATGGAAACCAAGGGTACTAAGTCGAGCCAGGGGGAGCGTATTGCCGCCGCCGCGGCCGCTGTAGGACCTTCCAAGAAGGGCCGAAATCCCCGCAAAGAAGACGGAACGCCTCGAGAAGGTAACTCCGGTCGCGCCAGTCGCGACCGGGGCCGCGGGAACGACAACCGCAACGCGGGAGCTTCCGGCGCGGGGGAAGTTGGAGCCACGGGTCCCACAGGTCGTGAGGGGCACGTCCAAGGCCAAGGCCAGGCAGGCAACCGGAACAGAGACGCCGGGCGTCACCGCGAGGGCGGACGAGGCAGGGACAATCGCCGGGGTGCCAACGCCGGAAAAGGCCCAGGGAAACCGGGGCAGCCACCATCGAAAGATCGCCTTGACTATTACAAGTCGAAATATGGTGAAGACTTCAAACCGGCTCCCCAAGAGGTTCCGAAAAAAAGTGGGGGTCTGTTTGGCAGACTCGCTAACCTGCTGGGGTTAGGTAAGAAGAACTGATGGCACACGTGGTGGTGGTCTTGGCGCAAGGCTTTGAAGAAATGGAAGCCGTAGCGCCAATAGACCTCTGCCGCCGAGCTGGGTTGACAGTAACGGTTGCAGGCCTGACCCGAGAAGTCATCAGCAAGCGTGGACTAAAGGTTACCTGTGATGTCGTGCTTCCCAGCACGGTGCTTTCAAGCTCGGTTAATGAAGGGTCTCTTTTCGACTGGGATGCATTGGTTCTGCCCGGGGGCTTGCCTGGGGCCAACAACTTGGCTGCTTCGCCCGCAGTTCAGGCTATGGTTGATGTGGGTCTGTCCTCGCGACTCGTGGCTGCGATTTGTGCCGCTCCCTCTACGGTACTCGGACCCACCGGAAGGTTACGAGGCCGCCGCTGGACGGGATTCCCCGGCACAGACAATGAGGCCTTTGGGGGCACTTACCTCGAGGACTGTGTCGTTGTTGACGGGCGACTGATCACCAGCCGAGCAGTGGCGACAGCTCCTGAGTTTGCCCTAACACTCATCGGTTTGCTCTGTGGTCAGAGTGTTGCCGACCGGGTTGCCCGTGAAACCCTTTTCATGACGCCGTAGCCACCGCCAAGCGACTTTTTGCAAACCGCTTAAAAGCGGTGGCCGGTGGCACTGGTTTCCACCGGTTGACCAGCGTCGCGGTCTGGATGTTTGGCGGAACCAGCGATAGGTGAGTCAGTCTTTAGTGTCAGAACTCCCGCCTAGCAAACCCTCCTGGTTTGCTAGGCCTCAGTGAAGCTGAGTGCTGGGGCTCGATGCCAGCGCAGCCTCGCTCGATGGTTCATCAAGCGCTCCCACAAAAGTAAACACCGCCAGCATTAACACCAGCACGATCATAAACTTGCGCATTGGACCTCCATGTCTTTTGCACGTTCTAGTACAGATAGTTGAGTGGATTCAGTGGATTATTCCATTTGAAAATCGAGAAATGCAGGTGTGTACCGGTACTGTAGCCCGTATTGCCCATGAGTCCCACTTGCTGGCCTTGGTTCACGTACTGTCCGTCGGATACCAAGAACTTCTTCAGGTGACCATAAAGAGTTTGAAACCCACCTTCGTGGCTGATGAGCACGTAATTTCCATAGGATGAATTGAAGCCGGTGTCGGTTACACGCCCTTCCATGGCTGCCCGAACAGGAGTGCCCATGGCGTTGGCGAAATCCACTCCATTGTGGAAGGTCCGCACGCCAGTGAACGGGTCCCTGCGAGTGCCAAAGCGGCTGGTGATGATTCCGTTGGTAGGCAAGATGAACAGTTCACCGAGCGCCTCGCGCAGATCGCGGGATGAGAGGTTGGCGCCAGGGAGAAAAACCTTCTGCCCAGGAACCAAAACGGGAGTTGTCAACCGGTTGGCTTCAAGAACCGTTTCGTAGGCAATCTTCCAGGTCCGTGATATACCTGAGAGACTGTCACCTTTCTTCACGGTGTACAAAACTCCCACGGAGTTGGGAATTACGAGGGAGGTGCCAACCCCAACGTGACGCACGTTCCGAATGTTGTTGAAGCTGATAATGGTTCCTAGGTTGAGGTTGTATTTATTCGCGATCGCCGAAATCATGTCGCCTTTTTTTAACACGTAGTCTTGCGTTTCCAGGGGTGGAATTTTTTCGCTGATGACCGCTTCGGCGATCGAGACCTCCGGCGAGTCCTGCACGAGAAGGTTTCCTAGGTCAGGGCTGTTGAGCAGCAGGTGAGGAAGTTTCACGTCCTGGGGCAATTCCATGACGTCCCCGGGAAGACGGAAATCGCGCGCCGGGATCAGTACGGGGGAAAGTAACCCCAAAAGGACGATAAAGGCCAAGAGGGCGAGGCCGAAGGGAAGCACCTGAAAGGGGTTGTCTTCCAAGCGGCTTACCAGTGTTGCTTCCAAGACGCGGTATGCGTCACCGGCGGAGGTGGCCCAACCGGGCACGGGACGAAGAGGTCGGTAAGCTCGGGTCAACTGGTTGCGTTTCTGAACTTTTTGGATCTGCATTGGAACCTTCATGCACTCTCCCGTGCTGACAGTATCGACAACCCGGAGGCACTTGATTAAGATGAATTCTCTATGAAAAAGCACGGCAGGGCCTACCTGCTGATTTTTCCCCTTTGCGCGGTCCTCATTTTGGCCCTCCAGTCGTTCCTTCTCACTTTTGTGAGGGTGCAAGGCACCTCTATGGTGCCAACCTTTCACGATGGTCAGGTGCTTCTCGTCAACCGGGCGGCCTTCGGCTTCCGCTGGCCTATCATAGGAGATTCAGTAGTTTTCTGGAACCCCCCCCGAGTCGGTGATCTGGTCGTTGTCAAACCTCCTGAAAGTAACCATCTCGTCGTAAAACGGGTGGCCGCGACCAGCGGTGAGCAATTGGTCGTTACATCTCATCAACTCTATACTTCATCAGGAAATGTTCCACTTTCTCAGGCTCAGGAATACTGGTTGTCTTCCGTTTCCATTGTCCCGTGGGGAACGCTGTTTGTGGTAGGAGACAACCTGTCGGCCTCGGAAGATTCCCGGGACTGGGGTTTTGTGCCTTGGGACAACCTTGTGGGGAGACCGTGGCTTTGAAAAACCCCCTAGGCCTCCGCTATAAGATTTTCTTTGGCCTCACTGCCTTGGTGGCTCTGGTGCTCCTCGGGCAATATGGATTGATCATGCTCTTTCCCCCCCTCGGAGAAGGACCAGGGCTGATTTTTACGCAGGTGGAACGTGGTCCGGTTCTCGACCGTTCGGGCCGTTTGCTGGCGGTGAGCAACAAAGTGAATACGGCCACCCTCTGGCGGCCCCAGATTGTCAACGCCGAGGCAACCGCCACGCAGTTGTCTGAAATCCTCGGCCTCGACTCCGCAGGCCTGTTCGACCGACTCAAAAACGGACCGCAGTTTCAGTATCTCAAAAGAAAGCTGTCGCAAAAAGAAAGCGGCGCGCTGCGGGATCTGAAGGCCAAAGGAGAGCTTAACGGGGTTCATCTGGAGGAGGAGTTCGACCGGAGTTACCCCCAGGGACCCTTGGCTGCGTCGCTTCTGGGGTACGTTGGGGTCGACAACATCGGCCTTGCAGGCATCGAGTACACCTACAACAATGCTCTTGCGCCAGCAATCATAGGAAAGACAAACGAAAAAATCGGTGCTTCCGTTTACCTGACCATCGACTCCATCTTGCAGTACGAGGTCGAGAAGATCGCCTCCGAGACCTTGGCCCAGAATAAGGCGACAAGGGTCAACATTCTTGTTTCGGCTGCGAAAACGGGGGAAATACTGGTGTGGGCCACCAGCCCTGGGTTCGACCTAAATCACGTGCAGGAAGCCTCGGAGGAAGTGCGCAACAATGCCTTGCAGATCCGCGCCTACGAGCCGGGCTCTGTCTTTAAAGTCTTCTCGCTCTCGACACTCCTCGATGCGGGGGTTCTTAAGCCAACCGATACTTTTGAGTGCAACGGTTTTTATGAAACGACCATTCCAAAAACCGGTGAGGTAATTCGCATTCGCGACCTAGCAATCTATGGTAGGCTCGACGTGGCTGGGATTTTGCTGCACTCCTCGAATGCCGGCACCGGATACGCCTCCGACCGTATCGAGGCCAAGCCCTTTGAGGCAGGTTTGCGACGTTACGGTTTCGGCGAGGTAACGGGAATCTCGCTCAATGGCGAGAGCCCAGGTATTCTCCAGCCCTCGTCGAGTTGGTCGGGCCGTTCCAAACCGACCATCGCAATGGGCCAAGAAATCGGAGTTTCAGCTCTACAGATTGTCCAAGCTGCATCGGTACTCGCCAACGCAGGGGTGATGCTCAAACCTTGGGTAGTCAGCAAAGTGGTGGCCGCCGACGGTGAGGTTCTGGCCGAGAACTCACGGGTAGAAGTCCGTAAAGTGATTCAGCCGGCCACAGCAAGGGGCGTGCTGGAAATGCTGAAAGGGACCGTTGAGACCGGGACGGGTAAACGGGCGCGCATCGAAGGCTACGATCTGGCGGGAAAAACGGGGACAGCCCAAGTGCGAGATCCCGCAACGGGCAAATATTCGCAAGAAAATTACTTGGCCAGCGTCCTGCTTTACCTCCCTGCAGACAACCCTCAGTACATCATTTACCTCACCATCGAACACCCCATGGGTGCCAGTTACCTTGGAGGGCAGATTGCGGCACCGGTGGGTAAGCTCGTGGCGGAAAAACTCATTCAGCTCAAGGCCCTGCCACGAATCGGAGAAGATGTCGTGAGCCACCCCGGTTCAGTGAAGGTCGACCTGCCCTCCAAACTGATTTTGGTCGACACTTTGCCCGACTTATCCGGACTCTCTAAACGGGATCTTTTGCCCCTTTTGACCCGCGCCGGCCTATCGATAGAGCTCCGTGGCGAGGGTTGGGTCGTTCATCAGGATCCGGTACCCGGAACACCCCTTACCCCAGGCCTTAAAGTTACGGTTGAGCTCCAATGACCGTGCTTGAAAAAAACCTGGAGGTCCTCGAGTCTAGGTTTCCAGGTCTGGGAGCGGAGCTTCATGATTACCAGGCTCCCCCGGAACTGCCTGAGTTTTTCCTCTCGCGTTCAGGAGCGGTCACGGCTCGTTGGAAAGGTTTCACGTTGGCCAGCACTTTTGACCCCGTAGCCGAGGCTCAGAAGTTGCTTCCGGAGGTGGATGCAGAGGTAGATTTTGCTGTGGTTGGCGGTTTTGGCCTTGGGTTCGTCCCGTTAGCTCTCTTGGAACGATATCCTGATCTCCCTGTTCTTGTGGCAGAACCTTCGCCTTGGTGGCTGGGGCGATTGATGGAGGAGATCGACTTGACGTCTATGCTGGAGAATCCCCGACTAAGCCTCATGCTGGGAGGAAATCCCTCCCAAATAGGAACTTACTTGTCCAAGTTCGTCTGCCGAAAGGTGTCTTGGCTACCCCTACGGTCTCTGGTGCCCCTGTTTGGTGACTGGCTGACAGGGGTGGGGCGGGCACTAGATAACTTCCAGGCGATGACCCGGGTGAATCAAGCTACGCTCGAGCGCTTTGGTCCTCTTTGGCTACGCAATCTGTTTCGCAACGAAGAGGCGCTAGGCGATGAAACACGTGTCAGCCCAACGGCGGTCGAGGCCCTGCGGTCGCTGGCGCCGGGCTGTCGGGTGGTAGTCGCTGCTGCCGGCCCTTCCTTGTTCCTGCTCCTTGGGACGCTCAAGAAATACCGCAACCGTTTCATCCTGATTTCGGTCGACACCGCCTGGGCTACTCTGAAAAGCGCGGGATTGGTTGCCGACTTCTTGGTGATCATGGACGGTCAGTATTGGAATGCTCGTCACGTCGATGGGCCGGTGGATCCGCCAACTGGGATTGTGTCGGAGTTGGTCGGTCACCCGAGCACCTTGCGTTTGGCGCCGGAGCGGCTTTTTCTGGCCTCCAGCAGCGTCCCCTTCCTGCGGGAGAGGGAGCTGAGCGCGTGGGGCGATCTCGGTGTGCTCAAGTCGGGCGGTTCGGTGGCTACCAGTGCTTGGTCACTCGCGCTTCTGCTCGGTGCGGCCGAAGTTGCCTTTGCAGGTCTGGATTTGGGCTACCCCTCGGGTGGAACTCACGTCCGGGGAAGCCAATTTGAAGAACGCGCTCATCGCTTGGCCCGCCGTACCAGTCCGGCCGAAACCCTTGCGCTGTCTTGGATGAAAGAAGTAGGGCTGACCCGTAGGCCCGCTGTCGACGGTGGTACCGTGATTTCAGACCCAAGGATGGACCTGTACCGGAGTTGGCTGTCGTTGTCGCTGCTTGAGAACTCTCAGGTGAAAGCCTGGAACCTCAGCCCGGTCGGCTCGCTGATCGAGGGACTCGAGTCTGCCGGCAACGAACTTTTCGAACGCTGGCCCGTGCAGCGCGTCCCTAACTGGACCTCAAGACCAATCAGGATGTCCAGCGCCGGCTCGCTCGAGGCGCTAGACGATCTGGCCTTTCCAGAGAAAGTTGGGGCGTTGTGGGTGGATGCCTGGGAGCGTTTGGGGAAAGGCCTGTGGGGCACCGAGGCTTGGAAAATTCTGGGTGCCCAAGCCGTAGAAACCTGGAGGGCATTTCCCTCGGAAAGGAGCCTTAGATCCTTGTTCGCGGCGTGGAAGTTTGAGTCAGCGTTGAAATCCCAGTTTTTGCGTTCAAGTAAATCTGAGGTCGACCGATCATGAAAGGGAGCTTGAAAAGCCACTAAAGCGGTATGCCGTCGACGTCCAGAGGCATACCGTTTTTTTTTGAATCGGCCCTGCTCAAGCTACTGCGGGCCACTCCCGCGGCGCCGGCTCGTGGCTCGAGTGCTCACGTGCATGAGCACGCTCCGCTTCTCGCTGCCTCGCCGTCTTGCGAGAATGGCTCCTCGCTACGCTTGAGCAGGGCCTCGAGGAAGTACCATCTCGGTGGCAGTGAACTGGTGGTCTGCGGGCCATTCCCGCGGCGCCGGCTCGTGGCTCGAGTGCTCACGTGCATGAGCACGCTCCGCTTCTCGCTACGCTTGAGCGAGGTTTCGTTTTTGGTCAAACTGTAATCCTATGAAAGTACTTTTTGTTTGCCACGGTAATATTTGCCGGTCACCCATTGCAGAAGTGGTCTTTCGCGAGTTGGTGCGCCAAGAGGGCTTGGAAGCAGAGTTTCTGATTGACTCCGCAGGAACTTCTGGCTACCACGATGGAGAACGAGCCGATGAGAGATCTCTCATGTCGGCCCGTCAACACCACTTGGAAATGCCTCATCTGTCACGAAAGGTTTTGCCAGCCGACTTTGTCGAGTTTGACAGGATTCTTGCCATGGATTCCCAGAATCTCAGGGACTTGCAGCGTTTGGCTCCCGGAGAACATGAGCGGCGCAAAATCTTTTTGATGCGAGAGTTCGACCCCAGCGGCCCCGGGGACGTTCCCGATCCTTATTACGGCTCGCAGGGCGATTTCGAAATGGTGTGGCACCTATGCGAGCGCTCAGCTCCGCGCCTGCTTGAGGATCTGCGAAAACGACCAGGCTGATCACCAGGAGTTGCCCTTTTGCTGGTAAGCTGCTTGAGAACAGCTGGCCGCTAGGCCGGGTCATGCGGTTTGACTTGCCCCAAGGCTGCAATGCCAAGAGCCAAACAACAGGCGGTTTCTGTGCGCAATATCGATTTTCCTAACGAAGCTAAACTCCAGCCGAAAGTCTCGAATTGGAGGCTTTCTTTTTCGCTCCAGCCTCTTTCGGGTCCCACAGCGAGCCACAGGGGGCCTTGCTGCAACAGAACCGGGTGAAAAGAGTTCCACGACAGCCCTTGTTCCTGAAAGCAGACGAGCCGGCCGGGCGGAATCAGCTTCAGAAACGAACCGAGCCGTTCGTGGCGTTCAACTCGGGGTAACCGGGTACTACGGTTTTGAGCAGCCCCTTCTTTGAGCGCCGCTCGCCACTCGCCTTTCCAGAGGTTGCTTTGAAGGTAGGACTTGTCTCCGAGATCTGTTGCCATGAAGTGGAGTTCGCAGGCTCCCAAGGTGGTCAGGTCTTTCAGCAGTCGTCGTGCGGTCGGCGGACGCGGAGTGCCAATCAGGAGCCTTATGTCTAACAGGGGTGGCGCCTGTTCAGTGAACTCCTGTTCCCCGAGTTCCACCGTAGAGGCCCCCACCGACAGGAGGGCCGCGCTTCCCTTCTTTCCATCAACTTCTCCGGCAAGAAAACGGTCTCCGGGCACTAATTTCAGGATTTCAAGGAGGTGGACGGCGCGGGATTCCCGCCGGTCCAAAACTCCGGGCAGCTCACCGGGCTCAAAAAGTACCAGGTTCATGGATTATTCCCGACTTCTCGTGTATTGTCGCATTTGGGGGTTCGCATGCATTTGAAAGGATACCAGAGGGGGTATTTAACCCGGAAAGCGCACCCGTTGCAACCCATTGTCCATATTGGCAAGCTCGGCATCACGGAAGAGGTTGTAGGCGCTATCGACAAAGCGCTCAACGACCATGAACTGATCAAGGTCAAGTTTGTGCAGCTCAAACAGGAGCGCGAACAAGTGGCTAGATCGGTCAGCGACCGTCTTCAGATGACCCTTGTCCGTGTTGTAGGAAATATTGCCATCTACTACCGGCATCAAACGGACGCCCAGAAGCGGGTTGTTCACCTGCCCAAATAACCAGGAGGACCCATGAAATTGCTTAACCGAAAAAGCTTGGTGGCTTTCGTCCTTTGCGCGTTTGCCAGTCCTTTGTTCGCCCAAAACCTTGCCGAGGATGTGCTCAAAGGCAAGGAGATCCAAGGCATCGAGTTTAAGAGTTACGTCGGACCTCACCGTGTGATTGAAAGCCGTGCCGCCATACAGGGCATCGGCTCTGCCTTGGGAACCCAACTCAAGGGTGGCTCGACCAAGGCAGACTACGGCTCCAAATACACCTTACAGAGAGTGGTCGACCTCAATAGTCCCCTGTTGAGCGCCGACCTTCTGGTCCTCTCGTCGACGGCAGGTGTCGACCACATCCGCAATCTGGGCTGGATCATTTCCGCCTACCTCCAGGAGGCCTTTGGATATAATCTTGCCGATGCCGACCTTCTGGCTGATTTCGTGTGTCGCTACAATGCCTTTTACCGTGGCAAGACCGAGTACTTTCCGCAGGCATACTCCCCTGTGGTGGCGTCGTCGCTGGTTCCGCCGGAACACACCGGCTTGTCGATCGACTATCGAGACTGGCCAGGCAAGACACGGATGCTCATTCCCCTTCGCAGCAGCCTATCGAAGGGGGTGGCGGGCGGTGTGAATACCGAAGAGATTTCCAACAAAGACATTGTGAAGGACATGGGGACCGATCCGGCTGCCCTCGATACCCGGAAGAAACTCGCCGATCTCAAAGAGGCCGAAATAGTTCAGGAACAGAAAGCCATTGCCCAAAAGGAGTCCACTCTGGCGACTCCCAACCCCACCGCCACGGCATCGACAACCACGCCACCGACCGCTTCGACCGCGACTCCCACGCCCGCACCAACTGCCGATACCACGGCCAAGGCCGCTGTCGACCAGGCAAAAGTAGAGGTTGCCGCCCGGGACCAAGCTTTGCAAGCTGAACGCAAAGATATTGTTGCGTCGCAACCAGAGAAGACCGCTGTGGCAGCGACTCCCGTCACCACCAAGCCAGCTCTCACGGTTCCCGTGGTGATTGTGGCCGACGCGTCAAAACTAGGTCAGGTTGTGCTTGTCGATCCGGCAGCCAACAAAGTCTGGAAACGTTCGGAGCTCAATTCAGTTCGTGCAGCCCGGGTGCAGGTGTTTGGAGACGGTTTTCTTGTCACCGCCGGTGACACCAAGGGCAGCAACGGTGCGGTGAGGCTGATGTTGTTAAGCAAGGACGATTTGTCGGTGGCGATGGCCGGGACCGACGAGATCTCTCCCGATTCCCCCGTTGTCATCGTTGGCACGCAAGTGCTGACTTTAACACAAAATGACAAAGGCCTCTGGGTACTTGGACTCTTTGACGCGAAACTGAAGGCTGTGGCCAAGGGTACCGACACGCTTCAGGCTTCCACGGGCATCGTCTCCGGTCCTACAGGGGTGTTCGTGCAGGGTACCAATGGCAAGCTCATGTTGCTCGACCCAGCGACCTTGAAAAAAAAGAGCAATACGGAGGACTGAGGTGATTCAACCGGGACCTTTTTTCGGCCGAAGTGTTTCGGTGGTAGATGACCTTTCGCTCGATGAGCAATGGTACCTCTACACAAAGACGGCTCAGATCAAAACCACCATTCTGCAGGGTGGAGATCTCGAAGCCTACCGGTTGGGCGACAAAGATCTTTCGGTCTACCTCATTTTTTTAGAGGACAGCACCCGTACCAAAGAATCCTTTCGCAATGCAGCGCTGTTCCATCAGGCTACAGTCAGCGATTTCGATGCGGCCCGATCGTCGGTCAACAAGAACGAGAGTCTCATCGATACCTTGAAGATGCTCGTAGGCTACAGCCGACGTTCCATCTTTGTGATCAGGAGTAAAGTCGAGGGGGTTTGCCGTGCCCTCGAGGCAAGCATCGGCGATTATTGCCAAGTCGCTGGCATTTCGCCGCCAAGTTTCATCAACGCAGGCGATGGCCGCCACGAACACCCTTCGCAGGAGTTCCTTGATGAGTTTTCGTTTCTCGAACATCGGGGCTGGAAACGTGATTCCCTGCATATCGTCCTCACTGGAGACCTCTACTTCGGAAGGACTGTCCATTCCAAAGCCGACGGTCTGCGCGTCTTCCACAAGGTGAGGGTCGACCTCGTGGCGCCGCCCGAACTGGGCCTTCCTGAGTTCTACCACCATAAAATGCTCGAAGCCGGTTTTGAGGTGAGGTTGTTTACGAGCATAGACAATTACCTTGCCCAGGACGACGTGGCCGATGTGTGGTACTTTACCCGCCTGCAACTCGAGCGGATGGGGGACGATGTGCTCGACAAGGTTTCCCGACTCAAACACGCGGTTACGGTGCGCACCGATCACCTCGATAAACTTCCTGCGCTTTGCAAGTTCTTCCATCCGCTTCCTCAAAACCGCATTGCACCCACCATACCCGATTTTGTGACGCCTTTGTCTCTCAATGGATGGGATGAGCAGTCGCGCAACGGATATTTCACTCGCATCACGCTCATTGGTATGCTATCGGGCGTTCTAGGTCACGATTACCTGGGACCTCTGTCTCGTCACCAACTACCGGCGGATGACTTTGTTCAGGAGGTCCAAGTCAAACCGCGTGCCAAGTCAGACGGCCACAAAACCGGAATCAAACCGGTTGACGACGGCATAGTCATCGACCACATCGGAGCCGGACGACAGGTTGACCAGGTTTGGAAACTGCTCGACAAGATCCGTCGCAACCTTCAGCTCGATTATCTATCCAGCCACGGGGTGTTCGCCTCGGTTACCTCAGATGTCGTCAAGGGCCTAATTTCCATCCCCGACCTGCCAGACTTAGGGTTCAAGAAGATCAAAAAGCTAGCGGCGCTCAGTCCCGGTTGCACGCTGAATATTGTTCGTGGCAAGCAGGTGATGCGAAAGTACCGCTTGCACATGCCCCCTCGCATCTATAATTTCGCAGAAATTAGTTGCCGTAACGAGAACTGCATTAGCCACCCGGGTCAGCACGAAGGGGTAAACGCCGAGTTTGTGCGCCGTGGTGATGGATTTGTGTGCCGTTATTGCGAGCGTCCACACACATACGACGATATCTGGACCGACTGAAGAACCCCAGATAAGACGCTCTGGGCACCAGCGAGCCTCAGTTCAAAAGGTTGGGGTCTTTAGGGGAGTTGTCGGTGCCGATGTCAAGATTCAGGTCAAGGTTCAACTCGTTGTTGAGACCCGACCCCGCTACTCGCCCCGTCATTTCTTCAAGAGCGCCTTGAATATTGGACGCTAGTGCCTGATCTCTCAAACGGCGGAAGTTCGCAATGTTAGACACGACCCTCGGACCCGTACCGTCTAGAAAGATTTCTGAAATTACCTTTTCTCCCGGCTCACCCGATGGCAACAAGCCAGTCTCGGCGTCAACAGCCATCGAGTACAGCCCCGACGCGGGCCGCTGGAACTTAAGGGGGGCCAAGCCTGCATGCGACTGTTTCATAAACGAGGCCCACAAGGGGCCCGCGGCGACGGCACCGGAGTTTTCCAGTCCTAAGGAGTTTCCCGGCCTGTCGAAGCCCAGCCAGATAGCGGTGGTCATGTAGGGTGAGTAACCCACCGTCCATGCGTCCGACCAGTTTTGGGTGGTTCCCGTCTTTCCGGCCATTTCCATCGGGAGTCCATCCACCGCGTAAACGGCCCCCGCAAGGGTGCCCGTGGCCACCGTCGTTTTGAGAAGGTCGGTCATTATGTAGGCTGTCTGTTCCGAAATCAATTGAGAATCTTGTCCCTTGAGTGTCTGCGCTTGCAAGGAATCAAGCGCGGGGTTGGTGATGGTGTTGCCCTTGCGGTCTTGGATGTAAAGCAGAGCAATTGGATCCACGGCCCGGCCATGGTTGGCAAACACGGCGAAAGCCCGCGCCATCTTGATAGGAGCCACTGCGATGATTCCCAATGCCAAGGGATACTTGCGGGGAAAGGTCCGGGCAATTTCTACCGGATCGCTGATACCTAGCAACAGGGCGGCCCGGTTGATAGCCGCATCGAAGCCAATTCCTGCGAGCACCTGGATGGCTGGAACGTTCATCGATTGAGCAAGGGCCTGACGCAAGAGTACTGGCCCCTTCCATTGGCCCCGAAAATTCAGCGGTTCATACGTCGTCCCGTCGTCGTAGGTGAAAACGGTGGGGGCGTCCATAATCATCGTGGAGGCCGTGTATTTGTGCGAATCAATTGCCGCCGAATAGAACAGTGGTTTGAACGACGATCCTGGTTGAACGTTGGCTTGAACCGCCCGATTGAACTGATTTAGCCGGTCAAAATGAGAACCACCGACCATGGCTTTCACGTACCCTGTGGAATTATCGAGGGTGATCAGCGCTCCCTCCACTTGGGTTTTACCCGATAGGTCGATGACACTCTGGTAGGCAGCCACCGCTGCATCCTGAACGGTGTCGAGTCCAAACAGCTTGGCGGCCATGTCAATCGTGGGCGAAATCTGCGTATTGAGGTAGGTTCGGGCATCGCGCAGGTATTGTGTAGAACCTGCTTTGAAGTCAGGGAGGTTAAATCCGAGGCTGAGCATATCCAGCAGCGGACTGATTTCCGCGTCCACGACATTGCCTCGTATCTCAGTATTGGAGTGATAGCGCGCGTTGGTCTCTGCGATTCCCCTCGTCATCACTTCGTCGGCGATTTTTTGGAGCCCGAGATCAAGGGTCGTGTGAATGGTCAAGCCGTCGCGGTAGATGTCATGGGGCCCTAAGAGGTTTTCCTCGACTAAGCCCCGGATATACTCCGAAAAGAAGGGTGCCTTGTCCTTTCGGTCAAAGAACGCAGTGCTGAGGCTGTCGCGTCGGTAGTCGTAGTTCGACCAATACAAGTTGAAGGACTCGTCCGACTGACTTTGGCTGATGTAGCCCCGCCTTACCATGTCGGCCAGAATGATTTCTTGGATCTTGCGGGCACTGTTGGGGTTGCGGATGGGAGAGTAGAGCCCCGGTCGCACCAGCTGGATGATGAGAATGGCCGATTCCGCGACGGTGATGTCGCGGACAGAATGGCGGAAGAAATACTGGCTCGCCGACTCGACCCCGTAGGTTGTATGACCAAAAGGCATATTGTTCAGGTACTGGCCAAGAATCTCTTGCTTGGTAAATCGACTCTCAAGTTGGAACGCCCACCAGAGTTCCTCAAGTTTGCGGCTGAGGGTGATCTGGGTACGGTCGGAGTACAGCTTGCCTGCCAGTTGCTGGGTCAAGGTACTGCCTCCGGAGAAAAGTTGACCCGTGACCATTTGCCAAAGCGCGCGCAGCGTGCCCTTGAAGGAAAATCCATTGTGCAGGAAGAACTCATCGTCCTCGCGGGTCAGTAAGGCCGTCGTGAGGTACCTTGGTACTTCGTTATAAGCGACGATTTCTCTTTGTTCGTCTGAAAAAAACTGGGTTATGAGGTTGCCGTTGATGTCGAGCACCTGAGATGGAAGTGACGGCGTAAACTCACCGAAGTTGGACTGATTGCGGATGTTGGTGTTGGCGGCGACTACCATACCCAGCAAAAGGCCCGTGACGGCACAAACAGTCAGGCCCAGAAGGGCAACAATGGTCAGAACCCGGTTGCGCCGGGCGGAAAAAACCATGGATCAGACTAGGATACAAGCCTCATTCAGGTCAAGGCGGAAAAAAAAAGAGACCAGCTGGGGAGCTGGTCTCAACCCCGAAGGGTGCCGTCGGATATAGTAAACTGGGAGGGGAACTATATCTGCCCGACATCTTCTTTGTCGGCCTTGCCCCCCCGCGACTTGACCCTTTCCGGGCGTTTTTTCATTCTTTCTCCAACAAAAGCTCTAAGTTCAGCCGGATTTTGAAACGACCGCCCCGAGGAATCTCAAAGGTCTGCGACACCAAGTTGTTCCCCAAAGACAACTGCACGTTGTGGGGTCCAACGTCTACGGGAAAGGCGGTGACCGGTGACCAGATAACTTTTTTTCCGTCAAGAACGATCGAAGCTCCCTCTGGAGCCTCGAAAACAACCGTTGGTGATTCGGGATCGAGCACCAGAGTCACTTCCGTGACTTTGGCCTGGCCCACCGACACGTTGACCGAGGTGCCAGAAAAACCGCTGAGCGTCGCTTCCAGTTGATAAAGGCCCGGCTCCAACAGGATGGTGCCTTCGGAAGGCTGTGTGACGCCGTTGGCCAGAAGCCGCAACCGCTTGCGGTCCTCAGGACTCAAGTTCGGGGTGACAACCGAAAGAGCCCCAAGATTACTGTTCAGAAAATGGGTTTTCACTTGAAATTGCGCCTTCAGCACTTCGACCGGCGCATCCTTGTCAAGAACGCTCACCATGAGGCCCAGAGGAAACCCACGGTCAAACTGGAGGGTTTTGAGCACAGCCGTATCGACCGATGCCTTTAAGCCGGCTTTTGGTACCAGGGGAGCCTGCAGATAAAACCTAGAGTTCGGAGGTAACACTTCCACGGCAAGCTTTTCGCCTGAAGCGGGTTCCTTGCCCTTAGGAGCCGAGAAATATTGGTACACGGTGACGGCGAGACTTGAACGGTAAGGCAGAACTTCGCGGGGAATTTGCACCTCAATCTCAAGAGCTCGGGTGAACCGGGTAGCCGGTGGCAACGACAACAGCACCAGTTCCTCGGTTCCTAGAGCCACGGCCGGGCCGTCAGGAAGCACCTCTCCTCGGAAAGTTCCTTTGAGCGGCTCGCCCGTGAGCGCGGTTGACGCCGTTACCGAGAGGATGGACAACAGGAAGAACACACGGTGTGGCGTCATTGTTTCGTGGGCAAGAAGGAAACAGGATCTTCCGGGTGACCTTTTCTGCGGATCTCAAAGTGCAGATGGGGGCCCGTCGACATGCCTGTGCTTCCGACCTTGCCGATAATCGTACCGGAAAGCACATGGCTGTTCAAGGAACTGTCGATGCGACTAAGGTGACCGTACACGGTCTGGTAGCCGTCACCGTGATCAAGACGCACGAAGTTTCCCAACAGGGGATCACCTTTCTTGACCTCGACCACGTTGCCGTCGCGGGCAGCATAAACATCCGTACCCGTTGGGGCAGCAAGATCAATACCGTTGTGAAACTGAGAATGGCCGGTGAAGGGGCTTAACCGCATTCCAAACGACGAAGTCAGTTTTCCCGAGGGCAAGGGAAAACGGAAGAGAATGCCGAGAAAAAAAGCCCTTTCCAAGGGGTGAAAGCGCTCTCCGGAGAAAAAAGACAGGCTCACAGGCTTTCCATTGCGCTGGAGCCTGATGTTCTGCGAGGCTTTGGTGGGATCACGCCACCCGGCCATCAGCCGGTCCAACTCGCCAGGGCTATCAAGGTTCAGGAAGATTCCCGGCTGGCTAGGGACAAGTAGATACGCTCCGGTTTGCACAGCTTCGGCGGTGTTGTATCCATTGAGCGTCGCCAGGGTCTCGTAGGGGATGTTGAATCGGCTGGCCAGGGAAAACAAGTCGTCGCCGCTGGTGATTCGGTAACAAAACAGAGTCAGCTCATGCAATGGGTCTCCCCGAGCTATCGCTTGCCCTGCGAGCTCAACAAGTTCTTGTTGTTGACGGAACAATCCATCCTTGGCCAACGTCAAGGCGCGGATTTCAGGGTAAGGCGGCGTAGTTTGGGCTGCGAGAGCAAGGGATGAAAACCAGAAGAGGAAACCCGTCCATCGGATCACTGAAAACTATCCGCCCCTTCCGGGAAGAGTTTTTCGAGAAAGGAGTCCTCGATGGGTAAGCCCCCGGAGGTCAAGCCTAGGTTTCTTTCCGGTCGGATATCGCCGTGGAAATCTGAACCCGCGGACACTTTGAGCCGGAGTTTCAGCGCCAGGGCTTCCAATTTGCGGGCCACCCTTGGCTCGGCTCCAGGGTGCCAGGCCTCCAGTCCATCGAGCCCCTTGTCTTTGGCGCTGGCGAGGAGAGTTTCCAGGACGGTCTGTGACACTCGGAGCGTCTTTGGATGGGCTACGACTGCCAAAGCTCCCGCTTCATGAATCATCCTAATGGCCGCCTCAAGGTCTAAACCTGCACGGGCCACGTAAAAAAGTTGGCCTTTTCCCAAAAAATGCGTGAACGCTTCTTGGACACTGTTGACTTTGCCCCTCTCCACCAGAAACCGGGCAAAATGTGGTCTTCCAACCTGACCGCCCTGAGCGAGACGTTCAATTTCAGAATAATCTCCCCGGATTCCAGCTTCTCTCATTTTGGAAAAAATTCGATGATTCCTCTCGGATCTCAACCGCTGCAACTCTGCCAACCCTTCGACCCAGCCCGTTTTCCACTGACGCAACCCAAGACCGAGAAGGTGAAACTCCCCGTGTTCAAAGGCGATTTCCAACTCAATTCCTGGGATAAACTTGAGATGTCGCTCCTGGCAAGCCAGCCTTGCCTCGTCCAACCCCGCCACTGTGTCGTGGTCGGTTAACGCAAGAGCCACCAGACCCCGTTGGGAGGCCAGCTCCACCAGTTGAGTGGGAGCTAATGTGCCGTCAGAAGCCGTCGAGTGGGAATGAAAATCGACCATAAAGCTGAGTCTAAATGTTTTTCTATGAGGTTGACAGGGGGGCAGGGGGGAATTATCCTGTGCTTGGTACCTTTGCCTGAGGGAGGTTACGTGCCTAAAGCCACCCAGTATAAAACGAACTCTGTCATTTTCTTCCAGGGGGACGCTGGGGACAAGATTTTCATCCTCAAAGCAGGTAAGGTACTCCTTAAGTCGAACGATATCGAGACCAAAGAAGAGATCAACGAGTTAGTGGCGGCCGGCGAGTTCTTCGGTGTCAAGTCCGCCCTAGGCCGATATCCAAGAGACGAGACAGCGCGAGTCCTTGCCGATTCGGACGTTCTGGTTTTTACGGTTCCTGAGTTCGAACAGTTAGTGCTTTCCAACACTCGAATCATCATGAAGATGCTGAAGGTCTTCTCGAACCAGTTGCGCCGCATGGTGAGCAAGGTTCAGAATCTGATGTCCAAGGGCGTCAACAAGGACGCTGAGGCGGGTCTTTTTGGGATTGGCGAGTACTATTATAACAACCATCGCTATAAACAGGCCCAGCATGCTCTCACCCGCTACCTTGCCCATTATCCTAACGGCAAGTTTCAAAGTCAGGCTTCGGATTTGGCGGGAAAGGCATCACAGGGTGTGGGTGGTTCGCCTTCCGATGAGTCGGCGTCAATGGCTTCCGGATCGAATCTTGAGGCGCCTTCGGGTGTTGCCGCCGGTGCTGACGCCAAGGGGTTCTTGGAAGCCGTGGCCTTGGTGACTCAAGAGAAATACCTCGATGCGTTCAAGATTTTCCAAAAAATCGTCAGCACCAACTCTGACCCTGATCACGCTGCCCAAGCCGAGTTCGAAATGGGCCGTTGCCTTGTGTTCCTCACGCAGTTCGATGAAGCCATTAAACAACTTACCGGGTTGATCACCAAGTATCCGAAGCATCCTGACCTTAAAGACGCCTTGTTTTTCATCGGTAAAGCGTATCAGGGCAAGGGTGACGCGACCTGGGCAAAAAACTTTTTCAACAAGATTCTCTCCTTGGCATCGGAAGACGAGCCCGTATCGGTCAAGACCCGCAAAGCGCTCAAAGAACTGGAGGCCAAGGCATGACCATGGATCTCTCGATCTTTAACCGGTTCGCCATAACCAAGAAGGGCGGCGACATCATTTTTTGTGAATACGAACCTGGCGACGCCTTCTACCTGATACAAAGCGGACAAGTGAAGATCGTCAAGATTGTCGGTGAATTGGAAAAGACCCTCGACATTCTAAATCCGGGTGAGTTTTTTGGCGAGATGGCCCTTTTGGAAGAAGCTCCGAGGAGTGCCACTACGATTGCACTTACCGACCTCAAGCTCCTGGAGTTCAACCGGGCTAATTTTGAGGTCCTGATGCAAGGCCAACCTCAGATTGTCCTCAACCTTCTGAAACTTTTCAGCAAACGGATCTACGACCAGAAACGGCGTTTCATGATCCTAAACTTTGGTGACGACCATCAGGCCCGAGTGGCCGACGTCTTCCTGATGCTCGAGGAAAACCAAACCCGCACGGGGGATGCAGAAGATGTTACACGTGTGTTTGCAAACTCCATCGAAGACATTGCCAACTGGGCTGGTCTATCGGTGCAAAAGGTAACAGAGGTTCTCAAGCAATTTGTGAATCAGCGTCGGGTCGAGTTGAATCAGGGCAAAATCGTCGTCAAAAACATCAACGATTTTACCCGCCTCGTGAAGTCCAAGCGCCAGGAATAGTCCACAACCGCCTCCATCTCGTCCTGCAAAACAAGAATCCTGACGGCTAGGATTTAATGAGGTCTAGCACCGGAGCCACAGCCTTCTTATATTCCGCTTCATTGCGTTCCACGGCTTGTCCCAAGTATAATTTCGCGTCGTCCCATTTTTTCTGCGCAAAAGCTGTCAGGCCCTTTGCATATTCCAGCAATCCGGCGGGCAGGTTCTTGCCTGCTATCATCGAAAAACTGGTCTCAGCTGTCGGGTAGTCCTTCAGCTCATAGGATGCCAGCCCAAGGTAATATTGGGCTTGCTCGTCCGATGGGCGCTGAAGCAACGCGCCCTGAAAAAGCTTGAGAGCGGCTGCGTAGTCTTTTTCTTTCATCTTGGCTACACCTTGCCCCAGTACCGTGCTGAAACTCGACTGTCCTTTCCACCAAGCCACTAGTTCTTTGGCCGCAAGGGGCAAACTTTTGCCACTCTGAAAGCGTTGGAGAGCCGATTGCCTGTTGGCCTCCAAGGTAGCTGCCGGCGCTAGGTTCCCCAGGATTGAACCCAAAACCCGAGGGTATACCGGGTCGCTGGCTTGTAGCAGAAATGTCACTAAGGCCCAACTGTCCAATTCATTGGCCGAAGCGGCAGTCAGGAGTGGGGTGAGGTCTGTAGGAGCCTCGGTAGCCCAGCGGGCTTGCAGAGAGTCGAGAAAGGGTTCCTCGGTAACTGGCAGGAGCGCTTTTCCGTCCCAGGTCACGTTCCAGAAGTGGTAGGCCAAACCGGTCTCGATCCACGAAGGCGTCCGGGGAAGAAAAGACCAAAGGTATTGATAGAACCCCTGGAAAGCCAACGGATGGGCCATGTCTTCGGTGGCCCAACAAGCGAGAACGCTCAGAGCAGGGTCGGTATACTGCAGAAAAACAAAATCCGTAGGTACGACGGGTGTCTTGCCTTCCATGGCCTTCGCGAAGTCTTCCTTGGTCGCATATATTGTCACGCTCAGGGGCGCAGGGAGCTTGCTGAGGTCAAAAAGAAACAACTGGTTGTAATTCTGAAGCAAGGCCTCCATCAGGCGGAGTGTTTCAGCAGCTTTCTCTGCTCCTGCCCAAGAGGTTACCGTGTAGTGGTCATTCTTTACGACCACCGGCGATTCGGCTGAGAATGCGGGAGCAGCAAATACGACGAACAAAAAGAAGATAACAAAAAGGCGCATGAGAACTCCTGTTGGGAAGTGTAGTGCAAACGCCTGCGAAACTCAAACTCATTGACAGGAACGTACCAGAAGACCACCATGGCCAAAACTCCTGCCGAGGACCGGAATCGAACCGGCACGGCCGTTTCCAGCCAGGGGATTTTAAGTCCCATGTGTCTACCAATTTCACCACCCCGGCGATGAGTTCGACCTTAACAAAAGTGGAGGATTTTGACAAGTGAAACCATTCACAGGCTTGATCGACAGCCATTTCCACAGTCAAGCTATGGTCGACAAGGCAATGGATGTCGGGGAATGCCTTACCCGATTTTTTGCCGGGGGGGGCGAGCTTGCCCTCGACATGGCCGTCCACGTACGAGACGGGTCTGCTCGTGAAGAGCTTTCCGAGCGTTTTCCGGGGGTCTATATTGCTGCCGGGATTCATCCCTCCGAGGCCGGAAAGGTCGGTGGCGACGACTGGATTCTTCTGAGGAAGCAATTGTCGCATCCCAAGGCCCTGATTTTGGGGGAAATCGGCCTTGACTGGTATCGTGGACGCGACAATGAGGGGGCGCAACGCGAACTGTTCCGGAGGCAGCTCTCGCTGGCCCAGGAGTTGGCCAAACCTGTGTCGATCCATAACAGGGAAGCCGACAAAGAATTGCTTGAGGATTTGGCCGCCGAAGCCTGGAAGGGGCCAGGAATATTTCATTGCTTTTCATCGGACCTTACTCTTGCCCGCAAAGGGCTAGACCTTGGATTCTACCTGAGTTTTGCAGGTAATGTGACCTATCCTTCTTCTTCGGCCCTTCGGGAGGTGGCTCGGTGGGCTCCTGCCGACCGGTTGCTCGTGGAGACTGATTCTCCTTACCTCAGTCCGCAAGGCTTTCGCGGTCAACCTAATCAACCGCTGAACGCGAGCATTACTGCTGCCACTATTGCGCAACTACGGGGTGAGAGCCTGGAAGAGTTTTTGCAACAGACACGGAGTAACTTCCGAACCTTGGTCGGATGGGCAGTTACTGGTCTAGAACAATGATCTCAACACGCCGATTCTGGGCGCGCCCGGCCTCCGTATCATTGGAGGCCAGCGGTTGGGTTCCACCCCTCCCCTCGTAGAGGAGCTTGCGGGCCTCGATTCCCTCGGACTTCAAACGTTCCACAATACTTTGCGCGCGGTCCCAGGATAGGCTCACCTGTGAATCCACGGTGCCGATAGCAGCGGTGTGGCCGATGACCAAAAAGGAACGATCAGCAACGGTTTTGAGTAAATTGGCAATCACGCGCAGGCGATCTTCCTCACCGGGAAGCAATTGGGCTTTGTCAGCAACAAATCTGAGGTTCTCCAGGGTCAACTTGACGCCGCGCAGGTCCGGCTCAACAACGACACCATCCATTTGAGCCTTCTGCAACTGATCGGTAAGCGACTGAGTCACAACAGCGGTCTCGAGGGCAGGGATTCCGTCGAACGTGGTCCAAACTCTACCTTCGTTGGCGACAAGCTTGCCTGCTGTGAAAAACTGTTCTTTGATTAACTCACTGAGGTAAAGAGGCTTGCGAGTTGTCGCGTCGTAGTTGATCACCGCAATATGCGTCCCTTCAGCTCGGTCAATCAGCGGATCACCTTCTGGGTCCATGCCCGTTTTGTAGCGCAAAGCGTATTGAGCCTTCACCTGAATTACGGGAACGCCGAAGTAGTCGGCTAGCTTATCCCAACGGTACTCAATCAGGATGGGGATCCTCGTGAAGACACCCGAGCCAAGAAAATCGTAGACCAGTTCTCCGCTGCCCTGCCACACCGTCCCAGGCTTGCCATCCTCGGGTGGCATAGAGGGATAATTTCTATAGTAGGGAACCCCAGTACCCTCAAACTGACTCATGGTTCCATCCGGCGCGAGTGTAAAGGTTGCCGACCTTTCTGAATTGATCGGCTTCTCGAAAGCAGTCAGGTCCCGTTTGGCGTCTGCCACCAGCCAGTAGTGGGAGTCCACGGTGGAAGCGCCACCTCCCGCGGGCTTGAACTTCCAGACGCCACTTTGGTATCCGTACACGGCACCCTGATACTTTTTATCGATGTACTTGCGCCAATAGAAGTTGTGCTGAATGCGTGTTGTTGAATCATCTTGCGCCCCGAGAGTTGCCGACAGAACACCAAGAACAATCAGTAAGACTGCACGGTTCATACCAAGCTGTGCCTATGAAGGGGCAACTTTAGTTCAATCGTCGTACCCTCACCCGGCACAGACGAAACATTCACCGTGCCTTGGTGTGCTTCTATCACATTCGCAACAACTACCATTCCTAATCCGGTGCCCCCGGAACTGGAGGCCGAGAAGAAGGGTTCGAAGAGGTTCTTCACGACCTCCTCCGGCATGCCTTCCCCCGTGTCAGAGACGTGAACTATCACATCACCACCTTGTCGGAAAGACTTAAGGCCCAAAACACCTCCGCGACGCATGGCTTTGAGGGCGTTGTCAATCAGGTTGCTGAACACGCGCATAAGACGTTCTTGATCAACCAACAGAGGTTCAATGACCTGGTTGTCGATTCGGAGTTCGACTTTCTTGGCTTTGAGCTGGCTCAAATATTGATCGGCAAGTTTTGCAAAAAGGTCACCCAAACTCAGGGGACTCAAACTCAGGCGTATATTGCCGCGGGAGTAATCCAAAAGTTCCCCCACCATACGGTTTAGCTTTTCCACCTGAAGCAGAAGTTTTTGCACCATCACGGCAGTCCGTTCTGGCGACTGTGAGGGTAAGGCCAGCATCTCTCCGTAGCCCATCACGATGGAAATTGGGTTGCGCAGATCGTGAATGATCAAGGAAGCGAACTTGCCAAGGGTCGACAGACGTTCGTCGCGGATTCGATCCGCTTGAACCCGCTTCAAGTCTTCGTAGGCGGTCTCCAGCATCAGGTTCTTTTGCCTCAACCCAACTTGAAAAGCATCGTTACTGACTCTGACCATTTTAGAGACGGTTCTCATGATCAAGAGAGCAATGGAAGGGTTTTCGGTGATAATCTGCCTAAATCGTGGTTTTTCTAGAGAAAGAAGCCGTACCGGGGTGGCCGTTTTTACGGTAGCGCTCCGGGGCAAGTCATCTATGAGCGACATCTCCCCGAAACACGCCCCCGGGCCGTGAATAGCCAAAATGTCCGCATACGGAGTGCCGAAATCCTTCCAGATTTCAACCTGACCCTCGAGAACCACGTAAAACCGGTCAGGCTCCGCCCCCTCCTTAAAAATGACCCGCTCGGTTTCGAAGCTCTCCTCGCGGCTCTCAGACAAAAACTTATTCAGATCGCTGGGTGTGAGGTCGCGAAAAAGTTCCAGCTTCTGGAAGTGGGGTGAAAAGTCTTGGTTCAAAAGCGCTCCAAGGGTCACAAAAGATAAAAAAGGAGGCAACGCTGTGCGCCACCTCCTTCTTCACGAACTCACGGGCGTTGCTCACCAAGCGTCAATCATATCGTCTGCGTCCCGGTTATTTTCCGAGAAAAGGTCGGTTACGGCCCGAAGATCATCAAAATAGATGAAATAGCTACCATAGGTCTCCGCAGGATCGGTCTCAATGAGGAAACCCTTGACCATGATGCCCTGCTTGCTGGCATATCGGGGGTCCGACTGGCGGATATTCGGCGGAATCGCGGCGGTCAACTTCTTCCAGCCGGTAAAGGCCAAATCGCCGAGCGGAATTTTTGCCCGCCCACCAAACCGGTCATCGACGATCACAAAAAGCTCGTGCTTCACGTTGCGGCCAACAACCCACACGGAAATCGTCTTGCTGATTCCGGGAATGGGCAACGGGCGGATAGGTGTGATCTCAAAGGTGGTCTGACTGCGGTGCAAATGCTGAATCTTCACGCCGAGAACGTACTTGTCGCTTTCTGCAATTGTTGCGGCGGTCTCGCCGGGCAGTGGTTTCTTGTCGGCAGGAGACCCTTCAAAGCGCCTGAGGCTAATAAAGCCGTCGTCGCGGGGCATGATGCCGTTCCAAAACCCATCGTCCTCAAACTTCGAGACGGAAATCTCTTTCAGTTCTTGCTGAGCCTTATCGACACCAATCAGATTGGCGTCTGGAGTGCCCACATCCGGTGTGGTCTTGCCACTTCCTTGAACGGTACCCGCGGGGGCCGCCGCGCTCTGGGCAGACACCGAAGCGGCGATGAGAAGAAGTGCAGAAATCAGGAGGCTTATTCTTTTCATGATTTACTTCCCTTGAGTCTGGTTCGACGACCAGTATTTGCTGATAAAGTCCGAATCCATCAACGTCCTACCGTCGTAGGGGTTCTGATGCATGTCGGTCAGAACCTTGAACTGGTCAAAGTAGACGTAGAAACCGTCAACCCTCTCCTCTGGATCGGTGCGAACGACAATTTTCGTCAACTTGAGAGGCTGGTAATGGGGAAGGTAAGGTTGTGTCTGCGGAATGGAGGCTGGAATTGGGATCTGAACGTTCTTCCAGCCCGTAAACTGCAGGCTTCCGCCCTTGAGCACGTAGGGGATACCGCGGTAGTCACGCACGTGGATTTCAAAGGTGGTGTTGTAGTTCTGTCCCCAGACCCAGATGTCGATGGTCTTGGCAATGCCGGGCAAGGGCATGCCGTAGGGCACTACTGCACCGGTGGCGTCCTTCTTGGTGGGATACACCTCGTAGAAGTTGAACCCCTTGCGGTCGAACTTGGCATAAACTCCCAAGCTCTTCAGTGCAAGCTTATTAGGGTTGGTGCCGAAAAGAGCGTCTGGCCAGGAATCAACATAGGCTAGTCGTGGATACTGCACGTCACCTTCTTTCGCGGCGAACTTGCTTCCAACCACAACCCACTGGCGGTCTTCCGTACTGTCGATTTGTCCCTCGTTCCAAACTCTCTGATTAGCGTCATCAAATCTGTCAACAACGACGGAAGCCAGTTGTTGGGCCACGTCGTCGGCGAAAGTCGGCGCGGCATTGAGGGCCACGAGCAGTGTCAGACTAAAAAACAGTCTGCCTCGTTTCATGATCTACTCCTTCGGGCGGGTGCGTAAAATTACAGGCAACTCGAATTATAGGGATGCCCCCGGCCTTTGTCAAACCTATTTACGGCATGTTGAGGCCGTTTCAAGAGCTCTCTTGGCCTTTCCGTGCAAAGACTTCCCAGGGAAGTTCAACGATTGTCCCCGCAGAGGCGCCTAGACCATCGCGCAAAACTTGTGCTGCCCGTCCATCGAGTCTCAGACCAAAGCCGCCGGCTACCCCCGTTGCTGACACGCCAAAACCCGTGTGGATCCGGGCCTTGGGGGATGCGGAAACATCGGCTACTGCTAGCGGGTCGAGCTGAAAAACGTCATCCCAGGGGGTCTGAAGGGGCTGACTTGACTTGGATACCAAGAGTTCGGCACCGGTCACAGCTTTCCAAGTAGCACCAAGGCCAGCCACCACTTCGGCAGAGGTTGACTCGGGCACAATGGCGACGGCCCGGACGCTGCTTCCTTTGCCTGCTCCAGCCCTTTGGATCAGCAATGTCCATCCTGCCGCTAACGAAACGCTGAAGTTGACCAGGTTAGTTGAGCTTGCCCCGGGAACCACAGTTGCCCACCTTATTGTCGGGAACCTCTTCTTCCAGTCGGTTAACTGGTTCTCACTGACGCTGAAACCAAGTAAAACGGCCGGCGGCAAGGATTTCCGGTCTTCGAGGTCCCGTGAGACAAAATCTGCACGTCCGTTCCCGGCATCCACTCGGGCAGGCGGCCAAAGGCTACCGGAATTGTCCCAGGCGGCTAGGACCTCGGGCGCGGCCAGAGAAACCACGGCGTCGGTGTAGAACACGGGTGGAGTGCATCCCGAGATTGCTAACCCGCCCAAGACGCACAACAAGAGCATTCGGAGCATGAAAGAACTGTACGGGGCCTCTTCTCTGATGGTCAAGGACTGGAGATACTAGTAATTATTTGGTTAGTTCACTATCCTAGGGCAATATGATCGGAGGTTTAACCCTATGAAATTCGGTTCCATTGCCCGCATTGGATTCGCAGCTCTTTTCCTTATTGTCGCTTCGTGCTCGACACCACCGCCTCCTCCGGCGCCAGTTGCCGTTGCTCCTGAAACGCAGGTTGCCGCCCCCGAAGTTCCCAAGTTTGTTGATATGGTCACGAATGAGGCCCTTCCGTTGAGTATTAAGACGTTTTACCCCAATGGAGATCCTTCGGGTACCGTCATTTCGACCTACACGGAAAGAGGACAGCTCTTAACGCAGGAAACCACCAACGCCAACGGTACGGTGGTTGAGACGCGCGCCGGGAAGGCAAAGGGCGATCTTTGGAGGATCACAACAACCAATGCACAGACCGGCGAGCTGTTGTCGTTCGAGGACTGCACCTATTCTCCGGAAGGCGATTTGCTGGTGCAGACCACTTTGAGCCCCAAGGAAATCCCTTTGTCGTCCAATGAATATACTTTCCAGTACGGAAAAAAGGTTCAGTGGGTCACCAAACTTGGCGCCACTCTAGCCGTCCAGTCCAAAGCGACATACCTGTACGACGACGAGGGGAAAAATACCCGCGTTGACGTTTACGACGCCGGGAACAACCTATTGACGACCTTTGAGAGCCAGTATGATGCCCAGGGCCATATGATCACGAGAAAGGGCGTGGATGCGAAAGAGAACCTTGTCGAGCAGGTCAACTTCACCTGGAAGGGCGACCAGAAGATTAAGGAAGAGACCCTCAAACCTCTGCTGCGGACCTTGGAGTTTACCTACGGCGATTCCTCGGGGGCTCCCACGGGAATTAACACGACTGTGCGCGGCAGGCTCGTCGAGAGGCAAGTGCGCACCTATATGTGGGTTAAATACACCCACCTAGTTCCCAACAAGGAAAAATTATGAACAGGTTTTTTCCGATCCTCCTTCTGACCGCTTTGCCGACTCTGTTCCTTCAGGCCGATGAGAAGTCAGTAGTATGGGAACGGATTTACGACAAGGCCCTCAATGACCAGATGCGGTACGAGGTGATGGTGAATATCCGGAGCCTCCGCGAACCGGCCTTTGTTCCCCTGCTGGTCAATGCCCTCACTGACGTCATTTCTCGCCGGATCGAGTTGGGCAACACAAACGAGGTCGATGCCAAAGTCCGTTTGGCTACGCAGATCATCGATGCTCTTGGAGACCTTAAAGATTCTTCCGGGGCGGACCTTTTGTTCCAAGTGTACAAGGAAATCAAGACCTTTCCGCTGCTCCGCTCGGATGCTGCCATGGCTCTAGGCAAGGCTCGTGCCTCCGATTACGCCATCGACTTGGCGAAAGCGCTCGACAGCACCAACCTGCAGCCCGACCGGGACAACGCCAAAGCCCAAGAAATCGTGGCCTTTGGACTCGTCCAAGCTTTGGCCATGATGAAGGATCCGGTGGGTTTTGAACCAACCTTCTTTGCCTCGATAGGTTGGTATAGTCCGGCGCGAAAAGTGAAGGAAATCGCCAAGACCATGCTGAAGCTCATAGTCGACGATCCGACGGAATCGCTGGTAAAGATCATCAAGACCCAAAATAATAACCTCTACAAGCTGAGGGCGCTTGAGGCCGAAGACGACAGCAAGGCCTCCCCGGCGCAGAAATCAGTGGCAGCGATGGCGGCTCTCCAAGAAGGAGTGCGCTTAATTGCCAACAACATCGTCGAATCGACGCGCCTCTCAGATCTGAGGAAGAAAGCCCTTGATATGCTGATAGAATACCAAGACCACACCCCCGAATACGTGGCCACGTACAAAGATTCCTATCATACGGCCGTTTTGGCTAAGGACAATTCCGAAACTCTCAAAACCCTGCAGGTTCTCGGCGTCAATGGAACTCCGCAAGCAGTGGCTTTGCTTACGGATAAAATGCAAGATTTCAACCGACGGGAAGATTCCAAACTGACCAGCGTGTTCGATATTCAGCAGATCCGGACCATCCTGCAGGCCTTCAAACTGGCCAACAGCAATGCGGCCCGTCCAGTGCTACTTGAAGCAAGTTTTCTCTACACGCCCGCGGTGCAAAGAGATATCAGGTCTGTGATGGAGGGACTTCCTCAATAGCCGAAGTAGTGCCGCTAGACCAGCTAGCGGCACTGAGATTCAGGACGATCCAAAGGGCCCACAGACAAGGGACGAGTACGGCTACAGCCCAGCCGAATCCCGCGAACCAAAGCGTGGCAAGCAACGGTTGGGCAAGAATGAGGGCAATGAGAAGGGTCATCCATCTCCAAGAGAGCGCACTTGCACGCGAGGCCCACCAGCGGGTCGCAATCCTAGCTAGGGCCACAGCCTGAAATAGCCGCAAAGCCGGTAACAGGAACAGATCCCAGGCGTCACTTTGCCTGTCGGTTGTCAAGAAATCTCCCGTGCCGACCAAAGTGTAAAGCAGGCACAGCGTCAACCCGAGCGCCAAGCCAGTTTCCTTGCTACCGAGTAACCCTTTGCCGGGGGCCCAACTTGCCTTTAAATGGGCAAAGGTGATGGCTCCGGGTGCAACCAGAGCCCCGACAAGGGTCTGTCCGAGGGCGCAAGTCAGAAGATCTCCATTGAAGGCGAGCCAAGGGTGAAAAACGACGATCAAGACTAGTGCGAGCAGACTGGCTACCAGGGAATAGATTCCCGAACGAAGAAGATCTGCCAGAGTGAACTCCCGGTACCAGAGCCGGAAGACTAACAGTGCGCCAACAGGTACACACAGCAGTAGGAAGAAGTTCATTTCACCAACATGGCACGATTACCGGGCTGTTTCAAGGCGTCCGGCCGCCAGAAAACCTCCTAGACACAAACCGACCTTTATGGTAGTTTCACAAACTGTATCACGGCTTGCACCAAATGGAGGGATATGTCGACAAAAGAATTTCGGGTCAATGAAAAGATCAGGGTCAAGGAAGTTCGTCTGATCGAAGGCGACGGCGAGCAGCGCGTGGTTTCGATCATGGATGCCTTGCAGATGGCTCGCGACCAGAGCCTTGATCTGGTGGAAGTGGCACCGAATTCTGTTCCTCCCGTGTGCAAAATAATGGACTTTGGAAAGTTTAAGTTCGAGCAGGAAAAGAAGCTGCGAGAGTCCAAGAAGAACCAGAAGGTTGTGCAACTGAAAGAAGTTCGCATGCAGCCGAAGATCGAGAAGCACGATATCGAGTTTAAGGTGAAACATATCCTTGAGTTCCTCGGTGAAGGCGACAAGATCAAGGTGACAATCAGGTTTCGTGGTCGCGAGATGGCGCATCCAGAGTTGGGGCGCAAGGTGCTCGACAAGGTGCTAGAGATGCTGGAAGGGCAGTATGTCATGGAGAGTCTTCCCAAGATGGAAGGCCGCTTGATGTCCATGATCATCAACCCCAAGGTGAAGAAATAGGAGAGGTGGCATGCCCAAGATGAAGACCCGCAAAAGTGCGGCCAAGCGCTACAACCTGACCTCAACCGGTAAGGTAAAGTTTAAGAAACTCGGATTGCGACATATATTGACGAAGAAGAGCCGAAACCGGAAGCGCAAGCTCGGACAGCCAGGAATCCTCGCGGAGTCCGAAGCCCGCCGCGTGCGGACTATGTTGCCCTACGGCTAGTCGTGGGCAAGTTTAAAGGAGAAATACATGCCAAGAGCAGTAGACGGTACCCGTCGCAGTGACCGACGACGCAAATACACCGAAATCACCAAGGGTTTTCGAGGTCGAGCCAAGTCAAACTTCCGTACAGCCAAGGATGCCGCCGCCAAGGCCCTAGTTTACGCTACCCGCGACCGACGAGCCCGCAAGAGAGACTTCCGACGGTTGTGGATCACCCGGATCTCAGCCGCTGTGCGGGCCGAAGGTCTCACCTACTCCCGCTTTATCGACGGTCTGAACAAGGCCCAGATTGCCATCAACCGTCTTGCGCTTTCGAACATGGCCATCGAAGACCCAAGAGCGTTCAGCGCGCTGGTTGCCAAGGTCAAGTCTGTCGCGGCATAGGACCCTATCATGATCAACATGGATCAAGTTCGGACCTTGGAAATGAAGGTCAAGCAGACTGTTGCGCTCATTGTCCACCTCCGCCAGGAAAATGATTCTCTGCGGGGGAGGCTTTCGGATACCGAAGTTCGGCTTCAGGAACTCGAGGCGCTTTTGGAGGGGTTCAAGGCCACTCAAATCGAGATGGAGTCAGGGATTCGAAATGCTCTTCACGAACTCGACAACCTGGAGGGGTTTTCTGCGACGGCAAACCTGCCCCCGGAAGCCGAAACCAAGCCCGTTGAAGAACCATCCGCTGATTTTGCTCCACAGGAAGTCCCAATGGAAACGGAAGAAGAAACGTTCCCGACTTCGAGTGACACGCCCTCTTCGGTGGAACTCGAAGAAGAAGACTTTCAGAGTCATCCTGAAGACACGCCGCAGTCGGAGTTCATTGCACAGGATTTTTCGCCCTCTGAAGCTGAGCAGGAAGAACCCGAGCCGCAACAGCCGGGCCTGGGAATTTTCTGAGATTTCCGATGGCAGACAACTTGCTGTCGGTCCAACTGCTGGGTACCGCTTTCTCGTTGAAGAGCACCGAGAACCTAGACTATCTGAAAGAAATCGTCACGTATTTCGAGGGGAGAATCGAGGAGACTCGGCAAGGGGTATCACTCCAAGATCCCCTCAAAATTGCTCTTCTCACGGGAATAGTGCTTGCTGACGAACTTCTCAAGGAGCGGAGCAAGTCTCCAGGTACCTTGACAGCTCCGGAGTCTGACGAAGCAGAACGGATCACCCGGGCGCTGATTGACAAAATCGATTCCGTACTTCAATAGCCATGGGTGTCACGACAAGCCAGCAGCTGCAAGGCTACTACAAACTTTATGGGGCAGTAGAAGTTACTTTCAGCAAAGAAGTGACCCAACTGCTTTCTTTCCTTCAGGACCGGGTGTACCTCAAGGTGGGGGGCGTAGACTGGCCATGCCTTCTGTATTCCAGTTCCCTGATGGGTGCAAAGATCATCCTCAGCCTCAAGACCACTCAGATGGCGCGTTTAGAGGCCGGGACCTCCACCTGCCAACTGCGCTATGGCTTTCGTAATCCCGATGCAACGGAACCGGTGGTCTTCTTCGTCAATGTGAAGATCAAGGCCTGGAATCGGTACGAAAGTGAAGCCGCGAACGATCTCTACTTGATGACCCTTGAGTTCACCCAAACGCCCCCCGAAGATTTAGTGGAGATTCTCGGGCGTTTTCTTGAAGCCAACCTCAATGCACAGAAACGCAAGGATGTACGCATCGCAGTGACCGAATCTTCGATCCGGAGACTTGGGTTTACGAGCTGCAACGCCATCTTGGTCGTCGAGAAAATCGACAGGAAGTGCCTGATCCGCGATCTTTCCTTTAGTGGTTCCCAAGTTCTCCTTCCTGGAGAGGTGAAGCTTCTCGAAAACCGTCCTGCGATTTTGAGGCTGGTCATTCAGGAGACAGGACTTCCGCTCCTTTTGCCAGGAAAAATAGTGCATGTGGAAGAGGTTGTCGACCGGCGGGAGATAGCGAGAGTTTCAGTTGAGTTTGACGTGGCCTCTGTGCCGCACCAGTACAAGCTGCTGATCAACGAGCACCTCCGCCTCCAAAAGAGTACAAAACAAGGATAAGCCATGCCCTTTTATGAACCCCGGCACAAGCTCTATTACCTCCAAGTTCCCCCGGAACTTGCCCGGGAGGTGGCAGGGTTCCCTCTTGACCCCAAGATTCCCCTTCCAGTTGAGGGGCGGGGGAGTGCCCCGCCGCGGACGGAAAACCTCAGCTGGGAACAGATTTTGGCGGCCATGCTCAAGATTATGGCTTGGGAACGGAACCATACCGATTTTGATTACTTTCGCGACTTTATCCTTGCCATCCGACCCGAAGTGTTTCAGGAACTCTCCGGTACCGGCATCGTCAAGGCCCAAGCCAAGGACTTTCGGCTTGCTGAAGAAATCTTTTTGGCGCTGGAAGGGCTTGATCCCACCCACCCACGCACGCTTCTGAACTTGGCCCTTTTATACGACGAGCAAGCCGAAGAACTTTCGCGTCGCAATCAGTCGGCAAAGGCCGAAGATCTGTTGTCGATGGCCCAAAAAAAGTTCTCGCAGGCCCTGGTTTCGACCCCGCCCATGCCAGATGCTTTCTTCTATGCCGGTTTTTTCCACCTGAAGCAAAAGAATGTAGTTCGCGCCAAAGGATTGTTTGACACCTACTTTGAACTTGGCAAGGATGAAGTCAAACTCAAAGCGGCTCGTAAGGCCTTGGCCGAGGCACAGAGACAAGAGCGGCTCGATACTTTGTTCAAGGAAGCGTACGACTTTATCCTTCTCGGGCAGGAAGATCAGGGTATAACCCGGTTGCAGGAGTTTCTGAAAGAGCATCCGAAAGTGTGGAATGGGTGGTTCCTGCTTGGTTGGGCTCACCGCCGCATGGGAAGTTGGGAACCGGCCCTGCAGGCGTTCCAAAAGTGCCTCGATAACGGGGGTGACCTGATCGACACAGCCAACGAAATGGCCATCTGTGCGATGGAGACCGGGGATCTGAAAGAAGCCAAGAGGCTGCTAGAAAGGGCGCTGAGGGAAGACGGCGAGAATACCAAAATCATCTCCAATCTGGGCGTTTTGGCGCTCAAGGGCGGTAACAAAGATGAGGCGGTGAGTTTCTTTGAGTCTGTGCTCGAATACGACCCTGAAGATCCGGTAGCCCCACGTATGCTTGAGCAGATCCAAAAGGGAGAGGCATGATGCATTCGGCAAAAGAACTTTTGGTCAATGAAAAAATCGAGGCAAGGCTGTCGGGTCTCCCGCTGGCGGCCTACCGGTATCTGCGCGATGATGCCGAAGTCGCTGCGTTGCAGGATTACTCCAACATTGTTGCCATCAAGCGGCTTGGCTTTAACGATCATGGCCCCGTACACATGCGCAAGGTCACCTACAACGCCGTCAAGATGGCGCTCTTCCTCAGGGATTCTGGGATTCCTCTGAGTCTGGAAAAAGAAGAAATCGGTAGCTTCGAAGACAGCCTAACGGCTCTTGTCCTGGCCGCTTTCCTGCATGATGTGGGCATGAGCCTCGGCCGTTCGCACCATGAGACCACCGGCATCTGGATAGCCCTCCCAATTTTGGAGCGAGCTCTCACTCAACTCTACCCCGACGATCTGGTGAAACGGATCATGCTCCGTTCTCTTGCCATGGAGTGCATCATGGGTCACATGGCCACGATTCCCATCCATTCGTTGGAAGCAGGAATTCTTCTGGTGGCCGATGGCTGTGATATGGAAAAGGGAAGGGCCCGCATACCGATGATCCTAGCGACAGACGCGAAATTAGGCGACATTCACCGCTACAGCGCCACCGCGGTAGACAAGGTGAAAATCGTCCCAGGGGAACGATGTGCCATCAAGATCGAGGTGCACATGACCGAGTCGGTGGGCTTCTTTCAGGTGGAAGAAGTTTTGTTTCCCAAGATCAAAGCCAGCCCGGTTAAGGCTCACGTCGAGCTTTATGCCCTTCTAGAGGGCATGGAACCCAAGTGTTACCTTTAGACGACCTTCCAGCCTTCCTGCAGCGGTTGGCCCACCAACTGAAAGCCCGACGTCACTGGGCTTCGGTCAACAAGGTGTCTTGCTTCCGGGTGTACGAGCGAGATGTGGAGGGGTTTGATTTTCACATTGACCTCTATGAAGACCAGTTAGTTTGGTGGGTGCTCTCTGGCGGCGACTCTGAACAGGTTCCCGAGGCCGTGTTTGAGGCTGCTTCGGGGGCACTGGGGATTCCGCTTTCAAGATTTCATATTAAGACCCGGGAAAAGCAAACGGGAAAGGATCAATACGAGAAACTGGCCGAAACTGGCTCCCGGCGCCAAATGAGGGAAGGAGGCCTAAAGTTCCTTGTCAACCTAGACGACTACCTCGACACCGGACTGTTTCTCGACCATCGGTGGAGCCGGGCCTATGTTCGTGACCTTTCAGCGGGCCGAAAAGTCCTCAACCTCTTTGCCTACACCGGGAGCTTTACCGTTTATGCGGCTCACGGCGGTGCGTTTTCCTCGGTCTCTCTCGACCTTAGCCAAAGGTACCTCGCTTGGGCGGCTGAGAATCTAGCTGCCAACGGGTTGGCTTCAGCCTCCCACCGTTTGGTCCGTCGGGACGCCCTGGATTTTCTGCGCACAGAAAGGAAGCGGCAGTTTGATCTTATTGTCCTCGACCCACCCACGTTCTCGAACTCCAAGAGAATGGATGGGACTCTCGACGTTCAGCGTGACCATGGCTGGATGATTGAACGTTGCATGGGGCTGCTGAACCCCGAAGGTATCCTGTTCTTCAGCAACAATTTCACCAAGTTCCGTTTGGACCTTCCTCCTGGCCTTGCGTGTGTGAGCCAAGAAATCACCCCCTACACTTTGCCCAGCGATTTTCGAAAAGGGACCCATCGTTCCTGGCTCTTAACGGCCCCCGACTCTCCGGCGCTGGTGCTGAAAAAACTAGAACTTTCCTAAGATTTTCTCGTATACTTACAGAGGTGTTCCCCGGAGGCTTTCAACATGTTCAAAGGACTGACACAACGAGCTCAACGGATTTTGACCCAGTTGGCTCAGGAAGAGGCCCGTCGCTTTCATTCCGACCTTCTGCTCCCTGAACATGTCATCTTGGCCCTTCTCAAGGACGGAGAGGGCATCGGCTACAAGGCATTGAAGTCTATGAATCTCGATCTTGGTGACATGCAGTCGGAAATTGAAAAGTCCATTCCCCGCAAACCGTCTGGCTTTATTTTAGGCGACGTTCCTCCTTCCAAACGGGGCAAGAAAATCCTTGAGGAAAGTGCCAACGAAGCCCGTACTCTGGGGCATGAATACATCGGCACGGAACACCTGCTTTTGGCCACCGTGGCGGAGCAGGGAAGCGTGGTCAACCAATACCTGTCCGATAAGTCCATTTCCCTTGAGATTCTGCGGGATGTCATCAGTGAGCTCTCAGGGGGTGACACTCTGCGGCCCAAAGAAGAGCGGACCAGTACCTCTGGCACCGATGACTCGCGTTGGAAGCGTCCGGCAGCCACGGTCAAGAAATCCACACCGACTCTTGATGAGTTTTCACGCGACCTCACCGCCTTGGCACTTAAAAAGGTTCTAGATCCGGTGATCGGGCGAGAGAAAGAGATTCAGCGCCTCATTCAAATCCTCGCTCGGCGCACCAAAAACAATCCGGTGCTTATCGGTGAGCCCGGAGTAGGAAAAACCGCCATTGTAGAAGCTCTGGCTCAGCTCATTGTCAGTGGTCAGGCACCCGACGCCCTCGCAGGAAAACGGGTCATGGTCCTCGACCTAGCAGCCCTGATCGCGGGAACCAAGTACCGCGGCGAATTTGAAGAGCGGCTGAAGAGGGTCATGAAAGAAATCGCCTCGGTAGGCAACATCATCCTTTTTATCGATGAGCTTCACACGATCATCGGGGCCGGAGGCGCCGAAGGAGCCATCGACGCGAGCAACATGCTTAAGCCGGCCCTTTCGCGCGGAGAGATTCAGTGCATTGGAGCTACAACGCTTTCCGAGTACCGCAAGTATATCGAGCGGGACGCTGCCCTCGAACGCCGTTTTCAAAGCGTGCTTGTCACGGAACCTAACGTTGACCAGTCCATAGAAATCTTGACGGGAATAGCCCCGCGTTACGCCAAGTTCCACAACGTTACCTACCTTCCCGAGGCCATCGAAGCGGCCGCCACCCTCTCGAGCCGGTATATCAGTGACCGGTCTCTGCCCGACAAGGCGATCGACCTCCTCGATGAGGCCGGCTCTCACAAAAAACTGGCCTCGACCGTCCGTCCACGCGAAATTCAGGATCTCGAAGCTCAAGTGGAACAATTGACCCGCGAAAAAAATGACCTGGTCACCAATCAGAGTTACGAGCACGCCGCCGCCATCAGGGACGACGTCAGACGGGTAAAACAGGAAATCGAGGATCTGAAATCCCGCTGGGAAACAGGTCCCGAGGGCGCTCCGCGGGTGGTGGACGCTCAAGACATCTACAACATCCTTTCTGAGATCACGGGTATTCCCTTATCCAGTATTGCCCAGACAGAGGCCGACAAACTTCTCGCTATCGAAAAGGTGCTTCACCAATCTGTGATCGGCCAGCACGAGGCCATCGCGGCCATTGCTTCGGCCATACGCCGCTCCCGCACCGGGTTGAACTCACCGAAGCGTCCGCTCGGTTCCTTTATTTTTTTGGGTCCTACCGGTGTCGGTAAAACCCTGCTCGCCAAAACACTGGCCGAGTTCCTCTTCGGTTCCGCCGACAACGTCATCCGGCTCGATATGAGCGACTTCATGGAGAAACACAACGTCAGCAGGCTAGTGGGTGCTCCTCCCGGGTATATTGGGTACGAGGAAGGTGGCCTGCTCACCGAGAAAATCCGGCGTAGGCCCTATTGCGTGGTGCTCCTCGACGAGATCGAGAAGGCGCACCCTGATGTGTTCAACCTTCTGCTCCAGATCCTTGAAGAGGGCGAACTTCAGGACAATCTGGGACACACGGTCAGTTTCCGCAACTGCCTGGTGATCATGACTTCGAATGCTGGGGCCCGGCAGATCACCCGTACCGGAAGCCTGGGATTTAATAACGGCGAGGGTATGCTGAGCTATAACGAGATCAGGTCCTCTGCGCTCAGCGAGCTCAAGAAGCAGTTTCGGCCCGAGTTCATCAATCGCGTTGATGAAATCGTGGTCTTCCATGCTCTCACCGGAAAGCAAGTGGAATCGATATTTCACCTCATGCTTGGCGAGATTGGCGAACGACTACTGCAGCGGAACTTGCGGATCGACGTTACCGCAAAAGCCAGACATTGGCTGATCACCAAAGGTTACGATGTCACCTATGGAGCTAGGCCGCTCCGCCGTACCCTGCAAAAGGAACTCGAAGACCTCTTGTCGCTGCGGATTCTCGAAGGTCAGCTGCAAAGCGGCGACCACATCACTGTTGAACTTCGGCGTAGCAAGCTGGCTCTTAAAATCAAGAAGTTCCAGCCATCGGCCGAAGTCAAACTCGTCGGAGTCAGGTGACGTGAAGTTTCCGGCGACGGCCGGATTTTTCTTTATCCTGGCGGGGGCTCTTTGGGCAGGCCCGAGCGCGAACGACCTTCTCGACCAAGGAAGCTCTGCTTTCGGACGGCAGGACTATGCCGGTGCCATTGCGGTTTTCTCGCGGCTAATGAAAGAGTTTCCTGAAGATTCCCGCTCTATCACCGCAGCCTTCCTGCGTGCTGTCAGCCAGTATCAGGCTGGCCAGCCTCAATTGGCCCTCGACAGCTTCCAAAAACTGGAACGGACCTGGCCCCTCTCGGAGTTTCGCAAGCGCTTGCCGTATTGGAAGGGGGTGTCAGCTATGGCTGCCGGCCTGCTTCCTGTGGCCGAGCGCGAACTGTTAGCCCAAGCCGGGTTTCCGGAAGAAAAGCTTTGGTATGTGCGTTCTTTGTTCCACCTAGGGCTGCTACGCCAGCAAATGAAACAAGACGCTGCCGCGGTGGATCTTTGGAAAAAGTTCCTCGCGTTGAGCGTAGAAACCGACCTGCGTGCTAGGGCCGAACTCCTTTTGGGACGCCAGGCCCAAATCGAAGGCGCCATGGCGGACGCCCTAGAATGGTTTCGCAGGGCCAGCTTGGAAGCCCCCGCTTCGAAGTGGGACCAAGAGGCTCGCAAAGCCCGAATCGACCTAGAGCTAACCGGTTCGGGATCCAACACCGTCCTCCTGATCGAGGAATCGGCCTTGCTTTTTCCCGACGATCGCGATTTTTGGGAGACCCGGCGTATCGAGGCCTTCCGTAAGGCCGGAAACAACGAGGCCAGCCGGCAAGCAATTCTTCTGCGGCTTGTCCGAGAGACCGACCCCTTGGTGAGGCAAAAACTATTTCTTAATCTTGCGCTGTTGGGAGATGAGAGCGGTAAACCCGATTTGGACCTTTGGGCCAAGGCTGCCAAAGGCCCCGATGCCACACTAGTCTTGATGGCGGTGCGTCGCCAAGCTTCGATTTTGGAAGCCAATGGTCGATGGCTAGAAGCCGCCCAACTGTTGGACTCCCAGCCCGAGGATGAACAAACGCTTTCCCGGGCTGCCGAGGACTATCAAGCGGGGGGCGCAGCAAAGCCTGCTCAAACTATCCTCAGCCGACTGATCCAGGGGTATCCCTCCTCCCCCTCGCTTCCTCAGTGGTTGGATGCCAGAGCGGGTTTGCTCCTACCAGCTGGAGACACCTCCGGTGCCCTGCGGGATCTTGACCGGATTCTCAAGGATTTTCCATCCTATTCTCGGCTTACCGAGGTGCGCTATCAAATGGGGTTGGTCTACTTGAAGCGTGACGAGCCTCTGCGGGCGGAGTCTTGGTTCTACGGGTTGGTCAACGAACTGAAGTCGGGTGAGCTTTACGAGCGCGCTCTACTGGCACGTGGACAGGCCTTTGTGAACGCCGGAAACTCGGGGCTTGCTCGGGGCTCTTTGGAGCGCCTCATCCGCGAAAAGCCCAACGGTGACTGGGCCGGTGACGCTTGGTATGCTTTGGCCAAGGCTCAACTTAAAGACCGCAATTTTGTCGCCGCTTGGGAGGCTTTTGCCTCTGCCTCGGTTCACCTGAGCGATCCAGCCCGGAAAGCGACCGCCCTTTGGGAGGGTGTGGAAGCCTCGGCAGAGCTGGGTGACCCGGCCAAGGCGAGCGGCCGCTATCAGCAGTTCGCGTCGCAGTTTCCCGCCGATTTTCGGGCTGGTGAAGCCTTGTTCCGTTCGGGCAATGTTTATGCCCAGAGCAAGGATTGGAACTCTGCCCTCGAGCGTTGGAACCAGAACTTTCCCAGCCTCCAGGGGGCGGCCCGTGACCAGACCCGGCAGGCTATGGCCTTGGCCTACCTCCAACTGGGTCAGATCTCCCGGGCGAACGAACAGTTGCTGGCGTTGGAAAAAGAGGCTGCTACAACCGAGGTAGGTGCCAATGCCTGGTTCCTATACGGCCAAGGTGCTACGGCCTTGGGGCTAGCGTCCGAAGCCACCGCGGCCTTCGAGACACTTATCCGCCTGCACCCTGCCTCGCCTTTGGTCGAAAAAGCCCTTCCACGAGCAGCAGGTGCCCTTTTGGGCACTGGCGACACAAAGTTGGCATTGGCTCGGTACGCGGATTTCTTCGGCCGCTTCGGGTTGCAATCAAGCTCCGTAGCCGTAGCGCGGTCGGCCTGCGCAGCCAGTGCTGCCTACCCGGATCTCCTGGAGCAACTGGTCAAGGAATCCCGCAATTGGCCACTGACCCCCCAGGTACGTACCGAGTTCGATCTGGCCTGGTGGAAGAGTCAACTCGATATCGACCCGGCACAGGCTTTGGGAGAGCTCCAAAAACTCAGCAGGGAGGCACCCTGGTCGAGCCAGCGTTCCCAGGCTTTGACCATCGCCGGACAATGGTCGCTGGCGAAAAACCGCACCGAAGATGCTCGAACTTACTTTGAAGCTGCCCAAAGTCTCGGTGACGATTTGTCGGTGTATTTTGCCCGCATGGGACTGGCGCAGGTTCTGGAAAAGGAAGGGCGACCTGAAGAGTCTGCACGCCAGCGAGAAACGACCGAGAAATCCGCTGGGCCTGGTGTTCCCCTGGAGTTCCGCCTGAATGCCCTCAAGGAGGCCCTCGAGCTTTGGAAGGCGGCCGGGAAGTCCGACGACATCGCCAGAGTTTCAGCCCGCCTGGCAGCCCTAAAGCCTTGAGCACCTTTACAAACCCGCCTGATTGGTGTACAAAGGGGGTTCCGGAGGACCTCAATGGCCATTAATCTCGACAAGATCGTGAACTTCGAAGGAAATATCTACGAAGTGACCAACGCCGTTATCCGCCGCGCCCGCCAGATTACAGAAATCGGGGATGAAGACTTAAACCTCCACAGCGGCAAAGTGGTTTCTACCTCTCTGCATCAGATTTTCTCCAAGAAAATTGAGTACCGCCTCGAAGAATAAGCCTGTAGCGTTTCTTTTCGGACCTACCGGTGTCGGAAAAACCGTTGCCGCCGCCGAAAGTTTCGACCAGTGGGCTGAAATTGTCGTTGTCGATTCCGTTCAGGTTTACCGTGGTCTCGACATTGGCTCTGCCAAACCCGATGCCTACGCCCGCCAACATCCCCGTCACCATTTGCTCGATATCCGTACTCCTGGGGAGCCTTTTGATGTGGGGGAGTTCGTTACAGAGGCCGATCGCTGCGTCGACGACATCCTCGCCCGGGGCAAACTTCCTGTACTTTCGGGAGGAACTGCCTTCTATTTTTCCAATTTTTTGTTTGGGCTCCCGGCCACCCCCCTTGCTGTTCCCCAGTACCGGCTCCAGGCCCAGAAAGATTGGGAGGCGTGGGGAGAGTCAAGGTTCCGTGAAGCCCTCGAGGGGGTCGACCCCGTGTCGGCATCCCGGATTCAGGCCGGCGACCGTTACCGCCTTTGCCGGGCTTGGGAAGTGTGGCTCCAAACCGGGCGGCCCCTTTCTTGGTATCTACGGCCCGGCGTTCCTAGGCCTGGGTACGAGGTGCGGTTACTAGGACTCGACCGACCGCGCCCAGAACTCTATTCTCGCATTGAAGCCCGGGTAGACGCCATGTTCGAACAAGGCCTCGAGGAGGAAGTCCGGGCTCTTCTTCGAAACGGGTATCATGCGCAAAGTCCTGGCTTGCAGGGAATCGGCTACTCGGAATTTTTCCCCTGGCTTGTCGATGGCGAGGGCGACCGAGAGCAAGTTCGACGTTCAATTGCGCTGCATTCCCGCCGCTATGCGAAGAGGCAATTGACCTTTTTCCGCTCGCTCCCTGGGGTTGAGTGGCACCACCCTGACCGGCTCGGTACGGTGGCCGCCGACCTGAAGCGATGGTCATTGACTTTTCATCCCGAATGAGCCTATAGTCGCGTTACCATCCTTGGTAAGGAGTTCAGAGTGCCCTGCGGTCGCAAACGAAAAAAGAAGAAAATCGCTACCCATAAACGCAAGAAGAAACTGCGCAAGAACCGCCACAAGAAGAGAATCCGCTAGATCTTTCGTCTTGATGGAAAAGGGGAGTCCTGCGCCGGAAGGCCGCCGGCTCCCTTTCTTTTTTTCTTGACAGTGCACGTCGATTTTGATAAGTTCCGTGTCGTATGATCAATTCCGGGTGGTGTAATGGTAGCACTACAGACTCTGAATCTGTTTGTGAGGGTTCAACTCCTTCCCCGGAAGTCTATTGGGAAACATTGTGAAAAACCGGCTTTGGCCGGTTTTTTTTTGAGAAAGAGGTCCTATGCGCAAGTTCTGCAGCCTGATTCTGGCCGATGGCAATGAGTTTCCCGGGCAAGCCTTCGGCATGCCCGCTCCGCGGGCGGTGGATCTGTTGCCTAGGCGGTCCGACCGTAAAGCCGCCGGAGAGGTGGTCTTCAACACCGGAATGACGGGCTACCATGAGATTCTTACTGACCCCTCCTACACGGCTCAGCTGGTGGTGATGACCTACCCGCATATCGGTAACTATGGCGCCGACGATGAGTGGTCGGAAATTGGACCCGAAGTAGGTGTTGATCGGCTCAAAATCAAATGCGCTGCCCTCGTCGTGCGGTCGCTTCACACCGGGCCCGTTCCTGAAGGTCGCCTGCGTCTCGAAGAGTTTCTCTCCCGCCACGAGACCCCGGGCCTTACGGGCGCCGACACTAGGCGGCTTACCCTGCATCTGCGCGATCAGGGTGCCCAAAACGGCGTGCTGATTTCCACCGAAGAAGCTGGAGCTTCGCCGGTGGAAAAACGCTTAGCGATGGAGTATTTAGCCCAGTTTCCTCCCATGGAGGGTAGCAATCTGACCACCGAAGTGGGCACCAGCGACCCGGCCGTCTATGGCCCGCAGGGAAGTCCACACCTAGTGATGGTAGATTCTGGCATCAAGATGAACATTATCCGCGAGCTGGTGAATCGGGGTGCCATGGTGACGGTGGTTTCTGACTTAACGTCCAGGGCCTCCCTCCTTGCCCATAAGCCTGACGCCGTCTTATATTCTTCCGGTCCCGGTGACCCTGCCGTGCTCTCCGACCAAATTGCGCTTATCCAAAGCCTTTTCGACGTCGTTCCCGTGTTCGGGATTTGCTTGGGCCATCAGTTGATTAGCCTCGCCTTGGGCGCCAAAACCTACAAAATGAAGTTCGGCCACCATGGAGTGAACCATCCCGTGAGAGACGAGTTGACGCGCAAAGTTTTTGTCACCAGCCAAAACCATGGTTTCGCGGTGGACGAGGCCTCGTTGCCGAGCGACGTGGCTGTTTGGTTTCGCAACGCCAACGACAACACCGTCGAGGGCATTTATCACAAGACTCGTAACATCAAATGCGCCCAGTTTCACCCTGAAGCCGCTCCTGGACCCCACGATTCCAGCTGGATCTTCCAATCGTTCCTCGATGCCATTCCCAGGAGAGCCTGATGCCTGCACGAAAAGACCTCAAAAAGATCCTACTCATCGGGTCTGGCCCCATTGTGATCGGTCAGGCCTGCGAGTTTGACTACTCGGGTAGCCAAGCAGTGAAGGCCCTCAAGGAAGAAGGCTACACCGTCGTTTTGGTTAATCCGAATCCCGCGACCATGATGACCACTCCAGGCTTGGCCGATACCGTCTACATGGAACCCCTCACTCCCGAGTATATGGAACAGATTCTGAAGGCCGAGCGCCCCGACGCGGTGATTTCCACCATGGGAGGGCAGACGGCGCTCAACTTAGCCCTCACCCTGAGCGACCGGGGCATACTTCAGAAGTACGGCGTCGAGGTGATTGGCGCCAACATCGATGCCATTCGCCTAGCCGAGGACCGAGGCCTCTTCAAGGAGAAAATGCAGGAAATTGGGCTAGAAAGTCCGCGTTCGAAACTGGTCACCAGCTACGAAGAAGCCAAAGAGCTGGAAATAAACCCAGGGTTTCCGCTCATTTTAAGGCCCAGCTTTACCTTGGGAGGTATGGGCGGTGGTATTGCCCGGGGGAGCGAGGAGTTCCGCAGCATGCTCGAACGGGCCCTCACCGAGTCGCCGGTGCACAGCTGCCTTGTGGAGGAATCTCTGATCGGCTGGAAGGAGTTCGAGATGGAGGTGATGCGCGACAAAGCCGACAACGCCATCGTCGTCTGCTCCATTGAAAACATCGACCCCATGGGTGTCCACACGGGCGATTCCATGACCATCGCACCCATTCAAACCTTGAGCGACCGCGAGTACCAGCGCATGCGCGACGCTTCGATTCTGGTTTTGCGCGCGGTGGGCATAGACTGCGGCGGTTCCAACGTCCAGTTCGCCGTTCACCCCACCAATGGCCGGATGATCGTGATCGAAATGAATCCCCGGGTGTCGCGATCGTCTGCTTTAGCGTCCAAAGCCACCGGGTTTCCCATCGCCAAATGTTCTGCTCGCCTTGCGGTGGGCTACACCCTCGATGAAGTGATCAACGAAATCACCGGGAAAACGGTGAGCTGCTTTGAGCCCGCACTCGACTACTGCGCGGTTAAAGTTCCCCGTTTCGAGCTCGAAAAGTTCCCCAACGGCTACAAGACTCTTGGTACGCAGATGAAGTCGGTGGGAGAGTCCTTGGCCCTCGGGCGTACGGCTCTGGAAGCTCTCAACAAAGCCATCCGCGCCGCAGAAACCGGCTATCAAGGCTTGCAGGTTCTTAAAAATGTGAGCGCGGACGAGCTAAACACGATGATTCACACCTTGCACCCCAAGCGCCTTTTGGCAACCTTCACGGCCCTTAAACAAGCGGGCTCAGCCGGGGTGGAAGCCCGTGCCAAAGAACTTCAGCCCATCACAGGGTTTGATCCCTGGTTTCTTCATCTGCTGAGCGAGCAAGTGATTCTGGAAGAAAGACTTGCAGTTGGTCCGCTCACGCGGGAGCTTCTGTTGGAAGCCAAACAAGCCGGTCTTTCGGACCAGCACATCAGCGTTGTGTCGGGCCTAGCACGCAAAGAGGTGGAAACCCTCAGGCAGAATCACAACCTGCATTCGTCCTACCACTTTGTCGACACCTGCGCCGGCGAGTTCCAAGCCTCCACACCGTTCTTCTATTCCACCTACGGTGAGGTGGACGAAGGCGGCTCGGCCGGCTCCAAGGCAGTGGTGATTCTCGGCTCGGGCCCCAATCGGATTGGTCAAGGACTAGAGTTTGACACCAGTTGCACTCTTGCGTCTCTAGCTTACCGCAAGCACGGCCGCAAAACGATCATCATCAACTCCAACCCCGAAACGGTTTCCACCGATTACAATGTTTCCGACCGCCTGTACATCGAGCCGCTCACCGCCGAGCATGTGAAAGAAATCCTGATCAAGGAAAAGGTGCGCGACGTTGTGGTGCAGCTCGGTGGTCAAACGCCTCTGAATATGGCTGAGGAACTGCGGGACTGGGGCGCCAACATCATCGGTACCAGCCTGGCTGGCATCGACACGGCCGAAGACAGGGGGCTGTTTTCGGCCTTTATGAGCCGCCTAGGCCTTCGCCAGCCCGCCAACCGCAAGGCCTCCAACGCCACTGAAGTGCGAAAAATGGCCAAAGAGGTTGGCTTCCCCGTGCTTTTGAGGCCCAGTTTCGTCTTGGGTGGCCGCTCGATGTTCATCGCGAGCACCCCAGAGGACCTCGAAATCTTTGTGGCCAAGGGCGTGGAGATGAGCGACAAAAGGCCGGTTCTTGTGGATCAATTTCTCGAAGACGCCTTTGAATACGACCTAGACGCGGTCAGCGACGGCAAAAATGTCTATATTGGGGGCATCATGGAGCACATTGAGGCCGCCGGTATTCATTCGGGCGACTCGGCTTGTGTGTTCCCCGCCTTCATGACCAAGCCCCATATCCTGGAGGAAATGGTGGCAGCCACGGCGCTCATAGCCCGTGAATTGCCTGTGGTGGGCTTTCTCAATATCCAGTTTGCCGAAAAAGATGGGTTACTTTACATCCTCGAGGTGAATCCCCGCGCAAGCCGGACGGTTCCCTTCCTTTCCAAGACCAGCGGGGTAAGCCTGGTCGAGACTGGAGTGCGGGTCTGGATGGGCGAAGACCTCCAAAAGCAGGGTCTGGTAGACCCCAAAACCGGTGTGGGAGTCGGGAAGTGCCTCACCGGGTGGGCCGTGAAAGAAGCGGTGTTCTCCTTCGACCGTTTTAACGATCTTGATCCCGTTCTCGGCCCGGAAATGAAATCTACCGGCGAAAGCATGGGTACCGGTGACAGTTTTGGTGAAGCCTACGCCAAGGCCCAAGCCGGCGTGGGCACCGGGCTTCCCACCTCAGGCAACGTTTTCGTTTCGGTGCACGACCTCGATAAAGCTTCGGTGCTCCCCATAGCGTTAGACCTCGCCGCGCTGGGCTTCACTTTCACAGCCACGCCGGGAACTGCCGCCTTTCTGAGTGAAAACGGCATCCGTGCCGAAACCGTACAGAAAATCCAGAAAGGGCACCCCAACATTATCGATCACCTGCGCTCGGGCAAGGTAAACTTGCTCATCAACACACCGAAGGGGCGCTATAGCCATTCCGACGATGCGCAGATCCGCATCGAAGCCGTGCGCAAAAAGATTCCTTACACCACCACGGTGTCTGCTGCGAAAGCTACCGTAGAAGGAATCAAGTACCTAGTCAAAAAAGAATACATCGTTCGGCCCATGCCCAACTTGGGCGGGCCACTGAACTATTAAGCAAGCGAGGCTGCCATGAAGCTGCTTTACAACAGGGTGGACGCTGGTCTGGGCGCCAACTTTGGCGGCTGCTCGAACGGCTTTGGCCGAATCGGCCTTCGACTTCCTTCTGCTCGACATTTCCCTGGGCCGGGAATCGTGCCTAGAAGCATTAGAAGAGTTTGCCGCCCAAGTTCCAACCTTTGTTCTCACCATGCACGACGCCCCTGTCTTGGCAAGCCAAGCTCGCGAACTCGGGGCGCGCGGCTATTTCCTCAAGGACGACAGCCTCGATGCGCTGTTTTCAGCGCTCACCGCACCCCTTTCCGACGATTTCCTGATATCGCCCGGAATGCCGAAGCTCGACAACGAGAAAACTTCCTCAGGCTACGAATCGCTCACCGTAGCAACCTCATGACCAAACTGGGCCTGCGTTCGCACGGCGAGCTGGTAACCCTTGCCCGGCACCTCGGCCTCATAGCGAGGTAGGGCGGGGCGCCTAGGAAATAATCCTAGAGACGGGCTAGGTGATACCCCATAAGATTACTCCAACCGGTTCAAACCGGTAGGAGGTCCGCGTGCAAGTTTCTACCCGCATCCAGTTGCTCCGGCGCATGGTTGTTAGCTCGTTTTTGTCCGTTCTGTGTCTTGCAGTATTCGTGGCTTGCGGGGCCCTGCAGTTCTGAACTGCTACCTCCCCAGCACCCCGTCCGGTCCTACCGTCCACCCCTCGGCCTCAAGAAGCCGCTTTTGGAGCAAATGCCCTTCAGGATTCGCGATAGCGATTCGCCTGTCCTTGCGCACCACCCGGTGCCACGGCAGGGCGTCTGCAGGCGTGCTGGTTTTCAGCACCCACGCCACCGTGCGGGCTGCCCTGGGGTAACCGGCCGCTTCACCCACCTCGCCGTAGCTCATCACTTCCCCCGCTGGAATCGCGCGAATCACGGCTCGCAGGTCCTCCCACGAGCGAGGTGTCACTGCCACACGGGTACCCCTGCTAGGTGTTCAGTAACCAACCAGTGGTTCATCGCTGCCAGTACCTCGGCGGGTTTTTCCACGTGCAACCAGTGTCCGGCCTCGGGCACGGGCATCAAAGTGGCCCGCGGAAAGCGTTTGCGAATGGCAAGCTCGTCGCTGGGGCGAACATAGTTCGAAGCACCTCCATAAAGAAAGAGGGCAGGAACAGCCGAAGGGGCGAACTCGCGTGTCACCCCTTGCCAGATGGCGTTGTAACCTCTGGCCAGGGCTTCCAAGTCGAGTAGCCACTTCCAACCACCGGCCTTGTTCTCGTCGGGGACAAGGCTCTTGAGCAAAAACGCCAGCGTCACCGAGTCGATTTTTCCGTTCAGTTGTTTGCGGGCCTCGTCGCGCGAACCCAACCAGGTCAGGTCTAGCCCCTGAAGGGCCGTCAGGTGGGGCAAGTATTGAGGCTCGTAATCGCGTACGCCCATGTCGAGGGCCACAACACCATTTACCAAGTCAGGGTGTCTCAAGGCCACTTCCAAGGCAATTTTCCCCCCTAAGGAATGCCCGCCAACGAGGCAAGGCGCAAGTCCGGCTTGCTCGATGGTATCAGCCACATCGTCGGCCAAGGCCTCCCGCGATATTTCCCCCCTCGGCGAAAGGCCGTGACCTCGTAGGTCAGGTAAATGTACCTGCAAACCCGTCATGCGAGCCGCGAGGCCCCACCAGTTGTCGCCCGAACCGAAAAGCCCGTGCAAAAAGACCATGGGAACACCGCTTCCTCGCACCCTGGTATGGAGAACCATGACAAGCTCCTCAACTTCGATTATAGATAAAGGATGAACTTCGATACGCTTCTCGACAAGGCAATCCGAAAGGTTCCTGACTTCCCCCACGAGGGAATCCTGTTTTACGACATCACCGGAATCCTCGGTAGCCCCGAAGCCTTTCGCCACGTCAACCAGTCGCTTGCCAAATTGTATGCCGGAAAGGGCCTGGCCGGTATTGCTGTGGTCGAGTCGCGAGGTTTTGTTTTTGGTGCCCCTTTGGCCCATAGCCTCGGCGTTCCGCTGATCTTGGTTCGCAAAAAAGGAAAGCTACCCGGCAAGACTCTCCAAAAGGCCTACGCCCTCGAGTACGGAGAAGCGGTAATCGAAGTTCAGCCTCACGATGTCCCCGTAGGCGGAAAAATCTTGGTCGTGGACGATCTGCTGGCCACCGGTGGCACCTTGAAAGCTGCAGCCGAGCTACTGGAAGCGGCAGGTGGCATCGTCACCGACCTCTTCTGCGTGGTGGGCCTTCCTTTTTTGCACCCGGAACGTGTGCTAGGTAACCGAAAGGTTCAGACCCTGATCGACTATGCGGGGGAAAGCCCTGAGCCAGCCAATTCACCAGTTATCGGCCCATAAGCTCCTTCAGGACTTTCATAACCGTTTCAGGGGCGGGCGAGGCATCAATTTCTTTCAACAGCCCGCGCGACTGATACCATTCCACCAACGGCGCAGTTTGGGCATGGTAGACACGGAGTCTTTCCTGAATGGCAGAGGCCTCGTCGTCGGGCCTCTGCATCAGCGTTCCACCGCACTTGTCGCAAACACCTTCTTTTTTGGGGGGCAGACTCGTCAAGTGGAATCCGGTGCCACACGACTTGCACACTCGCCGACCCGATAGCCGGCGTACAACCTCCGAGTCTTTCAGCACGAAGTTGACCACTGCATCGAGTTGCTCGAAGCCCGAAAGCGCCTGCGCCTGAACAATTGTTCGTGGAAATCCGTCCAACAGATAACCCCCTAAGGCGTCGGGTTGTTGAAGCCGGTCTTTCACAATGGCAATGGTTATGTCATCCGGGACCAGAGAACCGGAATCGAGAATCGCTTTCACCTGAACACCCAAGGGGGTCTGATTGCGGATATTGGCCCGAAAGATGTCACCTGTAGATATATGGACGAGAGACAGGTTCTCCTTAGCTAAAGTCGCTAAGGTTCCTTTGCCGGCACCGGGAGGACCGAGGAAGACGAGTTTCATTGCTGCTCCTTAAAAAGGTATTGATAATGGTTCACGGTCGCCGCACAGGACTCGCTGCACAGCGGCGGATTTTCCTGAAAACCGCTATTCTTGGCGAAGTAGCTCGAACAAACCGTGCAGCAGAGGTTCTGCTGCCCGCAAGCCTCGCTACAGTACACTTGGCTTGAACCTTCTGACAAGACAAACCACTTGCCGCAACAATAGCAACCTCGCATGGTGGGTATCGTTTCTTCCATTCTCCTATTATGGATCAGAGGCGACTTTGAATCCATGTAAAAATCGCCTCAAGGTGGTTGACGCAGAGGGGGGGTATTTGCTAAGGTGTCTTTCGCCGCTGCGGTCCGGGTGCGAAACTGGTGAGCTGGCGGCGGAAATAAACCGAGATTCTGCAAGAAAGCAGAAAGAAGTTGTTGACAGAACGGGGGATTGGACTGTAAGGTCTTTCTCACGCTCAAAACGAAGCCAATGAGGCTTCCGGGCCCAACGCAAGTTGGTGCCGCTGGTTTTTGGAGTTGACAAAGGATGGTTCGGCAACGCCGAAACCTCTGGTTCAGCTCCGGTGAACCGTGTTCTTTGACAGTATAAGAACTTGGAGAGAGAGAAAGAAGAGGCGAGGGAGACTGGATTGCTCTAATTATAGAGCCTTGGCGCAAGCCAAGGTATATATGATGGAGAGTTTGATCCTGGCTCAGAACGAACGCTGGCGGCACGTTTTAAGCATGCAAGTCGAACGGCAGCAGGGGTAACTCTGCGAGAG
>CANJXC010000009.1 GCA_947478845.1 Spirochaetales bacterium | reverse complement strand
TGCCGAAGCCCGTGCCGATGTGTTCGACTATATCGAAGGGTTCTACAACAGGAAGCGGCGCCACAGCACTTTGGGCCAGCTTAGCCCGCTCGAGTACGAAGCAAGAAAGCAGGCCGTATGACCTGTCTACAAAATCGGGGGAAGTCCAGGACTCCAACTGAAGAAAGGCACGGTCAACATCCTTGACTAAAAAGCCTTCATGTTCTGACCCATCGTGGGCAGGAACACGACAACTTGCCGATTCGGCTACTTTGAGACTATGCTTCGCTCACGAGGCAATCATGACACTGACAGCCGTACTGACACCCGCCGAGGAAGGCGGTTTCATTGCACTCAACCCCGAAACCGGGACAACTTCTCAGGGAGAAACTGTCAACGAGGCCCTGGAAAACTTGCGTGAGGCCACGGCCCTCTTTCTGGAAGAGTTTCCCATGGTGTCACTAGGCCATCCATTGGTGACAACTTTCGACATCCCGGCTCATCCCTAGTCTTCCTCATTTGTCCGGCAAAGAAATCGTCAAGACCCTAGAGAAACTGGGGTTTGCACAGGTGCGCCAGAACGGAAGTCACGTCGTGTTGCGGCGGGGCTCCATGGGAACCGTTGTACCGCTTCACCGCGAAGTCAAGATCGGGACACTTCACGGAATCCTACGACAGGCTGGGGTGACCGCCGAAGACTTTCTCCGCGGGTTGTAGGCTTATCGGGTCAATGAGTCCAGAGGCCCCGGCCGTCGTCCGCGACGACGACCCGCCGAAGTCCGAGGCAAGCTCGAACTTCGGGGTTCAGCTGTGGTGGCAGGCTATCGGCCCTCACAGCCCAAGCCACGACTAACTGTGCACAATCTCGCGTGGTTTACTCCCATGTTGAGGCCCCGGCGACGCGACTCCGTCGCTTACGCCCCGGTCCGCTCGGCCTGATCAACCACTAGGAGTGCACGATTTCGCGTGGCTTGCTTCCCTGTTGCGGACCGACAATCCCCATCTCTTCCATCAGCTCTACCATGCGGGCGGCGCGGTTGTAGCCTACTCCCAACCTGCGCTGCAAAAAGCTTGCTGATGCTTTTTTGAACGTGCGAACGATCTCCACCGCCTTGTCGAACAGGGGGTCCATTTCTTCGGCGCTGTCGAGGCTGCTCAGGGCTTCGTCCTCGGCGTCCTCATCAAAGAAGATCTCGTCGCTGATGTACTCGGGCTCGCCGAGGGTCTTCACATGCGCCACCACGCGCTCAACGTCTTCTTCGCTCAAAAAGGCACCTTGCACGCGGCTGGGGAAGGGGTTCCAACTGCTGGTGAACAGCATGTCGCCTCGGCCGAGGAGCTTTTCGGCGCCCATTTGGTCGATGATGATGCGGCTATCGGTTTTGCTGGCCACCTGAAAGGCGATGCGGCTGGGGAAGTTGGCCTTGATGAGGCCAGTGATCACGTCTACCGACGGGCGCTGGGTGGCAAGCACGAGGTGAATGCCCACGGCGCGGCTCATGGCGGCCAGGCGGGCGATGGTGCCTTCGAGGTCTTTGCCACTGGTGGCCATGAGGTCGGCAAACTCGTCGATAACTAAAACAATGTAGGGCAGGCGGTTAGTCGCAATATGGCGCTTCTCGATCTTGCTGTTGTAGCTCTTGATGTCCTTGGCGCCGATGGCGTCGAGCAGGGCGTAGCGGCGCTCCATTTCGTACAAACACCACTGGATGGCCTGCAGAGCCTTCTTGGGATCAGTGATCACCGGTGCGAGCAGGTGGGGTATGTCGTTGAAGAACTTGAGCTCCACAATTTTCGGGTCCACCATCAGGAGCTTCACTTCATCGGGGCTTTTTTTATACAAGATGGAGCAAACCAAGGTGTTCACGCTGACCGATTTTCCGGCTCCGGTGGCGCCGGCAATGAGCAGGTGCGGGGTGCGGGTGAGGTCGATGATTTGCGTATCGCCCGAGATGTCTTTGCCAATCACGATGGGGATGGCGGCGGTGCTCTCCTGAAACTCGCGGCTGGCGACCATTTCGGCAAACCCAACCAGGGTGCGCTCTTTGTTGGGCACCTCGATGCCCACGGCGTGCTTTCCGGGAATGGGTGCCACGATGCGCACGCTGGTGGCCGCGAGACCCAAGGCAATGTTGTCTGCCAAGGCCACGATTTTGCTGAGTTTAACTCCTGCGGCAGGGAGGATTTCAAACATCGTGACGACAGGCCCCTTGCGGATGCCAGTCACCTGCGCCTCGATGTTGAACTCCTTCAGGGTCATTTGCAATATGTGCCCGGCACGCTTGGTGGTGTCGTCGATTTCGCTGAAATTGCCCAGTTTGTAGGCCGTGAGCAGACCCTCCACGGGTACGTGCCACCGACCGAACTTAGGCCGCTGCGCCCAATGAGTTGCTTCAGCGGGGGCAGAAGTGGGCTCGCGGAGAGTGGGGTCGGCAAGTTGAGAGTCGATCTGATCGGAGTCCTGCCGGTCGTTTTCGGCCTCAGGGTGCCGGCCTGCTGCCGCGGCCGGCGCTTGGTCAAAAGGGACGGTGGTTTTCTCCTGTTTCACAAACACCACCTTCGAGGGGAAATTGCCCCCTTCGAGGGGGTGAATCTTTTCAGCCAGGCGGATCAGTTCCGAAGGTTGGGCGAGCACCTGTACAGCGTGGACAACTTCGGCCTCGCGCTCTTCGTCAAAGTCTGCGTCGAACTCCAGCTCCTCCTCGTCCAAGTCGGCCTCATCGAGGGCGTCAAACTCATCGGTAAAGTGTTGGTAGGTTTCCCGCGATACCAAATTATCCCAGTCGACCACGGTGCCTGCGAGAGCCAATGATTTGTTTGGTTCGAGGACGAGCTCGTCTTCAGGAGGCATCTGGGCCAGCGTGCGGTTCAAGGCGGCCAAAGCCGGCGATTTGGTGGCTAGCTCCTCGGGCAGTTCGAAGTAAGGGTCATCTTTCAGGGCCCGTACGGAGTTCCATTCCTTAAGAATGGGTACCTGCAGAGGCTCATCGGGGTCGATGGAGACAAACTCGCCTTTTGGAAACTCAGAAGCCTCTGGAGCCCCGGAGGTTTCCGGGAATAGACCTTCCTCGCTCCAACTTCCTTGGGTTTCGTAGGGCGTATCAAACGGGGTGTGCGGGTCGAGCGTAGCTTCTTGCCTTGCCGCTTTAGGAGGAAAGTAGTCCTCGTTTTCTGGCTCGGAGCGCTCAGAAAGTTTAGGCAGGGCACTCACGACCAAAGCTGCGCCTCCAAGGAACTCCACCACCAGAATGAGCGCCAGGAACCAGGGGGTTGTAGCGCCGAGCAGTTCGTTCAAGGTAAGGACAATCCAGCTTCCATCAGCCGGGTCCAAGCTCTTGAGCATCGCCGCTACGGTAAAGAACGGTAGCAGGGAAAACAGGAGCCCCGTGAAATGCGCGCGACTAACTTCAGCTCTGGTGTCGAGCCAAGCCCAAGTGCCCAGCAGGAGCGGCACGTACACCGACGCCCATCCCAAGCTCTGCATTAGGAAAGCTCCCGGCCATGCCAACAGCGAAGTGATGATCCAGTCGCCAAATCCCAGGCCGTAGAGACCCTGCGAAAGCGCCAAAGAGGTAGCTGTAGCCGCCAAAGTAATGGCGGTAGGTGTGATGCGATTCGTCTGTTCCATAGGAGCTCCCCCAATATCTTTGTCGGAGACTGGGCAGATTCCTTGAGGATTCCAGTACTTTCTAGGGAGTTAGGGCGCAAAACCCGGGTAAACGAGTTTGACCATCTGCCCAAGCGACTGGCCGCCGTGGAGCACTCCGTACATCACGGTACTGACCAAAATGCGCTTTACGTATTCGCGGGTTTCGGCTATCGGCGCGGCTTCGACAAAAATCTCTACCGGAAGCCTTCCGAGTTCCACCTTCCAAGGTTTGATGCGCCCCCCACCGGCATTGTAGGCCATGAGTGCGAGGAAAATCTGCTTCTGGCTGGCCACCATGGTGGCCAGATAGGCCGCTCCCAACGTGATGTTGTCGTCAGGATTCGACAGGTCGTAGGTCTTCATTTTGAGGCGTTTGGCCGTTTCTGCGGCCGTCTCGGGCATCAGTTGGGTGAGCCCCTGTGCGCCTACCCAGCTCTTGGCATTGGGGTCAAACGAGCTCTCTTCTCTCATCAGGCCAAACAAAAGATTCGGGTCGAGGTTTTGCTTCGAGGACTGGGCCTCCACAAGGGGGGCAAAGGCCCGGGGGTAAAGAAGTTTCGCCAGGGGTTGGCTGAGCACAGCTCCCTCGTCCTTGAGAAACCGGTAAATCAACAAAAGGGAGGTCCTGTAAAGACCAAACTTCTGCAGGTTCGTCGCGGCACCTAACACAAACTCGGGAGACAAGGGCTCGCTTGAGGCCAGAACTTCGTCGACCACCTGCCGGCCCAAGCCATAGGCTATCAGGGTTTCCCAAACCGTTTGACGGTCGCGCTGTTTGGCACTGAGGTTAAATCCCGGGGTTGGGGCCCAATCCAGCTCTTTCCCGAGCACGGCGCGCGCCATTATGGCCTCGTAGGTGTAGCGGCGGTCGCCCAGCGCATCGGCAAGAAGGGCCTGTGTCTCCACTTCGATGCCAAACTCTTTTAGGTCGACAAAGCCTCCTGCCTCAAGGCGGGCCAAAATGAAACTGGCGGTAGCCCGGTCAGCGGGAGGCAAAAGATGCCCCAAATCGCGCCAAAGGGCCGATAGCAGTTTCCAGTTGCGGCTTTGCACAAGGCCGGTGATCCAGTCTTCAAAAACTGAGTGGAAGTACGAAGGATCAGAGGTTCGGCCGTAGACCTGCAAGAAAGGACCAAGCGCGCTCGAAGGTTCCAGCTCGACCCAACTGTTGAGCCAGTTCCAGGCCGTCTTCTGCCCGGCTTCGGTATCGGGAGCCAAAGCCAACGCCGCCTGAAAGGCACTTCTGGCCTCTTGCCAGCGACCCAAGGCCCGGTAGAGTCGTCCGCGGGCGTATTCGGCGGCAAAGCGGGCTTCTCCGGTCACACGGGTGCGGAACCCTTCCAGAAGCCGTAAACCCGTTTCGGCTCGGGCTTCGGTCTTAAACTGTCCTTCGAGATTCTCAATCAGGGCCCTGTGGTTCCAAAACTCTGGCCCAAGCGTATTTTTTCCCAGCCAGTCGAACAGAGGTTGTCCAAGGGCTTGGTAACAGAGGGACTGGAACTCCACGGTCTGGCGACCCCACTTACCGAGAAGGTCGTACCGCTTAGGGTTCTCGTCCAAAAAACTTTGGAGGCGAAACTGGAGGACCGAGGCCGATTGGTCAAAAACAAGATTCCTGAGCCCTGCGGAGGAGCGGGCGTATTCCCCATTACGGATAGCCATCACCACATCGAACAAACGGTTTTCAGTTTCTTCCTCTTTGGTAAAGCTTCCAGGCTTCCACTTCGCAAAGATGAGGCGGGCGGCGGTATCCTTTTTTTGAAAGTACAAGGCTTCAAACAAAAGCCGCTGTGCCCACAGTTGATCTCCAAAGTCGGCGTTGATCCGTTTGGCAACAGCTTCGGCCCTGGGCCAGTCGCGCTCGCCGGCTAATTGCTCAAAAAGAGCCTTGCCAGCCTCCTGACGCCAGGGCGAAGGGTCGTTTTGGAGGCTACGCTCCCACAGCAGGCGGGCTTCTTCCCACCGGTGCGCCTGGGCAAACACTTCACCCAAACTATAAGAAGCCCCCCCCCCGAGAGCTCCGAGGTCGACCTTCAAGTCATCGGGAGTGAGCGAAAGCAGAAACTGGGTATTTCCTTGAGCCCAATTATCCTTGAGAGTTTCCACCTCCCGGTTCCAGAGGGTAGAACCGCAGGATACGAAGATCAGCAGGGGCAGCACCCGGAAAAGGTACAGCAGGGTCCTCGGTTTCACCAGGACAGCAGCTCGCCTTCCACCTTGTCGGGAACGCCAAAACGCCGGGTGGCGTCGGAAACGGTTTCGCCGGGAGCCAACTGAAGCGTGATGCGGGCGTGGAGCAAAGCTGCAGGAAGCTCCTGAACATCGTTGGCTTCGAAAACCGCGCCTTGAGCCGCCCCCAAATCAACTTCGGAAGCCTGAGCCACCAACGGTGCCTCAGAAAGTGCCAGCCCTGGGGCTACCGGCCAACTGCGCACTTCGGGCTGTATCACAGGCACCTCAGGGGGCCGCATCAGATTGAGCACCAGAAGAACTACCAGAGAACCAACAAGCAGACTCAACGTGATCAGAGAAAGCACCAGGGCGGTTTTGTCCAGCGCTGCACTCGCCTGAGCCACCCTCCGAGCTCGAGGGCTTGCTTTGGTGGGCTTGGCGGTGCTGGCTAAGGGGCTGGCCTTGGCTTTCTTGGCAGGTTTCGCAGGTTTGGCTGCTTTAACCGGCTTGGCGGGCTTCTCAGCCTTGGAATCAGGCCTATAAGTCGATTCTGAAAGTTCCGATGACGGCATGAAGTCGGGGTCGAACCCAGCATCTTCGGGCATCTGTGCGGGCGTGGAATCACCCAACTCAGGCATGGAGTCAAGGCCGAAATCGCCCAAAGGCTCATCCACCATTTCCAGATCTACCGGAGCATCGTCGTCCATCGAAAACTCGTCGCTAGGCTTGACGGCCGTCTTGTTAGGCTTGGGAGCCGATATCTCGTCGCCGGTATCGAGGAACTCCATAGGTTCCATTTCGTCCATCGAGAAGTCGTGCCAGGAATCTTCGTCTTCTGCCGGTTTCTCGGCCGCTGGGGCTACAACGTCAAGGGCCTCGATCTCGGTATCGTCGTTGAGATCTGGAAGTACGTCGGCCCCGAATCCGGCATCCAGGTCGTCTAACTCGGGTGCGGTGCCCTCGGTGAGCTCTGGTGGGGAGTTGACCTCGAGGTCAGCCTCATCCACTTCGGAGACGACCTCGGGCATCTCGAAGTCGGCATCACCGGTTTCAAAATCGGCTTCCGGGATCTCGACTTCGGTTTCATTATCAGCCAAGGCGTCGTCGAGGTTATCAAGCTCGACGTTGTCAAAGGCATGATCGGCAAGAATATCAGAGTCGGAACGTTTGCCTTCTCGGAACTCGGCGAGGTCTATATTGACCGAACTCTTCTGCCCGTTTGCCAAGGTGGCCGAGGCAGTGAGCTGCGCTTCCTCATCGAGGACCAGTTCAACGGTAATGTCTTGTGATTCGAGCGACGCATCGCTCAGGAGGTCGAGGGAACCCACCAAAGTTGCGTTATCAATGAGCCCGTCGGTGGATCGGTAAAGATCAATCTTGACCGCCTGTTGACCCGACTTGGCGGCCGAGAGGACAAACCGCTTTCTCGGTGTCCCTTCGTCTTCCATAATGCCGTAAAAGGTGCCATCGGCCTGCCGTATCCCTATGGTCGGTTTGTTCACGATTTTACCTTTTCCACACCATAAACCTAGTCGCTACGACCTTCCTTGACAACCCCCCGACCCGGGCAGATAATCGTTGCTATGTTTGACCTGCTCCCAGTCGTCACTGCGGTATTCTTGGTTTTGGCCGTCATTGTTGTTTTTTACTACAGGATGATCGTCGTTCCCAACCGTGTGAATACGCCTGGTTCAAGCCGGAAGAAAGACAGAAATGCAACCCTTAAAGAGGCTAACCGACGCTTGTCGAGCAACCCTAAGGATGCCGAAGCTCTTCTCTCGCTAGCCGATCTTTACTTTAACGATAACGACTATGATAAAGCCGCCAAGACCTATACCTTGCTTTCTTCGATGACCTCGACGAATCTGGGTCTCGATGCATATGGCATCAATTTGCGTGCAGGTATTTCCCTCATCAAGTTGGGACAAAACGAAGAAGCGTACAAGCTTCTGCTCATCGCTAAGGCAGTGCAAAGTGACGGGTTTGAGGTGAACTTCAACATCGGCTATTTGGAGTACCAGAAAAAGGCCTTCGAGAAGTCTGTGGCAGTTCTCCGGCAGGCCTCTGTCATCCAGCCGGATCACGCTCCTACACAAAAGTACCTCGGGCAAGCGCTTTTCAAACTTAAAACCTTCAAGGAAGCCGTGGCATACTTGCGTCGCGCCATGGACTTGGAACCCAACGACAAAGAGTGTTTGTTCTTCTTGGCACAAACCTATTTTGAACTCGGTCAGGGCGATAACGCGGTGCAGATTTTCACCCACCTAAGGCCAGATCCTGAGGTGGGACCCCGGGCGGCTCTGTTCGCCGGCACCATCCATTTCAACGCCCGGCAGTTCGCACAGGCCATTGAAGACTTAGAAATCGGTGTTCGGCACGTTAAGGCGGCTCCCGAAGTTATGCTGGAATTAAAGTACCGTTTGGCAACGGCCTACGCACAGAAGCAAGACATGGACGCTAGCCTGCGACAGTACAAAGATATCCGCGCTATCAACCCCAATTACCGCGATGTGAACGAACAGATAAAGCGGCTCTCGGAGTTCAATGCCAACAAAAACCTGCAAACTTATATGCTGGCTCCCACCTCAGACTTTGTTGCCCTTTGTCGCAACCTGGTTGGGACGTTCTTTCCCGAAGCTTTGATTAAAGTCATTGATGTCACCATTGAAAAAAATGATTACGCTGACATCACTGCGGAAATCAGCACCACCAAATGGAGCGACACCATCGTATTTCGCTATTTGCGTACTCATGGCCAGGTGGGCGAGCTGTATCTGCGCGACATGCAGTTACGCCTCAAGGAAATGCACGCTGGTCGAGGCTTCTGCGTGACGGCTGGTGAGTTTACTCCGTCGGCCAAGCAGTTCGTCGAAGCCCGACTGATAGACCTTGTGGAAAAGGACGCCCTTCTGCGGGCCATGAACGACCTCAACTGACTCCCTTCATGCGTCTTGGCGAGACTCAGGAGGCAAAGACCACCAAATGGCGTTCCTCTTCCAGGAAAGGCACTTCCACCGGTACCACAACCGCTTTTTCCCCCGATTCTCCCAAGGCTCTCAGCTCACCTTCGATGACCTCGCGACGCCCTTTGTACGCGATCAGGTAGCCTCCGGGGTTCAAGAGGCGCTTGAGTTTTTTGACCAGCTTTGGTTCTAGCGGTGAGAAAGCCCGAAAGGTGACAAAGTCGAACCTATCCTTAACCTCCTCAAACGTCTTTTGCTGAACCGAGACATGGGTGAGGCGAAGTTCCAGCAAGGTAGCATCCAGAAAGTTTGCGCGGCGTTCCATTCGTTCGATGAGCGTTACTACGGCAGTGGGGAAGGCGAGAGCCAAAGGTAAGCCTGGGAAACCGGCACCGCTTCCCAGATCTGCCAGTGTGCGTCCGGGAACACCCAAACCAAGGGAATGCAGGTACTTCCAGGCGGCCAGGGAATCAAGCACGTGGCGAACCACCAGGTCGTCGGGCGAGTTCACAGAAACCAGGCCCAGCCGCGGGTTCCACGTGTCAAGCTCGGCAAGAAAGGCTCGAAGGAGATCCCGGTTGCCGGACCACTGAAGCTGGTCTAGCCCCAGCTCGAGGCGGACCAGACTCGTGGGAACCATCAGCGCCGGCTCACGGCCAACATTAGAACCGCAAGGTCTGTGCTACGAACCCCGCTGATGCGCCCAGCTTGCCCCACCGAGCGTGGAAGTACTGTCTTGAACTTCTGGCGGCTCTCTGTGCTGAGGCCTGGCAAGGCATCGAAGTCGAAGTTTTCAGGAATTGCGAGGTCTTCCATGCGAACCGCTTTGGCCACCTGATGTTCCTGGCGAACGATGTAGCCCTCGTATTTTACGTCGAGCTCGGCCATTCGTACCCATTCCGTGGGCTGACCGTCAGCGATGGCAGGTTCGAGAAGATGGAGGTCTTCGATGCTGACGGTGGGGTCTTTGAGGGTCTGATAAAAGGTCTGCCCTGCGTGCGTGGCGAGGGTAGGCTTCGAAAGAGACTCAGGGCCGGTAACCTTTCTGGTTCGAAGCAGATCTTTGAGGGCTTCGATGGCAGCGCTTTTTCTTTGAAACAGTTCCCACTGCTCTTCGCCCACCAAGCCGAGACCATACCCTTTCTGGGTAAGCCGCCGGTCGCAACTATCGTGGCGCAGGCTCAACCGGTGCTCGGCGCGGCTGGTGAACATGCGGTAAGGTTCTTCAGTTCCCAAGGTAACCAAGTCGTCGATGAGCACGCCGATGTAGGCTTCGGTTCGGCCCAAAATCAAGGGTTTTGCGCCTTGAAGTTTCATCGCCGCGTTGATGCCCGCCATGAGGCCCTGGGCGGCCGCTTCCTCGTAACCGGAGGTACCGTTGGTCTGCCCCGCCACAAAAAGCCCGGCCAGGCGCTTCGATTCGAGGCTCGGATGCAGCTGGCTCGGGTCCATGTAGTCGTATTCGACGGCGTAGCCCGGGCGCACAATGACGGCATTTTCGAGTCCGGGTATGGTATGAATGTACTGTTCCTGCACGTCTTCCGGCATGGAGCTAGAGATGCCATTGAGGTACATCTCTTCGGTGTCAGCCCCCTCGGGTTCGATGAACACTTGATGTCTGTCCCTGTCGGGGAACTTCACCACCTTGTCTTCTATGCTCGGACAATAGCGGGGCCCGTTGCCCACAATTTTTCCGCTGTAAAGCGGCGAACGGTGCATGTTGTCGCGCAGTACCTGGTGGGTGAGGTCGTTGGTATAGGTGATGAAACAGCTGAGCTGTTTGCGGTCTATGGTGAGTTTACTGAAGCTGAAGGGAAGAATCTGGTCGTCGCCAAACTGCTCCTCCATCCGGCTGAAGTCGAGGCTCGAGCGTGTTACCCGGGCAGGAGTGCCCGTCTTGAGCCTGCCCACGTGGAAGCCCTTTTCGCGAAGCACGCGGTCGAGGCCGTAGGCGGCGGGTTCGCTGAGTCTGCCGCCAGGGGCCGAGTACTCCCCAATGAAAACCTTGCCGGCAAGAAAAGTGCCCGTGGTGAGCACCACAACTCGTGACGCAAAACGCTTTCCCCGCTCAGTGACTACGCCAGTTACGGTGGTGCCCCGGGAGTCGTAGAGGAAGTCGACTACGGTGTCCATGAACAGGGTAAGGTCTTTCTGGAGTTCGAGGGTTTTCTTGGCGAGGGCGGCGTAGGCGAACTTGTCGGCCTGGGCCCGAGGAGCTTGCACTGCAGGCCCCCGGGAGCGGTTGAGCACGCGAAACTGTATCATGGTGGCGTCGATGAGCCGGCCCATCTCACCGCCCAAGGCGTCAATCTCGCGCACCATATTGCCCTTGGCTAGGCCACCGACCGCAGGGTTGCAGCTCATGCGACCAATGGTGTCCAGTGATTGCGTCACCAGAAGGGTTTTGTGCCCTAATCGGGCCAAGGCCAGCCCTGCCTCAATTCCGGCATGACCGCCGCCCACTACTATCGCATCAAAATCGCCAGAACTACCCATGCAGGCGAATATAGGATTTTTGGAGCTAGGTTGAGAAGGGGTGCCTAGGGTTTGGGAAAATCCAGTTCTTCCTGACCTTCCCTAAGAGCCTTCTCGATGCGGGCCACCACGGCCTCAAGATCACCAGCATGGTTGCTGAAGTCGAGTTCGTCGGTCTCGATGGCGAGTACCGGAGCCATTTGGAAGCTCCCGATCCAATCCTCATACAGCAACCCCAGACCCTGGAGGTAGGAATCAGGGATGTTCTGTTCAAAGCGACGCGCACGTTGGTTGATTCGGTGGCGAAGGGTTGGAAGCGAAGCCCGCAGGTAAACTACAAGGTCGGGTGGAGGTAGCAAGGAGACAAAGACCTGATAGAGATCGCGGTAAACCCGATAGTCGCGCGCAGATAACTGCCCCTGCATGAACAGGTTTCGGGCAAACACTTCGGCGTCTTCGTACATCGAGCGGTCTTGAACAACGCTCCCCGATTCGAGGGACAGACCTCGATGACTTTGCGCCCGGTGAGTCAGAAAAAAACACTGGCTGTGAAAGGCCCAGCGGTCCATGTCGGCGTAGAAATCTTGAAGGTAGGGGTTTTCGGCGACGGGTTCGTAATAGGCAGTCCAGTCCAGACGCTTGCAAAGCAGGTCGACCAGAGTGGATTTCCCGGCACCGATGTTGCCGGCCAGAACCAGGTAGCGCTTCACCTGTTAAAGCCTAAGCGCCCGGCACAACCAGTGCAAGGCTAGGTTTCAGCCCTGAGCTTGATTCCATTCGTCAAACCAGGGCAAGGGGAGCTCCAAGGTGTGCGGGTTGGCCAAAGCAACGATAGAAGGCACCAGTACCAGTACAACCGCAACTCCCGCTAACACCATGGTTCTCCAACCCGGCTTGTAGGGAGTTCCTGCCTCTCGGGGGCGCCATGCCTGGGCAGAACGCAAAAGTGGCCGTTCCAGCGTGTACCACGACAACGTAGCGAGCCCAAATGACACCGCCAGCACCACGCTAGAAGCCAAGAGCCATTCTCCGAGGTCGGACATTCCTCCATGAGAAAGGCGAGGGAACACGGTAACGTTGAGGGCTTCGATGACGAAGAAGTGCCAGAGGTAAAGGCCATATGAAATGCGGGCTACAGAGCGGGCCAAAGGGTTGTCAAAAGCCCGGCCGAGCCAGCGGCTCTGGGCAAGACAGGCCAAAAGTAGCCCCGCTGTCCCCGCGAACAAGGGGAAATAGTAAGGCTGGTGCTGGAAAGACAGCGAAAAGTCTCGCGCGCCCCCTTGGCTGATCAGGATACCGAGGAGGCAAAGGAACAGGACAAACGCCAAGAGGTCAAAAACCCCCAGTTTCTTCGCATGCTCCAACCTGAGTTCTTTGCTCCAAAAAGTGGCCAGTCCACAGCCAAGGATGCCCATGGAAAACTGAGCGAAAAACCCGAGGGGGTTATAGCGCGGCATCCAGTATTTAGCGCCACCTACCAAGCCGTACTGCCAACCGTTCCCCATGGCGTTGTTGCGAAAGTTCTCTAGCAGGAACTGATTGCCAAGAAAGACAAGCCCCAGCACGATCAACCACCAAACCAGTGCCCGAGGGCTCCCACGAGTTTTTCCACCCACCCAGAAGAGCCCTACCATAGTGAGAGGCAAAAGAAGATACGAAACAACCTCGAACGACACCGACCAAAGAGGCCCGGTAATACCAACGGGGAACAAGGTGGCCCAGTGAAAGCCGGCGGTGAACGTCAACCCGGCAAAGTACCGCCACAGCTGTGCCGGCTCACCTGTAGCAAAGGCCACGCTGCAGAGGAAACTCACAAAGAGCACGACGTAAAAGGCCGGCATGATGCGCCCCGCTCGGCGTACGGCATAAAGCCGGAGGCTCGGAAGCGGCGCGCCGTCAGCGTAGGCGGCCCAGAATGGCGCCGAAAGAAGAAAACCGCTGAGCACGAAGAACAGCGCCACTCCGGCGGCGCCGGTTTGAACCATACCGCCCCAAAAGGCCCAGTCGTCTCCACGGTGCTCAAAGTTCAAACGCTGGCCCAGATGGTGGGCAAGCACCATCAGGCATGCAACAGCCCGAAGCCCATCCGCACCGGAGAATTTTTTCATGGTTGTTCCTATTTGCCCACGCAGAAGCGCGAGAACATATGGTCGAGGATGTCGGAGGTTGTCACCTCACCGGTAATTTCGCCCAGGGCATCTAGGGCTTCTTTCACGTCAAGGGCTACCATGTCGAGGGGCATTCCGAGGTCTGTCCCCTCTTTTACCTGGTCGAGAGCAGCGATGGCACGATCGAGAAGGTTCTTCTGACGGAGAGAATCGATCACCGGGCCTTCCGGGCCACTTCTCACCGCACCGGGAACTCTGGCTTTGACGGCGCTTTCCAAATCGCTTAACCCCACTCCCGTCTTGCTTGAAAGCAACACCGCGCCCGTCAGTTCCGAGCCCTGAAAATGGGGTGTTAGGAGATCGGTTTTGGTTAGTACCGGAAGAAGGCGGGCGTCGTGGCTCCACAAGTCAAGAAACTTTCTGTCCTCATCGTTGGGCCCCTCGTCGCTCGCCACCAAATACAAAATTACATCGGCGGCTTCGATGAGTTCGTGAGTGCGCCTTATTCCTTCACGCTCGACAACCCCTTCGGCCTCGCGCAGTCCCGCGGTATCAAACAGGCGTACTGGCAGACCACCCAAGCTCACCCAGCTTTCCAGCCAGTCTCGCGTTGTTCCATGTTCATCGCTCACAATCGAACGGTCTTCTTTCAGTAACTGGTTAAACAGCGAAGACTTGCCCGCGTTGGTGCGGCCGGCCAAAACGATCCTCACCCCTTCCTGGTAGACACGGCCGGTTTGAAAACTGGCAGCCAGCAGGGCCAACTCGGCCCGCACCTCCTCGAGAAGCCCTAGAGGAACCGGTACGGTATCGACGTCGTCTTCGGCGTAGTCGAGCTGGATGTTCAGCAGGGCCGTGAGGTCGAGCAGACGGTTTGCCAAGGTGCGGATGCGCTGTTCCACCGCTCCGCTAAGGCGGTGCAAGGCCAAGGTTTGGGCGGTTTCGGTGCGGGCAGCTACCAGTTCCTGTACCGCTTCGGCTCGCGTGAGGTCGAGCTTGCCGTTCATAAAGGCGCGCAAGGTGAACTCCCCGGGGCCAGCCGGGCGGAAGAGCCCCCGTTGCCCGCCCTCCCCGGTGAGGGCAGCCAGAATCCGTTTCAGCCCGGGGAGGCTTCCGTGGCAACTGAGTTCTACGCTGTCTTGACCGGTGTAGCTTCTCGGTGCCCGGAACACCGTGGCCAGCACTTCGTCCAAAACCTTTCCGCGCTGGTCGACCAGATGCCCGTGAACCGCGGTGTGGCCCTTCGCTTCCACAAGCGCCGAGGGCCGAGAAAACAAGGGGGCCAAAGCTTCCACCGCTCCAGGTCCGGTGACCCGTATCACGGCCAGAGCAGAAGGCGACCAAGCGGTCGCGAGCGCCGCGATGCGGTCTTCGGTATCGTATTTTACTTCCTGCATTGTGGCCTCAGTGTACGCTTTAGCGGTATGTTGGAAAACATGAAATTGACGCCCATACCACTTTTACTGGCTTCACTAACCCTCGGTTCCTGCGCTACGGCACCCGCGGTCCTTTGGTCGCCCCCTTCCCCTCTTCCGCCCACAGCGCGCCCTGGGGACTTACTGGAAGCCCAGGTGCTGGCGCATCGCTTGCCCAAAGATGCTGGGTCCATTCTCGAAGTTGCCTCCACCTTCACCTTGGGGCTTCAAATCAACACTTCTATGCTCGCGTCGCAAGGTTTCGACGCTTGGCGGGCCTCAAGGATGGCAAATCGCAATGCAGCCCAGGCCGTACGCCTGAGGTTCGTGGGTCAAACACCGCAGGGAGACCCCGACCTTCAGTCCGGTCTGCTCCTGCTTCCCGAAGGCTCCAAAGCACCCTCGAAACTCGACTGGGTGATTTACAACCGTGGCAGTGAAATGCTTCGGGCAGCGGTGCCCTCCCGGCTAGCCAACTACGAAATCGACTTGGCTTGGCTTCTGGCCAGTTTGGGTCACGCGGTCTGGATGCCCGACTACGGTGGAACCGGCGATAGCCCAGGGCAGCAGCACTATTGTGTTCCTGGTAGCCTCGCCGCCTCCGCCCTTTATGGATTGGCCGCAGCAAGAACCTGGCAGACTCAGGCCGAGGGCAGGGTAGAAAATGGAAGGTTACGCGTGATGGGTTATTCGGAAGGTGGCTTGGCAACCATGGCAACAGTAAAGCTTTGGAGCGAAAAACCGGAACTGGCTTCGGGTTTGGACCTCTGCGACGCCTACCCCATGGGGGCACCTCTGGATCTGACCAAGAACTACCAACTGGGACTCGACGGTAGGCTTGTGGTCACACACCCGCACTACACAATTCTGCTCGTTTTGGGCTGGGCGAGAGCTTATCCGGAGCTCATCGTCCCGAAGGACATCCTGCAGGCCGATATCATGGAATTGATAGTGCCGATGGTGGATGGGGAACACAGCGACGAACGGATTCACAAGGCGGTTGCCGAACTCAGGCACAAACCCGTGGGGTCGATCACCGTTGCCGACCTCTACCTGCCACAGTTCCTAGCCCGGCTCAAGACGGACCCCGGTTTAGAGCCCTACCTCACGATTCGCCAAGAAGCCAGACTCGATACCTTTGTGCCACCGGGCACTGTCGCCGTCACTCTGGCCGCTAGTCCGACCGACCAACTTGTCCCTCCCGACAACAGCCGGGTGTCTCTTGCAAGCCTAGAAGCAGCCCACCCCGCGGTTGCTCCGCGGTTGATCAACTTGGCCTCTCCAACCCACGTTCAAGCTGGCGAGGAAGCCTTGTTCTTCGCCGTCATGGACTTAGACCGGAAAACAGCGGCTCCGTAAAGCTCAAACGACGGTTTTGGGGGTCGGTCTCCACTTCAATTCCCAAGGGCAACACCCAGCGAGGGTCGGTGTGCCCAAAGTCTAGGTCCATCACGATGGGTAGCCCTACTGCGCCCCATTCTTCCCCTACCACCCCTTTCACCACGCGGCGCAATTCAGCTTTTTCGGCGTCGGTGTAGTCTTTTGGTCGGCCTATCCACAACGCAGAAAGCTGGCCGAAGACTCCCATAGCCCCATAATTTCGCAGCCAATAGGTTACTTGTCGGGGCAATGGCTTCTCCTCGCTGGTTTCGAGGAAAAGCACCCGATGATTCCAAAAGTCGCGGGAGGGCCAAAAACGAGTCCCCTTGAGCATTTCCAGCACCTCGAAGCACCCGCCCCAAAGCCTTCCGCGGGTCGTACCGTCACCACCAAGCCAAGTAAAACCAGAGTTCGGCTGAGGCTCAAGAACTTGATTGGCACTGGTGTTCCAGTTGCGGTAACCCTGCGTCCAAAAGGGAAACGGTTCCAGCGCAGGAACTTCACCTTGGAAAAACTGGCGGTGCCAGTCCAGAGCCGGCGGAAAACTGGCCATCTGTGGCCAGCCCGACATCACGGTGTTGCCATAGTAGCTCACCACACCATTCTGGCTGAGCCACGTCAGGTAGGCCGTAGCATCGGAGTAGCCCATCACCAGTTTCGGGTTACGACGAATTAAATCCAAGTCGAGAAACGGGAGAATACGTATGGCGTCGTTGCCACCAATCGTGGCCAAAAGACCCTCCACTTTCGGGTCGGCGAACGCTTGGTTGAAATCCCTCGCCCGGGCTTGCGGATCCTGGTCGAGCTGCTCGGCGGTCCATCGAGTGGTGGGATATTCGACGAAGCGGAAGCCGAAGTTTTCGGCAAGCATAGCCTTCCCAGCCTCAAAAACCGGCGGGTAAGCGGCCGGGCCTCCCCAAGAAGGACTCAGCAAGGCCAGTAAAGCGCCAGGGGACAGCAAAGGTGGTTTGATCGGATTCAAAGTTTGAGCTCCAAGAGGTTGCCAGTCATCGGGTGGAGGAAGCGAAGCTGAATGCAGCACAGTCCCAAGCTATTGTTTCCCGGGGTAGGAGAGTACACCACGTCGCCATCCAAGGGAACCAAATACCGAGCGAAGTGCTTGCGAATCTGGTGTGTCCGCCCTGTGTGGGGCAGCACCAGCCAACTCCACAGGTCAGCGGTTTTTCCTTCCCAGAGCACGGTGGTAGCACACTTCTGCGCCTTACCCCGCCAGTCCAGCTCGTCGCGGATGCGGTAGACAACTCGCAGGGGTCGGTCGGGCGAAGGGCCCCATTTTGGCGTGAGGGCTCGGTAAACTTTTTTGATTCGGCGTTCGCGGAACAGGGTGTGAAGACCTTTTTCGGCCTCTTTATGTTTGGGCACGAGAACCAACCCGCGGGTGTCCCGGTCGAGTCGATGAACGGCGTGCACGGCGAAACCGCTGGCAAGGTAGTTTTGGACTCCCCAGGTGAGGCAGTCCTGATCGCAGAACGGTGACGGCGAGGTATTGACCCCGGCCGGTTTGTCGACCGCGATGAGGTGCTCGTCCTCAAACACAATGCTCGCGGGTTCGAGCACAAATTGCGTCATGGGAAGCTCAGGGTAAAAGACTTCTAGGAGTCCTCGGGGCGGAAGGTCCAAGGCGTCATGAAATCGGGCCTTGTTGACATAGAGAGCCCCTTGAGCGGCGATACGAAGCACTTCGCCCGGGAGCACCGCACGCCCGAGTAGCTCACCGAGAGGCTCCTCCACTTGTGAAACCACCGAACGGGCTGGGTCGGCCGCCAGCACCAGACGTTTCATGTAGGACTGACGTGCACGCCGCCGATTGCCTGCGAAACCAAACTGGCAGCTTTACGGGCACCAGGAAAGTTGCGCGCCGTAGGCCCCACCCTGAGCCCGGCCGGCAGGCCCATCAAATACAGCGGCAACCCCGGCCACTGGCAGCTCTCGTCGAGAACCGGAAGGCCATCGAGCATTTGCAGCGGGTGCTTGGCCCATAAATCCCGAAACAACGGATGGGTTCGCAAATCGAGCTTGTTGCCTGTGCACATCCAAACCTGGTCGGCCACAACGCTTCGTGACCACCCGTAGTCGGCCTTCCAGCGGCCCCCACTCACCTCAAGATGGCTCACTTCGCAACGCACTTTCAGCTCGAGCTGACCAGATTTGCGGAAGGGCGCCAGGAGTTCACGCATTTCTTCGGTCATCGCGCCCCCACCACGGGCAGTAGCAATCAATTTTCGCCGTTGCAACCAACGGGTCTCCTTGTGGAAACCGTTCAGATATTTGGGACCTATCCAACCCGGGGCCGAATCAAAGAGCTTGTAGGTCACCTTCCGGCGTGCCAGAAGCGTCACCTTCCAACCCCGTTTGAGGGCACCCAAAGCCAAATGCCCAGCCGTCAACCCGGCTCCAATGAGAAGTAAGCTCCGGCCCTCGCCCGGGCCGAGCGTGCGAAGGTCGACCTCCTCAGAATGCAGCAAGGGTGGGGCTCCGGCCCTTTGTTCCGGTGTTCTCCAGGCCTGGTAAAATCCAGGGAAAACCCTTTCGCCCCCGCCGAGTGAGGCCACCACGTGGCGAGGCCTCAGTTCGGTGCCGTCGTCAAGGTGCGCCACGAGCGTGCCTGCCTGGCTTTCAAGTCGAACCACTTTGCGGGCTTCTACCAAGTCTTGAACACCGAACTTTTCGACCACTTTCGCGCAAAACTCGCTGAACAGCGAAGTACCCGGCAGAAAGTAGGGCGGGTACAGCTCGTCGTAGCGGCCTTTGGCAAAACGCCTCAATGCCAGAGGGTCAGGATCAGGATGGTGCACCGAACTCGAGCGCAAATGAACGATCTCCTGGGCCTCCATCTGGCGGTTCCAGCGCGTGAGCCAAGCTCCCGAAGGGTCAAAAACTTTCACTTCGGGTTTGAGATCAGGCCTTCCGTGAAGCAGGAAAGTGAGGGCTGTAAGGTTGTGTGCACCGCTACCGATAAAGAGAATTGGCATAGAGTTTTTAGTCCTTGGGGGCGTTTTCCTTCACAAAGAACTGCATCAACTGGACAAAGTTGTAGATCTGCTTGTAGGTGGTGGGCATCCACTCACGCAGAATCTTCTGGGTACTACCTTCGATCTGCTTCCAATTGAGCAAGAGTTCCGGCTTGGCTTTCGCATAGTCGTCTATGGCCATTTTGAGGTGTTTGCCGACGACAATCAAGTGGTTGGCACCCTCGAGAATGAAAGCCCGCGCACCGGCGTTCACTTCCTTGAGCTGCTGTTTAATAGCTGCCGCCGAGTTCGGGTCCTTGTCAGATTTTGCTAGCAGCACTCCGAGCTTCTTGCCCTTCTCGGTATCCTCCGCCAGAGCATCATCAAAGGCCGTGAGCTGGTCGGATAGCTCCATGAGATGATGGAACGAATCCGACAAGGGTTGGGCTATCGCATTTGACACCCACTGGCCTTTCACCAAAAGCAGGTTCACCAGTTCGCGGATGTCCCGCTTGAAACAGTCGAGCATGAAAGCTTTGAGGTAGTTGACCGGTTCAACCAGGGTGAACCCCACCATACGCTTCTTCTGGTAGGCGATATTCGACTTTTCGGTATAGCCCTTAGTACGGCTGATAACCGTAGTGTTGAATATTTGCTGAACTAGGCTACTGAGTTTGTCGTTGCGCTTATCTTGGGTGATCTTTTGGAGGGTCGACTCAACTTGAGTGCGAAGCTGGGACAGGTAGGGTTCCACGACTCTCTCGCTCACAGCAACCGCCCGCACTTTGTAGAAGGGGTCATCGGCCAGAACTTGGGTGAGAAAGAGGAGCTGGCCAGAGTTTTTGAGTGCCCCAAAGCTGGTTATCATCTTCTTCCAGTTGGCCCGCGACACCACATCCATCCCCTTGTAGGTCTTCAGCACGTCAAACAGACTCTCCCAATCAGCGGCAGGGTTTATCGGCCCAGCAGCCGTCAGGAAATCCTTCAGGTCCTCGAGCACATACTCGCCATTGAGGGCTTCAAACCTTGGCTTGTAACTGAAGTCGCCTTCTGGTAGTCCTGAGTCGAACTTCCTGAGCATGAAATAGTAGTTGAAACTGATAAAGTCGACAAAGACGAGAAAAAGGTTGTAGAGGGTATCGATTTTCCTCTGTATGTCGGCTTCTAGGGCACCGGAAAACTCATTGAGCGTGTCCTTGAACATGGTAGTTAGCTGTTCGGGAGGAATGCTCGCCGAGGCAGCGTGGATGGCATCCTCGGTGAGTTGAATCTGCAACGCCTTCTGCGGCTCACTCAGGAAATGTTCGATGAATATTCCCTTCAGGGCGTTGGATGCGACAGCATTTTGCATCAGGTTGTTTACCGGACCAACCACCACATAAATCTCGTGGAGAGCTTTCGCCAAACCAACATCAACAAGGTCACCATTGGCCTGATAGAGTTTGTCGCGCGACCTCTTCAGGTTGAGCTTGATTTCTTTAAGAAGGGTTTTTCTCTCGCGATCAGGGTCGGGTTCCATGCCCAGAATCGAAAGAAACCGGTTGAAGAAACTCAAGGACTGCCCCGAATCAGGACTTCTTTTGGAACTGCCCGAAGACGGTTTCTGTGCGGTTTTAGCCATCGGTTCCTCTGCGAGGATTATGATGAACGCCCCCAACCCTGTCAATTGACAAGACCAGCCGAAACCGGCACGCTTTAAGCATGAATCCGATTGCCGAGGCCCTCAACTCCCAACTCGCCAACACCGTGGTAGCACGTACTCTTTCCCTTTTCGGCAAAAGGATTTATTTTCCAAAAGGCATAGTTGCTCAGGCCACAGAGGCGAAAAAGTCCGCCACCACCTTCAATGCAACGGTGGGGATTGCGCTTGCCGACGGAGAGCCGATGATCCTACCCACCATTCAGGACAACCTGCCCCGGTTGTCGCCCGCCGAAGCCATCGACTATGCTCCTCCGGGTGGTGACAACCGCCTGCGAGCCCTTTGGAAAGAAGAGATGTTGCGCAAAAATCCCGGCCTCGTCGACAGCAAGGTTTCTGTGCCGGCCGTGGTGCCTGGAATCACCGCTGGTATCTCGCTTTCTGCCGATTTGTTTGTCGACGAGGGCGACACCGTTGTGTTCTCAGAACTCTGTTGGGATAACTACCCGCTGATCTTCGAAACCAGGGCGCAAGCCCGTTGTTTCACCCACCCGGTGTTTACCAAGCAAGGCGGCCTGAACATTGACGCAATCGCCCTCACGCTGCGCACCAATGCCCGCAACAATAAGGCCGTACTGGTTCTCAATTTTCCGCATAATCCTACCGGTTACGCGCCCACCAAACAGGAGGCTGAAGCGCTGGCTTCCGCACTGGTTTCGCTTGCCGAGGAAGGACTCAACTTGGTTGTTCTTTGTGACGACGCCTACTTTGGTCTTTTCTATGAGGAAGAAGTTTACCGGCAGTCCATCTTCGCCTTGCTACACAACGCTCACGAAAACCTGCTGGCCATCAAAATCGACGGTGCAACCAAGGAGGACTACGTGTGGGGCTTCCGTGTCGGCTTCCTGACCTTTGGCGCCTTCGGCTTGCAGGAATCGCACTTCGAGGCCCTCAACCAGAAGGTTTTGGGGGCCATTCGCACCACCATTTCGAGCTCGAGCCGAGTAGGCCAAACCCTTCTTTACAAGGAACTTTCCAGCTTGGTGTACCACGGGATCAAGGGCAAGTATGCCAGGGTCCTCGAAGAGCGCTTTAAGACGGTCAAAAAGATCCTCGAAACGCGCGAGACTGGTAAAACTCTCAAAGCTCTTCCGTTCAATTCGGGCTACTTTATGACCTTCGAGCTCTCCAAGGGTTCTAGCGAGGACCTGCGCCGTCACTTACTCAAAAACGAGGGAATTGGCACTATTTCCCTGCAAGACCGTTATCTGCGGCTAGCCTACTCGTCGGTGGACAACCGAGACCTCAAGGCCCTGTTCGCTGCGGTTTTTCAGGCCGCCGACGTGCTTGCGGAGCAGTGACCAGTGCGCCTGTTTGTCGCATACACCCTTCTGCTGGTCCTGTCTGCTTGCAGCCACCCCGACCGCCGCACTTCGGTTCTGTGGACCGATGCGCCCGAAATCGTAGGTGCAGTCGAGCGCTTCAACTCCGAGCAGCAGACTTGGCACTTGTTGTTGGAATATCACTCCGACTTGCCCGGCGACTTCAATTCGGCGGTTGCAGGCCAAACCTCCTCTCCCGATCTGCTCATCGGCCGGTCGTTGAATCTTGCCTCGGTGCGCAATCAGATGAGCGCCCCCGATTTCGTTTTCGACCATGGCGAGGTGGCGCGGGATTCTTTCTACCGCAACCTCCTCGAAATAGGTTCGAGTGACTCCGTACGGTTGCTTCCCCTTTCCTTTGACCTGCCGATTCTGGTCTACTCCACCGAGCAACTTCCCGAGATCGAGCCCCTTTCACTCAAAGTAGAACGCGTCCGTTCCCTGTCGGCCAAGTTTCAGGCCTCCGTGCGCAACAAAGGCTTTCAACTGGCCTTTTCTCCCCTTTGGGGAAGGTTCGCCCTCGATCTGGTCAATGCTCGGGGTGCGAACTTCACCGAAGACTTCCGGGGCCAACTATCGTGGGATACCACGGCTTTGCAGACGGGTTTACTGGAATTGGCCGACTGGACCTCTGCGGAGGCGCAAGGCTGGAAAACCCAAAATGAGTTCACCTCCAAGTACCTTTCAACCAGCGCCATGCCACTTTTGCAACACGGGGTCGTCTTGTTTTATCCCTCTACCCTCTCGGAGTTCCTCACCGCTCCCTACGATGAGCGGAGGGGTTTGGATTTCCGTTACCTCGAAGTAGACGGCAAAATCACAGCCACAGATTCCGTGCTTTGGGCAGGTACTCCGCTTGCTTCGGCCTCACCCGACGCTGCCCAGCAGTTTCTTATTGATTACCTAGGACCGGCGCGGCAGAAGAGTCTGGCTCAATGGACACTCAAAAACGAGTTCCGGCCGTTCGGGCTTGGTGGTGGACTCTCCTCGGTCATCGCGACAAACTCATATCTTCCAACGTTATATCCAGAGCTGTTGCACAAGTTGCCCCCGGAGTCACAGTTGCGATTCTGGCATTCCTTGCCTTCGGACTGGGTCAATTTGCGTGATCAGGTGATTGTGCCTTGGATGGCGAAGGGCCCCCTGATCGGCAAGTCAGAAGACTTGCTCAACGCTGTGAATAACTACGGCAAGCCCTCGGTCACAGGGTCCAAAACTCCTTGACACCTCATGCATGTGGTTCCATACTTCACGCATAATCTAGTTTCTCGGAGGTCGCTATGGCTGAGGTTGTGCTGAAAAACATCACGAAAGTGTATGATGGTGATGTCAAGGCCGTTGACAATGTGAATATTCACATCAACGATAAAGAGTTCTGTGTGTTCGTAGGCCCATCGGGTTGTGGCAAATCCACCACGCTTCGTATGATTGCCGGTCTAGAGGATATTTCGGGTGGTGAACTGCTCATTGACGGCAAGCTCGTCAACGACGTGGCCCCAAAGGATCGCGATATCGCGATGGTGTTCCAGAACTACGCCCTGTACCCCCACATGAGCGTTTTTGAGAACATGGCTTTCGGTCTGCGCATTCGCAAGTATCCTCAGGCTGAAATCCAGAATCGGGTCAAGGAGGCCGCCGCCATCCTCGATATCGAAGCCCTGCTCGAGCGCAAGCCCAAGGCCCTCTCCGGTGGTCAACGGCAGCGAGTCGCTGTCGGTCGCGCCATTGTGCGCAAACCAAAGGTGTTCCTTTTCGACGAACCCCTGTCGAACTTGGATGCCAAGTTGCGTGTGCAGATGCGCGCAGAAATCTCGGCCCTTCATACCAGGCTGCAATCGACCATGATCTACGTTACTCACGACCAAGTTGAAGCCATGACCATGGCTGACAAAATCGTTGTCCTCAAAGACGGACTCATTCAGCAGATTGGTACTCCTTTGGGCTTGTACAACCACCCTATCAACCGCTTCGTTGCTGGCTTTATCGGTTCTCCGCCCATGAATATCATGTCGGTGAAGGTCGAAGAGCATGGCGGTAAGATTGTGATCAACGAGGGCTCGTTCACTTTGCCCGTCGACGGGGTTCAGGGCGATGCCCTCAAGGCCTACGTAGGCAAGACCCTCCTGTTCGGTGTGCGCCCGGAAGACCTGAAGCTTCAGGTCAACTCGGAATCAAAGAACAACATGACGGCCACCGTTGAGGTCGTTGAACCTCTCGGTGCCGAGATTCACCTCTACGTTGGTACTGCCAATCATCAATTGATCGCGAGCGTCGAACCCAACCATACCTTCCACGTGGGCGACGAGGTGCACTTCGTTCCCGACATGCACAAGGTGTGTTTCTTTGACGGCGAAACCGAAAAAGCAATTCTGTTCAACGAAGAAGCCTCCCGCACCCTCTAGGCCGCACCCCTCGTGCCCTAGAACTTTTTGAGAAGAAGGCCGTCCCCCGGGGCGGCCTTCTTCATTTTTCCCCCGGAGGCTACACTGAGAGTCTATGAACGAGTTCCGTTTCGGTGAACTTCGGGAACGCACGCTCCACCGGCAGTTGAAGAGCCACTTCCTTCCAGCGGACGGGGTACAAGAGGTTGCTTTCGGTCGCTGGATTGCCGACATCTGGTCTCCTTCACAGGGGATCATTGAAATCCAGACCTCAAGCCTCAGCAAGTTGCGTCCCAGGTTGAGGGATTTCTTGGCCCACACCCTTGTTACGGTAATCCATCCGGTGGCACTAAAGAAATCCGTTGTCACTTGGAATGCTGATCAGACGTCTATTGTTAGGGAGCGCCGTTCCCCGGCCAAGGGGCGCATCGAGACGCTTTTCCGAGAGGTCGGTGCGCTGGCTGAGTTTCTACTCCACCCAGGGTTTACCCTCTGGTTCTGCCTGATCGAGGAACGGGAGCACCGATGCGAGGATGGCCTAGGAAGCTGGCGCCGAAAAGGAGTCTCTAAGGTGGACCGCGAACTGGTCTCGCTCGTGGAATTGAAGAAGTTTCGCGCCCCGCGAGACTGGCTTGAGTTGCTCCCTGAAGGCTGGTTGGGTCCATCGACCAACAAGGAACTGGCACAGTTGCTGGGCCTCCGGGTGAACCAAGCACAAAGCCTGACCAATTGCTACAAGAAACTGGGGTTGCTGGAGGATGTTGGAGTCTCCGGCCGCTCCCGATTGCTTAGACTCAGTGGAAGAACGGGGAATCCCGGCTGATACCTGGAACCAAAACCGGTGCCGGGAACTCGCCTCCGGTCCTTTGTAAATACGACTTATGCATCCAGCGGACCATGGCCTGACGTTTGAAAGCCTCAGGCAGATCTCGGTCAAGTTGTCGGTAGAACTCCTTCAGGGTGTAGCCCTCGGAAACCTCCAAACCTTCCGAAAGCACCCCTTGCTGGACAAGGGTGCGAAGTTGACTCAAGCGAAAACTATCTCTCTCCAGACTGGTTCCCAAACGTCGCAGGGGAACCAGCAGGCCAGCCATCGTTTTGGTCTCAACAACCAAAGAAGCCGAACTTTGGGTCCCTGTCGTGTCCTGCAACGCCCAAAGGCCCCAAAGATCACGTCCCTCGCGCTCCCAGCGGTTCCAAGCCCGTTGAAACTGACCAGAGGTCTGTAGGTAGCGGGAGGCAAAAAAGCGGAAACTGGCCAACGCCCTGTTGCGTATGTCGGAAGCCATGGCGGTTGTCCAACTCTGGTTCCAAGATTCGATGGTGTTCACATTGACGAGGAAACTTCTCGCTTCGGGTGGGTTTGGACTTACCACCACCACTACGCCGGGTTCCGCCTGATAAGCCAGGTTGCCCACTTGGCATTGTACTTTTCCTGTGGAAGCCGAAACGGCCCATTCGCCCCCAAGCGAGCAAACCAAGCTGAAGGCTCCCGCCCGAGAGCTAAAAATTGCCTCGGTGGTGCGGATTTCTAGGTGGGAGTTACCTGATACCGAAGTCAACTTGAGGGTCAGGCTCCCCCCAATCAGCTCAAGGGCAGTTGTTTGTTCCTTCTTGAGAGACGACAAATCGAGGGCCAAAGACGAGTCACTGCCCAGCTTACACGTGGCCGCAACTCCGCCTGCATTGATCGTGAACTCAAGGCGGCCCAAGGTGCCGGTCGCCAGCAGATCGTCGGTTTCGAGCTCGAGACCCTCTTTGAGCCGCGCAGCCTCGAGGAGCTTGCCAGCCCGGGTTACGGAGAGCTCGCCCTCGAGAGCCGTTACGCGACCCAACGAAACCGCAAATAACCCACTAACCGCGACAATAGTCATCAGCGCTGGCAAAATCACGCGAAGCATTTGGTCATCATAGTCTCTAGGGTGCCTTTTTTCTAGATTTTTCCTGCGGTCTTCGGTACATTGACAGTGGTACTGTGCCAACTTGGGAGGTTCCTTTCATGCCATTTGCCCAGAATCTGACGCGGTTGTTGGTTATTGTGTTCGTGTTGGCTTTGGGTTTGGCCACTGTGGTCGGTTGTGCTTCTGCGCCCGCCAAAGTTACCGAAGCGGTGAAACCCGCGGTTTCAACCGCTGCGACTGTAACCCCAACTGTGGCGGTTTCCGAGCCGGTTCCCGAAACGGTTACGGAAGCTGTTACTGCGGCTGACACCCCAGTTGAACCAGTTCCCGAAGCTGTGGCTCAAGCCGAGCCCGAAGTGGCAACCGTGCCGGATGAGGCGCCTGCTGACCAGCCAGTGTCCGAAGAAGTTGCCTCAAAGGAACCAGAGCCAGAGGCGGGGGTTGAACCGGGGGAGATTGCTGAGCTTCCCCCTCCCGCAGCGCCACTGGACCCCTCGGAGCTGGAAGAAGCCAACACTGCCATTGCCGCAGCCGAAGCCGCAGAGGCGGACACCTACAGCCCCGAGCTCATGGCTTCTGCCCGGGCAGCCCTCGAAGAGGCAAAGAATAAAGCTGAAAGTGACCCCGATGCGGCCCGCGAGCTGCTGAAGACCGCTGCTGGGACTGCCCGCGAGGCCTTGGAGGCTTCTTTGGCCCTTCGCCTTCAGGCCATTGTCGTCAAACTAGCCAAGGCCTCAGAGCTCCTGAAAGCTCAAAAAGCCGACAAGTGGCAACCCACGGAGTGGGCAGCTCTCGACTCCCAGCGTCAGGAGGCCGAAATAGCCCTCACGGACGACTATGAAACAGGGCTAAGCAAAGCGCAGGCAGCCCTCGAAGCCATGACCACGTCGCTCAACTCCCTTACTGAGCGCTTGGCTACGGTTCAGGCCCTTCAAAAATCAGTTTTGACTTCCCTTGACGAAGCCGACAGCGCCGATGCGTTTGTTTGGGTTCCCGATCAGCTTCAACAGGCCAACGATACCTATTTCGCAGGGACTGGTTTCTGGAAAAGGTTCCAGCTCGACAAGGCCGAGGAGGCCTTTACTGCGGCCCTCTTCCAAGCCCAGGCGGTTACGGCGAAGGCGATTCGCGAGCTGGCGCGTAAACAGACAGAACAACTGATGCTCGAAACGATGCGCAAGCTGGAAAAGGCCTCTGGTGCCACGGTGGTCGACCCACAGGACAACATCATCGGTCCTAAGCCATGGAGTGGGACCGAACAACTGAAAAACCTGAAAAAACCCCAGTCTCTGATAGCCGCACCGCCGGTAGCGGCGATTTTGTCGCAGGGAACCGTGGTGATGGGAGACACGCAGCGAATCACTTACCTCGATGAGGCCAAAGACGCTTGGGGACGCGGGGTTGAAGCGATGTATAGTGAAGACTACCCCCTGGCCAATCAGGAGTTTTTGCAAGCCCAGCGCCTCATTCAAACCTACCTGGCCCTCGCCGTCGACAAAGTGTATACGGTGCGCTTAGTTCCGGGCCACCGGGATAGCCTCTGGCGGATTTCTGAGTACGATGCAATCTACGCCAGCCCTTGGGATTGGCCCAAAATCTGGAAACGCAACCAAAAACTGATACAAAACCCCGACCTTATTTTTCCGGGCTGGCAGCTGATTATTCCTCCGCAGTAGCTGGGGATTAAGGGCTTCCCGTCAGGGGAGCCAGCCACGGGTCGGCCAGAACAAACAGCACCGCGAGCACCAAGCCCGGCAGGAAATTTCCTGTCGGGATCTTCTTCAATTCCAGCAGATTCAGTGAAATCATCATCACCATGATACCGCCAATGCCGGAGACTTCAGCCAGCACGAGGGGGTGAAGGTCGACCCATGGTTTGACCCAGACCGCCAGTAAGGTGAGAGATCCCTGGTAGACCAGGATGGAAAGCGCTGAGAAGCCTACCCCGATACCAAGGGCGCCTGTAAGGAGGAAAGCCATGAAGCCGTCCATCACCGATTTGACCAGAATGATGTCCATTTTGCCTTCTGCGCCGGCTTGGAACGAACCGAGTATACTCATGGCTCCCACACAGAAAAGCACGCTGGAGGTCAGAAATCCCTGGGCGAAGTCTTTTCCGCCGGTTTCAAAAGGAACCAAACGCTGCAACCGGTCACCTATCCGCAGAATCTTTCCCTCGATATCGAGGGCCGAGCCAATGAGCCCGCCCACAAGGACCGAGAGAACCAGGTACAAGATTCGTTGGTCTTTCCAGGCCATCTGCATCCCTATCAACAGGGTGACAAGACCTGCACTCACCATGACCAGCGATTTAAGCTTTTCCGAGGGTTTCCGGCCCAGCAAAAGTCCGACGCCCGACCCAAGAACAACAGCAAAGACATTGATGAAAACGGCGAGCATAGTGGACCCCTTCTCGTGATTGACCCTCGACCCGGGGCACGTGGTAAGCTTGTCGCCATGAAGCGTCTTCTTCTGGTGACCTTGGCCCTTTCAACAGTGTTGGTTTCGTGTGCGACTGTCAACCGAGACATCCCCGATGGCTCGCCCACGGAAATTTACTTCCAAAGAGCTCAGGCTGAAACCGACCAGAACCATTTTGACGTCGCCCAGGCCATCTTTGAGCAGTTTCTTCAACAGGAAGCCGGAACGGTTGAGGAAAAACTCAGCGCCCGATTTGAGATAGCGCTCCTGAGAAGCAAACAAGGCGACTCAACGGGTGCCATCCGAGATTTACAAGGCATCCTTGCTGAGTTCCAAGATGTGACCAAATCGGCCAAATACCCGGCTTGGATCAAGGTTCTTTCCGAGAAAAAACTCTTGGACTTTCAGGGATCCCCGGCTCCCAAAACCTGATCAGAAAACTGTTTGTGGCAAAAGGATGAGTTGGATTTCAACCTTCTTGCTCTCAGCGAGCTGACGCATTTGGGCTTCGGTTACCGAACCCCGTGGTGAGGGGTGTGGCGGAGCATCACCTAACGCGATGATGACACGGTTTGCCGCGGACCAATTCAACTCCGAAAGTCCCGCATAGAGAGCTTCTACTACCGCTTCCGGTATGTCGCCTCCGCCTTCGGCGACGGCCTTGTCGAGTTCCGATTGTACGGCATCGAAGTCGGTTTGAAAGGCCACCGTCTTCGTCAGGTAGGTTTCCATGTAGTCCCGATAGAAGACGAGCCCGATACGGAACGCCTTGAATTTTTTGGCCTGCTCGCGGATCGGACCGAGAAGGTTTTCTTTTACGGCACGCAGATTCTTCACCATGCTCTTGGTGGTATCGATGGCGAGCACCAAATCGAGACTATCGCCCGGGCGAGAGATTGACTGCACGATTCGACCGAGGGCATCTCGAATGTCAGTGGCCTGATAGGCGTCGCCGAGCCTCGAAAATCCTTCAACCAAACCCTTCTCGTAACGACTCCCGCTCGGCACCGAAGTCTGAACCAGCAGAGTTTTTAGCTCAAAGGCATTATCTTGGTAGGCTCCTGAATAGTCAGCGTAGGGCTTTGCGAAGGCCCTGATGGAAAACCAAAAACCCTGGCCAGGGGTGCTCAGGAGTTCTTTGACCTTCACTTGACCCCAACGGGAGTTCGGGCTGGAGCGGTTTCCATACTCGATAACCGGCGGGAGGTGCAGTTCATAGGCTTGGCCAAGAAGGGCGTCTGTCGTTGGGCTCGAGCTCACAATCGAATTGTGGGGCTCGGTAAGGAACTTGCCATCAAGAAGACGTTTTTCAAGGCGGCCGACGGCTGTGGGCTCCAACGAACGCAGGGCGTAAGTTGCCAAATGGTGATCGGGTGTCTCAAACGCTTCGGTAAGCAGCAAGCTCGACAAGCCAGGTACCGCTTTCACAAACAGATGATACCCATCTTCGCGGGCTTCCACCCGTACCGAGGAAGGAGTGAGGTTCAAGGGAGCGTCTTGAGCTGCCAGTGAAGCTTCGAAAAGACCCAACAAACACAAGAACAAGACCCAGCGGATGCGGTTTTTCATACCTCTTTATCGGCTTGCGTTGCGCAGTTCCCAATCAACGCTCAAGCAGAGTCGCGACTTCTGCTGTGTGTTAGGCAAGGAGGCCAAAGGATGCGTATAGTTTGCCTGCTGCTTTTTCTCTCAGTAATCGGTCTTTCCGCCTGTGGGCTTACCGGCCCCACCGATACGCAAGGGCCGAAGTTGAAACGAAGCTACCTGGCAGGGCTAGAGACTCTTACGTTGGAATGGGACGAAAATCTAGGCAAGGCGGAAGCGGAAGCAGAGTTCGCCGAGGGCGGTCTGCCGCTCGAGGTGGAAGACACAAAGTTAAAGCTTCCCCTGCCATCGTCGCTGCACCCCGGTCAGCGCTACCGATGGAACGTCTCGGTCACCGACCTAGCGGGGAATCCAACGAGTTTGCAAGGAACTGTTCTAGGCCCTAATCGGCACCCCGCCAAGCTCAGGCTGAACGAAGTCAGGTTTGCAGGTTCGGGAAAAAAGCCCGACGGGGTGGAGTTGCTGGTACTGGAAGCCGGCAACTTGGGCGGAATTACGCTTGAATACCGGGGCCCGGGCCGCGAAAGGCGGGAAATGGTGTTTCCCGATGTCCAAGTTTCTCAGGGTAACTACGTGATTGTTCTGTACAAAGCCGGCTCGGCCCTTGGCACTAGGGTTTACATTCAGCCAGGTGGAAAAGGACTTTCAGCCGTAGCCGGCGTGCTAAGCGTTCGACCCGATCCTGAGTCACCACCGACAGATCAGTTTGTGTGGAGTCTACGGGCAGGGGAAGGTCAGGCTTTGGCCAAACAGACCCAATCCGAGTTGGCAATCACGGAACACACGCCAGTTGGATGCACCGCAAACCGCACTTGGTGCCGGGACAAGGCCAATTCCTGGCTTATTGTGGCTTCGGGACACGCAAGTTTGGGACGTGCAAACTCACTGGTTCCTTGGGTTCCCAAGCCTTCCAACCGGAAACCGGCTCCCACTGCCAAGTCACAGAAAGCCCTGAAGTCTCTTCATTGAGCCACGCCAGTCTTCCCCGGCGCCAAGTCCAGTCCGGCAGATCTTGGGGTACAGGAAGGGGCGGTTCGGCAGCCTCCCCCAAACGCAACTCTCCGGCCCAACCCAAGCCATCGGTCAAGGATAGATAAAGTCCCGTGGCATCGCTTCTCCAAACCCCTGTCTTTAGTCGGCCGCGGGGGCGGACACCCGGAGGCTCCACACGCGCATGAGCTGGGCGTCCCAAGAGTTCCGAGCGCCGGGTTTGCCGAGCGTAGTTGATTTGCCACTTTTGGGCCCGGGAATCACCGTCGGGGGGCAACCAGACAAGAACACGCTGTTTCATTGGGGTTTCCATGCATGATAGTATGGCGCCATGAACCTTCAACGCAACTACCGAGGAGCGCTCGCTCTTTGGTGGCTGGCGAGCTCACTTTCTGCAGCCAGCTTGGGTACCCCTTTGGGCAGCGAGGTTTCAATAACCTTGGATGCCACAGATCGTGACCAGCGACAGTGGCTCATCATTGGCCCCTTGAAGGGCGCGGGTGCCGTGAAGTTGCAACTGGAGGGTCACGGGTTTCGAAAGCAGGTCGATTTGCCGGTGGTAGCAGGGGTCAATACGGTCTGGTCCTGGCCCCTGGAGCCGGGTGCTCTGAGAATCAGCCTCACCGGAGCTTGGGTGCCCACCTCTCGGGTGATGCATTTGGCCGGGTCGCCAGCGCGAAGGCAGTTGGACTGGCTCTTAATTTCGCGGGTTTCGGTTTCTGAACGCTGGGGCTACCGTTTCGAGTTCCCCGAGTGGACCCTTCCCGAAGGCTATAGTCCTCGACTTGAGCTCAACCTTGCTTCAAGGGCGGGTTGGCAGGTCGAGGTTGATGACGGTAACCAGTCCCGCCATTTTACAGGTTCAGCGGGGGTAGAACGCTGGGCGTATTCCCCGGTGGCATGGGGCGTGAACCCTCGCCTCGTCACGGTGATGCCGCAGGATGCCGGCGACGAAAGTTTCAAGGTCGGCCTCCATCCGGCGGGAGTGGCGCCCAAACTTCCCTTGCCAGTGGATGTGGCCACCCTGCTAGCGTGGCCAGTCTCGGCATGGCGAAACCCGAGTCACGAATGGTTTCAGTGGTCGGCTAACAATGTTCTCATACTTGTGACCCGAAGCTACGCCGTTCAGGATGATTACTTCAAGAGGCTGGCCTACTTTGTAGAGAAAACCGGGACGCGTGGCACTCTGGTGTCGGACGCAAACTTGAGCGGCAAACACGGGTGGAATGCCCATGACTACGATGCAACTGATCTAGCCCGTTTTTTTACTCTCGCTTCACAAAAGGGGTTTCCCTTGAACCCCCGCGAACGTGAGCTACGCGGCCGTCTGGCTGACTCTGGAATGCTGAAAGCAACGGCCTCAGGCGTCTGGCAAGCCACAGTTGGAGCTGTACTGGGAATCAGTATGGAATCCCCCCCCGCGTTACGGGGTTTCCTGTTCACCCACGAGGGCTTTCATGGTTTGTACTTCACCGACCAGGAGTTCCGCCGTGGGGTTCGGGATCTCTGGAACCAACTCTCCCGGTCCACTCAGCAGGCCTTCATCGCCTTCTTGGCCGCCTCGCAGTACGATCCGGCCGACCTGCCGTTGATGATCAACGAGTTCCAGTCGTACTTGTTGCAACAGGTGCGCAGCGAGTGGCCTGCCTACCTTTCAGGACGTGTTCTCGACAAGGTCACCCTCACCCCAGCGCAAAAGGCCTCGGCTCTGGCCGAACTGCTGGCTGCGGCGCAGGCCCTAGAGAAGCTTGTGCACGAGCGATTTGGAGTCATTTCTGGCGATCTTAGGACTGTGTGGCCTTCAGATTAGGCTCCCGTTGGACAGGGAAGGAGAGTGTGATCCAGGCTCCGCCCTCCTGATGGTTTCCACCACTGGCCTTACCACCCAAGGTCATCATGATGACTTCGACAAGGGCCAGGCCGAGTCCCATCCCTTCGGAATGATGCATGATGTTTCCTGAGGTGAAAGGAACGAATAGTTGAGCCAGCGAGTGCTCACTAAACCCTGGTCCGTGGTCACGAACCGTCAGTTCGGCCCAGATCCCTTTGATGGCAAGTGACACCTCCAAGACGGGGTTGGGGACGCCGTATTTAATACCGTTCTCAAACAGGTTTCGGAGCACCTCGGCCACCATTTCCGAATCCGAATACAGCAGTTTCTCTTTAACACCTGTAGCCGTCAATTGGGGTCGCGATTCTGGGGCTAAAGACGTCAACACCTGATCCCAAACAGACTGGACTAACACTTCCAAATGGATCTCCATGAGGCTTAGGGACTTCTTACCCGTGGAGAAGTGGCTGAACTCCAGAGCTTTTTTGGTGGAGCGGTCGAGCCGGTTCGCCGCTTGATCAACATAACCGAGGAAAACCAAGGCATCGGGGTCGTGGGCTAAGGAGGGCCGGACGAGTTCCAGAAAGCCCAAGATTGCGTTAAGGGGTGTGCGCATTTCGTGACTAATCAGCGCTAGCATACCGTCCTTGGCTTCGCTGAGCCTCAGCAACTGGGTCTGAGCCTCACGCAGCTCTTCGGTTCTCAAGTTGACCTCGCGTTCGAGTCGTTTCTGGTAGCGCTGTTCCTGCTGGGTAGCCAGGGCCACTGAAAGCTCCTTGAAAAACGCTGGCAATAACTGCTCCCAGGAAAGGGGCTTAAGCACAAAGCTTCCAACTCCAAGATTGAGCAGAGGAATGAGATTGGCCGCATCGCTGTAAGCCGAGGTGACGAGCACCGATTGGCTGGGCCTTAGCTTTCGAATCTCTCGGATCAGCTCGATGCCGTTCATCAGGGGCATATTGATATCGGTAACCACCAAAAGGAACTCACGAGACTGGAAAAGGGCAAGGCCTTCCTTACCATTGGTCGCTGTGACGACCTCCGGAAACAGAGTGGAGAGAGTCTCGGCCATTTCTTCGCGAATTACCGGCTCGTCTTCCACGTAGAGCACGCTCACGCCTTCCGCTAACGACAAAATCTGTTTGAGGAGAGGATTCTGATGGCTCGTCAGATTTGCGATCATTTCCGCGTTTCCTCCAAGGGAAGGGTAATCCGGAAGGTGGTGATATCGTTGGCTACCTCGGCGTTCAAGCGGCCCCCGTGGTGGCTCTCGATGATGACCCTCGCCATGTAGAGTCCCAATCCGGTCCCCGACCCATCTGTCTTGGTCGTGAAATCGGGCAAAAAGATCTTGGGAAGATCCATTTCGGGAATAGCGCCCCCGTTGTTGGCAATGGCGAGGTTCGCTTCGGAGGTGCCCACGGTCCATTCCAGCGAAATCCAGCCTCCCTTGGGGGTCAGGGCAAAAACCGCGTTTGTCAGGATCTCCACAATAACTTGCATCAATTCAGCCCGAAGGACCCAAGAGAACACGGGCGACGAGGGCGGGTCAGAGCGGACTTCCAAACTCTGCTTTCTAAGAACCGGAGAGAGAAACTCGAGAGCCTTGCTGGTCACCTCCAACAAATCCGAGTCTTCCTTTGTTTTCGTCGGCGCATAGAAAGAACGGAACGACTCGATGGTACCCGAAAGGGAGTGCACCGTCTGATTGATCTTGTCCAGCTTCGGCATGAGGTAGTCTACGTCTAAGCCACCGAGTTGTGATTTAAGCTGGATATTGCCCACCAGAACACTGACCACGGTGAGCGGTTGGCGCCACTGGTGGGCTATAAGACTCAGCATTTCTCCCATTTGTGCCATCCGCGCGTTCAGAATCAACCTTCCCTGCTGGGCCTCCAGTTGGGTTTGCGTTACTTTGAGCTCGCGGATGTCATCAACTAGAACAAAGAAGCCCTCGGTGACCCCGTTTCGAATGTTGGGGATGTAGTGGATCCATAGGTAGTTGATCACACCTGGCGAGCTTTCGAAGGTATCCTCAATTTCGACCGGATTGCCTGCGAGAACCTCTTCGATAGACGGCTTGCGCCGTTGGTAAAGCTCCGACCCAAGAAGGTTCTGGAATGAGTTGCCCATAATGCGTTCGGGCGAGGAATTATGGCTACTGGCATATTTGCTGTTGGCGAAGCCACAAACCAAGTCGGCCGAGTAATAGGCGACTTGGGTAGGAAGCGACTCGGTGAGAGTGCGCAGAAACCTCTCGCTTTCGGCAACAGCCAAAGCGCCCTCGAGTCGCTGTGTTACCTCTTCATTGAACCCAATGAACCTCGCAGGCCTATCGCCCCGGGCGTCGAGATATTGAGAGGTACATTGTATCCAACGCACCGAAACCCCCACCGCAATGCGAAAAAGCCTTACCGTCGGGCTGCCGGATGTGACGCCACTTTGTAATTGCTCGGCGGCCTTCTGACGGTCCTCCTTGAGCAGCCGGTTGTCCCAACTGGCCATCACAGGAACAAAACCTTCTTGTTCGATTCCATAGAGTTCAAACATCTTGTGGTCCCAAATGAGGTTATCAGTATCAGCACGCCACTCCCAAACTCCCAGGCGGGCAGCTTCGGTGGCAAGTTGGAAACGAAGCGAGCTCTCATGGAGCAACTCCGAATTCGCGAGGTTTTCGGCACTCTGAACCCTTTGCCGTCGAAAATACCAAGACAGAAGGACGAAACCCGACACCGAGCACCCAAGGTATAGAAGGCCTAAAATGACGAACTCGCTTCCCCACCTTGCCAGACGAGGTCGCAGGTCGAGGCCAACCTCCACCACCAAAGGAGAGCCCAGTGTAAGCCCGGTAGGCCGAATCAAACGAAAGGCCGACTGCCGGGGTATTTCACCTACCTCTGCTCTGGAGACTGTCCTCAACCAGGTTTCATCGGCCTTGGCCAGAAACTGCCGAATATCTGAAGACTCGGAAGTGCTACGTAATCCGACAAAATTGGCGCCTTCTGCCACCTCGACATACACATTACCAGATCCCTGATACAGACGAGCCCAGGCTAAGGGCCCATGACGCACGGAATCGAGGAGAGTCTGGTAGTATTTCGGATCAAAACTAGCCTGTACAAGGCCTTCAAACTCCCCCTGCCGATTGACAATGGCTTGTTCAGCCATGAGCACAGGGACTCCACGGTTTAACTCCGGCTTCAGAGAAATACTCAACCTATTGCGCCCGAGGAAAGTCTTGAGCCTCTGGAGGTCCTGGCCTTCAGCAAGAGTTCTTCCTACCAAGTCAGGACGGTCCGAGGTAACAATTTTGCCCGACCTATCGGCCACCAACAGTGATTTAATCCCGGGAAGCGTATCGGCCAATTGCCCAAGGTCACCAGGATTCGAGTAAAGACCCGATCTCAGATCCCCTAGGGCGTGACCCGTTAGCACCAGTTGATTGGAAACAGTCTTGTCGATGACACGGGTTAGAGTTTGAAGCCATTCTCCCTGCTGCACTAAAGTTTGGTCATGAACATACTGCCTACTTGTGGCCAGAATCAGGCCAACCACGAGGCAAAAGACCACGTACACCCCTCGGAGAAAAAGCGCACGTTCGATAGGCCTGATGAGCATAAACCTTAGTCTAGAACATCCAGAGCTCTTTTGCAGGACTTTACACAGCAACCGGTTTTGTGGTATTCCTCTGGCCTAGAGTTTGAACAAGGGGTTTGCTTATGGCCAGAAAATGCGAAGTTTGCGGAAAGGGCACCATGTCCGGGAACAATGTTCCCCGCAAAGGTCAGCCAAAGAAACAGGGCGGTGCTGGGCAGCACATTGGTGTTCGTAGCAAGCGGACCTTCAAGGCCAATATTGTGAGAGTCAAAACGATTCTCAATTCAACCGTTCAACACATCAAAATCTGCACTTCTTGCCTTAAAGCGAATAAGATCGTCAAAGTCTGAGTCAACTTTCGATGAGCTAGCTCGCGACAGTGGTTTCGGGTTTGCCCTAGTCAATCGAGATGAGATTGGAGAAATCATGTTCCACCCCAAAGACCTCTAGGGTAGCGCTTATTTGTCCGCGATGATGGGTCTGGTGATTAAAAAGGTGGAGAAGGGCCTTCCAAATGGATTGACCCGCACCGTTTTCCGGATTCTCAAACTGCCTCACGGCCAGCGGCAAGTGCTGTTCCGACAAACCCGCGACCAGTTCCTCCAGGAGGCTATCCTGCTTTGAGCGTTGTTGACGCCAATCTTCCAGATCTGTGTACTTCAGCTCGCCGTAGTTTGGCAGGTGCGTTGCGTCCATGGTGGTAAAAAGCGGTAGCGCGGCCGTGAAGGCGATGTCTGCGGCCCAGTACGAGTCAGCCACCTGAACATGGGCCAGAATAGCCGAAATGCTGGTGAAGTATCCGACCAAGGGGCGCTCCCATACCTCGGAAAGCAAGATGGCTCCCAACCGGAGATTAACGGTGGTGTTGGCGCGGGCCAGAAACGCAAAATGGGCCAAGGCGGGCGGGTTCGACGCTGTCATTTTGCTTCTCCTGGGTCACCGTCAAAAAAAAGCCGCCCCGAAGGACGGCTTTGACCTACAACTGAACGCGAATCTGGCAGGGTGCCGGAATCCAAAAACTAAAACCGAAATAGCATGTCTTCGTAAGTCGGGTACGGATAGTAGTCCGAAGGCATCAGGCGCTCAAGTGCATCCACTTCCGTACGCAATTCACCCATGGCGGCGAACACATCCTTGCGGAAAGACGAGGCCTTCTTATGAATGTCGTCGATCGCCCGGGTTTTGTGCAATTTAGCCTCAAGGGCAGACAGTGCCTTGTACGACTTCTCGACAAGGGCGCCGGCTTCCTTCAACTGGGCCTCTGCTCCCAAGGTGGGAACCTTGGCCGAACCGAGCACTTCAATGCTGCCGGCGAGGCCCGTGAGCCAGTCGATGGCAGCGGGGAGGATGTTCTTTTTGACCATTTCCACCATGACACCCGCCTCGATGTTGATTGTTTTGGCGTACTTCTCGAGGTAGATCTCTACCCGGCTATGCAACTCCTCTGAGCTCAACACCTTGTGCGCGCCAAACAGCGCCACGCTCTTCTTCGAGGCCAGCTCAGGGATGCAATCCACCCAAGCTTTCACGTTGGGCAAGCCGCGCTTCTCGGCTTCCACCTGCCATTCGGGGGCGTAGCCGTTGCCGTTGAACACCACCTTTCTGTGGGCCTTATAACTTTCGGCAATGATCTTCTTCACCTCGGTGAGTTTGTCCTTTGCTTTTTCCAGACGGTCGGCAAACTGACCCAGGGAGTCGGCCACAACCGTGTTGAGCACCACGTTGGGTCCGCTGATCGAGTCGCCTGCAGGTACCATGCGGAACTCGAACTTGTTGCCAGTAAAGGCGAACGGGCTGGTGCGGTTTCGGTCTGTCATGTCCTTGGGCAGGTCGGGAAGGCTGTTGTGGCCCAAAGCTAGTTTGGTGCCTTCTTTCGCCTTGAGATCCTTGCCATCGGCGATGGCGTCGAGAATCTCGCTCAATTGGCTTCCCAAGAAGATCGAGATGATGGCCGGGGGAGCCTCGTTGGCCCCGAGGCGGTGGTCGTTGCCGGGGTTACCGGCAGCCGTGCGCAGCAGTAAAGCGTAGTCGTCAACGGCCTGAATGACTGCGGTGGCGAACAGCAGGAACTGGGTATTGTCTTGGGGAGTTTTTCCCGGATCGAGCAGGTTTTTTCCGTCATCCGTGCCCATCGACCAGTTGTTGTGCTTCCCTGAACCATTGACCCCGGCAAAGGGTTTTTCATGGATCAGACCTGCCAGGCCGTGGTGACTGGCCACTTTGCGCAGAGTTTCCATGACCAGTTGGTTTTGGTCGGCAGAAACGTTGCTGGTGTCGAAAATCACGGCGATTTCATATTGGTGGGGAGCGACCTCGTTGTGCTGGGTTTTGGCGGTGATACCAAGCTTCCACAGTTCCTCGTTGAACTCACGCATGAAGCCGGCCACGTTGTCGGGAATAGCTCCAAAATAATGGTCTTCGAGTTCCTGCCCCTTGGCGGGAAGCGCTCCCACTACGGTGCGACCGGTCAAAAGGAGGTCGGGACGAGCGTTAAAGTATTCCTCGTCGATAAGAAAATATTCCTGCTCGGGACCAACCGTGGTGGTCACCCGGTTGCTGGTCGTGTTGCCCAAGGCGCGCAAAACCCTCACGGCCTGCACGCTCAGGGCTTCCATCGAGCGAAGTAGCGCCGTCTTTTTGTCGAGAGCCTGCCCGTGATACCCAACAAAGGCGGTGGGAATGCAAAGGGTGACCCCGCTGGCATCGCTTTTCAGGAAAGCGGGTGACGAGGCATCCCAAGCTGTGTACCCTCGGGCTTCAAAGGTGGCGCGAAGACCGCCGGAAGGAAACGACGAGGCGTCGGGTTCGCCCTGAATCAATTCTTTGCCCGAAAACTCCATGATGACCGTACCATCGCCAACAGGGCTGATGAACGAGTCGTGCTTCTCGGCGGTTATCCCGGTCAGCGGTTGGAACCAATGCGTGTAATGGGTGGCACCGTGTTCCAAGGCCCAGTCTTTGAGGGCGTTGGCAACCACCTCCGCCACTTCGGGGGTCAGTTTCTTTTTGCCTTCCTTGACCTGCTTTAGTTCCTTGTAAACCGATTTGGGGAGGCGCTGGCGTTGAACCGCATCGCCGAAGGTCTTGCTTCCGAAGAGCGCCGGTACGCCGGATTGAGCGTCGAGGGTATCGGACATGTTTGTCCTCCTAAACATTATTCGTTGAGACTCTGATTCTAACTGCAAGATGCGTGCCAGCTCGAAATTGCGTGAATTCTGAACGGAAAAGCGAGCTTTGGCAAGGGGATAGGACTAAAACCAAAGCGGAATCTGACCATGCGGTGGCCTGATCCTACAGAAATGTCAGGCTTGCTGTATCCACGAAGCCTTTTCTACCCGGTACTTGCGCACAAAAGCAACGGGCCGGTAGGTCTCTTTGGCTTGCCTGAGACCAGGATCCCCGAGGTCCTGCTCGCGGTTGATTAGCGCATACTGATCTTTGAGGTATCCGGCCCAGTCAAAAAAAATGGCCTGATAGACCCCTTTGTATTCGTGCCCGTCAGCTTTTTCAAAATGGATGGTGAAGGCCCGCCCGAGTTGCGTGGGCTCCCCTTGGGCAAATCCCACAGTACGGCCGTTGAGGGTCCAAATGCGCCCGGTCAACTGGAGTTCGTCCCTCAGGTGTAAGGCATCTTGAGAGGGAAGGTAATCGGAGCGGTCTTCACGCGTGGATTGCCAGCGCTCGAGAAGCTCGAGAGCGGCGGCGGTATCCTTTGGCGAGGAAGTCATCATTCTTCCTTCAAACCCGGTGGGGTACTGCGCAAAGAACTGATGGATGTGGTTTCGCTTTTTATGAAAACGCTTTCCTTCGAGGGTTGCCATCTCCGTGCTGTCGTAGAGGTAGTCGAAGTTGTCGCGGTCTTCAACGATCTGCAACCCAGCAGCCAAAAATGTGTCCCGGAGCTCCGTCGCCTGACTTTGGTTGAGGTTCTTGTAGTAGTCAACTTGTTCGAGCAGCTCTTGCACCACCGGCATGGCGGGCGGACCCCAAGGAGCCGAAAAGAAAGTCCGGCCGTTTTTCGTGCCGATGATGAGGTATTTTCCTTCGGCGAAACGAGACAACTTGTAATTGTAGTTATGGCGGAAGAGGTAGATGTTGGAAAAGGTGAACTCCGAAAGGCCTGCCTCCAGAGACAGAAACCACGGATGAAGCTCGGCGCGCATGTCGAGCGAAATCGGCGCAAACTCGGGATAGAGAGGAATTGGCATAGCGATCAATCTACCGGGAATTGAGGCCGAAGGCAAATCCGGGATAAACTGAAGAAATGAAGACCATTACCCTTTTTCCCGGACGCGAGAAGTTGGCGCTCAACCGCCATCCGTGGGTCTTTTCGGGAGCTATTGCGCGCCTCGAAGGCCAGCCCGCTTCCGGGGAAGTTGTCTCCGTGCAGACGGCAGAGGGCAAGTTTGTGGCCTATGGCCAGTTCAACGCGACCAGCAAAATTCGGTTGCGCTTGATGGAGTGGAACCAAGGGTCGGAGGTGGATGAGTTGTGGTATCGCCAGCGCCTCGAAGAAGCTTGGGCCCTGCGCCAATCTCTGGTTGCTCGTACCTCTGCCATGCGGGTGTTCTATTCTGAATCGGATGGGATTCCGGGGCTGATTGCCGACCTGTTCGGGCCCTATCTGGTGGTGCAATTTCTTACCTCCGGTGCCGATCGGTTGCGGGAACTCATCACGGCCCTTTACTCCCGGCTCGTTCCCGGACTCAAGGGTATTGTTGAAAAATCCGATGGTGATGGGCGCAGAATGGAAGGTTTACCTGAGGTGAAAGGCCTTCTGTGGGGAGAAGCCCCCGCGGGTGTGGAGATCGTGGAACATGGAGCGAAGTTTGCCCTCGATCTGAGTTCACAAAAGACAGGATTCTATACCGACCAACGTGATAATCGCGCTCTGGTGAGTCCGTTCTTCGCGGGGAGGTCGGTTCTCGATGCCTTTACTTTTACCGGAGGGTTTGCAGTACATGCCCTGAAATCCGGTGCCAGCTCGGTGAGTCTTCTTGATTCCAGCGCCGACGCGTTGGCTCTCGCTCAGAGCAACTTAGCTCTCAACGGATTTGGGCCGGCCGAAGCGTTCGAGGGGGACGCATTCCAAGTGCTCCGCGACCTTAAGAAACAGGGACGCACTTGGGGAGCCATTGTGTTAGACCCGCCCAAGCTGGCCTCGAGCCGCGACCACGTCGAAAAGGCTCTTCGAGGCTACAAGGACCTGAACTTGCAGGCCCTTAAACTGGTGGATAGCGGCGGTTTTCTGGCCAGTTTCAGCTGTAGCGGGTTGGTCGACCACAACGCCTTCCGGGAAATGATAGCCTTTGCGGCCAAAGATTCAGGCCGCCGCGTCGACGTGGTCCGCCAGCTGCACCAGGCCCCTTGCCACCCCATCCGCACCAGTTTCCCTGAGTCAGAATACCTGAAAGGCGTCTTGCTCCGGGTTCTGTGAGTTTATTCCTCTGCGACGAGGATCTTTTCCGACGGAACACCAAGTTCGGTGACCATCTGGACTTGGGCCGCGACAAACTTTTCAGGGCCACAGATGTACACCCAGTCCGTGTCGGGCTTCAACACCTTGCGCAGGGCCGATTGCTTGATAGGGCCCACCACTGTCGAATAACCCGAGTCTAACAGGTCGCCCAGCTCTTTCTCGTAAAACGTGTCGTGCTCGGTCACCGTTGCCCAAAGCAAGCGGTTTCCCAGGGGACGTCCACTTCGATTCAGTTGACGCAAGATGGAGAGAAACGGCGTGATTCCAGTGCCACCGGCGAGAAAAAGGCCAGGGCCCTTGTAAGAGTAGCTGCTAAAGGCTTTCCCCAGGAAGATGGTCTCATCGCGCTTGAGCGCATCGAAAAGGTTGGTTACTCCCGGATGATCACGGTACGACTTGATGACAAACTCTAGGTCATGGTCGGAGGGGGTGTTGGTAAAGGAAAAGGGGCGCGCTTCGCTTTCCCAGCGGGGTCGGTTGATAGCCAAATCTACCGCCTGACCGGGCTCAAACTCAAAGCCTACGGGCTTCTCTATCTTGAATGACTTGATGTTGTGAGTCAGCTTGGTGACCGAAACGATCTTGGCGACGTGGCCTTCCATAGCGCCTCCTGCTACACTGTAGCCGAAAAACGCTTGCCTTGGAATGGCCCTTACTTGAATGCGAAGTCGTTGGCCCCGTCCCAGCCTGGGGGTGCTCCCAACCTGATCAATTCCTCTACCCTCCGGCGGTAGATTCCGTAGAGCAGATCTTTCGGATCCTGATACGCCAAATGCTGGAAAAGGATGCGGGCCTCATGAAACTCTCCGCGTCGATACAGCACCAGAGCTTCGGCCAAGTGAGCGGCTAGCTCAATTTTCAAATTGGAGTGGGAATCAAAGCGTTCGTCCATGATTTCAAGAAGGTCCACGGGTTCGGTGCGCCCTTTGACCCGAACCAAGTCGACTGGGCGGGTAAAGTAGGGGTAAGGATCTGACTGAGCCTCAAAGGTAGACCTGGTGAGCAGAATACGGCAGTCGTAGTATTTCGTGAGCGATTCAATGCGGCTGGCTAGGTTGACTGAGTCGGCAATGACGGTGCTCTCCATCCGGTCCACTTCGCCGATGACGCCGAGCATCAACGGGCCGCTGTGCAGTCCGATGCCAATCGTGATGGGGTACGGGGCGTCAGGGCGATTCCTGTTGTACTCAGCTGTGGCCAGTTGCATGCCCACAGCGGCGGCAATGGCTTCGTCCACGGGCCCGTCAAAAAGCGCCATGATGGCGTCACCGATGTACTTGTCGATGAACCCAAATTGCTCTCGGATGATGGGCCCGATGTGGCCAAGATAATCGTTGAGCATGCGAAAGTTTTCTTCGGGCGACATTGTCTCGCTCATCGAAGTAAAGTTGCGGATATCCGCAAACATCACCGTCATTCCACGGGCTACCTGGTCTCCCAATCTGACTTGCGAAATCGACTTCCGGTTCAAGTGACGCAGAAACTGCTCGGGAACAAAGCGGCTGTAGGCTTCGGCAGCTTCCAGCAACGCCAGTTCGGTCTCGGTCAGCTTTTGTCCGAGGGCAACACTTTGTGCATTCGCCTTGCGGAACCCGCCTTCGATGACGAGGAACTGAACAATGAGGAAAGCGAGGAAGACCAGCGGACTGAGCGGCATAGGCAACCAGTTTCGGGAGGGCAGGAAGTCCCACGTCATGGCGAGCAAACAAAGCAGGAGTCCCATGAGAAAGGTAGGAAGGACTTTTTGATTGGTGGGTCGAACTTCTCCGCTTGCGACCTCCCCAGGTTTGCTTTCAGGGGCGAGCGCAGGCGGTTGGGAACCGACCTCTTCCAGCAACTCAACGGGTTCGGCGGAAACGCTCATAAGGATATTATCGGCATCTACGTCGATTGTTCTACTAATAATCGGCAGAAACCTCGGCAGCTTGGCACAGGACGGGGCTGCGGTGGAATCTACTCTGTGGTCACGCTCTTGGCCAAATTGCGGGGCCTGTCGACATCGACACCAAGTTCTACAGCCGTGTAATAGGCAAACAATTGAAGCGGAATCAGCGTTAGGAAGGGCGCTAGGAGTTCTTCGGTGAGGGGCACTTTGATCACATCGTCGGCCAAGGCAGCCACTCTTTGGTCGTTACTGTTGGTTACCGCGATGATCTTGCCCTGGCGGGCTTTCACTTCCTGCATGTTGCCCAGCACTTTGTCGAAAGTCTCTCCCTCGGCGATGAGAAACAGGCAGGGAGTTTCCGGACCGACCAAAGCCAGCGGCCCGTGCTTGAGGCCCCCTGAGCTGAAGCCCTCGGCGTGCACGTAGCTAATCTCCTTGAGTTTCAGGGCACCTTCCAAGGCGATAGGGAACTGAATGCCACGACCCATGAAAAGGAAGTTTTTGTGAGCAATGTACTTGCGAGCTACATTTTGAATGTGGGGGCTCTGCTGCAGCGCTATTTCCATGAGCTCTGGCAAGGCGGAGAGGTTTTCGATAATTTCACGGCCACGCGGAAGGCTCAGGATATGCATGCGGGCGAAAAGCAGGGCCAGCAGGTTCATGATAGCCATCTGGGCCAGAAAGGCCTTGGAACTGGTTACGGAAATTTCAGGACCAGCGTGTATGTACACACCCCCCTTGCAGATCCGCGCGATGGTCGAACCGACAGCGTTCACGATGCCGAGAACCCGGCCTCCGCGCTGCTGGATTTCCTGGATGGCAAGAATGGTATCGGCTGTTTCTCCCGACTGGCTGACGGCGAAGTAAAGGGTATCTTTTTCCACGATGGGATTTCGGTAGCGGAACTCTGAGCTGTCCTCGGCTTGAGCGGGAAGGCGAGCCAAAGTTTCCAAAAGGTAGGCCCCCACCTGGCTGGCAAGCAAAGCAGACCCCATGCCGATGAAAACTACCCGCCTGACGTCCAGCAGATCGCGGCTGTCGAGGTTGAGCCCTCCCAGCTTTGCGGTGCCGAAATCGGCCAGAAGGCGTCCGCCATGGCCAAGGGCCCGCCGAAGAGCTTCGGGCTGCTCAAAAATCTCTTTCACGAAGTAGTGGGGAAACTCGCCCATGGAGGCAGCTTCCGCGCTCCAGTTGAGGGCTTCGGCCTCGCGGGCTATCACCTCGTTGGTCAGCGTCTTGGTCACCCACTCGTTCTTGCGAATCACAACCATCTCCCGGTCCTCGAGGAAGGCCGCATTGCGGGTGTAGCCGATGAAAGCAGCCGGGTCGCTGGCCAGAAAGATCTCACCGTCGCCTTGCCCCACCACGAGCGGCGAGCCATTCTTGGCGCCGATCAACAGGTCGGGAAAATCGGTGAAAATCACGACAATGCCATAGGTGCCCACTAGCCGTGCCAGAGTTTTCCGCACAGCTTCCTCGGGCTCGCCGGGCGTTGCAGTCAAATATTGCTCCACCAGATGGGCAATCACCTCGGAATCGGTCTCACTTCTAAAAACAATTCCTTGAGCCTGTAGCTCGTGCTTGAGGGCATTGTAGTTGTCGATGATGCCGTTGTGAACGATGGCTACCTTACCGGACTGGCTCAGGTGAGGATGACTGTTGAGGTCGTTGACTTTGCCGTGGGTGGCCCAACGGGTGTGCGCGATGCCACAGTGCGCTGCCACCGGCTCGGGAAGCACCGATTCGAGGCTGGCGATTTTTCCTTCCTTCTTATAAATCTTGATCGCATTGCGATGCAGGTAGGCGATACCAGAAGAGTCGTACCCCCGATATTCCAGCATCTTCAGCCCTTGAAGCAACACTTCGGCAGCCTTTCGGGGTCCAACGTAACCGACGATTCCACACATGGGGTTCTCCTAACCGTAAATGATCCGCCGGACTTGGCGGAGGCTCAGCGCGGGCGACCGATAGCGCCGTAGTTCGGACTCAGCTTGAAGCTGGCGGTAAATGGCCTCGTTGCGCAGGCCATGCTTTTGCAACTCGCCGTGCCGTCGGGTGACAAACTCCTCAAGGGTCTGGGAGCTCAACGCACGGAACTCCTCTTCCAACCGGCGGACGAGGTCGGGATTCAAAGAATATGTTTGGGCAATGGCATCAATCCAGAGCTCTCGCCCCGTTTCGATAGGCAGCATACGAACTCATTGTTCTCAGTTTCTCGGAAGAATCAAGGTTATTCCCACTTTTTTGCCCTTTTTCGGGCAGAAAATCGGTGTATTCTCCTCCCTCATTTGCACCGATAAAGAATTATGAATCGTCGCGGACTAATTCTTCCCGTTCTGGGACTGCTTTTGATCTTGGCTCAGTGCGCTTCACCTCCGGTGAACCCGGCACCATCGCTCGGGGAACCTACCCCACCCCGTCCGCCGGTTCCGCCGCCCGAAATTGATGATGATCACCGGCTCGTCAGCCGCGAACAGTTTTTGGAGGGCTCTTGGAAACCGCTTCCGCCGGTGACCAGCTGGAATAAGGTCGGTAATGGCGTGGTGCTGACGCTGAAAGATGGACGTACTGCCTCGGTAGCCTTCCTCACCAGCCGCAGCGTGCGCCTCTGGTTCCCCCAGACTTTGGAAGCCGAACCGGCATCGCCCTTGCCCCGCACTTGGCCAACGGCACGGTTGGACATGAGCGCCAAGGAGACCGAGACCCAGCTCATCCTTACCTCCAAAGACCTCGAACTCAGTCTCGACAAAACCAGTCTTGCCTGGCAAATCCGGCAAGGACAACTCCTGCTTTTTCAGACGCCGTCGGGGCCAAGTCTTTGGAAAAAGCGCCTCAAACAGGAGTTCTCCATGGCCGCCCAGCCCTTGTGGACCGGCTTGGGGTCGGCGGGCACGGGCCTCGATAAAGCTGGCCAATGGGTCCGCCTTTGGACCACCTCCGGAGAGGAGGGCAGCGGGCCGTGGGGGGTACCTTTTGTTCTGGCCTCGGGGGCACCGAGTCCCTTTGGTTTCTTGGTTGACAACTCCTACCAGAGCTACGTGAATCTTACCGCTACTCCCTTTGTGGGTACGCTCAACGGGGGCCTAGACCTGATTTTCTGGACCGAGCGCACCGTGGCCGAGGTGGTGGGTCAAATGACCGCAGTCACCGGACGTTTGGGCCGAACTCCCGCTTCGGGAGCCACTACTGGATTTGTTTTGCCCCCTGGCAACAACGGCGAGTTTCTTCGTCGCGCTCGGCTGTCGGTGGGACGAGCCCTCCTCGGTGAGGCCACCGAAGGGCAAGTCAAGGCTCTGGAAGCGGCGCACTTTACCGTTCTGGAGCCCTTGCGCCCGGTGCCCGGACGAGGCATAGCCTTGCCGGCAACTTTTGCCCCCGCGGGTTGGGACAAAGTGTATCCCGAAGGCGGAAAAAACTTCCTGTTGGCTCGGGCGAACAACCTTTTCCCGGCTTGGTTGGCTCAAAGCACGTGGGAGGCCCAGCGCGCCGCCCTGCCGACCGCACGTCCTTGGATCACTTGGCAGAGTGGATTCGTCGGCTCGGCCCGATGGGGAGCTCCAGAATTGGTGGCCGTTGCCGGTGCAGACGACCAGGGGTTGCTGGATCGGCTGCTTTCCGTGGGCCTGTCCGGATTTGGCTCGGCACAGGTGAAGCTCGATATCACCGGCCTGGCCGACCCCGAACATTCGGCTGCCACCTGGCGGGGACTGCAGCTGGCCGTCATGAACCCCTACTTGGTTCTGGATGCCGGACAAGATCCGGCTACTTGGTGGTCGAACCTCCCAGACAAGGACAAAAAACTTTTCAAATCGATGCTCGACCGCCGTTCGAGCCTCAAACCAACGATGGTCGAGATTTTGCGCCAATCGGCTCAAACAGGAGTGCCGGCTATCAGGCCCCTGTTCTGGGCCTATCCAAATGATGTGAAGGCCAGAGCGATTCGTGACGAATACCTGCTAGGCGATTCGATCTTGGTAGCACCTGCCGTCAATGACTCACCCACCCGTAAGGTTTATTTGCCAGGCGGAGGGCTTTGGTTTGAGTTCCCCGACGGTGATGAGTTCAGCGGCGGAGAAAGCTATGACATGACCAACCGCCCTGACTTCCCGGTGCTCTTTGTGCGGGCGGGGAGCTTCATACCGGTCCGCGAGCCCGAAATCTTTGATGAGAAGGCCACCTATAGCCCCTTCTTGTTCCACGTTTACCCCGGAGGCTTTGGGTCGGGGTACTACTCTGTAGACGATGGGTTCAGCCACGACGACGAACGAGGGCTGATCACGACGGTCAAGTTCAACTACGGCTATTCGGGAGGCCAAATGGTCATCCAAAGCGAATTAGAAGCAGCTGGCCCCCGCATGAGGTACTCAGACCCGTATCTTTTGTTGCGCATCCACAAGGTCTATAACCCGAAAATTGTCAAAATTGATGGAAAAGGCATAACCAAGTATGGAGATTCCTTCGGAGTGACCGAGACCGACCGGAGCGCGGCTTGGTATGAAAACGACAACTCTCTGCTCATCAAGCTGTTCAACCCCGATAAGCCCCAAACCATCACTTTGGAGTTTGCCAAGAGCCCATAGGACTACTGTCCGCGGCGAGCGCCTGCAATTCAAGCCGGTTATCGGTACCGAGTTTTTGGTACAGGTTGTATACGTGGTTCTTCACCGTGTGCCCTGAAACTCCCAACACCGAGGCGATCTGCTGATTCTTGCGGCCTTCCAGCAGAAGAATCAGGATTTCCTGCTCGCGTGGGGTGATTTTTTGTGACGGAAACTTCTCGACAAGCCTCTCGGCCTGGGTGCGGGCATCGGTGGCCATACCCGGTGATGGAAAGCGGCGCACCAGCTCGTAGGTAACCAGGGCAAAGAAACTCAGAAACACCAAAGGGGTCAACGAGGGCCAGCCAGTCAGAAGCCCCAGCCCCCTCAGGGTTTCCCACAAAAGCGTCAAAACACCTAGCGGCAAAAGTATCCAAGCCAACTTCCCCACCAGGGGCTCAAGCCAGCGAGGAAGAGATTTCCGTCCTCGCCACACCCTCCAAGCCGGACTGCTAATGCCCACCAAGTAGTAGGCTGTTGCCAGCCCAGAAGGGGTGTTACCCTGAAAGTCGAGAACAGGCGGGTCGCTGACAAAGCCCAACAGCAGAGCCCCCGCGTAAAAAATCACACTAAAGGTCCAGAAGACCACCCCAAGGGGACGAGGCTGCCCGAGCACCACCGTCGAGAACCTCCGGAACACGATTAGACTGGCGAAGGCGACGAGAAAAGTGAGATTCCAAAAAACAAACTTGAGCCCCGGGCCTGAAGTCAGCGAATCGGCAAGGGGACGAAGGTCGACAAAAACTCCGGCCATCACCAACACGATGATCGCGGTCAGGAGGGACAGACCTCCAGCAAATAAGCGGCGCGCCGGATCTCGGGTCTGATGCCCGGCGAGCCAGGCGATGGTGAGAGCAGGAACTCCCGAAAGGACGGCCAGCAAGGGCACCAAAAGACTCCAAAGCATGGGTTACTATACCATATGAGACGTTAGTACTAGACCGTCTCATGGGTATTACCGACAGAGTCTGGCATACTCTCGGCAGGAGTACACCGTGAAACACCCCTTACACCTTGGCATCATCATGGACGGAAACGGACGCTGGGCCACGCGCCAAGGAAAAGACCGCTCGCAGGGCCACCTAGAAGGGCTCAAGGCTGCTAGGCGCGTCACCCGGGCCGCCGCCGAAGCTGGCGTGAAGTTCCTCACCCTCTATGTATTTTCCACCGAGAACAGCGGCCGCCCCACCCGCGAGGTGGACTTCCTCATGGGCCTCATTGGAAAGCACCTGGAAGCCGAAATGGACTTTTACAACGAACTCGAGTTGCGCGTGTTGGCCAGCGGCGACCTCGAACAATTGCCGGCGGGGGTGCAGAAGTCTATCCGCCGTGTGGAGTCGGCAACCCGCGAACACAGCGGGATGACCATCAACCTAGCACTCAACTACGGCGGCCGCGATGAAATCGTGCGGACTTTTGCACGCTGGCAGGCCCGACACCCGGGCGAGGTGCCCACCGAGGCGGCCTTGAGTTCGATGCTCGACCACCCTGAAGTGCCCGACCTCGATTTGGTCGTCCGCACCGCCGGCGAACAGAGGCTGAGCAATTTCCAGTTGTGGAGGGTCGCCTACGCCGAGTTTGTGTTCAGCAGCAAACTGTGGCCCGATTGGACGGCAGCCGACCTCGACGCTGCCCTGGCCGAGTTCACCAGTCGCAAACGGAACTTTGGGAAGGTGATGGCCGTGGAAGTGGAAGTACCTTCGAGGAACTAAACTTCCGGGAAGAAAAGGTTGAGACTTAAGAAAAAGGGGCCCCAGAGGGCCCCTTTTTTTCTAGCTCAGAACGAGAACCAACAAGGCTATTGGAGGCGCACCATCACTGTGGTCATACTGGACATGCTCCCAGACGACGAGGCACCCATTGTGTTGCCTATTGCCAAAATGGACCCCCGGTCGAGAATCAAAGCCGTGATAAAGGAGCTAGGCGCGTTCAAAGACGATAGGGGTTTAAGGATACCGCTCGTACCGTACGTCGTATCCTGCGCACCGGTCGTGCTGTCGAATCGCAGCAAGCAACCGGAGCTGGTGGTTGACCCGGTGGCATGATAACTGCCCCCAAAAATCAACTTCCCACCGGCAAGAATAGCGCTCCATACGCTAACGTCACCGGTAGGGTAATGATAGGCTGAATCAAACCCCGTGTTGTCGTAAGTACCACCTGCTGTGAAGCGCACGAGTCGAAATCCTGCTGATGTCTGTGACCCAGAACCGGAGGCCAACGAGCGTGATTGGGCCAATATGATAACGTTGCCATCGCCATCGACCACATTCCCCCCCCAAATGCTGAACCCATAGCTGCTCGAGTACGGGGTAAGATCTGTTTTGGCGTATCCGCCGGCTCCGTACGCCGAGACGAGAGCCGGAGTATCTCCAGTCAAGTCCAATTTTGCCACTTTCAGGGTCCGCGTCAGCACGTTGCTGGCTGTAGTAACCAAATAGACAGGTACATAGAGATACTTTCCATCCGGCGAAAGAAGAGAACTCACGGGGTTGGAGTACTCACCAGTCTGACCATTCGTGGGTGCTGCGACATTAAGGGTTAGGCCTGTGGCCCCTTCCACAGTGCATTGAGGGCCTGCGACCCCGGCAGCACTGACTTTCTCTACAATCGTGGCATAGGTGGATCCAGATGTAAACGACACCACAACACCGCTAGCCAAAGAGTGAACCATCGCACCATCCACATTACCCAAGTTCAGGTACCCATTTGTACCGATTGTACCGAAGCTGGTGTCCAAGCCGCCGGTCGAAGTGACTTTCACAAGAAAAGATGTGTACAGGGTTGCGCTACCGTACACTCCCGAGTAGAGAGTGCCGCAAAGGTACACCGATCCGTCAGCGTCGACCGCTAATTCCTCAAAACGTACTGATGGTGTGCCGGAGGTAGTCACACCGAGGGCGGTCGCGATTGTCGCAACAGTGGGGGGAACAAAATAGCCCCCGGATCCAAAGCTGGTATCCAAGCTTCCCGCTTCCGTGTAGCGCACCAATTTCGTTGTAGCTATTGAACCTCCCTGCCCTAGCGACATCTCGTACTGAATCGCTAGGATCCGATTGCTGGAATCAACTCTAGCGCCGAAAATAGAGGTAGAACTTCCGCTGGAACCAAAAGTGGCGACACCGCCCGTCCCGAAACCGGTGGCAATCCCAGGGGCGTCTCCCAAGGTGGTTGGCACCGAACTCGTGGGGCCAGCCGGGGCTTTTGGCGAGTCGGTCGGTTGATCACAACTAGCCAGCAAAAGTGCCGTGGCTGCGAGAATAAAAAGTATGAGCTTCATGGAGTCTCCTTCGTAATCCACTATCCTCGCGCGACCAGAGAGATGTCGGAATCACCCGAAAGGGTGAATTTTCGCCGATTCACCCTTTCGGGTGATGGGGAGGTTTTCTGCAAATTGGAAAGCACCTGGAAGCCGAAATGGACTTTTACAACGAACTCGAGCTGCGCGTGTTGGCCAGCGGCGACCTCGAACAATTGCCGGCGGGGGTGCAGAAGTCTATCCGCCGTGTGGAGTCGGCAACCCGCGAACACAGCGGCATGACCATCAACCTAGCACTCAACTACGGCGGCCGCGATGAAATCGTGCGGGCTTTTGCACGCTGGCAGACCCGACACCCGGGCGAGGTGCCCACCGAGGCGGCCTTGGCTTCGATGCTCGACCACCCTGAAGTGCCCGACCTCGACTTGGTTGTCCGCACCGCGGGCGAACAGAGGCTGAGCAATTTCCAGTTATGGAGGGCCGCCTACGCCGAGTTTGTGTTTAGCAGCAAACTGTGGCCCGATTGGACGGCTGCCGACCTCGAAGCAGCTTTGGCCGAGTTTGCCAGCCGCAAACGGAACTTTGGGAAGGTGATGGCCGTGGAAGTGGAAGTTCCTTCGAGGAACTAGGAAATATACGCGTTTGGGCACAAAAACGTGCCAACCCGGAAGATCTTTCCGGATTGGCACGAGCAAACTGAGATCGTTTGACTTCTACTGCGTTAATTGACCTGACCTGCGGCAAAGTTCGAGATCGCAATGTTGGCACTCCCCGTGTTTTGGGGGTTGTTAGTACCTGCACCGAAACCATAGTTTACATAAGTACCAGAGGTGAAGGCGAAGCCATTGGAAGTACTAAAGGTCGATAAGGTGTAGGTAGAGCCCGAAAATGAGCCCTTTACAGAGAGTGTTCCAGTGATCGGACTTCCGGTGTCGGGATAACTCCATCCGATGTAGGCACCCCCAAGAACAGCGTTGACCGCGATGAGTTGGAAATCCGAGGAAACTAAATCGTGAGGGCTACCGTCCCACAACTTTGTCCAGGCAGCGTCGGTGAAGTTGATGGTGATATTGAACCCCACACCCGGCCCGCCGGCCCCGCTAGTCGATAGGATAAGTCTCTTGTACCCTGTCCCTACCATCTTGCTGATAGAATAAGTTGAACCTGATTGGGTAGTGCCGCCTCCGGTCCAGGAAATGCTAGCTGAGGCTGGAGCTCCGCCGCCTCCGCCGCCGCCGCCACCACCTCCGCCACCACCTCCGCCACCGCCTCCGCCAACTAACCCACCAGAGTTTGAAGTGGCCCCCGTGCCCATTTGAAAGTATAAAGTGGTGATGCTAGCCGTGGGGAAGTACTTGGCTCCGCCTGAGCTGACCGTCAAAAGTCCTTCGTCTTGACCACCGTGCAGCAAGTAGTTGCTCCCGGAAGCCGTCCAAGTGCCAGAATCTAACGTATGAGATAAATTTTCTACGCTGAAGGTACCTGCAGAATCAATGGTCAGAACCACATATCCACCAGTTCCATCGGGACAACTGTAGGTCTTGTTGCCACCAGCCCCGCCCTTTGACGGATCCGTCGGTAGGTCGCAACCAGCGAGCAACAGTGCTGCGGCTGCCAAAACAAAAAATATGCGCTTCATGGAGTCTCCTTAGTAAGGCTCCAGTCTCGCGCGAGGCATCAGGTTCTTTGAATCACCCAAAAGGGTGAATTTTCGCCGATTCACCCTTTCGGGTGATGGGGAGGTTTTCTGTGAAGAGGAGAAAAAACTAGTGTTTTCGTCGGGCGCGGACGGCTGCTGCCAATTGCTCGAGCACGGGTACGGTATCCTCCCAGCTCAGGCAGGCGTCGGTGATCGACTGTCCGTAAACCAGGGTCTCCAGCGGGCCCTCTTTCTGGTTCCCGCCCACCAGATGGCTTTCCACCATCACCCCAAAAACCCTTCTCGAGCCGGCGCCAACCTGCCTGCACACCTCGGCAGCCGCTAACGGCTGTTTCCGATGGTCTTTTTGCGAGTTGCCGTGCGAACAGTCGACCATCAGGCCGGAGGGAAGACCAGCCTCGGCCAAGGACGAGCTGGCCGCAGCCACCGAGGCCTCGTCGTAGTTAGGGGCGCTGCCGGCCCCCCGCAGAATCAGGTGGCCCATGTGGTTACCGCGGGTGGCCACGATGGCCGCCACGCCCTGTTTGGTCACCGACAAAAAGTGGTGCGGATTGCGGGAGGCGTGAATCGCGTCGATGGCGATTTTGATGTTGCCATCGGTTCCATTTTTAAAACCAACCGGTGTGGAGAGCCCGGAGGCGAGTTCGCGGTGTACCTGGCTTTCGGTGGTTCGGGCTCCAATCGCCCCCCAGGTGACGCAGTCGGCAATAAATTGAGGACTAATGGTATCGAGGTATTCCACAGCGGTAGGCACTCCCAAGTTCACCACATCCACCAAGAACTGGCGGGCCACCCGCAGACCCTTGTTGATTTGGAAGCTGCCATCGATAAACGGGTCGTTGATCAGCCCTTTCCACCCGGCGCGCGACCGTGGCTTTTCAAAATACACGCGCATCACCAGTTCAAGGTCGGGCTTTAACTCTTCGCGCAGCAACGCGAGCTTTTGCGCGTATTCGAGGCCAGCCTTAACGTCATGAATCGAACAAGGGCCAACAATAACAAGCAGCCGGTCGTCCTTTCCCGCGATGATGGCTTCTGTGGTCTTTCGCGAAGCCGCGACAAAGCTTTGAAAGCCCTCGGAAACGGGAATCTCCTCCATCAGAATGGCGGGAGGAAGCAGGGGCTTGAGGGCTTCGATGCGCAGGTCGTCGGTAGTCACGGACATAGTTTTGCAACAATAATGCAAAAACCCCCTCCAAAACAAGGGAAAATGTTGGTATCTTGACCGCGCAAGGCGGTGTGAATGCTCAAGTTGCTTTCGGGAGGTATCCTTCTGTTCACCCTCCATGGTCTCCCGGCTTTTGGTCTCACCGAGTTTGCCCAAGTTGCTTCACAGATTCGAGCTCAGAGCGTGGATCAGGCAGCCATCTTGCCGCTGGTCACTTTCACCAAGAGCGCCCATGGCACGACGAGGCAGCAATATGTGCTGCGACGGACTGACGCAGGCGACGGAAGCTTTGTCGTAAAAGGAAACAACGATGAAGTGTCGGTGGTTCAGAAGTTTCGCAAAGATGGTAGCTTGGCCAGCGCCACGCAGACAGACGCCAAAGGCAAGATGACCGAGCAGGTCGTGGATGCCCAGCGCACGCAGGTGCGCACGAAAATTTCCAAAAAGGGTGTTCTGCAATCTGACTTCACGACGCGGATGGAAGCGTCGTTTGTGCTCCAGGCGGAACTCAACAATGTGGTGAGCCAGGCTTGGAAAGCGGGGATCCGAGACGGCTTGTTGATGAAAAGCCTCTCCCCTGACGGGAGCCTGGCGGCCGATTTTCAAATCTTGTTCCGCGAAACAAGCAACCCTTTGGGCTTAAGCTCCAACTACGAGTATCCTGACGAACTGAGGAAAGCGGTACCGCCCGGGGAGTACTTGGTTGCCGATATGTCGCTCTTGGGCGTGGGGGCTTTCTTTTTCCCCGATCATTTCTACATCACCTACAGTAAGACGCCTCAGGGGCTGGAGTTCGTCGCTTTTTTTGGCGACAACCCCAAGACTGCCATGTTCCAGTTCATTTCCCGATAGCGGTCTCGGATAGTTCCCACAAACGCTGCGCATTCTCGGCGGAAGCCGAGTTGCCGAGCTTGCGTACTTTCCGCTCTGACCAATACGAGCCGTTAGGTCCCGGCAAAAGGTCGGTGTCGGCTAAAAAGACCCCGGTGTCGCAACCGGTCTGCGGGGAAATCTGGGCAAAGGCGAGGTAGTCCATAAAGGTTTTTTTGTGCGCCGTTTCCCGCGGCTTGCCAAACTCTGTGCGGACAAAGCCCGGGTGGAAGCACTGGGCCACCAAACCGCTGGACCCATACCGGGCTGCGAGTTCGCGGGTAAACAAAACATTGGCCAACTTGGTTTTGCTGTAGGTAAACAGGCCGTTGTAGTTCTTGCCCTCGTCCATCCAGTCGTCCCAGCGGAAACGACCGGCCAGGTGCGCCGCCGAACTCGTCGTGATCACTCGGCCGGTTCCTAAGACCGGCAAAAGCTCGCGGGTCAGAAGGAAGGGCGCCAAATGGTTGACGGCCATCTGGAGTTCCCAGCCATCAGCCGAGTTTTGGCGCTCGCTGACCATGAGCCCAGCATTGTTCCACAAGACCTCTAGCTTGGGCACTTCACGACGCACCCGAGCGGCCAATTGGCGCACCTCGTCGAAACTCGCCAGGTCGGCGGTTAGCAAGGCGTATTCACCGGCCGGGTCGGCTTGCCTCAGCGATTCCAAGGCAGGCTTTCCGCGAGCTTCGCTTCGGGCATGGATGTACACTTTCCAGCCCTTGCGACCAAGCTCGAAGGCCGCCGCAAGACCGATACCTGTCGCGCTGCCGGTAATCAGAATTGTCTTCTTCATGGCACTAGAGGAGGCTAATTCTTGGCGGGAGCTTCGATGGAGAGCAACTCAACTTCAAACAGGAGGGTGGAATTGCCAGGAATGTTGGTGCCATAGCCTTGCTCTCCGTAGGCCAAAGCCGACGGAATTGAGAACTTGTACTTGCTTCCAACAGTCATCAACTGTATGCCTTCGGTCCAGCCGGGAATCACGCCCGAAAGCGGAAAGACGGCAGGTTCTTTGCGGTCAATGGAGCTGTCAAACTTGGTTCCGTCGGTGAGAGTACCCACGTAATGTACCTTCACGGTGTCGGTTGCTGTCGGTTTGGCACCCTTACCTTCGGTGACCACTTCGTACTCAAGGCCGCTTGCCGTCGTCTTGACCCCGGCTTTCTTTCCGTTGCTTTCCAAGAAGGCTTTTTCCTTCACGGCGTTAGCTTCGGCTTTCTTCTTCATCGCGTCGGTGACGGCGGCCTGAACGGTCGTGTTGGCCACTTCCAACGTTACTTTGGGGGCGTTTTTATCGAGGGTATCTTTGAGGCCATTGGTCACCGCATCGTAGTCGAGTGCCAAACCGGTGGTCTTCAAATTATTTCCGATAAGAACCCCAAAGGCGTAGCTGATGTCGGCTTTTGTGGCCACTGCGTCTGTTTTCGGGGCGGTTCCGTCGGTTTTAGCGGCGGTAGCATTGGGTTGGCACGAGGCCAAGAGCAAGGCCGCGACGAACACGGCCGAAAGGAGCTTTTTCATAGTCCATCCAGAAAGAGGTTTGCCCGGCCCATTCGCGGGTCAGGAGTCCCGCCCCGCCGCGAAACCACTCTGACCTTAGAGCGAAACGGCGAAAAGCTCAAGAGTCAGGCCGGCAGATATTTCTTCACGGCCCCAAACAAAAAAGTCCCTACCAAGGCGCCGCCGAGAATGGCAAACGCCGTCCAGGTTCCCGTGCCGATCAGCGCGTAAATGGGTCCCGGGCAAGCGGCGGTGAAATACCAGCCAACTCCAAACAGCAAACCGCCAACGATGATTCCAGGTTGCATGGGGCGATCCTTGAACTCCATCGCTTCGCCCGAGAGGTCGGTTTTGGATTTCCGGAGGGCCTTCACCAGCAACATGCTGATCACCCCTGTTACAACCGCAGCCCCGATGACCAAGAACATGTGTGGCTCCTCAAATGCGAACATGCGGCGCACCCTGACGACAGAAATAACCTGGGCGGAGGTAAGAACGGCGCCAAAACCGACGCCGAGCAGCAACCAAAGTGGAAACTTCCACCAAGGGTTCGAGGGCTTTTTGACATCACTCATGGGATGGTTCCTCCAAAGGCAAAGCGGTGAACGAAGCTGGCGGCGGTGCCACCGAGGATAAAGCAGATCGACGCGACAACGCTAGGCAGACTCAGGTTCGAGATTCCAGAGATCGTGTGCCCCGAGGTGCATCCGTCAGCGTACCGGGTGCCAAAGCCAACGAGGATTCCTCCTCCAAAAAGTACGGCCAAGCCAGCTGCCGTGAGGTTCTCGGGAAGAAACAGCGGCACTCCAGCGCCACCCAAGGCGAATTGCACCAAGGTACCACCGAGCAAAATACCGACGACGAACAGGATCTGCCACAGCCCGGTCTTGAGCCAGTCGTATTTGAAGTAATCCAAGCCCGATTTGGGGAGCAACGCTGCACAGGCGTGGCGGAACGAGCTCGACACTCCCGGCTCTTTGCCCGTTAAAAGCAACATGAGGGGAACAAACAAACCTAGTAGGGGCCCCGCGATATACCAGGGCAGGGGATCGGTGATCGGAACGTCCAATATAACCTCCTCTATCAACATACTCAACATAACTTGTCTTTGAACATTTCGCAACCCCAATCGTGTGTTGGATCATTACGGGGTTTTACTCGTGCCCGAGAACTTTACAAGTCCCTCCTAGACACGTACGATGTTGGCAGGTCTTGGGTTGAGGAAGGTTAACCACCGTGCAGTTCCTGTTGTTGTCGGCTGCGCTTTTTGGCGCCAGTTTCGGTCTCTGGTGGCTCAGCCGGCGTCAGTCCCTCAAGGCAATGGAGGCGCGTTTTACGCCCGAGTTCCCTGTGAAACAACTGGAAGAGGAAGCGGCGGCGGTGGCTGCCGAGTTAGGCTCGGGTGCCTTTCGGCAACCGGTGAAGGTTCATGGTAAGATTCGGTGTGATCAACCCTTGGTGGCCGAGCTGACAAAAACCCCCTGTGTGGCCTACCGCTTCTCTGTGACCCGCGAATACGAGGAAATTGTTTGGTCTACCGACGACAAAGGAAATCAGATTTCAAGCCGTCAGCGCCGCAGCGAGCAGTTGGCCTCCAACGAGCGTCACACGAGTTTTGATCTTGAGGATTTCAGTGGGTGTATCCGAGTGTTTCCCGATAAAGCCAAGCTCGAATTGATCAAGAGCCACTCTAGCTTTGAGCCTGCCCCGCTAGCAGCCTTCAGCCAGTTGATGCTCACAGGACCTCACAGCGCAGGGGAGACCTTGGGTTATCGGTACGACGAATCGTGCCTTACGGTAGGTATCGAAATCTCGGTGTTTGCTGAAGCCTCTGACGTCGATGGCACGCTCGTTTTGCGAAAGCCGGAAGCCAAAGATGCCCTGTTTATTGTTAGCCCGCGGTCTCTTCAGGAATTAGCGCAGGGCGTAAAGACGTCCGCCGTTGTATTGTTTGGCAGTTCCATCGGCGTGGCCCTGCTGGCTGCCGTTGTTCTGATGTTAGGAGTTATCCGTTGATACGATTTCTTACCTTTTTGGTGACTGCCATTCTGGCCTTTTCCTTGGCAGCCCAACAGGGGCCCACCCTCAGGGTGAACTTTGCCGATTCGGCGGTTTCCAACGATCCCGCGCGTGGCCAGACGGCCATGGAGGCCCAAGTGCTGGCGGCCATCTACGAGGGACTGGTGACGTATGATGCGGCAACGTTGAAACCGGCACCGGGGGCCGCCCAGAAGTGGTCCTTTTCTGCCGACAACCTGGTTCTGACCTTTACTTTGCGGCCCAACCTCACCTTTGACGATGGAACCCCGCTCACGGCCGAGGATTTCGTTCAAAGCTGGCTGCGCCTGCTCAACCCGGCTTATGCCGCCCCCTTTGCCTCGCTCCTCGATCCTATTGAAGGGGTGCAGGCGTGGAGGGAGGGTCATCTGACCGACCCCCAAAAACTGGGAATCCAAGTGGTCGGTACCGACCAGATCGTCCTGAAGTTCCACGAACCGGCGCCTCAGATGGCGATTATCCTAGCTCACTATTCCTTTGTGCCGCTGGCAAAATCGTGGAGGGAGCGAACAGGGGACCCCGACACTTTCCCGCCGGCAAACGGCCCCTACCAAGTGGTCTCTCGAGACCAGAAAACCTGGAAACTGGTGAAAAATCCTCGGTATTGGGATGCTCCGAGCGTTAAGGTTGACTCCATGGAGTTTACCTTTCGAGATGACAAGGAGCAGGTAACGAAGGAGTTCAAGGACGGGCAGTACGCCTGGCTGGCCGACGGCATCGACATGACCACCACCCTGAACGACCGGCTGGTGTCGGCGACTCCGCTGTTTGGAACCAGCTTCTTCTTCTTTGAGTCTGACAAGAAACCATGGAACGACGCAAGGGTTCGTCAGGCGCTCATACAGTTGTTGCCCTTAAAGGAACTGCGTAAAAACTACCTCCAGCCCACCTCGGTCCTTGTCCCGTGGTTCGAAGGCTACCCCAAGGTGAGCTCGCTGGAAACCGACAAAGAGAAGGCGATGAGCCTGCTGGCAGAAGCCGGCTTCCCCGACGGCAAGGGCCTCCCAGCGGTGACGTTGGTTTTGCCTGGTGGCGGCGACGCAAGCTATTTTGCTGACTTTTTTACCAAAGCTTGGGCCGAAATTGGTGTAGAGGTGAACTTGACCGAGGTGAAGGGCAATTATTACGACCAACTGCCCAACCTTGACGCAACCATAGGTTATTTCAGCTGGATCGGAGACTTTCTCGATCCGGTCACCTTCTTGTACCTCTGGAAGGGTGGCAGTTCTCTCAACTCTTTCCACTTCCAAAGTGCAGAGTACGATGGGCTTTTGGTGCAATCGGCCAAGGAGGCCAAAGCGGAAGACCGCCTCAAGGACCTAGCGAAAGCTGAGGAGTATCTCTTACAGCAAGGGCTTTTGGTGCCACTGAGCCATACTCCCGGCTTCAGCCTGATTGACTTGCAACAAATTGGCGGGTGGTATGCTAACCCCCTCGATCTGCATCCGTTTAAGAATCTCTACTTCAAAACCCAGCCATCGGTGCGCAACACTGTAAGGTTTGACCTGCCCTGACCTTTATGCTATGATCCCGCCATGCCTGAAGAGAAGTCCGCCACCGGGGGATCTGCCCCCTTTATCCTGAATCAGAAGGTGGTTTATCCCCTTCAGGGCGTCGGTCAGATTCTTTCCATTACCGAGAGGGCCTTCAAAGGTAAACCGACCCAGTACTACCAAATTTTCCTTCCTGTAACCGATATGACGGTGATGATTCCCGTCGAAAAAGCCGTAGAGATCGGAATCCGTGCCATAGTTCCTGCCGAAAAAGCCCACGAGGCCTTCGAAATCATCGCCAGTGACTTTGAACCAGTCACCGCAGACTGGAAGATGCGCTACCAGATGAATCTTGATCACCTCAAAAGTGGCGCCATTACAGATATCGCGCTGGTGGTGCGTAACCTCTACCACCGGAGCAAGGTCAAGGAACTGCCAATATTGGAGCGAAAGCTTTACGACAGTGCCATGAAGTTGCTCATCGACGAAATTGCCTTCTCGTTGAACATCTCGGTTTCTGAGGTGGAACGGCAGGTGCATGAGAAACTCGAGCCTTTGGGCAAATCTCCTGCCCTCGTTGATTCCGATTCCGAAGAGGAATTTGAAGTTGAAGTGGCTGAGGAAGAGGACGACGAAGAATAATCCCCACCTCGGGGCATAAAAAAACCCTCGGTTTCCCGAGGGTTTTTTTTTACCTACTAACCGCGCTGGGGTCGCGCGGTTTACCTGTTCTGGGCCTTGCGCTTGTCCTCGTAATCCTTTTTGAGCACCGTGGCAACACTTTCCGGTACTTTGGAGTATTTCTCGAACTCCATAGTGAACTCGGCTTTGCCCTGGCTCATCGAGCGGAGCACCGTTGAGTAGCCAAACATTTCTGAGAGTGGCACTTCGGCCTGCACCGAACAGAACTGGCCGTCTTCGGTAGATCCCATAATGACACCGCGGCGCTGGTTGATTGAGCCGAAAATGTTGCCCTGAAACTCCGTTGGCCCTTCCACCGCGACTCTCATGATGGGCTCGAGGATGATGGGCTTGGCCTTGGCGTAGTTTTCACGGAAGGCCATAAGAGCGGCGGTGCTGAAGGCCATGTCGGAGGAGTCAACCGGATGGGAAGCTCCGTCGTTAACAATGGCCTGAACTCCAACCACGGGGAAGCCGATGAGGGTGCCCTTCTTGATGGCCTCGCGAAAGCCCTTGTCACAACTGGGAATGAACTCGTTGGGAATCGAACCACCCTTAACCATGTTGACGAAGTTGTAGTCCTTTTCATTGTAAGGCTCAAAATAGCCCCCGATTTTCGCGTACTGGCCAGAGCCACCGGTTTGCTTTTTGTGCACGTAGGTGAACTCCACCTTCTCGCTAATCGCTTCGCGGTAGGCTACCTGCGGCATCCCCGTCTTCACCTCGGCTTTATACTCGCGCTTCATGCGTTCGATGTAGACTTCCAAGTGCAACTCACCCATACCCTGCACGATGGTTTGGTTCGATTCGGGATCGACGAAGGTGCGGAAGGTTGGGTCTTCCTTGGTGAAGCGGTTGAGGGCCTTGGCCATGTTGTCGCCCGACTTCTTGTCTATGGGTTCTATGGAGAGGGAAATAACCGGAGCGGGCACAAACATCGAAGTCATGGTGACGTCGAGCTTGTCGTCGCAAAAGGTGTCGCCGGAGGCACATTCGATGCCAAACAACGCGGCGATGTCGCCCGCACCCGCAAAATCGATGTCTTCCATATGATTGGAGTGCATTTTGATGAGGCGGCCGACTTTGAACCTCTTCTGACTGCGCATGTTTTTGAGTTCCATGCCTTTCTTGATCACCCCTTGATACACACGCACGTAGGTGAGCTGCCCGTATTGCCCGTCGTCGAGTTTGAAGGCCAAAGCCACGGTGGGCTTGGAGTCGTGGACTTCCAGAAGCACCTTCTCCTCGTTCTTGTTCTGGTCGAGGGCCCAGTTTTCCTTCTCGTTGGGTGCGGGAAGGTAGTCGGCGACGCCGTTGAGCAACACCTGAACGCCCTTGTTCTTGTAGGCGGACCCCACGAATACGGCGGTCATGTCGCGGCTGATGGTGCCTTTCCGGATGGCTGCCTTGATGAGGGCAACGGGCACTTCCTTGCCCTCGAGGTGAAGTTCCATGAGATCATCGTTGAACATGGACAATTCCTCGAGCATCATTTCGTGGTACTTGGCGGCATCGGCTTGCATATCCGCGGGAATATCCCGTTCCACCATGTCGAGGCCATCTTCGCCCTCAAAGTACACCGCTTTCATCTTGACTAGGTCGACCACACCCTCAAATTTGTCTTCTAGGCCGATGGGAAGGGTGACAAAGACAGCGTTGTGACCAAGCTTGTCTCGCAACTGCTCCCGCACGCGGTAGGGGTTGGCGCCGGTTCGGTCCGCTTTGTTGATGAAGGCAAGCCGAGGCACGTCGTAGCGCTTCATTTGGCGGTCTACGGTGATGGACTGCGACTGGACGCCTGCAACCGAACACAGCACGAGGATGGCCCCGTCGAGCACGCGAAGGGAGCGTTCCACTTCGATGGTAAAGTCAACGTGACCTGGGGTGTCGATGATGTTGATGAACTTGTCTTCCCACTGCACGCTGGTGGCGGCCGACTGTATGGTAATGCCACGCTCTCGTTCGAGGTCCATGGAGTCCATGGTGGCACCGACGCCGTCTTTGCCTTTGACTTCATGAATAGCGTGGATACGGCCACAATAGAACAGGATGCGTTCCGTCAGAGTCGTTTTGCCCGAGTCGATGTGGGCGCTAATCCCTATATTCCGCATTTTATCGATAGAAACAGTCATGGAAAAAACCTCTCTGTGCAAATTGCACGTTAGTATAGGTAAACAGGAGCCCTTACGCAAGGGAACCAAGAGGTTGAGAGATAGGAAATGAGCTTCTAGACTTCCCGGCAGTCGACGATAGTCTGAACGAACGGCGTCACGGCCTCACGAAGGGCTTTCTCGGTGCACCCCTGGACTTTCATCGTGAGAAGGGTCTGCGAGGAGTTCTCTCCGAGAAAGGTTCCCAGAGCAACGATGTTGCCGCCGATGGAACTTACCGCTCCACAGAGCTTGGCCAGCTCGCCTTTTTCTTCCGGAACGATGAGGGTGATGCGCTGGCCCTTTTGTCGGGAAGCGAACATTTCCAGAAACACCTTGAACAGGTCACTTTCGGTAATGATCCCGACAAGCTGCTCTCCCCTCAAAACGGGTAAGCCACCGATGTTGTTGTCTACCAAAACCCGAGCCGCTTCTTCCACGGTGGTATTTTCCGTAACGGAGATCACATCGGTGCTCATCACCTCGTCCACGGTGAGTTTGGAAAGCAAGTAATTCATCTCATAGACGTCGAGCGTGGTTGCCGGCGATGGGGTCGCGTACAACAAGTCTTTTTCGGTGACCATGCCCTTGAGGCGCCCGTCTTTTCCAATCACTGGGAAACGGTGAACCTTTTCTTTGCGCATCATGAACTGAGCATCAGACACCGGGGTTTCCGGCTTTACGATAATGGGATTCTTTGTCATCCGTTGGCCAACAATCATGGTAGCCTCCCTCGTCAGTTCTTAGTCTAATCTCTTACCCGGGGAGCTTCAACAGTTCCTAACCACCAAGATAGGCTTTGCGCACTTCGTCGCTCTTGGCGAGTTCTCCGGCCTTGCCTTGAAGCACAAACCGACCGGTTTCCAACACATAGGCACGGTTGGAAATACCGAGGGCCATGTGGGCATTTTGCTCCACCAGCAACACCGTGGTGCCCTCGCGGTTAATTTCGGTGATGATGTTGAAAATTTCGCGTACGAGCAAGGGAGCGAGGCCCATGGAAGGCTCATCGAGCAGCAGCAACTTAGGCCGGGTCATCAGGGCGCGACCGATGGCGAGCATCTGCTGTTCGCCGCCGGAAAGCGTTCCTGCCACCTGACGGGATCGCTCTCTCAGCCTCGGAAAACGGCCAAACACGCTGTCGAGGTCATGAGCAACGCCTGCGGTGTCTTTACGGGTATAGGCCCCCAGAATCAGGTTGTCGCGGACGGTGAGGTTGGCGAACACGCGACGCCCTTCGGGAACTTGCACCAAGCCGGCCTTCACGATCTTTTCGGGACTGCTGGCCGTAATGGGACTGCCGAGGAAGGAAATCTTGCCTTCCTTTGGTTTGATCAGCGCCGATAGAGTATGCAAAATGGTGGTTTTGCCCGCCCCGTTGGCGCCAATAAGCGAAACGATCTCGCCCGCATTCACCTGAAAGTTCACTCCGTGCAGGGCATGAATGGCGCCATAGTAGACGTGAAGATTCGTCACCTCAAGCATGGACGGCATCCTCCCCGAGGTAGGCCTTGATCACAACGGGGTTATTTCGGATTTCTGCCGGAAGACCCTGCGCAATTGTGAGTCCATAGTCGAGGACAAGCAACCTTTCGCAAATCCCCATCACGAGGTTCATGTCGTGCTCAATGAGCAACACCGTCAATTCGAAGCGTTCTTTGATGAAGCGGATGAGCTCCATCAGTTCGAGGGTCTCTTGCGGATTCATACCTGCGGCCGGTTCATCGAGGAGCAGCAATCTTGGCTTGCTGGCAAGAGCACGAACAATTTCGAGCTTGCGTTGTTCGCCATATGGCAGGTTTGAGGCCTGCATTTCGGCCTTGTTGTCAATTTTGAAAATGGCCAGTAGCTCGAGAATCTCAGAACGGAGGTCAGCTTCGGCCTTTCGGAACGGGGGCAGACGAAAAACCCCCTGTGCGAGCCGATAAGGCACCTGAAAATGCCGGGAAATAGACACGTTTTCCCAAACTGTCATGCTCTTAAACAGACGGATGTTCTGAAACGTCCGGGCAATGCCCTTGCGGGTGATGCGGTGCGGAAGCAACCCGCCAATTTGCTCTGCATTGCCCGTCTTGGTGGCAAGAGTGATGGTTCCCGAAGTGGGAGCGTAAACTCCGGTGAGCATGTTAAACACAGTGGTCTTACCCGCTCCATTGGGTCCAATCAGGCCCACGAGCTCGCCTTCGGCCAACTCGAGGCTGAAGTCTCCCACTGCTCTCAGGCCACCAAACTGCATGCCCAGGTGCTCGGTCCTGAGGAGAGTGCTCATGGAAGCAACTCCTTCTTGCGCCACCACGGCGTGGTCAGCCAGCGCGTCAACGGTAGTTCCCGAGTGCCCATCAGCCCACCTGGTCGGAAGATCATGAGCAAAATCAAAATCAGACCGAACAAGACCTGGCTGAGCGGAACCAAGTCGACACTCCAGGCACCCGCGCTAATCGTGGAGGGAAAGAGGTTTTGTTGGATCAACACCACTAGGCCATTTCCGGCATCTTTGGCACTGGTGCGCAAAAACTCCTGAAGGAAGGTGAGCCCGATTCCCGCAATCACGGTACCTGTGATGGACCCCATGCCCCCTAGGACGACAATTATCACAAAAAACACCGACCGGAGAAAATCGAAACCGGGTGGCGACAAATAGCCGATAAACGGGGCATAAAGAGCACCGCCGAGCCCCGCGAGGAAGGCCGAAATGGTAAAGCTGGTGAGCTTCATGCCGAAAAGGTTGATGCCCATGGCTTGAGCCGAAATCTCATCCTCCCGAATCGCCACCAAAGCCCTGCCGTGGGACGACCGGATCAAGTTCATCACCAAAACGACGGACAAGACGACGATAGGGTAAATCCAGAGGAAAGCCGCCGGGTTATTGACCATGATATTGGTGGCGTAGCCCGGGATTCCACTCAGGCCCGTCGGTCCCCCTGTCCACCCAACCATATCCGGGCTGTTGAAAGCCCAGCGCAGAATCTCGTCAAAGTTGTTGATGGCTACCCGGATGATTTCACCGAAGCCAAGGGTGACAATGGCGAGATAGTCTCCCCTCAGCCGAAGCGTTGGAATTCCTATGAGCAGCCCGAATAAAGCCGTCATGAGTCCGCCAGCCACCAGGGCAGGAAACAACAGCCAGTGGGCATGTACGAGCAAAACACCGGTGGTATAGGCGCCCACAGCCATAAAGCCGGCGTGCCCGAGGGCCAACTGACCCGTGAAGCCGGAAATCAGGTTGAGCGAGAGGGCCATCAATACGTTTATGCCGGCCACGCACAGAATCTGCAAGGTATAGTCGTCGAGGATTTCGGCGACGATGAGGGCCTGCAGAGCACCAAAACCCAAGGCCGCGACCACAAAAATTAGGAGGGTTGAGCGAAGATTCTTCATCACACCTTCTCCTTGCGGTGCACGCCGAGAAGTCCAGAAGGTTTCAGCAAGAGGATCAGAATGAGAATACCGAACACGACGATATCCATCAGCTTTGAGGAAATAAAGCCCGCAGTGAGAGCCTCGGCAATGCCAAGGATCAGACCCCCAAGAATGGCCCCGGGGATGCTGCCTATGCCTCCTAGCACGGCGGCTACAAAGGCCTTAAGGCCGGGCATGATGCCCATGTAGGTGTCGAGAAGCGGGAAATTGAGCATGTAAAGCACGCCACCGATTCCCGCTAGCGCCGAACCCAAGGCAAACGTGAAGCTGACAGTTCTGTTCACCGAAATGCCCATCAAAGCGCTGGCGCCCATGTCGAAACTCACCGCGCGCATGGCCTTACCTGCCTTGCTGTAGTCAACGATAAGAATCAGAAGTGTCATCAGAACCAGCGAGACAACAAGGGTCAGCAGTTTCAACGGGTCAATCGACACCTCGCCTATGTGGATCGTCTCGAAAAGCTTGGGCACGGTGAGATCACGGTAGTTGGGCCCAATAGCAGGAATCAGGCGGGGGAAGTTTTCAAGAAAGATGCTGACACCGATGGCCGTGATCAGTGCGTTAATTCGTGGGGCTGAGCGCATGGGACGGTAGCAAGTGGCTTCGATGCTGATGCCCAGAAGCACCGAGCCCGCAACGGCGAAGAGCACCGCTACAAAAATGGAACCCGGAGTAAACCCCCACGCCGCAAACACAAAGTAGGCGATGTAGGCGCCTACCATGAGGATGTCGCCATGGGCAAAGTTGATCAGCTTGATAATTCCATACACCATGGTGTAGCCGAGGGCAATGAGGGCGTAAATGCCACCCTTCGACAGGCCGTTGATCAACTGCTGAAAAAACAGGGAGACAATGTCCATCGGTTACCTTCGACCGAGAGTCTAACATAAAAAAAGGGGCCCGTGGGCCCCTTTTTCTTGCTGATAGGTCGCGCCGGGTTAGGGGTTGACGGTTGCAACGAACTTGGTGAACAGCTTCTTGTCGTCGGTAGCACCGATCTGGACGATTACGGCAGACTTCACGGTGTTGCGGTTGGCATCAAAGCTGATGTTTCCGGTAACGAAGCTACCCTTGGTCGCGGCCAGAGCATCACGGACACCAGGCGAGGTCAGCTTGCCGGCCTTGTCGGCGGCAGCGATAGCACCGAGCAGGATCTTGGTAGCGTCGTACCCGAGAGCAGCCAAGGCGTCAGTCTCATAACCATACTTAGCGCTGTAGGCAGTCATGTAGGACTTGGCAACAGAGCTGGCCGATTCCTTAGCAAAGTGATTGGAGTAATAAGCTCCCACGAGGTCGGCGTTGTCGGTACCAACTGCGTCGTCCCAGCCGTCGGCTCCCAACAGGGGAACGGTGATGCCGGCAGCGCGGATTTGCTTGGCCAGAAGCGAAACAGCGTTGTAGTAGTCGGGCAGGAACAGGGCATCGGGCTTCGAAGCCTTGATCTTGGCAATCTGGGCATTGAAGTCTTTGTCGCCGGTGGCGTAGGACTCAGATGAGACTTTTCCGCCAGAAGCGGTGAAGGTGGCTTCGAAGTTCGTTTTCAGGCCCTTTGAGTAGTCGTTGGCGTTGTCGAAAAGGATACCTACGTTCTTGGCCTTGAGGGTGGACGTGGCGAAGTTAGCTACAACTTTGCCCTGAAAGCTGTCCTTGTAGCAGGCTTGGAAGATGTAGTTGCCGGCAGTGGTCACCTTATCATTGGTCGAGGTGGGGGTAATGAGCGGAATCTGTGCCCCTTGTGCCAGGGAAGTGATGGCCAGGGTGCAATTGGAGGTTAGGGCTCCTACGATGGCAATCACCTTGTCCTTGGTGGCGAGTTTCTTGAACGCGGCAACGGTGTTGTCGGGCTTGAAGCTGTCGTCCTCGACGATGAGTTCTACCTTTTTACCGTTGATACCTCCAGCAGCGTTAACCTCGTCGACAGCAAGTTGTACGGCGTTGGTAACGTTCTTGCCGTACACGGCGATGGCGCCAGTTAACGGCTGAATCGTTCCGATTTTAATGGTCTGGGCCGACGCAAAGCCTGTGAGGGCAATGAGCGCCATCGCGAGAGAAGCGAACTTCTTCATAGTGACTCCTTGAAATATCCGGTAACACGACTGCTCCGGTTGTTGATCAAAAAACTATAGGTGGTCGATGAAAGTATGGTCAAGCGAAGTCACTCAATGTTACAAAGATTTCAGATTCGAACTCCCCTAGTGAGGTGACGTTGTTGAGCGACCCGCAAAGCCCTAATACTCCCGCCCCCCCTGCCCAACCCCTTTTTGACCTTTCCGGTATGAGCACCGAGGACGCAAGATCGTATATTTTCTCTTTGGCCACGCACCTCAAAAAGACAGAAGCTGACCTGAAGAGCTGTGAGGTAGACCTGCTCTTGTGGACAGGGCGTCTCGAGCTTGCCACCTCCAAGGGCACGCCAGAACTCCAAGTTCAAGCTTCCTCACGAGTCGAAGAGCTAAAGGGCAAAAAACTCAGCTTGGAAATGGAGGTTTGGGAGTTTCGCGAGGGCATCAGCAAGCTGAAGAAAGATCTGATGGTTCTGCCTTCAACGCAGCGGACGGTGAACCCTCAAGCCCTTCAGGAGCAGCTGGAACAGATCATCGGTGGCCACGACGCCGTCACCCCGGCGGTCAAAAAATGGGAGGCCGATGAGGCACTGGAGCAACTCAAGAAAAAGCTGGAATCACGGTAGTGCGTCGATGAGTACGTTGACGAAATCGGCGGCCATCAGTTGCAAGGCCTGGCTGATCGCAGTAGTGCGGTCGGCGGCAGTCGCGGCCTTTCCACCCTTCTGCTGATACACGAGTTTTCTGGTCCCGAGGTCGTACACTTTCAAGGAACCATTCACGGTGACGGTGTACTTCTTGTCGGCGAGGAGCACTTCTGTGACGGTGCTCGTGCCGAAGATGGCACGGCCGGTCCTCTTTCCTTGGCTGAGCCAAGCGAGAAGCACCGTGGAGTCGTCCTTTTTGAGCAGAGCTAAGTTGATATTGTTGTTGGCGGATGCTTCGAAGCCGCTTTTGGAGAAATTGCTCACCAAGCTGTTCAGGCTGTCTCCCTTTCTGAGGAGCCCACCCTTCTCGTCGAAGTCAGCGAAAGCTATCGACATCGGGATGCCCTTGGACAAAGAGTCGATGCGATAAGGCATTGACACCTTTTTCTGGGCACTTAGGTTTTCAAGGCGTCTGACTTGGTCTTGCAACTCACTCGGAAGTGCCACCAGTTTCTCGAGCCAAGAGTTCACGTCCAGCACGACCACCACTTCATCTTGCCCAGAAAAGTCTGGAGGCGGGAACGCAAAGGCGGCAACCCCATCGACACCAGTCAAGAGCGTTTGCCCCGTAAGGGTCATCCGGCCGTTCTTTTTCAACTTCGAACTAAATCTTAACGGCGCCGAACCCAAAGGAGTCTCTTTGCCGTCAACGGCGTACACCACCCTCACTTGAAAAGGCTGGGCAAAGGGTTGACCTGTAACTGTCGTGTAAGTGGCTGGCAACGCCTTCAAATTGACGTTTCCGAGGACAGCGAAGGCCTTGCCAAAAAGCTCGGTGGACCGAAGCTTGTTTCCCGGAGCAAACCTGAGGGTTTCCAAGGAGGCCTGCAAGTAACTGTCAACGGACGTGATTACCAATCCTGCAACCAACTGATCCGCAGCTTCTTTTTCGGTTTTCAAACTCGGATCGATGGGCACCGTTGGAACAACAACGGGAGCGGAGGGAAACTCTACCTTCCACCAGCCTTGACCTTTTCGCTCGATATCGGGGGCGACGGGTTTGGAAAGAGATAGCGCCGAAGCCTGCTGAGCTTGCCCCAACTTTGAGGCCGCCGCCTTGAGAAGTACCGACCAGGCCTCGCTGGTTGGTCCAGTGACAATCAGGTAGCTCTTGCCACCTTCTTCAATGAGGTGCTGTGAGGTCCAAGTGGGAAGAGAAAGTTCTTCGGCAAGAACCTCGGCTTCCGTAAGTTTGGTAGCGGGAGAATTGGCCTGCTCTAATTCCGGGGCCTTTGGAGACGTCGCGCAGGTAAACAGCAACAACCCAAGGCTCACGGCCCAGATACACTTGACAATTTTCATCAGATTCCAGAGAACACAGGATTAGTCTATCTTCCGAATAATGGTCAATTCGTCAAGGGAAATATCTGAAGCCCCCGTGTTTTTCCACTCGATACGGGCCGAAGACACCCGAGGTTCCTTGCGATCCCAAAGAATTTCCTGTGTTTTTCCATCATTAACACCCTTCCAAACCACTTTGGATTCAGAATCCAGGACTTGAATGGTCAATGACCCGGGGCTCGAATCAGACGACCGGAACGGGAAACGAAGCTTGCCACCGGGTATCGTCGTCAACGGGGAGGCGACTGACTGCCCCGGATGGAGCTGCGCGGCAAGCTCACTGTTTAGCGCGGGTACCGCCCAGCCGGCCGGCAACTCGATGCCGTCGAAGCCTTGGGCGAGTACGAGATCTGAGCCATAGCGGGTTTCTTGGGCACGTGCAAACACTTCTGGGTCGGTTGAAGCGGTACCCGAGGGTGCTTTGGTATAAAGACCTAGTTCCTCCCACCACACTTCGCCACCGAGCGCCACGTTACGGCCTTCTAGGCGTTCTGGAAGGCCTCGAGAGGCAAGAAGCCGTTCGGAGCGGACAAACGAACCATCTCGGTACCATACAAGATTCCAGTCTTTCTTCGACAGGAACACCGAAAGGCTGGCCGAAGAAAACTCGTTAGGCAGATCAATGCCGGAATCTGATTCCTGGAAGGCCAAACCACTGTAAACCCGAAACACCAAACGTTTTCCCGCTTTGAGGGAAAGCTGAAGTACCGGGGCCGCGTTGGCGTCCAAAGTCTGCCACAACAACGAATTGCGGTTGGTTTCTCCGGGCCTGAGGTTCATGTTGATCGTGAAGGGAACGAGTCCTTTTGCAAGAAACTCAGGTTGGTGGCCCGACAGAATCGTCTCCGCCGACACCCAGGCCGCCAAAGAACCGTTATTGAGGACCCACGAGGGTTCAGTTTTGCCTGTACTCGACAAACGTTCCCCAGAGATCCTGTCTACCAAGGTTCCCCTGAAATGCCAAAGGGACGAGTAAGAGGCCTCAGGGACCAACTCACCGGATAGCGGCTTGGGCGTTGCGGTGACCACCGGGCGAGAAACCACCGAAACAGCGGCAGGGGCCCCATCGAGAGGATCGCGCGAAGGCGCCTCAGGATACCATTCGGCCGTCATTTCCGTCGTCCCCGGTTGGGAATCGGCTTTCCACCAAAACAGTGACCGATCGGCAAGGTTTCCCTCTGCGAGGGGCACACCGGACACCTTCCACACGATGTAGCCGCTGGCCGGCAGCGCGGCACCGACTTGATCGGAGAGATAGGCTTGGCTGCCTAGCCAAGCTTCGGGCTCCACTTCGACAGGCACCGTGGACACCGTAAGTTGCGGAATGTCGCGAAAAAGGTAGAATACTGTTCGGAACAGGACAGGCTTTTTCCCAGCCACGACGACCTGACCCGAAAGCACCAAACGGGGTGTCACGTCCTTGTTTTTCAGAACTTCTTTCCAGATCTCGGGCTTGAGGGTAGCGGGATTTTTTGCGGTGGCTTCCATGGTTGTGGAATACAGTGTGGCCTGAGACGATGATATTACGGAAACTGTCCAGGTGCCTCGCTCGATCCCATCCAAACGCAATTCCAAGCGCTCAGAGGCTTTCTGTACATGACCGGCGTTGAACAAGGCGAGCGGTGTGCTCAGGGACTTGGCGGTGGCATCGCCCTCACCCAAGAGTAGCCCTTCAGAACAACCAGTGTAGAGCAACGCCATCAACGCCAGAAATGAGAAAAAAACTCCAGATGGGAGCGGCTTGCCTTGAGAGTAGGTGCTCATCTGTGCTAAATATAGCACATTCCAAGAGGTTTTGCATCCGAGCGACCCGAGCCTTAGTCCATTCTGCCCAACTCCTGGCTAATCTTGCCTTTTTGCGCTCTCAGCTGAACCCCGGAGTGGGGATTTGTGCGGCGGTAAAGGCCGATGCCTACGGCCACGGGGCCGTGTTGGTTTCGCAAGTTCTTGTTAAGGCTGGGATTGAGCGCTTGGCCGTGGCCACTTTGGAAGAAGGACTGGAACTACGGCAGGCGGGGATTGAGGTCCCCATATTGCTTTATGGGGCGCTTCAGGACTCTGAGTGGCCCGAAGCGGCTGAGGCCAACCTCGAACCTTTCGTTTCCAGCCGTCATCAGGTTGAAGTCCTAGGGGCATCGGCCCGTGTCAAGGGGAAAGTTGTCCGGGTCCATTTAAAAGTGGATACCGGTATGGGTCGGCTTGGTTGTGCACCTGATGATGCGGTAGACCTCGCCCACAGCATTGTTCATAGTCCTTGGCTTGAACTCGAGGGAATCAGCACCCATTTTGCCTCCTCCGAGGCCCCCGGTCCCGTCAGCGTGAGCCGACAATTCGAGTTGTTCCAGCAAACCCTACTCGAGCTTGCCGACCGCGGTTTCGCCGGTCGGTTTGTCCATGCCGCTAATTCCGGTGCATTGCTCGGACACGCCGCGACCCATTTCAATTTGGTGCGTCCGGGGATAAGTCTCTATGGCTACGCTCCTGCGGGCCAACCACTTCCCGCGGGACTCAAGCCAATTTTGAAGCTAGTTTCGCAGGTTGCCTACCTGAAAACGGTTCCCCCGGGAACGCCGTTGTCGTATGGTTCGAAGTATGTCACCTCGCAGACCACCGACGTGGCCACCATCCCGATCGGGTACGCTGATGGGTACCGGCGGAGCTTCAGTAACGTGGCACCGGTTGTGATTGGCGGTAAAACTCATCACGTCTCGGGAACGGTCTGCATGGACCAGATCTTGGTCGATGTGGGGCCCGACTCCGGCGTGAAAGTGGGAGACGAAGTGGTGCTGCTCGGCGGAGACGCCGGGGCGCCTACGGCGGACGATTTAGCACGTCTAGCTGGCACCATTAGTTACGAAGTTTTGTGCGGACTTTCCCGAAGGATACCGCGGCTACTGGTGGACTGAGCTAAAGCAGTTCTGCAGCTTCATCCTTGATGATCTGCCGTAATTCAGGAAACTGCTTGGCGTATCTTAAGGTGGCCTGGAGAAATCCTGAAATGTTTCCTGTATCCATTCTTTCGCCTTCCATGCGTCTAAAGACGACTTTTCCAGCCTTCATGAGCTTATTTAAGGCGTACACATGAAAGTATTCACCAGATCCAGTGTGATATCGCCAGCCCTCTTCCAAGTAATCAAAAAACTCGGGGGTATAGAGGTAGCGTCCCATTGAGGCCTCCTTGCTCGGCGCCGTACCTGGTTTGGGCTTTTCCACAATGTCGCGCACGTGAAGACCGTCGTCGGCCAGGTCGAGCACGCCGTAGCGCTCCAACTCAGGGGGATCGAAGAAACTCGCGAGAACAGAACAGCGGTGGGTCTCCCAAGTCTCTATGAGCTGCTTTGAAAGCGGCTTGGTGCCAAAATGCAGGTCATCGGGATAGGCAACCACGACGGGTTCCCCTGCAATCAGGGGCTTCACCTGCAACAGGGCGTGGCCGGTTCCTTTCATCTCCATTTGACGGACAAACGAGAAATGTGCCGGATAGGGCCTGATAAGGTCGAGCTTAGTCTTGGCATGCTCGGATTCAAACAAGGCCTCGAGTTCCATTTCCCGGTCAAGGTAATCCTCGAGGGCCCTTTTGCGCCTCGAAGTGATGATGATGATGTCGTTGATACCGCTGGCAAGAAACTCCTCGATCACGAACGCGATAGACGGTTTGTTCAACAAGGGCAACATTTCCTTGGCAATAGTTTTTGTAACCGGAAGGAATCTGGTTCCATAACCGGCCGCGACAATGACACCTTTCATGAGGAAGATTCTACCTCGTGGAGGACATTTCGCGCTATAGTGGCGCCATGCGCCCCGGCTCCACCCTACTGATAATTGTGATCTCTTTGTTGGGATCCTGCTCCGTCGTGACACGTATAGAGCTGGCAGACGACCTCTCGGCTAGGGTAGCGACGAGCATAACTGCGAGCGCAGAGTTCCTGCGCTACTGGAAAGACCTTGCTGAGCTCGACCCACGACTTCCAATTTCGCCTCTGGACCCCCTTGTGCTGCGTGCCTCTCTCGAGGCACAAACGAAGACTATTCCGGCGAAACTTGCGAATCCCAAGGTGACCACCGAGGGCAAGACGACGACGCTGACCTTCTCGGTGCCCGATAGCCGAAAAGTGATTTCTACCTCCTGGTTCCAGGTGACGAGAACTGACCAGCGCACACGGGTGCTAGTGACCCTCGATCGCAAGACCCTTAGGGCCTTAGCGTCGCTAACAACTTGGGGAAATTCACCCGCACTGGCGACCCTCCTTCCTAGCGATGCCGCCGCGGTGACGCAGAACGACTATGCCCAACTCTTGAACTACCTCCTGGAGCCCTACGCATCCGACACGACATCCTTAGTGGCCCAAAGTATGGTAGAGTTGCGTCTTCAGCTCCCCTCGCCTCCGGTGTCGACCGAAGGGGTACTATCGGTCAGTGGTTCAACACTGGTAGCCCGGTGGCCGCTGATCCGCCTGCTATCGTTGGAAACTCCCGTTACGCTGACTGCCGTGTATTGACAGGACAAATCGTTTTTTCTATAGTGCCCTTGTCTGTCCCGTTAGCTCAGTGGATAGAGCGATCGCCTCCTAAGCGATAGGTCGGACGTTCAATTCGTCTACGGGATATCCCGTGGAACCCAGTTTTTGGGGTGGTAGCTCAGTTGGTTAGAGCGCCGGCCTGTCACGCCGGAGGTCGAGGGTTCAAGCCCCTTCCATCCCGACCTTTGAACCCGGACTGCAGTCCGGGTTTTTTTTGCGTTTGAGTTTCGGCTAGAGGTCGATAACCATTCCGTCATAACCGGGTTCCACGCCTTCGGGAAGTTCGTCCGCCAGTGAGAAATGGTCGAACTCATGGCTCAGGTGAGTGAGCACCGTTCTTTTTGCGCCTACCCTCCGGATCGCCTCGAGCGCCGGTTCGAGATGAAAATGCGTGGCATGAGGTTTGTACCTGAGGACTCCAAGAACCAGGACCTCCAGCCCTGCGAGCAATTCCCACGTTTCATCGGGGATTCCATTGCAGTCAGTGAGGTAGGCAAAGTCGCCGGTTCGGAATCCGAGAATCTTATCGTCGCCGTGCCAAACTGAAACTGGAAGCAACGCAAACCCAGCCATAGTAATGACTTCACCTGGGGTTAACCTGGTGAGAGTGACTTGTGGCCGAGAGGACTTGCTGCGTGTTTCGGTGAAGAAGTACGGAAACATCCTTTTGACGTGCCCCTGGGTTTGCTCGTCGACTCCAATGGGAATTTCTTTTTGCCAGCTCAAGGGGCGTAGATCATCGAGACCAAGCACATGATCGGCGTGCGCATGGGTGAGAACCACGGCGTCAAGCCGGCTTAGGCCATGGCGAAGAGCCTGAGAACGGAAGTCGGTCCCGGCATCGACGAGCAAAGACCGGCCTCCCTCTTCAAGGAGAACCGAGGAACGAAACCGTCGGTTGTTGGGTTCAGATGACCTGCACACCGCGCAATCACACCCCACCATGGGCACTCCTGTTGAGGTTCCAGTGCCAAGAAAGGTCACTTTCACCAAGGAGATCCGATATCGGGGTACGTTGACGGAGGTGCTGCATCTCGAAAGTCCTGCTGCGGCATGAGATATCTTATCTTGCAGAAGGAAGATGAGTCCAGTAAACTGTTTCCACAATGCGGATCGCCGAACTTCTGTTTTTGAGCTTTCTGGTGATTTACCATGCGATCCTGCTGGCCCCCCGGCACCGGCGAATTTTTGCGCTGAACTATCTTGTTTTTGCGGCAGGAATTGCTCTCGGGATAAGCTTGGGCCTCGAGGGCCTTCGCTGGCAGATGATTCCCGCGATAGCGGTGTTGTTGCTCGACCTGCTTTACCTTTTTCCCACCCTTCGGACCCTTCGTGGGCAGATGCCAAACAAAGGATTCCTTTCGGCTTTGTCTCGAGGCTTTCGCTTTCTGATCTCCTCGGGCATGTTTCTCCTTGCGGTTGCTGCGGCGGTAGTCTGCATTCTGTTTCCCTTGCCTCAGGTACCACTTACAGGTGGTCTTGCGGTGGGGTTCAAGACCGTGCATTTCCCAGCCGCTTCGGGCCAGCCTTCAAAGGACATCTTGGTCTGGTATCCCGCCTCCGGCAGCTCGCTTCCGCTCAAGGGGCCGGAATCGAGCCCCGCTACGTGGGAAGCAACCTACTCGCGCGGAGGGCTTCCCGTCTACTGGCAAGCCTACTTGGAGCACAGCCCTCCCCGTTATGTTCAGGGGGGGAAACTGGCCCGACCCAATACCCGTTACCCTGCGGTCTTGTTGTCTGTACCACCCAACGACGAGGCTCTCGATTTCTCGTGGTTGGCCGCTGATCTAGCCAGCCGGGGCTTCGTGGTTGTGGGTGCGCGCTCAACTCCAGCTCCGCCTCAGTTAGTGCAGTTTACTTGGGCTACTGTTCAGGGACAACTGCTCGAGCCGTTGCTCCAACCAGAGCTCTGGTTACAGCCCGAAAAGTCGCTTGAATTAGCTCCCTCGAGCCAGGAGAGCCAAATCCCTGTTCTTCGACTGGCGCTCGCAGCCATGGTCAAAGAGCCCGGTGACGTGCTCTACGAGGCAATAGACCTCAAACGTGTCGGTTCGTTGGCGTGGAAAGGAGCTCCGAGTGGTAGGTCGGTAGTCGGCGAGGCCGATGGTTTGGCCTCAATGGTGTGGCTTGGCGATCAGCCGAAAGGGTCCCGGAAGACCAAGATGCCCGAGTTGTGGGTAACGGGGCAGGCTAGTGCCACCGACTCTGTACTCGACAAAAGTCGTTGGGTCTTGCTCTCGGATTCCCTCCATAGGGCCGATTTGACCGACGCGGCCTATTCAAAACCGTTTTTGGCCTTCTTCGGCCTCAAATCGCAGGCGGATGGGCGTCTACACTCCATTGTAAGGGAATACTTAGCGGCGTTTTTTCAATTCACGCTTTGGGGTGGCGATGGCACGTTGCTCGATGCTGCCAACGCGCCGGTTCCTGGCGTCCGACTGCTACGAAAGTAGATCCTCCCAGACCAACCCCTGCCCTTGTTCAACCTCGCGCGTTAGCAACTTGCCCACGACGGTAGAGCGCCACACCGGCGAAAGCCCGGGCCTCAACACCTTCTCGGTGCGCAACTCGGCGAGGTCAGAATCCTGCAACCGGTGACCAGCGGGAAGAGTCTTCCAGACGTGCAGGCTTCGGTTGGTGCGCTCATAATTGGCCCTCTCGGAAGCCGCGAGGAGTTTCCGGCCGTTTCCCAAAACCGCTTCAATTCGTGCCGCGCCAAAGCGAGCATACAGACGGGCGCGCCTCTGCGCTAAAGGCACAGCCTCGAGTTCTCGGATCGAATGGGTCATGGTAGCAAACTGAGTTGGGTCGAGGGCATTTTTGTCGTCGAGGCCTGGGTCGTCGTGGCTGAGGCAAAAATGCTTTTCCAGAAGGGAGGCGCCGGCAATAAGGCCTGTCAAGGGAACTAGCTCCGGGTCGAGGGAATGGTCCGAGATACCTACTGGGCAACCGAAGAGAACCTTCAGAGGTTCGAGGACTCGCAGGTTGTACTCCTCTGGGGGCGCCGGGTACGAGGTGATGCAGTGCAACAAGGAAATCGGGACGCCGTGGACGGCCTCGACGGCCGCCTCAATGTCGCTCAATAGGCTGACCCCGCTGGACAAAATAAGGGGCTTGCCGTAGCCGCGCAACTCCCGCAACAGGGGAAGGTGATTCAGTTCAGGCGAAGCCACTTTGAAAGCCCTTGCGCCAAGACTCTGCAGGAGCCGTGCCGATTCCAACCCAAAGGGAGAGGCGAGAAAATCCATGCCACAGGCCTCGGTTTCGGCTTTGAGGTAGGCGTAGAACTCCTTTTCCTGCTCTACTTCGATGAACTTGTCGTACAGTCGTACTCTTCCACTCGGTAGATCTAGCTCGCCCGTCAGAGGGTGAATGATTTCCTTGGCGAAAACCACTTGAAACTTGGCGCAGTCTGCGCCCGACTCGGCAGTAGCGTGGATGAGGTCCCGGGCTTTGTCCCGGTTTCCCATGTGACTGGTCCCAATTTCGGCAATGACGTAGAGACGTTCACTCATGAAGGCTACCTGCGGGGTCGGATGATATCAAAGCCGGTGTAGGGCACCAAAAGTTCCGGAATCCGCACCGACCCATCAGCCTGCTGGAAGTTTTCGAGAATGGCTATCATGCCCCGACTAACGGCCATGGCCGTTCCATTGAGCATGTGGACGGGACGGTTGCGCCCCTGAGCATCCTTGTAGCGAATACCTAGCCTTCGTGCCTGGAAGTCGGTGCAATTGGAAGTGGAGGTCACCTCTCCATACTCCCCGGTTCCCCTTCCCGGCATCCAAGCTTCCAAGTCGTACTTGCGGTACGCGGGTGCGCCTAAGTCGCCGGTGCAGGTGTCGACAACCCGAAACGGTATTTCCAGCGATGTAAAGATTTCCTCTTCGATGCCACGGAGTGTCTCGTGCAGAGCGTCAGACTGGTCGGGCTGGCACAGCGCAAACATTTCAACCTTTGTAAACTGGTGGACCCGATACAGGCCCTTGGAAAACTGCCCGTGTGCGCCAGCCTCCCGCCGAAAACAGTGCGAAAGTCCGGCCATGAGAATTGGTCCCTGGCTCAGATCGACGATTTGATCCGCGTAGTAGCCGCCGAGTGTGATTTCGGCGGTACCCACTAGGCATGTATCGGTACCTTCGAGGGGATAGATGTTGGATTCAGGACCGCGGGGATTGAAACCAATGCCGGTGAGAACTTCTTCCCGAGCGATATCGGGTGTAATGAACGGAGTAAACCCCTTCTTGGTAAGCAGATCCAAGACAAACCTCACCAACGCGAGCTCAAGAAACACCCCTTCATTTTTCAAGAAGTAGAACTTTGTTCCCGAAACCTTGGTTCCGGCTTCGAAGTCAATGATGTCGAGCTTTTCTCCCAGTTGCACGTGGTCGAGAGCAGGGAAAAGAAACTGAGTGGGAACTCCGATTCGCTTTAGCTCCGGATTGTCCACGTCAGTTTTCCCCACGGGGGCGTCGGGGTGTGCCATGTTGGGAATCTGCATCAAGGCAACTTTGAGGCGGGGCTCAACCTCGGAAAGGGTTGTTTCCAACCGACCGATTTCGTCCTTCAACGCCTTACCCTCGTCAATCAAGGCTTGCCTCTCGGTAGGTTCGAGTTTTCCTTTCATGCGGGAGGCATTTTCGTTGCGGGCAGCACGCTTTGCCTCGAGAGCTTGAACGCTTCGAGAGCGCTCTTCGTGCAAAGCAACAGCCAATCGGGGGTCTGCTTGCATGTTCCTGTTGCGAATGTTGGCCTCAACGGCTACGAGATTGTCGCGGATGAAGGTGATGTCGAGCATGCAGCGAGTGTAGCGAAAAACCTACGAATGTTCAAAGAGGCGCAAGGTTCCAGAAATGTCGTTCGAAGTATGGGCCTTCATCAACGTAGGAAAAAAATCCGGGTTGATGAGCAGCATGGCTATTCGCTTGAGCACGTGCACATGCTCGTCCGGCTCATCTAAATCGCTGAGAAGAAAAAAAACCGCATGCACGGGTTTTCCATCGAGCGAGTTGTACTCTATTCCCCGCTTCGAGAGACCCAACAAACCGAGGGTACTGCCAATTCCTGAAACATAGGTGTGAGGAAGTGCGACCCCGAGGGCAATTCCCGTGGTCATCTGCCTCTCGCGCTCCCAGAGGTTCTCAAGGAGCGTTTCCTTCGAAACTTCCGGCTTTCGGGCCGAGACATAAGAACAGAGTTCCTTGAACAGACCTTCCTTCGTGCGACTCTTGAGGTTCGGCACAATCCACTCTGACGGGAACAATTCAGAGATGAACACCTACTTCTGGCCGGCCCGGTACTTCTCCAAGGTCGAAAGCTGGCTGACCATCTGAGATAGCTTCAGCTCGATCTCGGTGTAATTGAGTTTGTCTTTGCTGTTACGAAGCATTTCTTCCGCATGGGCCTTGGCCTCGCGGATGGCCGCCTCGTCCAAATCTTGAGCACGTACCGAAGAATCGGAGAGGACGATGACCCCCGTAGGCTGAATCTCGGCCACGCCGCCTGAAACGTAGAAGTGGTGGCGCTCCCCTTCGGCAACTTGGACCATGACGTCTCCCGACTTCAGGTAGGTGATCAGCGGTGTGTGGCCTTTGTAGACGCCTAGCTCTCCTTGAGAGCCAGGAACGACCACAAACTCGGCCTCACCCGACCAAATTGCTCTCTCCGCACTGACGATTTCGACGGTAAGGGGCATTCAGACTTCCTTATTTCAACAAGCTCTTGGCTTTTTCGACGGCCTGATCAATCGTACCAATCATGTAGAAGGCTTGTTCCGGAAGGTGGTCGTACTCGCCTTCGGTAATGGCCTTAAAGCCCTTGATCGTTTCCGAGAGCGGCACCAATTGTCCAGGAACACCGTTGAAGACTTCGGCGACGTGGAAGGGTTGGCTCAGGAAACGTTCTATGCGGCGGGCGCGGCCCACGATCAACTTATCTTCCTCCGAAAGCTCATCCATACCGAGGATGGCGATGATGTCGCGAAGTTCTTTGTAACGCTGCAACGTCGACTGAACCTTGCGTGCCACGTTGTAGTGCTCGTGGCCCACGATGTTCGGGTCGAGCTGACGGCTCGTCGAGTCCAGCGGGTCGATGGCTGGGTAGATTCCTTTTTCGGCAATGGCGCGGCTAAGAACAACCGTGGCGTCCAAGTGCGCAAACGTGGTTGCAGGAGACGGGTCGGTCAAGTCGTCGGCGGGAACATAAACGGCCTGAACTGAGGTGATGGAACCAACACGCGTCGAGGTAATCCGTTCCTGAAGCAGGCCCATTTCCTCGGCAAGAGTTGGCTGATAACCTACTGCGGAAGGCATTCTTCCCAGGAGGGCAGAAACCTCAGTACCAGCGAGGGTGTAGCGGTAAATATTATCAATGAACAACAAAACGTCGCGACCGTCGTCACGAAACGATTCGGCAATGGTGAGACCGGTGAGGGCCACACGAAGGCGGTTGCCCGGGGGTTCATTCATCTGGCCATAAACCATGGCGACTTTTGACTTGCTGAGATCGTCGAGGTCCACAACTCCAGAATCGCCCATTTCGTGGTAGAAGTCGTTTCCTTCTCGGGTTCGCTCTCCAACGCCCGCAAAGACCGAAAGACCGGAGTGGGCTTTGGCAATGTTGTTGATCAACTCCATCATGTTGACGGTTTTACCGACGCCGGCACCACCGAAAAGTCCAACCTTACCGCCCTTGGCGAAAGGGGCCATGAGGTCGATCACTTTGATGCCGGTTTCCAGCAACGCCTGGCCACCAGCTTGTTCTTCAAACGTCGGGGCCGCCCTATGGATGGGCATGTGGTCTTTTGAGTTCACAGGACCGCGATCGTCGATAGGCTGGCCGAGAACGTTCATGATGCGCCCCAAGGTGGCCTCACCGACGGGCACCTTGATGGGCGACTGGGTTCCTTTAACTTTGAGGCCACGGCGGAGCCCGTCGGTGGTTCCCATGGCGATACCACGAACGATACCGTCACCCAACTGCTGCTGGACCTCAATGACAAGTCCATTTTCTTCTACAACCACGGCGTCGTAGACGCGCGGCAGGGAGGCTCTATCGAACTCAATGTCGACTACCGCTCCGATGATCTGGATGATTTTTCCGTCTTGCATTTCGTCCTTCCTATACTGCCGCTGCGCCGGCGACTATTTCTGCTATTTCCTGTGTGATGGCCGCTTGACGGGCCTTGTTGTACGCCAACTGAAGCTCGTTGATGATTCGGCCGGCATTGTCGGACGAGTTCTTCATGGCCACCATTTGCGCAGCCATGAAGGAAGCAACGTTTTCAATGAGGCTATGAAGAACCAGAGCCTCAATGTAGCGCTCAAGAAGAGCACCGAGCACTTCCTTCGGTTCGGGCTCGTAAAGGTAGTCCCACAAGCCCGTGGTCGCCAGCTTTCCATCAAGAGGCTGTTGGTTGCCGTGATCGAGCACTTGCAACTCGTGATCCGCAATTGGTACCAGTCGTTCAAGCTTGGGCATCTGCGTCACGGTGTTCACAAACTTATTGGAAGCGACCCAAATCGAGTCGATCTTACCCTCGGTGTAAAGCTTGGTCATGGAGAGAATAACCCCACGAATCTGGGCAAGTGTCGGCACATCGCCCAAGCCTTCGGCCTTAGCCTCGACGTCGGAGCCAACGCTGGTGAAAAACTGACAGGCTTTCTTACCGATTAGACCCCAGTGGATATGGGAACCTTCCTGACTCCACTCGTTACTCTTTCTAAAGACCCTGCGGAACAAGTTGATGTTCAGACCGCCGCACAGACCACGGTCGGAACTGATGACGATGATTCCTATGTTTTTTCCTTCACGCACGGTCATGAAGGGATGGCGGTATTCGGGAGTGGCCTGCGCTACATGGAAAATGATGCGTTCTAGCGATGTGGCGTAGGGCCGTGCGGCTTTCAGGCGCTCCTGGGTACGACGCATTTTGCTCGCCGCGACCATCTCCATGGCTTTGGTGATCTTCTGCGTGTTTTTGACACTGATAATCTTGGAACGGATCTCTTTCTTGCCGGCCATGTTGTCCTACCAGGTTCCCGTGGCTTTGAAGGCTTTCAATGCTTCGTCAAGGCCCCTCTGGATTTCATCACCAAAGTCGCCTCTCTCGTTGATCTTCTTTACGAGCGCCATATGGTCGCGTTCTAGGAAGGCGTGCAATTCCTTTTCAAAGCTCACAATACGTTTCACGTCGACGTTGTCGAGGTAACCACGGTTGGCGGCAAAAAGCGAAGCCGCCATCAATCCAAGGTTGAGAGGTGCAAACTGACCCTGCTTCATCAATTCGGTGACGCGCTTGCCTCTTTCGATTTGGCGCTGGGTGGCCTCGTCGAGGTCGGAACTGAACTGGGTAAAGGCGGCCAATTCGCGGTACTGGGCTAAGTCCATGCGCACCGAGGAGCCCAATTTCTTAATGATTTTGGTTTGAGCGTCGCCCCCCACGCGGCTCACGGACAAGCCCGCGTTGACCGCAGGACGCTGCCCTGCGTTGAAGAGGTTGGTCTCAAGGTAGATCTGGCCGTCGGTGATGGAGATGACGTTGGTGGGCACAAAGGCCGACACGTCGCCACCTTGGGTCTCAATAATTGGCAGTGCCGTCAAAGAGCCGGTTTTGCCTTTCACCTTGCCACCGGTGAGTTTCTCGACCTCTACCTCGTTGATGCGGCTTGCTCGTTCGAGAAGGCGCGAGTGCAGGTAAAACACGTCGCCTGGATACGCCTCGCGACCCGGTGGTCGCCTCAACAGGAGGGATATCTGGCGGTAGGCCCAAGCCTGCTTGGTAAGGTCATCGTAAACAATGAGTGCGTCTTCACCCTTGTCGCGGAAGTATTCGCCCATGGTGCAACCCGAATAGGGCGCAATGTATTGCAGCGCCGCCGACTCGGAAGCGGAGGCGACCACGACAATGGTGTGATCTAGGGCACCGGCGTCTTCGAGGCGCTTCACCACCGCTGCAATCGAACTTTGCTTCTGGCCGATGGCCACATAAATGCACTTAACCCCGTTGCCTTTCTGATTGATGATGGTGTCGATGGCGATAGCGGTTTTGCCGGTTTGGCGGTCGCCGATAATCAGCTCGCGCTGCCCACGGCCAATGGGGATCATCGAGTCGACAGCTTTGATGCCGGTCTGCATCGGTTGACTCACGTGTTCGCGGGAAATAACTCCGGGCGCGATTTTCTCAATCGCCGACCGCGCTGTGGCGTTGATAGCCCCGCGGCCGTCAATGGGCTCGCCCAAAGCGTTCACAACGCGCCCTAGAAGCGCCTCTCCCACAGGTACGTCGAGCACCCGGCCCGTCGACTTAACGGTATCGCCCTCCGACAAGTGCCTCCAGCGGCCAAGAACCACGGCTCCGACAAAGTCTTGCTCGAGGTTCAAAGCCAACGCTGCGGTACCGCCGGGAAGTTCCAGTAACTCTCCCTGCAGGGCCTGAGACAGGCCCTCGATGCGCACTATACCGTCGCTAATGCTGAGAATCGTCCCTTCGGTGCGGATTTCGGGGGTCAGATCGGACTTTTGAATCCGCTCTTTGATAAGGGCGGTGATTTCTGTGGGGCTTAACTGCATAACTTACTCCACCTCATTGGATGAGGTTTTCCCTCAATTTATCCAAGGATCCCCGAAGGGACCCGTCGTAGACCAAATCTTTTACCCGGCCGATAACGCCGCCGCGAATGGCTGGATCGGTGCGGTAGTGCGGTATCAACTTCTCGCCAAACTGCTTCTCAAACATCGCCAGAACACTTGCTCGTTCGTCGTCTTGAAGTTCAACCGCAGAGGTGAGGTATAGGATTCCGAAACCGTGATATTCAACCATCAGATCAGCAAAATGCAGGCGTATTTCGTTGATGAGCGCCAGCCGCTTGTACTGCAAAAGCAGGGCCAGCAGGGAATAGGCTCCCCCGTCGATTCCATCCTTGAGGATGGACTGTAGCCATTCGAGGGCTTTTGGTCCGGACATCCTACTCACCGTTCGGCGAATCTGAGGATCCTGAAAAACCATGTCGAGGACTTGCAACCTGTGCAACCACAGTCCGCGCTGAACATTGTCGGCCGACAACTCAAACAGGGCCTTAGCGTACGGCTTGGCGAAAGACCGGGAAATCGCCATGGTCAGCTCCAAGACTTGACGAGTTTGCCCACCATCTCATGGTGTTTCTTGTCGTCGAGTTCTTCGTGAACGACTTGCCCGGCTGCCTTTAGGGCTAGACCGGCAATTTCGTTGTACAGCTCGCGTTGGGCGGCTTTTACCTGCACCTGGAGCTCTTGGTGGGCCTGATCCATAATCTGCATTGCCTGTTTGCGACTTTCCTCCGAGGCTTTGTCGACCATGGCGAGAGCGCGTTCCTCGGCCTGACGAACAATGCTGGCAGCCTGATCGCGGGCCTTGTTCACCAAAACTTCGCCTTCACGACGTGCCAAATCCACGGCCTGCCTCGCCTGATCAGCCGAGGCAAGACCTTCCATGATCTGCGTCCGCCGTTTCTCGAGGGCTCGGGATACCGGTGGCCAGACAACAAAGACGTTGAAGAGAACAAAGACCAGGAAGGTCAGCATTTCGACAATCAGGGTGGCATTGATGTTCATGATAAACCTTTCAAGCGCAGGAGATTACTTGGTGGCCAGCGCAGTAACTGCCGAGACAAACGGGTTGGCGAAGGTGAAAAACAAAGCCATACCGATACCAATCATCGCTACAGCGTCGAGCAGACCCGCAACGATGAACATCTTGACCTGAAGGCCCGAGGCCAGTTCGGGCTGGCGGGCGCTACCTTCGATAAGGCGGCCTCCCAGAATTCCGAAGCCGATGGCCGTTCCGGCGGCACCAAGACCGAGAATGATGGCGACACCGATGACGGTGGCGCTCTGAACCTGTGCAACCAAAGTGGCAAGTTCCATGTAAAACTCCTTAGCAAATGCTTTGTTTCAATGTTCTTCGGACGCGAGACTGAGGTAGACCACCGAGATGGTCATGAAAATGAAGGCCTGGAGGATGACGATGAGAATATGAAAGATCGACCAGGCCAGGTTGAGAATGGGATACGCCAGCACCGACAGCACGCCCCAGTCGAGGGTGGCAAAGGTCGGAATGGTGAGGGCCATCAAGATGAAAAGAAGTTCTCCGGCATACATGTTTCCAAAGAGGCGCAAGCTCAGCGAAACAGGCTTTGCAATGGTCTCTACGACCCAGAGCAGAGCATTGACGGGAAAAAGCCACTTTCCAAAGGGATGGAAGAAAACTTCCTTCAGGAAACCAACCGGTCCCTTGTAAATGAACGTGAAGGCGAACAGGAGCAGAAAAACCGAGAGACCAAGGGCGATGGTCATGTTGAGTTCTGTGCTCGGCACCACGCGCAACGCGGGAGAGCCGGCCATATACTGCGTCCCAGATACCAAGGAGGCTATCCAAGGCAACAAGTCGACGGGGAGCAAGTCCATCATGTTAAACAGGAAGATCCAGCAGAAAAGGGTTAGGGCCAAAGGGGCTACCAAACGGTTCTTCAGGTGGAAGGAATCGTGAACCTGATTGTCAATAAACTCGAACACCCACTCGACAGCATTCTGCCATCGACCAGGCACACCGGTGGTGGCTCTGCTCCCTATTAACCAGAACAGACCCGTGAAGAGAAGGCCAAGGCCAATGGAAAACCCGATCGTGTCGAGATGGAAGGTCCAGAAAGCATCTCCACCCGCGCTCCAAGTTGCATTCTCAAGGTGGTGCTCGATGTACTTTCCGGCCTCGATCAACCCGCCCGATGCAGCGGCTTCACTCATGATTCAGAACCCCTTCGCACAAAAATCGGATACACCAGCTGCACAATTACCGAAAGAAAGAAACCGGCCAAAAGTGGTACCGGTTGAAACCATCCTGAGGCGAAGGCTAACCCCAGCGCCACTCCCGAAAGCAACCACTTCAGAACTTCAGCCACCATAAATCTACCCCAAAACCGACCGGGTTCAGACGAGGAGGCCCGGAGAACCAAAGTGCTGAAAACGACCACTGGAAGGCTGAAAGCCAGAAGCCCGCAAGCCACCGAAACCGAACCGGAAAGGCCCGCCCACAAGTAGCCTCCGCAAGCCGCCAGAACCAACACAACGCCATGCGAGACGATCAAATGACGGACCTGATTTTCCATAGAAGCTGGAACTATAATCACAGATCGGGAAGCCAATGTCAAGAAACTTTACTGACAAAACTATCCTTGCAGATTATAGTCAGGCATCTTTAACCGGCTCGGGAGGCCCTGCGTGAAGTTCCATTTTCCCATCATCATCATCGACGAGGATTTTCGGTCTGAAAACGCGAGCGGGCTGGGCATCCGTGCGCTTGCCAAAGCGCTGGAAGTAGAGGGTGTGGAATGCTTGGGCGTGACCAGTTACGGCGACCTAACGAGCTTTGTGCAGCAGCAAAGCCGGGCCGGTGGGTTCATCCTCTCGATTGACGACGAGGAACTTACGGCCCGCGAAGACGGCCAACCTCCGGATGCCCTGCGTCAACTGGCGGCCTTTGTGGAGGAGATCCGGTTCCGCAACTCGGACATTCCCTTGTTCCTGTACGGCGAGACCCGCACCAGCCGACACATTCCCAACGCCATCCTGAAAGAGCTTCATGGCTTCATCCACATGTTTGAAGACACTCCGGAGTTTGTTGCCCGCTACATCATCCGCGAATCGAAGGCCTACCTCGATAGCCTGCCGCCACCCTTCTTCCGGGCTCTGACCGCCTATGCCCACGATGGTTCCTACAGCTGGCATTGTCCGGGACATTCCGGTGGCGTCGCCTTTCTCAAGAGTCCTGTGGGGCAAATGTTTCACCAGTTCTTCGGAGAAAACATGCTGCGAGCCGACGTGTGCAATGCCGTGGACGAGTTGGGACAACTGCTGGACCACAGTGGGCCGGTGGCCGCCTCAGAACGCAACGCGGCGCGCATTTTTCAGTGCGACAGCCTGTTCTTCGTTACAAACGGCACCTCGACCTCTAACAAGATTGTCTGGCATTCCACCGTGGCTCCGGGGGATGTGGTCATCGTCGACCGCAACTGCCATAAGTCGATTCTACACGCCATCATCATGACGGGAGCCATCCCGGTCTTTTTGATGCCCACCCGCAACCATTATGGCATCATCGGCCCAATTCCCAAGAGCGAGTTCTCGTGGGAGACCATCGAGAAGAAGATAGCCGCCCACCCATTTGCCAAGCATGCGGTAGGCAAGCCTCGCATCCTGACAATTACCCAGAGCACTTACGATGGCGTTCTTTACAACGTTGAAGACATCAAGGCTATGCTGGACGGCAAAATCAACACCCTGCACTTTGACGAGGCTTGGCTACCCCACGCAGCCTTTCACGAGTTTTACAAGGGTATGCACGCCATTGGGGCTGGCCGTCCGCGGGCACGCGAGAGCATGATTTTCAGCACGCAGTCGACGCACAAGATTCTTGCCGGCTTGAGTCAAGCGAGCCAGATTCTGGTTCAGAACAGCGACGCTCATGAACTCGACCGCGATGTGTTCAACGAGGCTTTCCTGATGCACACGAGCACCAGCCCGCAGTACGCCATTATTGCCAGTTGCGACGTGGCGGCCGCCATGATGGAGGCCCCGGGCGGCCCCGCCTTGGTGGAGGAATCCATCAAAGAAGCCCTCGACTTCCGTCGCGCCATGCGTAAGGTGGATGCGGAATGGGGGGCCGACTGGTGGTTCCAAGTTTGGGGACCCGACGAACTCACGGAAGAATCGGCGGGAAACCGCGACGAATGGATGCTTAAGGCCGACGACCAGTGGCACGGCTTTGGCGACCTGGCAGAGGGGTTCAACCTTCTCGACCCGATCAAGGCCACCGTGATTACCCCAGGGCTTAACGTAGACGGCAACTTCAGCGAATGGGGTGTTCCCGCGTTGATTCTCACCCGGTACCTGACCGAACACGGCATTGTGGTCGAAAAGACCGGCCTTTACAGCTTCTTCATCATGTTTACGATCGGCATTACCAAAGGCCGGTGGAACACCATGGTGACCGAGCTCCAACAATTCAAGGACGATTACGACCGAAACCAACCCCTGTGGCGGGTGATGCCCGAGTTCGTGGCTGCCCATCCGCTCTACGACCGCATCGGCCTCAAAGAGCTTTGCCAGAAAATGCACGAGGTGAACCGCAAGGCCAACGTGGCCCGGCTGACCACCGAGATGTACACCAGCGAGATGATGCCGGTGATGAGGCCCGCCGATGCCTATTCCAAAATGGCCCACCGAGAGATCGACCGTGTACCCATCGATGACCTGCAGGGGCGCGTCACCGCGGTTCTCCTGACGCCCTACCCGCCGGGAATCCCCTTGCTCATTCCCGGAGAAAGTTTCAACAACACCATTATCGATTACCTCAAGTTTGCCCGATCGTTCAACGAAATGTTTCCGGGCTTCGAGACAGACATCCATGGCCTGGTAGAAACCAAAGGTGAAGACGGAAAAACGAGCTACTATGTGGACTGTGTCAAGCAATAAGGAGGAGCTGATGCTCAAGGTTAACGAATATTTTGAAGGCAAAGTGAAGTCCATTGGTCTGACGGCCGAGGGCACCAAGGCTACAGTGGGCGTCATGGCCCCGGGCGATTATGAGTTTGGAACCACCTCGATCGAAGTAGTGAAAGTCATCGTCGGAAAGCTCTCCGTGAAGCTACCGGGAGCCGATTGGAAGGACTTTCCGGCTGGAACCGAGTTTCGCGTCGAAGCCAACCTGAAGTTCCAGCTCAAGGTGGCCGCCGATAGCGCTTATCTGTGCCTGTACCTTTAAACGCGGCCACCGAGGAACGCTCTTTCGGGGCGGTTGTGTACCGCAGGAGTAAGGGCCGAGTGCTGTTCCTGCTCCTCAAACACACCAGTGGCAACCACTGGAGTCTGGCCAAAGGGCATGCCCAGTCCGGCGAAACCGAAGAGCAGACGGCTCGCCGTGAAATCCGGGAGGAAACCGGCTTGGAGGTGACTTTTAGGGCCGGTTTCCGGGCAACGCAACGGTACAGCCCCCGCGCTGGCGTGGAAAAGACCGTGGTCTTTTTTCTGGCAAAGGCCGGGAGCAAAAAACTTAAGCTCCAAGACCAGGAGATTAGCAACGCATGCTGGCTCGAACTCGAAGATGCCCTCAAACTCGTGAGCCACGCCGATACCGGAGAAGTGCTGCGGGAAGGGAAGAAGCACCTCGGGCGTTAGGCGTGAGTCAATGGGGAACTTTGAGCAGGCACTGCACCTGCCTAGACCGTCTGTTCAGGTGTTTCGATGCGGAAGGATTTGTTTCCGACAACCAACGAGTAAGGAAAAACGGCCGCAGGTGAGTTCACTTTGTAGTTGGCTCCGCGTCGTGTAACTCTCACCTCGCCGAGCGGTCGGCCCTGAAACTCGACTAGGTCGCACTGCGAGGTCTGTCCCTCCTCCATGGCGAAAACGCGCAGTTCGAGCGAGGAACTCCAATCGGTATCGGGCCTTGTCACTCCCGGCGCCATTGCAAGGATGCTGTTGGGTCTGGAGTAAAGCGGAAGACTGAACGGTCCATGGGTTTCGTGGCGCCAACCGGGCCCCGTAACGATTTCTCCAGATAGCAGGTGGGTCCATCGACCTTCGGGAAGGTAGACGTCAACCTGACCATCGGCACGGAAAACCGGGGCAACGAGAAGCTGGCAGCCCAGAAAGTACTGGCGATCAAGGGTTTGGCAGGTCAGGTCTTCGGGGTACTCGAGCAACGCGGCCCTCATGAGAGGCAAGCCGGTTTTCGTCGTATCGACCGCCTGAGCGTACAGGTAAGGCATCAGCGCGAGTTTGAGCAGTGTGAACGTGCGAGCCACCTCGACCGCCGTTTCGCCGTAGGCCCAAGGCACGCGGTAGGAAGAACTGCCGTGCAGGCGGCTGTGGCTCGACAAAAGGCCGAAGGCCAGCCAGCGGTGAAATAAGGCTTCGGGGGGCAGGCCTTCGAAGCCGCCGATGTCGTGGCTCCAAAAGCCAAACCCCGAAAGGCCGAGACTCAGCCCCCCTCGCAAACTCTCTGCCATCGATGGGAAGGTGGATTCGCAGTCGCCACCCCAGTGAACCGGGAACTTTTGTCCTCCGACTGTGGCCGCTCGGGCGAACACCACCGCTTCCCCCGTACCGTGGTGCGCCTGCAGCAAATCGAACACGGTCTGGTTGTACAGGTAAGAATAATGGTTGTGCATGCGGCCGGGATCACTCTTGTCGTGCCACACTACGTCGGTGGGAATACGTTCGCCAAAGTCAGTTTTGAATGCATCAACCCCCTGTGCGAGCAGGACTTCGAGTTGCGCCGCGTACCAAGCACGGGCCTCAGGATTGGTAAAGTCGACAATAGCCATGCCGGCCTGCCAAAGGTCGGTTTGCCACACCTCCCCGTTGGGCTTTTTGAGAAGGTAGCCTTTTGCCCGACCCTGTTCAAACAAGAGCAAGCGCTGAGCAATGTAGGGGTTAATCCAGAGACAGATTCGCACCCCTTTAGCCTTGAGGCGTGCCAGCACGCCGCGGGGGTCGGGGAAGGTCCGACTGTCCCAGAGGAAGTCAGTCCAATGGAACTCGCGCATCCAAAAACAATCGAAGTGAAACACCGAAAGCGGTAAACGATGTTCGGCCATAGCGTCGATGAAAGACGTGACCGTGGCCTCATCGTAGCTGGTGGTAAAGCTGGTTGTGAGCCACAGCCCGAAGCTCCAGGCCGGCGGGAGGGGAGCCCGACCGGTCAGCGCGGTGTATTTTTTGAGAATCTCCTTAGGCGAGGGGCCGTAGATCACAAAATACTCGAGCTCTTCGCCCTCGACGCAAAACTGGACACGGCTGACCTTTTCGCTAGCCACCTCGAAAGACACCAAGCCGGGATGATTGACGAAAACGCCATAGCCCCGGTTGGTTAGGTAGAAGGGGATGTTTTTATAGGTTTGTTCGCTGGCTGTACCACCGTCTTTGTTCCAAATGTCGACGATCTGCCCGTTCTTCACGAAGGCAGAAAAACGCTCGCCCAGGCCGTAGACGAGCTCACCGACGTCCAAACCAAGTTCCTCTTTGCTCCACACCCTACCCTCGGGACCCTGCACGTAAGCAGCCGCCTTATTGGCGCTTTGCGTGAGCACCCGTCCGTTGCCGAGGAACTCGAGCAGCCACGGCCCGCCACGGTGAAACTTCACCTGGAGGTTGCCGGTGCTGAGGCTCGCCTCGTGCTCGTCAATCCTCACGTCGGTGTGATGGCCGGGCTCGGAAGCCAAATTAAACTGGGGCCAAGGCTGCAAGCCACCCTGATAATGAGACATCCTCACGCGGACCACCTCGGGTGCAGGCGAGCTGACCTCGAAGGTCAGCTGGGCTACGTTGAGTGTATCTCCCCTATCGCGAACCGCCTTGACAGGAGCGTAGACTTCCAGCGTCCCGTCTTTTTCGCGGGCGTCGTAAGCCTGCGCCGGGCAAAGGGAGGTGTAACCCTCCCGGGAGAGCCAGTATCCATCGGTGAACTTCATCAACTACTCCAGATCGGGCCTCTACTACCGTGATCCTCGGCGGGTCTAAGCGATCTGTCAAGCGTTTGTCTATCCTCTGCAGATGATGTTAAGGTGCCTGTCATGAAACGCTCGCAGTACCTCCCTCCTGCCTACCTTCTCGACAAAGTAGAACTCACTTTCGAATTGTTTGACGGGCATACTGTAGTCCGCTCCCGTCTGAATCTACGGCGCAACCCTCAGCCGGGTTCACCCCGGGAATTGATCCTCGACGGTGATGGGCTCGAAACCTATGAATTGAAGCTCGATGGCCGAGTCCTTGGGGTTGCCGACTACGTGGAAACACCCACCTCTCTCACCGTGTTCCATGCGGGAGATGCGGTTGTCCTTGAAGTCACGACACGGCTAGACCCCGCCGCCAATACGGCCCTTTCTGGGCTTTACCGCTCAGGAGGAATCTTCTGCACGCAATGCGAGTCTGAGGGCTTTCGCCGCATCACCTGGTTTCCCGACCGACCCGACGTGATGGCACCTTACCGAGTGAGAATGGAAGCCGACCAAGCTACCTGCCCCGTTTTGCTGAGCAACGGCAACCGGATGGCGGCAGGGAAACTTCCCTCTGGAAGGTACTTCGCCGAATGGGACGACCCTTTTCCTAAACCTAGTTACCTTTTTGCTTTGGTGGCAGGCGATCTCGACCACTTGCGCGATACCTTCATCACAACCTCGGGACGAAAGGTTGACCTGTTTCTTTACACCGAGCACGGCTTTGCGGATCAAGGCCGGTTTGGCCTTCAGGCGCTCAAGCGCGCTATGATCTGGGACGAAAAGGCCTACGGACGCGAATACGACCTCGACGTGTTTCACATTGTGGCTGTCAGCGACTTCAACATGGGAGCGATGGAGAACAAGTCGCTCAACCTCTTCAACACCGCAGCCGTGTTTGCCACCGGGGAAAAAACCACCGACGAGCGCTTTTTGTGGGTTGAGAAGGTGGTGGCGCACGAATACTTCCACAACTGGAGCGGAAACCGGGTCACGTGCCGCGACTGGTTTCAGCTGACCCTCAAGGAAGGGTTGACGGTTTACCGTGATTCCAGCTTTAGCCGCGACCTTCACTCCCGCTCCACCGTCCGTATCGACGAAGTATCGGTGCTACGAAACCTTCAGTTCGCCGAGGACCAAGGCCCAGGGGCCCACCCTATCCGTCCGGAGGAGTATGAGGCGGTGGACAACTTCTACACCAAGACCGTATACGACAAGGGTGGCCACGTGATCGGGATGCTGCACACCTTCTTGGGAGACAAACTGTTTCGCGCAGCCACAGACCTGTACTTTGGACGCCACGACGGCCAAGCGGTGACCTGCGAAGACTTCCTGATCTGCATGGAAGATGCGTCCGGACTTGACCTTACCAACTTCCGCCGATGGTATTCGCAAGCCGGCACGCCTACCGTGCGCCTGACAACAGACTATGATGTTGTGAACCAACGACTCACGTTGACCCTCAAGCAGGGGTTTCCTACCCAACCACGCAACCTTCCGGTACCCATGCCCCTGAGGCTGGGCTTGCTGGGGTCCGAGGGCCGGGAACTTCCTCTCGATGCCAAGGGCTCCACCGAAGTGGTGTTGACTTTTGATCAGAGTGAGCAGTCATTTGTGTTCGATAACCTGACTACTCGCCCGGTTGTATCGCCCTTCAGGCATTTTTCTGCGCCGATACGGCTCGAAACCGACCATACCGACGCTGATCTGGCGTTTTTACTTGCCCACGATACCGATGGGTTTAACCGCTATGAGGCCGGCTTTACGCTCAAAAAAAAGGAACTTTTAAAACGCGTTGCTGCACGCAAAATGGGAAAGGTCTCCGCCATTTCCCAACAACTTTTGGGGATTTTTGGTGGACTGCTGGACGACCTGTCCCTTGCCCCCGAACTCAAGTCTCGCTTACTCACCCTGGTGCCGCAAAGTGTGCTCGAGCAGGAGTGCGACCCCGTCGACCCGCTACTGATTCACCGTACCCTAACCGAGACCCGACTTGAAATGGCACGGGCGCTTGAGCCCAGGCTGAGGCAGGCCTACCAGAGGCACCACAGGCACACGCCTTTGTCAGAGTTTCCTACCGACGCAGAAATAGCCGACCGGGCCCTCAAAAACTTGGCGCTTGGCCTCCTCGCTCAATTGGAACGCTCCGACGTTTACGACCTTGCCTCCACTCAGTACCATGAAGCCACCACCATGACCGACCGTCTGGCGGCACTAGCCGTGTTCCGCGACACCGACCGGCCCGAACGTTCGGAGCTTTTGGAGGATTTCTACCAGCGTTTTCACAACGATAAACTGGTGATAGACCTATGGTTTTCCTTTCAGGCGTCGACGGACCTGCCCGACCAAGTGGAACGCATGGGCCAACTGGAGGCTCACAGGGATTGCGATTTTGCCAATCCCAACCGGGTGCGGGCTCTTTACCGCAGCTTTGGGCGCGACAACCCGGCAGGCTTCCACAGGGCCGATGGGGGCGGCTACCGTTTACTGGCTGCCGCAGTGGTCAGGATTGACCATCTCAATCCACAAGTTGCCGCCGATCTGGTGCTTCCTTTTCAGGGCTGGAAACGCTTCGCCGAGCCCTTTCGGAGCGGGCAGGAGGTTGTACTCCGGGGCCTGGAATTACGAAACGACCTTTCGCCCAACGTCCGTGAGCTCGTGACCCGCTACTTGGAATAGCGCCGACAGTGGGGGCACCCTAAAACGTGCACATGGGTCTTTCTACTTCCGGTCTCGTTCTTGCGCTCGAACACCCGGGCAGCCACCACGTCTTGCGGGCGTAATTCTTTCTTGCAAACGGGGCACTGACGTTGCAGGCTCGAAGGAGGACGGCAGTGGGGACAGCCGACGATTTCCATGCTCTTGTCGCCAGAGTCAGAAACAAAAACCACCGAATGCACCCTTTCACCGAGTTCCAGTTGACTTCCACACAGCGGGCAGGTTTTAAGCGGAGAAATCACCGTCGCTGGCCGAGCTCTTCTCGACTCGGGCTTCGTTCCAGGGAACAATCCGGCGAAGATCAACGCCACGAGAACGGCCAACGCAGTCCCCACCAGGATTTCGTTCACCCGGCGATGGTAGCACAAAGCGAGTCCCTTTCAGTAGAATGCTGGCCATGAACCGCCCGGCCCTGTTTGTAAGTGATCTTGATGGTACCCTGCTCCAGGCAGACGGAACCCTTTCTCGTTTTTCCCATGAGGAACTTTGCGCTTTCCACCGCGAAGGGATACCGTTTACCGTGGCCTCAGGGCGAGCGTTTTCTTCCATCCGGCGGGCTTTGGGCAAGGCAACCGTCGGCTTGCCCATGATTTCTTCGGATGGTGCCATGATCTCGGAGTTCGGCAGTCCGAAACCCCTGTTTCTGTTTGAAATGGACCGAAGGGAACTGATGCGACTGCGCCACGAGCTCACCTCACGTGGCTTTTGGCCGGTGCTCGACATCTGGGACGGGAGCGAGAACTTCCTGATTTCCGATGGGCCGAACACCTCCGCTATGGAATGGTACCATCACCACAAGCAGGCCGAGGAGTTTTATCGGTGGCGTTTTGAAGCCTTTGCTGCTCTGCCGGACACCTGGTCGGCGATTTCGCTTACCCTACTTGATACACCACAGCGCCTTTTGGGCCTCAGAGGCCTTATAGAAGAGCGTTTTGGGCGTGTCTTTCGCACTGACTACGCCATCATGAACGAACTAGAGGGCGGTGCGGCACTCTGGATTCAACATCGATTGGCCCGTAAGGAAAACGCTCTCGTGGAACTGAGCCGCCTCCTGAACCTCGGCCCGTCGCCGGTGGTGGTTTTTGGAGACGAGTTGAACGACTTGGGAATGTTTGGCCGCGAATGGCATGCGGTGGCCGTCGAAAATGCGAGACCCGAACTGAAGGCCAAGGCACGTGAGGTGATTGGCCACCATTCAGAAGATCCTGTTCCCCGCCACGTGCGCAGAATGTTGAAGCTTGAAGGGGGTCACCATGACTAAAATCTCTCTGCTGAGCCTCTTTCTCCTGCTTAGTGGCGTCGCTCAGGCGGCACAGGAGTCCTTCGAGTCAAAAGTGATCCGCAAGGAAATCCAAGAAATCTACGGCAATGGCACCCTTTCGGCTGCCAGCGAGGTTTACAACATTGTGGTTCTCAACAAAGCCAAGAAACAGTACCTGAAGATCGAACTCTCGAAGGAATCCTTTGAGGCCCTCCATGTGGGCGATCTCGTCAAGATTATCCTTGAACTTGGCTGGTTCGATGCGATTACCGTCAAAGAAATCAAGTTGTTGCAGGCTGTGGCTCCACCGACGAACTAACAGTTACAGCGGAGGTCATCATGAATCTTGTGAATCAGTCCGGTTACAAAAAAAGACCATTGGAATTAGTCCTTCTAGCATCGGTATTTGCCTTGGTACCTTTTCTCAGTTGGGCATCTTGGTACGCACCCTACCTGCTCGCTGGCCGACCGGAATCTCTGCTCGAGGTGTTGGTTGCAAACTTTGCTACTGCGTCCAATGGGCCTTGGGGGCTGGTGCATGCGGTCCTGATGGCGGGATTATGGGTCTTATTCCTCCTTGTGGCCTGGGGCATTTGGAAGGTCACCAACTGGGGATTCTACCTCTGCATTCTCACTGCGGTGGCCAATTCGTTATTCAGCACCTTCCTTTACGGCGTGAGTAAAGCAGACGGAGTTGTGGAAGAGATCGTCAAGTTCAACCCATTCCAGTTTGGAACACTGCTCAATCTCGTGTTCTTTATTCCCATAATCATTATTCTTCGCAAAGACATTATGGCGCCGTTCTTCAACCCGAAGATGAAATGGTGGGAACAACATCCCCGGGTCAAAGCCCTTCTCACCATTGAAGCCTCTATCGGTGGCACCATGCAAACCTTCAAAAGTTTCGACATTTCTGCCTCGGGGATGTTCCTTGGTACCGACAATTTGGGCAATCTTCCCTTGGGCGACGGCTACTACGAGGGTTTTCCTGCCAAGGTGCACCTAGAGGAAACCGGTGAAATTGTCGAATTGTCATGTCGGGTGGTTTATGTCAGTGGCGGAGGGCCAAACAAGCCCACAGGCTTCGGGGTAACGTTCGAATACAAGGACTCCAAGCAGAGAAAAGTTCTCGCAACTTATCTGCACGACAAGATTCGAAACGGCCAGGTGGCGAATCGGACCTGACACCTCGTCAGATCATGTACGAAAAAACCTCGTTTCGGGAATCGCGCTCAGCAACCAGTTGTTCGAGCGACATCCCCAAATGGGAGGTGAAGGCCGCCTCCAGTCGCTCCCAGTAGAAATCGAGCCCGCCACGAGGCACCTGCTCCCGCAAAATGGTCACCGGTCCTTCTAAGGCCGTCAGCAGTTCCAATACGGTAACCTCGGCGGGGTTTCTGGCCATGGCATAGCCTCCGTTAGTGCCTCGGAAGCTTTTCACGAAGCCTGCCTTTCGAAGGGTAACAAGGAGTTGTTCCAGGTAATGTTGGGGAATACTCTGTGCGTCGGCAATGTCTTTGATTTGCAGGGATTGACCCTTGGGGGCCCGGGACAGCTCCATCATGGCGTACAGGCCATAGGCTCCTTTGGCGGAAATGGTAAACATGGCGACCTCATGGAAAGCATAACCTAGTCACCCTTCAAAGTCAAGAATTGGGTCTTGGTCTGATGGGTTGCCGCGCTATTGCCGCAGCTTTCGAGTATGATTGGGGTATGCTGACTCAGGGCAATCCCAAAGTGATGCTAAACCCATGAACGCGCTTCACGTCGTTTGTGCCTTGGTGGAACACGAAGGTCGGTTGTTGCTGGCACGGCGTGCTCCGGGTCAGGCCTTGGCGGGTCTCTGGGAGTTTCCTGGGGGCAAAGTGGAGGCCGGAGAGGACTCCCGGGGTGCACTGTGCCGGGAACTGTTTGAGGAACTGGGAGCCAAAATCGAGGTTGGCGTATCGCTTGGGTTCAACGTCGTAGAATCGGCAGGTCAGCTGATTTGCCTAGAAGGGTTCGAGGGGCGGTTGACCTCGGCTATGGGTGTGCTTTCGGTGCACGACGCGGTTCAATGGGTAGAACCTCTCACTATTGACCGCAGTTCGCTAGCCAGTGCGGATGGGCCTTTGCTAGACCGGTGGCTGGAACGCCGCCCTGTTTACCCCACCGTTTTGGGACTCATCGGCAACACACCTCTGGTACAGTTGAGCAAGCTGGGAACCGGTCGAAATACTTTGTTGCTCAAACTCGAAGGCAACAACCCAGCCGGCTCGGTGAAAGATCGACCCGCCCTTTCGATGATTCGAAGGGCCGCTGAACGGGGGCGAATACAGCCCGGCGATACCCTGATAGAAGCCACGAGCGGCAATACAGGCATAGGTCTTGCGATGGCTGCTACGGCACTTGGCTACAAATTAGTACTCATCATGCCCGAGAACTCCAGCCTCGAGCGACGTCAGGCCATGGAAGCCCTAGGAGCCCGGGTGATTTTGACCTCCAAGGCGGGGGGAATGGAAGGGAGTATCGATTGGGCCCGTGCCATGGAAAGCGCCGGCGAGGGTGTGATTCTTGACCAGTTTGGCAATTCTGATAACCCGTTGGCGCATTACGAAACGACGGGCCCCGAGGTATGGCGTGATACCCGCGGCACCGTCACGCACTTTGTGGCTAGCACGGGCACAACAGGCACCCTGATGGGCGTAAGCCGTTACCTGAAACAACAGAACCCCCAGATCTGCATCGTGGCGGCGGTGCCGGCCGAGGGAGCCCACATTCCGGGAATCCGAAAGTGGCCGGATGCCTATCTGCCGGCCGTCTTCGACCCCTCGCGTCTCGACAGATCCATACCGGTTGCTCAAGAACAGGCGGAGGCCACCACCCGCGAACTCGCCCGAACCGAAGGGTTGCTCGTGGGCACCAGTTCTGGTGGCAACGTGTGGACCGCCCTGCAACTGGACCGTGAAGTGAGTGACAAAGTGATTGTTGCCATCGTGTGCGACCGAGGAGACCGCTACTTTTCCACGGGAGTGTTCAACCCCCCAAGCTAGAGCCTCAACAAACCCCGCTGGTAACCTTCTCGTACGGCCTCGGTGCGCCTTCCCACTTCCAGTTTTCTGTACAGGCCATCGAGGTGGAACTTCACCGTACCCAAGGCAATACCCAACCTATCGGCGATTTCTTCATTGGCCCAACCGTCGGCTAGATACTCCAGGATTTCCTTTTCCCGGGGCGTCAGGTTGGAATCGGCACTCGGGAGCGGGGAGCAAATCACCAGATCGGCCTCTTGCTCGGTGTCGACCCACACAACCTCACCGCGTGCCAAGGCCTCCCTCAACAGAGAGTGTAGCTCCTTGAGCGCCACGGCCTCGTGTTGATAGAGCCTCAGTGCTTTCACCGGCCGCCAGGAACGATAGCGAGGGCATGGATTTCGCCACCTCGGAGAACTCTGGCTTCCACAGAAACTCCGGTTTCCAGTTTGGCAATTTCACGCGCCAGTTGCATCGGGTGGGTCACTGTTTTTGAAGCTAAAGAAAGAAGAAGATCACCGGCTTTCCAGCCGGCTTTTTCGGCGGGGCTCCCTGCCTCAACCTCGGTAAGAGCCAGCCCTTGGTCGGTTCCCGAAGGACGGGTGTTGATACCTAAGTAAGGGCGTTGGCGGGTTCCCTTGGACAAGAGTAACTCAATATGCCCGGCCAAATCGGCAATGGGAACAATGTAGCCCGCGTTGCCCGATCGGTTTTCCCCCACCATGCCGATTAGCCTGCCCTCAGGGTCGACCACCGCAGCGCCGCTGAATCCGTGGTAGGCATTTCCATCGGTTTGCAGGTGATTGTCTAGGCTCCCACCCCTGCCCCACTCCGCGGAGCCTCCAACAAAGCGCACAAGGTCGAGACGAGCCTCAATACCACCCGGGCTGGGATAGGCGACCGCGACAGAAAGAGATCCCACTGCCGGAAGCGGAGCCGGGGCCCAGGGATGGGTTTCAGGAGCACTGACCTTGAGCAGGGTGAGCCCGGTTCGGGCATCAAAGGCTTGAACTTGCCCGCTGGCCTGCTTCCCGCCAGAAAACAGCACGGGAACTTCTTCACCATCGGTGGCCTCGCGGGCGAGGGTCACCGCAAGGGTCTGCGACCAAAGCAGGCCGGTTCGACCGGAAACGCCAGACCCCCCGATGTGGAGCAGGCGCGGGGCAGTGGCGGCGACAAGGCTTGCAAGGTCGTTAGACAGTGATTTGAGCATAAAAAACTCCTTGAACAGGTGGGGCTATGCTCAAGATACGGTTAAGGTGCCAGCTCGCCACCTGACCGAAGGGAGGGGGCCCTTTAGGCTCGGGTGAGCTCCGCGACCAGAGCGTCGACATCATTCTGGCCGTTGTCACCACGTCGCTCGAACACCAGTTCCTGATTGGAAGAGCGAAGCTTCAGGAGCAACCCATACACCAAGGCCAGAAGAACCTTGTTACCATCGCGCGGATACTCGCGCAGGAAATCCATGAGGTCAAACCTAGTCAACTTGACCAAGACGCAACTTTCGGCCGAAGTGACGTCGGCGGTACGGGGCGTCTTGAGAAACATGGCGGCCTCGCCGAAGACCATAGACTCTCCCAAAGTGTCGATGTAGACGTCCTTTCCTTCCTGCCTCATCGATACATGGACGTTGCCTTTCAGAACTGCAAAAAACGACGGACTCAGGTCGCCGTTGGACACAATCTTCTCACCACCTTCAAACCTGAGGATTTCTGCTCGTTCAAAGAGAAAATCCTGCGCAGGGGCCGCTAAGGCACGGAAGAGAAGAACGGCTTTAAAGGCCTCGTGATAGTTCGGTTTTCCCGATTCAGTCGTCATACTGCTTAAGTTTCTGCTACCGAAGGAGCGTTGTCAACGCTTAAACGGGGCCACCTTGCCCCCGCAACGGAAGATGTTTTCCGAGGAATATCCTATACTTTTCACGAAAGGGGTTAGCTGTCGCTCAGGTGTTTGTCTGGCAGTTGCCCAAGGAGACCACCATGAGAGCCGTTGTCCTTCTGCTTTGTCTTGCCTCACCTTTGGCTGCCGAACTCCCGGATGGCAACAAAATACTTCAGCAGGTCGACGCCATTCGGTTTCCCGACACTTTTAGCATGCGCGTCACGCTCACCACCGCGACAGTTGGCGAGGCCGACAAAGTGATGACCATGGACAACAGCCACAAGAAAGGGTTTGGAACCTTTCTGGAAATCCTCGCCCCCGCCAGGTCGAAAGGCACCAAAATGCTGACCCAGGAAGGTTCGCTCTGGATGTACAACCCGAAGTCAGGGAGCACCAAGCCTTTACGTCTGGCACCCAAGGACAGTTTCCAAGGTTCGAGCTTCAGCAATAGCGATGTTTCAAAAACTTCGTTTACCGAAGAGTATTCGGCCGTCACGGAGGGGGAAGAAACTCTGGAGACCACAGAGTTTGGTAGCGTCAAGGCTTGGAGGATCCGCGCTGACGCTAACAGCCCCGAAGCTGCCTACGGCAAAATCGTACAGTGGGTGCGTCAGGGTGACCTGCTGCCGCTCAAGTTTGACTATTACGCCAAGAGTGGGCTGCTATTCCGGCAGATGGTGCTCAGCGAGTACAAAGTGTTGGCAGGCAGGTTGAGGGCCACCCACCTCGAAATGACCAGCCTCGAAAAAAAAGGGACCAAAACTGTGCTCCATATCGATTCAATGGACGAAAAACCCCTTTCCGACAGCCTTTTTAACCTAACCAACCTCACCAAATAAATGGCGGTAGCAGGAGGGAAGATTATGAACATACGGAAAGCTAGTTTGCTCCCTAATTTGGTGCTCGCCCTCCTCGTGGGTGGTTTCCCGCTGACCCTGGGTGCGCAGGAATTGTTGGCACCGGTACCTTCGTTTGAGCTTCTCGGAAGTGTGACGCCCAAAGTCACCTGGTCGGGAACTGTGTGGGACTCAAACCCCGCTTCCTCTTGGGCCTTCACGGCCGTGCTGAAACCGCAGTTCACCGATGGCCCTTTCTTCTTCGTGGCCGACACCACCTGGACCTTACCACTCAATGCGACTCTAGCTTCGGTGGCCCCGACGGTAGCCATCCCCGAAGCTTACGCCCGCTTTGCGCTCACCGACAGCCTGGACATTACCTTTGGGCAGAAGCACTATCCTCTCGGCGTAGGGCAAACCCTGACAGTGGGCGATTCGATTAATCCGGTCATTGGTTTTTTTGACCAGAAGACCGGCTTCCGGGGCATTACCGCCGACTGGAGCCCTGTCAGTTGGGCTTCTGTTTCGGCTGCTGCATCCACCGAAAGCGGCTTTTTGAACGACTGGACGGGCGCGGGGCAACTGAGCCTCCTGGCTGGAGGCTTGCAGGCTACCGCTTCTTTGGTGGCGCGCGACGCCAAGACCCTCCGCCCTGCCGCCGGTGTCAGTTACGACCTGTTCGGGCTTATTGTGACCGCCGAGGGAGCCGCAGAGTTTTTGCCGCAGCAGGTTCGTCCCGTGGGAGACTGGGGCTCGCTCACGTCCACCGGGGTTTGGGCCAGCCCCACCGCGTGGAGTTCCCCGGCCTATTCGGGTAGCCTTGGCGCAAGGTACGCCTTGAGCCTCGGCGATTTCGACCTTACCGTGTCGGCCGAAGCGCTGCACGCAGGGGAAAGCTGGACGGTGGACGAGACAAACGCCTGGAAAGAGGCTTTGAACAAAGCTTCTTTGGCCAACCAGGTCGCTGTGCGCGGAGGTCTTGCCGCCCTGAGGGCCTCGCTCCCCGTGCGCAGTCAAGACAATGCCTTCTTTCGCTTCAACCTAGGCTACGCGGGGGAAGTTTCGGCCTCAGGTTTTGCCGCTGTTGATCTGCAAGACCAGAGCACTTTATTTCAGGCGACTTTGGGCACCACCCTCTACGACAACCTCGACCTACAGTTCACCGGACAGGCGGCCACCGGGGATTCTGGCGATAGTTGGGAGTTCGTTTCCAGCGAAAGAGCCCGTTTTCAAGGGTCATTCTCGACCACCTACCACTTCTGAGGAGACCTTCATGAACGATACCATCCTTTCTGTTCGCGACGTTACCAAAAACTACCAGCTTGGAAAGACCCTGATACCGGCTCTCAAGGGTATCTCGTTTGACATCCACGAAGGCGAGTTCCTCTCGATCGTCGGCCCCTCCGGTTGCGGAAAATCGACCTTGCTCAACCTCATTGGCTGTATCGACAAGGCCACCAGCGGCAGCGTGACGTTTCAGGGGGTCGATCTGGCCTCGCTCAATGACGATCAGGAAGCGGAAATTCGGCTGAACAAAATCGGGTTCATCTTCCAAAGCTTCAACCTTGTGGCTGTGCTCAACGTCGTGGAAAACATCGAGTTCCCCCTTTTGATGCGAAAGGTACCCAAAGCGGAGCGCCGCAAAATTGTGGAGCATCTAATCGACGTGGTGGGTCTGAGCGAGTTCGTGGGGCACAAGCCCGATGAGCTATCGGGAGGTCAGCGCCAGCGCGTGGCCATTGCCCGAGCTCTGGTGAACCAACCTAGGCTGGTCATCGCCGATGAGCCCACAGCCAACCTCGACAGCGAGACGTCCATGACCATCATGGAGGCGATGAAGCGACTCAACAGAGAAGATAAGGTGAGTTTTATTTTTAGCACGCACAATGAGTTAATTGAGAAGTACGCCAAAAGGGTTATCAGGTTGAAAGACGGACTCATCGTAGGCGACCATGTGATAGGAGGCCAGTAAGTTGTTTGCCAAACTGGCCTTGCTCAACCTTATCAAGCATGCCAAGCGCTCGGCAATCGTCTTTGCGGCGGTGGCGATAGCTGTGGCGGTACTCACCTTTATAGGTGGTCTTGTGAGCGGAATCACAGGAACCATGCTGTCGTCCATTATTCCTACAGCCGGTCACATCGTGATCACCGAGGCCGCCGCCAAGGATGCGGCGAATCCGCTGGACCTGAAGTTTTTGCTCCCAGACTCCCAGTCACTTCTTGAATCGCTAAAGGATGAGCGGATTTCAGTAGCTGAAAGCGTGCTCACCATCCCGGCCCTTCTTGTGGAACCGGTGCCGGTGGAGTCCAAGGTGGAGGCCCGCAATATGGGCATGATGGGTCAAGGGGTGATCCCTGGCACCAAGTTTCTTTCCAACGTGCGCCAAGGCATCACTGCCGGTGGCTTTTTGCCCGAGGGAAAGGGAGTGGCGTTGTCTAACCGCGCGGCCAAGTTATTGGGGGTAACCTTGGGGGGCACCCTCATGGTGCTGACCACCGACCGCGGCAATAATCCCTGGTACCAGGAACTTCCGATCACCGGGCTGTTCAATTCTGGCAGCGAACAGGTTGACCTAAATCTTTTCGTGCTCAGCCAGGATACCGCCCGCGAGCTTGTCGACGCTAACGGTATGAGCCGCGAGATCCGCCTTCAGATTAAAGACCCTAACACGGCTCTCGCCCTAGCCGCCGACCTGAAGAAACAGCTAGCGGGAAAAGGCCTTCGAGTCTTGCCCTGGGAAGAAAACTTTGCCGCCGTGCTGACCATCGTGAAACTGCTGGAACTCTTGTTGGTGATCATCCGGGTATTCTTTGTCATAGTAGCCGGTTCGGTGATTACCAACAGCGTCCTGATGACGGTGTTTGAACGCACCCGGGAATACGGAACTTTGCGAGCTATTGGACTCAAGAAACGGCAACTTCGAGGGATGATTCTCACCGAAGGTTTGTTTCTCGGAGGATTGGGGTCGGTTGTGGGCCTGCTGTTGGGTACACCGGTAGTTCTGTTTCTTTCTCAGATAGGTCTCGACATGGGGAGTGCCACCGAGTACATCGGGTTTTCCAGCCGAATCTACCCCAAACTCGTGCTCTACGACCTGCTGATGAATCTCACTTTCGGAACCCTCATCGCCGTATTTGCCAGTTGGTACGCCTCGCGGGTATCCTCGCGCTTGAGAGTCAACGAACTACTGACCCATACCTAGGAGAATCCATGAACCTGTTTGCCATTGCCCTGCGCAACGTGTTCCGCAACCCTCGCCGCACCATCATTAATCTTGTGGCTATTGCCTTAGGTGTCATGATCAGCTTGTCGATGAAAGGCTGGGTAGGCGGGCTGGCCACCGTGGCCTACCAGACCCAGATCGACCTCGATACTGCTCATGTGCAAGTACTCGCGGCCGGCTACCAAGAGGAGGCACGGCGATTGCCTCTCGATCTGCGATTAAAGGACTGGTCTGCCTCCAAAGAAGCTGTGAAAAACATTCCCGGTGTTGTGGGAGTCGGCGCTAGGCTGGACTTCGCGGCACAAATCAGTAACGGTGAAACCTCCTTGCAGACTACTGTGAGGGGCGTGGACCCGTCAGGGGAGTCTAAAACAAACACCATTGGTTCGAGTCTTGTCGAAGGTGCTTGGCTCAGTGGGGAAGACCAGGTCGTGGTTGGTTCAGGGATGGCCGGCAAACTGAACCTAAAGGTTGGAGACCAAGTCTTCCTCACCGCTCTCGACCAATTTGGGGTGCGCAATCTGGTGGATGCGTCGGTGGGGGGAATCTTCACCTCGGGCTATGGGATTTTCGACGATGCCGTCGTGTACACGAGCCTAAAAAAAGCCCAGGAGACGCTTTCTCTGGGCCCCGGAGACGCCACGAGGCTGGTGCTCAAGTTCGACAACGGTGACAACCTCGAGCGTCGTGTGGCTGAGGTAAAGGTGGCGCTTGAGAAATCTGGACAAGGGTCCGGCTTGGCGGTTTATTCGTGGCGGGAGTTTGCCAAAAGCCTGGTGGATACGATTGAGAGCCGGGTAAAAATCATGACAACGATGCTTTCGATTCTGGTTCTGTTGGTAACCATAGGCATTCTGAACTCGATGTCGATGGCAGTGCAGGAGCGCTTTCAGGAAATCGGTACCCTCCGTGCCATCGGAATGAACCGCAGAAAGCTGGAAAGGATGTTTCTTCTGGAAGGCTTTGTTCTTGGGCTGGCCGGTGGCTTGATCGGTATGTTGGCGGCCATCGGGCTTGGAGTTTTGGGGGTGACCTATGGGCTGGATGTTCGCGGATACCTTCCCCGCGATGTACCGATCCCGCTGGTTTCTGTGCTCAGGCCCCTCTATGTCTTCTCAGACTTTCCTCTCGGCGCGCTGGCAGCCGCGTTCATAGCCACTATCGGGTCAATCCTGCCCGCGCGAAGGGCCGGCAAAATGCTCATCCGCGACGTGATTGGTACCCACGTCTAACAGCCGCTCGAGCAGCCCGATCAAGGCAAACTCAACAGCGGCCGCCCTCACTTCGGCCCGGTTGCCTGGGAACCGACGCAGTGTGGCGGACACAGAGCCTGCCACACACCAGCCGAACCACACGGTTCCCAGAGGGGTTTCGGGGGTTTCTCCCCCTGGCCCTGCAATACCTGTCGTAGAAACTGCCACCTCAGCCCCGGTTCGGGCGCAAGCACCCGCAGCCATCGCCATCGCCACTTCAGAGCTAACAGCACCATAACTGTCGATCAGGGTTGTCGGTATATTGAGGAGTAAACTCTTGCTGGCGTTGGAATACGTGATCAGCCCGCCTTCGAGCCACCGGGAGGACCCCGCCACCTCCGTCAGCGCGTGGATCACTCCGCCTCCTGTGCACGACTCGGCGGTTGCCAAGCGCCAGCCCCTCTGCAGAAGAATCTCAGCAAGGTCAATGACTACTTTCGTCAGTTTCATGGTCTGGACGTGCCTCCGGGGGTTTCGTACCATCAGTGTATGATTCGCCACCTCGAACGAAAACCCCTCACCGCCACTGCCAAGGCTCCTCTCCTGATTTTTCTGCACGGCTTCGGCTCGCACGAGGCCGACCTTTTTGGGCTGGCGGAAGCCTTCGACCCAAGGTTCCATGTGCTTTCCTTGCGGGCACCCCTCACCCTGGGCCCCACACAATACGCTTGGTTCACCATGCGGTGGGAGGAATCCGGGCCGATTCATGAGCAGGTGCAGGCGGCCTAGGCCTTGCGGAAGGTGGTAGGGTTTTTGGAGTCTGAGGTGCCCAAGTTTCCGGTTGATCCGCAACAGGTTTACCTGGTGGGCTTCAGTCAGGGAGCCATCGTGGCCACCAGCGTGCTGCTTACGCGCCCCGAGCTGGTAAGCGGGGTGGTAGCGTGGAGCGGGCGGACCCTCCCCGAAGTGATTCCCACGGCCCCAGGGCCCTTAACATTGCAGGGCAAACCAGTGCTTGTTATCCATGGCACCGAAGACCGTGTGCTTCCTATCCAACACGGGCGCGCTACTGCCGAAGCGTTGTCGAAACTTCCGGTAAAGCTCACCTACCGCGAGTTCTCCATGGGCCATGAGGTTAACGACCAAAGCCTTGCCGCCACGCAGGAATGGGTGACCCGGTTATTGGAACTACTCGAGTTCCGACCCGGAGAGGGTAAACTCGAGGTCTAGCCGCACAGGCACCTCGAGAACAGCATAAGTGGCCGCAGCATACCAGGGTGCCGTAGTGTACCGGAGCCCCGCGGTGAGGCCCACGCCGATTCCGGGTTCCCAGGCCCATTCGAGGCGAGCCTCGCCTTCTCCACCCAAAAGGGCTTGCGGTGTAAACGCTGTGCCCGATTTGCTGAGGGTTCCTCCCGAAAGGGCATGCGCAGCTAAGTTGAGGCTCCAGCCTTTTTCGAAAAAGGTTTTCCAGGTGATTCCTAACGGGAACAGAACTTGGGTTCCCAGCCCACCGGCGGCCAACTCGACGCCCCCGAGAGGACGCAGCCCGGCGGGCAACCACTGCGAAGGGCCCTCCACGAGCACTTGCACGGCGGAACCTGTCCACCCGAAGGCGGGTTCACCGCGATAGGTAAGGCCTTCCCAGCCTGAAAGGCCGAGCCTCAACTCAAGGGCAGGCAGGGACGAGGCGACCACAAGGACGGCAACGCAAAAGAAGAAGCGTTTCATAGGTTGTTGGCGCTCCAAAACGCCACGAGTTTGTCGGCCAGTTGGGTCCACTGGCTGGACTTGTTGATGGTTGCTGTGCCGTCGCCGTCTTGAGGCCCGTAGTCACCCCACTGGGCGTGGTTGCCGCCGTTGATCACTTCGTACTGGGTGTGGGCAGAGCCAGTTCCCGAGGGCGGGAGGTCCGATTTGGCGGCTTCGATTTTGGCTTCGGTCGCCAATTGGTCAAACTCGCCGCGCAGGGAAAGGACGGGTTTGCTCCAAGAGGTGAGCGGAGTGCTGGTTGCCGGGTAGCTCGCCAAAAGCACCAGGGCCTCGAAGGCCGCCTGATGGTCGTACACCGACCAAGCAGCGGTGGTGCCACCCAAGGAATGCCCACCAGCCACCCACTTGCCACCGAGCCTGCGGGCCAAGTCGTAGCCCTTGCCGATTTGGGTGATGGCCAGATTCATCGGCACCTTGGCAATCACTACGCGGTAACCGCGGGCCGCAAAAACACCCAGGCTCGCTACGTAAGCGTGCGGATCCACAAGCCCGCCCGGCCAAAACATGAGCCCCGTGGTGGCAGGAGACCCCGAGGCAGGTGCCAGCTCAAGATAATCTTGGTGGTCGGTGACCACACAACCGTCAGTCGGGATGGGTGTAAGAGGTAGGTAGGAGCAGGACCCGAGCAGAACCGCCATGCCCAAGAGCCAGAGGTATTTCATTTTCCGGCCACCGCTTTGAGGAAATACACACGCGAGCCGAAATCTCCTATCAGGCGCACGTTGTTATTGACACCGGTACCCGAGAACGGGGGCATGGGCCGGAAGCCGGCATGATGCAATTCGTCCCCCCGGGCCTCACAGCTTTCTGTGGCCAAAGAGTGCAAGTAGTTCTGGGACAAAATTGTATGAACCAATCCGTTGGGTTTGATGGGAAGAGGGGCCACTTGGCCAATCAGGTCTCCTAGAGTGCCGACGTTGAGGTACTGTGTGCGCTGCACCAGCTCATACCAGGCCTCCGGGTTCAATCCGCTCAGCTTAAAGGTCTCAAGGCTGGGGTTAGACCTCTGAAGTTTTTGGTAGTAACCCAACAGCGCTTCGCTCTGATCGGGGCTCACCGCTATCCAAAGGCAAACATTGCCCTCTATGGGAGACTGGAGCCTGTGAAAACTGCCAAACTGAAACAGGCGCCTGTGGGCCTTGTAATAAGCCACTTGCTTTTCGATGACCTGCAAATCGAAGGAACTGAGCTTGGTTAGGTCGAGCTCGTAGCCCAAAAGTCCAAACGCCGCCACGTGAAAACGGGTTTCCAGCGGGGTGGTGCGCAGAACCTGATGGCTCGGCGCCCCACTCACATGGGCCCCCATAGTGGAAGGCGGGTAGAGGTAGCTGGTGCCCCATTGGATTCCCAGGCGCTCCACGGCATCGGTGTTGTCGCTGGTCCAAGTTTGGGGCATGTAGGCCAGCATCCCTAGGTCGAACCGGTTGCCGCCGCTGGAGCAGCTTTCAAAGAGGACTTGGGGAAATGCAACATTTAAACGCTGGAGCAAGGCGTAAAGTCCCAGCACGTAGCGGTGGGCGAGTTCCTTTTGTCGTTCGGGGGGTAAGTAGGAGCTGAACACATCGCTGAAATTGCGGTTGTGGTCCCACTTCACGTAGCTGACCTGAGCCCGGGTGAACACCCCACTCAAAATCGTGAAAAGGTAATTCTGAACCTCAGGGTTGCCCATGTCGAGCAGCAGTTGAAACCGCCCGAAGGACGGCTCGCGACCGGGAAGACGCAAGGCCCACTCGGGATGCGAGCGGTAAAGGTCGCTATCCACCGACACCATTTCGGGCTCAACCCAAAGTCCAAACTGCAGGCCTGTCTGGCGTATTTTGGCAGAGAGTCCTCCAAGTCCGTTGGGTAGCTTCTTTTTGTGCTCAAACCAGTCGCCTAAGCTGGTGGTGTCGTTGTCGCGCTTGCCAAACCAGCCGTCATCGAGAACAAACAGCTCGATGCCGAGCTTGGCGGCGGCTTTGGCCAGCTTCACCAGCTTGCCTTCGTTGAAATCGAAGTAGGTGGCTTCCCAGTTGTTGATCAGGATGGGCCTTTCAACGTCCTGCCACTGGGCGGGAACCAGATGCTTTTGCACCAAACTATGGTAATTGCGGCTCATGCCTCCCACGCCACGGGCACTGAAGGTCAGCACGGCCTCCGGGCTCTGAAAGGTGGCTCCAGGGGCCAAATGCCACGCAAAGTCGTGCGGGTTGATGCCCGCCAGCACCCGCGTGAAGGCATGCGGACTCACCTCAACAAGGCACCGGTGGTTGCCGCTGTACACCAGAGCGATTCCATAGGCCTCACCGGAGGTCTCGGTGGCCCCGGGGCTCAGAAGAGCGACAAACGGATTGTGGTTGGCGCTGCTCACCCCTTTCTTGCTGTCGATTCCCTGGACGCCTGGGCTGAGGGGGCGGCGATGAGGTGTACGTTCGGCAATCCACTTGCCATCGAGGGTGACGAGGTCAAAGCTGTCGTGGGCAAAATCGAGCTGAACGCTGGCCAGGGCGTCGATGGTGAGGGGGGACACACCAGTGTTCGTCACTTTTACACTTCGGGCAATGACGTCGAGGTCTTCAAAGACGCTGTAGGACAAAACTATTTGAAGCCCTACCAGCTCATCCCGAAGGGTGATTTCCAGTGTCGGAATTTTTTTGCCAAAGGTGGAAGGTAAGCCCTCCAAAGTCGGTTTGTCCTCGAGCACGCGGTGACTGAGGTAGCGGGGGTCCTGGGTAGAGGTACCGGAGAAGCCCACCTCCCCGGAGAAGGTGAAGCGCCCTGCGAGTTCGCGGTAGTCACCTTTTCCTTCGCTAGACCACTCCAGAGCGCAGGCATCAAGGTTGAAGGTGGCACTCGCCGGGCTGTAAATCGTCGAACTTCCCCAGGCGGTCGCGAAGCCTTGTACGAGCGTGGCGAAATCTGGACGGTCTGCCAAGCTGTGGCCGTAGTGCAGTTGCAACAGATGGCCTGTAGGAGAAACCCTGAAAATATAGCTGGTGTTTGCCGTTTTAAGGTGAAACTCAGGCGTGGAGGGTCCGCTGTCCTGCGAGAGGGAATGGACGATAATCATGCTTTCTCCTTGACGATGTTGAAGCTCAGCGACTGAGATCCGGTCTGCTGACCCTTGATCGTGAGAATCAATTTGCTGTTTGTTCCCGGAGCTAGGCTGTGGGCTCGGGAGCGAACCCATACCGCCCTGACACCCCCGATGAGGCCCACTTGAGAAGGCCCCAAAAGTTCGCCCGGGCCGTCGAGGGAAAACTCCACTGTCTCGCTCGAATACGTCATGACCCCGCCCCGGGCGTCGAGATGGCGCAGGGTGACCCGAGTGACGTCCCAGGTAGCCGACTCCACCAAGGCGTCGCAATCTGCACGAACCTCGAGCCGTTGGGACTGGGAAGGCCCTTTTTCCACCCGTGCAACCACCCTACCGTTTTGGATGGCTTCAAAGGCGTATACCACGAGGTCCTGACCCCAAAGCCCGATGTAGGTGGTATACAATTCGGTCAATTTTGCCACTGGGAGGCCTCGGGCGAGCAGCAAGAGAGCGTGCCAGCGCGCTGAAAGTGGCAACGACTTGTCACCGAATCGAAGGATGGCCCCAAAAAGTTTCTTCACCAGCTTTGAGGTTGCCGGGCTCATCCCTTGCTTCGTCACTAGGTCGTTACCAAGGAAGTCGCTGACAACGACCGGTGGGTGAGGCAAGTGGGGCCAATGCACCCGGTCGGGGGTAAACTCGGCCACAAACTCACCGTTTCGCGTCAGGCGAATGCTTTGGGCGTTGGTAAACACCAGCACTTCACCAAGCATGGCCGCGTCGCGGTCGCCAGGGATCTTGGCGGTCATCACCTCCATGTAGGGGTGATCTTCCTGTTGGCTCGCGTACGCTGCCGTGGCCAGTTTCGGGAGGCGGAAAATATCGGCCACACCATGGTAACAAATGTGATCGCCCGAGCCAAAGTCCTTGTGGGTGTTGTAGTCAAAAGCGCACCAGCCGATGGCACCGCTGCGACGGGAATCGGCGTAGGTGGCCTCAAGCACTCTCAGGTGGCGAAGGGCGTGTTCCAGCCTTCGGCCTTCGGGGTCGAAACTCTTTGTGGGAAACATGTGCCCGTTGTGCTCGGTGATCAGCAGCGGGGCGCGTCTTGGAAGCACCTTGGCAGGATTTGCAAGCGCCCGGTTGGAGCCGTTGTGAACAAAGTCATTGTAAGTGTAGACATCCTCAAACAAAGCGCTCTTGTTAAAGTTCCGCACACCTCCGGTTTGTCTTGTGGGGTCAAGCTGCCGGGCGAGGGCATTTGTGCGCTGATAGAAGGCCTCGCTGTCGGCCGACTCGTTGATGCGCACCCCCCAAAGGACAACCGAGGGGCGATTGCGGTCGCGCACCACCATGGCGCGCACGGCCTGTAGGGATAGTTCCTGCCAGGCCTCATCGCCAATGTGCTGCCAGCCGGGAATCTCCTCGAACACCAGAAGACCAATCTCATCGCAGCGATCGAGAAAGTGCCGGCTCTGCGGGTAGTGGCTGGTACGAACCAAGTTCACCCCTAGGTCAAACTTGAGGAGCTCGGCGTCCTTGGCCTGTGCCGACCGGGGCATCGCATAGCCCACATGCGGCCATGACTGATGACGGTTCAGGCCCCGGAGCTTGAGTGGTTGCCCGTTGAGGAAGAAACCGTCGGGCGTGAAAAGGGCCTCGCGGAAGCCAAAACGAACGGTTTTGCCCAGCACCTCGAGCTCGTAGAGCACCGGGTTCTGGGGGCTCCAAAGATCCACCGCGCCAGGATCAAACTCCAAAGTGATCACAGGCGAGTTTTGGTTGGAAACCTCAAGGACCCGCACAGCTTCCCGGCAAACCTTACCCTCGCGTCGGAGCTGCAAAGTAGCCTCAAGGGTATGAACCTTGGCCTCGGGGTTGGCAAACGCGAGCTCTACTTCGAGCTTGGGGGAGGTAAGCACTTCACGGGGTTTGACGAACACCTCACGGAGGTAAAAAACCTCCCTCCACTCGAGGTGCACTTCGCGGTAAATCCCGGCGAAGGTGAGGTAGTCAACCACGTGGCCAAAGGGAGGGATACGCTTGTCCTCGCGGCCATCGACCATCACGGTAAGGGTATTGTCTTCACCGGCGACTAGCAGGTCGGTGAGGTCGTACTCGAACGGTGTGTAACCCCCCAAGTGTTCGCCCACGAGCGTGCCGTTCAAGCTCACTTCCGCCCGCGCCATGACGCCCTCAAAGTGCACCCAAGTACGCTGACCTGGGCGCAGTGCATCGGCGGGCAGAGTTTTCTCGTAGCGGCTGACAAACTGGAAGGCCGCCTCAGAGAAGTTGTTGAGGGGAAGGTTGGTGGTGGAATGGGGAAGATCTACCACTTCGAAAGTGGAGGAAGTAGGGTCGACAAACCATTTCCAGGCAAAGTTCATTTTTGGGAGCCCACCTTCCCCATCGAGGCGCTCTGGTGAGTGCCTGACACGCTAATTGTACCCACGAGGATTCTGACTTTGCCAGCGCCAGGCATCGGTGCACATTTCCTCTAGTCCACGAGTTGCCTTCCAGTTTAGCTCGCGTTCGGCAGACGCCGGGTCGGCATAGCTAGAGGCAACATCACCCGGACGCCTCGGCACTACCTGGTAAGGAACTTTTTTACCACTGGCTTTCTCAAAAGCCTTCACCACCTCGAGCACGCTCGAAGGTTTGCCGGTACCGAGGTTGTAAACTGAGGCACCGGCTAAGGTGTTCAGCTTTTCCACCGCGCGGAGGTGACCAATAGCGACGTCCACGACGTGGATGTAATCGCGCAAGCCAGTGCCATCCGGAGTCGGGTAGTCGTTGCCGTACACCTTGAGCGCGGGCCTGAGGCCAACTGCAACCTGGCTCACAAAGGGCAGCAGGTTGGCGGGCACTCCTGAAGGGTCCTCGCCGATACGCCCGCTCGGGTGGGCACCAACCGGGTTGAAGTAGCGCAACAAGATAACCTTCCAAGGGTTCGGATTCTTCGCCAGGGCATCAGCAGCACAAACGTCGCGTAGAATCTGCTCCATCATCACCTTGGTCCAACCGTAGGGATTAGTGGCTGCGGTGGGAAGGGCTTCCGAAAACGGCGGATTCGGGTTTTCGCCGTACACGGTGGCGGACGAGCTGAACACCAGTTTTTTCACCCCGGCCGCAGACATAGCCTCGCAGAGGTTGATCGTCCCAGAAAGGTTGTTGTGGTAATAGCGCAGGGGCTGAGCCACCGATTCCCCCACGGCCTTGAGGGCAGCGAAGTGGATCACGGCGTCGACTTTGTGCTCGGCAAAGATGTTGTCGAGCGCGGCTCGGTCGAGCAGGTCGGATTGATGAAAGGTGAGGGTTTTTCCCGTGATTTCGGACACGCGGTCGAGCGCAAGGGCGTTGCTGTTGACCAGATTGTCGACCACAACGACCTGATAACCAGCACCGAGCAGTTCCACGCAAGTATGGCTGCCAATGTACCCGGCTCCGCCGGCAACGAGAATGGTCATGCTGATCTCCTTACAAAGTCGACTCGCCGGCACGCTCCGGACGGACGCTGAGGCGGTAAACCGACCCTGGCCCGAAGACCGCCTCCATGGTTTTCGCATAGTCGTCGGACAGCTTCAAGGGAACGTAGGCCTGTATGGTGCCGGCAAAACCCCCGCCGTGCACCCGGCAAGCACCTTTTGCCGCAAGAAACTTGCGGGTGAGGGCCAAACCTAGCGGTATGGCCTGGTGTTTTACAGCCCCCTGAGAAGCGACATTTTGCAGGAACTCGGCAGAGGAATACCCGGAGGCGTTCACCAAGGCCAGATACGCGTCGAAGTCACTGGCACGTATAGCCTTTACCATGCCGTCTACCCGCTGGTTTTCTTCAAAAAAGTGCATGGCCCGCAAAACAGCCCGGTCGCCCACGCGGGCTCGCAGGCCGGCAACACCTCTCCAAAACTGCTCGGGTTTCACCTCCCGGAGCACTGATTGTCCGAAGCAACCGGCCACCGCGTTCATTTCTCCCCGAATGGCGGCGTAATCGGGAGTGAGGTCTGCGTGGCTCGCTTTGGTATCGACGATGCACAAAGCCCAGCCGTTGGCTTCCCAGTCGAGAGTCAGTTGTTCCACAGAGGGAAGCGAGGGGTGCAGAAAATCAATGGTGACAAGTCCACCAGCGGCACTGGCCATTTGGTCCATGAGCCCGCAGGGTTTTCCAAAATGCACATTCTCAGCTTCCTGCCCAATGAGGGCCAATTTCACAGCATCGACCGCGCCATCGTTGTACAGCGCGTTGAGAATGCAACCAGTCAGGATCTCGAAAGCCGCCGAACTGCTGAGCCCCGAGCCCTGAAGCACGCTCGACTCCACGCAGGCGCGGAAGCCGCCGACTTTGAGCCCCCGCTTCACGAAGCCCGCTGCCACTCCCCGTAAAAGGGCCTCGGTTTTGCCCTCCTCGCTGCGGCGCGGGGTCAGATCGGCCAAATCAACGACAAACGGTTGCTCCCAGCCCACCGATCGAAGCTCAATCGTGTTTTCGTGTGCCTTGGCAACAGCCGCCGCTTCAAGACTGATGGCAGCGGCGAGCACCCGGCCGTTGTTGTGGTCGGTATGGTTGCCACCAAGCTCGGTTCTCCCCGGCGCGGTGAAGTACCGCAAGCCTTCGGTAACTCCATAGATTTCCTGAAAACGCTTCTGAAGCCTCACCAAGACGGCCCGTCGAGACTCTCTCATGAAAGCACCTCTGCACACGCGCGCAGGCGTTCGGCGGCCTGCTCGGGGGTAATATCGCGCTGGGGTTGAGCCAGCATCTCGTAGCCTACCATAAACTTACGCACCGTGGCCGAGCGGAGTAGCGGTGGCAAGAAGTGCAGATGAAGCTGCCAGTGCTCGTGTTCTTTTCCGTCGGTGGGACGCTGGTGGAGCCCCATGGTGTAAGGAAAACTCACTTGGAACAGGTTGTCGTAGCGACGAGTCATGCGGCCGAGGGCGTCTGCTAAGCCCTCTCGCTCGGCGGGTTTCAGTTCGGCCACGTCGCGGCGATGAGTCTTGGGCAGTAGCATGGTCTCAAACGGCCACACGGCCCAATACGGAACCACAACGACCCAAGTGTCGTTTTCAAACAGCACCCGTTCCTTCTCCCTGATTTCAAGGGCAAGGTAGTCGAGTAGCAGGTGGCTGCCCTTTTCTTTCAGCCATTTGGCCTGTTGTTCACCCTCGCGGGCGCTTAGGTCGGGCACGGTTCTCTGAGCCCAGATCTGCCCGTGGGGATGGGCAATCGACGAGCCCATGATTTCACCCCGGTTTTCAAAAATCTGTACAGAGTTGATGTTGGGGCGACTCCCAAGATCGAGGTATTGGTGGGCCCATTCGTCCACCACGCTGGTCAGCGCGGCGTTGGTCATACGCGCGAGGGTCAGGTTATGCTCAGGGCTAAAACACACCACTCGGCAAACTCCCGATTCAGCTTCGGCCACCAAAAGCCCTTGTTCATTGCGCGACCCTGCAGGGACGTCGGCGAGCAGCGCTGAAAAGTCGTTGGTGAAGCTGAACACCGACTCATAGTGGGGGTTGATGTCGCCAGTGACGCGCCGGTTGCCAGGGCAAAGGTAGCAGTTTGGGTCGTGCCGAGGCGTATTGGTGGCAGGAACGGCTTCAACTTTGCCTTGCCAAGGACGCTTAGTTCTGTGGGGCGAGACCAGCACGGTTTCCCCGGTCAACGGGTTGAAGCGGCGGTGAGGAACATCGTTCCAATCCATGGTTGCCTCCGAAAGTTTCAAATGTACACGTGTACATTACGATTGTTCCAAATGCTTGTCAAGTTAGAACTTACTTCAGTTTTTATCTCGACTTAGTGTGGTACAATGCGCATGAACATACAGGAGTTACGATGAACCTCAAGATGTGGGCTAAAGCCCTGAGTATCATCCCCTCCGTGACCAAACAGGAATGGGAAGCTCTCGATTTTGTGTCGAAGTGGCTCATTGCCACGCGGGCAGCCGTGCTTCTGATGACCTTCCTCTCGGCAGTCTTGGCCGGCCTTTTTGCCTTGCGCGACGGCGCTTTCCTGTTTTTGCCCTGGCTGGCGTTGGCGCTGGGGCTCATCTTCGCTCACGCCACAAACAACATCGTCAACGATTACACCGACTTTGTACGGGGTGTGGATACCGACAACTATTTCCGCACGCAATACGGCCCACAACCGGTGGCCCAAGGCCTTTTGACCAAGGGGCAGACTCTGACGTGGGCCCTGGTCACCGGCCTGGTGGCGTTGGGCTTCGGTATCGGCCTTTCCTGGTGGCGGGGATGGGACCCGGCGGTGCTAGAGCTGTTGGGGGCGGGTCTTGTGTTGCTTTTGGCTTACACCTGGCCGCTGAAACAGCTGGCCCTGGGGGAACTCACTGTTTTCATGGTGTGGGGACCGCTCATGATCGGTGGAGGCTACTACACCCTTACCGGTCGCTGGGACTGGAATGTGGTGCTCGCTGGCCTTCCCTACACGTTGGGGGTCACCACCGTGATCTTCGGAAAACACATCGACAAGCTCGAAATCGACAGGTCCAAGAAGATCCACACCCTTCCGGTGCTCCTGGGGGAAACCATTTCCCGGTGGTGCGTTGTGGCCATGATGGTGTTGCCCTATTTGCTGGTGGCGGCTTTGGTAGCTACCAAATACTTCACCCCGGTGATGGCCGTGGTTCTCCTCGCCCTGCCTTCTTCGTTACAGACCATCGGACACTTTGCCAAACCCCGACCAGTTCTTCGGCCCGAGTGGATGCCGGAAGGTAACGGTGGCTGGCCGTTGTATTTCGCCCCGCTGGGCTTCATCAACAACCGGGCCTTCGGTGGTTGGTTCTTGCTAGGGCTGATCATGGACGTCGCTTTGAGACTTGTTCCGGCCACCACTGGTTTCTGGAGGTAAACGGTGAACCTCGAGACTCTTTACAGGCCCATCGCAGCGGAGCTGGAAGAGGTGAAAACGGAACTGCAATCTCTTGCGGAAACCTTTGGTTATGAGCAGACCAACCGCATCTTGGAGCACTTCTTCCAGCGTCCGGGCAAGTTCCTGCGACCAGCTCTGGTGCTTTTCTCGGCCAAGGCAGTCCTTGACCCCTTGCCGTCTCGTTTGCGGGCTCGCCTTGTGCATGCCGCAGTGGGAGTGGAACTCCTGCACGACGCAAGTCTGGTCCACGACGACGTGATCGACAACGATACCGAACGCCGGGGACATCCCACAATCAACCAAGCGCTGGGCAACAAACTTGCGGTATTAACCGGAGACGTTATCTACTCCCGCGGTTTTCATTATTTCACCCGAGCTCTTCCCCAGCACCTCCTGCTCGACGTGGTAAAACTCAACGAGTTGATGTGCAGCGCCGAAATCGAGCAAGCCCGAACCTTGGGGACAGACCTCACCCGTGAAACCTATTACCGCATCATCGAAGGGAAGACCGCCGCCTTCATGAGCATCTGCTGCCACTTAGGCTCTTCGCTTGCCGGCGAAGGGTTGGAAGACAAAGCGCATCACGCCATCGCTTTGAGGCGTTTTGGCCTGGAGTTTGGCCTCGCATACCAACTGTTTGACGACCGAGCCGATGGCGAGGCCACCTGCTCCGCAGTCGACGGCGACGCGGAAGGCCACGAGCACCTTTCGCGGGCCATCGAACTGCTACACCGGTTGCCCGAGAGCCCGGCTCGGACTGAACTTTCGAGCCTTTGCGAGTTTCTCCAGCAACACCACAAAGGTTCAAAACCTTGACCTGAACACGTGTACATGCCATGGTGACCACATGCCTACCCGACAGGATGTGGCCAGCAAGGCGGGGGTGAGCGGCGCAACTGTGAGCCGGGTGTACAACACGCCCGCTCTTGTGGACGCCGCCACCCGGGAAAAGGTGAGAGCCGCTGCCGCCGAGCTCGGGTTTGTCCCCGACAGGCATGCCTCGGCCCTGCGCCGCAAAACCAGCAATACCCTGCTGCTGGTCGAAATCGAAGGCAGTGAGACCTACCGTTGGCCAGGACAACGGGCCTACCAAAGCCTCTACGGCGAAATCATCCGCTCGCTGGTGCCTCACCTTCAGACGACTGCTTGGCATCTTCGCCTGGTGACCCTCCCTTCCCCGGGCCAGATTTCCAGCCTTGCTGAGTTACCAGATTTTGCCGGAATTTTGGGCTTCGACGTGAACACCCAAGAGGTCGCCACCGCGCTAGCGTCTTTGGGCAAGCCGGTGGTCTGCGCCCACCATGGCGACCATTTGCAGGGCGTCAGCACTGTTACCACCGACAACCGCGCTGGGGGTGGCCTTCAGGCCCGGTGGCTTCAGTCGCGGAAGTTAGCAAACGTGGCCTACCTGACGGGACTATCCGAGGACGTGAGGTCGCACCACCTCCGGCAGAAAGGATTTCTAGAAGTACTTCCGGAAGCCACCTTGCTGGAGTCGGGAGTTGGGTTGGCCGAAGGCCGTGATGCAGCAACCCTGGTGGCTCGCCTGGCACGCCTTGAGGGGCTCCAGGCGGTTGCCTGTGTGAACGACCTCACCGCTCTGGGTCTCATCCAAGGTTTGGCCCGCGAAGGGGTAAGGGTTCCCCAAGACCTCACCGTGGTGGGCTACGACAATCTGGTTCTCACCGAGGTTCACGAGGCCGGGCTGCCAACTGTGGAGGCCCATTTACCCCGGTTATACGTGAGGGCACTGGATGTTTTGATTCAGATGGTTCAGGGCGACTATGGGGAAAATCACGAGGTCCTTGCGCCTGAGTTTGTCTCAGGCTAGAAGGGATTTAGCGAAGTTTGCCAAGGTAGTGGGCAAATCGGTCAGGACAAGCCCGTTTGCCTGGGCACGGGAAAAACTTACGTGCATCAGCCCGGAGTACAGGCCGTGTTCTGGACGGTAGAGAGGAAGATCGGGCTCGGGTGGGCCCCACAACACAGCTTTGGCACCTAGCAGGTTCAAAAACTCGGCCCAGGTCACCCGGTGTCCTGCTACCTGAAAAGTCCCTGAAATCCCCTTTTCGGCGAGCAAGACGGCAAAACGGGCGAGGTCTGTCACATCGACAAACTGCACGTGGTCGGTTCCATCACCCGGGCCCTTCACCGGGTTCTCGGTGGCGACCCTATGGCACCAAAACTCGAGTCGGCCGCTGGGATCGTGGGGCCCAACCACAATCTGCGGGCGCAAAATGATCGCCTGGCCAGGAAAGAACTCCCGTACAAGGTTCTCGCAGGCCACTTTCAAGGGCCCGTAGGTTTTGCCATCCACGGTAGTGGCCTCCTCTTCGGCTGCCAACACCAACGGATTGTCTTCGGTGACCGGCCGCAACTGGGTGTCGCCATAGGTCATTACCGCGCTGACATAGAGGTAGCGGCCTACTTTTGGCACCAAAAAGCTCAAAGCCGGCCTCACCTGCGAGGGCGTATAACCGCTGGTATCGATGCACAGGTCCCAAGTGCCAGCAGCGAGCGAAACCAGCCCAAGAAGGCCTTGGTCGCGGTCGCCCCCCAGATGCTCTACGCCGGCAGGAAGTGGGTTGGGGGTCTTGCCCCGGTTGAACACCGTTACCTGATGGCCTGCCTCAAAGAAAGCTTGCGCCAAATGGCGGCCTACAAAAACGGTGCCGCCCAAAATAAGAACTTTCAACGCGCACCCAGCCTGTAGAGTGCGATCCCTGCCGCCACGGAGGCGTTCAAACTGTCGTGGCCTTCGGCCATGGGCAGCACTAACGACAGATGGCAAACTTCGAGGTCTTCTGGCGAGAGTCCCTGAAACTCGTTTCCCACCCAAACCGAGAGTTTTCCAGCCTTGGCGGCTTGGCCCTCGGCTGAGGTACACCAATCATCCAGGCTCTCGGCTTGTGAACCCATCGCGAGGGCAAGGTTGACCCAGCCGGCAGCTTCCAGCAACCGGCGGCATACCAACGGCCGTGGCAAAAGCACGGGTGGCCTCGAATACACCGCCCCCATCGAAACCTTGGCGCAGCGGCGGCTAAAGGGGTCGCAGGATTGCTCACCAATGGCCACGGCATCCCAGCCCAGCGCGAGAGCAGAACGGAAAAGGGCACCTAGATTCTCGGGGTCGGTGAGCTTGGGAGCCACCGCGAGCCGACGAGCCTTGCCGGCGAGGAAACTCTCCAAGCTGACACCCTCGGGCCGTCGGGCAATGGCAACGACTCCCCGGTGAAAGGGGAACCCGGCCCATTTTTCCATCTCTGACTGGGTTTGCACCGTTACGGCGCACCTTCCGCCGGCAGCTTCCACGAGCTCGTGCTCATGCTGCGGGAGGCAGAAAACCGACTCAGGGATCAACGGTGAAGCTAAAAGGCGACGGCACAAAGTCAGCCCTTCGGCGAGGGTTAATCCTGAGCGAGTCCATTGGCCGTCGGAAAGGCCCCAATACGCCTGCAAACTGCTCATGCAACCCACGATACCATGGAAAACAACCTCGGGCTCCAAGGTCTAGGTGCCACAGCTCCCTCAAACAAGGAGCCGTTCCACCTCTCGTATGCAGGTTTCCAAGCGTTCGTAGTAGTCGGGGGAGCTGACGGTAATGAACTTTTTCATGTCGAAGCCCAAGTCTTGGTACATTTTCATGAGCTTCTCGTGGTTGGAATCGCGAATTGCCTCACCCGTATCGCGCATTCCGTCGTCTATCCAAGGCACGTTGGGTTTTAGCGCCAACACGAGGTCGTACTTGCTGGGGTCGATGAAGCTGTCGAGGCGGCTGGACACTTGTCCCATGAAGAACAGGCTAAAGAAGCGGGTTACCACGGCATCGGTATCGAAAAAGCACACCTTGCTGCTGGTAGCCAGGGCCTTGAGGTCTTGTTCGTACTGGAGGTGACCTATCCGGTTGAAGTCTTCGAGCTCAAAAAGGGTGCCGTCGCCGCCTAGAAAATCTTCTTGGTAGGTGCGGCCGGCCTCCTCCGACCAGCTGGTGTAGAACACCTTGGCAAGCTTTTTGGTGAGCGTGGTCTTGCCGCAGCTCTCGGTACCTGTGATGAGCACCCGTTTGGTAAAAAACGGGCGCGCTGCGCCGACAATGTAATCCCAATACTGGTACGGATGGTGGCGGATCTCGGTGCTGCTGATGTTCCATTTGGACCGGTTCGGGTCAAGTACGCGGTATTCGGCCTCGGGGAAGGCTCTCTGATGATCTTCGATGTACTTGGTTTCCCCGCCAAAAACGAGGTCGATCTTCTTGCCCACCGACACCCTGACCAGCTCGGCGTATTCCATCCATCCATAGGGTGACGGTGGAATCTCGGCTTCGTCCACCAGACGGATCTTGATTCCCAGGCCTTTCAGTTCCTGAGCCAGCCATCGGCGCCGTAGGGCCCCGTCGACGTAGGCTATGCCGGCCGACCGGCACAACTGTTCGTCCTCCTCACGTCGCTCGCTCACCACAACGTACAGTTCGTCGCACAACGCATGGGCCCGCAAAATGCCTGTTAGGTGCCCGCGGTGAGGCGGCAGAAAACGACCAGGGAAGACGCCAATACTCATGGCGCTACACTACACCACGCGTGGGCCCTTGAAAAGTGGCGGAAAATTCTCTTACGTAAATGTAGGTCTACTTCCGCGATGTAGGGTAATTCGCCGAAGCTTCCCATGGATTACGGGCAATAACTCCTTCCCCTTAAGGCTCTTGGGTGGACTTGAACAAATGGCACTCTTTTTGCAAATGGCGCAATTACCTGAGGAGGTATTTATGAAGAGAATGATTCTGACGGCGCTGGTGCTCGTGGCCGCCATGGGTTTGAATGCCCAGGTGATCAAGATTGCCACGCAATCCCCGCTGTCCGGCGGCCAGTCGGCCTTCGGCGAGCAGCTCAAGCTTGGTGCCCAATACGCGGTGGAGGAAGCCCAGGCCAATTTCAAAAAGCTTGGTTTTGATCTACAGCTGACTCCCTACGACGATCAGGCGAATCCCGACACCGGAGTCTCGAACGCCAACCGCATCATCAACGATCCCGACATCGTGGGTGTGGTCGGCCACTTCAACTCGGGCGTCGCCATTCCGTCTTCGGAAGTGTACAAGACGGTCAACCTCGTGATGGTCAGCCCCGCAAACACCAACCCCCGCGTAACCGACCGCCTTCTGGCCAACGTCAACCGTATTTGCGGTCGTGACGACGTGCAGGGCCCAGCTGGTGCCGCGTTTGCCGTCAACGAGCTCAAGGCCAAGAAGATTTTCGTGTTGAATGACAAGTCGGCTTACGGACAAGGTCTGGCTCAGGCGTTCAAGGATGCGGCCGTGAAGCTCGGCGCCTCGATCCCCGACAGCGCTTTTGTCGGCACCGAAGAAAAGACCAACTTCATCCCCATCATCACCCAAATTCTGGCCTTCAACCCTGAGCTTGTGTACTTTGGTGGCACCTACGACCAGATTGGTCCCTTCACCAAGCAACTGCGCGAGCGCGGTGTGAAGACCCCCATTCTGGGTGGTGACGGTCTGGACTCAGGCGACTACATCAATCTCGCTGGTGCGGCCAACGCGACCAACACCTACTACACGACAGTGGCCGGTCCTGTGTCGTCTTTCCCCAAAGCAGCTGCTTTGGCCAAGGGCTTCAAAGCTAAGTTCGGAAAAGATCTGGAAGGTTTCGGTATTTACTCGTACGACAGCGCTAAAATCATCCTGAACGCTCTGGAAGCCGCCATTAAAGCCAACGGGGGCAAGAAGCCCTCCCGTGACGCCGTGACCAAGGCGGTTCGTTCCATCAAGTACGATGGGCTCACCGGTCTGGTGACCTTTGACAGCAAGGGCGACATTGCCAAGGCCGACTACTTCATCCTGAAGTACGATGCTGCCGGCGTGTACGCCAACAACAAGGTGATCAAGAGCGTCTCGGTGGACGCCCCCGCCGCTCCTAAGTCCTAATCTCGCGACTTAGTTTTTGACAGCGGCCCGAAGCGGGTTTACACTCGCCCCGGGCCGCCTTTTTTTGAGGAGTGTCGGGTTGGATACATTGTTGTTGCTTTTGCCCCAGGTGCTTTTTGATGGCCTGCTTCTCGGCTTTGTCTACGCCATGATTGCCCTTGGCTACACCATGGTTTACGGCGTGCTTGAGCTGATCAACTTCGCCCACTCCGAGATTTTTATGATTGGCTCCGTGGTGGGTATCGAAGTGTTCCGGTCGCTCACCGGCTATGTGCCTAACCCCTATATTCTGCTCGTTGTCGCAGTGATTCTCGGAGGACTAATCTCTGGCCTTACCGCTGTTGGCGTGGAGCGCCTTGCGTATCGACCTCTGCGCAAGCGGGGCACAAAAAATCGCTTGGTTCCGCTCATCACGGCCTTCGGAGTCAGCTTCGTTCTCCAAGACCTGGTCAAGCTCCTCGAGGGCCTTTGGCACAACGAGTTCTTCCTCAGTATGAAAAACGTCGGCGAGCTGGAGCAGAGCGTCACTCTGTTCGGTATCTTCATTCAATACAAGAGTTTCATCCTCATCGGCGTGAGTCTGGTGATGCTTGGCGCCCTGACGTGGCTTGTCGGCCGCACGCGACTGGGGCTCGCCATTCGCTCGGTGGCTCAAGACCCCTCCACTGCCGGCCTGATGGGCATCGACCCCGAAAAGATCATCAGCCGGACCTTTCTTATCGGCGGCGCCCTTGGCGGCGTGGCGGGCGTGTTATTTGCCCTGCAGTACACCACGGTGAGTCCTTATGTGGGTTTTTTGCCCGGCATTAAGGCCTTCACGGCCGCGGTGCTCGGCGGCATCGGCAACATTCCGGGCGCCGTGGTAGGTGGCTTGGTGCTCGGAGAAATCGAAACCCTGGCGGGGACCTTTCTGCCCGTGCTCACCGGTGGTGCCTTCGGAACCGAATACAAGGATGTTTTAGCCTTCCTCATCCTCATCTTGCTTCTCCTCTTCCGTCCTCAAGGGCTCCTAGGGCAGATCGTCAAGGAGAAAGTATGAACCACTTCCAAAGCTACAACGGAGGTGCTTCCCTATGAACCGGTTCGTTGGTGCAGTTCCTGCTACTGCCCGGCTGGCAGTGACCGTTCTTCTCCTCGCTGCGATGGGAGGCTTTTTGGCGCTGGGCTGGGGTGCCGCTGCCGTGTTGGCGGCTTATGCCACCTTGTTTGTGCTCGCTGCTTTTCCGCCGGACCCACGCTGGAAGCTGGCTGCGCTGGCTGTGCTCACTCTCGAGGCGACGCTGGGATTAGCCTCAAAAATTGGCGGCGACTTGCTGTTTATTGCTCTCGTTGGCGTCCTGGTGCTGCTCCTCAGGCTCCCCAAAGTGGCCGTGTGGCTCAAGGTGCTTCTCGGTGCGGCGGTGTTGCTTTTGGGCATCCCCATTGCGGGCTTCGCCAACACCTTCCTGTTTGAATTGGGCATTCAAATCGGCATTTACTCTGCCATGGCCTTGGGTCTGAACGTGGTGGTGGGCATGGCGGGCCTGCTCGACATGGGCTACGCAGCGTTTTTCGCCATCGGAGCCTACACCTGGGCCATCTTCGGCTCGTCGCAGGTTCAGCACTTCCTCACCACGTGGGTACCGCTGAATGGGAACTTCGTGTACCTGTTCATGGGGCTGGCTATTCTGGCCACGGCGGCGACGGGCATCCTCATCGGGCTGCCGGCCCTGCGGCTGCGGGGTGACTACCTGGCCATCGTCACCCTGGGGCTGGGCGAAGTGGTGCGTATTTTGGCCAACAACCTTGACCACCCGCTCAACCTGACCAACGGACCCCAGGGCATCACGGGCATCACCAAGCCGCCCATTGAAGGCTTTCAAGCCCTTCTGGCCGCTTTGGGCATTCCGCGTTCGGCCTCGACCGACTACCAGCTGTTCTTTTACTTGCTGGTATTGGTGATCATCGGCTTCATCGTGCTCGTGAACGTCAACCTCGCTCGCTCAAAGTTTGGCCGAGCTTGGGTGGCCATCCGTGAGGACGAGATTGCAGCCAAGGCCATGGGCATCCCCATGGTGAAAACCAAACTGCTCGCTTTCGCCACGGGAGCGGCGTTCTCAGGTGCCATGGGCGTGCTTTTCGCCGCGCAGAGGGGTTTCGTGAGCCCCGAAACCTTCACGCTTACCGCCTCGATCACCATTTTGGGAATGGTCGTCCTCGGTGGAATGGGCTCAGTGCCGGGGGTCATTCTTGGTGCAGCGGCGCTGACCATTCTCAACCTCGACCTGCTCAAGGGTTTCAGCGAGGTCCTTAACACCATGAGGCAAGATGGTACCGTGCTCTTGGGATTTCCCATGAGCCAGCTACCTAGCCAGGTGGATCCAGCCAAATACGAGCGCCTCGTGTTTGGAATAATTCTGATCCTGATGATGATCTTCCGTCCCGAGGGCCTCATTCCCGAACGGCGCGGCTCCCGAGAGGAGGAAGCATGACTGGCAGCTCGCTCACGGTAGAGGGCGTCAGCAAACGCTTCGGGGGGCTTTTGGCCGTCAACAAGGTGAGTCTAAGGGCCGAGGCAGGGAAAATCCTGTCGGTGATAGGACCCAACGGTGCAGGCAAAACCACTTTTTTCAACCTGCTCACAGGCATATACGAGCCCGATGAAGGACAAGTTCTGTTCGGCAACCGCAACATTACGGGAAAAAAAAGCGACTCCATCGCCTCGCTGGGAATCGGCCGCACGTTTCAGAATATCCGCCTGTTTTCGGGCATGACGGTGCTTGAGAATGTGCTGGTGGGGCACCATAACCGAATCCGCACCAACTACGCCTCGGCCATTTTTCGCTGGGGAGGTTTTGGCAAGGAGGAACGCCGCGCCGAGGCTAGGGCGCACGAACTGCTGCGCTACCTGCAACTCGACGAACGTGCCGACGACCTCGCAGCCAACCTCAGTTACGGTGATCAGCGCCGCCTCGAGATTGCCCGCGCGCTGGCACTCGAGCCTACCTTGCTATTGCTCGACGAACCCGCTGCTGGTATGAACCCGCAGGAAACCGAAGATTTGAAGCACACCATCCTGGCGCTCAAGGCCGACCTAGGCCTCACCATTGTTCTCATCGAGCACGACATGGCCATGGTGATGACCCTTTCGGACCGCATCACGGTGCTGGAATATGGTTCGGTGATTGCTGACGGACTGCCGGAAGAGGTCAAGGCCAACCCGCGCGTCATCGAGGCCTACCTCGGTAAAGGGGGCGCCAATGCTTGAACTCAACAATTTGAACGCAGGCTATGGGCCAATTCAGGCCGTCGCGGGCCTCTCGCTCAAGGTGGCCCAAGGAGAGATTGTCACCCTCTTGGGATCCAACGGAGCGGGAAAATCGACGACGCTTCGGTCCATATCGGGCCTCCTCAAGCAGAAAACCGGCAGCATCGTGTTCGAAGGCAAGGAACTGCTCAAGCTCCCGCCTGAAAAAATCATCAGCCGGGGCATCAGCCAGGTGCCCGAGGGTAGGCGTATTTTCGGCCGGCTGACCGTCGAAGAGAACCTCGACGTCGGCGCCTACTTGGTGCGGGACAAAGCCGTCATCCGCGAGCGCAAGGAGAAGGCCTTTGAGCTTTTCCCGAGACTTGCTGAACGTCGGCGTCAAAAGGGAGGCACGTTGTCTGGTGGTGAGCAGCAAATGTTGGCCATCGCACGCGCCCTCATGCAGGCGCCGCGTCTGCTCTTGTTGGACGAGCCGAGTATGGGCTTGGCGCCCCTGTTGGTCGAGGCCATTTTTGACATCATCCGGCAGCTGAACTCAGGCGGAACAACCATTCTCCTGGTGGAACAGAACGCACGCATGGCACTCAAAGTGGCCCACCGAGGCTACGTGCTCGCCAACGGCCGCCTCACCATGGAGGGCCCAGCCGCTGAGCTGGCACGCAACCCCGAAGTGCAAAAGGCCTACTTGGGCGGATAGCTCACCAACTTCAGGCTGGTGTTTTTCGACGCGCTCCGATGACCGTAGCTGCGGTGACGCTCACGAGGATAAGTGCCCCGCCGGCCAAGGTCCAACCACTGGGTGTCTCTCCAAGGGCCAAGAACACCCAGACGGGGTTGAACAGCGGTTCTATGACGACCAGCAGGCTTCCGGTGGTGGCCGTTACCCTCTTGATTCCGTAGGCAAAGAAAAGGGCGGCCAACCCCATCTGCACCACGCCCAAGGCGAGAATCAAGGCGATCGAGATCGGCGTGAAGATCGGAAGGGGCTGAAACGCCGCCAACGCCAGGGTGCCTAATCCCGCCATAAATTGCGACAACAACATCGAATGCACGGGATTACCGTCTTTTTGTCGCCGGTTGAGGATGAGCATGAACGCGAAAGCCAGACCCGAGGCCAGCGCAGCCAAGTTGCCCCACAACGCGCCGGGTCCGAGTTTGTCGGCAAACAGCAACACCAAGCCCGCCAAGGTGGCCAACAGCGCAGCGATCTGCTCCGGGTGTAGTTTTTCCTTTAGGAGGTATACCGCTAGCAGCGCCGTGGGCACGGGCGCCCAGTACTGGATGAGGATGGCGTTGGCCGAAGTGGTCATTTTGTTGGCCAGAACAAAAAGTACCATGCAAAGGGCGTTGGCGACAGCGGCCAAAACGAGCGTCGGGGTCCAAACGATCTTCCAAGGGCGTACCACGATCACCAGGAAGACACCTGCAATGAGGCTACGCAGGCTGGCGATCCAGAGCGGATTCCAGTCTAGCAGCTTGATGAACAGACCTGCCGTGCTCCAGCAGAACGCGCAGGCCACGAGGGCAAGCGAGCCCAGCACCGCAGGTGCTGGGGAACCGCTCGAGCTCAGGCCAAGCCCCGCTGTTTCAACAGAGCGCTGATCTGTGGATCACGGCCCCGGAAGTTACGGAACGCCTGTGCCGGATCAACCGAGTTGCCAATACTCAGTAGGGTCAACTTAAGCCTGGCCGAAAGCACGGGATCGAACAGGTCGCCTTTTTCTTCGAAAGCACTGAAAACGTCGGCCTCAAGAACCTCGGCCCACATGTAAACGTAATAACCGGCCGCATAACCCTCACCGGTAAACAAGTGCTGGAAGTGAGGCAGTCGATGACGCAAACCAATCTCGGAGGGAACTCCTAGGCGTTGAGACTCCTCGCGCTCGAAGAGGGCGGCATCAAACCCGTTTGCATCACCTAGACTATGAAGGGCCATGTCCAGTAGGGCCGGCCCGAGGTACTGCACCGTCTCCCAACCCATGTTGAAGGTACGGGCCTTGCGAACTTTCTCCACCAGAGCCGGGGGAATACTGGCGCCGGTATCGACGTGTTTGGCGAACTTTGCCAGCACTTCAGGGGCAAGGGCCCAGTGCTCGTTCAGTTGGCTGGGAAGCTCAACAAAATCCTGCAGCACGTTGGTGCCCGAGAGTCCCTCGTACTTGACCTCGCTGAGCAAACTGTGGAGCGCATGGCCGAACTCATGGAACAGCGTCTCGACATCGTCGAAGCTCAGCAACACCGGCTCGCCAGGCTTGCCCTGGGTGAAGTTGTTGTTGTTGCTGACGATGGGCAAAACACCCTCGCTCTGCTCGCGGTAGTTGCTCATCCACGCACCGGAATGCTTGCCCGTGCGGGAGTAATTGTCGCTGATGAAAATACCCTGAAGACTACCGTCGGCTCTTCTCATCTCAAACAGCCGTGCGTCGGGGTGGTAGAGGGGAGCTGTGCCAGTCACTTCTTGGAAACTCACCTGATACAGTCGGCCCGCAGCGTAGAACATTGCTTGAAGCATGTTGTCGAGGGTGAAGTAGGGCTTGATCTCACCGTCGTCGAGTTGATAGTCGCGAAGGCGAACCTTCTCAGCGTAGTAACGCCAGTCCCAAGCCTCGAGGGCGGTCAGGCCGTCGGCTTTAGCCACCGATAGCAAAAGTTGTTGCTCCTCGCGAGAACGCTTCAGGGCCGCAGGCCACACCTGCCCCAAAAGATCGGCCACGTTGGCTGGATTCTTGGCCATCCGGCTCACTAGGGCATAGTCGGAGAAACTCTGGTGGCCGTGGATGTGCGCCATCTCCGTTCGCAGCTTCAGTATCTGGGCAATCAGCGGCTTGGTATCGCGCTCGGGGTGCATTTCACCGCGCGCCGAGAACTGGTCGTAAACTTTCTTGCGCAAATCCCGGCGGCTGGAACGGGTGAGAAACGGCTCGACAAAGGAACGGCTGGTGGTGAGTGCCCACCTCCCCTCATGGCCGTGGTCTTTGGCACATTGGGCGGCAGCTTCGATGAGCTCTGTTGGCAGGCCGGCTAAGTCGGCTTGCGAATCAAACACGATGATGGTCTGGTCTTCGTCGGCCAACACATACTGACCAAAGGTGGTGCACTTCTGCGACAGCTGTTCCACTAATTCGGCTAAGCGGGCCTTTTTTGTCGCGTCGAGCTTGGCTCCCGACAGCACAAAATCAAGATGGAGGCGCTCCACCAAGCGAATCTGCACCTCATCGAGCCCGCTGTTGTGCCGGGCGTTGTACACCGCATCGACGCGGGCGAAAAGACGGGAATCGAGGTAGAACTTTTGCGAATGCACGGCAAGTTTAGGGCTGTACTCGAGCTCGACCGCTTGCAAGGCCTCGTTGGTGAGGTTGCTGGTGAGATTACCGAAGACACTGTAAACCCGGCTCAAGGACGCTCCGCATCGGTCGAAGGCGTCAATCGTGTTGGCAAAGGTCGGTGGCAATGCCGAGGTGGCAATGACCTCCACTTCATCGACCTGTTCGGCCATGGCCACCTCGAGGGCCGGCGCGTAGTGTTCGGTACGGATCAGGTCAAAAGGAGGCAGGCCGTAGGGTGTATTCCATGGCTGAAGAAGGGGGTTGGAAGGCTGCATAAGGCCCCTATAATAAACCGTTCAGGGCGGTGAAGTCGACTAGAAGCAACGACTACAGCGGGTTCTCCCATCGAAGGGGTGTAAACCTGGAATAATCGGCGTCGGTTGAACAGAGAATAAGGCCGTGGGCCAAAGCCAGGGCTGCGAGGTGCAGGTCGGGTACCAAGTTCGCACCTGGTTCGGCAAAGGGAAGCAGGTGTTGCAGCACTGCGGCGTGATCAGCGGTTTCCACGGGCACCCAAACCTTGGCGCAGGCCAGCCATCCCTGAACAATGGCCCATGAATCGGCGAGGCTGAGCGGCTGGCTGAACACCCTCGCGTTCGTGGTGAGGCGCACAAACCCCAGCAAGGACGGCCACGGTAACCCAACGGGGGCGTAGCCATTGATCCTCTCATCCAGCCATTTCTTGGCGGCCTGATGCTGGGGCATTTCCTTAACCACCGCGTACACGAGCAGATTGGCATCCACTAAGGTCAACGCAAACCTTCGCCTTCGACTAACGCCAAAACCTCGGATACCCGGTCAAGGTTGGGCAGGTGCGCCTTACCCAGCGAAACTACGGGCGTTGAATAGGCCACCCCCGTTGGCTCCTGGTCGTCTTGGGCAAGACCACGGCGGAGCGCTTGGTTTACAGCCTCTTTAAACGAAACCTTTTGTTCGACTCGCCGCCGTTCCAGCAAGACGATGATATCATCTTCCAGAGTTAACGTCGTTCTCATACATCAAGGCATAAACAAATTGATGCTATGATGTCAAGATCTCTTGATAAGTTTTCACCAAGTTTATCGGTCGGATTTGCTGAGGGCCAACTTCCAGCTCAGGCCCGTGCCGATGTTGTAGGCGCGGGCAAAGGAGCCTTGATTAATGGCCACTGCGACATTGAGCAAGCTGTTGATGTACACCAAAGGCTCACCAATATGCACCGAGGCGAACGATTTAACAAAAACCATGCTGTTCCGGTAGAGTTCCCGGGTATCGTTACGGATGGACACCTCGACGCGCTGGCCATAAGCCACTCCAAGGCGCTGGAAAAGCGCAAGGGGAATATTCGACCAAAGGCTGCCAAAACGCACATCAAGGGTATCAACCGTACCGCGCACCGAACCAGCCTCGTAAACGGCAGGCAGGTGGTCGAGCTCCACCACCGATTCGACTGGCACTTCGGCTCCCAACTCCTCGGGGCGGATCTGTCCTGAGGCCAGTCGGGCTCCTGCAAAGGCGTAGACGTCGCGGCCATGAAAGGTGTAGCTGAGTTCAGAGCCCTTCAGACGGTGTACGGATTCATCCAGCAGCCAGGCTTTCTCTAAGCCCAGCAACAACTTGACGTGGGTCAGGGTGCCGTTATCCGGGGTGACGACCAGCTGGCCGTTTTTGGTGCGGGCTACTAGGCTGCGGCGCTGGCTACCCACACCGGGGTCAACCACGCTCACAAAAACGGTTCCTGACGGCCAGTAACTGATAGTCTGCACCAAGCGGTAACTGGCCTCCCAAATGTCGTACTGTGGAATCTCATGGGTAAGATTGTTCACCTTGAGCTGGGGGTCAACCTGGTGAGCTACCCCATGCATGGCGCTCACAGCGCCGTCGGCAAGGCCGAAATCGGTTTGAAAAACGAGGGCTTGCGCCATAAGGACTCCTTTTGAACGGCGTCAGCGCCGCGAACGACCCAACCGCTGCTCGAGCACCCGTGCCGCGAGCGAGAGAGAAATGGTGAGGCAGAGGTAGAAAAACGCCACCGCGTTGTAGGTTTCAAAAAACTGGAAGGTGCTGGCGGCGTAAACCTTGCCCATCTGGGTAATGTCTTGCACCCCGAGCACAGACACCAGCGAGGAATCTTTCACCATCGCTACCGACTCATTGACCAGCGCTGGCAGCACGTTTCGCAGCATCTGTGGCAGCACGATGTGACGTAGTGTATGCCAGCGGCTCATTCCCAGCGCCAAGCCGGCCTCCGTCTGCCCTTTGTCGACACTTTCGATTCCGGCGCGAAACACCTCCGCCAGAAAGGCCGAATATCCCAAGGTGAGGGCGGTTACCGCGCGGGTGGTGAAGTCAATGTTCCGCGCCGATAGGGGCTCCATCCAGCCTAGGGCCTGCAGGGGGTAAAGCACAACGTTGAGGATGCCAGCCAATACAGGGGTGGCAACAAAAGCGATGTAATAGAGAATCACCAGCATGGGCAGGCCGCGCATGAGTTCGATGTAAAACGTTGCTGCTTCCCGGACTAATCGCCACGGACTGCTTTTCAAGAGCGCCAGCCCCAAACCCAGCACAAGGCTGATCAGGTAGGCAACCACGGCCACCAGCACGGTGATACCGACTCCGGACAGGGTGACCTCGAAAATCACCCGCGACTTGGGGCTCGACAGCGCAGAGACAAGGCCAGTCGCTCCTAGGACCACAATGGTGACAAGCCACCACGGCCACGGCGCCCTTTCGGTCCTCTTGGGGTAAATTGGCCCAGATGTCACGGGAGCCAGGACCTCCAGCCCTGAGGGTGTGAAACGGGCCGCACCTCCACGAAAGTTCTCCCGAGAAAAAGGAACAGCAGGCGAAGGAGCGAAGTGAGCAGAAACACGAGCGGAAGGGGCCCCATGCCCCACCAGGAAATCTTTTCGTTGCCCAAATATTCAGCCACCGCACCGCCAACTACCGACCCGGCGAAGCTCGCCAACATAGTTACCACTGTGTAGTAGGCCCAAGTTTTGGGAAGGTGCTCGGGAGCAATGGCGTCGAAGACAAAATTGTTGGCCGACAACATCACACCGCCTGCCAGAAACCCGCCTAGAAGCTGAACGACAATCAGAAGTCGCCAGTCGGTGATAAAGACCCAACCCAGGGCAATCAGGGGCAAAAACGCGGCCGATACCAATAGGATGCGCCGGTTGCCGAACCTATCTGCCAAGGGTCCCCAATACGGCAGAAACACGGAGGTGGCCACGGTAAAGACCATTGTCACCCAAGAATACTGCTCGTAGGTCACCCCAAGGTTCTTGAGCAGGTGCACCTGCATGAGGGGATAAATCATCACCAGCGCGAAGTTCAAGGCCATATAGTAGAGAACAAAGCGCCCAAAGTTGGTGCGTGGAAGGTCGCGCAGGAAGGCAAAAAAGGTCATTTGGCGCGAATCCTCGGTGCGGGGAAGTTCGGGCTCATGCTGTATCCGCAGCACCACGATACTTCCCAAGCGGATCACGGTCGCCACACTGAAAAGCACTCCGTAAGCCACCGACTCCCAATGCTGGCCCTTGGCTAGGTCGAGGAACCAGCCTGCCGCCAGAATGGCCGCGAGCTGTACAAAGCCAATCAAGCGGTTCCGGTACGACCAGTAGTGCCCCCGTAGGTCGGCCGGCACAAGCTCAGTCATCCAACTGACCCAACCGGGACCACCGAGGTTGGCAAAAAACAACCCAAAACAGTACAGACCAATACCCACCCAAGCGCTGCCGGTCACCAGGGTAGCTACGAACGTGACCACCCACATTACGGCCTGTACAGTGACCGCGCCCATGGCCAGACGACGGCGGGACGCCCCCCGTTGAACGAGCACCGAACCTGCCAGCTGCGACGCCCCGGTGGTCAGCTGCGCCAAGCCTTGCAAAAGGCTCACCTGAAACACCGTGGCTCCAAAAAACAACACAAAGGGAACCAGGTAGTTTTCGGCCAGACCGAACATCAGCGCCCAAATCGCGCCATCCAGCACTGAAAGGGCGAGGGTCCGGCGAGCCTGCAAGTCTGCGACCGGCTCAAGGAAACCCAAGAGGTGTTTGGCACGAAACATAGCTGTCAGTCTTTCCAAGGGAAGATCATGTTGCGCAGAGTCCGGGGACCAAGCCTTTCTAGGTCATCGGCAAGGATTTCCTTCCAGGGCAGAGGTTTCTTCTTGTCCCAAGCCGGATTCTTTTCTTGCCACTCATAGCGCAGCAACAGGAACCTGAAGCCCACCTGCAACCAAAGAAAAATCCCAACGATGCCCGGGAAGAAGCCGAGAGTCACCACCGAGAGCACGACGAACACCAGAGTCACGGCGAACAGAATAAGCGACAGCAGCGGGTGCGCCATGAACAGCATAAAGCTCTTGCGAGCCAGAGATCGCAGACTACCGCCGACCTGACCACCTAGTCCCGGCAAGTACTGACTCATCCCTGTAAGGAAAAAGGCCAGCCAAAACAGCAGGACACCGAAGCCCATACCGACCCAACTGTTCATCTGCTCGTAAAACGGCACACCCACCAGAAAACCGGAAAAGATGAGAATCCAGGCCACGGCAGAAACCAGTGAAACTTTCCAAGACGCCTTGAAGTGGTTCCAGGCATCCAGCAAGCGCACCGAACCTGCCACAGCTAGGTCTTTGGCAAAGTGGCTCGCGACTCCAGCTACCAAAAGGCAAATCGTCATGCCGACGGGGAAGAAAAAAGGTAAGGAGGCAGTTCCAAGCAAAACCGTGGTGAAAACAAAGTTGATCAGAAGCGCGACAAACAGCTGATCCCACAGGTCAAAGAAAGCTTTCTTGATGGCAAACGGAAACATGAAATGACTCTACTCCAAGCGACCGCTGGACAGCAAGAACCGCCAGAACGCTTGAAGCGAAGAAAAAGCCAGGTCGTCGGGATTCACATCACGGGGCTCTAGCCAAACCAGGCTTGCCACTTCCTTGGGGTCCGAGATGAGTCGGTCGGGCGGGGTTAATAGGTCGGCCCTGAAGTAGAAATCACAGGTGTGGTACCAGGCTGTGCGAAACGAGTATTGATTGGGAAAAGAGGTGAGCAATTCGGGAACCCCGACCTCGCCGCCAACCTCCTCGCGCACTTCACGGGCCAGCGCCTCCTCAGCCCTCTCGCCTGGGTCAACAAAACCTCCCGCCAACCCGAGTTTACCCTTGGAGGGTTCGAGGGCCCTCTCGATGAAAAGGGCTTTGCCGTCGTGCATCAAAAGGGCACCGACGGCGGTTGCGACGCTGTGGAAATAACGGAAGCCGCAGGCCGCGCAACGAAACTCCTTTTGGCGCAGAAACTCAATGCCCTTGAGGCCACAGGCCGGACAGTAGTGGAAAGGGGAGCTAGGGGGTGTCATTTCCTTAGTGTACAACACCGATGTTACAATCCATTAAGGCATGCACTAGTATTGTTAAATGCCCATCCTGAGACCTATTGCGCACAACAGCCCCATCAAAATGGCTTGGGATCTCCTAATTCTCCTCACGGTGTTGGTTTTTTCCTTTCTGATTACTTACCGACTCGTGTTCCGTACGTTTCAGGCCGACATTCTCTACTATTTTCTCAACACTCTGTTTCTGCTCGACATCGTCATGGGCTTTCTCGTGAAAATCAAGCTCGGTCACCTCCGCCTCGACACCTTTGCCGAAATCCGCGCCCACTATTTCCATACTTGGTTCATCATTGACGTCCTGGCTTTCTTCCCCTTTGAGTCGATTCCCGTGCTGATTTACGGCAAAGTTCCCACCGATCCACTGGGCGTACAGATCTACTTGGGCCTCCAAGCTCTGACGCTGATCAAACTGCTGAAAGCCGTGCGCCTGTTCAACGAATTGCAGGAGGCCCTTGGTCTGAGCCCTGCTGTTATCCGCCTGATTTCCTTCGGGTATTGGTTCAGCCAGGCTATCCACTTTATGGCGCTCGGCTGGGTTCTTATTGGTGGCTCAGAGAGTGAGCGCCCCTATTTCGACCAGTACCTTCGGTCGTTTTATTGGGTAACCACCACGATCGCGACCATCGGGTACGGGGATTACGGGCCGGATCACGACTCCAACCAGCAAATTTTCTACACAATTGTGGTTGAAATCTTCGGAGTTGGTATGTACACCTACATGATTGCCAACGTTACGAGCCTGGTTCAAAACATTGATGTGGCGAGGGCCACTTATCAGAAGCACATGGAAGGGGTCAATGCCTTTTTGCGGGCCCACAAGGTGCCCTTTAACCTTCAGGAACGGGTAAGAGACTACTACAGCTACCTTTGGCAACAAACAAAATCCATTTCCGAGAGAAGCATCCTTGAAGACCTTCCTTCGAGTCTGAGCATGGAAATTCTGATGCACCAGAACCGAAAACTGATCGAGAAGGTGGACCTGTTCAAGGATGCCGATGAGCTCTTCATCCGCGAAGCGGTGCAAATGCTGCGGGCACGGGTGTTTCTGCCTTTGGAATACGTGATTCGTCAAGGCGAGCACGGCGACTGCATGTATTTTCTCACCTCGGGCAGCTTGAAGGTGATTGTCAAAGACAACGAAGTGGCAACCTTAGGTGCAGGGTCGGTTTTTGGTGAAACAGCGTTGGTCAAAGATGAGCGCCGCAACGCCAGCATCCGGGCAGTGACCTATGGTACCGGCTATCAACTCTCGAAGCATGATTTTTCCGAGTTGCGGCTCAAATACCCAGACTTTGACGAGCGGGTGAAATCCATCGTGGCGGAGAGGGAAAAGAAATGATCCCATCAAAGCGGGGACATTCCTAGGTCAATACGGACTCAAATCCATCTCCCGAAGCAACAGAGCCTGCCAATACTTGCCTATGCCGGTCAGGGGCAGACATGAGTCGCCAGAGCATTGTATTGTAGGCCATCTATGAAAGCTCACGCGACCAACGACTCTTTGCGCAACATCGCCATCATCGCCCACGTCGACCACGGCAAAACCACGCTCGTGGATGCCCTTTTCAAACAATCCGGAACCTTCCGCGAAAACCAGGACGTGGCCGAGCGCGTCATGGACCGTGGCGACCTTGAAAAAGAGCGCGGAATCACCATCAGCGCCAAAAACTGCTCCATCACGTGGAAGGGCACCAAGATCAACATCATCGACACCCCGGGCCACGCCGACTTTGGCGGAGAGGTAGAACGTGCTCTGAGCATGGTCAACGGTGTGATCTTGCTCGTCGATGCCAGCGAGGGCCCCCTGCCCCAAACGCGCTTTGTGCTCAAAAAGGCCCTCGAAAAAGGGCACAAGGTCATTGTGGTTATTAATAAGATTGACCGCCAGGACGCACGCCCTCAGGAAGTTCTCAACGAAGTCTACGACCTGTTCATCGACCTAGACGCCCACGAAGACCAGCTCGACTTTCCGGTGTACTACGCCATTGGCCGGCAGGGCATTGCCCAGAAAGAGCTCAAGGTTCCGGGGACCAACCTGCACCCCCTGTTTGATGCCATTGTTGAAAGCCTGCCGGCCCCGCATTACGACCCAGAGGCCCCCTTCCAGATGATGGTCAGCGACCTCGACTACAGCGACTATATGGGCCGTTTGTGCGTTGGCCGCGTGGCCAACGGTTCGGTGAAGACCGGCGAGCCTTTGGTTCTGCTCGGCGAAGACGGCAAGGCCACCAACCTCAAGGTGACCAAGCTGCAAACGTATTCGGGCATTGGTTTCGCCGAGACCAATGAAATCCGTCCCGGCGATATCTGCATCCTCAGCGGTATCGAAAACGTAAAAATTGGCGACACCATATGCCACAAGGAACGCCCCGAAGCCCTTCCCCGCCTCACCGTCGACGAACCGACGGTAGCCATGAACTTTTACCGCAACAACGGCCCCTACGCCGGTCTGGAAGGCAAGTACGTGCAGCCCGGCAAGATCCACGAGCGTCTGGTGAAAGAAAGCCTGCGCAACGTGAGCATCCGCGTCGAGCAGTCTAGCGACAAAGAAAACTACACCGTTAAGGGTCGCGGCGAGTTCCAGATGGCCATCATCATCGAAACCATGCGCCGCGAAGGCTATGAGTTCTGCGTCGGGCGTCCCCGCGTCATCATGAAGGAAATCGACGGCAAGAAACACGAACCCATAGAGCACCTGTTCATCGACTGCGAAGAAAGCTATACCGGCATCGTCACCGAGAAGCTCTCGATGCGCAAATGCCGCATGACCAACATGGTGAACCACGGTTCCGGCCGCGTCCGCCTCGAGTTTTCGGCCCCCAGTCGCTCGCTCATTGGCTACCGGGATGAGTTCCTCACCGACACCAAGGGCACCGGCCTGATGAACAGCTACCTCGCCGGCTACGAACCCTACCGCGGGGAGATCCCTAGCCGCAACAACGGCTCGCTCGTGTGCGACCGCCAGGGCGAAGCCGTGGCCTACGGCATTTTTCACCTCGAACCCCGTGGACGGATCTTTGTGGTTCCCGGCGACAAGTGCTACGAAGGCATGATCGTGGGCGAACACAATCGCGACCTCGACCTCGACATCAACGTGTGCAAGGAGAAGAAGCTCTCCAACATGCGCTCCGCGGGCAAAGACGACAACATTTTGCTCACCCCCGTGAAGCCCATGACCCTCGAAGCCAGCCTGAATTTTTTGCGCGACGACGAGTGGCTCGAAGTGACCCCAAAAAATTTGCGCCTGCGCAAACAATATTTGGCTATCGCCGAACGGAAGCAGCACAGTAAGAAACTGAACGACGGGGTGTAGGTAGGGAGGGGGTCGAACCCCCTGGCCACGAGCATGGTGCCGCGTGTTGGGCCGCGATGTGCAGTCGCTGGGCAATTTGGACCGGGCCAAACGTCCCATTCGTCTTCCCAATGTTCTCACCCGCGACGAGGTCAAACTCTTGCTGAACTTTCTCGAGCCTAACTTGCAGCTCACTGGACTGATACGACAGGATATGTGGAACGGCCTATCTACTCGCTCCGATGAGGGAAGCGCTGGCTGCTGGGGGAATTACCGTGTTTTGCGGGCAGTGTAAGTGGGCACTGGCGGGGGCGAGCTGACTTCCTATCTGAACTATGCCGTTCAGGCTAAATTGAGTTAGGTGGACGCCTTCGGCGCTTTGAGTTAAGATCCACTACGAGGAAGATTGCGATGAGTTCAGAACATGACATCCACTTTTCAAGAACGCTGAAAGGATTCTTTTGGTTTA
>CANJXC010000008.1 GCA_947478845.1 Spirochaetales bacterium | reverse complement strand
TCAGTTTCTTGTTCATCGTACGTACAGTATATACCAGAACCATACGTCCGTCAATATTTCATCAGCCACTGCGCGCCAAACTCGACCTAACGCCACCCGGATATCGCATACTGCGACTAATTGAGATACCTACTCGGTCCACCTAACGCTCAGTTAACCTGCGTTTAGGTTGGCGCGGGTGTTGCGCAAGCAAGAACCGTGACGGCAAAATAAGTCAAGTTGAATACTTTGTTAGGCGAGCGATTCCACCCGCAATCCGGTCATTTTTTGTTTGAGTGCTGAGACAACAGTGATGGTTCCCCGTTTTCCGGACACGGATAATGTCACGGTTTCAGCCTGACAGGCAGACCGGATCGGCCCAATTTTCCGCGAAGTCCAAGGGCGTCCGGTACCCCAAGGAGCTATGCGGGCGGTAACCGTTGTAGTCTCGCCACTTCTCGATCTTCAGCTTGGCATCTTCCAGAGAAAGAAACCAGTGGGTCTGCAGGCACTCTTCTCGGAAACTTCCGTTGAACGATTCGATGTGCGCGTTGTCCGTCGGCTTGCCGGGTCGCGAGAACTGCAGCTGAACTCCATTGGAATACGCCCAAAGGTCCAATTCCTTGGAAATAAACTCCGGTCCATTGTCGACCTGGATGCGCTCTGGCTTCCGCCGCATGGTGGCCAGGGCCTCGAGCACAGCAGCGACGTCGGTCCCCTTGATCGACTGTCCAACGTGGGTAGCCAGGCACTCGCGCGTGAACTTGTCCACCAAAGTGAGTGTCCGGAAACGCTTGCCGTCGAACAATTGGTCAGACACGAAATCCATGGCCCAGACCATGTTAGGTCGACTCTCAGAAACCACCTGCAACCTCGGCCTGGCCAAGGCCTTGCGCTTGAACTTTAGCCGCAAGTTCAGGTTGTCCAAGCAATAAAGCCGGTAGACCCGCTTCTTGTTCACCAGAATACCTTCACGGCGAAGGAGTACGTGAATACGCAAATACCCGTACCGTACCCGGGCAGCTGCATAGTCTCGGATCTTCATCCTAAGTGCCGTTTGGTCGTCCTTCACGCTCCTGTAGTAGAACGTGGCCCGACAAAGTCCGACCGCCTCGCAAGCCGCCCTGATTCCCACCTTGTACACCGAAACCAGGTGCTGTGCCAGTTCACGCCGCCGGGCCGGCGTCAGAGTTTTTTGCTATTACCTCCTGCAGCATGTGCTTGTCCAGACTCAAGTCAGCCACCAGCTTCTTGAGCTGACGGTTCTCCTCCTCGAGTTGCCGCATTCTCTTGACGTCGCTGGGAACCATCCCGGCATACTTCTTCTTCCACCGGTAAAACGTCTGCTCGCTTACCCCCATCTTGCGGCACACTTCAGCGATCGTCGTCCCGGTCTCAGCCTGCTTCAAAGCAAAGGCAATCTGCTCTTCTGTGTAGGTCGATTTGCGCATCGGCCCCTCCTTCCCCAAGTCCTCTCATTGTGAGAATTCTGCCATTATCCGTGCCCAGATTCTTGGGGAAAAATCAAACAGGGCTTCCGGCCTGAACAAGTATCGGTACTCATGCCAACTTGATTTTGCAACTATAAACGTTATTTTCTTGAATGTAGAGAATTGTATCAATCGCTAATTCAAGAAGCACTTCGAGGTCAATGTCTGAAAGTCGCTTGATATAAATGCACACTTTTCCAAGTCTAAACTTACCCAACTTACTGAGCAGGTCTTTGCTCTTTGGAGTCTGCGAGTGAATGTATAGCGAAGTCTCTGCTTTTCTAGGAGAGAATCCCAAGATTGGTGAATCGCCCTCGTGGCCGGATTCATACTTGTAATGGTAGCTTCCGAAACCAATTATCGTCGGTCCCCACATCTTGGGCTCTAGCCCAGTCAGTTTTCGAAGCACTTCGATCAACTTGAGGCTGTCTCTCTTCTTCTCTTCCGTGTTCACAAAGCGCTCCAGAAAATCAAAAACATCAACATGAGTTTCGGAAGTCTTGTTCTGTGTAGACATTCTGGCTCCTCCAGCTTTTTGATTTGTGCTCAAGGCTATCATCGAATGGGCGGCCCAGCAACAATCGGCCTCACACGAGGTCCGTGGGCCGCCCATCTCCCAGGATTGAACCGTCGTTTCTGCTCTACCCGTGACTTTTCGCCTCGTCAGACCCACAGCCAGCACTCGAGGTATGCCTCAAGGTAATCAGATTTTTGATACCGATTCGGACTCGAGATTGACAGCCGCTGGTGGTTGGGCTCAAAATTGTTCCAGCTCGGCGTTGCCGAGGTTGCAGGAACCGATTCAGGATCAGCGGGTGCCAGTGGTAGTTTTTTGCCCCCGTTGGCCGAAACCCTCGGCTTGCTCCGGAATCATAGTTCGTATCAGTTAGGAGGCTCTTATGAACCGTTTTGTTCGCTTTTCCTTGGTTGCGCTCGGCTTGCTGGTCGCTTCATCGCTTTTCGTGTCGTGTGATCTGTTTGCCCCGCAGGCCACGCCTGGCAAGCCTGGCAAGTTGTCCGTCCTGTCGGCGACGACCTCGGGAACCTCGGCCCGATCCTTGTTTGAGCGGGCCCTCACCGCCCTGACGAACACCAGCACAGCCACCGAAGGCTACATCGTCTCGGGGGCGCCCGATTATCTGGACGCCACGCTTACAAAAATCTCGCTCAACGGCTCGTTCGCCGATGGACAGTCGGGCAAGGTCGTCTGGCAGGGCACCAAGGTCCTGCGCCTCGACGGCACCACCGCCATCGACACGACGGGAATGGACCTCTCCTACCCCGTGGGGACGGTCACTTCGATCGAACTGACTTTTGCCACAGCCGCCAAAATCAAGGGTAGCCTGACGACAAAGCTGGGTACCGGCATCGGGACCACCACCTCCTCCACGATGACCTTGGTGACCAAGTCCAGTCTGAGCTATGACGCCGTCGCACACACCGGGGGAGCCTCGGCCTACGCAGATTTTGTCGGAACCACCGCCGAAGAGACGGCCGTGAGCCTGAGCGGTCAGGGCCCGGACTTTCTAGTGGCAAGTGAGGCCAACCTGACCCTTGCGGCGGGCGATTCTCCCATCCTGACCATCCTCGTCGACCTCAGCCGCATGCTGCGCTTCTACGATGGGCTCAACACCTCCAGCTCCAATGGCGGCGTTAACCCGGGAGATCCGAGCAACAAGGCCTACTTCTTCTCGCACTCGGTGTTTGGACAATCGGTGGCCGTCTTCTTCGGCGCACCAGGCTCCATCCAAGGCTATCAGACCCTGTTTGTGGCCTACGATTCCACCGACCAACTGCCTCCGGTGACCGGATCTTCCTCAGTCAAGGGCACCGTGCCGGGCTGGATGACCCTGGTCTTCGCTGCCGACGGCTCGATCATCTCGGGCATCCTGAGCGGAGACGATGACAATGCCTTCACCATCGCCAAAGGCCGCGTGGGAAAGAACTCGCCGGTGAACGGGGCCTTCTCGTTTGACTATTCGCTCAGCGCCGACAACTACAAACTGGCGGATTTTGTCGCGAAATCCACGCTGGGCGACAAGGGCTACGCGACCTTCAAAACGCCGGATCGAACGGATGTGTCCGTCACGCACTACTACTTTGGAGAAGTCGAGTACACCCTCAAGTTCAAGAACTAAGGGTCGCACACGCTTCCCGGCTAAATGGTGGAGAATCCGCGTGGCGGATTCTCCACCGCGAGCAAGTCGATCTGATCCGCGAAGTCTTTTACTACCAGAGCCGCTTCGAAGGAAAGACCATTGTGCTCAAGATAGATGAGCTGATTTTGCAGGAAGCGCATTTTACCCAGTTCATGAAAGACCTCGCCATGCTGCGGGCCACGGGCATAGAAATCATCTTGGTTCCCAAAGCCCGCCCTTGGATCGACGCCGTTCTCACCGAGTACGACATCTTGCCTGAGTTTGTGGACGGCGTGCGCATCGCGACGGCCGAATCGATTCCCTTCATCCGCATGGCAGCCTTTGACGTGGCCAACCGCCTGATGACCCTGCTTACGGCCTTTCAGGCGAACGCCGTGATCCGCAATTTTATCCGGGCCCGTGGCGTCGGCGTCAAGGATGGTCGCGACTTTGAGCACATCGGCACCGTCGAAAAGATTCTCGTTGAGCCCCTCCAGAAAGTTCTCGACAAGGGCATGATTCCCATCTTTCTCACCTACAAGATTGCGTCTGACTACGATTTCTACTTGCGTGCTGGCTACGACAACAGCCTACCCACCTCCTCGTCAAACTCGGCCCAAACGTTGATGGAACAAGGAAATCGGTCGGAAAGAATCGTCTCTCACTTCTGGGTCAAGCTAACGCTGTTTTAACCTGCGTTTTGGTTGGCGCGGGTGTTGCGCAAGCAAGAACCGTGACCGCCAAATAAGTCAGGTTAATTACTTTGTCAGGCTTTTTTTTCGCTGTTTTCTAGTATTACTTATGAAAGAACCCAACTTTTCGCTCTATTCCATGTCGCTTCATCAATCCCTAGTCCAGACCTAATGTGTTCTCGCGCCTCGGAACCAAAAAGTGTCCAAGCAATCGCAAAGTCGCACGCTGGATCACCAACTGCAGAACTACCGAAGTCCAAAACCGCTTTCAGCCTTCCTTCGGTAACGAGCAGATTGGTTGCTGAAAGGTCACCGTGGACCCAGACAGGTGGTCGTGACCAGGTCGTAGATAGAGCCTGCTGAATGACTCCACCAATTGCTTTTGTATCAATGATCCCTTGAAGCCTATCGATCAATGAGAAACTTTCGCTCTTGTAGAACTCTATCGAACCTCCACGATGGAAATTATGATCTCCAGGTTCCGGGCCTTCAGTCGGATCGATAGAATGAAGCTGGGCGAGAAACCTGACCATGTCGTCTGCCAGCTTAATTTGATCAAGGTCACTTTCGTTCGAGGCTACTTCACCGACAATCCAATTATAGATTGACCAATTCCACGGATATTCCTCTGTGGATTTACCCATTGCAGTCGGACGAGGAATCTCAAAGGAAATGCTCTTGGCTAGTATTGGCAACCATTTCTGCTCCTTCGCAACCTGAGCCGAATATCTTGTCGCGCTTGGAAGCCGGATCAACAAATTGTCGCCGAGTCGGAAAGTTACATTATCCCAACCTCCTGGAATGACCTTTATGATTGGAAGACCAACGAACTTCGGAAACTGTGAATGAACGAGTTTTCGCACAAGATCAACCGAGATATCTTCCTTGCAGATTGGTTCGGAACATCTTTTCACGTTGTCTCCTTCCAGCATGAAATTTACGATTCACTATTCCTCTGCCCGAAGCGTCCGCCTAACGTCTCTTGGACCTTTCGGTTGAAGTTGGGCGTCTTGAGTGACGGGTTTTTGGCCCTTCCTGTAGATATTCAGATGCGAAACAGTCCTGCTCCCAAAACGTTTCTTGGCCACGAGTTGCTGGAAGGCGAAGAAAACTGCTCTTCGTTTTGACTGTTCTGTATAAGCTACCGACCACATGGAGTTAGGGTAACGGGTAACGACGCCTCAGGCAATGTCGAGAAAGTGGTCAGAGGCCGTCGAGTGGACTTCGGACTCCACCCGGGCCGCGATTGAAAGGATGGAGGGATCGAGGTGATGCCGGCCTTCTTGGCCGTTTGGTAGGACCGTTGCGTACGCGGGCTGTAGTGTCGCGTAATCAGCGCGTCGGCGTAGCGTCCGCTCCAAGATTGCGTGGGGGGTCCCCCTCCCCGTCAGACCTTACTGTCCGCGCACGTAGTTTTTGATGTTATTGCGAATAAACGATACCAACTCCGAAATGGCCACACGTTCCTGCTTCATGCTGTCGCGGTAGCGGATGGTGACGGTGTTGTCGTCCTTGGTCTGGTGGTCGACGGTGAGGCAGTAGGGAGTGCCAATCTCATCTTGGCGGCGGTAGTTTTTGCCGATGTTGCCGGTGGGTTCGAGCATGGTGGCAAAGTCCTCGCGCAGCGAGAGTTCCAGTTTTTGGGCCAACTCGAGCAGGCCGTCTTTTTTGACCACTGGCATCACGGCCACTTTGACGGGCGCTAAGTTGGGGTGAAAATGCATCACCGTGCGAATATCACCTTTTTCGGCACCTTCGCCTAGGGTTTCTTCCTCGTAGGCATCGGTGAGCACCATGAGCACGCTGCGCGTCAGGCCCGCGCTGGTTTCAATCACATAGGGCAGATAGCGTTCTTGGGTTTCTTGATCAAGGTATTCCTGCTTATCGCCCGAAAACTCCTGATGGCGGCGCAAGTCGTAGTCGCTTCGGCTATGGATGCCTTCTAGCTCCTGCCAACCCATGGGGAACAGGAACTCGATGTCGAAGGCGTTGATGGCGTAGTGAGCCAACTCGTCCTTGCCGTGCTGGTGGAAGCGCAGGTGGGCGGGGTCGATGCCGAGCTTGCTGTAGTAGTCGATGCGGCTCTGTTTCCAGTACTCGAACCACTTGGGCTCTTGCTTCGGGTGGATGAAGAATTGCATTTCCATCTGCTCAAACTCGGCGGTGCGGAAGATGAAGGCCTTGGTGACAATCTCGTTGCGGAAGGCTTTGCCCACCTGCGCGATACCAAAAGGCACTTTGACGCGGCTCGAGGCCACCACGTTCTTGAAGTTGACAAAGATACCCTGCGCCGTTTCAGGGCGCAGATAAATCGTGCTGGCCGTTTCTTCCACGGGTCCTATGTGGGTGGTAAACATGAGGTTGAACTTGCGGGGCTCGCCGAGGGTGTCTTTTTTGCCGCAGGTGGGGCAGGCCCCCTTTGCGTCAATGTGGTCGGCGCGGAAACGGCCACGGCAACTCTTGCATTCCACCAGGGGGTCGGTGAAGTTCTCCACGTGACCGGAGGCGTGCCATACCTTGGGGTGCATCAAAATGGCGGCGTCGAGGCCCACGATGTTGTCGTGCATCTGCGTCATTTCTTTCCACCAGACGCCTTGGATGTTCTTCTTGAGTTCCACGCCCAGCGGACCGTAGTCCCAGGCTCCGCTCTGACCCCCGTAGATTTCGCTGCTCTGAAACACAAAGCCACGGCGCTTGGCCAAGCTCACCAGTTTGTCGAGGGTTACGGATGCTTTTTCGGTCGCGGCCATGAGGAGTTCTCCCGGAAGGTTTACAATGCCCGCCATGTTAACAAAAATCGCGTTCTCTGTCGAGAATCCCGGTCTCTTGGATTACACTGGGGGGCATGAAACACACCATTCAACACGCACCGGTCTTCACCACCCTCACCCTGCACCTCAGCCGGGGGGAAAAGTTCAAGGCCGAACCCGGCGCCATGGTTTCCATGAGCCCATCCATTGAGTTACAGGCCAAGACCAGCGGCAAAGGCATTCTCGGCACCCTGGCGGCGGCGGTGGGAGGCGAATCCCTGTTCGGCTCGGTGTTCACGGCGATCAACGACGGCGAAGTCGTGTTGGCCCCCGGAGTTCCCGGTGACATTGCCCACCTGGTGCTGAACGGCAACACGGTGTTTGCCCAAGGTGGCGCCTACCTCGCCGGCGCCGAAGCGCTGGTGTTGTCCACGCAGGGTTCGCTACGGTCGTTTATTGGCGGCCAGGGGCTTTTCCTGTCGAAAATCAGCGGCACGGGCGACCTCTTTTTGAACTGCTACGGCGCGATGGTTCAAAAAATGCTGGCCCCCGGCGAAAACTACATCATCGACTCGGGGCACCTGGTGGCGTTCGACGAGACCGTGCAGTACCAGGTACGCGCCGCTGCGGCGGGTTTGTTCTCGACGCTGGCCTCGGGCGAAGGCCTGGTGGTCAGTTGCACCGGGCCGGGCCGCGTATGGGTGCAAACGCGCAACCTGCGCAGCTTCGCCAACCTGCTGTCGCCGTTTATTGCCCGGACAACCAGCTAACTTTTCAGAAAAGCCAGCGCCGCCCTCACCCGTTTGGTCACTTCGGCCGTTCCCAATAACCGCAGGATACCGAACATGGGCGGGCTCACTTTGCCACCGCAAATGGCTACCCGCAAGGGTTGCATCATGTCGCCGAGTTTGTAACCCAGCTCTTCGCCACGGGCGCGGAAGTGGGCTTCGTTGGTTTCATCGTCGCGGGTTTCAACACCTACAAGCAGCGGGAGTGCCGCTTCCAAAATGGCGATGGCGGCCGCCTCGTCGAGCTTCTTGGGCACGAAGTCTTCCCTCACCCACGTGCTCGGGGCCCGATGCACGAACCCCAGCGCTTCTCGGGCGTCCTTCAGGAACTTCAGCCTCTCCTGAACCAGGGGCAGGTAACCGTCTAGCTCGGCATCGCTGAAGTTGGTTAGCTCGGGCTTGAGAAGGGCTTTGAGCTCTTGAATTGTCAGCTGGCGAATGGCATGGCCGTTGAAGTGCTCAACCTTTTTGTAGTCGAACACGGCGGGGCTTTTGGAGAGCTTATTGAGGCTAAACACTTGCTCCAATTCCTTGAGCGAAAAAAACTCCCGACTGTCGTCGTAGCTCCAGCCCAACAGGGCGAGGTAATTCACCAAACCCTCAGCCGTGTAGCCATCTTCGCGGAACTGGCGGACGCTGGTGCTCCCGTGGCGCTTGGAGAGCTTTTGCCCGTCTTGGCCTAAAATGAGCGGCAGATGCACATAGCGCGGGACCTGCCAGCCAAAGGCCTGAAACAGCTGGACGTGCAGCGGCGCGCTGGGAAGCCATTCTTGGGCCCGAAGCACGTGGCTTGTCTCCATAAGGTGATCATCGACGACGTGGGCCAAATGGTAGGTAGGAAAGCCGTCACTTTTGAGCAGCACAGGGTCAACCGGTAGGTCGCTGTTGGCCTTGGAAATCGAGCCAAGAAGCTCGTCCTCGACCGTGGTGTCGCCTTCTGAGGTTTGGTGGAAGCGCACCACGGGCTCGCGGTCGTCGTAGGCGGCTCTAGCCTTGAGAACCGAGCGCTCAGAATCACCCAGGCGCGCACAATGGCGGTCGTAGCCCAGCGGTTGTTTGTTCTTTTCTTGCTCCTGCCGAAGAGCATCGAGGCGTGCGGGTGTGCAGTAGCATTCATAGGCATGACCGGCCTCGACGAGCTGGCGGGCGTACTGCTTGTAGAGCTCCAGACGCTTGGACTGCACATACGGGCCGTAGGGTCCTCCCACATCGGGGCCTTCGTCCCAAGTGATTCCTGCCCAGCGAAGGCTTTCATACAGATCGGCCTCGGCCTCGGCATTGTAGCGGCTCTGATCCGTGTCTTCCAAACGCAGGTAGAACTTGCCCCCCCTGGCCTTGGCGAACAGGTAACTGAACAGGGCGGTGCGCAGGCCACCAACGTGTTGGAATCCCGTAGGGGAAGGAGCGTAACGGACGCGAACATTCATGGTGGGCAATTATACGGTTTGGCCCGCAGGGGGGGAAGCCTCCCCCGCGTGGGCGAGCGCGGCCCAAAGAGCGTCGCCTTCGGGGGCAGGTGCTTCGAGATGAATGAGTTTCTCCGTAAAGGGGTGATTAAAGGTCAGGCTTCGGGCCAGCAGACTGATGCCACCGCCGGGATTGGAGCGCTTGGCCCCGTATTTGAGGTCGCCCTTCACCGGCGAACCGGCCGCGGCCAGTTGGGCCCGAATCTGATGGGTGCGGCCCGTACCCAACACAATTTCATACAGGGTGTAGCGGTCTCCCTGCGCGAGAAGCTGGTAATCCAACCAAGAGTCTAGGCGTCCCTTGGCGGCCAGTTTGTGGGCAAAGGTCTTGTTGCCCTTCTGCCGGTGCTCGAGCCAGTGCCGCAAGCGACCAGAGACCGAGGGCAAGGGCTTGGCGACAAGAGCCCAGTACACTTTATGAACTCCGCGGTTGGCAAACAGCGCCGAACCGGCTTCTAGGGCCCGCGAAGTTTTTCCTAAAAGAAGGACACCGCTGACAGGCGTATCGAGCCGATGAATCACTTGACCAGCAAAAGTCAGCTCGACATCGACGCCAATGGGTTTGATCACCGCCCGAAAGTCGGCATCGCTCCAAAGCTCAACGACCGGAAAAGGTTCTGGAGTTCCTGAAACAGGCATGTTTCATCGTATGGTAAGCTTGCCGCATGAGCAATACAGACCCTCACGTGCAAAAACGACCTTCACTCCTGCTGTTGAGCCTTATTTATCTCGTCTTTGTCAGCTTGGGACTGCCCGATAGCGTCTTAGGGGTCGCGTGGCCACCCATCCGCGCCTCGTTGGCCCTTCCCTTGGAATTGGCTGGTATCCTTATTGCGATTACCACCCTGCTTTCGGCCACCTCCGGCTTTCTGATAGGACGAATCACCAAAGCCTTCGGAACCGGGCCAGTTGTTCTCGTCAGTTGTCTAATGACAGCCTCGGGGCTTTTGATCTACGCAAATGCCCCGTCCTTCTGGTTTCTGGCTCTGGCGGCGATTCCTCTTGGACTCGGAGGCGGGGGTGTCGATGCCAGCATCAACGCCTATGTTGCCAAACATTACAGGTCCAGCCACATGAGCTGGTTACACTCCTTCTGGGGAGTGGGAGCGACCTTAGGACCGCTGGTGATGACCCTCGCCATAGCCTCGCCGGCCACCTGGCGAGCGGGCTACCTGGCACTTGCCGTTGCGCAATTCGCTTTGTCGGCCCTTTTTGTTCTGACCTTGCGCCTCTGGAAACGAAACGACCATTTGCAACGGGACCAACACGAGGCCGAAAACGGTGCTCCTGGCACCAACACAGCCAATTCCGCAGCCGGGTGGCTTTCGGTAATGAACTACTTCGTCTATGTCGCTGTTGAGATATCCGTCGGTGTTTGGGCCAACTCGCTCCTCGTCCTTGGCCGCCATGTGGCCCCCGAAACCGCCGGACTTTGGATTTCGGCTTACTACGGCTCGATCATGTTCGGGCGTATGCTCAACGGTTTTGCCTTGAGCCGGTGGGGTAACCGGACCATGATCGCGGCAGGTTTAGCGCTGGCCTTTGCCGGTTCGTTGCTGTTCTTTGTCCCGTTTCTGGTAGATTTGCCCCTCTTCTCCCTGGCAGGTTTGATTCTGCTGGGCTTGGGCTTGTCGCCCATTTTTCCTTGTCTGATGCATGAAACCCCACGTAGATTCACCAGCTCTGCAACTCCTGTTGTGATAGGGCGTCAGGTTGGCGCCTCCTATCTCGGCGGCGCGTTGCTCCCCAGCGTGCTTGGATTAGCCATGGCGCACTTGAGCCTGGAACTTCTGGCTCCCACAATGGCGATCTTGACGGCTGTCTTGTTCTTCATGGTGCAAAGGTTGAACCTGTTGTCAGCTTCCAGCGGAGCGCAAAAAACCCCGCCCCGGGAAGGGGGCGAGGTCTTTAGTGAGGAGGGCACAGACCAACTCCAAAAATGAAACGTTACTTTTTCGTGGTCGTTGCGGTAGCGGCCGCAGCTTGTTGCAGGTAAGAATCGACCTTAGCAAGGGTGGCATCGTTTTCCGAAAGCATCGTTGTGAGGCGAACTTCTTGGGCTTTGGTCCTGAGGATGGCGCCTCCGGATAGCATGATGATTTCCTGCGTGTTGCGGGCGATTTTTACGTAATCCAAGGCAATTTGGTACCTCAGCGACTCAATTTGGCCGGGTAGGGCACCGATGGTAAGCATCAGTTCGCTGATTTTGTCTCGCACTTTCCGATCAGCCTCTCTGGAGGCGGTGAGGGCCGTCAATGCCTTGGCCTTGTTCCCACGGTCGACGAGTTCCTGCACGATCGAGGCCAAATCTGCAGTTCGGTCTTTAACCTCTCCCTGCAAGGCTGAAAAATCGCTAAAGGACTTTTTGGCATTGGTCAATAAGGTAGTTGTATCACCCACCTGCTTTTTGAGCGTCACGACGTCGGCCGCCAGGGAATCATTTTCCTTGCTCAGCGTCTCGACCAAGGTCTGAGCCGTCGACAAGTCTACGTAGGGGATGTTGTTGGCGTTCGAACTCTGGGCAAAAGCGGGGACATTGAGGACGAGCAGTAGCAAAGGGACTATCCACCCTGTTCTGTAAAATTTCATTATTCCTCCTAGGATTGTCTGTAGTCTTCCAGAAATTCCTCCAAATTGTCTAGTGCTACCCGAAGATCTTCCACATTAGGCAGGAACACAATCCGGAAATGATCCGGATGAGGCCAGTTGAAGCCCCGCCCCTGAACCAAGAGAACTCGTTTTGCAACTAAAAAGTCGTAGATGAACTTCTGATCATCGACTATCGCATATTTTACAGTGTCGATGCGAGGAAAACAATAGAGAGCTGCTCTCGGTTTGACACAGGAGAGTCCCGGAATGGAATTGACGCGGTCGGCGCAGAAACTGCGCTGCTCGAAAAGCCGACCCCCGGGTTTTGTGAGGTCATAGATGCTCTGATAGCCACCCAAGGAAGTTTGGATGGCATATTGGGCCGGAACATTGGAGCACATCCGCATGTTGGAAAGCATATCCAAACCTTCGCGGAACGTGCCGGCAAGCCGTTTGTTCCCAGAAAGGTACATCCAGCCCGAGCGAAAACCTGCCGCCCGGTAGGACTTAGAAAGCCCGTTGAACGTCAAGAACAGGATGTCATCGGCCAAGCTGGCCATCGAATAGTGCTCATCGCCATCGTAAATGATCTTGTCGTAGATCTCATCCGACAACACCAGCAATTCGTGCTTGCGGGCGAGTTCGATGAGACCCTCGAGCACAGGCTTAGGGTAAATAGCCCCCGTGGGGTTATTGGGATTAATGACCACGAGGCCCTTAGTCTTGCTGGTAATCTTTGACTCGAGGTCCTTAAGGTCAGGAATCCATCCGCTTTCCTCGTCACAGAGGTAGTGCACAGCCTTTCCGCCTGCAAGGTAGGTGCTGGCCGTCCAAAGCGGATAATCGGGAGCAGGAATCAGAAGTTCATCTCCGTTGTTCAACAAGGCCTGCAACGAAAGTGTGATCAGTTCGCTGACGCCGTTGCCGATCCAGATGTCATCGATGTCGACTCCCCGGATTCCTTTCTCCTGCGAGTATTGCATCACGGCTTTTCGGGCAGCGAAGATGCCCTTGGAGTCGGAATAGCCCTGAGCGTTGTTCATGTTAAGAATCATGTCTCGGACCACTTCCTCGGGGGCGTTAAACCCGAAGGGCGCCGGATTCCCCGTATTCAACTTAAGGATCCGATAGCCTTCAGACTCCATCTGCATGGCCTTGACCAAGGCTTCGCCACGAATGTCGTAAAGAACGTTGTCGAGCTTATGGCTTTTTTGAAGTGTATTCATGACTTAGGCCTTAACCAGCACGCAGTCAATCTCGACCCTGGCTCCCAAGGGAAGCTGCGAGACCTCGACGGTTGTCCGTGCGGGTTTGCCCGGGAAATATTGTTCGTAAACTGCGTTCATGGCAGCAAAGTCGGCAAAAGAAACCAGGAAAACACCGCATCGCACGGCGCTATTCAGCGTCAGGCCAGCTTCGGCAGCCACGGCTTTGAGATTCTCCAGTGCCCGACGGGTTTGTGCCGTAATATCCCCGTCGACGAGTTTTTTAGTGGAGGGGTCGATGGCGACTTGACCAGAGCACCAGAGCAACCCACCGGCCTCGACTGCCTGAGAATAAGGGCCAATGGCTGGAGGAGCTAGGTCGGTATGGATGATTTTCATTTGTTTTCTCCTGACACTGGGGACTTGAGCCAAGTTTGAGCTTCCTGAATAAGTTTGCCCATGAACAACACCAGAATCACCGATTCCTTGAGCTTATCGATGTGGGCTGCCCATTCCTTGTCATTATATCGGCTTGCGAGGGTCGTTTTCTTCTGGTCGAGTTGAGCGCCCAGTGCCTCATCGCCTGAGCGCAGGGTGTCGAGCAGATACAAAGCTAAAAGTTCCAAAAGTGGCTCGAGCTTGCCATCAAGGAGTCTCTGCAGTTCGAGGCGGCTTTCTTCCTGACGGCTGCCGAGCAGGCCCCCGAAACCGAGCGCCCACCGGATCCAAGGGCCATCGGCCCCCGTTCGCTTGTCGCCGGCATAAGGACGGAAGAACGACTCTATGGCCTCACTATTGCCTTCCAGAATCAGAGGCAGACCCAAACTCAGCGCCAATTGCGGCAGAAATCGAACCTTCATCGCCAGGTAGCGTGTTCGCAGCTCAGAAATCTTTGAGGGTGCCTGTCCGATGAGACAGGCGTTGATGTAGATTCGCGACTCAGCCGCACCTAGCCGCCCTTTCTGGGCCAGAGCGTCTTCCAAATGGGCCCTAAGGCCGGGCCAGTCTTCCTTTTCCAATAGTCCATAGAGGCGCCAGTGGGCTACAAAATACCAATCAAGCCCGAAAAGCAGAGCAACAAAAACGAGGGCTATCGACCAGTTTTGACCCCAGAAGCTGACAGCGTAAGCCCAACCAAGGATTGGCAATGGCATGAGAAAGATGAAGGCGAACGAGAGCAGAATGACCAGATTGAACAAAAAGAAGATGGTCCGAAACTTCACGCAGGCCCCTCCGGGGAGGAAAAACTGGGCCCTCCCCTTGCTTTTACCTGTTTCAGTGTAGATAATTATGATTGTATGGGTCAACGCTGTTCCTCATGAAAAAAATCCCCATCCAGACTCTTTTGCCTAACTCGTTGGTCTCAGCCACGGTTTTTCTCGATGACCAATTTATTCTTTTGACACCAGAAACACCTGTGTCTGAAACCCTTCTCCGGCTCCTGCGAAACTGGGGATACACCCAATTGCAAGCCAACGAGGGTCTTAAGGTTCGAGCCAGAACAGAGCCCGTGGCGACCGACATGCCCAGCGGCCGCTTGCCAGACGACAGTGAAGAACCGAGCAACCGCGAAGAGACACAGAAGTTTTACTCAGGTATCTTGGAGTTCACTCACAAGCTCTTTGATGCGTTCATGAAGCGCAATATTGTCCCCATCGAACCGCTGACCGATCAAGTAAAACTGCTCGTCAACATGATGCGCTCCCACAAGAGGCACCTACTAGATTTGGGGGGACTCGATCGGGGTGGTTTTTCTTACATTGTGAGTCATTCGGTCAATGTCGCCATACTTTCTGTGGCTGTAGCCGACACGCTGAAGCTACCTTTCCACAAAATGATCGAAGTGGGCATGGCGGGCCTTCTGCATGAGTTGGGGATGTTTAAACTCCCCGACAACTTTCAGACGGCAAACCGGACGCTGACCGAAGCCGAAAAGCGAGCCTTGTTGGCCCACCCGCTGCTCGGTTACCGCACCCTTCGCGACCTCGGATTTCCTCCCAACGTTACCCTTGCCGTTTTGGAACACCACGAAAAAGAAGATGGTACGGGTTATCCACAGGGTCTGACGGGCGACAAAATCGCGACCAGCGCCAAGATTCTAGCCGTTGCCAGCGCCTACGACGCGCAAACCACCTCACGGCCGTTCCGAGTAGCACGGGGAGGACACGCGAGTTTGCTCAGCATGTTACAGGATATCCGCAAGACCTACGATGAGCAGATTCTCAGACGCTTGGTCGTAACCCTCAGCATTTTTCCGATTGGTACGTATGTTGAACTCAAGAACGGTTGTCTTGCGGTCGTCTTCGAACCGAATCCGGATGACTTCAAGCGTCCCGATATCCGCCTGCTTACCGATGAAAGCAAGTCGCCACTTACCAGCTACCCTATGTTGAGGCTCATTGAAACCCCAGAACTTGCGATTGCCCGCGCACTGAATTCCGAGGAATTGAAGCAACTGCGTGCCGATAGGATACTACCGGCCTGAAGTGCTGGTTCGAGGTAGTTCGCCGTGAAGACCCTTCAACAACGCCAAGCCGATCTGGAAGCTTCCCTCCAGCAGTACTTATTCACAACTCAACCGCATCTGAGGGAGAAGGCGTTAAACGAAGTTCAGGCCCAACTGGTCCGTCCGGGGCTCCTTTTGGCCACACCTCAGCTCACCTCTACGCACCGCCTCCGCCGCGAAGCCCTAATTTTATCGGACGCCTTCGAGGCCGTAACCAACGGAATGGAAACCCTTGAGGTCATGGAAGCCCTCCAGGAGGTAGGCACCGGTTCCCTTTTTTTACCTTGGAAGCATCTGGTGCTCGCTGTTCACTTCTTTTACGAGGGTCTCGACGAAGCGGCGCTTCACCACTTGGACCAAATGGACGACCGACCTCCCCTGAATGCCCTCCGTAGGGCCTTGGAAGCCGTTCTCAAAAAGAGTCCGCAGAATCCGGCGGGTCAGGCCCTCTATCAACTGATCCATGTTCCCGACCCAGAACTGGCCAGCCTCACCCAGCAATTAACCGACACGTTGGAAAGTGAACAGGAACTGTTGTTCTGGTCGGTACTCGGTGACTTTCTGGAAGCTGCGGGGCAAACTGACGAGGTTTTGGCAAAAAGGGTTGCCCTCTGGACTTGGAACCAGCTGGAATGGCAGAGTTTCGACGAAGCGTACCTCCTTGAGCTGACAACTCAACTTTGGGGGAGAGCCGAGGCCTTTCGCCTTGCCGCGCTGGGCAGTGTTTCTTGGGACGCAGAGGGAGCCACCTTGCTGTGGGCGCGTTTTGTCATTCACGGTCTGAGGGAGGGCGCTTTGGAATCTGAGAGTTTACTGGCAGCTTTCCAGCTTGCGGGTGAGTTCCTAGAGGTGGCCAGGGAACAGCAGGGAGGAAGCTCCACCTCGGAATGGGAAGACACTTGGGCGCTTCTGGCCGGCAGTCTCTCCTGCGAGCTCGCCTTGCGCCGCTACGAGCTCCCAAAGCTACCCTATAGGGCCGCTCACTTGCCGCCGTTGACGGCAGTCCGTAGTTCATCTGGTAGAAGCGGGCAGCTCGACCTGTTCGCGTCGTGAGGTTAACATGACACTCAAGCACTTGTTGAAGGAACTCCAGAATCCCGATTTGCTGCAGGAACCGAGGAGGTCTCTTCTCAGCCCCACTGCGCTTGCTCACACCGCGGAGCTGGTTGAGGAATTGCCTCAGTGGCGCAGGCATGTCGGACCCCGCCCATGGTTTGAGTGGCTCGACCGTTCCGCTCCCTGAGTATCGGAGACCCTCGAAAGAAAAAAGCCACCCTAGGGTGGCTTTTTTGCTACTCAGAACTCTCAATGTTAACTTCAGACCTCTGCCGTAAGGTCTGTCACAACGACCTTTTCTTTTTCTTTCGGGGGCTTGCCACCGGCTATCGCTACCATCAGGGGAGCAGCCACAAAGATGGAGGAGTAGGTTCCCACCACCACACCAATGATTAAAGCGAGAGCAAAGTCTTGGATGGCTCCCTCTGTGAAAATATAGACCGCCGCCATAGACAAAATAACGGTTAAGGAGGAAACGATGGTTCGGCTTAATGTCTGCGTGATGGCCTGATCAATTAGGTCGTACATGTTCATCGTCGGGTTGATGCGGATGTTTTCACGGATTCGGTCAAAGACCACGATGGTATCGTTGAGCGAGTAGCCGATGATGGTCAGGACCACGGCTATCGTTGCCGTCGTGACTTCCATCTGAACCGTACCAATCAAACCCAGCACGAAGATCGGGTCGTGTACCAAGGCTATGATGGCAGCTAGGGCATAGGCGAACTTAAAACGGAACCAAATGTAGAGTAAAATCACAAGTATTGCCGCAAGAGCAATCCAAGTGGTCTGAATAACCAGCTCGCCTGAAAGGCTGGGACCGATAAACTCAGTCTGTTCAACCTTTACCGATCCGGCCCCAAAAGCCTTCTCCAAGGCAGTCATGGCGGCCACGGAAAGCTTTTCTTGCAGGTTGGATTCTTTGGATTCGCTCTGTTTGGCAACCGCCCGGAGTTGGAAGCGGTTTTCACTGGAGACGCCGATTGGCTGCACAGTGAAGTTGTGCTCAGCGCCTTTGAGGGCCTCGCGAACTTTCTCAATGGTAGCGCTGCTATTGATCTGCACGGTCTCGCTCAAACCTGGCTTGAAGTCGATGCCGAGATTAAAACCGCCCTGCAACAGGGTACCCACCCACACCACGACAATCATTGCTAGCGATAAGCCATACATCCAGTAGCGTAGACGGGAAAAGGGAACAGCTTTGTTGGTGAGCATCAGGCTTTCCTCCAGGCAATGCTGACCTTCTTGGCTTTGAGGACGTCAATCTCAAAGTCGAAGATCAGTCGCGAAACAAACAAGGACGTGAACAGCGAGGAAACCAAGCCAACCGCCAAGGTCACGGCGAAGCCCTGCACCGCACCTTTGGACAGGAAAGAGAGGAAAAGCGCCGCAATGAGGGCCGTCACGTGGGAGTCCATGATCGTCCAGAAAGCCCGCTTAAACCCGATGTCGATCGAGGTCGCCGGAGACTTGCCAGACCAGTATTCTTCTTTGATCCGCTCAAAAACAATGACGTTGGCGTCCACCGTAATGCCCACCGTAAGCACCAGGCCGGCAATACCGGTTAGGGTCAGGGTCATATTGAAGACCCCAAGAACAGAGACCACGATAAACATATTGATCAGCAGGGCCAAGTTGGCGTTGATACCAGCCCCTTTGTAGTACACCAACATGAAGCCAGCCACCAAAAGCAACCCGTAGAGAATGGAGTTAATACCGGAGTTGATGGCATCGGCGCCTAGAGACGAACCGATGTTGGTGTAGCTTTGAACGATCAGGTTGACGGGCAAAGCTCCGGTTCGCAAGGTGAGCGCCAGATCCTGAGCGTCTTTGGCTGCAAAACCCGAAACTCTAACTTGCCCGCCGGGAATCGACTCCGAGATGCGGGCACCAGCCCGGATCTTGTCGTCGAGCACTACCGCCATGGTCTTGCCTACGTTGGCTCCGGTCATGGTTCCAAACAGGGAAGCCCCTTCCGAGTCGAGCTCGAAGTTGACGGTGGGCTGGTTGGAAACCGCATCGCGGCTCACGACGGCCTGCTTTATGTGGATGCCATCGAGCACGTATTTGGCCTCGGTTTTGACCACCTGACGGTTAGTGAATTGGTCGATGCCAAAACGGTCACGCTTGTAATACGATTTGAGCTCGAGGCCTGCGCCCATTACTTCTGGAGGAATAACACTGACCTTGTTGGTCACGGTGTCAACGGAAGCCGGATTCTCTGCAATCCACTTGTTGACGGCGGCGGTGGCTTCATCGTCGACAATCGACAACGACAACGAACCTTTTCCTCGCAGGAAGGAGTTCACTCGCTCAGGGTCGACGTCACCAGGGAGTTCGACGAAGATACGGTCTCCGCCCGATTCCCGCTTGATGATGGGCTCGGCAACGCCAAAGGTGTCAATACGGCTCTTAAGAACTTCGATCGCGCGGGTTACAGCATCCTCTTTGTCGTTAGCCGAAAGCGAAGCGCCTTTTTTCTGCGCCAAGGCGTCGAGGTCGGCCTTGATGATCACGCTCATGCCTCCCGAGAGGTCGAGACCGAGTTGCATGATCTTGCCCTTGGAATCCTTGACGGCGCTCACCTTGGCCCGGAAATGCTCTTCCAGCTGATAAAGAAAGTCTTTCTCGGTGGTGAAGGCCTTAAAAACATCGCCAACCGTCCAATTGGCCGGTTGTGACATATTCGCCGTTTCATAGTTCTTTTTCACAATAGGAACCAGAAACTCGAGTCCTGCTGGCAACGCGGTGCCGGGACTCTTGGCAAACTGATCCTTGAGCACACCAAGCTCAACCTTGGCCTGCCGAACCGAGTAGTCTCGGATCTGTTCTAGTGAGCCTGCAGCCAAGACCTTGGATTCTTGAGGGGTCCAGAAATACCAGGAAATCGTCGGGTAGAGAAACCACGCGCTCACAGCAAGGAGCAACACTATGGTCAACAATCGAAAACGTTTGGTCATAGCCTCATCTCCGGAGGGGAATTATTTCTTTTCTTCCGAAGCAGAGTCGAGACTTTTTGCAGGCTTCTTCTCTTTGGCTTCTTTGGGTTCTTTAGCTTCTTTCTTGATAACAGGCGGGTTGACCAACCCTGCAATCGACGACTTGTTGAACTCGAGGGTGGTGGTGGAACCTTCGTCAACCTTCAAGGTGACAGTATTGTCCTTCTCATTGATGGAATGGACCACGCCGTGCAAACCGCCAATCGTATAGACTTTGTCGCCCTTCTTGATACCCTTGAGCAGATTGTCGAGTTCCTTCTGCTTTTTGTTCTGGGGACGGATGATCAGAAAGTAGAAGATCAGGATGACCGCGCCAAATGTGACACCGGTCATTAACAGGCTGCTGCCGCCCTGGGGGTCGGCAGCCTGCAGGAAAGTCAGGACAGAAATCAGTGAATCCATGGATGTTCCTTGAGGGGAAAGGTTTTGTTCGAAGCATGAGCTTAGCAGAATCCCCTGTTACCGTCAAGAAGTCGGGGTGGGCCCACAGAGTACCCACTGCCTAAAGGAAAGAGGTGCGTTGGATGCCGCTAAAGACCTCGCCAACGCCAAGTGTCCTCTGGAAAGTGTCGATATCGCGAAGGGGAATCCCGGTCTTTTTCTCGTATTCGGCCTTCAGCCAAGCCACATCCTCTTGGCTTTTAGCGAACAACGCACTGGCCAGTGCTGGCTTGTACAGCCCTTGGGCAAACAGTTCACGGGTCTTGAGGCGACCAAACCTTGCCTCGAGCTTGCGGTCGACAATGGCTGTGCCACCGTTGTAGCCAATACAGAAGACAAAAGCGTTTCTCGTCATGAAAGCCATTGAAGCACAAAAAGGTGGTCCAATCAATTGGTTATCGAAATGGGTGTTTCGTCAGGAGGGCGGAGAGCGGTGCGCCCAAAAAAAGAGCACCCCTCTCAGGGTGCCCTCGGATGCAATGTTACGACGCTCTTGCCCCAACTCCGGTTCGGCGAACACCAGCCGGCTTGGGGCGATGTAAAACCAACCGCAGGCTGGTTTTACATCATGTCCATGCCGCCCATGCCACCCATACCACCCCCGCCACCGCCGGCAGGTGCGCCCTTCTTCTCGGGCAGGTCGGTCACAGCGGCTTCCGTGGTCAGAAGCAGTGCAGCTATGGAGGCAGCATTCTGAAGCGCACTGCGGGTCACCTTGGCAGGGTCGATGATTCCGGCCTTGATCATATCGACCCACTCCATCTTGGCAGCATCAAAGCCCCAACCCTTCTTCTCGCTCTTGGCTTGGTTGGCAATGATGGCTCCGTCAACACCTGCGTTGTTGGCGATTTGGCGGATCGGTTCTTCCATGGCACGTCGGGCAATCTTGAAGCCGATTTTTTCTTCTTCGTCGAGGCCGGTGATGTCTGCCTTTTCCAGAGCCTGAGCTACCTGCACCAGGGTGACGCCACCGCCGGGCACAATACCTTCCTCGAGGGCAGCGCGGGTTGCCGACAAGGCATCTTCCACGCGGTGCTTCTTTTCCTTGAGCTCAACCTCTGTGGGGGCACCGACATTGATGACGGCAACTCCTCCAGCGAGCTTGGCGAGGCGCTCTTGAAGCTTTTCCTTATCGTAGTCGCTAGTCGTCTCTTCGATTTGGCTGCGAATCTGAGCTACTCGGTCTTTGATCGCTTTCGCGGTACCGGCACCGTTGATCAATGTGGTGTTTTCTTTTTCCACCTTGACGGTTTTTGCACGGCCGAGTTGCTTGAGCTCCACGTTATCGAGTTTCATGCCAAGATCTTCGCTGACAAGTTCGCCACCGGTGAGAATGGCAATGTCTTCGAGCATGGCCTTGCGGCGGTCGCCAAAACCGGGTGCTTTGACAGCGCAGACCTGAAGGGCGCCACGGACATGGTTGACAACCAAGGTGGCCAAGGCCTCTCCATCGACGTCCTCAGCGATGATGAGCAACTGCTTGCCGGTCTGCACGACTTTTTCAAGCACGGGCAACAAGTCCTTCATATTGCTGATCTTCTTCTCGTAAATCAGGATGTAGGGGTCTTCGAGGAGAGCCTGCATCGATTCTCGGTTGGTGGCAAAGTAGGCCGAAAGGTAGCCTCGGTCGAACTGCATTCCCTCGACATAGTCGATGGTCGTCTCGATTGTCTTGGACTCCTCGACGGTGATCACCCCGTCCTTGCCGACCTTTTCCATGGCGTTGGCAATCTGGGTTCCGATTTCCTTGTCGCTGTTGGCAGAAATCGTGGCCACTTGGGAAATCTCTTCTTTGTCTTTGATCACCTTGCTGATCTTCTTGATTTCAACCAAGGCCAATTCGACGGCCTTGTCGATGCCGCGCTTGAGCGACATTGGATTGACTCCGGCAGCCACCGACTTCAGGCCTTCCTTGGCAATCGAGTATGCCAAAACCGTCGCGGTGGTCGTTCCATCGCCAGCGACGTCGTTCGTCTTGATGGCGACTTCCTTGACCAGCTGGGCGCCCATGTTCTCGAAGGGATCTTCGAGTTCGATGTCACGGGCGACAGAAACTCCGTCCTTGGTGACGGTAGGGGCACCGAACTTTTTGTCGAGTAACACATTGCGTCCCTTGGGACCCAGGGTTACCATGACAGCCCTCGACAGTTTTTCGACGCCAGAGAGAAGAGAACGACGAGCGTCTTCGGTGAACAGCAGTTGTTTAGCCATAACAACTCCTCAAATAAGTAGGATATAGGATTCTTTGGGGAAAGCGTCCGGATACACCGGCTTACTTTCCATCAATGTACACATTTCACCCACCGGCGTAAAGTGTTTTGTGTTAAAATCCTTGACTAAAGCCCGCCCGCTGAAGCAACAATCGAATATGACAACCCTGGGCAGGCGCCAGAACTTCGTGCTTTTTGATTTGTCTGCCCTCGATACGGCCACTGCCTCCGGGTTTTTGTCGGAACTGTTGACGAGGATAGATTCGCGAACCCATGTGTTGGCGGGGGTATGCCACTGGATCCTCTCGCCGGTGAGGAGCCTAGACCTTCTGAGCGCTCAGGGGCCGGGTCCGGAGTTTCTGCGCAAGCGCCTCAATGGGGGAGACCCCCTTTTTTGTTCCCATCCTTCGGGGCTCGATTGGAACGGTTTGTTCCCTCTGGAGGCCGAGCAGGAGTTCCGAGCTTTGACTGCGTTGGTCTCCCGGGAATCTCACTTGTTCCTTCCCGATTGCTCGAGTCCTCCCCCTTGGATTTCTGAGGTGTCTAAACCCATATTTCGCCCTACGGAGGCAGGTCTTTGTGTGCACACGGGGCCGGACGCCGTTCAAGTGCCCTGGGGTCCTACCCACCCCGACTCACGCTCGCGCCGGGGAGTCTGTTGGCTGGTTCCTGGTAAGGTCCTTGTTTCACCCCTTCCAGAGGCACCGTGGGGAGACCTCACACGCCTGCGCCCTTCCCGCCTAAGCCGCCGGTTTCCCACCAAGTTCCGATCCATCGAGGCCTCGACTTACACCCCGCGGGCGAAAATAGGCCTAGGCGCGATTGCGGAGCTCAGAATGGCCAACACCTCAACCCCTCTGCATCAGGCCATTCTCTACCACACTCAGGACTATCCCGGGCTCGGTACCAAGGAAGCGGTAGACTTTGACGAGGCGCTCGGTGGTATCCGCAAAAGGGCTTTGGTTGCCAACATGCAGGGAGTTACTGATTTCCAGGAAGGTAGCCTCAAGGTGAGATTTCAGGGTGGCCGCCTCATCCGTATCGAAGATTGCGCACGCAAAGAGATCCTGTGCAAGGGCGCTGAAAGCTCGCTGACGTGGAACGGCAAAAAACATGTTTTTGTGACCAACAGCGCTTTTTCCTTCGAGGGAGATTTTTCTTGGGGCCTGCGCCAAAGTTTGGTCCTCGAGCATGAAGACTTTTCCAGCGCAGGAAGACTCATCCTCGATTTTTTCTTTGTCGAGGAAAGCCGGGAGTTTTTTGTGGCGGCGACCATCCGTTGGCCGCGCTTCAAAGCTCCCGTCACGATTGAAAGGTGGGCACCGCTTCGACTTGAGTTTGTGGGTCCTGGGGCCTCGGAGGTGCTGACCACCCGTTCCCTGTGGCCTAACGGGAGCTCACGCGATGAAATTCATCGCAAAAGCCCGGGAAAGGGTATCCTTTGTGGCACAGATTTTGTTTTCGGTCTGGGAACATCGGGTCTTGTCTTGGGTTTCCCACAGAACCAACTGCCGCGACCGCACTATCTGCCATGGAGCCTCAAAAGCAGCTGGCTGGGTACAAGACTGTTCTTAAACCCCGAAGGTGGAGATTCTCCCCGCCCGAGCGGGGATTTTGAAGGGATAGAGGAACATTTTCATTTTTACCTCAACAGGTCGGACGGGGCTAAACTGCCGTTTTCGGTAACCCGCAAGCAGGCCACCGAGCTCATTCCACCCTACGTTGCTACCACACCATTGCCACAGTCTTGACGGCACATGGCTGTTCGCCTATAGTTTTGCGGTTGTCTCCGTAGGGGAGACTGTATCTTAACCGAGGAGTATCCATGAACAGGAATCGCAAAAATGTCCCGAAGGGCAAGATTGTGCGTCACTTGGGTATCAATATTTTCGAGCAACCGAAGTACGACAAACTGCTCAAGAAAAAGCCTCACGCACCTGGTATGCACGGGCCGAAGAAGAAACGGACCAAGCAGACTGAATACGGCAAACAGCTGGTAGAAAAGCAAAAGCTGAAGTTCGCCTATGGAGTGTCGGAACGCCAGATTCGCAACATTTTCGAGAAAGCCAAGACGATGCCCGGCATCACCGGCGACTCGATGATGAGCCTTCTCGAACGACGCCTCGACAATGTGATTTTCCGCCTTGGCCTTTCGACTTCGCGTACCCAAGCAAGGCAGATGGTCAGCCATGGCCATTTTCACGTCAACGGCCGGTTGCTCAACATTCCTTCCTACAGCGTCAGAGGCGGCGACGTCATTACCGTCAAGGAACGGGACAGCGTCAAAAAACTGGTTCGCGAGCAGTATGCCAAGCATTCCGGCAAGGCCAAGAGCTCCTGGATCAACTTTGCGGAAGACGCGCTACGGGCCACCGTAGACCACACTCCGCGACGGGAAGAAATTCCCACGATTGCCAACGAACAGATGGTGATCGAACTCTACGCCAAGTAAGAAACTCCGTTTCCCTTGGTTTCGAGCAGAAAGCCGGCACGGGCGCCGCAAAACAGCCTCTCCTCCGCCGGGAGAAGGATGTTCCCTGGAAACAGGTTGGTGCCCGTTGTCGGCTTTTTGATTTTTTCCCCGGTCCGTGTCTGTCTTCCCTCTGAGGTCATCATTGGCTATTGTGCAGCGATGAACCTCACCTTTCTCGATGCGGCAAGCTTGGGGCCAGGCTTGGACTTCTCGTCCTTTGAGGCTTGGGGCTCCGTGCAATTGTGGGATAACACGAACAACGAACAGAGGCGAACTAGGCTGGTCCATAGCCAGGTGGCCATCGCCAACCGGGTGGTTTTTGACCGTGAACTGTTGGCGGAACTTCCCGAGTTGCGACTCATTCTCCTCACGGCGACGGGTTACAACAACGTTGACGTTGACGCCGCCCGCAGTCAGGGTGTTGCTGTTTGCAATGTTGTCGGTTACTCTACCGAAAGTGTTGCCCAGCATACCTTTGCGTTATTGCTCACATTGCTTGAGCAGACATCCTGGTTGAATGAGCACGCAAAGACCCTCTGGCCTGGCTCGACGACCTTTGAGCACTTAGGCCGGCCTTTTCACGAAATTGCCGGCAAGACCTGGGGCATCCTAGGGCTGGGCCGTATAGGCACTCGCGTGGCGCAATTGGCAGAGGCCTTTGGCGCTCGAGTTGTGTATTTCAGCACCACGGGTAGCGACCGCGCAGGCTTCTGGCCACGGGTGGAACTTGGTGACCTGTTGGAAAGCTGCGACATCGTGAGCATTCATTCCCCGCTCAACGACCTGACGCGCGGCCTGTTGAGTGGCCGCGAGCTAGCTCGCATGAAAAAGAGTGCTGTGCTGATCAACGTGGGTCGGGGTGGCATCGTGGACGAAGCGGCTCTTGCTACGGCACTGGACGAAGGAACTCTGGCGGGAGCCGCTCTCGATGTGACGCTTCCAGAGCCACCGAGCCCCCAAAACCCTTTGCTGAGCTTGAAATTGCCTCACAAACTGGTGCTGAGCCCGCACCTAGCCTGGGCCAGCGTCGAGGCTCGCCACCGGTGTCTTGAGGAAGTGCAAAACAACCTTGCGGCTTGGGCGAGGGGCGAGCGGCGCAACCGCTTAGATTAACTTCACAAATGTTGTTTCCGGGCCTCTGGCTTCTTGAAAGGATCTCCGGTATTTTGTTGCGGTGGAACATAGAAAGACAATTCTTGGAAGTACGCGCCCGCTGAAGGGTGAGTTCGTCCTTTACTGGATGCAAGCCTCTGTCAGGGTGCAAGACAACCTAGCCCTTCAGGAGGCTATGAGCCTCGCAGGCGAACGTGGCCTCGACTTGGCCGTTTTGTTTTGCCTCGATGCCGGGTATCCGGAGGCGAATGAACGTTCGTTTGCCTTCCTTCTCGATGGCTTGGGTGATGTATCGGCAGGACTTGCCAAGCTAGGGTTGAAGTTGACCATCGTTGCCGGTTCGCCGCTGGAGGCAGTGCCTTTGGCGGCCAGGCAGGCTGCGGTTCTGGTCACGGATCAAGGTTACATGCCCCTTCAGCGCCGATGGCGTCAACAGATCAGCGAAGCCGTGAAGTGTCCGGTAATTTTGGTGGAAGATAACATCTCGGTGCCGGTAGGAGTCTCGAGCGACCACGAAGAATGGACCGCCGCCACCTTGCGTCCCAAGCTGATGCGCTTGGCAGATCTGGAGCCACTGCCTGTACCCTTGCCCTTTCCCAACTGCCGTTTCTGGGCCCCAGCGGTTTCGGCCTGGAGTGAGGCTGGACTAAAAGTCTTGGAGGGTATGCCAAGCAGGTCGTGGCTGGACTGGTTGCCTATCGATCACGGCGTGCCTGCGACGAACCTGGCCGGTGGCGAATCAGCGGCGCTGCACAGGTGGTCTTCCTTCATGCAGGTGGGCCTTGAGCGCTACGACACCGACCGCAACGACCCGAACCTCGAGGGTTCCTCGGGCCTCGCCCCCTACCTTCATTTTGGCCACCTCAGTCCTTTGACCCTTCTTCGGGACTTGAAGGCGTCGGGGCGCTGGGTACCCGCCGTGAGCTATCGTCGTGCCGGGGAAGACCCGGCTTCGAAGTTTTTGGACGAAGTTCTCGTACGGAGGGAACTTTCCATCAATTTTGTGTGGTACAACCCTGTTTTTGCAACGTTTCAAGGACTACCCGAATGGGCGCGCCGAACACTGGGCCAACACAAGGCCGACCAAAGGGAATATGTGTATTCTGACCGAGATTGGGAGACGGCCCGCACCCACGACGAGGCTTGGAATGCGGCTCAGACCCAGTTGGTCACCACCGGTATCATGCACGGCTACATGCGCATGTATTGGGGAAAGAAACTGTTGGAATGGAACAGTGAGCCTGCCCAAGCGTTGGAACTGGCGCTAAGGCTCAACAACCGCTATGCCCTCGACGGCCGCGACCCAAACTCCTACGCCGGGGTGGCTTGGTGTTTCGGAAAGCACGACCGACCGTGGGCAGAAAGGTCAGTGTATGGGCTGGTCAGGTGCATGACTTCCGGCGGGCTGGCCCGAAAGTTCGACCTCAGGGCCTATGTGGAGCGTTTCATTCCCCCGAGCTGAGCTCCAATTGACCCGAGGGAGTCTCCAAGATGAGCTTTCCCTCCTGCGTCAATCCGACAACTTGACCCTTCACCGGGTTACCTCCCGGAGCCACAACTTCGAGACAGTCACCGAGCTTCCAAAGACGCTTTTCACAGGCCTCCCTAGCTTGAACCTCTTCGAGACTCTGTGCCAGCAGAGGCAAAAGGCCCTCAAGGGCTTTTCCTGATTCAAGAGCCAAGCCCTCGGCAGCCAGCGAGGTAGGGGTGTGCCGGTAATCGCCTTTAAACTCTCTCTGGCCGAGATTAATGCCTAAGCCGGCGTGGACCGACCCGGTTTCAAAAGGAAGGCGTCGGCGGACCAGGATTCCTCCCACTTTGCGGCCGTTGAGGTAAAGGTCGTTGGGCCATTTGAGCGATACCGAAGGACCAACCGCCCACGGGAGACTTTCAAGCCACCGGCACACCCCCAAACCCAGCCGCAGCGAGATGGCTAACGGATGCGGCCTCAGGGCTTCGGAACGCCAAAACACCGTGAAGGCTAAGCTGCTGCCTCGCGGACTTTCCCATCGCCTTCCAACATGGCGGCCCATGCCCTCGGTCTGTTCTCCTGCCTGCACCAGCGTACCGGAAGGCTCACCCCGGGCTTCGAGCTCGAGAGCCAAGCTCATCGTGCTGCCGGCGGTTTCCACAAACCAGCACGAGCCTCCCCAAGGATTGGGCAGCGCGAGGGGCGTCATTCCACCTTCTGCGAAAACACATCCTTGTCGAGGACCTGTATGGTGATGATGTCTCCCGGGGTCCCGAAGTAAGGCAGCTGAAAGACTCCACCGGGGTGTTTCATCTGCAGCAAAATGACAGATTCCGCCGAAAGTTTCTTGAGCGTCACCTTCAAGTCGATCATGATCGGATATTCGGGCAACGTGGTGACGAGCAGGCGGAACACCCGGCCATCCGGAAGGGGCGTGGGCTCGGTCAACGTCAGGTTGATGGGAGTTCCCTTGGCCAACTCCGCGCCGGCCGCGGGGGCTTGTGACACGAATTGGCCGGGTTTTTCGTTCGGGTCGGCTTTACGGAGGCTGATCTGGAAAGGAAGGTTGTCAGCGGAAAGCGAAACCAGAGCATCGGTCCACGACTGGTTGGTGTAGGCTCCCACTTTCACCGTCTGCCCCTTCGGTCCCCGGCTTACGATCATCTTTAAAGCCACGGGGGAACTAAGCGAGGTGCCGGCGACAGGTTGCTGCTCCAGTACCGTTCCTTCGGGCGCGCTGTTGTTGATGTAGGTCGGGTCGTTGCCTAGGGTGATCAGCGGTTGGGCTTGCGAGGCGAAAAGGGTTTTCAAATGCAGCTGAACATCGTTGACATTCATACCAACGAAGTTCTCCACCGTGTCGACGATGGCACCCTTGGACACCCACAACGTGACCTGACGGCCCGATTTGCTGAGTAAACCGCCCTGAGGGTCCTGGCCAATCACGTTTCCCTTGTCTCGGGGATCGGTAGAGAACTTCACCTGGACCACAGGTACCAATTCCTTTTCCTGCAAATCGAGGATGGCGGAAACGAGGTCTTTGCCGACCACCTTGGGAACCATGGTTTCTTCCTGACCTTTCAGGCTGAAAAAGAAGGCTGTGAACGCGAAAAAAACCATGAGAAAAGCCATGCCCGTGAGCGACCAGGCCATTTTCTTGAAGAGCCGGGCGTTCTGATCGTCGTTTGCCGTAGGAAGTACCCGCTTGACCAGACGTTTGAGGTTTTTCCACAGCAGGCGCAGAAGGTCGAGAAACCCCGGTGAGTTGCGGGGAGACTTTGGCACTTTTTTGAGTTTGGCGGTTTTCGGGGATGCGGGGCTGCTCATGAGGCGTCTCCAAGAAGGGAACCGATCAGTCCAGGGCTGCCGTTCAGGAAGCTCCGGTAGTCCAAGCTTTTCCTGGCGGGGAGCTGAAGTTCCCTGGCAACCAGAAGACCGTCTCCTGTTTTTATCAAAAGGCCAGTTGACTTGTCTAGGCGAAGTACTGTTCCGGGAGGGTGTTTGGCATCTTCGGTAGTTTCAAGACAATGGCGGGAATCCCAAAACGTCAGCGGATGTCGGTTCCAAAAGGTTGTCGCCCCTGGCCACGGATTGCTGGCCCTGACTAAAGCGTCGAGCTCGCGGGCGCCACGGCTCCAGTCGAGACGGCCATCGGTTTTTTGGATGAGAGAACAATACGTAGCCAAGGATTCTTCTTGGCGCCAACTTGTGGCCTTTCCGCTCTCGAGGGCCGCCAGAACAGGAAGAAGAGCCCCAGGAGCGGCCTCGGCGGCCCAGAGGGTCAGCAGCGCGGTGGTCTCGGTGCCCTCAAGGGGCCGATGGGTCTGGAACAGCAGGTCTCCCTTGTCCATTTCAAGGTCGAGCCATTGAAGGCTCAGGCCGGTTTGGGAGTCGCAGGCCCTGATGGCAGCGGCGAGGGGAGAGGGCCCTCTCCACCGTGGGAGAAGCGATGGGTGCACATTGAGCCCGCCCCGAGGGAACAAACCTAGAAACTTCGGTCCGAAGATCTTCCCGAAAGCGAAGCTGACCAAAAGGTCAAACCGACCCTCAAGGAGCGAACGCACCCCACCATCGAGTTTTTCAGCCCTTACACACTCCAAGCCCAGGCCGGTAGCCTCCCGGTCAATTTCGGAGGGCAACAGCCGACCACCACGACCAGTGGGAGCAGGCATGGTGGTGAGAACACTGACCGAGTGGCCGCTGGCAGCGAGGGCGCGCAGGGTAGGAACTGCGATGCCTGGGGTCGCGGCAAAAAGGATTCTCATTTTTTGAGGTTCTTCTGGTACTGGGCTAGAAGCCGGTCACGTTTCATGTCGTTGAGATAGTCGATGAACAAAACACCCCTGAGATGGTCGAGTTCATGCTGAAACACCCGGGCAAGCAGGTCGGCACACTCCATCTTGATCCGCCGGCCTTTGACGTTGAACCCCTGAATCTGAACTGCCTCGGGCCGAACGACTTCCTCGTACAGTCCCGGAATCGATAGGCATCCTTCTTCGTAGGCAATAGTTTCCATGCTGGTTCCAACAATTTCAGGGTTGACGAACACCAAGGGCTTTCCTTCTTCCACCTGTAGGACAAAGACCGAAAGCAGCGTACCTACTTGCGGCGCCGCCAGCCCAATTCCCCTGCCCTCGAGCATGGTCGTGATCATGGAATCGGTGAACTGTTTGAGGTTTTTGTCGAAGTCCACCACCGGCAGCGTCTTCTGGCGCAGGACTTCTGAAGGGTATTTCAAAATTTCCATAGACCCGAAACCATACTTTGGTTTTATGGTAAATTCCAGATGTGGATGCTATAATGAAGACGAGGAGTTCAAACATGAAGTTACCCTTGGGGCTGTTTAGTTGCGTTTTTGTCCTTTCAGGGTGCGCTAACTTGTTTGACATGAACGCTTTTGAGGCTATTGATCAGCCTCCGAAGCTGGTACTTGCGGATCTTCCTGCAACGGCAACTCTGTTGAGCCTGAAGCTCACGAGTGATCCGGGTTTCATCGATTCCCTCGCTCAAGATGCGACAGCGTTGGCAGCGGTGCAAACAACCCTCCAGGCCGGCATGGCTAGCACAGATACAGCGGTGCAGCTGCAAGCCGCCAAAGACTTTATCTATGTTACGACGAATGCGACCTCGACCCTTTCGGTCGTGAATAACGCTGTTGGCCCGCTGTTGAGCCTAGCCTCAGGTGGCGCATCCTCGCTCGCCAGCGGCTCCAATCAGGGGACAGCGGTGCAGTCCTTGGTCAGCGGCTTCTTTACCGGCCTCTCCCCCGAGGCCTTACTTTCCACCCTCGATAGCATGGCGACGATTGGCAACTCGTTTTCGGTACTAAGCACGGCATCCGCTGGTAGTACCACTAGTTTCTTTAGTGGTTCCGATAGTGGCACCACTGCACAGGTGGGTGTGGTTTCGGCCACCATGAGTGCCTTGATGGCGAGTACGGGCGAGGACCTAGCCACTGCTGATGGAAGGAAAGCTGCGGCGACGGCCGTTGCGGCGTTGCTGGCAAGCCCTGATCCGAACACCTTCCTCACGGGCGGCAGTTTTCCCACTGTTGGTACACAGATGGGCTACCTCTCTGACGCGGTTTCAGGGACTTCAACAACCCAGGGTACCAACCCCTATTCCTATGTGACAACCCTTATGGGTGTGTTGCCCATCTAATTTGAGGATGCTGCTATGAATGAAGTGAAACTGATTTTTTCGGTGGTTTTAACCTGCTTTGCTCTTTCGGCTGGGTTTGCCTCTGACATTTACCTCCCCACTTTTGCTCCCGTTACCCCCGAGGTCAAGGCCCAAGGCGGCGCGTTCCAAGCGGTTTCGAAAGGCTACAATTCCTTGTTCGTCAATCCAGCGGGCTTTGCCGTCGAGCGTTGGAGCCTCACGGCGACTACCCTCAACCCGACCTTCAATGTCTCACCGTCGTCGCTGAACCCAATTGTCAGTAACCTCAGCGTTCTGATGTCGGGAAATATCCCGTCCATTGCGAGTGCCTTGAATACAATCATCACCTCGGATGGCATTGGCGGGGAAGGCGGCGTAGGGATAGGCTGGGTCGGCGGTGGCTTAGGCCTAGGCTTGGTCACGCAGGCCAGCGCCTACACCAAGGGGGCGTCTCTGCTCGGAGCCATCGTCACCGCAGATGTCACCCAGTGTGCAGTGATCGGCTATGCCCTCAATATCCCCGTGAATGAGTTCAAAATCAAAGTCGGACTCGATGTGCGACCCATGCAGCGAACTTATGGCACCTTTGGCCTCAGTGACGCCACCAAGGCCATGACCGGGGCTGTGAGCTTGTACAACGGCTTTGCCATGGCCTTCGACATCGGAACACTCGCCGAATGGGGTCCCTTTTCGGTCGGAATGACGATCCGCGATCTAGGTGGTACCAAGTACACGATGAAAAGTTATTTGGCTTCCGATATCTTGGCCGCGTTCAACCTTCCCTCAACGGGGGGCACTGCGGTGAGCGGTGACTCTTTCCTAACGGCCATGTCTATCAACCCGGGCTTTTCCTACACACCGGAAATGGGCACTCTCGGATCTCTGCTGCAACCTCGACTGCAAGCGGACTTTTCGATCCCGCTGTTGATGAGCATCACAGCTCCCTCGCTGTTGGCCAGTTCGCATTTCGGTGGCGAAGTGAAGTTGCTCTCCTTCCTTTCGGTTCGAGCGGGACTCAATCAAGGCTGGTTCACTGCGGGAATCGGCGCCCACCTTCTTTTCCTCGACGTCAACATAGCGGTCTACTCCGACGAACTCGGGCAGTTCACGGGCAAAAGTCGCAAACCCGGTGTAGCAGCAGACGTCGCGGTGCGCTTCTAGTTCCATTCGGTTGCCTTGACAAAAGAAGATCACGTATCCTATATTTCTCTCCGTCATCGGGCTGGTAGCTCAGCAGGTAGAGCACCGCCCTTTTAAGGCGAGGGTCACAGGTTCGAATCCTGTCCAGCTCAAGTTCGGTGAAAACAGGCCTCCTTCGTCTAGTGGTTAGGACAGTGGATTTTCATTCCACCAACACGGGTTCGATCCCCGTAGGAGGTAAATAGGGGATGTTGCGGCATCCTTTTTTTGTGTTCACGCCTCCTTCGTCTAGTGGTTAGGACTCAGGATTCTCATTCCTGAAACACGGGTTCGATCCCCGTAGGAGGTAGCCTTACCTGGAGCGAGACGACCGTCAACTGGCAATGTGATTTCTAGGAGACCATCTTGAGGATCGCCTACACTACAGACACCTACTGGCCTCGAATCAATGGCGTATCGGTCTCAACTCAGCTTTTCATGGACGAACTGATCAAAAATGGGCACGATGTGCGCCTTTGGGCACCAACCTACCCCATGACCAAGGCCGAGCGTGCCATGCCGGTGGCGGTCGTTGCTCGCGTGCACCGGATGAAATCGTTCAGCGTTCTGGTATCGAAAGAAGATTACATCTCTTCCCCTTTTGAGATGAAGCGCTTCTGGTCGGAATTGGACCAGTTTGAACCCGACCTCATCCATTGTCAGACGGAGTTCAGCCTTTCGTGGTTCTCGATTCCTTATGCTAAGCGACGGGGAATTCCAGTGGTGATGACCTGCCACACGTACTTTGAAAAATACGTCAACTTCTTCTTTCCTCTGATACCAGCAGGCTTCGCCAAGTGGGCGGCACGCAGTTTTGCCTGGTTGATGTTCCGCAAAGCCAAAACCATAGTGGTCCCCACCCGGGCGATGAAGATCGTTCTTGAGTCCTACGGGCTGTCTTCAAACATCCAGGTGATTCCGACGGGCATCGAGCCCTCGGATTTTAGCGGAGTGGACAAGGCCAGTGAGCGCGAGAGTGGCGAGTTCTTGAGGCGACACCCACAGTTGATCGGCAAGAAATTACTCCTCGCCGTGGGTAGGATGGGTCAGGAAAAGAATGTCGATTTCCTGCTCGACGTGGTGAAAAGGCTTCAGCCAGACCTGCCGGGTACCACACTGCTGGTTGCAGGAAATGGTCCGTACATGGAGCAATTTCAGCGCAACATCGTTTCCATGGGTTTATCGGACTTGGTATTGCCCCTAGGCTACGTGAAGCGCTCGGAATTGAAGCATCTCTATGCCTTGGCGGACGTGTTTACTTTTGCCTCTGTTACCGAGACCCAGGGGCTAGTCACCATCGAGTCGATGATGTGCCGCACTCCCGTGGTTGCCATCGGAAAGATGGGAACCCTCGAGGTAATGGAGGGTGATAACGGAGGCTTCATGGTCGGTGAAAATGTTGCCGAGTTCACCTTACGAGTGCACCAACTGCTCACCGACCCGGTGCTTTACGCGCAAAAGAGCCAGGAGGCTTGGGATTACAGCCAGAACTGGACCTCCGCCCGCATGGCTGCGCGGCTGGAGACACTCTACCGCAGCCTCGTGCGCCAAGGGTGAAGCACCTCTAGCGCTTCGAAAGTTGTATTGGTCTGCATCAGCATTTCTCGCAGAACAAGGCAGCCTTCAAAGCCCACCGTGTAATTCTTGAAGAACTTCTTGAGTTGGTGGTAATCCTTGGTGCTTGCCCAGGCTCGAAAGTGGTCGGTCAGATGCCGCTCCATAAGGGCGATTTTCTCACCTTCGGTCCAAGAGGAATAGGGGCGGTAGCCTTCGCGGCGGAACACGCCAAGGTCGGCAAAAACCCCACGGCCAAACATCAGCCCATCGACCCCCGAAGCTAGCTTTTCGGCCGAGTTAGCTCGGGTGAGGTCACCGTTGCCGATGATTTTCGTGGCTGGGGCTTTGGTGTCTCTGAGAGCCACCACGCGGGCAATTTCGTGCCAGTCGGCCATACCTTCCGACTTTTGTTTAACGGTGCGCCCATGAACGGTGAGCGCCGCTAACCGTTGTTCCAGAAGGTGACCACACCACTGATCGGTTTCTGGCTTCGACCAGCCGATACGGGTTTTCACGCTGACAGGCAGGTTGCCAGCGCCGATTTTGGTTGCCTCGATTAGCTCGGCCGCCAGGGCAGGAAACCGTATCAGGGCGCTGCAGGCGCCTTTGCGTGAAATCTTTTTGACCGGGCAACCCATGTTGATGTCGATTCCCGCAAAACCCCTTTCAGCGCAAAGCCTGGCGGCCTTCTCGAGCGCCATCGGATCACTGCCCCATATTTGAGCCACCAGCGGTCTGCGGGTCAGTTCCCCCTCTCCAACCACCAACCGTTGCAAGGCCCGCTCCGGCTTCGAAGAACAAAGAATCTCCGCCGAGGTGAACTCCGTCATCAGCACGTCTGGCTCCCCCTGGTCGCAAACCAGACGGCGGTAAACGTGATCAGTAACATCCTCCATTGGGGCCAGAACGGTAAAGCCACGCGGAAGGAGGGACCAGAAGTTCATGCGCAGACCGTAACTCACCTTGGTTAACCCTGTAAAGTGGATTCTTGACTTTCCCTGCCTCCTCCCCTATGATGATTTTCGTTCGGGCGATTAACTCAGTGGTTAGAGTGCTACCTTCACACGGTAGAAGTCCCAAGTTCGAATCTTGGATCGCTCAAAGTATTAGTGAGAAACAACTTACCGGTATTATGGCGCTTCCAAAAAGTGCTGAATTACCGGTTTTTTGTTGCTGTTGCCATGAACCAATACCTAGTCGGATTCGCCAAGTGTCCTTGCGCCCGTTCCCGCCACACTTCGCGGCCGGTGCGCAGCAGTGCCACGGCCACCACGAACATTGGCATTAGCACCCCCAAAGTCAGGGGCAACCGAGGGAGCCAGGTTGTCGAATCCTGGCAGATTGTTCTTGGGGTATTCCTCCCTCTCCTTCTTTGTAATTCGAGCGCTGCGTCACGTGAAGAACAGGGTCGGTTGCGCCTCAATCGGGGCGGCCGTGGTAATTTCCAAGAGTATTTCCATCGTTTGACGGCGATGGCTGCTCGACAGATCTGTGCTTTGCTACGGTTCCGGCCGTGTCTGGCTGTCGATGCCGGAAATCATGCCACGCGCTTTTGACTCTGCCCGATACCTTCTCCCGTTCTTTTGACGTTGGCTGAGGCGTTGTCCAACACCCACAGGCCTTGCATTGTTCGGGCTCAAAATCAGGTCCGACTGCGGTTTTCGAGTTCAGTTCGAGGAAGCTTAGCGGTGCTCAGGTCAGCGTTGTCAGCCTTCCCTGGTTCCTGCAAGGCCTACTGCAAGGGCAAGGTGGAGGCGGCGAAAAAGACCATCCTCCATGAGTTCCAAGCCGAAGCCGCCCGGGCCGGGTTTGTGACCCTGGAGGAATTGAACTCCGCCTTCAGCGCTTGGGTTGAGATGGAGTACAACACCCGCATTCACAGTCAGACCGGCCGGGGGCCGGATGCCCAGTTCATCGAGGGGCTTCCCAAGGACCACCGGCGGGTCACCGACGTGGGGTGGTTCGAGGCCTTGTTCCTCCAGCGGGCCACCCGGACCGTCACAAAGTATGGCATCGTCAAACTGGAATCCAACGAATACCGGGCAGGCCACATCCCCCAGGGCTCGGTGGTGGAGGTCCGCTACGACCCCTTCGACCTGAGGGTCGTCAACCTCTACCTGAAGGGCAAGTTCGTCCAGAAAGCCACGACCGACAAACTGACCAACCAGGTGGCCCAGGTTCCCCAAGAACGGGCGACCTCAGAGCCCGAGGTCTCGGCCGCGAGTGTCCGCTACTACGAACAGCTGCGCAAAAGCCATGCCGATGAGCAGAAAAAGAATCTGGCTACCATCGCCTTCTCCCACCTGACAGGAACCGCCGCTCCCGCTGCACCCCAGGAGGCTCCGTTTTGAGTACCCACCCCGTTCAGGACTTCTACGGCTTCTCCCGCATGCCTTTCGGCAAGGACATCGAGGTCGCCTCGGCCTTTCGCTCCCCTTCGCTCGAGAATGCCGTCTCTATGCTTGGCTTGGGAATCCATACCGAAGACATCCTGCTCCTCACCGGCCCCATCGGAGGCGGCAAGTCCGTCGCACTGCGGGTCTTCCAGGCAGGACTGGACCTCAACCGATACCATCCGGTCTTCCTCCGTGGCCTGGGACTGTCAGCCAGGGACTTGGTGAAGTCGGTTCTTCAGGGACTGTTGGTCGAACCTCCCTTCGGCCAAGCCCAGGCCAATACCCTGTTCTTCAAGACCGTTACCGAGTTCGGCCGCAAGCCGGTCATTCTCATTAACGATGCCCAGGAACTATCGAGTGGCGCTCTATTGTCTCTCAAGACCCTGGCCAGTTTTGAAGGGGACTCCAAATCCAGGGTCACCTTCATCCTCTGCGGACAGCCGGAACTTCGGGACATCCTCAAATACTCCCGCTTCGCCTCGATCCAGCCGCGCATTCGCCTGTGGATGGAGTTCACCGGCATGGGCCTGGAGGAATCCTGCCGCTACATCGACCATGGCGTCCAGGCGGCGGGGCGTCCGTCCCCCTTGTTCTCCGACAGCGCCAAGAGCGAGATCCACAAGCGCTCCCAAGGGGTTCCCCGTCGGGTGAACCGGATCTGTCTGCGCTCCCTGTTCGAAGGGGCCGCCAGAAAGGTCGCCGTCATCGACGCCTCAAACCTCATGTTCGACGATGACTGAGGCAATCAAAGTTGGCGGGCGCCGGAAGTTCAATTGTCCGGAAACGGCAAAGGACAGTCAGAAATACCTTCCGGGGAATGCCATCAGGCAGACCCCGGATTGTCTTTTGGCGGCCTCAGGAAGCCAGACGGGCGACGGAGAGAATCATTGTCAGACGATGTGAGGTAGAAGTTTGTGCCTCATGCGGACGACAGGCGGGCGGGAGTGGGGGCAACGGGAAACCATTCTGTTGCACGGGGCCCAAGTGGGGTACGCTTTGACCCTAGTTGCCCAACAGTATGCCCGAATCCGCGCCCTGAGCCGCCAGGAAGTACTCGATCGCTTGTCAATTGCGAAGCTCCCGGATCGCGGGGCCGAAATCGCCAAGATCCGTGAAGGTTACGGCCACATGGCCGAGGAGGTCATGAAAGAGGCCCTTCCCTTCTTGGACTTGACCGAGGATGCCTTTGAAAACCTGAAACATCGCATCGTCAGCCACTGGGAGAAAATCTTAGTGGTTGCGTCCAAGGTTCCGTCTTCAGAAACGTTAGCAGGCTATCTTCACAAGGTGGGTGCGCCAACTTCGGCCGCAGAGCTGGGACTGAAACCTCAGGAAGTGGCCCCTGGTTTCGAGTTTGGTCATTACCTGCGTAACCGCTTCACTTCCTCCAAGCTCAGCCGCATCTTGGGTTTGCCTCTGGCGTGAAACGTCTCCCCACTAAGACGTCATCTCACTGTCGGGGCTTGGGAAGCATCGCCGGTGGTGACTCTCCCCCTGGTGGCGGAGTTCCTGGTCCTTGTGGTGACGTACCATCTCCCTTCGGGGGTTGCCCACCCCCCTCTCCAGGAGAGCCGATCTTGAGGTTGGCACCACCTTGTTTTACCGAAAAGATAAAAATGTCGATGGGTTTTGACACCTGTTCGGCCGCATTTTTTGGTGCCTGCAACACAAAAACGGTAAAAACCAAGGCAACGACCACAGTCAGCGAGGCTCCCAGGTAATAGAACTTGATCCAACGAACCCTTGGAGGAGGAAAGATAGCAATTCCGAAGAGGGTTAAGCAGGCAGACAGCGCAACTAGAACCACAACAGTGACGGGGAGATTGGGTAAGGTCACGGTGAGCCGGTCTTTACGGGCTGCCTTGATGGTTTCCAGGTGGGCATAGATCATTTCGGCCTGATGCGGGTTGAGGGTAGCTGAGTTGACGAATTGGTCTACGTCGTACTCGATTTGTGCAATTTGATGCTGAGCCTCTCTATTGGGGCTCACCATGCCCAAGGTGCCAATTTCTGTATCTTTGACGAACTGGGCATACGTCATCAAGGCGTGCGCGATGGTCTTACCGGCGGGAACATGAAGGGCCCCGAAGTCTTCTGCCAAGGCGGTCATGGATGAAAACTCGTTGATTACCGTTTGGCCCAACCTTGACTGGTTATCCCAGGAGGTGACAATGGCAAAAGCGCCGATAAAAATGAAGCCCCCAGAAACAAGAGCGAGGGCTTGTTTTGCCAGTTCTGCGGCGTCGATGTCGGGTCCTAACTTGTCGCTCAACTTGAAGCCTATCCAGACCAGCAAAGCGAGGGGAGCTGCGATGATTAGCAAGATCAACACAGGGTGAAGGTCGAGAAACATTTCCAAAAAGGTCAAATTGACAGGTGGCATGGTTTATCCTCGGTGTAAAAAACGGCTACGAACAGTGTTTAAGCGCCAAAAAACCCGGCAATGCCAAGCTGGGATGATTGTGCAGTGCTCGGACCCCTCTGTCAATCCCGCCAACGAGCCGGCAAACTTCGGCGATTGTTGTAAAGTGCGCTACCCGCCATCCCGAGAATCATGGTGTTGTGCGGTCACTTTTGTGCATCACCAACAGGCCGTGAGCTGGAGCGATGGGCAACTTTGTTGACCTGTGCGACCCCACACAAGGCAGAGAGCATTTTCAGGCGCACGCGCTTTGAAAATGCTCTTTTTTTTGGGAGTGCCGATTTCCCAGCTTCCAACGACAAAAGAATGGAGTATGCTGGAGCCTTACAGGGGGTAACAGCAATGGGCTCAATACAACAGACGGGGTCGGATTTTCCGTTTCGCAACCCCGAGCTTCCTCTCGCGGTTCGGATAGACGACCTGCTGTCTCGACTCACACTTTCCGAAAAGGTGGCGCAGATGCTCCACGAGGCCCCTGGCCTCGAGAAGTTGGGAATTGCCCCCTACAGTTGGTGGAACGAGGCCCTCCATGGAGTAGCGCGTGCCGGAAGCGCCACAATTTTTCCCCAGGCGATCGGCTTGGGGGCCACCTTTGACCGCGAGTTGGCCCATCGCGTGGCAAGTGCCATCAGCGACGAGGCCCGGGCCAAGTACGAGGTGTTTTCGGAAAAGGGGACCGCTGGGCGCTACGTGGGTCTCACGTTTTGGACCCCCAACATCAATATTTTCCGCGACCCACGCTGGGGCCGGGGTCAAGAAACCTACGGCGAAGACCCCTACTTGACCGGCGAAATCGGCGCGCAGTTCGTCAGTGGCCTACAAGGCGATGACCCCGCTTACTTAAAAACCGCCGCCTGCGCCAAGCATTTTGCCGTCCATTCGGGCCCCGAGAAACTCCGTCATGAGTTCAACGCCATCGCAAGCCCCTACGATTTAGAAGACACCTACCTACCCGCCTTTCGCAAACTGGTGGTCGGAGCTCAGGTGGAGAGCGTGATGGGAGCTTATAACCGAACCAATGGCGAGCCCTGTTGTGGAAGTGAGTTTCTGTTGGAAAAAACCCTGCGGGGGGACTGGGGCTTTCAAGGCCATGTGACCAGCGACTGCTGGGCATTGCAGGACTTCCACCAAGGGCACAAGGTCACAGCGGGCCCGGTGGAGTCGGCGGCTCTCGCTGTGAATCGGGGTTGTGACTTGAACTGCGGAAACCTCTTCCACCACCTCGAAGACGCGGTGAAGATGGGTTTTGTCAGCGTTGAAACCATAAACCAAAGCCTACGTCGGCTCTTTTCGACACGGTTCCGTCTCGGTGAGTTTGACCCCAAAGCGAAGGTAGCCTACCGATCGATTCCCCGCTCGGTGATTCGTAGCCAGGACCATCTTGACCTGAGTTACGAAACCGCGGTTCGGTCAATGGTCTTGCTCAAGAACGACGGAACTCTCCCCCTCGACAAAAACAAGCTCAAGAGCCTCTACTTGACAGGTCCTAATGCCCTGGCGCCCGAGGCGCTCCTGGGCAACTATCACGGCTTAAGCCCGCGCCTGGTCACCTTTGTCGAAGGTATCACCGAAGAGGCCGACCAGGATCTTAAGGTGGAGTTTCGTCACGGCGCGCTTTTGGCTGAAGAAAGCAAGATTCCCACCGACTGGGCTAGTTTCGAAGCAGCAGGATTCGATGTGACGATTGCGTGCATGGGGCTCAATATCCTGCTCGAGGGAGAAGAGGGCGACGCCATTGCGACCCCGACCTACGGCGACAGGGCTTCAATTGCCCTCCCCAAGGGACAGCACGAGTTCTTGATGAAGGTACTGAACCAGGGCAAGCCCGTTGTTTTGGTCGTCAGTGCCGGTTCCGCCATCGACCTGAGCCCCTATGTGGAAAAAGCGGCTGCCATTGTGTACACGTGGTACCCCGGAGAACTAGGGGGCACGGCGCTAGCACACCTGCTGTTCGGAAAGCGCGACTTCTCAGGCAAGCTACCGGTCACTCTACCTCGCAGGCTCGAAGATTTGCCGCCGTTTGAAGACTACGACATGTCCAACCGAACCTACCGTTATTCCTCGGCAGATCCTCTTTTCCCTTACGGCTTCGGCTTGAACTACCGGCCGTTGAAAGTAACCTCTATCGCTTGCCCTAGCACGGTTGGCCCGCGCCAAAGCCTAACAGTGACGGTAAAGGTGACCAATCCCCATCGTGTTGCAGCGGCCGAGGTGGTACAGCTCTACTTGCGCAAAGAAACCGGCCTTAAGGCGGCTAGGTTTGAACTGGCTGGCTTCGAGAGGCTGGAACTTCAGGCCGGGGAAACCAAAACCCTCACTTTGAAGGTAGGTGAACGCCAAATTGCGAGCGTGCACCAGGATGGTACACGGGCTTTTACAAGGGGCAAGTTGATTCTATGGGCCGGTACAGGGCAACCGGATTCCCGTAGCCATGAGCTCGGCGTTGAGGTGTGTAAAACCGAGTTAACGTTGGCTCCCTGAAGGCCTTCCCCTTCAGGAGACCTTTTTGCCAAGTTGCTTCTTCGTGAGCTCAGAAGTATTTTACCATCCAAAGGAAACGCAATGAAACTTCGAAAACTTGGCAAAACTGCCATCGACATCACCCCCATTGGCCTCGGCTGCTGGCAGTTCTCCCAGGGTGCCGGCGTGATTGGGGGCGTCTGGGACACCCTTGCCCAAGCCACAATGACCGACATCGTCAAGGCCGCCCTCGACGGTGGCATCAACTGGTTTGACACCGCGGAAGCCTATGGCAACGGAAAGTCGGAACAGGCGCTTGCCGCGGCACTGCAGGGACTGGGGCGCCAACCTGGCGACGTGGTCGTGGCCACAAAGTGGATGCCCCTGATGCGCACCGCCGGTCATTTAGTGCGGTCGGTGGGGGAGCGCCAGAAGTTTCTGAGTCCCTATCCCATCGACCTCCTGCAGATTCACAATCCGTTTGCGCTCTCGAACTTGGAAAAGCAGGCACGCGGTCTGGCACAGTTGCTGAAGACGAATCAGGTGAAAAGTGTGGGAGTTAGCAATTTCAACGCCAAAGCCATGCGCACCGTTCACCACGTTCTGGCGGGCGAAGGACTAGTTCTGGCCGCCAACCAGGTTCACTACAACCTGGCAGCCCGCACTATCGAAACCGACGGGACCCTCGAGGCTGCCAAGGAACTAGGAATCACCATCATCGCCTACTCGCCGCTCGCCCAAGGTTTGCTTACGGGCCGCTTTCACAATGATCCGGCTCAAGTAGCCAAGGTTCACATGTTCCGTCGTCTGCGAAACGGCCTGGACGAAAAGGGGCTGGCCAAGACCAAGCCCTTGGTAGATACCCTAGTTCAAATTGCTTCCCGGTATCAGGCCGGGGGAATTGCTGCAACGGCTGGACAAGTTGCCCTCAACTGGCTGGCAACCTACCACGGCGACACCGTGGTGGTCATTCCTGGAGCCAGCAAAGTCAAGCAGGCCCTAGAAGCTGCGCATGCTCTGGATTTTACCCTGACCAAGGATGAGAGCGAGGCGTTGTTTAGGCTTTGAACTGCTGCCGGTTGCGCTCAATGTATTTGCGGTGAAAGTCCACGTGATCGATGTATAAGGCAATCCAAGTCTCTAGGTTGACGGGGCCTTGGCTAGAATGAGTGTAGGTCAACGTGGTCCAGTCGCGGTCGACGATGGAGCCGAGGTGAGCGCTGGCAATGCGCCTGAGCAATTTCAGCAGAGCCAGACTGTCGGCTAGGTTAGTGCCGTGGTAGTTCAGGGCATGGGCCCAAAGCTCTTCGTCATAGCCCACCACGGGGCCACCGGGTTCGGCTACGGCCTTACGGTAGCGGTGAAAGGTTGCGAGGTCGGACTCTACGAAATGTACGACGTGCTCATGGATGGTCCAGGCTTCGGTCGTAGGCCGGAAGGTCAGCAGGGCGGGCGACATCGAGAGCACGTCGTCAAACGCGTCGGCCCCCTTGAGAAACTCGGCAATGAGGGCCTCTTTCTGGGCTGTGGTCATGAAATCCTCCACCCCTATGTTAACGGCCTGACAACGCCTTGAACAGACCCGGATTGAGGCCCGCCACGGCAGGCAAAGGCTCCGATTCCCTCGTGCGGGAACTTCCGCCTTCCAGACGAACGAGAGCCGCCTGCCGGTAGAACTCATTCCACCTGTCGCCGGGAGCCAGTTCCTCTGCTTTCTGAATTTCCTCCAAAGCTCGGGAACCTTCGCCCCCCGCCAGGAGGTAACCCGCCAGGCGCTGGCGTAACACCAGGGAATCGGGGTTGAGGGCCAAGGCGTGTTCAAGTTCAGGAATGGCTCGGGCCCAATCCTTCCAAGCTCGGCGCTGTCGGTAGGGCGAAACTTCGGTGAGCCGATGGTAGAGGTAGACTCCGAAGGCCAGCAGAGCCGCATCGGCAAGGAGGTTGTAGAACAAGGGCAGTCTAAGGGTTGCCAGGGTATTAAAAAGGGCATGGCTGAACACCGCGGGTACTAGGGCCAACAGTGGCGTCGACCAGCGGCGAACCTTGCCCCTGCCCTGATACACCTCATAGCCGTGGTATCCACCCCAAACTGCCCCATAAACCATGTGCCCCGGCAACGAGACAAAGGCCCTGAGAAGCAGAAGTTCCCAACCTCCGGCAAGTCCATACAGGAAGTTTTCGACGAGGGCGAAGCCCAAACCCGTCTGCGCCCCTTGCACGCTACCATCCTGCGGTTCCCGGATGGATTTTGCGACTAAGGCAACAATAACGAAGGTAAGGTACTTTCCCAGCTCTTCGACGGGGGCATTAACCAGCCAAATGTACAAGATAGATTGCCAGGTTTCGCTGGAGGTTCTATGGAACCAAAGCGGCGAAAGCTGGTAAAGGGCCAGCGAAGGGAGCACGCTGAAAGCCCCTGCCAATACGAACAACCAGGCAAATCCCTGGGCGCCTTTGTCCCAACGATGGGGATCAAGACGCCTGAGGCTCCAAAGCACAGCCGCACCCGAGGCTCCCGACAAAGCCAGCAATACGACCAGTTCCATACGGAGAAAACCGAGTTACTGGTCTTAGCGGGTCGCCTTGGTGGAGGTGATATAGCTTTCTTCCAGGCCCTTCACGGGCTTTACCCAAGCCAAGAACTTCTGTGCTTCTTCTTGGTTGGTGTAGGGGCCAACTCTTACCCGCACGATATTGGAACCGCCCAAGGTAGCCGTAGACATGGTGCCCTTCAGGCCTTCGTTCTCTAGGCTCTTCGACACCGAATCGGCCTGAAAACGATCTTTGAAGGCACCCACCTGTATCCAATACTCGGTAACGGTCACTTTCTTGGGGGCGGCAGCCACCTTGGCGGGAGACTCTGCAGCGGCGGGTTTTTTGGGGGCCGGGCTCGCGACAGCCACCGGCTGTACTGCAACCGGCGTTTTGGCGTTGTTCTCGGGGAAGTCCACTTTACCGGTGGCGGTGGGGTTTTCGGAAGGAAAGTTGACAGTCGGTTTAGGATTGGTGGAGGTTTCAGCGTTGCTGGCTTTACCGGGCTTTTCTTGGGGCATGGTCACCACAAAGCCACCCTCGGGTGTATCGGCCGTTGTAGCCGGCTGCTCCAACGAGGAGGTAGAAGTCTGGGGTTTGCGTGACCATTCCACCGGGTCAAAGGAGTCCGGGAGAGGTGTCACAGGGGCGCTGGCCGCGGGAGAAACCACCATTTTTGGTGTCCCCGAATCCCGGGAAAAGAAAAAGTAGGCAACTGCGATGATCAGGGTGAGGCTCGCCAGTCCGGCAAGCAAGATAATCATACCTTTTGAGTTCTTCATGGCTTCCTCTCGGGGAAATGGGGCAGTCGGTCCAGGATGCGCTCCAAGTTGGCCCGAGCCTGTTCCGGACTTGCCCGGTTTTCCACACTATGAATATCGACATCGGCGCCAAAATCCTGAGCGCTGAGTTTTCTCTGAACCCAAGCTCGTCGTACGACGAAACGCCAATTGCGGTCATCACGGGCTTTGGCTCTCTTGAGACGGGCCAGCACCGGCGCCTTTACCCAGATTACGGCGTCTAGGATAGTCCCAAGTTTCAAGCGGGAGAGCAAAGCACCGTTGATAACGGCAGGTTTTCCCTGCAAAGTTCTCAGTATCTGCAAAATCCGGCTGTGGATGTAAGGGTGAGAAATAGCCTCGAGGTCTGCCAGGGCTTTGCCATCGCGGAAGACAATCCTCCCCAAGGCTTTGCGTTCGTTGGTGCCGAAGCGGTCAACGAGGGCACTGGAGCAGGCGTCGAGTGCTTCATGACCCAACTGATCGGCGTCGATCACCACAAAGCCGCGTCCGAGAAACACCTGCAAAAGAGTGTTTTTGCCTGCGGCGGCTTTGCCAGCGAGCCCGACCACAAGCGAACCTTGGGTCAATGGAGTTCGCCCCAATTGGCGCCGACTTCAATGCCCACGCGCAAGGGAACATTGAGTTTGAGCACAGCTTCCATCTCCCGCCTCAGAAGGGCCTTGGTGGCTTCCACTTCAGAGGGCGGAACCTCGAGCAGCAGTTCGTCGTGCACCTGCAGCAGAAGTTTGGCAGAGAAACCGCCTTCCGTAAGGGCCTTGTCGACGGCAAGCATAGCCAGTTTGACAATGTCGGCCGCGCTTCCTTGAATGGGAGTGTTCATGGCGACTCGTTCGGCAGCCTGCTTCTCCACTCGGTTTCTTCCGGTGATGTTGGGCAGTGCTCTGCGATGGCCGAGCATGGTCTTCACTTCGCCAGACTTTTCGGCCTCCAGAATCACCTCCTGGAAGTACCCATCCACCCGGGCAAACTCACGCTTGTACGCCTCAAAAAAGGCCTGCGCCTCCTTCCGGCTGATCTTGAGCTCGTTGGCCAGCCGGAAGGCCGACATACCGTACATGAGTCCAAAATTGATGGCTTTGGCGGCACGTCGCATGTCGCTGGTAACTTGGTCGAGGGGAACTGCGAGCATCAAGCTCGCGGTTCGCTTATGGATATCCACTCCTTCGAGAAAGGCCCCCACCAAGTTGGGATCGCCACACAAGTGCGCCAAAACCACCAGCTCAATCTGCGAATAGTCGGCCGAAACAAAACTCCAACCGGAACGGGGAACAAACGCCTTGCGTATCCGCCGTCCATCGTCCTCCCGGATAGGAATGTTCTGAAGGTTGGGGTCCTTGCTGGCCAAGCGACCGGTCGCTGTTCCGGTCTGCATGTACTGGGTATGGACCCTCCCGGTCACCGAATGCACGAGCTGAGGGAGGGTCTCCACGTAGGTGCTTTTCAGTTTGCTTAAGGTGCGCCAAGTCAAGATTTTCGCCGGAACCGGGTCCTGTTCAGAAAGTTCTTCGAGGATGTCGCTATCGGTAGACCAACCGGTCTTGATCTTAGCCCGTCCCGGCGGGGAGAGCTGCCGGTCCACGAACAGGATTTCCTGCAGTTGTTTGGGTGAACCGAGGTTGAAAGACTTTCCGCACAGCTCAAAAATCTCGGCCTCGACGTCGGCAATCCGGTGCACCAGTTCACCGCCAAAAGCGTTCAATTCCTCTCCCCGCAGCACGATACCCTCGTCCTCCATGCGCGCCAAAAGGAGGCTCAGCGGCAGCTCGAGGTCCTGCAGAAGCCCGGTAAGCCCCCCAGCCTCCAACAGAGGCTCGAGCTTTCGAAACAACCTCCAGGTCAGGTCGGCGTCTTCGGCCCCATATTTGACCGCCAAGTCGATCCCGACGTCAGCAAAAGTCTTTCCCTTGCCCACGATGTCGTTGAATGAAAGGCCTTTCAGGCCCAGCCATTTCACCCCCAACACTTCCAAGCCAAACTGCCCTGCCCCGGCATCGAGCAACCAGCCGGCAATCATCGTGTCGAAGCCGATGCGGGGTACGGTAATACCCAGTCGGCGCAATACTTTCCAGTCAAACTTAAAGTTCTGACCCACAACGCGAAACCCTTCATCCTCGAGAAGTGGCTTGAGCCGGTCTAGTACGGTTTTCTGGTCGAGCAACTGCGGTCCGTCGAGCTCGCCGCTGGTGGCGCAAATCAGGGGCACGTAGGCCGCCTTACCTTCCTCGCAGGCCAGCGAAAGGCCCACCAAGCGGCAACAAAAGGTGTCGAGGCTATCGGTTTCGATGTCGATGGCACCGGCACCGGCGGCTCGCAGCCTGCCAATCCAAGCGTCGAGAGCGTCGAGGGTGAGAAGGGCCTCATATTCGCCAACCAGTGGCTGTGGGCCCGCCCGACTCTCCGAACCGTCTTCAGAGCCGCCTGGGTCTAGGTCGTCGTTTGTCGAGCCGAGTTTGGCCACCAACCTGGCCTCGGCGGCGAGCGTCTTGGAGTTCTGCTTAAGGAACAGCTCCGCGGCCGCGGCGCCGGCCCTCCACGACAGCACGCTGGTTTCCAGCGAGAAGGACAGCTCAAGGTCTTCTCTCAGAACGGTAAGGCTTTTGCTCAGTGTGGCGTTCTGACGTCCTTCCTCCAGGTTTTTTTTGACCCCCGCTTTGGGGATGCCGGCAAGGTTGTTGTAAATGCCCTCGAGGCTTCCGAAGTCGGCCAACAATCCGATAGCGGTCTTGTCGCCGATGCCCTTCACGCCGGGAATGTTGTCGGCGCTATCGCCCACCAGCGCCAGATAGTCGGCAATCTGGTCTGGACGCACTCCCTTGCTCTCGAACACTCCTTCGGGACCAAGCCGCGACCACCCACCCTTGAAGCCGCTGCGCAGAATGGTGACACTTCCTCCCACCAACTGCATCAAATCCTTGTCGTTACTCACGATAACGCACTCGATCTCCTGCTGCTGGCACCAGCGTGAGGCCGTGGCTATAAGGTCGTCCGCCTCGAAACCATCCTGTTGCATGGCCACAACTCCAAGGGCCTCCAGAGTCTGCTCAATAAGGGGAAGATTGGCCAAAAGGTCGTCGGGGGCTGCGTCTCGATGGGCTTTGTACTGGTCATACAGGGCATCGCGGAACGTGGGGGTACGGGAATCGTACATGACCACGAGATGGGTGGGTTTTTGTTCCCGCACCAACTGAAAGAGGGTTTTGAAAAAGCCGAAGAACGCGTTGATGTTCTGGCCTTCGCCATTCAGAATGGGCCGGTCGGCAAAGGCGTGGTAGGAACGGAAAATCAGCGCAAAGGCGTCCAGCAACAGTACTTTCGGGGAACTCATCCCTAAAGTTTACGTTGTGATGTCGACCAATGTCGAGACAGCGCGCTGGCCAGTGTAGGGGTTTCGACCGCGTACGGTGGGTCGAAGACGGAGAATTTCATTTTGGAGGTAGGCCATGCGGGAGCTTAGCAGGGTGCGATTCATCTGGTTCTTTTCGAGGACCTGAGTTTTCAGGTTCGCCAGTGACTGCTTGAGTTCCGCCACCTCGTGGTCGTCAACAGCATAGGACTGCTTCCAGACAGCTTCGAGCGGATCGATCACCTTTTGAAAGCTTTGGATTTCGGCAACTAGATTTTCTTCGAGCTCCACCTGGGCCCGCAGTGTTTCCACCTTGTCGTCCTCGATGCTCACTTTCTCCGCATCGAGAACCCGCATGTAGCTGCGGAACTTCTCTCGCTGCTCGAGCAGGGTAGATTTCAACCTCTTGAGCAAGGCGACTCGTCGGTCGACCTCTTCTTTTGTTAGCGCCATAGGGAATTCCTTTCGCGGGGAACTTTAGCCCGCTATGTTCACACCCAATTGGGGTCGGGGCATTTCATCCACCTTGGAGTTGGCGATCTGAACCCATGCAGAACGCAGGTCAGCGACGAAACTACGAACCAGCTTGAGAGGCTCAATGTCCTTCTTCATGTTTCCGTCACGGATTTTCTCATTGAAAAACACGTAGAGGCTCATCAGATTGCGGGCCATCTCGCCACCTCGGTCGAAGTCAAGGCCGGTCATCAGTTCGGTGATAATGTCTTGGGTTTTGATCAACGCGTTGTGGACTTTGTCGAGCTGTTTTGACTTTTGCGAAAGTAGGGATATGGCTAGGTCGAGTTGCTTGACGGCTTCGTCGTAGAGCATCACGATCAGCTTGCCTTGGGTGGCCGTCCGCACCGACACCTCTCGATAGGCGTTCAACGGGTTTCTCAGAACACTCATGCTTCCCTCCTGGGGCGACGATCCAATGTCTTCTCTCGTATTTCGGCGGTTTCCGAAAAAGCCTTAAGGCTCATTTCCGGGACTTATCGACCAGTTGCGATACAGGCACTACATTGTACCCCGATTCGACCAACGCGTTGAGCAGAAGATCCAGACGGTTGAAGAAAGACTCCCCCGTTTTACTGTCTTTCATACCCAACGTCAAGGGGATGATGGAGCCAGGAAGCTTGGCTGCGAGGATCTGTTCCAGCAGCACAGTGGTGTCCGCAGATCTGTTCCCGTCGACTTTGACAGCAACATCGTGACCAAAGGTCAGGTAATTGGCTTCACGCGCTCCGGTCAGAAGCAAGGGTCCCTGCACCCAGCCTGGGGCGTGCCACAAGAGCGACAATTCCTTACCTGTCACAGAAAACCAGTCATCCTCTTGCCGGGCTAGACCCTGCTTTACAAAGGCCGAATCGATCACATAGCCGGGGGTTGAAAGGTCAAACGGAATGTGGAAAAGGCTTCCAATTTCATGCGGACTCTGAGCGATTTCCATCGATGCCTGCGGGTTACGCCGAAGAAACTCCCCGTTGATGAAGAAGGTCGCCTTGAAACCCCAATTGCGCAGGGCCCGTAGCACCTGAGGAAGGCCTTCAGGGGTGTCAAGGGCATCGATGGTGATAGCCAACTCCCGCGCGCGTTGCCTTGAGCCGTGCACAAACGGGGCATCACTACCGTTGCCTAAGGCCGCAGAGTCGTTGTCGAGGGGAGGAAACTCGTCGTAGGGCTTGAGAGGTTGAGGGAAAAGCGGCTGAGTTGTGAGGGCTTTGAGATTGCGCACCAGTACCCAGTTGGTGTAGGGGCCTGAGTTCAAGTCGCCGGTATAGATACGGAAACTGGTATTAGCCGTCTGGGCTTCGGCCAATTTAAGATCCACTCCGGAGAGCTTCCACTGACCCTTACCCTGCCAGAGGTACCAGCTCTTGCCCTGGCGGCCGGCAAGACCCCCGACATCGGAGGTGCCCATCTGGTCGAGGGCGCCTAACAGCAACTGCTTCACCGAGCCATCCTGCAGGTTGATTCGCACCGTGGCCTGCTTGCCGCTGGCAATGAGATTGTTTTGGTCCATCCAGAACGCAGCGACCAGCCCGTCCAGTTTGTACGCCTTTTTCTCGGAAAGAGTGGTGGCCTCGCGAAGAGATACACCGGTGGCAGTTGTGGCCAGAATCCAGGCTTCATCGGGAGAGAAGGAGATGTCGAGCACTGGGGTACTGCCTATGGGCATGATCTGAGTCCCGGTGGCGGTCAACCTCAGCACCTGGGTCTCATCCTTGCCCTTCGACAAGCTGCTGGTGAGCAAGGTAATGCGGCCATCTTTGCCCCACAGAACCTTCCTTATCGAGAGGTTTTGTGGGAGAGGCAGATAGGTCAAGGGAGACAGAGCCTTGGTCTGATAGAAGTCAAGGTATTCCAGCGGGTAGTAAAACAGGGTTCTCCCACCGAGATTGAACAAAATGTTGCGCCCCGGGGAGTCGATCCAGAATGCGTCCCGAGCCGGAGTGTAAGGGAAGGGCAGTTTGCCGAGTATGCCCCAGGTCTGCAGTTGGCCTTTGTAAAGGCTGCGGGTGAAGAACTCCTCAGGCAGGATGCGGTAAAGAACATCTCCCTGAACGTAGTAAAGTTCGCTTGTTGAACTCCAGGTTACGCTCGATATCATGCCTGGCCCCAGCCACCTCAGCGATTCCTCAGGAACCCGCTGCTCTTTGGCCTGACGGATGGAATAGTAGTAGAGCTCCCCCTTTTTCTCGTAGACAAAGAACTGGCTGTCGGGCGACCAGGCGGCGGGGACCGCGTTCCAGGTCAAATCCAGACCCAAACCTGCCGGTTGGCTGCTGTCCTTGGCCACATCAAAAAGCATGAGGTCGCCCCGTGCCAAAGACAGACGGTCGAAGGTTAGCGCATATTGGGAGTCTGGCGAAAACAGGATTGGCAGCTCCCTACCTTGGGAGAGCGGTATTCGTTTCTCGAAGGACCTCGGAGCGACAGACTTCAGAGCCATAGACTGGGGGTCAAGCCGCCAGACACCAAACCCATTTTGAATTTGGAGTTGTCCCACTTTTGGCAACCAAACAGCCGATTCCGGGTAAAAGGTCATTGGTTCCAGCACCGCAGAAGAAGGCGACGACACCGAGAGGTCGGTCCGAAACCAAACACCGTAGGAGGATCCCGACCAGGGGGAGCGGGTCGCTTGGAAGATCATCTGAGAATTGGAGCCGAGGTCCAACCCCGAAAATGCCACTTCGGCTTCCAAAAAGCCACACACCAGCAGGGCGGCAATCACGTGGGTCAAGCGCTTCATGGTAACCTTATCGGCAGGCCTGAGCCTGTTCTTCTCCCAAAAGGGCGCCAAGTCCTTCCTCTAAGAGCAGAAGACGCGAAAGCAACAGTTCTAACCGGCGAACATTATTCTTCTGCTCCATTTCTTCCAAAGGTTTGAGGCATCTGTCGAGAAGTGCCTCCAAATCAGGGGTCACTTTCAGCGCAGACCCACATTGGGGGCAAAAGCTGTATCGGGCGTGAACAACTTGCGAGCAACCTTGGCAAAGGCGGACTTCCATGTTTTAAGTCTAGCCCGCTTTTGGCGTCAACTCAAGAAAGACTGGAAAACATTTGCGGCAAGGCCTCCTCCACGGTCGCGGCAAAAAGGAACTTCACGTCATCCAGCACTTCCTCGGGTATCTCTTCGAGGTTGCGTCGGTTGTCTTCGGGAAGGAAGACCGTTTTGAGACCATGCCGGTAGGCCGCCAGTACTTTCTCTTTGACCCCCCCGATGGGGAGCACCCGTCCGGTGAGGGTAACCTCGCCGGTCATGGCCAGCCCGGCGTTGAGAGGAAGCTCGCGGAAGGCACTGAGCAGGCTTGCTACTACCGTGATCCCGGCACTCGGGCCGTCCTTAGGAATCGCTCCCTCGGGAAAATGGATGTGAATGTCTTTGTCTTTGGAAAAGTCTGCCTTCAGACCCCAGACCTTTCCGTGGCTCTTGAGAAAACTCAAGGCTATTCGGGCCGATTCCTTCATGACATCGCCTAGGCTTCCGGTCAGGATGAGCTCGCCCTTACCGGGAAAAAGCGAGACTTCAACGCTGAGCACCTTGCCTCCGACTTCCGTCCATGCCAGTCCGTTCGCGACACCCGCGCGCGCCTCGGCGAGCCTTTTGTCGTCCCTCCACAAAGGAAGTCCAAGGTAGGCCTGAATCTGAGCTTCGCTGATGACTTGTTTCGGCAACACTTCTTCCTCACGCCCCTCTGTCGGTGCGGGAAGGGGCAGTTTTCCCTCCTCAACCAGGCGCCGTGCGGTTTTGCGCAGTACTGAAGCAATTTGACGTTCGAGCGACCTCACCCCGGATTCCATCGTGTACGAATGGATAAGGGTCTGCAACGCCTCGGCGGCAAAGGTAATAGGCGCATTGCCAAGCCCATTTTCTTTCAATTGCTTTGGAATGATAAAGCCTTCGGCAATCTTCTGCTTTTCAACGTCGGTGTAACCGGGCACCTCAATGACCTCCATCCGGTCTTGAAGGGGACGAGGAATGGTGTGAAGGCTGTTGGCTGTCGTGATGAACAACACATCGGCCAGATCGTAGGGCACTTCCAGATAATGATCGACAAAGGTCGAGTTTTGTTCTGGATCAAGAACTTCGAGCAATGCCGCCGCCGGGTCGCCACGGAAATCGCTGGCCATTTTGTCGATCTCGTCGAGGAGGAAAACGGGATTGGAGGCCCCGGCTTTCTTCATCGATTGGAGAATCTTTCCCGGCAAGGCGCCCACGTAGGTCTTGCGATGTCCCCGGATCTCGGCCTCATCGCGCACCCCGCCTAGGCTGATGCGCACAAAACTTCGCCCCAAAGCCCGCGCGATTGAGCGTCCGAGAGAGGTCTTTCCGGTTCCAGGCGGCCCCACCAAGCACAAGATTGGTCCTTTGAGGCGTCCTTGGATCTGGCGGACGGCAAGGAAGTCGAGGATGCGTTCCTTGACCTTTTTCATGTCAAAATGGTCTTCGTCGAGAACGGCCTGCGCCGAAGCAATGCCTGGAGTGTCGAGGGTTCTCTTGCCCCATGGAAGGTCGGTTACCCACTCAAGATACGTGCGCAGGATTCCAGCCTCGGGAGTGGTGGTCTGGAGTTTTGCCAGCCGGTTGCATTCCTTGAGCGCCTTTTCACGCACCTCGACAGGGCACTCGAGCGCTTCGATCTTCTTACGAAGTTCGACGGTGCCCGTGGGGTCGCCGTCATCGTGCCCCAGTTCCTTGTGGATTTCCTTCAACTGCTCGTTGAGGTAATACTCCCGCTGGTTCAACTCCAGGCGCCCTTTCACTTTCTTATGGATTTCCGACTGCAATCCCGAGAGTTCTAGTTCGACCTGAATGGTCACGGCTAAGTTTTCGAGCCGCACTAGGGGCCGTTCCTCTAGGAAGAACTCCAGTTTCTTCTCGTCGCTCACCCCCAAATGGGGAACAATGAGGTCAACCAGGGTATCCGAGCGGTCGGTTTCGAGGATAAGAGTCATCTTTTCTTTGCTGATTTTGCCCTGAAGTTCTTTGTAACTCTTGAGTGTCCCGAGAACAATCTGCATTAAGGACAAGGCTTCATTGCCGATATCGACCGTTGACTCCAACACGGCAATTTCGGCACGTACGTAGTCGGGACGGCTGTTGTAGCGCACCAGTCGAGCCCGCTCTCGTCCCTCCACCAGCACCCGCACCGAGCCATCCGGAAGTTTCAAGGTTTGCAGAACTCCAGCCACTACCCCGAGCGGATAAAGGTCGGCAGCACCGGGCTCGTCTACTTTGTTTTTCTGCGGAACAACGAAAATTTCTTGGCCCTCTGCCAAGGCAATTTCGAGGGCTTTGACGCTTGAACCCTTAGCGGCGAAAAACGGGGTGACCAACTGCGGGAACACCAGCACGTCCTTCACAGCCAGAAGCGGGAGGTCTTTTTTGAGGGCCTTGGGACGCAGAACCGAAGGAAGCAAATCCTTGAGCACTATCAGCCTGCGGCTTTTCCAGGAAACACATGGATCTCTCGGATCCAAGGCTGGCTCATCTCGGAGGGATCGGTCTGTATTACCGGCTTCACCCCGTCGGTGAATACTTCTTTGGTGATGACAACACGCTTCTTGCCCGGCAAAGACGGGATTTCGTACATCAGTTCCAGCATGGCCCCCTCCACGATTGCGCGCAGCCCACGCGCGCCTGTCTTGCGCACAATAGCCTGATCGGCAATTGAAAGGATGGCTTCAGTTTCAAACAGGAGGTCGGTGTTGTCGAGGCCAAGGGCCACCTGATACTGGCGAATAATGGAGTTTTTGGGTTCCGTGGTGATGCGCAAAAGGTCATCCCTCGACAGTTCGTCCAGGCTCACCATCACCGGCAACCGACCGATAAACTCGGGGATGAGCCCAAAGCGGACCAGATCCTCAGGGTGAAGGTGCTTGAACAACTCGTGGTTGCTCTTGGCACCTTGGGTCACCACCTCGGTGCCGAAACCCATCGAACCCTTGCTCACCCTTCGCTGTATGATTTTATCAAGGCCCACAAAGGCCCCACCGACGATGAAGAGGATCTTCGTGGTGTCAATCTTGAGGTAGTCTTGGTTGGGATGCTTTCGTCCGCCCTGCGGGGGTACATTGGCTTGGGTTCCTTCGATGATTTTGAGCAACGCCTGCTGAACCCCCTCGCCCGACACATCGCGGGTTATCGAAACGTTTTCGCCCTTTTTGCTGATCTTGTCGATCTCATCGATGTAGACGATTCCCCGCTCGGCTGCGGCGATGTTGCCTCCGGCCGACTGGATGAGCTTGAGGAGGATGTTTTCCACGTCCTCACCAACATAGCCGGCCTCGGTAAGGGTTGTGGCGTCGGCAATCGCAAAGGGCACTTTCAGTTTCTTGGCCAGAGTGCGGGCAAGAAGCGTCTTTCCGGTGCCGGTGGGTCCCACCAAGAGAATATTGGACTTTTCCATTTCGACTTCGCTGTCTTCAGCGACGATCGGATTGGAAATACGTTTGTAGTGGTTGTAGACCGCCACGGAAAGCACTTTCTTTGCTTCGTCTTGGCCTATTACATACTGGTCAAGAAACGCCTTCAGTTCTTTCGGGGTGGGAAGATCGGTGCCAAGGGTGAACTCTGACGCCTCACTGGCTTCCTGTTCCACGATACGGGTGCACGCAGCAATGCAATCGGTACAGATGGCCACGCCTTCACCGGTGATCAACCGCTGTACCTGGTTCGCTGGCCGGTGGCAAAACGAACAGTGGTCGACTACATCGCTATTCTTTTTTGCCATGTTTATCCCGGGTGAGCACTTTGTCGATCAGGCCATAGGCTACCGCTTCGGTCGCCGAAAGGAAATAGTCCCTTTCAAGATCTGAGGCGATTTCCTTGGCGGTCTTGCCCGTGTGCTTGGCGAAAATGTCTATAGTCAAGTTTTTCAGGCGAACAATCTCACTGGCCTGAATTTTTATGTCGCGGGCCTGACCTTGGGCACCGCCCCAAGGCTGGTGCACCAGTATGCGGCTCGATGGGAGTGAGTAACGCTTTCCGGCGCTTCCTCCGGCCAAAAGGAGGGCTCCCATGGAAGCCGCCTGACCCACACAAATGGTTTGTACGTCGCAATGCACCCACTGCATGGTGTCATAGATCGCCAGCCCAGCAGTCACGCTGCCGCCAGGTGAGTTGATATAGACGGAAATATCCTTTTCCGGGTCCTGGGCATCCAGGAAAAGCAACTGAGCCACCACGAGGTCGGCCATCACGTCATGGATTTCTCCGTCCACAAACACGATACGGTCCTTTAATAGCCGAGAGAAGATATCGTAGGCCCGCTCGCCGGCGCCGGTTTGCTCGACGACCATGGGGACCAGATTGCTCATGTAAGAATTCATGCAGGAAAAACTACTCCTTTTGTCCTATCAAGTCCACATATGAGAGTTTCTTTCCCTTCTTGATCTTGCTCGCGGCCAAAAGAAAATCGGCTAGCTTGCGGTCGCGCACATCGTGCTCGAGGTAGTTCATCAAGCCGTTTTTCGTAAAGTAGTCGCGGGCTTCCTCCAGAGTGATCTTGCTGGCATCAGCCTGAGTGGCCAGCTCGGACTCGAGTTCCTCGGGGCTGCATTCGATCTGTTCGGCCTCAAGAATTTTTTCCATGACAAGGCGGCGACGCAGGGCCACCTCAGACTGGGGCTTCCATTCATCGAGCATGCGTTGCTTGCCCTCGGGGCCCACCATCTGCTCCAGTTGCTCGGGGCGCATTCTGCTGTTGCCAGCAAAATTGCGCCACGTGTTTTCCATTTCGGCGCGGATCATAGACTCGGGCAATTCAAAGGATGTCTGAGCTGCGACTTTCTCAAGCACGGCGTCAATATTCTTCTGGCGCACGGCGTTCTCGACGTTCTTGACCAAGCGGTCGTTGATGCTTTTTTTGAGGTCGGCTAAGGTGTGAAACTCTTCGCTCACGTCTTGTGCTAGCTCGTCGTTGATCTCGGGAAGCTTCTTTTCCTTGATGGCTGTGACCTTCACTTTAAGTGACCGCGTAGAGCCCGCAAGTTCCCGAGTCTCAAAATCCTCAGGGTAGGACTTGCTGAGGTTCTTTTCGGCATCTTTTTTCATGCCGACGATTTCTTCATCGATCTTGTAATAGTTGTAGCCGCTACCTACGGTGAATACAAAATCCTGGCGACGGGTGTTTTCAATCTCGGTAGCCGCGGAATCGAGCTCAACATAGTTGACGGTCACGGTGTCGCCCTTGGCCACTTTGACCACACCCTTCGCATCGCCAGCTTTGTCGATGACCATCGAGTTTTGCTCCTGAATCAGCTCAAGCTCGCGCTTTTCGTCCTCTTGGCCCAAGGTCACCTGGGGTTCCTCCACCTCTATGCCCTTGTAGGCGGGTAGGTCAAACTTCGGGAAAACATCGTATCGGAGCGTGAAAGTGAAGTCTTTGTCGAGGCTGAGCTCGAGGTTCTTGTCGATGATTTCCGGCTGGCTGTAGCTCAAGGGCTTCTCGTCGATGGTCTCAAACACCTCGTGCAGAGATTTGTCCACCAGAGTTTGAAGGGCTTCGGCCTTGAGGCCTTCGCCGAACTTTTTTTCGAGCACCGACAACGGGACCTTCCCCCGACGGAAGCCGGGCAACATGGCATCCTTGACGTACTTAGCCAGCAGCCCGTCGTATTCGGCGCGGGCGGCCGCCTGGGCGATGGTGAGTTTCAGCTCGACGGCTGACTTCTCAAGCTTTTTGATCTCTTGGCTGACGATCATGCGGTTCCTCGACTTCTGAAGTACCGGGGCCTTCGAGAGCGTCACGAGAAGCGGGTTCCGTGAAACGAAAAGGAGACTCAGAAACCAGATCGTACCTTTGTACGTGTGGATTTCTGAGAGCTTCTCGCAAAGCGGAACCGGCCCTCAGAAGCTCTCGACGGCCGCGGAAAAAAATAAGGCGATCCAGAACTTCTGGACCGCCTCTTGCAAGAGCGAAAGACGGGACTCGAACCCGCGACATCCACCTTGGCAAGGTGGAGCTCTACCACTGAGCTACTTTCGCAAGAATCTTCCGAAGATCAACCGGCCCACACAGAACGAAGCGGCTCACTTGACGTGCGAGAGAAGGGACTCGAACCCTTACACCTTTCGGCACTGGAACCTAAATCCAGCGTGTCTACCAATTTCACCACTCTCGCAAGCACCTGATCAGGGCGCGCGATACTTGAGCCGACAAGGATTCGAACCTTGGACCCGCAGATTAAGAGTCTGCTGCTCTACCAGCTGAGCTATCGGCCCTCTCAAATACCCTTTTCAAAAAACCATAAACCAGAAATGCGCTCGACACGATTCGAACGTGCGACCTACGGATTCGAAGTCCGGCGCTCTATCCAGCTGAGCTACGAACGCAGCTACGACAACCTTGCGGTTGCTCGGGTGGATGACGGGGCTCGAACCCGCGACAGCCAGAACCACAATCTGGAGCTCTACCAACTGAGCTACAACCACCATGTCAGTCGTCAGTCGACGACCATTAATAAAATCGATTTGGACAAAAGAATCAAGAGGGACCTAAAAGTTTTTTTCGTTTCTTGACAAGCACTCCGCCGCGTCATTAAATGAGGAAAGGAGTCTCATTCATGAGCTCGACTACTCGACTGTACATGATACTGTTCCCTAATCAGGCCCTCGTGGGCTCGCAGCTCGAACCGCAGGATTTTAGTAGACATTTCATCTCCGGCTCCAGCAAGTATTACTCTGGCAAATTGATTTTTGCTGAAATCGAGCCCTCCTACCGTCATCCCTATTTCCCCATCGAAGATTGCCTGAAGGATATGGCGCCCCACAGCGACGGCCGCCCAAAATCCACTAAATATATCAGCACCTACCGGGTTCTGGAGCATATCGGCTTTGAGGCCCTCTTGGACCTCTACATTACCACCCCGGAGGGTCACACCCTGAAATTGTCGGCGGGCCCGTACGACGCAACCCACAAGGCGGGTCTGATCCGGGTTTATGCGGAAATCGCTCCTGTTTCTATGATGGTTCTCTCGGACTACAGCTTTCCTGACTTCTCCACCTTTATCACCAGCCCCAAAAGTAAGGTGGGTGCCCCGAAAATGTTCTACACGCAAATCGACCTCGACATCGATGAGTTCTTGACCAGTTTCGAGGCAAATCCCTTGGCGCCAGCCCCCATTCCCGATATCCATCCTTCGGTGCTGCGCGAGTCGGTACTTGAGCTGCGAAAGTACGTTGACAAGCACACCAAGGGGCTTTCGTTGGCCAACCCGCTGGGAAAAGTAAGTTTCCGGCATCTAAGGCACGGCTTCATGTTTGCCGGTCGGTCAGAAAGCCGTTTCTACCCGTTGCCGTCCCTTAAGGAAATCGAGGCCTCGCATTTCCGATTCTGGAAAACAATGTAGTCGCCATCGCCAATCCATCCGGTTTTCCACATTTTTTGTCGGTGGCTTTTGGGGTTCTCTTCCTGCTCTGTGGCACTTGGGTTTTCTACCATGCCGAAGATTTGAAGGCCGAACCTTGGCGAGACCGGTTGGCGCTGAGGTTTCCGTTCGCTACAGCAATTGACCCCTCGGGACGCACCTACACCTCCGATTCTGCCATGGGGAGGCTGGTTGCTCTTGAACGGGATGGTAGTCTGCGTTGGGCCCTGGACGGCCTCAAGCGTTCAGAGGGGTTTTACAACGCTGTGAGCTTGGAGCTCGACAGCGAAGGCAACCTTTACCTCCTCAACTGGTTGCCGGCCTCAGGGCAAGATTGGGTGGCACAGGAAATGCAAGTTCAACGCTACAGCGTCGATGGCAAGTTTCTGTCGACCGTCTTCCGGCTCGAAAACACGGCCCAATCCGATGCCTTTCCTAACTACCTATCGTTCAGTATCCAGAATGATACAATCTACGTCGTTCATGGTGACGGGATCAAATACGACCTATTTGCCTTACCTGTTACCGGCGGAACGCCCAAACTGCTGAGGTCGGTCGCTTCCACCATAGACTTCGTTTCTATTGTCAGTCAGCCGGACGGGACCCTGTCGGGAGCTGCCAGAAACGGTACCCTCTGGAAGGCGGTACCGGGGGACGACTGGAAGCCCGCTTCCGCTCAAGGAATTGTCAAACCGTGGGCCCTGAAATACCATCCCGACGGAAGCCTTCTCATCCTCGACCTGGTGAAGGGATCCATTATGAAACGGGGACTGGACGGAAAACAGACGATAGTTCTGGACAGTCGTATGACACAGGGAACTTTAGCCGACACCTTTTCAGTGGCTTCCAATGGGACACTTCTTATTGCCGACAAGGAACGCCAGCGGCTTATCTTGACCCCGTTTGCCGGTCAGTATTCGTTCCAGGACGGCGCATTCTTCAACGCCCCAACAGTCTTTGCCCACTGGTTCACGTGGGTAGCTGTAGTAATCGGTAGCTTGGCCTTGTTGGTGTTTCTGTTGAACTTCTGGCTTGCTGTTCTCAAGCGTCGCGTCCCGCTTGTGGTCTTACAGGTCACTTTGTTTGTACCCATTCTTGTCCTGGCCCAAGCGGTCACAATCAACCAGGTTTTTGAGGGCCTTTACAGCCGTTACAGCGACGAAGTTCACAGTACTTTACTCAACGCGGCCCAACTGGTTGCCAAGACCCTCAGCCCCGAGGATTTGGAGGCACTTGATGAACCGAAAGACCTCGATTCTGAGGCCTATCGGCGACTGAACAAGGCCGCACTTGCCATTCGGACCATTGGCAGGCAGACCAGCGCTTTCTCGTACATCGCGCTTTATCGCAACTTGAGTTCGAGAGCGCAAATCGTGCTCACAGGATCTGGTACCTTCGGGGTGTCTTACCCCTACCCCCTTTATCCTGACAAGGCACAAGGGCTGTTTACAATCCCCGGGGCGATAAACGCCGATTATTCTGACGACTACGGTAACTATGCAGGAGGCTTTTCCAGCATTTCCACCGCCACTGGTAAAACCGCAGGAGTCGTGGAGGTGGGCCTGTTCACCGACTTGGTGAAAGATGTCGAAAACTCCTACTTCGCGGGCGCACGGCTGTTCGCGACGCTCAGTGGAGGCGTTTTTTTCTTCATCCTGTTCCTTGTTTCGCTCTTGCTGGTGCGCTCCCTGAACATTCTCCGGCGCATCGCCCGAGAGATCCTTTTGGGCCATCAGGAACTTCCGGTGGAACTGAAAGGCCGCGACGAGGTTCTGCGGTTGATGCGCGGTTTTGGCTCCCTGACTCACACCCACAAACTAAAGCTAACGGAAAACATAGCTCTCACGACGGCCAGTGCCCGTTTTGTGCCCAGAGATTTTATCGACCTGCTGGAGCTTAGGCACGCTTCGGCACCGAAACTTGGCGACCTGTCGCAGCGCGAGATGACTGTGATGTTCAGCACACTTGTCGATTTGGGCAAGTTCAACGGCCACCTTTCGAGTCAGGGTGCCTTCCGTCATCTCAATGGGTATTTTGACTCGGTGGCGCCGCTGATCCGGGAAAGCCGCGGCTTTATTGAAAAATACTTGGGTGAATCCTATCGGGCCCTGTTTCCACGGACGCCCGAGGATGCCCTGGAAGCCTTCACCCTCATCAGCCGCCGCATGGCCAATCGCCAACCGTCCCGCTTCAAAAAAAAAGCGGTTCCGGTCACCTTCGGGCTCCACAAGGGACCGATGATGCTCGGGATCATCGGTGAGACACAACGATTGGAAACAGCGGTCATCTCCGCAGAGGTCAACCTAGCTCACATTCTCAACCGTCTATGCCTCCACTACGAGGTTCCCTGCGTGGCCAGCTCTGAAACTTTGGACCAAGTTCGGAACTTCCCGATCAGAAACCTCGGAGTTGTGGTATTGGGACATAACCAAGAGCGAGTTCCCATCTGTGAGCCTCTCGATGAGCTAGACCGAGGCAACTCCACGCTGTTGGATCACCTTCCCACCTACGCCCACGCCTTTGACGCCTTCGAAAAGGGTGATCTCAGGGCTGCCTTGGAAGGATTTGAGTTCTTGGGGTCAAGGGATCCTCACGATGCTGTCGTGCGCAACCATGCCCGCCGATGCCGCAGTTTCCTTGAAAACCCAACTCAAAACCAGTGGGACGCTGCCCTGCCCTACCCCCAAATCGAGAGCAAGCCATGAGGGGTTTTTTAAAGTTCATTTTCCGATTCAGAGATGGTCTTTTTGTGGTTCTGCCTTTGGCGGTGATCACAGCTTTTCTTTCACTTGGGTTCGCTGTGGGACCGGTTTCCGACGCTCTACAGGGCCGCTTGAACACTCCGCGAACGCTCCACTACCCGACAGCACTAGAGTTTGACCTTCAGGAGAACCTTTACGTCATCGACGACAACTCGAGGAGGATCTTGAGTTTCACTCCCTCGGGAAAGGAACGCTGGTCTCTCGTTGGCGGCAAAAGAACCAACGGATTCTACGAGTCTGACCGGGTGGTCGCTCGACCCGAAGGCGGAGTGTTGGTGTACAACGCCCTCAGGGATCACATAGACGGGAGCTTGGAAGCCGAGGAAATCCTTTCCTACAACTCCTCGGGATCCTTGGAAGGGACTTTGGTGCATTCGACGTCTGTTAAAGACCAACGCGAGGGGGGGCACATCGGCGCTTTCGTGGTGATAGGCAACTCGCTTCGTTACCTTTTCCAGGAGCACGGACGGCTCCTCGTGCGTGAGCGTCCCATTGCCGTAGGTGGAAGCAAGGACACAAACGAACACAAAATCGTGTTCTCAGCGGCACTTCCCCCTAACCTCGACTACGTGACCGGGGTCCTTCATCTGCCTGAAGGCCTGGTGATGTGCGAGCGATCCGGAATGGTCTGTGTGCTGGCCGAGACCGGAACTGTCACAGAGCCTCGGTTTGCGTGGAACAAACAGATGCAAAAACCGTGGGACATCAAAGCTGGAGCCGACGGCAGCTTGTATGTCCTCGATGTGTTGGGCCGGTCAGTCTGGAAGGCCCCGGCGTTGACGTCGGCTACCCTAGAACAAGTGTTTGGGCAGGCAGAGGTGTTAAACTCAGGTCGCAAGAAGCCGACTTTCGCGAGCATTGCCATCTCGGCCTCAGGGACTCTAGGCATCGTCGACAAGGGCAACAATGCTGTGTTCCTTCAACAAGCGGACGGCAAGATCCTTGTTTTCGAAGGCTCACCGAAGGCGGACTTCGAGCAGTTCACCGACCTCCTTTGGGTGGTGGTTGGCGCTTGTTCCTTCGTTTTGGTTCTCTGGTCGACGGTCGGCATGCTCAGGCGATTCCTGTCTACTGGCATCTCCATCGTCGTCAAGCAGGTGGCTCTGTTGTTGCCCCTGGTTGTCATTAGTTCCTCTATTGGCTCGGTCAGCATCTTCCAGTTAATTGAGGACCGTTATCAGAAGGAGCTACAAGCTAGGCTGATGTTCTTAGCCACAATGGGTAGTCAGACAGTCGACGGCAGTCTGGCCGCGGAGCTTGGCAAGGCATCTGACTTGGAATCTTCTGCTTATAGGAAACTCGAGCAACAGATCCACGACCTTGTTAACGGCAGCACGAACTCCTGGAAACAATCCGTTCATGCGGTGGTGCACAAGTACTGGAGCGATGAGTTTTTTAGTGCGTGTTCTGTCCCGTCACTTGGGGTGATGTATCCCTTCAGCGGGGCCACCCGGGCGCATTATGCAACTGCCCGCGGCGCACAGGTGCAGTTCACCCGGTACTTCGGCGAGTATGGTGCCTACCTCAGCGCTCTGGCACCGCTTAAAGGACTTTCGGGAGAGGTGACGGGGGTCCTCGAGGTGTACCTCCCCGACAATTCCTCACGTGAGATGTTCAGTGTCTACAATGACAACCTGTTCAGGGGCTCAGTTTATTCGGTTCTCTTGGTGCTTTTACTCCTGATCACAAGTGATCTACTTCTCTTCCTGACGCTTGGTTTTTTTCAGAGAACCTCCGACAGTACTCGTGAAGAAGATGACATCGCCAACCTGGCACGAGAATCTGTCACCCTGAGTTCACGAATGATCAATCATTTGGGCCGGCTCAAGGAAATTAGGGACAGAAACACAAGGTTTGTGTCGCCTGAGTTGACGGTCTACTTGGGCAAAGAAAGTCTGGCAGAGCTTGAAAGTGGCGACCGGTTTCAGCAGAAAGTAACCCTCTTGGTGATCAAACTGCGCAGTTTCAGTTCGCTTACAGAGAGCATGACCCCTGAGGAAACCCTAAGCTTCGTCAATTCCTACCTGGCCGTTATGGGCCCGGTGATCCGCCGCCACGGCGGATTCATACAGCACTATCGCAGCGAAGCTATCCTGGCGGTCTTTCCCAGCCAGCCCAGCGATGCCGTAAAGGCCGGCCTCGAAATGAGCGAAACTTTCGTAGGTTTCAACCGCGAGCGCGTGGCCACAGGTGGGGTTGCTGTTGCCTTTGGCATGGGAGTTCACCAACAGGAGGTCCTGATCGGCGTGGTGGGAGAGCCTAACCGGCTTGCCGTTAACCTCCTTTCTGATGCGTTTGAGCTCGTGAACCAGGTCGAGACGGCCACGGGGACCTATCATGTGGAAATGGCGATGACCGAACCCGTCTGGAAGGCGCAAGCACCGGGCTTACGGGCCCGAGCCTCCAAGTTGGCTGAAAGCGAGAACCTCGGGATAGGTATGCGGTTGTATGGGCTGTAATTTTGGCTCTTCCCCCTCGATCTGATTGTGTGCAAACCCAGATCAAAGCGAGCCGATAAAGGGTTACTTCTCCGAAGAAAATAGATTACCATGAGGCTATGAATCGTATACTGCTCGTATTTTTCTCGGCACTGTTTGTCGCTGCGGGAGGGTTTGCCGGGTTTAACGCCCAGAAATTCATGGCTTCGCCCTTTGTTCAGAGGGTTCCCTTTTATTTTCCGTTCCTTACAGCTGTTGATCAGACTGGTAGTTCCTATGTGATCGATACCGGAATGCGCCGCATCGTGGCCCTCAAAAACGATGGAAGCCTTCGATGGATTAAGGAAGGCGGCAAACGCACTCAAGACTTCTACTATGCTCACGGACTGGCAACAGACTCGAAAGACCGCCTTTATGTGTATAACTGGGTTCCCAAGACCGGAGCCGAGTTCAAGGCGGAGTCCATACAGATACAGCGTTACGGCTCAAACGGCCTGCTGGAAAGTACGTTATGGACACTTCCCAACGAACAGGACACCGAGGAGTTTCCCAGCTATTTCAGCTTCTTCGTTCAGAAAGACAAGATCTATACCCTTTATTGCGATGGGGTGTCGATCACCCTCACCGCCTTAGACCTCGAAGGCAAAAACCCCGAAGTCCTTCGAACCCTCCCCAAGGTCCGCGACTTTGTTGCTCTTGCTGGTACCGCCGAAGGGAGACTCGTGGGCGCGGCACGGGACGGCAGTCTCTGGGAAGCTGAACCAACCAGTGCTTGGCACGAGATCAATCTCGAGGGCATTCGCAAACCGTGGGACTTGAAGTTCATGGACGATGGACGCCTGCTGGTGCTTGACCTCCTCGACGGGTCTATTTTCCGTCGCGAAGAGAACTCTTCCATGACCCGCATTCTGAGTGGCTCCAAAACTGGCAGTATTTTTGCCGACTCCATGACGTTGGCGCCCAATGGGTCGCTGGCCATTGCCGACAAAGAAAATCAGCGGCTCTTGTTTTCCAACTCGCCAGACCAATACACCGCCTACGAGGGTGCGCTGATCTCAGAATCAGAAAAGCAAGGTCGGTGGCTCTTCTGGATTGCGCTAGGCATCGCGGGGCTCAGCCTTCTGGTGGTCTTGTTTCTCGTTTACCGCTATGTTCTGCGGGGCTGGATTCCGCTCCTGGTCAGTCAGCTCTTTCTTCTGGTACCTGTAATCATTCTCGCCCAAGTGATCGCCGTCGAACGGGTCAATTCGTCCTTGTCGGAACGCTACCGGGACCAAGTTCAGAAGACCCTGATGAACGCTGCCAACCTGGTGGCCAAATTGATTCCCTCGGAGGCCGTCGAGAAATTGAACCAGCCTTCCGATTTCACCTCGGAGGCGTATGAACGGCTCAAAGTCGCCGCAAAAAGCCTTCAGATCGCGGGAACAGAGTCCAATGCGTACAATTACCTGGCCATCTACCGCAACATCCGATCGCTACCCTATTATGTTTACACGGACTCTGGAACCTTTGGAGTTGACTATCCCTACACGTTGCTGCCCGACGGAGCCAAGGCTCTGTTCACCACCAGCGGTAAGTACTTCACCAACTATTCTGACGACTACGGAATGTATAACGCTGCCTTCGCGTCGCTCGACGATGCCAGAGGCAAACCCTTAGGGGTCATAGAAATCGGTAGGTACGCTGACCTTCAGCTAGAGCTCGAAAAACTCTCCCTGACCAGCGCGTTCAATACTGCTCTTATCATGGGTGGATTCATCGTCTTCCTGTTCGTCATGGCCACGCTGGTTTTGCTCCGGTCGGTCAATTCGCTGCGCCGCATGACCCGGGAAATTGCCAAGGGCAATCTGGAACTCTCAGAAACACTCAAGAACAAGGATGAAACCGGACAACTGAGCCGGGATTTCGAGACCATGTCGAGCCGTCTGCGCGGTTACATGCAAAACATTAATGCCCTCACCGAGGCAAGCGCACGGTTTGTTCCCAGCGACTTGATTGCTCTGCTCGGCGTAGACGACCTGACGGAACTAAAGCTCGGCCATCAGACCAAGCGGGAAATGACCGTCATGTTCTCGAGTGTGCAGAACTTCCGCAAACTCACGGGCCAGATGTCGGCTCAAGGTCTGTTCAAGTTCCTCAACAGCTATTTGGCGGGCGCCGTGCCCCTCATCCGTGAAAACAAAGGTTCGATCGACAAATACATGGGTGAGTCTTACATGGCCTTGTTTCCGGGTGAGCCGCGAAACGCCTTGGCCGCTTGGAGAGCCATAAGCCGGAAACTCGAAGGGTACAATGAGCGTCGTTCACGCGGGGGCAGCGAAGCCCTTCAGTTTACCTTCGGGATCCACCATGGTCCGTTGATGCTGGGCATCGTCGGAGAAGAAGAGCGCATGGAAGGTACGGTGATAGCCGACTCGGTGAATCTAACCAGCCGGCTTAACGGTATCGGGCGAATCTACGAAGTCTCCTGTGTCGTTACTTTTTCTACCCTTGCACTGATTGCCGGTGACGACATGGCCGATTGGAAGCAGCGCAATCCCTTCCGAAAACTCGACTACGTGATGGTCAAAGGAAAGAAAGAGCCACTGTTGATCTGCCAACCCCTTGACCCCGAGCAAAGCTCGGTGAAGCCGCTTTTGGCACAACTGCCCTCCTATGAAACCGCCTTTGGCCTTTGGGAGGCTGGCAACGTGGAGGATGCGCTGTTGGCGTTTGAAGCAGTGGCCGCTGTCTTGCCGCACGACCCGGTCGTACGTCGCCATGCAGACCGGTGCCGTAAACTTCTGGCTGAGGGCCTTCCCGAGCCCTGGTCTCCAGCGGTCAAAATCACAGAGAAATGAGGAACGAATGAACGCCAAACCCCTAGTTCGACTTCAAACCTACTTGCGACTGTTCCAAGATGGTCTGCGTTTTTCTTTTCCCTTAGCCGTGGTCTTCCTAGTTATCGCCCTTGTTTGGGGGCGCCCGGCGGCTGATGACCTGTTTTCGGGAGAAATTTTCCGCAACGTGTTGCTAAATTACCCCGTCTATGCCGATCTCGACAGCCAAAACAACCTTTATGTCATCGACAATGCGTCACGGAGAATTGTGTGCCTCTCAACCGACGGCCAAGAGCGATGGCAGGTCATCGGCGGCAAGCGATCTGGCGGATTCTACGAGACCTACAGGCTTGCGGCCATCCCTGATGGTGGCGTGCTGGCGTACAACTACATCCGCAACCCCGACGATAGCCTTCAGGCAGAGGAGATAGTCAAGTTCACCTCGGGTGGTGCTTTCGCCGGGGTCTTGGTCCACGTAGATTACGATCAGTCCAAAGCTCCCTCCGACGATCAGCACATCGGCAGTCTCAAAGTAAAGGATGGTTTCCTTTACTACTCCTACCAGACCAACGGCAAACTGCTCATCCTCAAGCGCGACCTCGAGCCATCCGGCAAGAGTATTGCCGTGGCCGATCATGAAACGGTGTTCACGACTGTCGCGGCCCTCGATCTGGTGACCAATGCCATTCACCTTCCGCAAGGGATCATCGGAGCCGATCGGGCCGGTGGACTTCACCTTCTGGGCTTGAAAGACGCGATTTCTACCCCTCCTTTCGCCGGACTCGGACTCAAAAAACCCTGGGATATCAAAACAGGACCGGGAGGGGAAGTTTATCTGCTCGACAACCTTCAATCTGCAGTCTACAGGGCCGATACACTCGATTCCCTTCGGTTGGAAACCCTGTTCACGGAAGAAACAGTCCTTAAAAAAGGCCGTAACACCCCTTCGATCGAAGCCATTGCGGTCGGCCCTTCGGGCACTTTAGCCATCGTTGACAAGTTCAACAACCTTGTATTCCTCATGGACCCCGATGGAACTTTACAGGTGCTGAACGGTGGCAATAAAAATGTCTTCGAGCTGGTCATCACCCTCTGCTTTCTTACCGCCGACCTTCTGGCGTTGCTGCTTGCAACCTGGTCGGTGATTGGCTTGGTGCGTCGCTTGTTCGCCAAAAAAACCTCGCTGATTATCACGCAGTTCCTCATTTACCTCCCGGTAGTAATTCTCTCGGTAAGTGTGGGTTCGATTGCCGTGTACGGAGTATGGGATCAGAACTTGCAGAAAGAACTCCGTTCGAAGCTAAAACTCACCGCTCAACTCGGTGCGCGCCTGATCGATGGTTCGCTGGTTGAGACAATCCGCCTCGCTTCCGACTGGCAGTCTCCCGCGCACGTGGACCTGGGTCGCCAGTACGACCAAGTTCTCAGTTCGAATGCCAATGCGTGGGACAAGGACCTGCGTGCGGTGGTCTACAAGTTTGAAAATAGTCGATTTTACTTTGTGAAAAACTCCTCCTCCTATTATGGGGTCATGTTTCCCTACGGTGGAGCGCAACCGGCTCATTTTGCGGCAGCTCGCGGGGGTACGGTTGAGTCGGCCCTTTATAGCGACGAATACGGCCAATACCTTGCGGCGATGGCTCCTATTCGCGACCAAGGGGGAGTTATAACCGGGGTTCTTGAGGTGTATCACAACTACAACACCGTGACTGAGAACACTCAGCTCTTCCTTGGGGAGATGTTTTACGGCATTCTCGCCGTCGTATCGACCGTGCTCGTACTGCTCACCATCATCGACATTTTGATTTTCCTTTCCTTGGGCTACCTCCGAGATGCCTCGCACCAGTTGATGGGCGGTGAGCTCGGTATCAAGGTGAAAACAAGACGGCGAGATGAAATCGGTGACCTCGCCACCGACTTCAATACGATGAGCACGCGTTTGAAGGAGTTCTTCACGCGGTTGACCGAAGTGAGGGACGCCAACGCCCGTTTTGTGCCCCAGGCATTCTTGGACTTCTTGCAAAAGGAAGAGCTGTCGCAGGTGCAAAGTGGTGATCAGGTCAAGGCGGATATGACGGTGTTCTTCTGTGACATTCGTGGGTTCACCACCCTCTCGGAGGGTATGTCTCCCAAGGAAAACTTCGATTTCGTCAATGAATACTTCAATGTTATGGGTCCTGTCATCCGCGCTCACAATGGCTTTATCGACCGCTATATCGGTGACGCCATTCAGGCACTGTTCCCTGGTCGGCCTCAAGACGCGGTCGAAGCCGGCTTGGATATGCGCGAGGCCCTCAAAGAGTTCAATCGGCGTCGTGTGGACCAAGGTAAGGTTGAGATCAACTTTGGAGTTGGTGTGCATCGAGAAGAGCTCATCCTCGGCGTGGTTGGCGAACCTAAGCGTCTTTCAGTCACGGTGATCTCGCCGGCAGTCGATCTGGTCAACAAGCTCGAGGCGGAAACCAAACATCACAAAATTGGAATGGTGTTCACGCAAGAGGTCTACTCCACCCTTGAGCCTAGTTTGCAGGAGCGCGCCAAACCGTTAGGAGCTTTCGAGGATGGTGATGACACCTACCAGCTGTGGGGACTCTAGTTGGCGGAACTTCTCTTTCACGTTGGTAAACTCCGCAAGAACCTCGACACCGTGCAGGCTTTTGCCAAAGCTCGAAACTTGGATTTGCTTCTGGTTACCAAGGTTATCCAGTCTCGGCCCGACCTGCTGACTCTTATTAACCACTCGGCCCTTTCGAGGATCGCCGATCTCCATGCTGTGAACCTTGCCCGACTCCCTCAGGCAGTCACCGAAAGGGTCCATTTGCGGCCCAAAGTTTCCAATGCCCTCGAGACTGCTCGCCATTGCGACCGGGTTTTCTTGTCGGACACCCGAGTAGCCGAGGCCCTTGGTCAGGCCCGTGAGAGCCTCAGCCTGCCTGCGCTGAGAGTTTCTGTGATGGTAGAGGCCGGTGACCTGCGTGATGGGGTCCCTTGGGACGACTTGCCGACAGTAGTGAAACATTTGGCCAGTTTGAAAGGAATTGCCGTGGAGGGTTTGGGAGCCAATCTCGGGTGCCTCTCGGGCATCATCCCGACTTCAGAGAGTATGGAACGCTGCGCAGCCGGCCTGCGTCGGGTGAGAAAGTTAAGTGGCGTCCAGCTGCCTGGCCTCTCGGTGGGAGGGACAGTCTATTGGGAGAACCTTCGCCAAGGATTTCCCACGGAGTTTACCGAGTTCCGTCTTGGCGAAGCAGCCTTTTTCGGCTTCAACACCAGTAAGGGTGTACCGATAATGGAACTTGATGAAGGGGTCTTCACGCTGGATTTAGAGGTGCTTGAGGTTTGGAAAAAGACCGTAGGAGAGATAGCCCCGGGTGAAGTGGGACTCAATGCCTTTGGACAGAGAATGCACTCCACGCTGACAGGGCTCAGGCAAAGAGCCGTACTCGACGGCGGTGAAAACCTTGCCCCGATGTCGGCACTTCGTCCAATGGACGCGAAAAGCTTCCTCGTCGGTCAGACTCACGAGTATACCGTGTTGGACTGCACCGACGCTGCGGTTCCGGCTGTTGGAGGCCGTTTGAGTTTTCAGGCGGGATACGAGGCCGTTGCCCGCAGTTTTCTTTCGCCTTTTTTGCAATTGCGTGTTATTGAACAGGAGACAATATGAAAAGTTTGGTTGGGTTACTCTTGATTTCAATTTTGATTTTGGCGGGTTGTACTGGCTCTAAGACCGAAACACTCGCTAACGCACCGGTAGCGACGGAAGACGTAGTGAAGCCCTTCAAAAAGGAAGGTGGCCAGGTGTTCCGCATTGGTGTCATCCAAAGCGGAAACTATTTTGCCTACAACGACGTGCTGATCAGTATACGCGATGGTCTGGTCGATTTAGGCTGGGCTGAGAAAGTACCGTTACCAGATAAGCCGGCGGATCCGGAAAGTCCGTTCATCCGCGACATTCTTAAGGCTTGGAGCGGTAACTCGGCCTTTGTGGAGTTTGTTCCCGAAGCCTTCGTCGACTTGAACTGGACCGAAGACGTTGAGGCGCCGGCCGCGATGAAGGCGCTTTTAGGCGATGCTTCGGGCGTTGACCTTGTGATTTCGCTAGGAACGGGCGCCGGTAAGTTTGTCAAGAAGTTGGTGGTAGCCGGTCAGGTCAAGGTTCCTGTGATGGTAGAGAGCGTTTCTGACCCCATCGGTTCGGGCATCATTGTCAGTGCTACAGATTCAGGTTCTCCTCTGGTTTCTGCCAGCTTCGATCCCGATGTCTACGACCGGCAGATTCGCCTTTTTCACCGTGTGGTGGGCTTCAAACGCCTGGGTCTGATTTACACCGATACCGACACAGGCCGGGCCTACGCAGCCCTCGACAAGGTTCAGCAGGCTGCAAAGGACCTTGGCTTTCAGGTGATTCCTAATACCGAAGTCTTGGAAGACCCGCCGGACCCGAAGGACATTCCCAAGGCTGAAGAGGCCTATCTCGCCGCAGTAAGGTCACTGGGCACCAAGGTGGACGCCATCTACCTCGCGATTCAGGCTGGTCTTACCTCTAACAGTCTTGCTCGGGTGTTGGCCCTTGCGGAACGGTACAAGATCCCCACCTTCATCATGGAGGGCCCGGACTTCGTCAAGATGGGAACGATGCTTGGCGAGTCTAATACTGTTCAGATTATCGAAGGCCTCTATAGCGCCAAGAAACTCACCCGCATTCTCTCGGGTGTAGCACCCAACACTTTGCCGCAGGTGAATGCCCATATGCCCCACATTGCCTTGAACCTTGCCGAAGCTAGGCGCATTGGCTTTGACATCCCGGTTGACGTCGTGCTCGGTGCCGACGACGTCTTTGCATCGACTATTACCAGCGAGGTGGCCCCATGAAACCTAAACTTCCCCTCTATTTGCTCGTTGGTGGCCTTGTCATCATTGGCATGGCCCAGATTCTCAACCATCTGCAGGTGCAAGCCAGCACTGAAAAAGCTCTGACACAAGCGGAAATCTCGCAAAAGCTTGTCGCGGCCCGAGATTTGCAAACCTCGTTTGAGCGTGGGATGGGTTTCGGAAAACCGCTGTCGCTTTTCAGTGGTACCGAACGCGATTTCGCGAATCTGAAAACTCGCTACGAAGGAATCACCTTTCTTGCTCTCACCAGCCCCACGCTCGACCGATACGCAGTCGACGGAAAAGACTACCTCGCGGAAGTAGAGGCCAAGAACTACCCCGTCTTCCCCAACCTCAAAGGTGACAAATCCGGTGCTTTCAAGTTCGTGATTCAGGGTGATCAGGTCCTCTTGGCGCTACCGCTTTACTTCAACCAGACGCAACTCAAGGGGCTTGTCTGGTTGGGCTTTAGCCGAGAGGGCATCAGGGCCCAGTTGGAGCGGGAAGCGGGGTATGGACTCCTGGTCGTCTCGGTCTTCTTGCTGGTTTCTCTGGCTCTTTTTACATTGTTGTTTTTCAGGCTCATCCGGGAAAAAGCAGACGCTCCGGAGTCACCGTTGCCGGAAAAGAAACCATCTCACGTCAAACTCGTTACCCGTATTTCTTTCGCCATCGTGGGCGTGCTTCTGGTTTCCATCCTGGGCTACGCAGGTTCGACAAACGGCCGGTTCACAGAGATTCTGGTTAAAATCTATCAGAAAAACGTGGAGGTGCTGGTCGAGTCGCAGACCAAAACCCTGGCTAAATTGCTCGACCTTCAAATTGCCCCCGAGCACTGGAAAAAAGTGGAAACCATCCTTGGGGATCAAGTTCGTGATGCTCCTGAAACCGAAGGACTTTGGCTGACAGACACGAAAGGCAAGGTTCTTTACAGCGCTGACCGCGCGGGCATCTACCCAAATGCGGCCACTACCCCTCCAACGATACCGACTATCGAGTACGCTCCTAACAGCGGATGGTTTCGGTCAGGTCTCAAGGGATCGGATGGAGCTTTGCAGGGCTATCTGTTCAGTCGTGTGGACCAGAAGTTTCTCGATGCCATTCTTGTTGACCGCTTCCTAGACGCCCTGACGGTGACCCTGGTCTCTTTGATTTTTAGCGTCGAGTTTCTGTTGGCGCTTGGCCTGCTTTCGAGGCGTCCAGACCGAAAAATTAAAGTTACTGTCCCGGAACACGAGGTGGGGATCAAGATTATCCGGTTCACCGCGTTCCTTTTCTTCATGGCTGAACTGCTTCCGCTGTCGTTCATGCCGTTGTTCATTTCCGATCTCTACACGCGTTCTCCTGTGCTTTTCCTGTCGCTGAGTGCCGACGCTGTCAAAGGCCTACCGTTTTCCGCTCACCTGTTTGGTGTGGTGGTTTTTGTCCCGCTCATTGGGGCCCTCTCCAACCGGTTCAGCCTCCGGAGTCTGTTTTTGGTGTCGGGAACTATGTTGCTCGCGGGCAATTTTCTCTCGGCCTTTTCGGAATCTTTGCCTCTTTTGATGCTGATGCGCCTGATTTCTGGCCTCGGCTATGGTGGTGTGCTGGCAGCGAGCGCCGGGCTGGTGGTCCAAACCACGGAAAAAGAACACCGGACCTCCGGTTTCGCCGCTTGGGGAGCCGGTTTTGCTGCCGCCAGTATCTGCGCCGTGGTGCTCGGAGGTATTCTGGTCTCTCATCTAGGTTACCGCAACGGTCTGTTGGTATCGGCTGTGTTGTCGGTGGCAATGGGTGTTTTCGTCTTCTTCTTTCACCCCAACAGGCCGCCGGTTTACACAACCATTGAGGCCGTGAAGTCCAAGTGGACCGACCTCTTTGCGCCCTTCCGTGACCGGACTACCCTTGTGACTCTCCTCTTCGCCTCCATTCCCGTGCAGCTTGCTTTCTTCGGACTGTTTCAGTACACCCTTCCACTGGCTATGAGCGAGTCGGGTCTTTCGGAGGCCAACATCGGCCGCGTGCTGACCATATATGGGCTCTTCAGCCTCGCCTCACCCCTGCTCGCAAGGTACTCCGACAGAACCCGCAATGAAAAGAACCTCATTGTGTTCGGAAACCTGGTGACAGGCATATTCCTGTCGGTGTTCTTCGTCCAAAGCGGGGTCTGGTCGATGATTTTCGTTGTAGCGGCTATCGGCATCGGCGGATTGTTGTTCGACACAGTGATCAGTTCTTACCTTTCGATGACCAAAGCCTCCGAGAAATACGGGGAAACCAAGTTCCTCTCTATCTTCCTGACTTGGGAAAAAATGTTCACCGTCTTTGTACCCGTTTTGGTTGGTACCATGATGACGAGTTTTGGTTACCTGAAGAGCGCTGCAATTCTTGGGGTGGTGATCACGGCTGGTGCCGCGGTGTTTGGCCTTTTCAGCGCCAATCTGAAGCCTCGCTCCAAAACTGAACTCTCAGAAGTACCGAAGTGAACATGGCGCGACCGGCCTTTCTTGTCAGCAAAGACCGGGCCGCGGAGCCCGGCCTTTTTGCGGCAAATTGGCCAGTGATTCGCGTGGAAGAGCTGGCGAGCCTGAACGATTTGCGACGCTTGAGTCTGGATTTCGTCTTCCCTTTGGTCTCCTCGTCCACAGGACACGTGCAGGGTATGCTTGAGTTCTTGGGGCTCCCCTATGCGGGCGCCTCGGCAGAGGGTTTTGTGTGGGCCATGAGGCAAAACAGCCTTCAGCCACCTGTCGAAAGTGCGAACATTCGTCAGTATATCCTTCATTCGGGGCAGAACAAGCCGGTGCAGGAGTCGGCCGAGAATGCCTCCCAACGCTTCCTGCGGTTGACGGGGTGGGTGCTGGTGGCAACCCACTCAAGCGAAGCACAGACCCGGGTCGTGGTTGATGTATCGCCGAAGTTGATCCCCAGTGATGGGTTTCTCAAGTTGCTCGAAGAAAGCGGAGCCTCAAGAGAACACTTTTTTCAAGCCGAAGTTGAGGCTGGGCTGGCACGCTTTCACGTTTCCCGAACTTTAAAGACTCGCTACAAGGATACAATTTGAGCACGGTCAAAAAGCTGGTTTCGGTATGGATGGGCGGCAATAGCCCTGAACATTGGATCAGTTTCAAATCGGCTATGTTTGTCCTGATTTTTCTCGACCGGGAACGCTTTGAAGTTTCCGCGCAGTACATTCGCCCCGATGGAAACTTCGCAACACCTTCAGACCTGCTGGCGACCATTGATGAGTTCTTTAGGTTAAACCAGGTGTTGCTGTTCCGTGACAGTGACAAGGTAGGCGACTGGATGGCACTTCTGCGGGATGCCGCCCAAGCAGAGCAACCGCCTAGGCCCGATGTCCTTTTCCCGGTCTTTCACGGGCGATTGGGTGAGGATGGCGGATTTCAGGGCCTTGCTGAGACCTTAGGCATTCCCTACGTGGGCTGTAATTTCATCGGCTCAGTCCTCGGCATGGACAAAGTTCTAACTAAGCTAGCGGCCGGACACCGAGGTCTAGCAACCACGTTTGGGCTTGAGGTTTCCCGAAGCAGCAGGGACAACTCTTCCGAGGCCTTTAACAAAAAGGTCCTGAACACCTTAAAGCAAAACGACGTAGACTTCCCTCTGTTCGTGAAACCCGTCAGGCTCGGAAGTTCGATTGGCGTCAACCGGGTAAAAGACCCTAAAGAACTCCAGCGTGCGCTCGTTGAGGCCTTTGAATACGACGACTTGGTTCTCATCGAGGCCGAGGTCCGCGGAATCGAGTACGCCGTCGGAGTGATCGGCCATAAGGATCAAATAGAATCCTCCGTGGTGGTGGAGTACACCAGCGCTCCCGAAAACTTTGGCTATGACAGCAAATACGGGGCGCAGTCGCTGCCAGACATCATCCCCGCACGCTTGTCACCCGAGGACACAAAGACAATGAAGCGGTTTGCCGAAGACGTGTTTCTTGCCCTCGAAATGGAGGGAATCTGCCGAGTTGATTCTTTCTGGGACGCCCGAACTGGAGGTCCGCTCCTGAACGAAGTCAACACAATGCCTGGCCTGAATGCGAGCTCGCCGTTTGTGCGGGCTTGGGAAGTCTCAGGAGTTTCAAAAAAAGCGCTTCTCACCCGCATGGTCGAGTTAACCTTGCGCCCTAGATAAACACCGAGCGACGGCCCTGCGAGCCTGGCGACGGCCCTTCGGGCCTTACGCCTTGCAGTTTGCGTTCGCGCAAACTGCACGTGGGCCGAGTACGCTACGCTGGCTTGGCAAGAAGCAAGTCGCGATTTTAGCCTATACTGTTTCGAGAGCCTTCTCTACGGCATGCCAAGCCAGCGTAGCACACTTCACCCTCACGGGGAGTTCTACTATGCCCTTAAGGGCGGCTAGGTCGCCTAGGTCGTCTAGGGTATCGGGGGGGAGTTCCCCGCGAATTACCGACAGGAACCGGCGCACCAGCGTTTTGGCCTCGGAAACAGATTTTCCCGACAGCAGTTCCGACATCATGGAGGCGCTGCACATCGAAATCGAGCAACCGCTGCCGTCAAAGCTGACCTGCCGGATTTGGTGCGAGTCGCTGTCAACTTCAACCTTGACGCTATCGCCGCAGGAAGGGTTTTCCACAGCCTTGAGGTGAGTCAGAGGTCGCTTGTTCCGCGGATTTTTGTAGTGATCGCGGATTATTTCCTGGTACATTTCGTCAAAGGCCATGGGTTGAAAGTAGCCGTTTTGGGCAGGCTCGACAAGGACGCCGGCCGCAAGTAAAGTGCCATTCGTGAAACTGTCAGTTCGGGTCGCGTCTTTCAATGCGGAAAACTTCTCGCTTCTTCTCCAAGGGATTTCCACGCGACGGCAACTCGACGCCCTCAGTGACGCCGACTACCAGGCTATGAATACCTCAATCTACAACCCGAACAAGGAACGTCGCAAAATCCAAGGGATTGCCAAGATGATTTTAGGCGCCAGGCTAGAGGTCGTGGGACTATGCGAAGTAGGTGGCTGCGAAACTCTCGAGGCGTTCAATCGTCTTTACTTGGGCAGCCGCTTCGACACCTTCCTATTTGAGGAAAACTCCCGTCGAGGAATCTACGTTGGAGCACTGGTAAGAAAGGGGCGTTTCCCCGGAGCAACCGCCAGCAATGTGCCGGGGGCGTTCGCGAGAAACGTTCTGCGACTGAACCTTGGTGCCTCCGCAGGCCATCTGCAAGTGTTTGTCGTCCATCTGAAGAGTCAGCTTGGGTCCGATTGGGGTTTGGAGCATCGGCTCAAGGAAGTCGCGTGGCTTAGTTCCATGGTGCCAACAACAAGGTGCATCGTGATGGGAGACTTCAACGGTATTCTGATCCCCGGGCAAGCGCAATTTGAATACCAAGCGTTCCTCAGGCTACCCTTTCGGGATGTTCTCGAAGCCGTCGGCGTACCGGTGGAACAGCGGCGCACCCATTACCACTTCGGTAGGGAACCGCATTTTACCCAATTGGACTATATTTTTGTTTCCAACGACCTCGCAGTTACCAAAGCCCACGTCTTGGAAGGGCCGATTCCGCTCAATCGGGAGCAGCGAAACTTCCTTCCCTCGGATCATCTGATGATTCAGGCTACGGTAGCTTGGGACGTTGCAAGTGTCCCCTCGCTTTTTACGAGAGCTTGGCGATGGCTTCGCGCAGGGCATCGCTGAACAGGTCGACTTCGGCCATCGTATTGTAGAAATAAAAGCTTGCCCTTGCCGTGCTGACCACCCCTAGACGTCGGGCCAACGGATGCGCACAGTGGTGCCCTGCTCGGATGGCTATTCCCTTGGTATCAAGAAAGGCGGCAAGGTCGTGAGCGTGGATGCCATCGATCAGGAAACTCAAAATGCCACCCTTTTCCGGCGCCACGCCATAAACGTGCAAGCCCGGTAAATCACCGACCTTATCCATGGTGTAGGCCAAGAGCAACTTTTCATAACGGTAGATAAAATCAAGACCGACACTTTCCAGGTAGTCGAGGGCGACTGAAAAGCCAGCCGCACCGTCCATGTGAGGTGTTCCGGCCTCAAACTTGTATGGTAGGACGTTGGTCTCAAAATGGTCTGCCCATACGGCGCGGATCATGTTGCCCCCACCTTGCACTGGGGGAAGTTTCTCAAGCCACTCTTTCTTGCCGTAGAGGATACCGAAACCGGTAGGTCCGCACATTTTGTGGCTGCCGAAAGCCAGAAAATCACAGTCGAGTGCCTGAACATCCACCTTCTGATGGGCCACGCTCTGAGCCCCATCGACAAGCACAGGAACCCCCCGCTCATGAGCGAAGCGAATGATTTCGGCCACCGGGTTCACCGTGCCGAGCACGTTGCTCGTGGCCGTCACCGCAACCAGTCGAATCCGGTCGGACCACAGGTCAGGCATTTTTTCGATTTGCAGGACACCTTCGTCGGTGAAAGGTAACACCTTGATCGTGAGGCCGAGCGACTGCGCCGCCATCTGCCAAGGCACAAGGTTGGCATGGTGCTCCATCTCGGTAACCATTATCTCGTCGCCCGACTTCAAGAGGCTGGTGAAGGACTGAGCCACCAGATTGATCGAGTCGGTGGTGCCTCTCGTGAAAATGATCTCTTCCCTGTGAGCGGCGTTGAGAAAGCTCTTCACACGGTCGCGGGCGCCTTCGTAGATGCGGGTGCTTTCTTCGCCCAGGCTGTGGATGGCTCGGCTGACGTTGGCGTTGCTGTTTTCGTAATAACTGACCAGAGCCCCTATTACTTGCCGTGGTTTCTGTGTGGTGTTGGCGTTGTCGAAGTACACGAGCGGGCGGGGTTTCCCGCCGAAAGTCAGAGGCTTGTTGAGCAGCGGAAAATCCAGCCTTAAAGCGTTAACTTTTTTTTGGGCAGTGGTAAGTTCGGCTAGGTCAGCTGCCTTCATGGACTGCCTGAGGCAACCGGTGGCGACCGAAGGGAATCCTCGACTCGGCGTGAGAGTTCTTCGCGCAGAGGCTCGGGAGCTTCATCGATGAGCTCTGCAAAAAGGCCTTCTGCAATCAGTAGCCTAGCCTCATCGCGGGAGAATCCGCGAGAAGTCAGGTAAAACACCTCGTCCTCATTGACCTTGCCGGTGGTGGAGCCGTGAGAGCATTTTACGTCGTTGGTGTCGATCTTCAATTGCGGGAGGCTGTCAGCGCGCGCTCCGTCGTTGAGTATAAGGTTCTTGTTGCTGAGGTAGGCGTCGGTTCGGGGGGCTTGGGGAGACACCTCGATCAGCCCTTGAAAAATGGTGCGCGAACGGTCGCGGACCGCCCCTTTGTAGAGGGCGTAGCTCGTTGTGTTGGGAGCCCTATGGGTGGTGGCAATGCGGAGGTCTTTGTGCTGATCACCTATTCCGAAGTACAGGCCGTGGGTCTTGAGCGAAGCACCCTCGCCTTCTAGAGAAAACTCAAACCGCGTCTTGACGGTTCCGCCACCCAAGCAGGCCGACCAATGAAAAAATTGCACATCGCGGCCCAGTCGGGCAAAACTGTGATCAAGCACTGCCGCTTCGAGATTGTGATCTTGTAGGTCGCAAAGCCGGAAGATTGCCCCGTCGGCGAGTTCCACCGTCGTTGCGGAGTGCGAAGTAAACGGGGTATGAGCTGGCGAGTCACTGCGGACCACCAAGGCGGCCTGACTGAGGCGGTCGGCCTGAACCGAAACATGGGGAACCGTGAGTCCACCGTTGCGAGTTTCCGTGATGTGCACAAGAAAAGGTTTTTCCACAACGAGGTTCGCCGGGATATAAAGCACAGCACCAAACTCGAGAGCCTGGTAGTGGTGCGACGAGGCCCGGGTGTCGCAAAGCGCTTCGGTGGCCGCCAGAAACTTCTTCACGCTGGCAGGCGCGTCGCTCAGGGGGCCAAACACGACACCTTGGGCCTTGAGGGCCGGATCGAGCGCCGCGCCAGCGAGCGCCCCATCAATGAACCGGAGTTGGCCTGCCCACTGGGGGTCACTCGGCAAAGCTTGGGTTGTCTTCTTTCCTAAGGGCGCTACCTTTCGCGTCTCAAGAGCGAAGCGGTCGAGCCGGCTTCGGTGCCATTCCTCGTTCGTTCGTCCCGGCCACTCGAGCGCTGGGGCTAGAACCGGGGTTGCGGCTTTGGTCATCCGACGGACCCCTCCATCTCCAGTTCAATCAGGCGGTTGAGCTCAACGGCGTATTCCATGGGAAGCTGTTTGACCAGCGGGTCGATAAAGCCGTTGACAATCATCATGCTCGCTTCGGCCTCGCCGATACCGCGGCTCATGAGGTAGAGCAGTTGCTCTTCGCTGATCTTGCTCACGGAAGCCTCGTGTTCCATGCTTACGTCGTCGCTTTGAATGTCCATCACGGGGTAGGTGTTGGTTTTGGCGCTCGCGTCGAGAAGCAGAGCGTCGCATTCCACCTTGGAGCGGATGTTGCGCAAGCCGGCAGCCGCCTTGATGATTCCCCGGTAACTTGATATACCACCAGATTTTGATATGCTCTTGGCAGTAACCACGCTGCTGGTATCATCGGCAAAGTGCATGATCTTGGTGCCCGTGTCCTGTTCTTGTCCTTTGTTGGCAAAGGCGATGCTCATTACTTCTCCGTGAGCTCCCTTGCCCATGAGGAAGATGGCTGGGTATTTCATCGTCACTTTGCTGCCGATGTTGCCGTCCACCCACTCCACTGTGGCGTTCTCGTAGGCAAAAGCCCGCTTGGTGACCAAGTTGTACATGTTGTTCGACCAGTTTTGGATGGTCGAGTAGCGCACCCGGGCGCCAGGAAGGGCCACAATTTCGACCACCGCCGTGTGAAGGCTGTCCTTGGTGAAGACGGGGGCCGTGCAACCCTCTATGTAGTGGACGAAAGCACCCTCGTCTACCACGATAAGGGTGCGCTCAAACTGGCCGAAGCTTTTGGTATTGACGCGGAAATAGGCCTGAAGAGGGATGTCGACGTGCACGCCCTTGGGAATGTAGATGAAGCTCCCACCCGACCAGACAGCGGTGTTGAGCGCGGCGAACTTGTTGTCGGTGTGGGGAATCACGGTACCGAAGTACTGCCGGATGATGTCGGGATGATTGAGCACGGCGTCTTCCGGACTGCTGAAAATAACTCCCTGATCGGTGAGGTTTTTTTGGAGGTTGTGGTAAACCATTTCGCTGTCGTACTGGGCTCCGACCCCGGCGAGAAACTTCTTCTCAGCCTCGGGAATGCCGAGGCGGTCGTAGGTGTTGCGGATGTCCTCGGGCACGTCGTCCCAACTGGTCGCCGATTCCGAAGACGCCTTGGCATAGTAATAAATCTCATCGAAATCGATCCCGGAAAGGTCGGCTCCCCACACTGGCATGGGCATTTTGTAAAAGGTTTCGAGGGCCTTAAGTCGGTAGGCCAGCATCCAAGAGGGTTCGTTCTTGGCGGCGCTAATCTGCCTCACCACCTCTTCGCTGAGTCCCTTGGCTGACTTGACCAGCGACTTCTCGGGCGTGGAAAACCCATACTTGTAACCGTCGGCAAAGTTATCGGCGGTCAAATTGTCGGGAATCGTTTCATTGGACACTGTATTTTTCCTTTACCCAGTCGTAGCCCTTTTCTTCCAGCGCACGGACAAGTTCCGTGCCGCCAGAGGTCACGATGCGCCCCTGATAAAGGATGTGCACCTGATCGGGTTCGATGTAGTTGAGAACGCGTTGGTAGTGAGTGATGATCAGCGCGCCAAAAGCCTCGCTGCGGAGTCGGTTGATGCCCTTGGACACCACCTTGAGGGCGTCAATGTCGAGACCAGAGTCGGTTTCATCAAACATGGCGAAACTCGGCTGGAGGGTCAGAAGTTGCAGAATTTCCATGCGCTTCTTTTCTCCGCCCGAAAAGCCTTCGTTGAGGTAGCGGTTGATGAAATTGGCGTCCATTTCGAGGAACTTCATATCTTCCCGAGCCTGCTTGATGAATGCGGTGACATTCATCTTCACTCCATCCACCGCCATGTGGATTTCTTTGGCCCGCTTGAGGAACTTGCCCACCGTAACACCCGGGATTTCCACCGGGTACTGGAAGGCAAGGAAAAGCCCTGCCTTGGAGCGTTCGGTGACATCCATGGCCAAAAGGTCCTCGCCGTCGAGCGTGATGGTTCCTGCGGTCACTTTATATTTGGGGTGACCCATGAGGATGTTGGCCAGAGTCGATTTTCCGTGACCATTGGGACCCATGAGGGCATGGATCTCGCCGGTTTTCATCTCCAGATCTACCCCATGGAGGATGGCTTTGCCATCAATTTCAGCCTTGAGGCCCTGTATGGTCAGTTTTTTCATCTAGATCGGCATTCCTAACGTGATTTTCAGCTCTTCCGACATCATGGATTGGTTCCACGGCGGATCCCAGACTATGGTCGCGGTGACCTGCTGGGCACCTGTGCGGGCCTTGACGGTTTCTTGGAGGTCTTCGACCAACAGATCCCCCACGGGGCAGGCAGGACTGGTGAGGGTAAAGTCGATTTGCACCCTGTCATCCAACACATCCACTTTGTAGATCAGGCCCAGATCGAGAATGGGAAGGCCCAGATCGGGGTCGAGAACTTCTCCCACAGCGGCGTAAACAGCCTCAACAGTTGGCATCGATTCTCCTATTGCTGACAATAATACTCATAATCAGCGTCTCTGGGTCAACTTAGGCTTTTTTGTGGGTTTATTCAAGTCAGAACCTGACTGGACGACCCGGGGTGGAGCGTGGTATTTTGCGCCCATGTTGCCCCACGCTCTTGTCGTTCTGTGCCACCCCAATACCAGCGGCTTCAACCAGGCCGTTGCCGAGGCCGCCGTGAAAGCCCTCAGTTCCACCTATGAGGTGGCTCTTGTCGACCTTTACCGAAGCGGCTTCGATCCCGTACTTCCCTACAACGAGATTCCCCGCAAGTTTAGTTTTGACCCGAAGACCCTGGAGCTCATGGAACTGGTGAAAAAGAGCCAGTTTTTCGTGTTTGTGCACCCCGATTGGTGGGGAGGCCCTCCGGCTCTGCTCAAGGGCTTCATCGACCGTGTGTTCCGCCCAGGAGTAGCCTACGAGTTTGACGGCTACGAGTTTTTGAACAATCAGAAGCGGGCCCTTCTCGAAGGACGCAAGGCGGCAGTGTTCACCACCACCGACTACCCCGCGCCCGAAGGAACCTACCCCCCGCAAGAGATCTGGCGTACCAATGTGCTGGCTTACTGTGGCATCACCAACCCGGGCCTGCACACGTTTTTTGGTACTTATCAGTCGAGTTACGAGGCCCGCCACGCCTGGATTGGCAGCGTGGGGGCAAAATTAGCGGCATTGTAGGCCGGCCAGGCAGTCTACAGCGTTAACCCTTTCACCAACTGTGTTCCCAGCGCACGGGAATCTTTAGCTTCACTCGAGGAGGCGGCCACCAGAGGAGCGGTGAGCGAACCAGCCTTAAGCATTTTGCCCGTGGGCCCCACCACCGCGTAGTTGACGTGGTCGAGCACCACTTCCTTGGTGGGACTGGCCTTCCAATACACCCGGATATAGACCACTTTGTCGGCACCATAGTTGCGCAACAGCCCAGAGAGCCATTGGGCAGTCGGGTCGTCTACCTGCTCCTGCATGGTGGTGTCAAAAGCGATATCACCGTTGTCGTAGAGAGAGTCGAAGACCATTTCCACAAGTGTCTGCGCCACTTGGCTTTTGAACCCGGCTTGCAAGGACAACGGCAGGCTTTGGGCGTGGCAGATGAGCACGGTCTCGGCGTTCAGCGCGGCCGCCATCAGCAATAAGGATCCCCATGTGGCAAGTCTTTTCATCTTGGCCTCCGTTTCCCTTTTCGGCAGAACACCGGTTATGCTAAAATTGCGAAGTGAATTACTACGTGATCCGGGTTGCCCCGCGCCGAGAGCAGATTTTTCTTGACCAAACCAACAAACAGCTCGAGGACGCCACCGTTCAGGTGCTATTTCCCCGCCGGAAAATGTTTCACCTTCGCAAGGGCAAGCGCAAGGAAGTCGAAGTCCCCCTGTTTCCCGGGTATGTATTCCTTCGGTTGCAGCAACCTCTCGAGGGTGAACTCTACCTCCGACTCAAGAATATTCCGGGGTTTGCCTCGTTCCTGAAAAACCAGAACGAAGTGAGCGAGATTCTCGGCCCCGACCTGAAGCTCCTGTCGCATTTTCTGCGTTTCGGAGAGGTGGTTCCGGTGAGCCAGGTTTGGTTTGACGACAACCAGCGCATCCGCGTGCACACAGGACCCATGGAGGGTCTCGAGGGTCAAATAATCCACGTGGACAAACGAAAACGGCGGGCGAAAATCCGCCTTGACTTCGACCAAGGTGAGTTCACCATCACTCTGGCCTTCGAGCTGCTGGAGAAACTTCCTATGGCCCTTCCCAAGGTGGTATCATGAGCTTTCCAGCCGTACGACGCACCCTCATCTTGGGTGCCGGTTTTGCGGGCAAAGCCCTTGCGCGGGAAATTCAAGCTCGGATGCCCGACCGACAACTGATTGGTTTTCTCGACGATGATGCCACCAAGCAGGGTCAGGAGTTGGAAGGGTTGCCCGTCTTGGGCCCAATCTCTCAGGTAAAAACTCTGGCCGGTAGTCTCGACGAGGCCTTCATAGCCATCCCGAGCGCGACCAAGAACCAGTTGCGTTCGATTTGGCAGATGCTCGTGGAGGCCGGGGTTCCAAAAATCCAAATTCTTCCTGCCATCAGCCAGATTGTCGACGGCGAGCCCCATCTGGTGCTCACGCGCGAAATCGACCCGCAAGACCTCCTCGGGCGCAACCCGGTACAGATCTCGTTGCGCCAGAGCTTGAGCTACCTCCACGGCAAACGCGTGCTGATCACCGGTGCCGGCGGAAGCATCGGGAGCGAACTGGCCCGTCAACTGCTCTCCGGCGGCGCCGAAAGGCTCTACCTCTATGGTCACGGTGAAAACAGCATCTATCAAATCGACAAGGAATTACGCACCCTTCAGTCGGGTGGGGTAGGTGAAAAAGCCACCATTGTACCGGTGATAGGCGATCTCAAAGACGAAGGGCACCTGTTGTTTTTGATGCAGCGAATGCACGTTGATGTGATTTTTCACGCCGCTGCCCACAAGCACGTACCTCTGATGGAACTCAACCCCGTGGAAGCCGTGAGCAACAACATTTTCGGCACCCGGCACCTCGTAGAAGCTGCTTTGAAAGCGGGCACCAAACGATTTGTGCTTGTTAGCACCGACAAAGCCGTTGAGCCCAATTCGGTTTACGGAGTTTCCAAAAAAATCTGTGAAGACATGGTCTTGGAGGCCAGCGGTCGGGCGGCCGAGGGGAGCCATTATATGGTGGTGCGCTTCGGCAACGTGCTCGGCTCCCGTGGTAGCATCATTCCTCTGTTCCGCGAGCAGATCCTCTCGGGTGGGCCGGTGACCATCACCGACAAGCGGGCTACTCGCTATTTCATGACCATTCCCGAGGCCTCGAGCCTCGTGCTTCAGGCCGGCGGGGTTGGAGCCGGAGGAAACCTGTATCTGCTCGACATGGGTGAGCCCATTGTCATCGAGGAATTGGCGACACAGATCATGCGCTTCTACGGCAAAAGACCCAACGAAGATATTGCGTTTCAATACATTGGTTTGCGCCCTGGCGAGCGTTTGGAGGAGCACCTGTATGCCCAGGACGAAGAGCCCGTGCCTACGGCCTACGCGCGGCTGAACCGGCTGGTTCGTCCTGCGGTTTCTCGCGATCTGCGGCCTTTCTTCCGTTTGCTTGAGCCCGTCTGCTTTTACGACCCCGACCAGCCTTCGCTGTATCGGAACCGGCAGCACCTTCGCACGGTTCTACGCGCTTGGTGCCCCACGCTGGAGGAGAGTCATGAACCCGAATACTGAACTGAAAACCAAGTTTGACCCTATCCCGTTCAGCCGGCCGGTGTTGGGTGTGGAAGAAGAGCAGGCCGTGCTCGAGGTTCTTCGCTCGGGCTGGCTCACCACCGGCAAGGTTACCTCGGCCTTTGAGGCCGAGTTTGCCGCCTACTGTGAGGTGCCCATCGCTTTGGCGGTGAACAGCGCGACTGCAGGCCTGCATCTGGCCCTCGAAGCCTTGGGTGTAGGTCCGGGAGATGTTTGTGCGGTTCCCACTTACACTTTTACCTCCACTGGCGAAGTGGTGCGCTACCTAGGAGCCGATCTGGTCTTCGTAGATTGCCTTCCAAACAGTCCAAACCTCGACCTTGATCATCTGGAGCGTCTGTTGGCCAAACAGAAAGTGAAGGTGGTATTGCCGGTGCATCTGGCCGGCGAACCGGTGGATTGGCCCCGACTGGCGGCCTTGCAAGCGCGACATGGCTTTTACATTGTGGAAGATGCGGCCCACGTTTTTCCTACCCGGTGCGACCAAGGCCTGTACGGCACCTTGGGAGACATCGGTGTCTACTCATTTTACGCCAACAAGAATATGACCACCGGAGAAGGCGGGATGATTGTTACCCGCAACCGGGAGTGGGCAGCCCGCATGAAGGTAATGCGCCTCCATGGAATAGACCGCGATGCCTTTGAGCGCTTTACGAGCACCAAGGCGAGCTGGGAGTACGCGGTGGTTGCCCCCGGCTACAAGTACAACCTTACCGATATCGCCAGCGCCATCGGACGAGAACAGCTCAAGAAAGCCGACGGCTTCTGGAAACAACGTCAGAGCCTTGTTAAGGCCTACTTTAGTCTCCTCCACAGAACCGAGGGCGTGGTCCTCCCTCCCTGGAGGGAGGACCACGCCTGGCATGTGTTTTCGGTGCTTCTTCCCCTGGAGGTTGCCCGCGATGAGGTGGTGAGAACCCTCACCGAGGCAGGCATTGGGATTTCGGTCCACTACATTCCACTGCATCGTATGCCCTACTGGAAGTCCACCTACTCTCTGCAGGGCAAAGACTTCCCTGAAGCGGAAGCCCGTTTTGCTCGCACGCTCTCGTTGCCCCTCTACCCAGCGCTTACCATGGCCCAGGTGGAGCGGGTTTGCCAGGTATTTCTCAAAGCCATCGGTAGGCCCTAATGGCCCGCAAAAAGAAAGGGTTCCGGGATCCACTTTTTGACCCGGATCACCGTCTGTTTTCGCCTCCGTCCGCCGAATGCTGGCACGGGGTGTGTCTGCGGTCGCAGGTTCCAAGGGGCCGAGTGATTGGAATGGTTCACCCGCCACTCCCCGAAGGCATGCGCTTGTATGGCCCCGATGACATTCCTGGAAACGAAAGCTTCCAAGTGAACAAGGTGCGATTCCCTCTTCTTTCTCACAACACGGTTCATTACATCGGCGAACCGCTGTTTCTGGTTGTGGGTGAGGCGGAAGCGGTTGTCAGAGCTTTTGCTTCCCAGGTGCGATTCGTTGTGGTTCCCGAGCAAAACGAGCCCGCTGCCGGGATCACTCGATTCCTGAGCCGAGGTGTCGTTCCCGAAAACTCTGAGGGTTCCGGGTTCAGGGTTGTGGAAAGCTCCTTTTCGTCGGGAGCACAAGATCACGGGAGATTCGACGCTCTTGAGGTTTTAGCCCACGTGACCCAAGGTACGGTAGCCGTTAAAGTCAGGTCGCAATGGCCAGCGCACGTGGTGAGTAGCGTAGCTCGTGCTCTCGACTTAGACCCGGCCAAAGTTCAAGTGCTGGCAACCACCACCGCAGGGGTGACTGGAAATCAGGTGTGGTTTCCTTCGCTGTATGCGGTATATGCAGCGTTGTTGTCTCAGGCCTGCGGAAAACCGGTCGTGTTGCGACTTACCAGGCAGGAGGACTTTCATGTTTCTCCCAAGAAGCCAGAATGCAAGACCTTCTTGAAATCGCTTGTGGCCTCCGATGGCCGTTTGTTGTCGCTCAGCGCCCAGCTAGAGCTGCAGACGGGTGCTTGGCCGGTAATGGCAGAGGAAATCCTCGACCGAGCCCTTGTGGGCCTTCTGACTCCTTATCATCTGCCCCATTTTGAGGTTCAAGGTCGGGTTCAAACCTCGCCAACGCCACCTCGCGGACCTGTGGGCACCCAAGGCGAGGGCTTGGGACTTTTTGCGCTGGAAAGTCATGTGGACGACATCTGCCGGGAATTGGACATCGACCCAGTACGCTGGCGCCAACAAAACGCGGTGGTTGTTGGACAACCTTGGTTTACCGGCCTGGTGCCAAAAACCGAGAATCCTCTTCACTGGTTGCTTGCGGAGACCTCAAAGGCGACGGACTTCTCCCGCAAATATGCTGCCTATGGTCTTCTGTCGGCAAACCGGAAAAATCTGGCTTCTGAAGCACTTCCCCTGAAGGGGATTGGTGTCGCTTCCGCTTTTCAGGGCAATGGACTTTTGGCCGGTGGTAACCCCGTTCACTTAGAGGGTCGGCTCGATGAAGACGGACAACTGTCGCTCTACATTCCCCTGGTTTCCCCCAACGAGAGGCAGAGCGAGCTGTGGAAGGCCCAGGCTGCTGCCACACTTCAGATTCCTCAGACTTCGGTTCGCATCTGCCCCGTTTTTACCGGTGAGCACCCCACCGGTGGACCTTCCCTCGCCTCCCGGGCCTTCGAAATGGTCCCCAGGCTCATCGTCCAAACCTGTGAAGCTCTGGCTCAAAAGCGGCTGAAACAGGCCCTTCCGGTGACTGTCAAGTCGGTTTTCCGCCGGAGTAAGACTCCCCCTTGGGATTCCGAGGCATTCACGGGCCAGCCGTTTCTTTCCTTTTCCTGGTGCTCGGCGGTTGCAGAAGTGCAGGTAATACCTCACCGAGCCGAGGTCGAGATTGTCAGGCTGACTTTAGTGGTGGATGCCGGACCCCGGGTTGACGAAGCCGCAGCCCGCAATGCCTTGGTTGAAGGGGCACAGATGGCCGTTGGTTGGGCGCTGACCGAAGTCTTCCATTTCGATGTCTCGGGCCACGACAGCGGTTACCACCGCTACCGGCTGCCCGGACCGCGCGAACTACCGCCTCTGGCCATCCTTTTTCTGGAAGGCTCCAAAGAACTACGGCCTCGCGGTCTGGGGAACTTGGGTGCCCATGCCATGGCTCCGGCGCTGTTTAACGCCATTAGGCAGGCGCTTGGCTCTTCGTTGCCTTCGATTCCGGTCTCGCGAAAGATGCTCGATGAAGCGCTGAGGGAACCGGTGGGCGATCTATGAAGGTCCAACTGATTCTAAACGGCGACGACCTTGCCCTCTCGGGAGGGCCACGCGACTCGCTGTTTGCGGTGCTTCAGCAGCGGGCGGGCCTGTTTCCTGAACGGGTGTGTTGTGAACAGGGTGACTGTGGCCGCTGTCATATCTTACTGGACGGCAAAGAGGTACCGAGCTGTCTGATCCCATTCTTCCAAGTGAGAGAGCAGGAAGTCGTTTCCCCCGAGGGCTTCCAAAATACCGAGGAGTACCGGCAGTTCCGGGCTCTTCTCGAGGAGGAGGGTCTTGTCCACTGTACCGAATGCACGGAGGTGCAGATCTTCCACCTGTTCTCCTTCTTGGAGCAGTTTCCTCAGGCTGACGCCGAGGAATGCCGGTTGGCCATCGGCGAGATTCCCTGCCGCTGTGGCAGCAAGCCGGTTTTGGAACGGGGAGCTCGTCGCTGGCTAGCGTCGCGTCCTTGGCCAGTTGTGGGCAGAGAGGTTCCCCGTGGACACCATTGAGATTGCCCAGCCACTCCTGTACGGACCACGTACCCTCAGTGAAACTTTGGCTTTCCTGCTAGCTAATCCCGGGAGCCAGTTGATTGCTGGAGGGACCAGCCGCGCAGCCGAGGCCCCGGTGGCTGTGACCTTGCACCTTCTCGATGACCTAAAGCGCATCACTTCGGGCGATCGTAGTCTGGACGTGGGAGCCACAGCACCGCTTTCGGCGTTGCTCTCGCTCCCCGACACGCAGATTCCTGTTGTGCTCAAGGAAGCGATTCGCACGATTGGTACCTCTGGCCTGCGGAATCTGGCAACTGTGGGCGGCAATCTTTGCCAAAAAGGAACCTTTGGCGATCTGTTTCCTGTGCTTCTGCTTCTAGGGGCCCAGCTTGAACTGCGTGGCCAACGTTCGTCCCGTTGGGTTTCGTTTCAAGACCTCGCCGAGCAAGGCCGGCTCAGCTTGGCAGCCGGAGAGCTTCTCACCAAGATCCGCCTACCTCTGGAACAACCAGGCCTGCACTTCTATCAAAAAATCGGGAGTTACCGGACTTCTTGGGAAGAAAAGCTTTCCATGGTGTGTCTGGCTTCGCCTAAGGACGGCTTGCTCTCTCGTTTCCGCCTGGTTTTTTCCCTTCCTCAACTGGGTTTGCTTCGCTCGAGGGAGCTTGAGGCCGAGCTCACGGGACGCAGGCTTCCTCTACCTCGGCAGGAGAGGGACGCTTCGCTCGCGCGGCTTGCGGACTTCCTTGCCGAACTGCCGATTCTCCCAAGCGTGTTTCAAACAGAGCGCATCCTCCACCTCAGCCGCTGGGTGCTCACTCGCCTTGATGACGACTAAAGTTCCGAGTCGAGGAGCTGCTTCTCACGCTCGTCGAGGAACTGCTCGGTGTAAAGCTCGAAGTATCGTCCCCGCCTTGCCATCAGCTGCGAGTGATTGCCGTCTTCGAGAATACGCCCAGCCTCCAGCAGCAGAATCCGATCGGCCCGGCGGACTGTAGACAATCGGTGGGCGATGAGAAAGCTGGTGCGCCCTTTCAACAACTCATCGACGGCGTCTTGAATCAGGCGTTCTGTTTCGGTATCAACCGAGCTCGTTGCCTCGTCGAGCAGGAACAATGCCGGGTCCGCCAACACCGCCCGGGCCAGGCTGACCAGCTGCTTCTGGCCCGTCGACAAGCGGCTTCCCCCCTCCCCCACATCGGTATCGAAGCCCTTTTCCAGCTCGAGGATGAATCCCTCAGCCGAAACTTGGCGGGCTGCTCTCTCCACCTGCTCATCGGTGGCCTCGAGCAAACCATAGCGGATGTTGTCGCGCACAGATCCCCGAAACAGCTGTGGTGTTTGCAAGACGTACCCCAACCTTGAGTGTAGCCAATGCTGGGTACGGTCACGGGTATCGGTGCCGTCGATGAGAATGCTTCCGCTGGTCGGTTCATAGAAGCGGCACAACAGGTTGATGATAGTGCTCTTCCCGCTCCCCGTTTCGCCAACGAACGCGATGCTCTGACCCGGCTCCACCATCAGATCAAAATGCTCCAAAATTGGCTGGTCAGCGACGTACGAAAACCCAACATCGCGAAACTCAACCCGCCCAATCAGTGGGGGTTCCTTCGCAACCTCCAGCCCGGGCCGATCGCGAATTTCTGGTTCGGCGCTGACCAGTGCCAGCAACCGCTCGGCAGAAGTCTGAGCTTGCTGCAGCTCACCGAGTACACGAGCTAATTCTCGGATCGGTTCAAAAAGCTGGACAGTGTAAGAGGCAAACGCGACGAGGGTCCCTAGACTTAAGGCTCCAGACAGGACCATGGGTGCGCCAAAGGTGAGGGCAAGTGCCGTACCTAGGCTAGCCAGCGTGAGCACGACAGGCAAATAAAGAGCCCCAAACCAAGCGGACCGGACGCTAGCGTCTCGCAAGCGCGTGGCTTGCACGCCAAACTCCTGCCGGTTTCCGTCTTCCCGCGAAAGGACTTTACTGCTGCGTGCGCCTTGGATACCTTCCGAAAACGAAGCCGAGACTTCCGAGCTGAGCTTTTTCACTTCCCGGTACCATTTGAGCAGGGTCTTTTGAAACACAACGCTTGCCCAGGCCAAGGGAGGGAGAACCGCCAACGTGATGGCCGCTAGCACGGGGTTGAGGACAAAGAGCACCACAGTAATCGCCACCATCATGGCGAAGCCCCATACCATATCCACCAGTCCCCAGGAAATTACCTGGCCGAGGCGGGTGGCGTCGCTGGTCAGACGCGCGAGAATCCACCCGCCTGGTGTCCGGTCGTAATAGCTGAACGAGAGGTCCATCAACCTTTCAAACCCTGCCCGGCGCAGGTCGTGGATGAGACCCTGCTCGATGATACCCGCCACGTAGATGAGCAGCCACATCAGAACGCACTGAAGCGACATTGTGGCAATATAGAGGCCTAGGAACCCTTCGATTCCCTGGAGGGTTTTTGGTACCATAAAGGTATCCACGGCCACCTTGGTCAGGTAGGGAAACAAGGTGTCAACCGACGCGACGGCAACCATGATCAGGCCCAGAAACGTCAGCAACGTCGAATACGGCTTGGCGAAGCTGAGCAAGCCTTTCCAAAGACCCCAGTTCCAACGCGTTTGAAACGCTTCGTCCTCCCAATTGCTCATGGCGATAACCATTCCTTTTGCAGGGCATTCTGAAGTTCAGCCATTCGCCGGTACAATCCGGGTTGGGCTGCGAGTTCAGCATGGGTACCTTTTTGCACCAGACGCCCATGCTCAAGCACCAGAATCACATCGGCCTGCGCCAACGTCGACAGGCGGTGCGAAATCAGAATCACCGTTCCTTTGGCTAAACTTGGATCTTGCCTGTTCCTGAGGGAATCCCTGATTTGAGCATCCGTGTGGTTGTCGACAGCCGAAAGTGAGTCGTCGAAGACCAGCACGGGGCGGGGCCTTAAAAGCATTTGGGCAATGGCCGTGCGCTGGCGTTGTCCTCCCGACAAGGTTACCCCTCTTTCTCCAAGAAGGGTATTGTAGCCCTCTGGAAACCGAGAGATGCCCTCATGAAAGCGGGCCAGTGCGGCGGCACCCGAAATTTCCTCGGCGCGCGGGTGCTCATGAGCCAAGCCGATGTTATCTCCGATTGTTTTGGCAAAAAGCCATGGTTCCTGAAGCACCAGTCCCACTTGAGCCCTCAGTTCTCGTTTCGAAAGGGACCGGAGTTCATGCCCGTCGAGTAAAATTTCCCCTTCGTAGTCGGTCAGGCCCGCGAGCAATTGTACCAAAGTCGACTTGCCGCTGCCTGTTGGGCCCAAAAGGGCAGCGGTGGTTCCCGCTTCGATGACGAAACTCAACGCTTCCAAAACCGTACGCTCATCTTTTTTTACGGTGACACCGCGGAACTCCAGACGGCCGGACCATAACCGCGGTTCGCTGTCGCGCTCCCCGAGATCTTCGATGGGTTTGGAGAGAATCTCTTGAATGCGGGACCAAGAAACTTTAGCCTTGCCTAGATCGGTAAGTACCCGGCCCAACTGCCTTATGGGCCACACCAGCATACCTGTGAGGGTCATGAACATCACCACTGTACCTGTAGTCACTTGGCCGGCCTGGACGGCCATGATGCCCGCGCCCAACACGAGGCCAAGTTGTCCAAACGACAACAGATGCACTAAAGCCCAATAAAGGGCAAAAAAGTTGATCAGTTTGCGGGTCACCCTGCGGTAGTGGTCGTTTTCCCTGGCAAACTTCAGCCGCTCGAAATCCTGACGGGCAAACGCTTTGACAACCCGAACCCCGGTTACATTTTCCTGGAGTATTCCTGAAAGCCGGCCCTCAGACTCGTCACTCTGCTTGAAGGCCTGTTCCACTTTCAGGAAAAAAAAGTAACTGAAGCCCAGCACAACGGGCAGGAGCGGAACAGTGAACCAAGCCAACCTTGGTTCGACCGTGAACAAAAGCGGCAAAATCCAGAGTGCCTGCAGCAGGCTGTTCACCACTTCGGGGAACTGGAGGCCAACCAACCTTTTCAGGGTGTCGACATCGGAGGTACACCGCTGCACCCAATCGCCGGTGGGGGCCTTCTGCAGTTCATCCCAAGTTAGAAGGTGAAGGTGGGAGTACAATTGGTTGCGAAGATCACGTGCCGCATCTTCAGATACCCGCTGCGTGCCGTAGCCCGACAGAAAGTTTAGTCCTGCGGCAGCCACACTGAAGGCAAGCATGCATCCGATGGCCCAGGGAATGCTCCCAACCCAGCCCAGGGGTCCGGGCAAGTCCCAAGGAGCTCCCCCCAAACCGCTGTCTAATAGAGAACGAAGTAACAGTGACGGTAGCGAGGCCAAAACTGTCCCCGCGGCGGCGGCCAGGAGCGCGGCGATGTACAACGGCAGGTATTTTCGGAACATGGAACCTCTCCACAAGACCTTACCATAGCCGGACGGTCTCCTACCGGGCAACCATTCGAAACCTGACAAAGCTTTCATCGCCAGCTATACTTTGGTTTCATGCGCATCACAGGCGGCAGGTACCGAGGCCGAATCGTCCAGTGTCCTCCCGGAGTCATTCGTCCCGCGATGGATAGGATGCGCACCAGTTTGTTCTCTATTCTTGGCCCCCTTGAGGGGCTGAGTTTCCTCGATCTGTTTGCTGGTTCGGGGCTCATGGGTCTCGAGGCCGCCAGCCGCGGGGCGTCGCCCATCGACCTCGTGGAAAAGGACTTTGGCAAAAAGGCGGTGATGCTGAAAAACCTGCTGATAGCCGATGCCCCCATCGAACTCCACATGGCCGACGTGAAGGTCTTTCTCAAACGAGCCGACCGGAAGTGGGACGTCATCTACCTTGATCCGCCCTTCCCGATGGCCGGTAAGCTCGAGGTGTTGCAACTGATTGGCGAACGCGATCTCTTGTCCGCTCGGGGCTCTCTTCTGTTGCATTACCCTGGGGAAGAGTCTTTCCCCGAAATACTGGGCCCCTACCGCCGCTACGACCACCGCGAATATGGCCGTTCCCAGGTCATCTTCTATACACAGTCGTCCTCACCCCAATAAGCGGTCAAGTCCAGCTTTTTTCGGTCGATAACTTCAATATGAAATCGGGAAAAGGCATGGACATATCGCTGGTCATCGGGTTCGTGACCGGTCTGGGCGGAATCTTGGTGGGCTACATCCTCGAAGGCGGAAATCCGGCTTCGCTGATCGGTATCTCAGCCTTAATCATCATCGCGGCGGGAACTTCAGGAACCTTGCTGGTCTCCTTCGGTATCAAGGGCTACATGTCGATTCCTGCCGGCGTTGGAGCGGCTATGCAAGCGCCCAATGCTCCGAGCGCTGATCTGGCAGGGACCATCGTCGATTTGTCAGACAAGGCGCGCAAAGAAGGCCTTTTGTCGCTTGACGACATGGTGGACGACATCGAAGACCCCTTGTTTCGCAAGGGCATCCGCATGGTGGTCGACGGCGTTGACCCTGAGGAAATCGAAAAACTCCTCGAAACCGACATCGCAGTTTATGAACATGTGAAAAAAGAAGAGGCTGAAATCTTCGGCCAGATGGGCGGTTTCGCGCCCACGATGGGAATCATCGGTACGGTTACCGGTCTGGTTCTGGTTCTCGGTAACTTGGCCGGTGACATCGAACACCTCGGCCACTCGATCGCGGCGGCCTTTATCGCCACACTCTACGGAATCGGTATAGCCAACGTGTTCGCCCTGCCTGTGGCCAATAAGCTCAAGGGTAAGCTCAAAGTCGAAAAACTCCGCATGGAGATGATCCTTACGGGAGTCTTTGCCATTCATAAAGGCGAGAGCCCCATGCTTGTTAAGGAAAAAATGCTTTGTTATCTCGAAGAGGAAGAGCGGAAACTCCTGGACAAGGGTGGAGCAGAAGAATAAATGGCAGCCCAAAAATCACCTGGCTCCAAGAAAAAAAAGGGCGGAGACGAAGAACACGAAAATGCAGAACGCTGGCTTCTGACCTATGCCGACATGATCACTTTGCTCATGTTGTTCTTCATCGTTTTGTACGCGCTGAGTCCCCGCGACCCGAAGAAGTTCGAAGACCTCGCCCAGACCTTTCAGACGGTATTTCAGGGTGCCAATATGGGCTTCGTGTTTGAAGCCAGCAACTCGGTGGGCACTTCAGGCGAGATGTTGCAAGGTCGCCAGCAAACCGACCCTTCAACAACCCTGCGGGAAAAACGCAACGCACTGATGACTCAGCTCGAATACCGCATGAAAAACATCATGCCCCAAAACCAGTACAAGGTCACCGAAGTGCAAGAAGGCATCAAAATCACCCTCTTCAGCGACACCTTCTTTGAACCAGGGAGCCCGGAGGTTCATCCCGAGGCCGTGCCCTTCCTAGGGAAAGTTGCTGATGGCATCAAATCGTTGCCTAATGCCATTCGAGTGGAAGGGCACACGGACGGCACGGTGCTCGAGGGCGACAAGTTTGCCAAAGAGTGGCAATTAAGCACCGAAAGGGCCTTGAGCGTTCTCAATCTTTTTCTGAGTTATGGTTACCCAGAGGCAAAATCTGGGGTGGCAGGCTATGGCAGCACCCGCCCCGTTGCGACAAACAGCACCCCCGAGGGTCAGGCCTTCAATCGTCGTGTAGACGTACTCTTGTTGTGGGACAAGTCTCAGATGTAGGTTGAGCCCGGCGCGCCTGTTGCGGCGTGACCCGGCTGCGCCCTGTCCTCGTTCGTGTCCTCACGTGGCTACGGCCACGCTCCGGTACTCACTTCCGGGCAGCTCTTGCCGTCTCACGTCCTCGCTACGGCGGGCCGGGCTCAACGATAGCGCGCCTGTTGCGGCGTGACCCGACTGCGTCCTGTCCTCGTTCGTGTCCTAGTCCAGTATTGTTGGTGCGCTCCACTTGGCACGTGGGCCTGGTACTTCGACCAGAGTTTTGAGCTGTCTCAAAAAGTTTTCGCGCGGAACTTCATGAGCACCGAAGCTGCCTAGGTAGTCGGTCTTTTGCTGACAGTCGACAAGCCGAACGCCAAACTCGCGCGCTAGCCAAGGGATGAGCGTGGCAAAACCCACTTTCGAGGCGTTGGCGACCCGCGAAAACATGCTTTCCCCGCAGAAGACCTTTCCTAAATGAACTCCATAAAGACCGCCCACAAGCGTTTCACCCGACGGTTCTGTCGCGGATGAACCGGCCCACACCTCGACGCTATGGGCAAATCCCAACTGGTGCAGTTCGCCATAGGCCGAGAAATAATCCTTGGAAATCCAAGTTCCACCCTGCCCACGTCGAGCAGTGGAGGAGCAGCCTTGCATCACGTGCTCAAAGGCGTTGTCAAAGCTCACCCGGAAGACCTTTTTTTTAAGAATCTTGCGAAGGCTTTCGCTCAGGTGCAGGTGCTCGGGTTCAAGCACAAACCGGGGGTCGGGGCTGAACCAATAGGGATGGCCACGTCGGGTAAACCAAGGAAAAAGACCTTGCCGGTAGGCGGATAGCAACATTCCCGGCGACAAATTGCCACCGGCTCCCACCAAGCCCTCTTCATCGGCGGTCGCAGGGTCAGGAAAAACGAACTCCTGGTCCCATTCAAGCCGGGGGAACTCTTCAGCCAACCTTTACCTTGAGCTCATCGGCCTCAACCTCGAGGACAGCCTTGCCTCCGTTCTCCAGCTCGCCAAAAAGCACCGAGTCGACAAACCAGGCTTTTACGTGCTCTTCGATAGTCCGGGCGATGTTACGTGCACCATATTCCTCAGAATACCCTTTTTCAGCCAGCCAGGTGAGAGCAGCAGGGGTGACTTCCACACTGATCTTCTTGTCTTCCAACAACTTGCGGAACTCATCAATCTCCTTGCTGACAATGTTTTCAATGATATTCTGGGCCAAGCGGTGGAAAACGACCACCTTGTCGAGGCGGTTGCGGAACTCAGGCGAGAACGCCTTTTCCACAGCCCGCAACACTTCGGTGCCCGGAACCACCTTGCTTTCGAAGCCAATCATGCTCTTGCCAACCTCGCGGGCCCCGGCATTGCTGGTCATGATCAGAATCACATTGCGGAAGTCGGCCTTGCGACCTTGATTGTCGGTGAGTGTTGCGTAATCCATGATTTGCAAAAGGATATTGAAGATGTCGGGGTGGGCCTTTTCAATCTCATCGAGCAGTACCACCGAATGGGGAGTTTTGCGGATGGCGTCGGTAAGTTGACCACCCTCGTCGTAGCCCACGTAGCCGGGAGGCGAACCGATTAACCGACTGACGGTGTGCTTCTCTTGGTACTCGCTCATGTCAAAACGGTGAACGGTGAGTCCGAGCTCGTTGGCCAGGCTACGTGCCAATTCAGTCTTTCCCACTCCAGTGGGGCCGACAAACAGAAAACTTGCCACCGGTTTACCGGGTTTCTTGAACCCGGCTCTTGAGCGTTTAATAGCGGCAGTAACTTCGGCCACAGCCTCGTCCTGACCAAAAATGACTGTGCGCAACCGCTCGGCTAGTCCCCCGAGCTTGTCTTTCTCGTTGGTTGTTACCGTCTTTTCAGGAATGCGGGCAATTCTTGCCAGCACTTTCTCGATCTCGATAGGTGTAACTGGCTTGCCCATTTCGGAATCACGCTCGGGGTAGAGGAAGTTGGCCACCCAGGCCCCAGCTTCGTCAATGACGTCGATGGCTTTGTCGGGCAGATGGCGTTCTGTGATGAACTGGTGACTAAGATCGACCGCGCTCTTCAAGGCTTCATCGCTGTAGGTGACCTTGTGGAACTCCTCGTACTTGGGCTTGAGCCCCTGCAGAATTAGGTAGGCCTCGTCGGTTGTCGGCTCCAGAACGTCGATTTTTTGAAAGCGGCGGCTGAGGGCGCGGTCCTTATCAAAATACTTGCGGTATTCGTCAAAGGTTGTGGAACCGATGCACTTGAGCTTGCCCGAGGAAAGTGCCGGTTTGAGGAGGTTGCTCGCGTCCATGGAGCCCCCTGAAACGGCACCAGCCCCCACGATGGTATGAATCTCGTCAATAAACAAGATGACCTTGGGAAGGGCCTGCAGTTCGCTGATCACCTTCTTCAGGCGCTCCTCGAAGTCGCCGCGGTAGCGCGTTCCGGCAATGAGATTGCCCATGTCGAGACTGTATACGCTGTAACCGCGCAGCGCGGGAGGAACTTGCTCGGCGACAATGCGCTGTGCCAACCCCTCGGTAATTGCCGTTTTTCCTACACCCGGCTCACCCACATGGATGGGGTTGTTTTTCAAACGGCGGCAGAGCACCTGAATCGTTCTTTCCAGAATATCTGCCCGACCAATGAGTGGCTCGAGCTCCCCTTTTCGTGCTAAATCGGTGAGGTTGGTTGTGAACTGCTCGAGGAAGGTTTTTTTCTTCTTGCTCTCGCCCTTGGCAGAGGCTTCGTCGTCCTCGCCCGGCTCCCCGGACTTCTCCTCGCGGGCCAGCAATTCCTCAATTTCATCTTCCTCACCATGGCTCAGGTAACGGGTCAACCCCAAGCGGTCGATTCCTGCGGTTCGCAAGGCATACGCTGCATAGCTATCCTTTTCGTCTAGGATGCTCACCAGCACATCGCCGGTTTCCACGTCGTCTTTTTGTGCCGACACCGTGTGCATGATGGCCCGCTCGACAACCGTTTGGAAACCCAGCGATTGTGTCGGATCCCCTTCTTTCGCTGCGGGAGTTTCCTTGGAGAGGTAGGCATCGAGAAGATCGCGGATGACCTTGACTTCACCCCCGCAGGCCTCGATGAGTTTCACCTGGGAATCAAACTGAAGGCTGCACAGCAACAGATGCTCCGGGGTTAGGTATTCACTGCGCCTCGACTTGGCCTCCTCGAAGGCTAGATTGAACACAGCTTGCAATTCATGGGAAATTTTCATAGGGGCTCCACGGTGCATTTGAGCGGATAATCGTTGTCTTGGGCGAGCTTGACGGTTTGGTTGGCTTTCGTGCTGGCAATGTCGTAGCTATAATTGCCCACCCGCCCCTTCCCGTTGCGATGAACATCCATCATTTTCTTCATGGCGTCCTTCTCCTGCAACAGAAAGATTTTGACGAGCACATAAACTACGAACTCCCTGGTGGTAAAGTTGTCGTTGTAAATAACGCAGGAGTACCTCGGAGGTTCGGCTACTTTGTCCTTTGTTTTTTCCAGCAGTCCTGTGTCGTCAGAGGCCTGGTTTGCCATGCGATCAATATGGCCAACCGGGGGTCAAAAGTCAATTCAGAGCGACGCCCAACCAATCGGCTCTCGGGCGAAGCGAATCGCGGAGGTAGCCTTCATCGAGCACAACGTGATGACCCACAAACTCTAACCTCAGCACAAAGAACACCGAACCGGCGGAGGCATAGGTTTCCTGGTGGACTTTCTTGAGCTTACCTGTGGTCAGGGTTTTGCATCGGCCAGGGTAACGGACGATCACTTTACCTCGACAGATGCGATATTCGAGGGGATAAAAGAACACGATGCGGACTAGGGGTACGAGGGCAACCGTGTAAAATAGAGGTCCCAGCCAAGGTAACCATCCATCGAGAAGCGTCCCGGTGAGGGCCGTCCCAGCCGAAAACAGAAGCAGAGACACGATTCCCACGAGTGTCGATCGCAGCCTGAGGGTGTCGCCAGGAGCAGGAAACAAGTCGGGACGCGCCTGACGCACCTGTTCGAGCAAATCTTCAAAGCAAATGAGTTTGTGACTGAGAACGAGTTTCGACGTTTCGACGACCAGCGTTGTCTTCAAAGCACAGGGGACGACCCGGACGGAACTCACGTTGGCGAGCTCCACGCGCCTGACTTGCCCCCGTACACTGCAGATGAGAGCCGGGCCTTCGGGATCCCATTGGACAAGCTCGTGCGAGTCGAAAAAACGGTTCGCAAACACCAAACTCACCAGGGCTGTGCCCACCATGCCTAATAGCCCCAGTGGAATCCAAAAGCTTCCTGAAAACACCGCGAGGGACACTGAAACTCCGACAAAGAGGAGCGAAAGGGCTAGGTTTGTGTATCGTTCTTGGGCACTGTGGCGGTAGGATTTCATGGCATTGTCGCGGGAAGATGTTGGGGGTATACTAACACTGAAAGGAGTTCCTGTGAACCTAACCCGTGGATCCCTTGTTGCGGTGGTAATTCTCTTGGTCGTTGCGTCGGCCTCCTTGCCGGCACAGACCGTCATCGACCAACTCTATGCCCAGCGCCGGTTTGAGATGGCTGACGCCTATTGGCTGGCTGGCCAGAAGTTCACCGATTTGGGCCAAAAGGAACGGGGTGACGAGTTCAAGGCCCAAGCTCTCAAGCTCTTCCCTGCTTACGTAGCCGGAGTGACTCCGGTTTTTGTAACCGTGCAGGCTCCCACGGTCAACGGCGAAACTCAGGATTCAAACACCTCTGCGGCTGCATCCGAGGCTCCTCAAACTCAGCCCACCATTCCCGATGCCAATGTGGTGAGGGAACAGAACATGCAGGGGGAGAAAATTGTCAAACTCGCTTGGAACAAGCTTCTGCGCGGGTTTTTGTCTTCCAACGCCGAAACCATCCGATCCGTGCTTGCCGACACTCTGATCATTCCCAATGAGACGGCAGCAGCTATGCCGCTCGCCGACCCTTCGGCCGCTGACCTTCAGCCAGAGGTCGCTCAGCCTGCCAACGGACTGGCTACCGCTGACCTTGCTCCAGCTATCGAAGCGTTCTTTGCCGACCACCCGCTGGATTTGGCCTCCCCCGAAGAGCTGTATGTCACGTCCTCCGTGAAGCTGAGCGCTGGCACCGAAGCCGGCTCTTTGAAGTTGCAGGTGCAGGCACAGCCCGAGGCTCCTGCGGAATTGGCCGATCTTTTCACCTTCTGGAAACCCGAGCAGACCTTCACCTTTGTCCGCTCCGGCGACACCTGGAAGCTGGCCTCGATTTCCGGGCAGTAGAGTACCTACTGGGGGGCGTAGTAGTTCAACTCGTCGCGGCCACTCTGCTTAAAATTCTGCACTTCGAGAGTCACGGGAATACTACGGGTTCCTGCTTCAGATGGTGTAATCGACTTGTAGGTGAGGCTGTACAGCCCCGAAACCCGGTTGACTAGGGCGCCTTCGAAGGGCCTGAGGTCTTTCTTAACCGACCACGCTTTGCCCCCGGTTGTGTCCATTAAGTACTGGAGTTCCTGAGCCAGCGGGGCATCGTTGACCGAAACCACGTCGAACTGTATGCCATTGTTGCGCAGAAAGGCCGCCGTCTCTGTCAGGTTGTAGCGGGAAAAACCGGCGCGGGGAACCGTGCCACCCGTGATGTAAACCACCGTGCGCCTCTTGAGCGAAGGGATCATCGACGAGGCTGCCTGACGGACGGCAAGATCAAATTGTCCCGACTGAGTCAGTGTGGCTGGATTCACCGCCGCATTTTGGTTTTCACTGATCCCGGACAACCTCTGGTTCTGTGGCAGTGGGTTGGTGCCGGCTGAGTACAACCAGATGCCCCCTCGGTCGCTCCACGCTTGTGTAAAATACCCGGTTGCCTCACGGATTCCAGCTTCCTCGCGGGCCATGGAGGGGTCTCGGTCGATCACGAGCGCGGCCTCGGTCTCTTGGCTGCGGTAGCCTTGAAAACTGAGAGTGGGAGCCACAAGCTTTTTCCCACTTTCGGAAAGCACGAAGTTCGTGGCCTTGAGACCCGTCACCGGTCGGCCCCATCGGTCTTCGACGGTAAAATCGACCCGCACATCGGGATAGTTTTCGGTCCCCAGGCGCTGGATTCGCACCACCATACCGCTGTAGATGGTTTGGCCCTCGGCAAGAACCCTGATCTTGTTGTCGTCGAAGTCAGAAATCACCAGGTTATTGTTGGCATCAATAGCCGCAGAAGTCACCAGTAGTCCTTGGTTCCATTCCGGATCGAACGGCGACAAGGTATCGGTGGCGGGGTCCAAGAACCAGATTTTTGAATGATCGCTCACCAGAAGCCGGCCATCGTGAAGGAGTTGAAGGCTCTCTGGTGCGGTCAGTCTGCCCTTGGCGTAGGTAGCCAGCCAGTTCCCGTTCATGTCGAAAGCCAGCACCGCCTTCCAAGCTTTGTCGGCAACATAAATCGTACTTTCGCTGGCCGCCAGTCCCGTCGGATTCTTGAGTCCGTCAAAGCCGACCACCGGCAGACCGAAACTCAGGAGAAAGTTCCCCTCACTGTCGAACTTCTGCACACGAGAATTGCCCCAGTCGCTTACAAAAAGGGAAGCTCCATCGGAGGCCAGAAATTGCGGGCCGAGAAACTTGCCCTCGGCACGACCCTTGCTCCCGAATGTTTTGGTGCGAAGGCCGGTTTTGTCGAGAATACTGATCTGGTCGGTGAGAAACTCGCTGACATAGTAATGATCACCCCAGGTCAGGATGTCAAAGGGAGCCCGAAGGCCTGCAACCCCAACAGTAAACCGCTTGACTAGGTTGCCACCCGAATCCATCTGGACCACGTTGCCGCTTCCAAATCCTGCCACTAGGTAGCCTCCGTCGGGAAGGGTACGTATAGCACTGGGCCGCAGGAACAGCGTGCGTCCCTGGGCGTCTTTTGCTTTACCCGAAAGCTCATAAAGGGGAATGTAGCGTTCAGGAGTCTGTGTCTCTCTGTCGAGCGAGCGGCGTGCGGAAAGCACTTCGACCCAGGAGGTCAGGATGTCGTTCTTGACACCACTGCGCAACACGTGGTTCCACTCGTTGAGAGCCTGCTCGACCAAACCTGATGAATAAAGGGCCTCCCCGAGCCAAGTACGCGCGACTACCGATTCAGGTTTGGCCACCAAGGCTTTCTCGAACGCCAAAAGGGCGCGCGAATACTGACCATTGTGAAAGGCAACCACACCCTCGCGCACCGCTTCGTCGGATCTCACCTGATCGTAATCAAGGTTCTTGGTTTGTGCGGCCATTCCCAGCGGTACAAGCAAGAGCAAGCTCAGTAGTCCAAGTTTCATTTGAGTTTAACCCCTAGCGCCCGCTCCACTTCCGCCAGATGCACACGGTAGTCGACGTTTTCTGGTTGCGCATCAGAAGCCTTTTGCAGGTAGAGGGCCGCCATCTTGAGCTGACCCATGCGGTAATAAACCCAGCCCAAAGAATCCAAGTAGGGAGGAAAGTCTTTTTGGATGGACAAGGCCTTCCGACAATACGCGAGGGCTTTTTCGAGGAGCACACCCTCTTCTGCCAGGATGTAACCCATCGAGTTCAGGGCGTTGGCGTTCTCCGGATCAAGGGCAAGTGCCCTGTTGAGCCACGCGATTCCTTCTTTCCCCCGGCCCAAGGCCCAAAGGACATAGCCGTAGTTTGAAAAAACCTGTACCGACTCCACCCCTTCTTCAAGCATATCGCGGAGGGCCGATTCTGCCTCCGGGTAGCGACGCTCGGTGGTCAGGAGGAAGCCCCGGATCATTTTGACCTGGAGAAGCTTGAGAAAGTTTGTTCCTTGAGAGATCAACAGCTCCAGAGCCGACAATGCTTGGTCGGTGCGGCCGAGACGGGAGTACGACAAAGCTTGGTAGTAGGCCGCGTCGGGCACATCAAGCGGGTCGAGTTCCTCCAGAAAGAACAGAGCCTGACCGTACTGTCCCTGGCCAAAAAGCCGAACCCCTTCGTCGAGGCTAGGTTTCATAAGGCCCCACCGGACCAGAGGGCTGCAACCGGCTGTGCCGGCAGCAAAGACAGGGCCACTTGGCCCCGAAGCACCACGCCCCAGTCGCTGTCTTGCGGAATCTCGTCATCAAGGAGTAAGCCGTCGACAAAGCAATAGAGCTCCCCTTGGGGATCGGTAAAGGGGACTACCTTGTCAAAGTAGCGCCGCACCGAAAGTTTGGCACCAACTGCGATGAGGGGGTACACGGGAGCCGCGGGGAGATTGATATTGACAAAATGGCCCGGAGCGCAGGCGGCTACCAGCGCCTCCCAACGGGAGGCAACCCAAGCCGCTCCGGGTTCGAACGCGAAAGGACGCGGATAGTTGAGCGATACAGCCAAGGCCTTGCGGCCGGCCAAAGCAGCCTGCCTCGCCGCGGCGCAAGTTCCCGAATACACTGTGTCGGTCCCCAAGTTTGGACCATGGTTGATGCCAGAGAGCACCACGTCGATACTTGGGATGAAATCTCCCCGCAGAGCAACAAAGACACAGTCAGCGGGTGTGCCCGAACAAGCGAACCGGCGGGGCCCTTCTTTGTGGACACGCAGGGGCCCCTGCAGGTGGACAGCATGGCTGGTGCCAGATCGTTCGGAGTCGGGCGCACAAACCCACACTTCGTGGGTCGGACTCAATGCGGACTCGAGAGCCGCCAGGCCGGCGGCGTCAATGCCGTCGTCATTGGTCAAAAGGATACGCAAATGGCCCCCTCCCCGGGCTTCATCTTAGCCTTCGCGGTGCATTTGGACAAGCTGGTGAATCTGGGCCCCCGCAGAAGGTCGCACCGGGAGAAGTTCTACCTTAAACCCGAAGATCCGCTCGTATTCTTCTGCCTGGTGCTTAAATGGCTTCCAAGCCTCCGGCCGTGCCAGAGCGATGACACAACCTCCCGATTCCTCACCTGTCATGCGCGCTCCGGTCACCAAGTCGGCTTCCTGGAGGCGTTTGACCAGCCAATCGATCTCGGGGCACGAAACTTCGTACAGGTCTCTCAAACTATCATGTGACCGGTTCATCAACCGTCCCACCGTGGGGTAGTCACTTTCCCGGAAGGCTTCAAGGGCCTCTTGTGCTCTTGCCATTTCGTCAATGACGTGAAGGCTTCGCCGCCGGGCTGACTCGGGCAGAGTGCCCACGCGGTCACTCAGATCCGTCTTGCTGAAGTCCCTGAGGGAACGTCCAGACCTTCCGGCTGAAAGGAGCTTCAAGCACGCCTCACACTGGGCTCTGGCTCTGCCGGATGACAAATCAAAGGAACTCGGAGGAACCCTGGAATTGATCAAAGTCAACCCTCCGGCTTCTGGGGAGAAAGCGATCTGTTGCCACTCGAGGGTTCGGGTGTCGAGAAAAAAAAGGTGGTCTTCCTGACCGAAGGCCTGGACGTAGGAAGTAGCTGCGGTGGGTAAAAGGTGTTCGCCGTGGCCGAGGTAGATGGTCTCAGCTTTCTGAGCAAGCTGGATGAGCTGGGGTACACTGAGTCCGGTTTGGAAAAACTCGTTGAAGGCAAAAGCAGAAGCCAGACAAAGAGCTTGAGACGACCCGAGTCCGATTCCCTGCGGAATATCGCTAAAGATGGTGAAATCCAGCCCCTCGATGTGGATACCGAGCTGGGCAAAGCCAGCAAGCACACCCTTGGGGTAGTTGGCCCACCGGTCCTCTTTACGGAACTTCAGGTTGGCAACCGAGGTTTTCTTTCGCTCGTTGTATTCTCTCGAGAAAAAACGGACTAGGGAGTCTGGCCGCGGGGAAATCGCCACAAAAAGGCGCAGGGAAATCGCTACTGAAAGGACCAAACCTTTGGCAAACTCGGTATGATCTCCTAGAAGACTGGCCTTGCCAGGCGCAGACGCCAGCACGGTCGCAGCCGCGCCATACTCCTTAAAATGCACGTCTTGGCAAGCATCGAGCTTCTGGTTCAACAAGGATTTCCTTTGAGCCAGTGTAAAGGCAAAAGCTAGATTATTCAACTTTTTTTTCCTATAATGCGTTCTATGCCAGTTGTTTTGCTCGCAGCGGTAGGCCTTTCTTCCGTGGTGGTTTCGCTCGCCCAACCCAACGACTTATTTTTGCTGGGCCACTCTTGGCTGACGCTGATAGGTTGGGTTCCGCTGTTCTGGGCACTGCGCAACAGCACATCCAACCGCATGGCTGCCGGTATGGGCGCCCTCTTTGGCTTGCTGACGACCCTGATGCAGGATTACTGGCTGGCCTTCTTTCAAGACTATGCCGTTTGGACCATTGCCGGACCCGCTTTGGGACTGGCGGGTTATGGTGCCTTGCTCGGGCCTGCGCTGCGTACGTTTCTGCGGCTCAGGCACGATGCACGCCCGTTTGCTGTCGGTGCTCTGTGGGCGGTCTTTGAGTTTCTGAAGTCCAACGGGTTCCTCGGGTTTCCTTGGGGCTTGGCGGCCTACCCGTTGCACCAGTGGCCGGTGTTCCTTCAGGTCCTCGACCTGACCGGCATCGGATTTCTCACTTTTATGGTGATCTCCCTCAATGCGTGGTTTTCTGAGCTCGTGGACGCTCACCCTCGGGCCACCGTACAAGGCGGACTTTTCTTGGTGGTCCTTGTTTCCATGACGGCCAGCTATGGATTGTGGAGTTTGGGCCATCCACAAGTAGGTACCAAACAGTTGAACCTTTTGCTGGTTCAGCAGAATAGTGATCCTTGGCGCTCAGGTGACGACTTGGTGCCACTTCAGGCTTCGGTAAAGGAAAGTCTCGAGGGACTAAAGACCGGCTCGCCGGATCTCGTGGTATGGAGTGAAACCGCACTGAGGTATCCACTTCAGGAGTGGCGGCCCTATTACGAGCGAAACCCGGCCAAGAGTCCTTTGTTCAAGGTCATTCGCGCCAATAAACCTTACTGGTTGTTCGGCAACCCTTACTTCCAAGACTATGACCCCGAAAAAAAAATCCGGGGTGGTGGTGTCAATGCGACAGTGCTCATGAATCCTCAGGCGCAGATTATCGACTATTACGGAAAAGTTCAGCAGGTACCGTTTGCGGAGTACATCCCCTATTGGGAAGTTCCAGCGGTGCAAAGTTTCTTTATTCACACGGTAGGACTAGCGGGGAGTTGGGAACTCGGAAGACAACTCACCGTTTTTCAGGTTCCGGTTGGCAAAAGCACGGTGCGTTTTTCGACGCCAATCTGCTTTGAAGACGCCTTTCCGTGGGTTAACCGGGCCATGGTGGCCAAGGGTGCCGAAGTGCTGATCAACCTTACGAATGACTCTTGGTCGCACCGAGACTCCAGCCAGAACCAGCACTATGTGGCCTCAGTGTTCAGGACGGTGGAGAACCGGGTTCCACTAGTACGTTCGACCAATACTGGGGTCACCTGCATCATCGGATCGGATGGAATCGTCCTCGCCGGGCCCCTACCTTCCTTTCAGCCCGGCCACCTCAATGTTCGTCTTTCCCTACCCGAGCAACGCCCGCTTACGTTCTACAACCAGTGGGGCGACTGGCCTGTAGCATTCTTCGCAATTTTGTTATTCTTGGTCCTGGTTTGGGAGCTTCGGAGGGCCCGGTGGTGAAACTAAGAATACTTGCCTTAGCTCTGGCCTGGTTTTTCACGCTTCCAGGGAGCGCACAATCTACCTTCCCTGCCGATGCCATTTCCCTCTTGGGACAGGGCAAAACCTCAGAGGCCAAAGTCCTCGCTCAGGCTGTTCACCTCAAAGACCCGACAAACTCTGAGGCCCTCATCGTACTGGGAACCGCGGCATTGTATGACGGTGTGGTGTACCGCTATGAAGAAACCATTTACCATCCGACCGTGGATTCGAGGGCCCAAGCCACCGCAGTAGTCTCCTTGCCAGGGGTGCAATCAGCGGAAGCCTTCTGGAAACAAGTTCCAGCCCAGGATCCAAACTCTTCGGTTTGGGAAGACCTTTGTGGCCTGTATCAGGATTGCGGAAACTTCAAGTTAGCTCTGGAAGCAGGGAGGCAAGCCATCTTGGCGAATCCCACGAAAGAGGCCTTGCTGAACCGGGTGGCTTATCTGGCCGGTTTAGCCCAGAACTGGGGTGAAATGGTGACCCTCCTGACCAAGTCTCGCGACCTGAGGACTGCCCAGCTCTACCGCTCTTTGGATTTGTGGAGGACCAACGACCCGAGTTGGAAAGCGCAGGTTCGCGCCTTCCTAGCTATGCCGGGACCCCCGATCACCGGAAGCAAGTTGGCCGCATGGCTGGTTAGTGATCAACTGCGTGATACCGACACAGGCTACCAAGACCTTCTGAAAGTGGAACCGGGGTTTCCCAACCTAGTGGTCAAACAGAAATATGCGGAACGATTTGGCGAGGTCTTTACCGTTCGTTTGGATTTGGCGCGGAACTTGAGCCAATACGGCAACTACGACCGAGCCCTCGAAATTTACCTCGATCTTCGCCGCCGCCAACTGGCAAAGACCCCCGAGGAGAAAGCCGCTCTCGCGCTCAATGAGGCTTGGGCTTGGGAAGCGGCAGGCCGTTTTTCGGAGGCCAACTCCGCCTGGAAAGCTGTAGCCAACGCGAAAGATTTTTACGCCCGCAGCGCTGCTTGCTGGTTTTTAGGAAGAAACGCCTGGGAATCTGGACAATTGGCGGAAGCCCGCAGCTGGTGGCAACAGATCTCCCTCGAACCCGCCCGAAGCAAGTATGCCGGTTGGGCTGCGTCGGAACTCAAGAAGCTCAACTGACGCAAAAATATTCCCTGAACAACGTCGGGGACTCCGCCCTAGCCTATTCTTGGTCCAACCTGAGGTTGGATCCCGATGAATGGCTAGGACTCCGCCCTAGCCATTCATCGACTTCAAGAAGGCATCGTTGGTCTTGGTCTTGCGCATTTTGTCGATGAGAAGCTCCGAAATCTCCATGTCTTCCATGGGGTTGAGCACCTTGCGCAACACCCAAAGCTTATTCATTTCTTCTTCCATGAGCAGGAGTTCTTCCTTGCGTGTACCAGACTTCTTGATGCTGATCGCTGGAAAGAGCCGGCGGTCGGAAAGTTTGCGGTCGAGATGGATTTCCATGTTGCCTGTGCCCTTGAACTCTTCAAAAATAACCTCATCCATTCGGCTTCCGGTATCGACGAGCGCCGTAGCAACTATAGTCAGACTACCGCCACCCTCTATGTTGCGCGCCGCACCGAAGAAGCGCTTAGGCTTGTGCAGGGCGTTGGAATCGACACCGCCAGAGAGAATCTTGCCACTGGTTGGCACCGTCTGGTTGTAAGCCCGCGCCAAACGGGTAATGGAATCGAGCAAGATCACGACGTCTTTTTTGTGCTCGACCAGCCTGCGGGCCTTTTCCATCACCATTTCGGCTACCTGAACGTGACGGTTTGCCTGCTCATCAAAGGTAGAGGCGATGACTTCACCCTTGACCGTTCGCTGCATGTCGGTGACTTCTTCGGGGCGTTCGTCAATCAACAAGACGATGAGGAAAACTTCAGGATGGTTCTCTGTTATCGCGTTGGCGATCTTTTGCATGAGCACCGTCTTGCCTGTGCGGGGTGGCGAAACAATCAGACCGCGGCTTCCCTTACCGATGGGGCAAAACAAATTGATCAAACGTGTAGAGACGTCACCGCCGACGGTCTCCATATTGAGGCGAGTGTCGGGGTACAGCGGCGTCAGGTTGTCAAAGGGAATGCGGGTCTGGGCCACGGAAGGGTCATCGTAGTTAACAGAATCGACCTTGAGCATGGCGAAAAAACGCTCGCCGTCCTTGGGAGGCCTGATTTGTCCATAAACCGTGTCACCGGTTTTCAAGTTGAAAAGCCGAATCTGACTGGGGCTAATGTACACGTCGTCGGTCCCCGCAAGGTAGGAGTTCTGAGGTGAACGGAGAAAACCATAGCCATCGGGCAGAATTTCCAGTGCGCCGTAGGAGTAAACGACACCACGTTGGTCAGAATGCGACTTCAGCACCTGGAAGATGATGTCCTGCTTCTTCATGATGTTGAGGTCTTCGTGCGACATTCCGTACGAGAGGGCCTTCTCACGCAGATCAATCATCACCATGGCAGTCAGGTCGTTAATGACAACCTTATTGGACTCGTCGAAGTTATAGGTCTCCGGCTTCATCTGGGCTAAGCGGTCCCGGGTTCGCGGATCGAGACGGTCGCTACGCTCCGGGCGGTCTCGGTCGCCTCGAGCCTGTCGGTCTTGGCGATCACCACGAAACTCTCTTCCCTCTCGGTTATTGCCGGGTCGGCGTTCACGGTCTCTTTCGCGTCCTTGGGTGTTATTGCCGCTATTACCGTTGTTTCTGTTGCGGAAGTTCTGTTTCCCTTCGTGGTCGCGAGGCGGTTCCTGGCCAGTAGTCGGTACCGGCTCGCTGGAAACCGAAGGACTTTGGTCGGCAACAGTTGACGGCACCGATGGGTCATCGCCGTCTTTCACGAGTTCGACACGAATTTTGCGTCTTGGCCGCTTCGCAGCAATAGTTGTGTCGGGAGCTTCGGGGGAAAGATCGAAGGTTTCACCTTCTTGTGTGCTCATGGCACCTCCAGGAATGGTAGTTGTCAAGGATAGTCTTAAGGGTGGATGGGGGGACGCGGCTGGTAGAGCCACAGAAAAGATGATGTTCGTATTATCAGGCGGTTCGCTCGGACTGTCAAGCCACGAGCTCGCCAGCAATCAGAGAGTCTCCAGCGACTGCTTCAGTTGCGTGGCAGTTGCTGAGAAAATATCTAAGGAATCCGAGTTCTTGAGCATTTCCACTCTGCCCTCAAACACCACTCCGTCTTCCATTTTCAACTCTGAAGTGCGGACATTACCGAAAACTTTGCCGGTTGACAACATTTCGGTCTGATTCGTCGCCTCGATGTTGCCCTTGACAGATCCTGCGACGATAATCGCTCCCACTTTTATTTCAGCCACGATCTCGGCACCCTTACCGACAACCAAGGTTCCCTGGGACTCAATTCGTCCTTCACAACGCCCGAGGATTTTCAAGGATTCTCCAAAGCGCAACACACCTCGGAAGACGGTTTCAGGTCCGAGTATGGTTTTGAAATCCTGCACACTGGGAGCAGATGGGTTGGGATTCATTTGTGGGTCATCGTAAACACGCCATCCCAGTCTTCCGGCGGAGGGTTCTCAATCAGATCTCGGCAACGTTTGGCATATTCCTTGGAGGGACCATCGAGAGGGTCAATCGCCAGCGCGCGTTCGAAAAACCTGAGGCCCTCTGGAAACTGCATGAGTTTGTAGCATTTCCGTCCGGCAGCGAACAGTTTGAGGACTTCCTGTTTTTCGGCGCTGATCATGCTCGCTCCTTGCCTTCAGGTCGCAGAACTGTGGAAATGTTTTTGGAACTTCTCTTCAAGATCCTGCAGAGTTACTTCCGACTGCTTTAGCCGGGCCCCTTCGGACTGCAGATCCTGAATCTCGTCACGTAGGCCCTCCAGAGCGGCCAGCACTTCCTCGCCTTCCTTGACTACCATCTGCTGGAAGGCCGCGATGCCAGGTTTGCTGCCTAGGTCGAGGGCCTTCGCCGTGGTGATCATCTCATCCATAGGCCTTTTAAGGTGGTCGGTAAAATACAAAAGCGACTGGTTGAGACTTTCGATAAGGGCTAGGCGTCTTTCTCGATTGACCACCTGATGGGTCAATTCCTTGTTTCGCAGAACCGCGCGGATGCGTGCAAGCACCTCAGAGAAATTGAACGGCTTGGTGATGTAGTCCTCGATGCCGAGCTCGAAACCTTCTATTTTGTCCTTGACGGCATCCATGGCAGAAAACATGACAATGGGGATGTCTCTATAATGCTCATAGGCCTTACTTTTCTTTAAGATTTTGGTGAGTTCCCAACCCGTCATTTTGGGCATAATGTTGTCAAGAATAATCAGATCGGGTTTGTCTTGCTGAATCATTTCTAGGGCTTCTTCGCCGTCTTCAGCCATGACGACCTCAAAACCGAGTCGGGAAAGCATTACGTCGAAGAAATCGAGGTTAACTGGCTCATCATCGACGATCAGGATTTTGCCTTTCAGTGACACGTTTTTTCCCCTCAGGCTGATCTTCCTATAGGTTGTCCCCCTTGTCAATCGCATTAGGTTCGGGCTTTGGCCGGCGAACCGCCTCGAAGGAACTAAAGACCTGCAAAATGAGCAGGAGGACCAATAAAATGATTTCCCAGTCGCCCCAGAGGGCGTAAAGGGGGGGAGAACCCGAAGATAGGACAACGCTATGAACAAGCACTTCTCTTACTCCAATAGGCAGGGAAGCGATGATCTGTCCACGGGAGTCCACAGCAACCGTGCGGCCATCATTTCCGGCGCGCACTAGGGGGGTTCGAGTCTCCAGGGTGCGAAAGACTGCTGCGGCTAAATGCTGGTTTTTCGAGGCCGTTCCCAGACTCCAGGAATCGTTGGTTAAGTTCACCAGAAGTCGGGCCCCTTGCAGAACCATGGTTCGGCTGACCTCAGAAAAGGCGTCTTCATAGCAGATGGGAGTGCCTAACACAATGCCTCCGGCCTTGATTACCGTCACCGCCTTGCCGGCTTCCCAGAAATGGGAGCCGTTATCCTCCAGGAACTTCGCCACCTGGGGTAACTGGTCACGCCAGGGAAAGCCTTCGGTAAAGGGCACCAACTTCGTTTTCAGGTAGGTACCAGTCCAACCCTGGTCCCAAACCCGCACAGCGTTGTAGTCCACACGAGTGACGCCGTCCGGGGCCAGAACGCCGTGATCGTTCCCAATCACAAAAGCCACCTTGGTCGTTTTGAGGAAGGTTTCTAGGGTTTTGACCAACTGCCAGGAAGCGGGGTCAGTGCGGTAGCGAGTATGCCACTCGATGGCCGGAACAAATGCCGTCTCCGGCCAAACAACCAAGTCAGGGCTTTGGGTAAGCCCGCGGCGAGAAAGGTCTATCAGGACGTTAAGGGCCTCCCCGTAGGCTTGCACACCTCCTACCCAGGGGTCGCGGACATTCTGCACGAGCGCAACGGTCACTTTGGCGCCCTCTTCGGGGCGAGAGAGCATCCACCAGCCGTAGGTGAAGTTGGCAGCCAGCAGTAACGCTGCCAGCACGAGTTCCCCAACCGTCACGAGTGCGCCTAACCACGACGCCATGAGGGCCGCGGGCACGGCCATCAGGAAGGTGAGTCCGGTGGTACCAAACAGGTCTACACTCTGGATGGCTAGCGGAAAAAAAGCTTGGGTTGTAGACAGGGCGCCGTAGGGAAAGGCCCAAGGGCCCAAGGTACGACCCCATTCAAAGAGGGCCCAAAGCGCAGCTTGGGACCACCAGGCCCGTGGAATCCAGCGCCAGAGGAGGCCGGAAACCAAAAAAACTGCGACAAATTGGGGAAGGACAATCAAAATAACAATGGGAAAGGCCAAGGGGTGAAAACTGGTGAGCCAGAAGGTGGACACCAGAAACAGGGTGAACCCGAACACCAGAGCTCCCACCAGGCAACCAAGCCAGCGGTGTCGACGTGTAAAATGGAATACAGGAAACAAGGCAATCCAGCCCAAGAACCCTAAACCCTCAGGAAACAGCTCATTGGGAAGGGCCAAGGTAAGGGCTAAGGCCCCCAGGACCAGGGTTAGGAGGTCAAGCCCGGACGCAATGAGCGTCCGCACAGACTACTCTCGCAGTTCCCAGGTCTTCTTCTTCAGGTCCTTACCGGGCCGGAAGACAGTGACCCCATGATTCTGCACAGGAACCACCTCACCTGTCTTTGGGTTTCTCGCTTTCTCGCGGCCCTTGCGGGTGCGAATTTCGAAGGTTCCAAAGCCACGGAGTTCAACCACACGGTCCTCCGTCAGTGCGTCTTTGACCTCGTCAAAAAACTGGTCTATGACCCCGTGAATGATTTTTCGATTCACTTGGGTTTTTTCAAAAATGGCCTCGATGATCTCGGCCTTGGTCAGCTTGGGAGTGGACACAAGAGCTCCTCAAGGAAAAGATTGTTGGTTCAGACAGAAACATTTGCCAAGCGTTTTGCTAGGCGGGACAATTTGCGGGCAGCAGTATTCTTATGGACGTGGCCCTTGCGGGCGGCAGTGGCCAAGGCCTTCTGGACTTTGACGAACCTTTCGCCGGCAGTAACCTTATCGGACTCGGCCAATGTAGCTTCAAAGGTCTTCACCGTAGTGCGAACCATACTTTTGTAGGACTTGTTCGCCAGGCGGCGGGTCAGATTCTGGCGTATACGTTTTTTGGCAGATCTGGAATTGGCCAAGGGGCTCACCTCTCGTTAAGTTATTGTTTTACAACAGAAAAGGAAACTAGCAAACTCCCCCACGACCTGTCAAGTGAAGCACTGGAGAGGACGCCCAAAATTCCGTATATTGAGGGGCAGTGCTGAAAACCTTTGCCTCCCTCCTTCCCTACCTCCGGCGCTACGCTTGGTGGTATTTTGCCGGACTTGCTTGCCTCTTGCTGACCAATGCAGGACAAATTCAGTTTCCTCAGTGGCTCAAGCAGGCCGTCAACGCCATTGCGTCAGGGCACCCGGAGGTAACCCAGATCAGCAGCCTTATGGTAGGAATGGCGGCCACGGCTCTGGTCATTGCGCTCGGACGCGTCGGTTGGCGTGTGTTTATCATCGGAGCCGCACGCCGCATTGAAAAAGAGTTGCGTCAGGACCTGGTTGACCATCTGTTGTCGATGCCGGCCTCTTGGTTTGCCGGCCAACGTATCGGTGACCTTATGGCACGCGCCACCAACGATATTGAAGCGGTGCGCATGGCTATCGGTATGGTACTGGTGGCGCTCACGGATGCGGTGACCATCTCAGGCGCGATTTTAGTGTTTCTTCTCATTCAAGACCCGCTACTCGGGCTTATTATCGTCTCGCCTCTGCCGGTGATCACGGTACTCATCGTCGTGTTTGGTGGAAAAGTGGGCGTGCTTTTCAAGAAAGTTCAGGAAGAGTACTCCTCACTGAGCACCTTTGCTCAGGAAAACCTGGCAGGCAGCCGCGTGGTCAAAGCGTTCGTTCAGGAAGCTTCCGTCGATGCCCGCTTTCGCCGGGCCAACGAGGCCTACTTGGATGCCAACATGGAGCTAGTAAAGCTCTGGGGCTTCTTTTTTCCCATCATCTCCGCCTTGTCGGGCTTATCGGCGTTGTTTCTCCTGTACTGGGGTGGACAAGATGTAATGAGCGGGAAACTCAGCCCGGGAGACTTCACCGCCTACCTTTCCTATCTGGGCATGCTCATCTGGCCCCTTATGGGCGCGGGTATGGTGGTCAACTGGCTTCAGAGGGGTGCTGCGAGCCTGTTACGCCTGCGCGAAGTACTCGACACCAAACCGACCATCGTAGCCGAAGGGGACTTGCCCCGGCCCAAGAACTTTGATCTTGAGTTCCGCAACCTGAGCTTTGCCTATAGTTCCGAAGGCCCCACCGTGCTGAGCAACTTGAACTTTAGGATTCCGCAGGGCCAGTTTGTAGGCGTGCTGGGCAGGGTGGGCAGCGGCAAGACAACCCTGGCAGCCCTCCTCCCGCGCACCTTCGACCCGCCCGCAGGCACGGTGTTCCTTGGAGGCCAAGACATCCGCAACTACAGGCTGGACGACCTTAGGTCGTGTTTCAGCGTGGTTCCTCAGTCGACCTTTTTGTTTTCCGATACTATCCGCAACAACATCGCCTTTGCGCGTCCCGAGACTCCCGACGATCGGCTAAGGGTTCTCGCCGAGCTTTCGACCATCAGCCGGGACATCGAAGCCCTCAGCCAAGGCTGGGAGACAGAGGTGGGAGAAAGGGGCATCACCCTTTCAGGGGGACAGAAACAGCGGCTCTCACTCTCGCGGGCCCTCAATGTCGATGCCCCCATCCTCTTGCTCGACGATGCACTCTCCGCTGTCGACCTCGATACCGAAGAAAAGATCATCGACCACCTAAAAGCGACACGGTTAGGGAAAACCAACCTGCTAATTTCGCACCGGGTGGCTACCCTGCGGCATTGTGACGTGGTGCTGGTTCTCGATAAGGGCCGCATCGTCGACTTTGGGACACACGCCGAGCTCATGGCCCGGGAGGGCTTTTATGCAGAAACTGCCCGCCTCCAGCATGTCGAGTTCGTTGTAGGGGGCTCGCCATGAGCGAAGAAATCCGCGGGCTCGACCTCAAGATTCTCTCGAGATTGATGGGGACCCTCAAACCCTACCGATGGCAGGTCGTCACATCTGTAGTCGCTCTGGGGATGGGTGCCCTCTCGGAGTTGGCCGTACCGTTGCTGTTGCAGAACGGTATCGACAAAGGTCTGCTGGCGCACGATTTAGCGCACCTGACGCTTGTCAGTGCCGGCATTCTGGCCAGCATCGTGGTCACCATGATGACGTCATTTTACCAAGTCTATATGCTTTCCAAAATTTCCCAGAGCGTGATGCTCGACCTCCGCACCAGCCTCATGGCCCGTTTTCAGCGCCAGAGTTCGGCTTGGCTGTTGTCTCACCCGCAGGGCAGGCTGGTTTCGGCGGTCACGAGCGATGTCTCAACTCTCAGCGAGTTCTTCAACACGCTGTTCACCTCGCTGCTCAAGGACTTTGTGATGATGGGCGGCGTTGTCGTGGCTTTGTTTGTCCTCCATCCACTGCTGGCCTTTTGGACTGTGGTGACTCTCCCGCCGGTGTTCGTGCTGGTGTTGCTGTTTGGAAGTTGGAACCGCAAAGCCAACCGGAGGGTTCGGGCGCAAGTGAGCCGGGTCAATGCCTTTCTGTCTGAGCACCTTCAGGGAATTGGAGTGGTTCAGCTGTTTGGGCGGCAAAAGGCGGCCCGCGCCACCTTTTCGCAAGAGAATACTGAACTTTTGGCGGCCAACCTGGCCGAAAGGACCATCAACGCCGTATTCAGGCCACTGATCGACGTCCTATGGGCGGTGTCACTGGGCTTTCTGGTTTGGTTTGGCACCCAGTTGTTCCTGCATCCTGATTCATCGGGGACCCTCACAGTGGGTGTCCTGATTGCCTTCATCACGCTGGTAAGCCGGTTCTACAACCCGGTCGCCAGCCTTGCTGAAAACTTCACGGCCCTGCAGTCGGCAATGGCAGGAGCGGAGCGGGTGTTTCACTTTCTTGAGACCGAAGTCATGGTTCCCGATCGCGGGCATTTGGCCCTCGGCGAGGCTCCCCATGCCAACATCGAGTTTCGCGAGGTCAGGTTCCGTTACCTTCCGGAAGAGCCGGTTCTCCAGGGACTCACCTTCAAAGTTCTCGAAGGGCAAACAGTGGCCCTCGTGGGTACCACTGGTGCCGGAAAAACCACCATCACCAGCCTCCTAACCCGCCTGTGGGATATCGATTCCGGCGCCATTCTTTTTGGCGGTAATGATTTGCGGGATTACCAGCTGTCCTCGCTCCGGGGCGGGATTCAAAGTGTGCTGCAGGATGTGTTCCTGTTTTCTGGAACAGTGTTCGACAACATTGATCTAGGTCGTGGTCTACCGAGAGGTCGTATCGAGGAAGTGTGCCGCCAGGTGCAGGCCCACGGATTCATACAGGCTCTTCCCCTCGGCTACGACACCTTGCTGAACGAGGGGGCCACCAACTTATCCTCTGGCCAGCGGCAATTGGTTTCGTTCGCACGCGTGTTGGCCCAAGACCCGAAGGTGCTCATCCTCGACGAAGCTACCGCCAACATCGACACTGAAACCGAGGGGATGATACAGCAGGCTCTCCAGGTGCTTCTCAAGGACAGAACCAGCCTTGTGATTGCGCACCGTTTGTCGACGATACGCAAAGCCGACCGCATCCTTGTCCTCGACCGGGGAATCATAGCCCAGTCGGGTACCCACGAAGAACTGCTAGCTCAAGGCGGGCTCTACGCAGACGTGTATAAGTTGCAGTTTGAGTCCTCCAGCGACTAAAAGCCCATCAGCCCGCCCCTTGATATCGCGGTTTTGGCTAAGCCGACAACGATGCGACGCACGGAGCGTACTCTATGTACGCGAGTACGGAAGCAAGGCGGAGGCGACGCAACCCCACCGAGGCCCATCAGCCCGCCCCTTGATATCGCGGTTTTGGCTAAGCCGACAACGATGCGACGCACGGAGCGTACTCTATGTACGCGAGTACGGAAGCAAGGCGGAGGCGACGCCAAAACCGCGAGATCAAGGGGTGCTTAGTGGCGGAGGTCGACGAGAAGGCCGTTAAGCTCATCCACCTTACTCAGAATTTCCAAGTGGTCTTTCTGGTTGGAAAGAACGTAGGCTCCAAGCTTGTCGAGTTTATCGTTGATGACTTGTAGCAGGGCGTATTTAGGCTTCTTCATGTCCTTTCGCATACGGCCTTCCACTTCGGTCAACTCCAACGAACTCGCCACGATGAGCTGAATGAAGCGCCCTACCGACTTCTTGTAGGCAAGGACGTTCTCCGGGCTCGGATAGCGCGCTAGCTCCTGCCCGGCGAGGTGGACGCTGTCGAGAAGGGTTTCCAGCTCGGCCTCACTGGGAGCGACGCCACCGGCACCAGCAGTGCCGATCGAAGGGGCCGATTCGTCACGATTCCTCAGCAGACCCAGAAACCCTGTGTTGGGCTTGGATTCGGCTTTTCTGGGCTTGCGGGCTTCGTCTCGGGAAGGAAGGGGGGGGCCGCCGGGAAACGGTGCCCCTACTCTATCCACGGCTGGAGCCCACCAGATCGGTAGGAGTATGGACGCGGGCTGCGGTGTCGATTTTTAGGGTGTAAGCCTTTTCCGCCAGCAGCGGATGCTCACCGGTTTCGCGGATGCGGGGTGTGGCACAACACGAACCATCGAGCAAAACGCCCGCCTCCATAGCGATGCGCGGAGCATAGACGTTGCCGATCACTAGCGCAGTGGAAAGCAAAGTAATTTTCTCGGTAGCGGAAAGGTTGCCCTTGATGATGCCACCCACCACAATGTCGCGAGCCGTGAGGTGCCCTTTTACGCGGCCATGGCGCCCAATCATGATTCGTCCCTCAGTATGAGCAGAGCCCTGAAAATCGCCGTCGATCCGAAAAAATCCGGTTACCGACATCTCACCTTTGAACGTGGAGTTCTCACCGATGATGCTGTTGATGAATACGGTGGGATCGCCGTCAGGAGATCGCATCAAGGGTCCTTTTGGTCGAAAAGATCGCTGGAGAAACTTAAGTATTTGGTGGGGTCGACCACTTGGGTACCGATGCGCACCTCGTAATGCAGGTGAGGTCCGGTCGACAAGCCAGTTGAGCCAAGAGCTCCAATCACCTGTCCACGAACAATGTCTTGACCCTTGGACACATAGATTCGCGAAAGGTGCCCGTAACGGGTCGAGAACCCGTAGTTGTGCTTGATGTCAATGTAGTTGCCGAATCCCAAGGCTTCGAAGTCGGTTTTGAGGACTTTGCCGTTGGCGGTAGCCACGACCGGCGTGCCCTGCTGCTGGGCGATATCGATGCCCTTGTGCAGGTACCATTGGCCAGTAAACGGGTGAACCGAGGGGCCAAAAGGGGTCGTGATCCAGCCCCGCACGTTGGCCAAGGGCCAAAGCGTAGGAATGTCCACCAGCAACGACTTTTGTGCCGAAAGGGCGTTGCTCACCTGAGCCAGCGGTTCAGTGGAATCGGCCAGGTAGGAACGGAGATTTTTCAACTCGCCGATTTCACGCACGGCTCCCTGATCCACTTCCTGCAGGCTGAGTAGTGAAGCCAGATCGCCCCGGACCTGCGTGTCTGCGGTTGCTTTGCGGGTTGGAACACCCACCACACCCAGGGTGGAGTTCAGTGAAGATTCAAATTGTTTGGCCACGGTCCGAAGTTGTGCCACTTCCTCTCGAACGCGGTCGATGTTGGCCTGAGAGGATTCCAAGGTGTCGGTCTTCTGGGCCAACAGGCGGTTGAGGCCCGTATAGCTTGCTGAGTACCAAAGCAACGCACCCAAGACCGAGCCGCCAAGCAACACCAGAAAACCGAAGGCAAACACGGAGATTTTGAAGTTCACGATGCGCTTTTCCGAATGCGGAATCAGCATGATTGTGAAGTTTTGGCGGCCCACGGTCCACACCCGTTTCCAGAACGCCACGAGGCGCTGAAACAGGCCACGGTAACCTTTCTGGACACTGCGGGCCACTTGGGCCTCGAGCTGTTTGTACTGCCTGACAGGTGACAAGCCCGATTCCCTCCAGAACGCTCGGATAATGGTTTGCAGATTACCTGCAAAATACCCGGTTGTCAATTCAAGGTTGACCAAGAGGCTCAACTGTTGTAAATTTCGGCAGAAGATCCCGGTCTCTTTATCCCTGACATGCCTTTCGCGCCTCGCTGGAGTGTTCCATGAAACTGTTTGATACACATTCTCACATGAGCCTCATTCACGATGATCACATCGAGCAGTTGTTGTTGGCCCAAGAGGCAAAGCGGGAGAATGTGCTTGGGATTCTCAGCATTACAAACAACATACAGGACTTCTTTGTAGTCCATGAGAACCTGAAGACCGCTTCGAACATTTACTACGCCATTGGTGTTTCACCCTCGGAAGTTTCCCATCCGGGACGCGACTGGGAGCAAAAAGTCATGCAAGGAGCCTTGCTCGACAGGGTCGTGGCAATAGGTGAGACGGGTCTCGACTACGAAAAGAAATACGGAGACAAAAAGAGCCAGATTGACCTCTTCCTGCGCCAACTCGAACTAGCCGGCAGGCTCAACCTACCGGTTGTGGTTCACAACCGGGGTGCCGGCGAGGACGTACTATCCATATTGCGCGACAAGCTGCCGAGCCGTGGCGCTATCCTGCACTGCTACAGCGAAGACGTCGCGTTTGCGCACAAGGCCCTCGACCTTAACGTGTACATCAGTTTTGCTGGAAACGTGACCTACCGCAACGCCCGCAGCATTCAGGAGACGGCCATCGAAATGCCTCTCGACCGCATGCTCATCGAGAGCGAAAGTCCTTTTCTGATTCCCAGTGAACACCGCGGCAAGCGCAATAAACCGAGTTACCTTCCAAGTACGCTCTACCACATAGCCGAATTACGCAACGAAGACCCCGAAAAGGTGGCCGACCAGGTGTGGGAAAACTCGCTCTCCGTGTTCGGACTCACCGGAAAAATCTAGTCTAGGGGAACGGACAACTACAGTTCGAGCGTGACGCTCACCGGGCAGTGGTCGCTGCCCATGACCAAGGGATGGATCTCGGCAGCCTTGACTTTGTCTTTGAGGCTGGCAGAAACCATAACGTAGTCGATCCTCCACCCTGAGTTTTTGGCTCGGGCGTTGCCGAAGTTGCTCCACCACGTGTAATGGCCGTTACCCCGCGTGAATAGGCGAAAGGTGTCTATAAACCCTGCGTCGACCATGGCCTGAAAACCTGCGCGCTCCTCGTCAGTGAAGCCGTGTTTGCCTTTGTTGCCTTTGGGGTTGGCGAGGTCGTCTTCGGTATGGGCCACGTTAAAATCGCCACAGAACACCACAGGTTTGGTCTTCTCCAAGTGCTTGCAGTAGGCCAGAAAGGCAGGATCCCACTGTTTTTGTCGCAAAGGAACCCGGCTGAGGTCTTCTTTGGCATTCGGGGTATAGACAGTTACGACAAACACTTGCGGGTATTCGACAACAAGCACCCGTCCTTCGGTATTCGGGTCGCCGTAGGCGTCAGGACCCATGGAAAACCGCTTCTGAATCTCGTCGGGGATTCCGTTGCGCACAGAAACCGGTGTGGTCTTGCTGAGCACGGCGGTGCCGGAATAGCCCTTCTTGACCGCGGAGTACCAGTACTCGGTGTAGCCAGGGGCGTTCACGTCAGCCTCGCCGGCCTGGGCCTTGGTCTCTTGCACGCAAAAAACATCAGGATTGTTCTCAGTGAGGAAGGGCAACAAAGCATCTTTTTTGAGCACAGAACGGATGCCGTTGACGTTCCAGGAAGTGATTTTCATGACCTGAGGATAGCTTACCGGAACAGTGTGCGTCCATGGGATTTGAAAGGCTTACCGCTGCTTAAAACAACAGAGTCAGCGTAATAACGTTAAGGGTACTGTCGCGGAGTTGGGTGATAGTACCATCAAACTCGACGCCAACCTTGCTACATTCTTCGGTGAGGTAGCTGAAATAGTACAGTCCGAGTTCGGCGTTGTTGCCAGCGCCTTCGCCAGAGGCATCCTTGTAGAAGTCGACGAGACTGCGCTTAATGGTCTCGGGAGTTTTGGCCTCTTCACCGGGCTTTAGCGCAGGTTTCTTATTCTCGAGCGTTGCAGAATCCTTGCTAAAAATCTTGATCTGCAGACGTTCCCGACCAATTTGAGTCTTTGACGACTCGCCGCCAACCCTCCAGCTGAGAAAGACGTTCTGATTGCGCAAGCGCATCTCTTCTACGATCATTTTTCGCATTTCGGTGTCTTGATTGATCAGCACGGGTTCGAGGGTGCCCTTGTAGCGAACCTTGGCAAAGTTTTGCAGATTGGTGTTCTCCGCCATGATGGCTAGCTCTATGCTCATCATCGAAAGGAAGTCCGAAATCTTGCTTTTTACCATGAAGTCCTTGAGAGTCGACTCCACCTCGGCAAGAAAAGAAGACAGTTCCTTGTTCTCTCGGAACTTGACAAAAACAGACCACACAAACGGACGCAAGGTGGTGAGAAACTTGTCGGCAAGAAAAATCTGCAGGTTCTTTTCTTCGGGCAAAAGAGTATCGTTGAGCTGTACCGACTTAACGATCGAGGCGATGATTCCCTGTTTTATGGCGGTAACGAAGGGCTTGTTGACCTCCAAGGACGCTGCGAGTTGCGCTTCCCCCACCGGGGTATTACGGTCTATGGGGCTGTCAGAGTGGGCCAGGTTCCAGCTTCTAACCACTGCAGAGTCCAAAAGCTTACCGAAGATGATCTCGTCAAACTTGCGGTAAAGCATGCCATAGGTGATCAACTTCGACAGGTCAATCACATCTTGGCGTTTGGTCATGTACTCAGGGCGACTGGTTTCGAGGACGGCGACATAATTCACAAGCAACATTTTCTGCACCGAGGCAGGGGAGAAGGTGTCGAAGTAGATTCCGTACTGATCCACCTCATCAACCGTCTTGAACTTGGTCAGCTTCTTGTTTCCTTTCAGGAAAAAACTGATTCCCGTCTCGTTGAAGACTATCTTCATAGGGAGCTCTAGAACTTTCTTGCGTTTTTCCTCTGCCATCAGCTTACTTACCAGTGCTCGTGCGAAACTAACCGTGCCAGAGGCAAACGGTTGTGCTCTACGGTGGGTGTCTCGGCCGGAAAGCCAACCACAAGGAGCAGGACGACCCGCATCGAATACGGTACGGTCAGCAAATCGCGGACTTCGTCTTCATTGAAAGTGGCGTTTATACACGTGCCGAGCCCTTCTCTTACGGCCTGAAGGGTCATAAAAGCGGCGCACATCGACAAATCAATAGGATAGCTGAGTTGGCCATTGGGCATGCGGTAATCGATATTGGTGCTGCACACGGCGATGAGTGCCGAAGCCTGACCCACCCCCGGTTCGTTGTAGGCAGCTTCCTGCATTTTTTGGCGCAAAAGGGGATCACGAACCACTACGAAACGCCATGGTTGCCGGTTCTTGGCCGATGGAGCGAGGCGTCCAGCTTCCAGAATCCGCTCCAGAGCGTCAGACGGCACGGGCTCCTCCCGGAACTTATAAACACTGTAGCGGTTGAGGATTTCGGGAAGAAGGTCCATTGCAGCGTCCTTGGAGCGAGTATACACGAACTTGTGCAAGTGTCAAAGATGTCTTATTTTGAGCCTGTGAATCGCCTTCCTGGAACTCCCGTGTTTTTGACGTTGGTGGCCCTACTGGCGCTCGCGGGGCCGTCGGAGGCCCCTGCGTCGGAGGTCACTGCGTTGGATCTCGGCGGGGGCGATTTTGCAGCGTCGTACCAGAGGGTACAGTCGCTCACCGAACGGACCGAAGGCAGCAACGCGGAGGCGCAACTGTTTGCCGACCTTGAAAGGCGCTTTGCACCCAAGACCACGCTGCACATCACAGACTTTCAGCAACTTCAGGATTTCCACAGTTTTTCCCGTTCGCTCTGGTTCCGCACCCCTGGCAAGCAACCCGGAGAGCTGGTCATCGTGGTGCCCACCGATTCTGAAAGTGGGCGCAGCAACAACGCGGGGGTAGCTTGGGCCGAAATCTGGGCAGAAAGAGCCCTTTCGACAACACCTCAGGTGTCGCTGACATTCTTTTTTACCGGAGCTCAACGGGGTGCCGGGGCACTGGCTGCCCGAGGAACCCTCCCGTTCCTCAGGGATTTTTCCCCGCAAACGCCGGCCGCCGCTCTTGTGCTCGACCTTGATAACACAGACCACCCCGTGGACCTCACCACCGGTTCGGGTACTTTCCCCTCGCCGATATGGCTCAGTCAGATTCTGCTGGAAGCGCTGGAGTCACGAGGTTTTCTTCCCGAGATTCAGGGAACACAGCCCCAAATCTTCCGTTTTGATCTCCCAGAACGGCGGAACTTGCTCCAACCTTGGTTTGACCGGGGGATTCCCGCTCTTTTACTCACCTCGTCGGTAACCCGCACCGACAAAGCCCTGGCCCGGGAAGTACACGACCTGCCTGCTGCCATCGATATAGCTCTGGCGGGGCTAAAGGGCGGCATCCCTGGCTACTGGGATAAACACTACCTGTATTTCCATCTGGGCAACCTGAAGTTCTTCCTGTCGCAGCAAACTTATCTGCTGGGACTACTGTTGTCACTTGGTGTGCTCCTCATGGCGTTTCTCCTTTTTTCGAGAACGCTACGGGCAGATCTGAACGGGCTTTTGCGGGGCCTCTGGCAGTTTCCGGTGCTCTTTTCTTTCCTTTTTCTCTTTCTCTACGCGGGCACCCTTTGGAGTACGTTTCTGGTGCAAGAGCGGGATTTTCCCGAGTTTTGGAAGTACAGTCCGTTGGTGGTGCTTCTTCTCAAGGTCAGTGTCGCCATTGGATTGTATTTTGCGGTGTTCCTACAGTTCCGCCGCTTGCCACTTTCGCGTTCACCAGACTTTTACAGTTTTGCGGCGGTGCTAGTGTTAGCTCTCAGCGTTATCGGCTCTGCCGCGCTTGAACTCAGCTTCTCGTTCTATTTTCTTTGGGCCCTTATCTTTGCAGGATTGTTTCACGCAGTTCCTTGGCGCCCCTTAAAGCTCCTGATATTCCTCTTGGCCCCCGTTTGGTTTGTGAAGTCTTTTTTGGAAATCTTCTGGCTGGCTCCGGACCCCGAACTGATCCGAATTGCCCTGGTTTCGACGTTCGCGGGAAACCTGTTGCTGGCCGCTGTTCTTTTTCCTTTCTTGCTCTTGGTCAACTCCTATCACTTTACCCGGCATCAGCGACAGGATCGCAACGAAAAGCATCGCTCGCGCTTTAGTCTGGGAATCTCGATCGCGACCTGGGTGGGGCTTTCGCTGCTTCTCCTGCGGTCAGACCCATTTGCTGATTCAGCAGCTCCCCTCACCCGCTTGGAGTCTCTGGATTTGGCCCTGAACACCCGGTCGGTGGAAGATATTGCACCCTTTCCCCTTCCTTCCGCCTCGACGAGTACGCTTCCTTTCCTCAATAGTGTGTGGACAACGACGGTGAGCCGAGCAGGGTTCCTTGATCGTTTGGTATGGACCATCCAGTTTCAGGGTTTTGCGAAACCTGAATCGGTGGCCCTCACTCTAGTGGGGAATCAAAATCTGGTACTCTACGACGCTAATTTTCCCTACACCATCGATGCCACAGGGACCAAAGTGACGATTCTGGTCGGACGCACGCCTCCGGCGACTTTTGCTCTCAAACTCACCCTTGGGGCAAAAATCCGGGCCCAACTGGGGGTGAAGGCTGTCTTTCAAGGGACTCCCCAGCGGGAATGGTACTTAGGGCGTTGGTTCAATACGACCAAGGTGATTCAGGTCCACGATGTGAGAGACTTAAAGCCGTGATCAGAGCTGTAATCTTTCACCTCGACCTCGATGCCTTTTTCGCCTCGGTCGAGCAGCTCGATCATCCCGAATGGGCAGGTCATCCCGTCATTGTCGGCGCCTTGCCAGGCCATAGGGGAGTGGTTTCCACCTGTTCCTACGAGGCGCGGGCTTTTGGTGTCCGTTCGGCACTTCCAATTTCGAAGGCCTACGAGCTTTGTCCGAACGGCATCTTTGTCGCTCCGCGGATGCGGCGTTATCAGGAGCTCTCGAGGCAGGTGATGGAACTGTTGCGTCAACTGACCCCACGCTTCTGCCAAATGAGCGTGGACGAAGCTTACCTGGACATGTCGGGAATGGAAAACCTGGCAGGTCCCCCCGAACTGCAGGCGAAGCAGATCAAGCAGCAGATCCGGACTCAGACCGGACTTAAAGTATCGGTTGGTGTGGCCAGCAGCTGGTACCTGGCAAAAATCGCTTCCGATTTCGGCAAGCCTGACGGGCTTTGCCTGGTTCCAGAAGGTGGCGAACTTTCTTTTCTCGATGCCCTTCCGTTGAAGAAGCTCCATGGAGCCGGCGGCAAGACGCGCCAAAGGTTGGAGGAAAACGGCTTCACCACGGTGGCGGCCCTTCGTGCACTGAGCCGGGAGGCTCTGGAACTCTTGCTCGGTCCCGGTGGTGGAGCTTTCGTGTGGAAGGCCTGCCGCGGCGAGGTTGACTACAATCCATTCCGAGAGGCTCGCAGCCACTCCATTTCAGCGGAGACCACCTTCGAGGAAGACACTGCCGACCATGAGATCCTGCTTTCGACCCTGCAGGGACTTTGTCAGGAAGTCGCCTTCCGCACCACGTCCGAGGGCTTAGCTAGCCGCACACCGCACCTCAAACTGCGCTGGAGCGATTTTACCACTGTGACCGCACAGGTGACCCTGGAACAGCCGGTAGCGACTTCGGGCCAGCTGTACCGTTTGGCAGAATCCTTGTTCCACAGCCGTTGGAAGCCAGGGCGCACGGTTCGGCTCATCGGAGTTGGCCTCAATGAAGTGCGACCTTCGGAAAAAACCCGGCAGGAAGGACTTTTTGACGACGCCCTGACCGCCACGCTAGGTAAACAGTCAAAAATCGAAAAGGTGATCGTGGAACGGATGAAAAGGAACCCCGGGCAACCGGGTATAACCAAGGCGAGCCTCCTGGGTAAAGACCGGGGCCACCAAGAAAAGTAAACCAGACTAGGCAGTGGCAGGAGAGGTGGTAGGTTCCCAGAACTGCCGGGACTTACCGTCTAGGATGGCCTGCAGGGTGAGGCCGGAGAAATAGGCCTGAATTTTTTCCGCAGCAGCTTGCCAAACCTCAAAAGACAGGCAATCGTCTTGTTCGGCGCAGACGGGGCTGTCTTCGCTGCACGAGGTGCAAGGAGAAAGGTCGAGCCCTTCACCGACGGCATCAAAAACATTTTTAACCGAGATCTCGCTACGGGACTTTTCGAGAGTGAACCCTCCGCCCGGGCCCCGTACCGAACCGATGATGCCCGATTTTTTGAGCTTGAAGAACAACTGCTCGAGAAACTCAGGGCTAATCTTCTCTTTGAGGGAGATTTCCTTGACCGAGATAGGAGCACCTTGCGAATGACTCGCTAGGTAAAGCATGGCCTTAAGGGCGTAACGCCCCTTGGTGGTGATACGCATGAAACAATTATGACACGCTCGATGATAAAATGACAAGGACACCGGGTTAGCTTCGAACCAACAAAGCGCTCCTCCAGCCCCGATACTTCTGATCTTGCACTTTGCGCAGGCCTTTGTGCTTTTCCAGGAAGCGAGAAAGGTCGGTTGAGGTACCATTGAGCAGCACAGGGGCTCCTGGAGGCAGAAGGTCCAAAAGAGCGTGACAAACTTCATCGACCCAAGGCACCTCCGGGTGCGAATGGACCTGAATAACTGCTCCCTGTACTTCGCCAATTCGCGCCGGCAGTTCTCGAAGACCGTCAACACAATGCAACGCCGTGACCTGCGTGCCCGAGGCCGCGGCAGCAGACCGGGAAGCCAAAAGAGCCAACAGATCATTGCCTGCCAGGTGCAAAGTGGCTCCGGACGATAGGCCCGAGGCCAAAAAGGCCGCCATCTGGCCCTGCCCCGGCTCCCAAACTAGGAGGGCTGCCACCTTTCTTGGAATGGCCACCAGGAACTTTTCGCTGACCTGCCAGCGATAGTCCAGCGCATCAAAATTGGGAAGACCAAAAAAGGTCTTCTGACGCAAATCTTGTTTGCCTACGGAGAACTCCATCCAGCCACGCAGGTAAACCGCAGGAAACAGGTCAGGCAGGGACGCCGGAGCCTTGTGTCCGGCACCAAAGTGAAACACTTGGTAGGCCGCTGTTTCCTCGTGGTAGAGCAGGACAGCACCGCACTCGTCTAAGGCCAGCCTCGCCGCGGCAACCAGCGAACTGACAACGACCACCGCAACCCGCCCACCTGGCGCCAACTGGGAAAGAGCCCTAGGAAAAAAATCGTGCAGGACTGGTTCCCCTGCCTTGGCCGGAAGGTTGCTGACAATGAGGTTCCAGCCCCCGGCGGGCACCTCGCCACCGAGCAGGAGAGCCGTTACCGCCGTGAGTTTGGCGCCGTTGAGGCGGGCATTTTCGCTGGTGAAGGCCACCGCCAAGGCCAGCCGGTCGGTCGCAGTGACCGCGAGACCGCTCTGGTGAAGGGCGAGAGCTACGGCGAGCGGACCAGCTCCGCAGCCCGCGTCGAGGGCGGCTCCCGTGGCGGGGACAGCCTTCTGCTGGGCGAGGGTTTTGAGCAGGAGCACGGTGCCATCGTCGATGCGGTTGGACGAAAACAAGGCGTGGCTCAGGTGAAAACGCAACTCTTGCCCGGCAAACTTCAGGCTCACGGTACGGGTAACGGCGTGCTGGGGAAACACGGGGCCTACTTGCCTAGCATTCCGCCGAGCAGTCTCTCTGCCTCGGTGACGGCCTTGCCAAGCAACTGGCTACCCGCGTCGGCCGAAGAGTTCAGGGTGGTCTTCCAGTCGTTGTAGGCCTCTTGGGCGTCCTGCGCAACCGAAGCGGAAGGGTCATCTGAGCCATCCAGCCTTGGGTAGTTTCCCGCCAGAATGGTGGCGTAGGTGCTTTCGCGGCACCAGCGCTCGAGCTCGGCCACGCGGGGCACCAGCAGAGGGTGGCTTAGTTGCGCCACGTTCATGAACTTATAGAGGCTGTCGAGAACATCGGGGGACGTGTCGTAGTCGGCAGCCTGTTTGAGCACCTCGGCCTCATCGATGTGGTCGCTGTGCCCGGGGTAAGAAATTCGGATGAGGGCCCGGCGGGCCGCTGCAGGATTCTGGCACACCAGAGCACCCGCCCTGTCGCAAGAAAGTTCGCTTTTGCGTTCCCAATCCTTCAGCGCCGCTACCAACGGTAACTGTACCCATTCTGCTGCTTGAGCCAAGGAGAGCGAAAGGTTGGTCAGCAACCAAAGAACGGTGCGGTACACCATGTGGCCGGCCTTGATGTGGGCCAGTTCATGGCCAAGAACCGCCAGAAGTTCGTCCTCGCTGAGTTCTTTCAGCAGGCCGGCGCTGACGACCAAAAACGGCTTTTCAAAACCCACTGCCATCGCGTTCAGGCCCAAGCCCGGTGCCACAAACACCTCGGGAACGGGGTTGACGTCGAGCACGCGGCAGGCTTCCAAAAGTGCTGCATGGAGGTGCGGGAATTGGAGGGGCGTGGCCCGCAGGGAGGACCCAAGCCACAACAGGCGCAGGGAGCGGTCGGAGGTGAGGCTGCCCACCTGCCTCAGAAACTCCGGCAGGCCGGGAATACCCCTTAAAACAGAAGAAGCGGCTTTGTCGGCGGGGTGCTCCCACGCACGTGGGGCAATGGATTCTAGTCGAACTCGAGTATGACTCATGCTTGTAAAGTACGCCTAAGGCAAGGTTGTTGGCAATTCGTATCGATGGGAGTTAGGATGGCGCCATGAAAACGTGGAACAGCCCTTGGGGCGCCTTCGAGCTGGGGCGTGAACCCTACGACAAGGATACTTCCTTGCAGGCTTGGAACGCGGCCGATGCCCTGCTGGCCACGCACGCTGTTGCAACCGGGCCAGCGGGGGCACCGCATGTGGTGTTCAACGACGCCTTCGGGGCTCTCACCGCGGTTTTGCGCAGTCAGGGCTGCGGGGTTATCCAGATTTCTGATTCTTCCCTCAGCCAACGCTGCACGCTCATCAATCTTGAAGCCAACCGGCTAGACAATCAACCTGTGCAATTGCTCGACAGCCTCACGATTCCGGTATTGCAGGAGAACTCCCTGCCACCGATCGTGTTGCTGCGCCTACCTAGGTCGCTCGCGTTGCTGGAGCACCAGTTGTGGCAAGTTCGCCAGTTTGTTCCCGTTGGCGCCGTGGTGGCGGCCGCGGCTATGTCGAAAGATATCCATACCAGCACCCTGGAACTGTTCGAACGTTGGCTCGGCACGACGACTTCCAGCCTGGCCGAATCGAAAGCGCGCCTTATTCTTGCTACGGTGGAGTTCAGGCCCTTGCAACCCAATCCCTATCCGACAACCTTCGAGCTTCCAGAGCTGAAGCTCAAATTGGTCAACCATGCCGGGGTGTTTTCGCGGGAGGGCCTCGACGAAGGCACCCGACTTCTGCTGCAGAACTTTCCCAAGTTGACGCTAGACCACCGGACTATCGTGGATTTGGGGTGCGGCAACGGCCTTTTGGGATTGGTGGCCAGTCAAAGGTCTTCTGAGGCCGAAATCTTCTGCGTTGATGAAAGTTTCATGGCCACGGCGTCCGCTCGGGAGAGTTTTCGCGCCAATGGGTTGGGCCACCGGGCGAAGTTTCTCACCGGAGACGGACTCGAGGACTTTGACAAAAACTCTGTCGACCTCATTCTTTGCAACCCGCCGTTTCACTTCCAGAACGCCAAGACCCTCGAGGTAGCTTATGGTATGTTCGACGATGCCAAGCGGGTGCTGAGGCCCAACGGCGAACTATGGGTCGTTGCAAACAAGCATTTAGGCCATCACAAAGCTCTGGCTCAGCGGTTCACGGAGGTTCGTACCGCGGCCCTTTCGCCGAAGTTTATTGTGTTGCAGGCGCGCCCGAATCGACACTAGCGGCAAAAACTACCTTGTCGGTTTCGTCTAGTCCTTCCAGCCTTGAACTCGCCGCTTCGCTGACTAGCGACCACGCACCGTCGGCATCTTGAACCACCAGAAACCACCCGGCGTCTCCCGAGGCAGAAAAAGCGTGAAGAGTCGGGTTGAAAGGTAGCTCCAACACGCGGCCGCCAGAGGGTTCCCAAATCCACGGATAGTGCAAGCCACCCTTGTCGGCCACAATTCCTGCGGCCAAAAGTTCGCCCTTGGCTGTGAAGGCCAGCTTCTGGGAAAGCACTCCGGCGGAATTGGCAAGCGGTGGCCCCTTCGTGGCCGCCACCAACCATTGCTCGCCTTGCCAAACCAAGAAGGCCGGTGGTTGACCCACCAAGGCACCCCAGCCCACCGCGACCCAGCCGGGGGGATCAGAAAGCGGATTCCAGCTGAGAGCTGAGACGCGGCCCGGAACCGGGCTCAAAAACGTGTCTGAGGGACTTTCCACGAAAGCGGCCCCCTCGGAGCTGCGGCCCGCCCAGAGCGCCTGTCCGGCGGGGTTTACGGCCACGGAGGTGTAAATCCGGCCGTCGTCCCAGGTTTTTGCTTGCACCTTGAGCCCATTTTTCCAGAGTTCCCAACGGGGAAGTGGCGAAGCAGATCCATATAGGAGCGCCAGGGTATCGCCCTGTTTGGCCCCGAAGTCTGGGCGCTCCACCCCAAAATCGTCGCGCAAAAAGGTACGCCTTTTCACTGGGGCGAGTTCCTCGGGTTTGGCGGGCTTTCCCAGCTCGAGGGTGAGGTTCCAGAATCGGATCAGAGGCTCCTCGACGGTGTAGCCCCGCAAGTGCCAGCTCTGGCTCTTGTCGGCGCTGACGAGCTCGCCGCCAACCAGCACATTGGTTTCCCAAGGGTCGGTGACAAACAGCTTGACGCCCTCTTGCCAAAGAAACACACGGCCTAGGGCGTCGGTGCCGGCCAAAACCGGGAGCGGGGGCTTCTTGGCCGGCGACTGCGCGGTGAGGGCAAACGGAGAGCAGAGCGCCAAAGCCAGCACCAGGAACGGCCAGAGGGCTTTCTTGGCAATCGCGGCGTTTTCGTTTAAGGTGGGCATGGCTCGACTGTAGCGCATTTTTTCCGGTTCGAGGAGTTCCCACCCCCCATGGCAAAAGTTCCTGTTCGCCTTTTTCACCTCCCGCTGATCACTCTGGTCGGTCAGCCTTGGCTGGAGAACGCCGACGACAAGAATTACTGGGTGAGTTTTACCTGGGAAGGGGGAGAGTTCCCGCTCGACCAGTTGGCAGTTCTCGAGACCGGCCGAGGCTTCCATGTACGCGACCAAAAGCACTCAGGGGACAAACACAAGCTTCAGTTCAAAGGTATTCCTGAAAAAGCCCTTTCGTCGGGTCTCCATGTCTATGATGCCACCTGGCCGGTTCGCCACGAACGGAAGGCCTATCTGGTGCCTTTGGGAGCCCAAAACCAGACCCTCAATGCCACCAAGGGGGTGCTCAAGGGGCGTCTGTTGGGCGACGCTGCCGTCGAAGTGGACCTGCACAAGCTCGATGCCGGGGGTGAGAAGTTCCTGCTAGCCCTCACCGCGCGCAAGCAGATTCCCTGTTTGGCGGGCCAAGTTTACACCATTGAACCTAGCTCCGGAGCGCCGTTTGACGCTGCCCTGGTGACCAGCGGCGATTTGGAACCTCGCGACCTATCTGACTTCGTCAAGAAGACCTTCCGCTACCCGGGCCTTCCCACCGTAAACGCGCTGTATTCGATACAGTTGAGGGTTCATGGCTGGGTGGAACTGCCGCCAGCACTCAAGGACGAGGAGTTCGAAGAGTCGGTGGGAGTTGGCCAAGTCAGAATCATGAACAAGGCTTTGGCCCAGTTTTCCAAAAAAGCCCGCAACGCCGCCGCCCAGCCCGGTGGTATCGCCCGAGCCGCCCTGCAGGAAAAAATGGCCCTCCCGCCAGCCGTGTTCGAGTTTCTTATGGTCCATTTGGCCAGCAGCGATGAACTGAAGGTGGTGGACGGCTTCTACCTTCCCACTGCCGATCCAATGACCTACCTCAGCCCCATCGCCAAAAAGGCCCTGGAACAGTTAGCCGCCCAAGGTGCGGCCGGTCTGGATTTTGAAAACGAACCCAATGCGCTGTTTCGGCGCACCTATGGGGAGCTTGCGCGCATGGGCCTAGCCGTACAAACCGAGACTCCTTGGCTGTACAGCCACGAGGGCTGGTCCCAGCTGGCCGGGGTCCTCTGCGCTGCGGGAACCTTGGGCAAGCAATGGAAAATCGCCGACGTGAAAGAACTCTTGGGCGTCACACGCAAGCCCATCCTGGGGATTCTGAACAAACTCGAGGAGCAGGGTTGGCTCGAGCGCAAGGAAGACCACCGGGTGGTGATCAAGGAGTTCGGGCGCTGATGTTTGAAAGCGAAAACAGCGCCTTCGTGACCTTGGCCCAAATTGCCCGCGAAAACGACAGCCAAGCGGCGTTGATTTTGCGTAGTTTGCTGGCAAAGCCGACCGCGGAGCGCGTACTTTTGGTGGAAAAAGTGGCCCAGCAATTGGAAGCCGCAGGCCTGGACCGTAAGGTTGTAAAGGCCGTGCGGTTTTTGAGCAGCGACGCCTTGGCCGAACGTTTACGTCAGCTTCTCGCCTGAGCCAGCCTTGCTTGGGCCTCCCGGTCGAACAACAGTGAGTAGTCCCACGGCTTTTGGTGGGTGGGCGCTTGATTCTCGCCTTCAACACCCGGCAGATTCAGACTCCCGTTTCCCAAAAGAGTTTCCCAGTCGGCCGAAGAGTCGGTGAGGCCTGCCAACGCCTGACGGGCAGGAGCAATCGCGGCCTCAAACAACTCGCAATAACTCTCGTGCCTCGGGGCTCCGGTCACTGGATTTAACCACAGGGTACGACCAAGGTTGAGGAAATCCCAGTCGGGCAGGTTGATGGGGTGAAAGTAATGCAGCGCTCCGTGGCGAGCTGCCCTGAGGCCCTGTTCTTCTGCCGTAGGCGACGTAAAGGCCAAGAACCCCTTGGTGTCGCTCACCGCGTTGTGGAGCCTGAGTTCCACCTCAGCCCGCGCTGAAAGCTGTGGGAACACCTCGTGAAGAGCCTCGGCCCAAGCGGTCCACAGGTCTGCAGGAAAGTCTTGGGGCGAGGGAAGGTCGTTTTGCCAGCAGCACTCCGCCAGCGGCCCACCGTGTTTTTGCGCCCACAAGCCCACGTCGAGAATCCGCTCGAGAAACATGTGGGCATGGCGCAGGTGGTCGGTACTCGGAACTCCCGGCACTTTCCAACCCGAAAAATAGACAATAAAAGGATGGCACCCGCGGTCGAGGAAACCATGGGTCGCCATTCCCGCCAGAAGAGCCATACCTGGGTGGTCGGGGCCCCAACCGCGAGACAGGGCCTCGCGCCTAAACCGCGACAGGAAACTGCCCCAGCCCCTCCGGTGAAGACGGGTTCCGTAGAGGAAGGCTCCCGGCTTGGAATGCCGATTATGGTAGAAAATATCGGGCCCTTGGCACCCCAACCGGAACGCCGACGTGTGAGCGAGTGCTTCCCAACCCGGAGGGAGCGCCCGTGACGCCTCGAGTCCGTGCAGGATGTGGCTGATTTGCGAGGGCATGCGCTCATGGTAACACAAGGCGGTTCGAGTTGACTTTATTTAAGACCCATGCTAAAAACTTCCGTGCAAGCCGCTGTAGCTCAGTTGGTAGAGCAGTGGACTGAAAATCCACGTGTCACCAGTTCGATTCTGGTCGGTGGCAATTGTCGTAAACCCTGTAAGAGTAACAACTTACAGGGCGACTTCTTAGCAAGCGACCGGAAAACCGGAGCAAGTCCTTCAACTTCACTATGAGCAATGAGTCTGATAAGTTTGCTTGACAACTAATAACGCTGAGTTATGCGTTGGGGTTATGCATTCGTTTTGGAACGGGGTCAATCTAAGGAAAATCGCGGTACTTAGGACTCAATGCAGGCCGAAAACTGTCTTGTCAGCGTCACCGAGTTGGTCTATCTGGCGGTCATTGAGTGCCACGCCATAGAGAATAATCCTTCGTGCTAAGATTTCACCGTCCTCACCGTCATCGTCGGCAAAGAGACAGAAGAATGGATAGTCTGATCCTGCGGCGCCTAGAGAAAACTGCCCGTCCGGCTCCACATCTTTCAATTCATGGCTGAACTTTCCATTGATGTAGTACCGGCGACTTTTTTTATCCGAGTTTACCACAATGGCGAGACGGACCCATTGGCCCCAGACCAACCTTTCACGGCTGTAGCCACCGGTGCCTGCCCCAAAATTACCGTCGGGACTGATGAAAAAATCACCGTTATTGGCATTCATCGGGCTGGTATTGTATAGGGAATACCAAACTCCTTGCTTCGGTAGGTTCACATCAAGAACCAACGTATATCTGTTGATTTCGTTTTCTTTATTACTTCGCGGCGGAAGACCGGGCACACAGTAAAGCCAGCCACCTTTCGGGACCCGTATTTTCGTGTCCACGAAAAGGCTGGATAAACCGCCTGCCGTACCAACTGGGGGCGAATACCTCAAGGGGTTACCGATAACCGCGGCCCCCACGCTTTCTTTTTTGTCAAATACCCATAATCCTGAAGGATTTAAAGTTTCTTCGGAAATACCAAAAGAATCCATCTTGCTCTTCGCTCGGTAATCCGGTTCGATAAAATAGGGATCAGCAGGGAGTTCCTGATAATCAACTTCCCACCCAATATCTTCCATAATTGCCAGATCGATGGCAGTGACCGTCTGCCTGTAACCCTGTACTGGATCGCTCGTGTGCATCACGAACCTGTCAATCGGCGGTAACCCCAGGTATTTACTATTCCACCAATCGCCGCGAATATGAGAAGAATCAAACTCCAGCGGGACCGGTTCTCCGTCGTTGACCCTCATCGCCGCTGAACCGCAGAATCGCTCATCATTGTCGCCAAAAGTTTTGACAAATGGCTCCAGACGGTCCCTTAGAAAACCCAAGACATGACCGAACTCGTGGACAGCCGTCGTAATAACATCGTAAACACCATTCACAGGCACATCATCGGCAGTCTGAGGAGTCGTGTCAAAGTACCAAGGTTTCTGTGTATTCGTGTTAATGCGCAACAATCCCGCTGCTGTTCCTTGCCCGAAGTTTCCCCCAAACGCTTTGGCCGTGGATGGTGAAAGTTTTCCTTCTTCATCCACTTCTTTCGCGAAATCATAGGCATAGATGAATACTACGAAACCATCTGACTTCTTTTTAAAAACAATCTCGGTGAGTTCCTTTTTAGTATAGTCAGGCCTTAACGTAAGTACCGAACCGGCATCGACTTGCAGGACAGTTTTGAGAACCTTCTCCCATTGCCTCGCAGCGTATTCAAGCGGTATCCGTCTCTCCTGATGCTTGGAAAAATAGCCACCGTCAAATCGGTAATCCAAGACAATATGCAGGTTCTCGGATAAAGCAAATGCAGGTAGACTCAAAGTTAACATGAGAACCAGCAAAACTCTCATCAAATGCACCATGATGCATCAGAGTCGAGAGCTTGGGCCGTTACACGCTTACGTCCGCCAGGACTTTTCACTTGGTAACCTGGGAGCGAACAACACGGAAGCCAAGGTTGCGGTACCTTCCGTCCGGGATGCTGCCGGAGCGGAACGAAATGCGCGCCTCGACTGCACTAGTGCCATAGCTGCCGCCCCGATTCGACATGAACGGGTCGGAGCAAGTACCGATTGGGTCTACAACCGCCTCGGCAGGGTAGTCACAATCCTCGTCCTGACACCATTCCGCAACATTGCCGCTCATATCGTAGAGGCCAAGCTCGTTTGGCTTCTTGGTGGCCACAGGGTGGGACTGATTGTCGTTTGAAACGAATGTGTCAAAGTTATCATTTGAGTCGTCAAGCCTCTTGTCGCCAGAGTTGGAATAGCACCACGAGACAGCGTCCTGGTCGTTGCTCCCCGCGTAGGTGAAACCTTTGCTCTTGGCCCCTCCACGCGCGGCGTACTCCCACTGGGCTTCGGTAGGCAGGCGGTAGCCTGTGGCCTTGGCATTGGTGGTCACCATTAGATCTTTTATGGTGTAAAACGGCACTAATCCCTCGACCAGGCTGAGCTTGTTGCAAAAGGCAACCGCATCGTACCAACTGACGTATTCGACAGGCAATTCTTTCCCTTTAGCTTTGCTCGGATTGGTGCCCATCACTGCTTGGTACTGGGCCTGCGTCACCTCGGTGGCCCCCATCGAGAACCCGGTGAGGGTGACTTTGTGAACAGGTTTTTCTGCAGCTTCACCCTCATCGCTACCCATTTGGAAGGAGCCACCAGCAACTTCGACCATTTCGATGAGCCCGACAGCGGACTGCGCGCCCAGCACGACGGCCGTGTTTGTCTCACTGAAGAGAGTCACGACCCAAAACTGGCCGGTAGTTTTACTTGCCGAATCGGTAAACCAAAGTTTGTCATTTTGACCATCATTCAACACATCCAAGCACTTCGCGTCACCCAGCCATTTTGAAGTGAGCCGGTAATGCCCATTTCCTAGGGGAGTGAACTTCCAATACTGTTCCAACACATTATTTGTGTCGGTAAGCTTGACGGTGTTGTTTTTGCCGTCCTTCACAACCCCCAGAGATTTAGCCGGACCCTGATAAACGTTGGTTATGCGGAAGAAACCGGTGTCTGCAATAGGCTCAATTTTCCAAGCCTGTCCTGAAACTAAACCCGTGTCGGCAAGTGCCAAGGTACCGTCGTCGTAGTCTTCGTACTCCACGACATCCACAGATTTACCCTCCCCCTGCCATTCAGTGGTCAATCGGTAATAACCAGCCTCAAAGGTCGGCGATGACGCGTTGTGAGAGCTCGTCGCGCAGGAGCTTAGGAAAATCGCGGTGAACGAGGCTAGCAAAAAGAGCAGTGTTCGGGCAGCGAGCATAGGGGAACTCCAGCGTGGCAAAAAATTCTTGGATGAATTTAACTCGATTTCGGCAATCTGTATACCACTTTCATTTATGACGATGGCATGAGTTCTCGCATCTGTTGCTTCCGAAAGTCATTTGAGGATAAATTACAGGAATGGACACTACACGAAAGCCACTTCGAATCGGAATCCTTGGTGCCGCGAAAATTGCACCTGCCGCCGTCATTTTTCCCGCTCATGCCACGGGTCATACGCTAGTTGCAGTGGGTGCTCGCGACAAAGCACGGGCTAGCGAGTTCGCAAAGCAATATCAAATAGAAAAGGCCTATGGCTCCTACCAAGAGGTCATCGATGATCCCGAGGTAGATGTGGTGTACAACGCACTGTTTAACGGAGCTCACGGACCCTGGAACCTGAAAGCGCTGGCAGCGGGGAAGCATGTGCTCAGTGAAAAGCCCTCGGCGAGCAATGCGGCAGAAGCGAACGAGGTATTGGCCGCAGTAAAAAGTTCGGGCAAGGTCTTCATGGAAGGTTTTCATTACTACTACCACCCCGTTTTTCAACGAATGCTGGCCCTCGTAAAAGCCGGTGAGATTGGCGAGGTGACTAAGGTGGAATCGGCTCTCCTGATTCCCATGCCACAAACGAATGACCTGAGGCTGCAATTCAGTTTGGCAGGGGGGTCGTTGATGGATGTGGGTTGCTACGCCCTGCATAGCCAACGAATGTTGTGCCACCTCCTTGCCAAGGGTGAGCCGAGTATTACTAAAACCGAGTTTAATGCTCAAGATGGCAAGGTTGATACGAAAATGAACCTCCAGTTTCAGTATCCCAATGGTGTGACGGGCTTCGCCAAAGGCGATTTTGAATCGCCTGCCTTTGCAGCCCCTTTCACGGTTACTGGTACCAAAGGCAGTGTTCATATGCCGAACTTTGTGGTTTCGGGTTGGGATCCGCGGGTTATTGTTACCGTGTCGGGCTCTACGAGGGTTGAGCATCTGCCTTCTCTATCGAGCTATACCTACCAGTTGATGGCCTTTGCGGATGCGGTGGATCTAGGTCACGCCCTTAAAACGGATGCCAAGGATGCTCTGACCCAAGCGCAGCTGATTGATGCGGCTTACCAGGCTTCGAAATTGCCGCTGCGACCAAGTTTTAAGGTTTAAGCCCGCTGGTGGCTTAGTTGATGCGCCGACCATCCCCCTGTTGAAGAGATCCATGATGCTGTAGGTATGGACCAAAAATGCCGCGGACTTCGGATCTCGGCTAGGTTTTATCCACCTCGACATTAGTCGGCCCGCCAGATTTGATTCAGCCCGAAGGTCAAGGAACCGGCTTAACACTCGGGTTTCCCCCTTTCAGCTCGGAGCAGAAAACGGAACTTTATAAGGTCACCAGAGTAGCAGCTTCTGACAGGGCTTTCTCTATAATCGCCAACTTTTTCTGGAGTCTCTTGTTCTATTTTTCAGAGTCACATTCTTGATCGGACTGTAGCTGCCAGGTCTCGGCAAACCCTGACTTCTATCTAGAGCGAAACTAGCGGATTCATGCTTGATGAGCCACATCTGACCCATGCCATCACTTCATCTCCTTTTGCCTTTCGAAAAGTTGGATCCAGAAAAGGTCACCAAAAAAAGATTCACCTCCAGAAATCGAATTTTATTTCTTTTTTGTCAGGAATTGAACTTATGATAGGAATGGAGGCAATTTGAATGAGTAATGTTCATTAATGACTTTATTTGTGGTTTTGTTTATTCGGGTTTCCCGTGTTTTCTGCATTATGGGCAGGAGTGCAGGGCTCGTTGCCCCCTCGGCAATCAGCGAAGGTGCTCGTGCCAAACCAACGGCACTGGCAAATAACGCCTGCAATCACCTCTCAAAGGGTCAAGGTGCCAGATGAATATCCTATTTTTTCCTAGGATTCTCGGCCTGATGCTCTTTTCAACAGCCCGAGCTCCTTTCTCAGGATCGGGAAGCCTAACTCTCCCAATAGGAAATGCCTCATGCAATTCTGGCACGCGTCCCGAGCGAATCACTAATTACCTCTCATCGTGCATTGGTGTCAAGCAAAAGATCAGGCCTCGCATCTAAAGACTCATGGAACTTAATTCATTCTTCATCAATAAACTTGGCAGTGATTTCACCTGTACATCGCATAGTCATGATTACTGGGAAATACTCTACGTGGCCGGTTCATCTGGGTACGTCAAGATTGGTGCGGAGATTTTTCCATTTGCAGATGGAGACGTAGTGGTTCACAGCCCAAATACATTTCACATTTGCTACAACCGCGCGCCATCGGATCATTATTGCATGGGACTCAGCGGACTCGACCTCAATGACCTGCGAGACGCGGTGTTTGCCGCGACTCCTGAATTACGTCGTTTGTTTGAACGTATCATCGAAGAAACGGTAACGCGCCGCCCGCGCTACCGATCCTTCATCGAACTATTGGCGCAAGAGGCGGGACTCAGCATTATGCGCTACTTAGTGGAAGATCGGGGTAATTCCACCACCGAAGTAGGCGCGGCTTCGGTTAGAGCAGTCATCGACAAGCACTATAGAGAGAAAATCGACTTGAATTTTTTATCCGACCAAGTTCTTCTCAGCAAGGACTACTTGCGCCACAAGTTCAAGAATGAGTATGGGATGAGCCCAATTCAATACATCATTATTAAGAGGGTGGAAGAGGCTAAAAAACTGCTTAGGACTACAGCTTTGCCTGTCAAAGCAATCTCATTTGAGTGTGGTTTTGAAGACGAGTACTACTTCAGCCGAGCCTTTCGGAAGACTTGCGGCCTGTCCCCCCTTCAATTCCGGCAACAATCCTGATAAACCGCTTTGTCCATCTTCTTCTCCAACGTGTGCATTCTCGGGATGCCATAAGGGCTCCATCATGACAGCATCTAGTCATCAACCTTTGTTGGTCGGAATCAGGAGTGCGTCATGTCTAAGCGTTTTGCCTTTTTGGGGAAACAATCCGTCGTTTTTGAAGAATTTGGTCTTTCCAGGCCCCAACAACACGAGGTCAAAGTTCGTACTTTGGCTTCGCTCATGAGCACAGGCACCGAGAATATTATTTTTAACCGCTTGTTTGAGAAGGATTCCCATTGGGATCGGTGGATTGAGTACCCTTTCTACCCCGGGTACTCCGTCATCGGCGAAATCGAGGAGCTAGGACCTGATGTCGAAGGATTGAAGAAGGGTGATCGGGTAGCTATTCGCGCAGGACATGCTTCTCATCACCTAGTTAAGGATGCAGGATGCACATTAATTCCAGACAAAATGGACCCGAAGGTGGCAGCGTGGTTTGCGTTGGCGAAAATTGCCTTCATGGGTGCCAAGGCCGCGCAGTATTCCTTGGGGTCTGGAGTCCTCATTATCGGCGCCGGACCAATTGGTCAAATGTCGGTGCGTTGGGCCAATGCCGCTGGGGTTTACCCGATCCTCGTCGCTGACACCGAACTGATGCGGCTTGAGTTGGCAAAGAACGGCGGTGCGACCCATGTGATGAATCAGGCCATAACCGGTGATCAAAGCCTAGTTTCGGCGGCAATGGGAGGGAATCTTCCCAGCATTGTCATCGACACGACAGGAAATGCTCAGGTCTTTTCCCTAGCATTACCCCTCGTTGCTAAGTTTGGCCGCATTGTGCTACTCGGCGACACAGGCTTTCCCGCACAGCAACACCTTTCCTCTGACGTCATCTTAAATGGATTAACGATTGTCGCCGCTCACGACAGCCACATCACCAGCGAGTGGACTGAGGCGCGAGTTTTCAAGTTGTTTTTTGATCTCTGCCACACCAATCGCTTCTCTCTCGACGACCTCAATACTCACGTGTTCAAAGCGGCCCAATGTACCGAAGCGTACAGAATCGCAAACGAAGAACGGGGAAAAAGTTTGGGAATAGTTTTTGACTGGACTTAATCCGATTGGACATTAGGTCTAGCAAAAAAAGAAGGACGACAATGAATTTTTCAGTCAGCATCGAGGCCGTATATGGAAAGTCTCCGTTTATCCAGACCTTTCAGGAACTGCACAAACTAGGGTTTGAACGTTTTGAGTTCTGGACATGGTGGGATAAAGACCTTGATCTTCTGGTCAAGCAAGCTTTGGCAACGCATTTAAGAGTTTCCACCTTTTGCACGAAGTTTGTCAGCTTGGTCGATCCTTCTCAAAGGCTCTCTTATCTCGAAGGTTTGGCCGAGTCAATCCAGGTCGCCAAGAAGCTGGGTTGTGACAAATTGACTACCCAGGTCGGCAACGACACCGGACGGCCAAGCGTTGAACAGGTCGCGAGCTTGGTCACCGGATTGAAGGCGGCCGGGACGATGGTTCAGAAAGCCGGATTAACTTTACTCGTGGAACCCCTGAACCTGAGAGAAGATCACGCCGGATACTTCTTGTCGTCGTCCGATCAGGCATTCGCCGTTATTGATCAGGTCGCCAACTCCCACGTGAAAGTCTTGTTCGATATCTACCACCAGCAAATCACCGAAGGCGACCTCATTAGGCGCATTCAGGCCAACATCGACAAGATCGGGCACTTTCACGCCGCGGGTTCTCCCGGACGCCACGAACTTGACAACGGAGAGATTCACTACCCGGCTGTGTTCGCAGCCATCGAAGCTCTGGGGTACAAAGGCGACGTTGGTCTGGAATATTTTCCAAAAAAACCGCCCGGCATCGGTCTCAAAAAATTGGCGCCCAGAGGGACGGCATAAACGCTCATGGAAGCCTTCAAGAAGCTGATTGACCGGCACACGGGCTACATTCTTCTCTTTCCCGCGATTCTGGCCAGCCTATTTGTCCACGTCTATCCCACTGTTGACGCGGTCCGGATCTCGTTTTTCGATTTTCAGCTTTTGCACACCAATCGTCCATTTGTCGGCTGGGGCAATTTTGTCACCGTGCTTCAAGATCCTGCCTTCATTCAAGTCTTCGGCAATACCATCATCTGGACAATACTTTCCTTAATTGTTGGTGGGGCTACTGGACTTATCGTCGCAATATTTCTCAATCGACCTTACCCGGGACGAGGCTTTTTGAGGGCCCTGTTTTTGGTGCCATGGGTGACACCACCTGTTGTCGTGGCGATCATTTTCCGAAGTCTGTTAAGCCAAACCTTCAGTCCAATCAACGGACTTCTCATGAACCTGCACTGGATCGATTCCCCGATCAATTTCTTGGGGAACCTTGATCTTTTGGGAGGAATTTTTTCAGTGCCGCTGCTGACAATTGTTGCCATCAACGTTTGGTGTACGTTTAGCTTCATGATGGTGATGTTCTTGGCTGGACTTCAAACAATCCCTCCAGAGTTGTATGAGGCAGCGCGCGTCGATGGAGCTTCAAAGCACCAACAGTTCTGGCGAATCACCTGGCCTTCAATTTTACCAGTCGTTGAAACCGTTGCGCTTCTGCAAGGAATCTGGCAGTTCAATAACTTCAATATAAGTTATCTAGTTACACACGGTGGACCGCTCCACGCCACAGAACTTCTTTCGGTAGAGGTTTACAACGAGGCTTTCAACAATTTTCGGTTCGGAACTGCAGCCGCGCTCAGCGTCATCATGATGTTGATAATCCTTATTCCTGCAGTCTTCTACGTGCGTAGGAGCGTAAAGCATGTCGCCTAAGAGGGTTCAGCAGACCTTTGGCGCACTTCGCCATTATGCGGTACTGGCCGTGGTTGCCTGGTTTGTTTTGTTTCCTTATTTCTGGATGGTTTCTTCAAGTCTCAAGCCAGCCGAGGAGTTGATGCTGTCACCCCCTAACTGGCTTCCCAGCCATCTTGACTTTTCGGCATACCAGCAGGTTTGGGATCTCCTTCCCTTACTGAAATACATGGGCAATTCTTTGTTTGTCGCAGCAATGACGACAATTCTGGCGTTGGTTTTGGCAAGCTGTGCAGGTTATAGCCTGAGCCGCTACAAGACTCGACTTAGGAAGTTCAGCATTGCCTTGTTCGTGTTCACGCAGTTGATTCCCAGCGTGCTTCCGTTCATTTCCTATTACTTTCTAATGCACAGCTTGGGTCTGACTAATACCTACGCCGGACTGATTCTTACTTACGCCATCTGGGCGATCCCGTTCAGCATCATGATGATGCAGAACTATTTCACCGCCGCCGTGCCAGGCGAGCTCGAAGAAAGTGGCATGATCGACGGTTTGTCACGTATTGGGGTATTCCTTCGGATCGTGTTGCCGATTTCGGTACCTGGCCTCGTCGCGACCGGTATCTTCGCGTTCATTCTATCTTGGAACGAGTTTATGTGGGCCAGTGTCATGCTTACCAACAATGATTTGAAACCAGTTTCGATTGGTATTTTTGATTTTGTCGGGCAGTACTCGAGTGCTGGAGTCACCAACATGATGGCGACGTCAGTGATTTCCACGGCTCCCGCCATCATTTTGTTCGGGATTCTTCAGAGATATCTGATCAGTGGACTGACCGCTGGCGCCGTTAAGGGGTAGCTAGAAGTATAGACAAGGAGGAGACGACATTAAGTTCCGCGTGCCGTTTGGTGCGCAAAGAAAACCTAAGGAGAATAGTTTGAAACTATTTACTACTGCAATCACTTTTGTGACGATTCTGGCCCTGTTCACCGTGATTCCCGCCTTCGGCCAAGATAAGCCTTTTGCTGGAAAGACAATTTCGTTCTGGATGCAGCGATATGGTGCCGACCCGGCCAACCAAGACGCCGCCATGAAGAAGATTACTGACGCGTTCGAAGCAAAGACTGGCGCCAAGGTCAACGTTGTCTACGTCGACTGGGGTCAGGCTCTCACCAAGTACACGCTGGCCAGTTCTGGCGGTGGCGAAGCCCCCGACACCGCCGAATGTTTCTTTCTGGCTTCTCTGGTCAAAATCGGCAATGGAACCTTTGGCCCAATGCCCATCAATGATCTGGCCAAAGAGATCGGAATGGAAAAATATTATCCTGGTCTTATCCACGAAGTCAAAGTTGGTGCAGATTTCTACGGAGTACCCTGGCGCGCGGACACCAGGGTTCTGGCCTACAACAGTGACCTATTTGACGCGGCAGGAATCAAGACTCCACCCAAAACATGGGACGAACTGGTCACTTACGGCAAGAAGCTCACCAAAAGCGACGCAAAAGGCAATGTTTCAGTAGCAGGCCTTCTGTGGTCAAACTTGAACGCGCGCTTTGACCAGACCTGGTTCTCAGTGGTTGCTCAGGCAGGCGGAAAAGTCTTCTCGGATGACATGACTAAGCCCATTTTTGATTCCAAGCAGTCTCTCGAGTCCCTGCAGTTCATGCAAGATCTTGTCTACAAGTACAAGATTAGCCCCAAGAACATCGTTGACCCCTCGTTTGACTCAATGAATGAGTTCATGGCCGGCAAGGCCGCGATGCTGTCAGGTGCTACCGCTGAGTTCGCCATTCAAATCGCCAAGAATGCGCCTCAACTGAAAGGTAAGATCAAGGCCGCTGTCCTTCCGAGTAAGAGCGGATCTGGCCCTTCTTCCGTCGCTTACGCGGCCCCTGTTGTGGTGTTCCGTCAGACCAAAGAACCTGCCGTTTCGAAGGCTTGGGTGAAGTTTTTCACCTCGGATGACAACCAATTGGCGATTTCGAAGGCTCTATCGCTTTTGAACTCGAACCGAAATGTGATGTCGAGCTCGTTTTTCAAGAACGACCCATGGCTGAGTGTATTCATCCAACAGTTCGAAAGAACTCAGATGGGAGATATGCCTCTTCCAACTTGGGGCCAGATCGACGCCTTTCCAGGTGGTCCTTTGGCGACGATGACTTCTGAGGTCATGGCGGGACAGGACGTGAACAAGGCGGTTCAGAAAGCTCTGGTTGCCGTCAAAACATTGATGCTTCCTTAACAAGCTATTGGTGTCGCAGGCAGTCCAGTTGCGGTTGACCTGCGTTTTGCCAGTTCGCGTCTGGTGTCCATCGCACAACCAATAGCAAAAAAAAGCGGCTAGGCACTTGAGACCCCAGTGCCTAGCCGCCCTCGTCAACCAGGCAACTTTATTTAAGGTTGACAGAAACTGCGTTCATGACCTTCTTGGCATCCTCGGTGAAGACAATCTCGAGCTTCTGGCCTGACTTGAGCGAAGCGATCTCCACAGCCTTCTTGTCTTTGCCGGCCACAACGGTCTTGGCGTCGATCAGGAAGGATTCTTCCTTGGCGCCGACCTTGACTACCAGAACGGCTTCAGTCTTTTTGGCTGAGTGTCAACGCCGATTTCAAACTTCCGCTTTTCGCCGACGGGCTACTTCCGCTTTTTTGATGTCTACTCGGAGTCAACGACCCCGCTTCTGATCCGGTCTTTCATACGGTAGGAGTCACCTTTTAGTACCAAGGCGTGAGCATGGT
>CANJXC010000007.1 GCA_947478845.1 Spirochaetales bacterium | reverse complement strand
GTTGCCGGGTTGCCATTCGCAACGAACGAAGTGATGTTGCCGGGTTGCCATTCGCAACGAACGAAGTGATGTTGCCGGGTTGCCATTCGCAACGAACGAAGTGATGTTGCCGGGTTGCCATTCGCAACGAACGAAGTGAAGTTGCCGGGTTGCCATTCGCAACGAACGAAGTGAAGTTGCCCGAGAGCCCTCTCCGCAACCAGCGAAGCGAAGTTGCTCGGCGGCCGTTCGCAACGAACGAAGTGATGTTGCCGGGTTGCCATCCGCAACGAACGAAGTGATGTTGCCAGGTTGCCATTCGCAACGAACGAAGTGACGTTGCCCGAGTGCCCTCTTCGCAACCAGCGAAGCGAAGTTGCTCGGCGGCCGTTCGCAACGAACGAAGTGATGTTGCTAGGTTGCCATTCGCAACGAACGAAGTGACGTTGCCCGAGGGCCCTCTCCGCGACCAGCGAAGCGAAGTTGCGAGCTGCTCCACGCAGGCCGTGACGTCGACGGAGATCGTTGGTTTGGCTAAGCCGAGGGGAGGCGAGGAGCGCAGCATAGCGTAAGCTATGTGAGCCCCGCAGCCGCCCCGAGGCGACGCCAAACCGACGAGATCCTAGACGTCCTGGAGCCAGGAGTGGCGGTCGGGAAGGCGCCCATACTGTATCCCCTTCAGCGTCTTCTGAAGTTCTAGGGTCACCTCGCCGATTTTTCCGCCGTTGAACAAAGCCGTCTTGTGCTTGTGGGTAAGCGATTCGAGGTAGGAAACTCCTGCGGCAGTTCCGGTAACAAAGCACTCGGCACCCTTTTCGATCACTTCCTTGATGGCGAGGCGGCGTTGCTCCACCTTGATGCCGAGGTCGCCGGCGAGGGCAATGACGCTGTCGCGGGTGATGCCGGGTAGGATGGTGTCGCCGAGCTCGGGTGTGACCAAGGTTCCGTTTTTCATCACGCAGAAAAAGTTGCAACTCGAGCCTTCCTCGACGTATTTTTGCTCCACGGCATCGAGAAAAATGGCCTCCATATAGCCGGCTGCCTCAGCCATTTTCTTTGCCAGAATCGGGATGACGTAGTTGGCGTCGCACTTGATCCAGCCTGTTCCTAACCGGTTGGCGCGGACGGACTGCGTGGTTATAGCCGAGCTCGAGCCTTCCTTGAAGTAAGAGCTTACCGGCGTTGCGATCACGACCACCCAAGGAGTGGTCGACAGACCCAAACCAATGGCGGGTTCGGAGTAACTGAAGGGCCGAAGGTAAACTGACGAGGCATTTTGAAAATTGTCACTTTCCCATTCGGGCTCGTAGTCCGGGCGAAAGCCCAAGGCCGCATTGCGGGAGATCACACCTCGCGCCGCCCGCACAAATTGGTCAGCTGGGAAGCCCGGCATCTTCAAACCTTCCATCGACATCTTCATGCGGGCCCCGTTGCGGTCGGGCCGGAACAGCTTGAGGATACCATCGGGCTGGGGAAAGGCCTTGAGGCCCTCAAAGCATCCCAATCCATATTGAGTGGTGTAATTAACCAGAGGCAATTCGGGAAACGAATTGCGTTTTGCCAACAAGAGCTGTTGATCGGCCGGTGACAGCGCCGCCTCTTCTGCAGGGGTCTTGTGAGGCTTCTCGTCGTAGACCTCGGTCCAACTACCGTTTCCAGCGAATTGGGCCTTGAACACCCACGGATAAATGCTCAAAGAAAACGCCATTCTGCACCCCTTGTCCTCCGATTCTAATCTCCTCCCGGCCTAACGGTCAACGCGCCCTTCCTTTGGTCGTTTGTTTCCCCTATATTGTGGGGCTATGAGTAAAGTTGAGAGCGTCATCATCGTCGGTTCTGGTCCCGCCGGACACACCGCAGCCATCTATGCGGCCAGGGCCAATCTTTCCCCCCTCATGTTTGAGGGGTTCATGGCCGGAGGGATTGCCGCAGGCGGCCAACTAACCACCACCACCGAGGTGGAAAACTTCCCGGGCTTTCCAGAGGGCCTGGGCGGGCCTGAACTCATGGAACGTATGCGTGCCCAAGCTCTTCATTGTGGCACGCGCATCGAAACGGAAACCGTCAGCTCGGTTGACCTGACCAAGCGTCCGTTCCGGGTCACTGCCGATAGTGGCGAATACCTAGCTCAAACCCTTATTCTTGCCACCGGAGCCACGGCTAAGCGCATGGCAATTCCCGGCGAAGACAAGTTCTGGCAACGGGGCATTTCCGCCTGTGCGGTGTGCGACGGCGCCCTGCCCGCTTTTCGCAACAAACCGCTGGTGGTGATAGGGGGTGGTGACACGGCCTGCGAGGAGGCCACTTACCTGACGAAGTTTGGCTCTGAAGTCCATCTACTGGTGAGGCGGGACGTGCTTCGGGCCAGCAAAGCTATGCAAGCCCGGGTGAAGGCCAATCCTAAAATCACCATCCATTGGAACACCGAGGCCGTTGAGGCCGTGGGCGCTGGCAAACTTCTCGATGGGGTCAGGATAAAACACACAACCACAGGAGCAGAGTCTGTGGTTGTCGCTTCGGGCCTTTTTTATGCGATCGGTCACGAGCCCAACACGGCCTTCCTTGCGGGCCAACTGCAACTTGACGACAGTGGCTACGTCATAACCAAACCAGGCACGACGCAGACCTCGGTACACGGGGTTTTTGCGGTAGGAGATGTACAGGACAAGGTTTGGCGTCAAGCTGTAACGGCCGCGGGTTCCGGTTGCATGGGGGCACTCGAAGCCGAACGCTTGCTGAGCGAAGAAGAAGGGGCCTGAAATGAAAAAGAACGTCTCGGTGGCTTCCAAAATCTCGCTGTCGTTTGGCGTTTTGACACTCTTTATCGCCGGACTTTCTTTGGTAGGCGGGTTTGGGCTTCACGAGCAGACAGCCACCGGAAAGGCTCTTTTGTCGGATTCCCTCGGTGGATCCATCCATTTGGCTTCGGCCGAAAAGTCCTTTGTCGCTTACTCGCGGTTAATTTTTAAGCATATCAGCCAGGTTGACCCTAAGCTCACCCAACCCATCGAAGTCGAACTCAAACAGGAACAGCTTCAGGTCGGATCGATGGTCTCCGAGTTCTTCGATGTGAATGTCGATTCCTTACAGAACAAAAAGCTCCGCGCTGTGCAGACCCATCTCGAGACCTATTTTAACGCCGTGCCCGCCGTGTTGGAACTCTCGCGTGCCAACAAAAAGAACGAGGCGTTGGCTCTTGTCAACACCTCCATCGAACCGCTTTATACCCGGCTGATAGCAGAATTGGAAGCTCAAATCGAAAGCCAGCAAAGCGAAGCGAAAGCCATGCAAAACGCGAGTGATTCTTCCTCCACCCTGAGCCAACTGGTATTGGCCATCGTGTCGGTTGTTGCGCTGGTACTTTCCCTCGTGCTTTCTTTCTCCCTCATCCGAATGATCCGCACTCCCCTCAAGCTCTCACTTGGGGTTGCGACCGCCATCAGTCAAGGCGACCTCACCAGTACGATCCACCCCAAGGCTTTGGCTTCAAGAGATGAGTTCGGTCAACTGCTGAATGCTCTGCAAGCCATGCAAAGAGATCTGGCAGAAAATCTGCGTCGAATAGACTCCAGTTCCGACACTCTGAGTGAAGTGGGCCGGGAACTCAGTATCAGCCTCGAGAATGCATCGAGCTCGGTTGAGGATATCGGTACCAGCGTCAACGCCATTAACGAACGGGTCATTAATCAGAGCGCCAGCGTCACAGAAACTTCAGCCACCATCCAGGAAATCGTAAGAAGCATAGAGGGCCTTGAGCGCGACATCGGCGAACAGGCAACGGCTGTGACCCAGTCTTCGGCATCCATCGAGCAGATGCTTTCGAATATCCAGTCAGTGACGAGGAATATCGAACAAATGGGCGGGGAGTTCGTCAAACTCACCGCCTCCAGTGACGACGGCAAGGCTCGCTTGGTCACCGTCACCGAAAAAATAAAGTCGGTCAGCACCCAGAGTCAGAAACTGCTCGCCGCCAACAACGCGATCAAGAGCATCGCAGCCCAGACCAACCTTTTGGCCATGAACGCTGCTATCGAGGCCGCACACGCCGGGGATGCGGGCCGTGGTTTTGCCGTGGTCGCCGATGAAATCCGCAAGCTGGCCGAAATGTCGTCGAAACAGTCCGGCGACATCAGCAAGGACATTAGCTCGATTCTGAAGGAAATGTTGCTCGTGGTGGAAGCCTCGCAGTCGGCTGAGAACTCCTTTGGTGAGATTTTGGCCAACATCGAGATTCTCGGCCGTTACGAAAACGAAATCACCAATGCCATGCAGGAGCAAAACCAAGGTAGCCGCCAGATTCTGGAGGCTCTAGGCCAAATCAATAGCATCACGAACCACGTCAAAGACAGCAGCTACCAGATCACCGAGGGGAGCCGCAACATCAGTTCGGAAATGCACAACCTGGCGGGAGTTAGCGAGCAACTATCGGAGAGCATGCACCTCATCGAAGAAGGCACGGCCCGCATTCAGGACGCGACCGACACGCTCGCATCGGTGGAACGCAAGAATGCTGGGCAAATCGCCGTCTTGGCAGAAGTCGTGGGCAAGTTCCAGCTTTAGGAAACCGACGGGCTACAGCCCCGCAAGACGGTGCTGGCCCCGATCAAAGGTTTCTGTGCACCACTGTGGCGCTGGCTTGGTGGGTTGCGTTTACGGATATTTCCGTAATCTGAACATGTGGCGGAGCAAAGGCGGCGTAGGTTACCAAGTCTGCGATGTCTTGCGCTTTGAGCGGTTCAATGCCGTTATAGACGGCTTTGGCGCGGGCTTTGTCTCCGTGGAAGCGAACTTCGCTGAACTCCGTCTCGACCATTCCAGGCTGGATAAGTGTGACGCGAATCGGATGTTTCACCAGGTCGAGGCGCAAACCGTCGGTAATCAACTTCACAGCGGCCTTGGTAGCGCAATACACGGCCCCATTGGGGTAAGCGGCTATACCTGCAAGCGAGCCAAGATTGATCACGTGTGCACGTGCGGTTGGATCACTCTTCAACCGGTGGAGCATAGCTTTCAGGATGGGACGGCTGACCCACAGGAGACCCTTCACGTTAGTATCGATCATTTCATCCCAATCATCAGGGTCGTTTTCGGGGAAAGGTTCCAAACCGCTGGCCAAGCCGGCGTTGTTCACCAGTACGTCAATTTCGGGAAACTTTGCGCTCTCGAGAAGTCCTTCGGCTTGGCTTCGAACCCGAAGGTCTGCCACGACTGTGGTTACGGCTACTTGATGTACGGAGCTGAGTTCAGAGGCCAGCTCCTTCAGGCGCTCGGCCCGCCGGCCCACTAGAACCAAATGGGCCCCCTTGGCCGCAAAGGAACGGGCGCACGCTTCACCAATGCCCGAGGTGGCGCCGGTAATTAAGACCGTCATACTTTGGCCGGGATCACCCAGATTTTGAGTTTGGGTGAAATTTCGAGGGTTCTGAGGGCGCGCAGATTCCAGTGGTTACCGGCTTTGGTAGGCACATCCTTTTGAAGAAAGGGAAACTCGCCAGGACGGGCGAGGTACTTTTCTTTGACTTCCGTGTGCTCTAGGCCGGTCTCTGAAAACGCAGAAATATCTTCGTACCAAAGTCCAAACACCATGAGCAAACTGGCGCTGCTCACCATCCACCAAGCGTAACTCATACCAGCATAGGACTCTACCAAGTTTCCCGATTCCAAAGAGGACCGCAGTTCCTTGAACACGTCTTCCAGGTGGTGGTAGGCGTCGTTGAAGTCCTTGTCTCCGGCCCATTCCAAGTTTTTTTCGGTAACGTTGGCGGTGAACAACCCGTGTGATCGGTCACTGAGCCCCATCACCTCGTATTTCGGACGCCACCCATCTCCCCAACCGAGAAAGCGGCTGAGGAAGTGCCTAGCAATAATCCCCTCAGGACCAAGCTTTTCGGAAAGCGACTGGCCCCAAAAGAACGGGTTACCCGTATCGTGGGTATCCATGGCGTAGGCAATGGAAAAAGGACTTTTACGCCGGTGATTAAGGACTTCCAGAACACCCTGAAGACGGAAGGATTTCTCGAGATATGGCTGGCCTACGGTTTCGAGCATGTCGCTTCCCATCATAAGGTCGTAACCTAGGGCAGCGTACTCCTCCGCCTCATTGCCCATTCTTTCCGCTAGGTGGGCAATGAAAGGCTTTCCAGGACTCTTGGAACGGCGGATGAACTCAGAAAGCACGGCGGGAGTGGGGCGGTCAGAAAGGGGCCAGTTGGAGTCGGAGTCAAACAAAGAGTCAAATACGTGATCGACGCTGTCGTGGCGCACAAAGTCAAAATGGTGCCGGTCGCGCCAGTGCAGGAAAGCGTTGCAGAAGAGGTCGAGGGCCACTGGGTTGGGTTCGGGCTTCTGCTGGAATGCTGTGCCTTGCAGCGGTACGTTGAAGTAAAAGGCGTAGGGCGTGACGATGTGATACGCGTAGGCCGACGAGTCGCCTCCATGACGGTTGGTATACTGGAACAGCGGGTAGTTGTCCTGCTTGTTATAGCCGGCAAAACACGGCAGGCCCAAGGAGTCCCAGGCATGAGCGGGAACCGTCCAGTAGCCGGCCTGAATGAGAAGTCGTATGGCCTCCTGGAAGGCAACACGTTTACGGGCCAGAATCTCAGCCGAATCGTTCTCTTCTTCGTCAAACGTATGAAACGAGTGATCCTTGAGGAAGCCGGTAACCAAGGCCCTCACTTCGGCAGCCAGTTTCTCCTGTACCTCACGGGCATAAATGGCATCGGGAGTCTGCATGCCGTCGAGCCAACTCTTGTCTTCGGGAAACAGCTTGATCCAGCGAAACGCTTCGGGAACCTCGAGAACTGGAATGGAATACTGCGCCGTATGCGGCTCCAGATCAAAACCCACGCGCTTGCCCAGAGCGTGCGCTGCCTGGATGAAGGCGTCGAGCTGCAGGGGTGCACGAAGGCCCCCTTCGAGCAGTTTCGGGTGCAGTACCTGTGGCGCAATGGTTTTCAGGCTGCGTATGGCGTATACCGTACCGAACTCATATTCGGTGAACGGAGCAAGGTGAAGAGCTTTGACCCTCAGGCCAGGGAGAAGCTTCGCGGCCTGCAGGAAGTTTCCGAACTCCTCGCCTAATCCGGTAGCACGCACGTTGATGAAACACGCCGAGGAATGCGATAGCCAGCCGGAGTCTGCCTGGTCGGCTACGGGGCTCACAGGCACCTTGTTGTCCATCATAATGCGGTAAAACATCGTGATAACTTCATCCGGTAGGCCCAGTAGGTCCTTCTGAGTCCGATCGAGGTGGCCTTTCTTGCGGTACTCGGCGAGCAGCTCCTCTGCTTGGGACCGGTGTTCGGGGCGCGGGGCAAGGATGTCGGCAATCTTGTTCCAAACGGGCATGGGCACTCCTACGGGTGAACCGCCTTAGTCTAACGTTTTAGGTGTGCTTTTTCAATGAGAGGAGTCCTTCAGACCCTCCCGATAATCCTCTAGGTAGCGGGAAAGTTGCTCGCTCTTGTCTTTGAGGGTCAAGAAATAGCCTTCCTTTTGGCCGTCAGAAAGTCCCTTGATTCTCGCGAGGTCGATCTGCATCTGCTGCAGGTTCTTCACGCTGCTGGCTAGGCGCAGGCCGAGGATTTCTTGCTGCTCGGCAAGGTCGGCAAACGACTTCTTCTGGCTGTCGATTTCAACCAGCGAGCGCTCATACTCCGACTTCAGCACCATGGAGCCCGAACCCTCAATTTTGCGTCGAAGAACGACTTCCTCGGCTTCGAGGTCGGCAACTCCGAAAGTACTGACCACCCTGCCGATTTCCTTTTCGATGGCCGAAAGCTCGCTGATTTGCTTCACATAGTTGTCGAGGCTAACCGACATGTCCTCACCAAAAGGATTGCCGCCTTTCAGACCTTGCGCCTGGCTGAGAATGGAATCCCGAAGGGCGCGAGCCTTGGCCACCACCGAATCTTCAGCCTCACCAAAGGCCTGAGGTAGCGACTTTTTATCGGACGAGTTGAACTTTTTTTTGGCCTCAAGATAGCCGGGGAGTCGCCCCAGGACTCCTAAAGCCATACCCGCAATGGCGATGAGGTGCCATGGGAAGCCTCCCCCCGTGACAACCCAAATGGCCACCAAAAGAACACTCACCGCCGTGTTGACGACAACCTGAGTGTCAAACGAAGTACGGCCGTCCTGAAAAGTGCGCAACACCCGGTAATCTTGGTCGTCCATATCGTTAATCGGCTCAAGTTCAGCCACAGTTTTGCGGAGGGCTCTGAGCTGCGCCCAGTGGCTTGCGAGGCCTATGCCCCAGCCGAACAAGGGGTAAACAAACCACGGGTAGGCTTGTAAACCCATCTCCTGGGTGAGGTAGCAGAGGAACACCAAAAACACGTTGACCCCAACAAACGAACTGAGGTGGCTAGCCCAGCCACCGCGGACTTTTTCCGCTTTTCGGTTGCGTTTCTGCTTGTAAACCTGAAAAGCGGACGCTGGGCTGCCATCTTTGTTTTTGAGCTTCGATGCCGGGGCTTCGAAGAGCTCCTCGAGAAGCTCGGTTGCGTCAGGATGCATGCTGATGTGTTGCTTGAGCGTGTTCCACTCTTCCTTGAGATCCCGGAAATTGGGCGGCGGGCCCATGGAAGCAGGCGGCGAGGAGGCAAGGCGGTTCTCAAGGGGCTCAGGAGTTTCAGTAACCTTGGGCTCTTTTTGTGACCGCTGGAACTGCATCGAGTTGTTGTCTTCCCCGCCCGGAATGATCTCGTAGGCGTAGACTTCGCGAGTAATGTTCTTGAGGTGCACTTGACCCATGCTCTCAACCTTCATCGGGATTTTCCCCGAAACTTGGCTGTACACCTCGCGGCTAATGGTGATGTGACCCGGCTTTGTCGCTGACTGCAAGCGGCTGGCGATGTTAATGCCCTCACCTAAGGCGTCGTTATCGTAGAAGTAGATGTCGCCAAGATGCAGTCCGATGCGCAAAGTGAGAGGCTTGCCGATCTTGGCCTCGTTGTACTCGGCAATGCTGTTTTGCACGTTGAGCGCGCAGTGCACCGCATCGAGGGTGGTGTTGAACTGCGCCAGAAAGGCATCACCAATGGTCTTAATCACACTGCCCCGGCACTTATCGACCTGCTCTCGGACCAGCTTATCGTGAAAATCGAGGGTTTTGAGCGTGCCTAGCTCGTCTTCCTCCATCATCCTGCTGAACCCTACGATGTCGGTAAACATAATGGCAGCGAGCCGGTAGTCCGTGTGTTCCATGGCCACCATGATGGAGCGCGCTTCGGCGTCGGGTCAAGGCTCAGTTTGACGGGGTGCTCGAAGCCGCAAGTTGGGCCTCGGCCAACCGAGCTGCGGCCAACTGACTTTCGACTGTCTGGCGGCTTATGGTAGTCAGGGAGTTGAAAGGAAACGTCAACGCCTGCTCAAGAAGCTCGACGGCAGTTTCCGGATTCTCCAGTTTCAGCGCAACCAACGCTGCCCCATACCAAGCCTCGGGAAACTTAGGTTCCAGTTCCAGCAGGGCCTCGTAAGCTTCCTGGGCTTTTTCGAGGTTGCCTATTTTGAATTGTAGTGAGGCGTAGTTGTCGAGAATCACCTTGCCGCTCGGCGCCCATTCAAGGGCTTCCAAGCACACCTCTTCGGCGAGGTCGAAATCGCCTTTTTCGAGCAAGAAGCACCCGAGATTGCCATAAAGAGTGGTGGTTTTGTACCCTTCGGCGCGCAAAGCGAGCAAAAGTTCTATGGCCTCTTCCAGCCGTCCTTGGTTGTAGAGCACCAGCGACTGGTAGCTCTGAGTGAGGTTCAAGTCGGCAGGCTTTGGTTTTTTCCCCCTCCGTCCTATGGCAGCGAACTCGCTGAGAAGCTGGTCGGCCTCGTCGGTTTTCCCTGCTTTAAGCAACTGGTAGGCATAGCTGGCCACCATGTTGGCGTTCAGTTGGCGCAGCTTCCAAGCCTCGGCAAACCACTTGAGGGTGGCAGTCTCATCCTTACGTAGAAACGCTCGGTTTGCAAGAAACAGGAAAACTACCCCTCGACGCCAAAAAAGCAGCGCAGCGAGCACCAGGAAAATTACGAGTAGCAGGTCCATTGCGGGAGTTTAACACAGGGTGAAAAGATACTTTCGCTTGGCCGCTTTGCTCGCGCTATCGTGTTCGCATGAGCATCGAGTTCGAGGGCAAGGCGTTCGACTACCTTCAGTTACGGCTGGGGATAGGTGGACTCAGACGTTGAACCTAAAGTGCATGATGTCCCCGTCTTGCACGAGGTATTCCTTCCCCTCAATGCGCAATTTGCCCTTGGAGCGGAGCTCGGTTTCGGAGTGGTGGGCCATGAGGTCGTCATAGTGGTACACTTCGGCCTTGATGAAGCCTTTCTCAAAGTCGCTGTGGATGACCCCGGCGGCTTGGGGAGCCCGGTCGCCATTGTGGAAAGTCCAGGCCCGCACCTCGGTTTCACCGGCGGTAAAATAGGTGCGCAGGCCCAAGGTGCGGTAGGCGGTGTGGATAAGCTTCGACAGACCCGACTCCGCCATCCCGGCTTCCTCGAGGAACATTTGGCGGTCTTCTTCGGTGTCGAGGGCGGCGATGTCGGCTTCTAACTTGCCGCAGAGCACCAAAAACTCGGCCCCCTCGGCCGTGGCCACCTTACGCAAGTCAGCTACGTAGGCGGGCTCGGTTTTGAGGCCCGCTTCGTCGACGTTGGCCACGTAGATCATGGGTTTGAGGGTGATGAGAAAGAGGTCGCGGACGGTGGCTTTTTCTTCAGCGCTTAGTCCCAAGCCACGGGCCGGCTTGCCTTCATCGAGCCAAGCTTTGAGTTTCTCGAGCACGGGCAGTTGGCTGCTGGCTTCTTTGTCTTGCGCTCGGGCCAGCTTTTCCACCTTGGGAATGCGTTTGCTCACTGATTCCAAATCGGCTAGGGCTAACTCGAGGTTGATGATTTCGCGGTCGTCGAGAGGGTTTACCCGGTTTTCCACGTGTTCGATGTCGGCGTTCTCAAAGCAGCGCACCACGTGCAAAATGGCATCGACGCCCCGGATGTTGGCCAAAAACTGGTTGCCCCTCCCCTTGCCCTGGCTGGCGCCCTTGACGAGGCCGGCGATGTCGACGATCTCGACGGTGGCGGGCACCAGTTTCTGGGGTGGAATGTACTCAGCAATTCTCTTCAGGCGCGAATCGGGCACGTCGACAATGCCGATGTTGGGGTCGATGGTGGCGAAGGCGTAGTTCGCAATCAAGGCTTCGGCCCGGGTTAGGGCCGAAAAAAGGGTAGACTTGCCCACGTTGGGCAGACCGACGATGCCACAGTTCAGACTCATGGCCCGGAGTGTAGCCAAAACGGCGCGGTGGGGGGAAGCCCCCCACCGCTCAGGAACCCTCCCGCTTCAACCTCTTCGCGATTCTCTCCACATTCTTTTTAAACTTACTTGACATTACTAGGTTACTACAAGTAAGTTACCTACACAATAAGGAGTCTGATGATGTTGAAAATTGCTGTGATTGCAGGAAGCACCCGCCCGGGCCGCAAAGCCGAAACCGTTGCCAAGTGGGTGATTGAGCATGGCGCCAAGCGCGGGGATGCCACCTTTGAACTGGTCGATCTGGCCAGTTTCCACCTCCCCATCCTCGACGAAGCCATGCCCGCCTCCATGGGCCAGTACGCGCACCCACACACCAAGAAATGGGCCGAGACGATTGCTAAGTACGACGGCTTTGTGTTTGTCACCCCCGAGTACAACCACAGCATTTCTGGCGCGTTGAAAAACGCTCTGGATTTTATTTACCAAGAATGGAACAACAAAGCCGCTGGTATTGTCGGTTACGGCGGACAAGGGGCAGCCCGGGCCGTGGAGCACCTTCGCGGTATCCTCGGTGAATTGCAAATCGCCGACGTACGTTCGGCCGTTCACCTGTCGATGATCAACGATTTTGAAGGCTGGACGACCTTTAAGCCCACCGCTGCTCTCGAGGCTCCGCTCAAGGCGATGCTCGATCAGGTGGTTTCGTGGTCTACCGCTCTCAAGACGGTTAGGAAGTAACTGGCTAATCAATAAAGCCCGGGAGGATGGCCCCCAGAATCTCCCGGGTGATGGCATACAACGGAGGTACCCCCTCCGTTGCCGTCAAGGGGGCGGAAAGGCGCTCACCGGCGTGAAGCGGCACATCGCTCACATAGTAAAAATACCGCTGGGTGACTTTCGGATCAAGAACGCCGAGTTCAATGAAGTCGATTACCTTGCGGGCGTAATACACCCCTTCCATTTCCAGGCCGATGCACTTCCAGATATTGCGGTAGAAATGCAGCAAGGGCCGATTTTGCAGCAACGTCCCACCGACCGTCAACAAAGGGCCCACATGCAACTCGCTGCGTTTCAAGCGGTTGGCTAATCCCTCGAGGGGTGCCGGAGCGGGTAAGGGATGAAACGCATCATCCGACTGAAGCACGAAGGCTGTGGGCACGAGAATATCGCCCCGCTTGCCCACCAAGGAACCGGCCTTGCCCAAGACGTTCACGCTCCGTATGTGCTTGTGAAAAAGGGTGATGAGGTTATAGATGATTTCCTCAGCCTGCTCGCCAAAGGCATAGTCAATATTGACCAGAAACTTTCGCGTTTCTCCGGCGTGGCCTAGCTTTTCGGTGTCGATCAGCTGCACGGCAATACCGGTGGTTGACTGGTCGCTGAGGGTGAGGATGCCCCAACTTCGCTCGCTTTCGGCGCTGGCTACGCGCTCTGGATAAGCCCGGATGTAGTCAGGCAAAAGCGCATAAAGCTTGTCGCGCGGGTTTTCCCAGTTCTCAGCCAAAAAGGGGTGACCACTGGAAGCCGCCCACGCCATAACCTCCGATTCCAGGTGCCGGGGCCAAGGTGAAAGGCAGTTGGTCACCGAGTGGGTGTTGCTCGAAACAATGTGCACCTCCCAGTCTTCGGGAAAGTCCCAAGGGTCAACTCCTGAAAGTTCCTTGACGGCACGGCTAATCTGGTTGGCCCACTTTTCGCTCCGTCGGCTGTTGTAGTTCTTGAGCTGACGCTCTACTTGAATGCTCCAGTCTTCATGGTGAACCATGACCTCGCGGAGTCTTTGAAGCAACTTGTTTCCCCAAATTGACTTCAGCCCGTCCCATTCTACTTTGCCAAAGGCACGTTCCAAGGGAATTAGGGGCTCGGAGTCTCCCTGGCCGAGCAGTTGCTCCACGAGCATTGGATCGTGGAGGCGGTGGCGAATCTTCTGGGCTTCTAGGGAAAACAGGCACAGATTGGTGAGAAAATCCAGAATGTCGGAAAGACCGTTTCGCAAAAGAACCATGTTCTTGCCCGGTAGCATTTCCCAAACGTCGCGTCGGCGCGCGGCCGAGGCCACTTTTGGAAACAGATGGGAAGGCGATGGGTAGAGAGCAGGAAGGTCGTCGGTAAAATACCAAGAAAGGGTGCTCGTTAGGTTGTCGGGCAACCTCGGAACAGCATAGGCCAAGGCACCGAGGTCGAGGGCCGTGGCCTCATTCGCACCCGGATGGAGGGCCGGTTCCAAGGTGCGGTAGAGGCGGATCAGCTGCGGTAGGTTGAAACTTCCTTGTGCCAGGGAGCGTGCCACTTCGGCAGTGAAGTTTTCTAACGGGAGAAACACTCCGTGCTTATCTCGCAAGATGGTCCCGAAAGCCTGAGCGAAGACGTTGTTGCCATGGATGAGCTGGAGCAACCTCTCGGATCCCAAGACCCAGCAACGAACCTCGGTGACGGCACGGGCGCCGTGGGTACGGCCTTGACTGAGAAGGGCTGCCCGCTCGCCGAAGTAATGCCCTGCCCGAACCACGTTGCCGGGCCTGACAAAGGAGTGTTGCTCGTAAATGAGTTCCACCTGACCCTCTTCCAATAGGTAGATTTCGGTAGAATCGTCACCGGCCTGAAATAGCTTTCCCTTCGCAGGAGCCTCGATGCAGACAAGCTCGGAGGCTAGTTGGTCCTTCTCGGCTGGAAACAGGAAGCGGAAGGGCACGACGAGATCGAGCAAGCGGCGGGGATTTCTTTCCATAGATTCAGTTTAGGTTGCCACTGAAGTTCCCACCAGTACCTTGGCCTCATCGAGAATCCTGCGGTAGACGCTGGCCAAAGCCACTCGGGAGGCCTCGGTTGGGTTCATCCAGCATCCGATCCAGTTTTCCGGCAGAGGTGGGTCGCCAGAATCGGACCACGGGATCAACAGCGGAGAAAGTGTGTCTTTATAGCGAGTATAGGCGTGAACGCGGGTTGTCAGGTTCCGGGCGCCTTCCGAAGTATGGCCAGGTGTTTTGCCGGGTTCTAGCGGTGGAAAAAGCCAAAGGGTCGAGAAGCGCCCCTTCAGCGGCCGAGCCAGCCAGAACTGCTCCTGCTTCCAAAAGACGCCGACAACGGTGGCTTTTTCCGTCACGGTTCGTTCCTTCGCAGCGGGAATCGAGGCTGTGAGTCCACGCTCGCGCGAAAGGCAGGCCGAGGCGAAGGGGCATTCGCCGCAGGCCGGGTTGCGGGCGGTGCAAACCAACTGGCCCAGTTGCATGATTCCCAGATTGGAGGCTCTGCTGTTGGGCCCGTCGATGAGGGTGGCCCAGAGCGCGCGCCATCGGACCTCGATGCCGCTGGTCCACTGGGCTTCGGCCCCTAGCCGCAAAAACACCCTTTTCAGGTTGGCGTCGAGAGTGAGGGCTGGCTGATCAAAGGCGAAGGCCAAGAGTGCCGAGGCGGTGTAATCACCTATTCCGGGCAAACAACGAAGCTCCTCGTAGTCCGCAGGCAGGGTGAACTTTCCCGAGGCCACGAGTCGGCAGGCTGCCCGGTGCAAGTTTCGGGCGCGGCTTGCATAACCCAAACCTTCCCAGGCGGCCAAAACTTCGCTCTCGGGGGAGGCGGCCAAGGCGGCAAGTGTTGGCCAACGCGCCATCCAGCGGATGTAGGGTGCAACCGCAGCTGTGACGACGGTCTGCTGAAGCATCACCTCAGATATCCAGACGGCGTAGGGGTCTTTGGAATCTGACCAAGGAAACGGGCGGGCCTTCGCCTGAAACCAGTCGCGGACGCTTTGCAGGAGCTCCCTGCTCATAGCAGTCAGGGATGGAGGACCCAAAGCAGTTTGCCCTGATGGGGTTCAAAACCCGTTGGAAAGCCGATGGCGTACAAGCTCGGAGTGTGAAACTCGACTCCGGTTTTCAACTCAGGCATTAGCAACCATTGGCAAAGCTCGGTGACCAGCGGGTTGTGGGAGTACAGAACTGCGGTTTTGATCCCCTGTGCTTCCCAGGCTTTGAGCTCGGTGACGAGGTGTTGCAGATCGGCATTTGGAAGCAGGGAGTGAGTTTCCTTCCGTTGGACATGCGGTACAGCCTCGGCAAAAAGATCAGCGGTCTCGCGGGCCCTGAGGTAGGGAGAACTGAGGGCCAGCTCAGCTTGGTAGCCTTTTTCCTTCACTTTTGGCACCAAATCCTGAATACGAGCCCTTCCCACTTCGGAAAGGGCCCGAAAGCGGTCACCCTTGGGATGGCTATCAACGGCTTTGCTGTGCCGAACGACCAGCAATTGAATCAAGGGCATTTCAGCGTCCGTACAACTTGGTCATGCGGTTGTATTTGTTGGCCAAAGAAGCGCTCAGTTCAGTCTCACGCACGCGCCAGCACCAGTTTCCACCAAGGGTTGAGGGAGTATTCATGCGGGCCCAACTAGGCAGATTGAGCAGATCCTGCATGGGAATGATGGCGTAGAGCGCGGTAGAACTAATGGCTGAGCGGATAAAACCCCACGCCAAGTCCTCGAGGTGACCATCAACGTACTCTAAGGAGTACTCCTGATCGGCGGCGGAAGCCGCTTCATACCAACCGCGTGAGGTATCGTTGTCATGGCTTCCGGTATAGACCACACAATTGGTAGCATAGTTGTGCGGTAGGAAGCCGTTCTCGCCGTTGGCACCTGCTTCGGCCGAGTCGAAGGCAAACTGCAGGATTTTCATTCCGGGAAACTGGAAGGTATCTCGCAGTCGTTCTACTTCGGGCGTGATGACGCCCAGGTCTTCGGCCAAAATGGGCAAACTTCCCAACTTGGACCGAATGGTTTCGAAAAACTCCATCCCCGGAGCCTTGACCCACCGGCCACCAATGGCATTTGGGGCGTTGCCGGGGATTTCCCAATAGGCCTCGAAACCTCGAAAATGGTCAACTCGGATAAGGTCGACAAGCTTGAGGGTAGCTTGAATGCGCGCCATCCACCAACTGAAGCCGTCATTTTTCATTTCGTCCCAATTGTACAGCGGGTTTCCCCACAGCTGGCCCGTTTCTGAGAAGTAATCCGGTGGAACTCCTGCCACCACAAGGGGTTGACCGTGGTCGTCGAGCTGGAAAAAGCGGCGGTTGGCCCACACGTCCACCGAGTCGGCCGCCACAAAAATCGGAATGTCGCCAATGATGTGGATTCCTTTTCCATTGGCATAAGACTTCAACGACAACCACTGTTGGAAGAACCAGAACTGGAGAACTTTCTTAACAGCAATCGACTCAGAGAGCTTGGTACGCCACCGAGCCATAGCCTCGGGCTCCCGCAAGCGAATATCGAGGTCCCAGAAGTTGCTCCACATCTTGCCCATGAGGCCTTCGGAGTCGGCTTTCTTCTGATATTCCGCCTTGATGGCCATGAAGAGCGTGAAGTCTTCCAGCCAACTGGCTTCCAAGCGGCAAAAGGTTTCGAAAGCGGCCAGCGACTCCCCCCTGGCATTGCGTAGAAAGTTCAGGGCAGCTCGGTCGAGCAGGGGAAACTTCCAAAACTGCACCCACCCGTAATCGATCTTCAGCGGATCAAAGCCGGGCACCTCTCCCAACTCCGCCTTACCGAGCCAGCCCTCGTCAACCAGCTTTTCAAGGCTGATTAACAGCGGGTTGCCCGCAAAAGTGGAAAACGAAGCATAGGGTGAGTCGCCGTAGCCGGTGGGCCCCAACGGTAAAACCTGCCACAGTTTCTGTCCCGACTGGAAAAGGAAGTCGACAAAGGCAAAGGCATTGCTGCCTAGATCACCAATCCCGTGGGGTCCCGGCAAGGAAGTAGGGTGCAACAGGACTCCAGCCTCACGTCTTTTGCTCATGGAAGGCTCCTTTCTACTTGCCGTGGCACAACTTATATTTCTTGCCACTGCCACAGGGGCAGCTTTCGTTCCGGCCTACCTTGGGGGTGTCGCGTACAATGCGGGTGGGAACCACGGTGCCTTTGTCGTAGAACCACTGTCCTGCCGTCTTTTTGAACTCGGCGAGCTCGTGGTAGTCCTCTTTCAGGCCCTTGCTGGAGTAGCTGGCGATGAAGTCCACTTTGCCCCATTCGTCGGTGGGGCCGCCTTTTTCCCGGCCGACAATCTTGAGCCCGAGCCACGTCGATTCCTGGCTCCATTTGCGGGTCTCATCGATAGAAACCTCATCTCGCTGGTCGCGTTCGTGGGTCCGTTCTATAAAATCGATTTCGCCTTTGACGTACGAGGAGTAGCGGGCCCGCATGAGTGTTTCTGCGGTAGGCGCATCCTTGCTTCCCTTGATAAACGGTTCACAGCAGGCGTTGTAGGTCAGCCCCGAGCCACACGGACATTTTTCCAAATGAGCATCCTCCCGATTCCATCGGTAGGGTAAACCTTACACCGGTTTAAAGGCGATCTGCAACTAAAGTCAGGACTTCTTGGGCCTCGCGGATTTTGACCCAAGGGTTCGTCCCTTCGGTTTGTACCCCGGGGGTTAGGGAAGAAAGACAGTTGCCAAGGTGAAGTAGGCCAGAATGGTGCACACGTCGGTGAGAGCCAACACGAGCGGACCCGCCGCAATGCGTGGTTCCACTCGCAGCGCCTTGAGCACCCAGGGCAAAACCAAACCGATCATGCAGGCTCCGAGAACGGAACAAGCGATGGCCCCAAAAATGACAGCCGAAACTTCAAGACGCGACTCGAGGAGGAAACTTAACCCTCCGACTATGAGGCCCATGGGGATGCCGAGCAACAGCGCAACAACCCCCTCGCGTACCAGGAGTGTCGGATAACTTCGGCGTTCCTTCCGCGGCTTGTGGAGCTCCTGAAAGCTAAAGGTCAAACTTTGGATGGAGATGCTTTCACCCAGGGCCAGAACGAGGGCAATGAAGAAACTCAGGATGATGTTGTTCTCCAGCGTGCCTGCGAACCGGCTTGACAGCCAAGCACAAAGGAACCCGCTGGCCACTGTGGGAAGCAACCAGGGGAATCTGGCCTTGAAGACGTCCATCAAGGTTCCTGTGCGGAGGGCCTCGAGCCGCACGCCGATGGTCTGAAACATTTCTTCGACAAGGGCCTTATCGCCGTGGTCAATGTTTTCGCCCGCAAACGCCTGCAAATCAAGAACCCCGGCTATTGTCCCATCGGAGCGCAGGGCCGGAATAGCCAGAAACTTGTGGTTGGTGAAGGCCCGGGCAGCCTGCTCCATGGTCGCCTCGGCACTCACGGTGACAAGATTGCGTATCGTTAGGTCGGCAAGTAGTTTGCTAGGCGCCGCATGGAGGAGGCTGCGCGCGGGAATCACTCCCACGAGTTTCTGACGTTCGTCGACGGTGTAGTAGTAGGAAACTTTACGATCATCGCCCACCCTGCGGATCTCTTCGAGGGCACGCTCAGAGCTCCAACTTTGGAGTAGCGCCAAGTAGTCGGAATGCAGGTGTGCTGAAACAAGGTCGGTCAGCGTCGAAGTGGGTTTCTCGGCCATGCTACTATTCTAGCATGCGCCCCGGCGAAACCTTCCCGTTCTTCACTCCCTCGGTCCCGGGACTCGAGCCGTGGCTCAAATACGAACTCAACACTCTGGGGCTCAAGCCGTTGGCCGAGGAAGGCGGTTTTTTCTGGCGCGGAACTTGGCGGGATCTCTACCGAGCGAACCTGATGCTCCGTAGCGCAGGCCGTATTCTGGTGCGAATGAAGCAATTCACCGCCCTAAGCTTCGCTGAGTTCGAAGCCGAAGCCACCTCACTTCCCTGGCACTGGTTCGTCGGTGGTAAGGGAACCTCGCTCAAACGGGCCTTCAAGTTTAAGATCACTTGCACCAAAAGCAAGCTCTACCACGAGGATGCGCTCGCTGAAAGGCTGGGGCGGTGGATTACTGAGGCCACCGGAGCCGGTTGGTTCCCGGGGGCGGCCGATGTTGATGCCCAGATTTTTGTGGTACGGGGCTTTCACGACAAGTTCATCATCAGCGCCGACAGCACCGGAGAGCACCTGCACCGGAGAGGTTACCGTCAGGAGACCAGTAAAGCCCCGTTGAGGGAGACGATAGCGGCCTCAATATTGTTTGCCTCTGGCTGGGTACCGGCCGTCGAGGAGGGGCTGGGGCGGGGAGCCGCTACCCGCCTGAAGGCGCCTACTTTGCCGCTGCTCGATCCCTTTTGTGGGTCGGGCACCATTGTGGCTGAGGCAGCCCTCATCGCCCGCAAAGTTCCACCGGGGATGGCAAATCCAGACCTAAAACCTCGGGCTTTCGCCTTTCAACGCTGGGATAGCTTCGAGCCCGAAGAATTTGCCAAAACTGTGGTGAGCCTGCAGAACCACGTTCTGGAGCGCTCCCCTGTCGAGTTGCATGGCACCGATCGTGACGAGGGTGCCATCAAGGCAGCCCTGGGCAACGCGCGCCGTGCTGGCGTCGCAAACGACGTGGACTTTGAACGTCGCACTTTGTCGGAGGCCGTGTTTCCCCAGCCAGGCTACTTAGTGACCAACCCACCGTTTGGCGTCAGGGTGTCGGAGGGGACAGACCTCCGCGACCTTTATGCCGTCTTGGGGCGCAAGGTGCGCGAGGCTCCCGAGACCAAGGTGGCGTGGCTTTGCTCCGAGCCTCAGTGGAAAGCAGCAACCGGAGAGTCTTGGTCAGAGGCTGCTCGTTTCCCCAACGGCGGGCTTGATCTCACGCTGCTCCAAAAACTATTGTGAAATCTTTCAACTAATACTCCAACTTTCACAATAATATGATAACATGGGTTAACAGCTGCTGAGCTGGCATATCGTTGCGAGGTTAACCATGTTTCGCAGGAACTTGTTTCGAGGCGGGGCCCACCTACCGCACCTCAAAACAACGGCCGACCACCCCACAGTGGTAATGCCGCCCCCCAACAAAGTCATTATCCCGCTTCTGCAGCACATGGGAGTGATCTGCGAGCCCACGGTGCAAGAAGGTGATTTCGTTCAAGTGGGCCAAATTATTGGCGACTCGCACAAGGCGATGGCTGCGCCGGTACACTCGAGCGTTTCAGGCACGGTGACCAACGTCGATTTTCAGCTTTGGGCTGGGGGTATTCAGGTGCTCACCGTTGAAATCGAAACCGATGGCCTGCAGACCCCCCTAAAAACCCTCGTTCCGCCAACCATTACCAACAAGGCCGAGTTTCTGGCGGCGGTACGAGTGAGTGGGTTGGTGGGCCTCGGAGGTGCGGGCTTTCCAGCCCACGTCAAGCTCAGCCCTCCACCGGGAGCAAAAATTGACACCCTGATCATCAACGCTGCGGAATGCGAACCCTACATCACCAGTGACTACCGGGAAATTCTCGAAAACAGCTCGAACCTGCTTGGCGGAATCCAACTTCTCATGCGGCAGCTCGGCCTGAGCCGTTGCATCATCGGTATTGAAGACAACAAGCCAGCGGCAATCGCGGAACTGAAAAAGGTTTGTGGCCGTGCCAAAGGTGTGAGCGTGATGCCTTTGCCCACACGCTACCCCCAGGGGGCCGAGAAGATGCTCATTTGGGCAACGACAAGGAGGTCTGTCCCCACGGGCAAGTTTCCCAGTGATGTCAACGTCATCGTGATGAACGTCACCTCGGTATCCTTTCTCGCTGAGTTTGCCAAAACGGGCATGCCTTTGGTCAAAAAGAAAGTTACTGTGGCGGGCCCTTGCGTTGCCCACCCCCAGAATGTCGAAGTGAGAATAGGTACACCCCTTAAAGACGTTTTCGCGTTTGCCGGCGGTTTTTCCTCGCAGCCCCGCAAGGTGATCATGGGCGGGCCGATGATGGGGGTGGCCCAGCATAGTCTGGAAACTGCGGTGGTGAAACACACCAATGCCTTGCTGGCCTTCGGCTCCGAGGACGGTGAGCTGCCCGAAGCTTCGGCCTGCATACGGTGTGGCCGGTGTAGCGACGCATGCCCCATGTCGTTGCTTCCCCTGGAGCTTCATCGAGCTGCCCTGCGAAACAACCTCGAAGACTTGAGCAAGTACGGCACCATGGCCTGCATGGAATGTGGTTGTTGCAGTTTTGTCTGTCCCTCAAAGATTCACCTCGTTCAGGCCATCCGGCTCGGGAAGACACAACTGCGCATCGCTGCGGCGCGAACTTTGGCCCGTGCCGAAGGAGCGGCCAAGTGAGCCCAACACTGCTGGTCACCTCCTCTCCGCACCTTCGCGCTCAAGGTTCTTCGCAGGGCATCATGCTCGACGTCATCTTGGCCCTGATTCCCGCTTTGGGTGCTGCGACGTATTTTTTTGGCCTCACGGTCCTTTTGCCTTTGACGTTCGCCGTTTTGGGTGCACTTGCCGGCGAGTATGGAATGCGGGTGCTGGTGTTGGGCCGCGACAACCGGCTGGCCGACCTCTCGGCCATCGTCACCGGCCTGCTCTTAGGCATGAACCTCCCGCCCTCGATTCCTCTACCCTTAGCCTTCTTGGGCGGCGCTATCGCAACAGCCTTTGTGAAGGAAGTTTTTGGTGGTCTGGGAATGAACTTCATGAATCCCGCCATGGGGGCCCGTGTTTTCCTTTTCCTGGCATGGCCGTCGTTGATGACGTCCTGGGGCCCCACTTTAGACGGTGTGGCCGGTGCCACCCCGCTTGCCATTCTTAAGGACGGCGAAGCCGCGGGCCAAGCACTGCCCGACCTGTTTCACCTGTTTATTGGCGACCGCGCCGGTTCTCTAGGCGAAACTTCGGTGCTGGCCCTTCTGCTTGGTGCCGGCTACCTAGTCCTAAGAAAGGTGATCCGCTTGGATGTGCCGCTCGTTTATCTGGCAACCGTGGGCCTTATCACCTGGACGTTTGGCAACAAGACGGCGCTGTTCGCAGGCAACTTTCCGGTTCACCTGCTCTCAGGCGGCCTGATTCTTGCCGCCTTTTTCATGGCTACCGATTACGCCACGCAGCCGGTTAGCCGCGTGGGAAAAGTGATTTTCGCTGCTGGGCTTGGTCTGGTGACTGCCGTAATCCGGTTGTACACCAACTACCCCGAAGGCGTGAGTTTCGCCGTGATTCTTTTGAACTGTCTGGTCCCCCTGATAGACCGCTACACGGTACCCAAGCCTTTCGGTGCACCGAAGGCGGCACAACGTGCGTGAGATCCTGAAACCCGCCCTTGTCTTACTTGCCATCTGCGCCGGAGTCACGGTCGTACTTGCTCTGGTGTTCCAGGGTACCAAGCCCGTCATAGCCGAACGTGCCGCCGCCGACCTCGCCGCCGCCAAAAGCGAAGTGCTAGCAGGGGCCGATGCCTTCAGCGAGCTAAAACTCCCCGAGGGCTTTGCCACCGACGAGTTCCTGCAAACCATTGGCGCGGTCTACCTCGGTACGAAAAACGGCCTTTACCGGGGCGTTGTCGTCAGGGCTCTCAGCCGCGGTTACGAGGCAGCTGGTGTGCTTCTCACCATCGGCCTTTCCAACGAGGGCGTGGTCACAGGCATCCGGGTGGGCGACCACAAGGAAACCCCCGGCCTCGGTACCAAGGTGCTCGACAAGGCCCAAGCCTACTTGGGGCAGTACCTCAACCTGAAGCCAGCCACCAACCTCCTTTTGGTGAAAAATAAAACTGCCGGTGCCCCCTCCCACCAAATCGACGCCGTTACCGGAGCCACCATTACGAGCCGTGCGGTTTGGCGTGCGGTTCAGGGGGCCCTCGAAATAAGCCAGAAACTGACCCCCGAAGGAGCCTGGAAATGAGTTCCCAACCGTTCGACACGCCCAAAGCCTGGGATATCGCTGTTGCCGGTCTGATCAAAGAAAACCCAACCCTGAAGATGATCCTGGGTTGTTGCCCTACCCTCGCCGTCACCACGGCGGTTGGCAACGGCCTTGGAATGGGCCTCGCCACGACTGCTGTACTCATGTGCAGCAATATGGCCATTTCCCTTCTTCGGGGCGTTATCCCTGAAAAAGTGCGCATCCCCAGCTACATCATCATCATCGCCGGTTTCGTGACCGTGGTGATGTACGTGCTAAAGGCGTGGTTGCCAGAGCTCGACAAGGCGCTGGGGATCTATATTCCGCTCATTGTTGCCAACTGTATTCTGCTCGCGCGGGCCGAGATGTTCGCTGCCAAGTACAAACCTTTCCCGAGTCTTCTTGACGGACTTTTCATGGGCTTAGGGTTCACTTTGGCGCTTTTCACCATCAGCACCGTGCGCGAGATTCTGGGCAGCGGCACTTGGTTCGGACTTGTTCTGACCAAGAACCTCTGGGCCCCGGCCGTGCTGATGATTCTTCCTCCGGGTGGCTTCTTGGCCTTCGGGCTGGTGATCACTGGTATGAACAGGCTCACCAATGGAAAAATCGCCACTCCGATGTGCGCTACCTGTTCACCCGAGAGGTGTGCACCATGATGGCAAACATCGTTCAACAAATCGTGATAACCCTGTTGACGGCCATTTTGGTCGAGAATCTGGTACTCTCGAAGTTCTTGGGGATGTGCCCCTTTCTGGGCGTCACACAGAAAACCAGTACTGCCGCTGGTATGGGGCTGGCCGTGACTTTTGTGGTAGTGGTTACCGCTGGTCTGGCATGGATTCTGAACTACGCCCTGCTGGTGCCCAATCACATGGAGTACCTGCAAACCATGACCTACATCCTCATCATCGCAGCCCTGGTTCAATTTGTGGAAACCGTGGTGCGCAAGTTCATCCCACCCCTTTATAAGGCTCTAGGCATCTACTTGCCGTTGATTACCACCAACTGCGCCGTGCTGGGAGTTCCGCTGCTCAACACCGCCAAAAACTACGATCTGCTAATGAGCTTGGTTTACAGCTTCGGTGCCGGGGCCGGCTTCACTCTGGCACTCATCCTGTTTTCGGGTGTTCGCGAGCGCATGGACAAAGCTGACATTCCTGCCACCCTGCGCGGGATTCCCAGCGCCCTTTTTGCCGCCACCTTGGTTTCGATGAGCTTCTTCGGCTTTCAGGGCCTGTTCGCATCATGAACCTCTCAGCGGCCGAGATTTACCAAGCCATCGTTGTTCCAACCCTCATCGTGGGTGGCGTGGGACTAGCCTTTGGCCTCCTGCTGGCCTGGTCGTCCCTAGCGTTTGCCGTGAAAGTCGACCAGCGCATCCTCCAGGTGAAGGCGGTGCTTCCCGGGGTGAACTGCGGGGCTTGTGGTCAGTCCGGCTGCGAGTCTTTCGCCGAAGCGGTGGTGGCCGGAAGGGCCAAGATCAACGGCTGCCCGGTGGGCGGTGAAGGGGTGGCCCGAAAGGTGGCACAGGTTCTGGGTCAGGAAATCACCAACACGGCCAGTTTTGTAGCCCGGGTGGCCTGTGGCGGGCTTGCCGGTTGCACCCGGCAAAAGTTCACCTACGAAGGCATCAAAAGCTGTACCGCTGCCAGTGGCCTTCACAACGGACCCAAGGCCTGCAGTTTCGGCTGCCTAGGTTTTGGCGATTGCGTGGCAGTGTGCCCCTTCAACGCCATTGTTATCGTAGACGGTGTTGCCAAAATCTACGAAGACAACTGCAAGAGCTGCGAAAAGTGCGTGGCTGCCTGCCCCAAGAAGCTCATCGGCATGGTTCCCCGTGGAAAGAACCACCTTGTGAACTGTCGTAGCACCCAAAAGGGTCCGGTGGTGAAGCGAAACTGTGATACCGGCTGCATTGGCTGCACCAAGTGCGTCAAAGCCTGCCCCGCTAGTGCCATCAGCTTCGCCAACAACCTAGCTAAAATTGACCCGCTGCTTTGCACCAACTGCGGGGAATGCGTAAGGGCCTGCCCCACCAACACCATCGTCGACGTAACGGCACCGGTGGTACTCCGCAATAGCTTGGCCTGAGCCGTTTTCGCGGAAATTGCCTAGTAGTGGGCAGACATTCCGGCAGGCTCTGATTAAAGTGCTCGTCAGTGGGTATTTGTTTGTTTCGATGTTGGCTGGCCGCAATTCTCTTCTGCGGCGGCTTTGCTGCCTCGGCTTCGGGCAAGGTGCTCATCCTTGACTACCACACTTTTTTGGGTACCGGCAGGTCATCGATGGACTACAGCCTCCAAGAGTTCGGTTCCCAGCTCGACCGAATGCGGAGCTTGGGTTGGCAATTGGTGTCGCTTGAACAGGCCCTTGCCGGAAACCTCAGTGGCGACAAAAACATAGCTATCACCATCGACGACGGCCATCGGACAGTCTACGACGCAGTTGTAAAGGTACTCCTGCCTCGCGAGGTTCCCGCTGAACTCTTCGTGTTTCCGCACGCGTTAGGTCGTTCCCTTCACTACCTGAAGGTTGGTTCCCTCAAGCAATTGATGCTCAAGGGAATGGGTGTGGGGGCCCACGGTTACTATCACTTGCTGATGACCCCGAAAGCGTGGGCAAGAAACCCCAAGTCAGTCATGCAGGAGGCATTAAGGCCCGCCGACGCGCTGCTCCAAATGACAGGGAAATCTCCCACTCTGTTTGCCTATCCGTACGGCATCGCTGCACCAGAAGCAGAAGCCTCGGTGCAGGCCGCCGGTTACTTGTGGGGCTTCCTTGCCGATGGCAGATTACGATCCGTTGACTTGACAGATCCCAAGCTCAATCACTTTGCCGTACCTCGCACCATCGTCTATCGGACGGGGCTAAAAGCCCTGTTCACTTACCTCAAAAGTGCGCCGTAACTTTTCTCAGCTCACCTTTCTCCTACCCGAAGCCAAGCGCACCCTCGGTGGTTTCTTGTGCTGCAAAGCACAACATGAACAAGAATTAACCGTTTTGAGGCATTTTTTTGCTGACATTGAGGCCTTGGAGGCGGTAGATTCCTAAGGTCGCGTTTATTTGCGACTGCAGCCATCGGCTGTAAAGAAACTAAATGGAGGATTGTCAATGAAAAAAACCATTGCTCTTCTTGCCACCGCTTTTGCTCTCATGCTGGCGCTCGTCAGCTGTAACACCGCGACCACCCAGGTCGGTATTGTTCTCCCCACCAAGGATGAAGAACGCTGGATTCAAGACCAGACCCGCTTCGCCGACGCCCTCAAGACCGCTGGTATTTCCGCCGAGGTCATGTTCAGCGAGAAGGATTCCGCCAAGGAAAAGGCCAACGTTGAGACCCTGATCACCAAGGGCATCAAGGTTCTCGTGCTTTGCCCCGTTGACTCGGCTTCCGCTGCCGCTGCTGCAGACGCTGCTCGCGCCAAGGGCATCAAGGTCGTCGCTTACGACCGCCTCATTACCAACACCGACGCCGTTGACTTTTACGTCACCTTCGACTCGTTCAACGTTGGCGCCGCTTGGGGTGACTACCTGGTTTCCCAGGCCACCGGCAAGAACCAAAACCTCTACCTGTACGCTGGTGCCGCTTCCGACAACAACGCCTTCATTTTCTTTGAAGGTGCTTGGAGCAAGTTGCAGCCCAAGATCGCCGACGGTACCTTTGTTGTTGTCAACAGCACCGAAGCCGTTGCCCTCAAGGACAAGGCTCAGTTGACCCGCGACGAAGAGGCTGCCATCATTGGACAGGTCACCACCAACTGGAACCCCGCCGACGCCAAGTCCAAGGCCGAAGCTCACCTAACCGCTTCCAAGCCTGCTCAGAAGGGCGACGTGTTCATCCTCGGGCCCAATGACCAGACTGCTCGCGCCATCGCAGACACCTTCGCTGCCGACAAGGACGTGAAGAGCTACAAGATCACCGGACAGGACGCCGACAAGGCCTCGATCCAGTACATCATCGACGGCAAGCAGTCCATGACCGTTCTGAAGGATACCCGCACTTTGGTCGCTGACGCCATCAAGGCCGCCATCACCTTCAGCAAGGGCGAAACTCCTGCCCAGACCAAGACCTACAACAACGGAAAGATCGACGTTCCCGCCGCTCCTTCCGACGTGGTTTCGGTTACCAAGGACAACGTAAAGGCTGCCATCGTTGACAGCGGTTACTACCCCGCCACCGACTTCACCGGTCTCTAATCCGCTACCATTGATCTGCCTCGGCTGATCAACTACCCTTGAGAGCGAGAGTTCAAGCTGTCCTTCGGGATTCCTTGGACTTTCGCTCTTTTTTTTGCTCGAGGGAGGCGGAATGAAACCCTGTGCATTTGTCACCGGTGGAACCAGCGGCCTGGGTTGGGCAACCGTTGTTGCCCTGGCTCAGTCCGGATGGCGCGTCATCTTCTCCGCACGCTCGGAGCAAAAGGGACTTCTAGCCCTAGCCAAACTGGGAGCCTTGGTGAAAAACGCCGAGGCGGCCTGGATCCCGCTCCAACTTGAGGACTTCTCCTCTATTCGTAAGGCCGCCCACGAACTGCGGACCCTCACCAAGACGATCGATGTGCTCCTTTTCAATGCAGGGGTGAGGACACCACCCTGGGGCCTCACAGGCGACGGCTACGAAACCCAGTTCCAAGTGAATTACCTGGGGCACTTTCTTCTCTTCCAGTTGGTACAGGATCTGGTATTGTCCGGTCCCACCAGGCGTGTGGTCAACATAGCGTCTTCCGACAGTAAAATGGCAACGTCATCCAGCCTCGAGGATTTTCAGAAATATGCCCGAGTTGCGCAGCAAGGTTACAGCGCCAAACAGTCTTTCCGGGAATCAAAACTGGCCCAGTTGCTTTTCACGCAGGCTTTGCGGGTTCATTTTGGAGGCCGTGGACTTACCGCCTACGTGGTCTATCCCAAAGTGATGTTCAGAGATTCCGACCAAACAGCGCTGGCATTGGTTCAGGGAAGGCTCTCCGGCCCCTCATTAGCGTGGGCAAACAAGAAGTCCGTAGGGCACAATGCCGCAGTCGACAGGCCCGGACTTCCAGAAGCGGTTTGGGATTGGTCCAATGCCCATTTCACGCAAGCCCAATAGGGGGTTTCCCCATACGAAAAACACAACTCAAGTTAAGACGGGAACAGGACCGAGTGACGCGCGTGAAATGAACTCCGCCTGCAGCGCCATCTGGGCTTGAGCCAAACTCGAGCCCCCCAGCAGGGACAGAAGCATTTTCGCTCCTTGATGGCCCAACTCCCCCGCCGGTTGGCGAAAAGTGGCCAAAGGCGGGTCATACAATAAAGTGAACTCGAAGTTGTCGTCGAACCCTACCAGAGAGAAGTCGCGCGGCGACTCAAAGCCGTGTTCCCGGGCCGCCTTGAGGAAGCCCAAGGCGCTGCTGTCGTTGCTAGCGAATAGTGCGGTAAACGGTGGCAGGGTATTCCAGCGTCGCTTGGTGGCCTCATAGGCAGTGAGGCTGAAGAACTCGCCTTCGATTTGTCTTTCCAGCTGCAAGCTAATTCCGCTTTTTCGTAGTTCGTCACGAAAGCCCTGAAAGCGTGATTGCGCGGAAGGAAACTCCGGCAGGCCCCAGAGGAAAAGGAAGTCTCGGTGACCAAGTTCCAACATTGCCCGGGCCGCCTGACAGCCCGCCTTGTAGTTGTCAATATACACCTGCGGTAGCTGCACGTGGGGCATGGGACGGTCTAAAACCACAAAAGGCCTATTCCCCAGCGACAATTGTTTGATGCCTTCCTCGTCGGCAGGGTGAAGCGTTGGGAAGTAAAGAACGCCGTCGATCTGCCTCCCTTGGGCCAACGGGGCCAAGGGTTGCGAGGGTTTGCCGGTATCATCCCAGGTGAGGTAAAGGGTGCTGATGTAACCGGCATCGTGAAATACCGCTTGTGCTGCCATGTAGGCCGTCAGGTGGAACGGGCCACCACCGGGAGCCAGGACTCCGATGTGCCGACTCTTGCCCGTACGAAGCGCCTGAGCCGAATGGTCCACCCGATAATCCAAGGTAGCGATGGCCGTGCGTATCGACTCCGCGGCGTTTCTCGACACAGACTCAGGGTTGGTCAGGAAACGAGAAACAGTAGCACTAGAAACCCCTGCTGCGCGGGCAACATCACGCTGATTCGGCATAAAAATATTCTACGTCAAACTTTTGACTCAGTCCAGCAGGTCTTTTTGACCGTGTGTATACGTCTACATTATCTTCTTGACAGGTTTTTGAGGTGGGTTTACCGTAATCCTTCTGTGGAGGCCTTTTTGAATCGTTTGGCTTTTTTTGCTGTTTTCTTTCTCCTGTTCTTGGCTTCAGCCGTCTTTGCCGACCCGGGTGTGTACCAGAACAACAAGAAAGCCGTGTTGTATTTGGGCTCAGCTCCACCAGTGGTGGATGGCAATTTCGCCGACTGGGCGGGGTTGCTCGGCACGAGCCCCGAGAAGTTCGCCTACGGCAAACTCCGGGCTACCAAAGACCCCTCGGCAGTGATTGTGTGGCGAACCGACAACAAGAAGCTGTTTATCTACGCCGAGGTCACCGACTCAGTTGCCAACGAAAACGACTTGCCGGCGCCCTTGGCTTGGCGGAATGATTCCCTCGAACTGTACATTGGCACAGACACTTCCTCGCACATCCACTACGTGCCCACCGACAACCAGATTCGCTTGGTGCCGGTGAGCCGCGACGATGCGACAAAAATCGGAGTCTCAGTCAACGACCGCATTGTCGATACCGAGCGCGACGTGGAAGGCCGGGTGATCTACACCGACACCGGCTACCGGATCGAGGCCGCCGTTCCCCTACGCCTGCTGCGCATCAAGGAGTTTGCGGTGGGTCAAGCCATCCGTTGCGACTTCCAGCTCAACGATGCGAACACCGGCGAGCGCGAGAACCTCACACACTGGAACTCCAAGAGCGACAACACCTACTTTGACCCGTCGGCCTGGGGTGATGGCGTTGTGGAAGCCCTGAGCGGGGCCAAGTAATGGGAAGCCATTCCTTACTTTTTGCCTTGAGATACTTGCTTATTGCAGGTTTTATCTACTGCTTGGCGCCCTTGGCCCTCGTGGGTCAGGCTGCCGTGGTAAAAACCGTCCACGATGACAAGGGTTGGAAGCTCACCGTCGACGGTCGCGATTTTGCCATCAAGGGTGTGGTCTGGTCGTATACTCCGCCAGGAGAGAACTATACCTACGACCTATGGGCGCATTCCGACGACGAAATCTACCGCGTCATCGACACCGACATGGCCCTCATGCGCACAATGGGCGTCACCGCGATCCGAGTGTTCTCCACCGTGCCGGCGCGATGGATAGAGTACATTTATGACCGTTTTGGCATTTACACCATGGTCAACGATCTGTTTGGTCGCTACGGACTGTTTGTCGACGGCGCGTGGCAGTTTCCTACCGATTACTCCAACCCTTCCACCCGACGCACCCTTCTCGAGCAAGCCCAGAAAACTTTCGAGACCTATAAAGATACCCGCGGCGTGTTGCTCTATATGCTGGGCAACGAAAGCAACTACGGCCTGGAATGGACCTCGAGCGCTATCGAAAACCTTCCCGGCGGAGAGCGCGATGCCCTCAAGGCCAAGGCCTTGTATTCGATTTTTGAAGAGGCCCTGAAGCTGGGAAAGACCATCGATACCAACCATCCGATGGGGTTGATCAACGGCGACCTAGGTTACCTACAGGTGATGAAAGACCTCGTGCCCGACTTGGACATTCTGGGTGTTAACACCTACCGCGGCGCCCAGTCGTTTAACGCTTTTTACAGCAGCATAGCCAAAGACCTAGGAAAGCCTTTTGTCTACACCGAACTGGGCGCGGATGCCTACAACGTGGCTACCGAACAGGAAGACCAAGACAACCAAGCCAAACTGCTTCAGGCCCAATGGCAGGAGATTTACCAGCAAGCCTACGGCAAGGGTAAATCTGCCAACGCGCTGGGGGCCTTCGTTTTCGAATGGATGGACGAGTGGTGGAAAAACAGCCTCGAAACCAACCTACTGGTGCACGATACCAAGGCCACCTGGAACAACGGGGCCTACACCTTCGATTCGGTGGCAGGCAAGAATAACATGAACGAAGAATGGTTCGGTATCTTGGGAATGAGCCAAAAAACCCTCGAAGGCGTGAACCGCCGACTCCCCCGTACCGCGTACTACCTTTTGCAAGATCTTTGGCGCCTTGACATGTATACGTCTACAAAGGACGATGTCGCCAAGAAACTTTCCAGCCTGAACTTTGAGGCGGCGTCGCGGCAGGGGAACTTGGCTCAGGTGCGGGATGCTACGACGGATCCGAAACCGTTGTGGGAAACCCATGGTAACGTAATGGCCCGGACAGATTTAAAGGGCGACAGCACGACTTGGGCGGCCTCAGGCACGTCCGGATTAACGCCATTGAGCCAGGTAGAAAGCCGATTCGGTGTCACGGTGCGCCCCAGCGAGGGCCTCACCGCTTCGTTTCAGTACCGCGTCCTCCCTTCCCAACTCATCAATGACCCCTCGGTAGACCTCAATGACCCGTGGGAAAGTGCCACCAAGCTGTCGGGTACCTCTCCTGTGGTCGGTTTTGAATTATACCAAGCCACCGTTGACTACCAGTCGAACGTATTACGAGCTACTGTGCACTACCACGACGGACACACCGACTGGGTGCAACAGGGCGACTTATTTGGCCTGTTGCCCGAGTCGTTTGACCTGGTAAATCCCGATCGCGATAACTCCAAAAGGCCTTTTGGCGTCGAACTCAGCCTGCCAGGCCTGGTGCCCGGGCTGACGATCTATGCTGGTCCGGAGTTGTATTGGAGCGCCAAACCTAGGGTGATGGTTCTTTACAACTTGCCTTTACCGGCGGGTTTGAGCCTCACCGTGCTTCACGACGAGGAACTCGCTGTCGCCTCTGATGCGGCAACGAACTCGGCCAAAACCGCCGACCGCTCCACCAGTATCGACTTCGGCTGGCAAGTGCCGCGGCTCTTCTCGCTTGAAGCCGGGGCTCTGCTCGGTCGTTACGACAGGGTAACAAACGCGGCCCACACCTATTCAACCTTGGTCAACGACGCAGTGGTTGCCGGCAATCAGTTCACTTGGATGGACGCCCTTGCAGGAAAAATCAGGCTAACCTCGGACGCCCTACCCTACCTTCGTTTCGCCTTTCAGTTCCTTTATGCGGGCGCCCTTGCGGACGCCCAGGCAGCGACGGCGCGCGAGGGCAGCCAACTCGGTGACGTCGGCACCGGTAACCGCCAAGAACTTTCCGCCACCGTGACCGCACAAGTGGGTGACTTCTCCCTGCGTACCACCGGCCTGTTTCGCAATCCGTTGATTACACCCATCGACAAGTCGCTCTACGGCTCGACCAGAGACCCGCTGAACAGCGAGTTCACGGTGTGGAACAACCGCAAAGCGATTCAGGCTGAGTCCATTCTCACTTGGGACCGGACCGGTGCCACCTACTTCCACGACTGGAACAACCCCGACCGTGAGGAATCACCGCTGTCGGCCAGCGTTGGGGGACTCTACAACCTTTACCTAGGGCCCACCGATGCAAGCTCCTACTATTCTACCACGGGAGTTCTGACGGCCTTTACCAGTGGATTGCCTGCGGTAAGCGGCACTTATTCCGTCGTCGCTCGTGCTGCCGGGCGGCCACTTCCTGACGTGAGAGTTGATTTTACTGCCCAGACCGGCCAACTGCAGTCGACGGGCATAAGCACCCGACTGACCCCCTTCTCCAAAGCCTCAGCGAAAGTTGCCACCGGCAGGCTGTACCTCGAAGGAAGCTACGCCATAGACGCCGGAGCGAGTTTTGACTGGTACCGGCAGTTCAACACCTCTTACCCCATCCAAGCGATGGCGGGGATCGCGTGGGGCCTGACCCCCTTGTCGTTCCTTACCGACACCAACCGCGTGGGAGTAAGGGTCAACTACCGGGAATATGGCCCGTACTCCGGCGCCACGGAAGTTTCTAGCGGACTTAAGTTTCGTTTCACAGCCGAGCTGTACGCCGGCTACACGTTTTAGAACTATCGATTCTGAGGAGGATCGTATGAAGATTTCGTTGTTCAAGGCATCGGCGCTCGGGCTGATTGCCATTTCACTTTCTGCCCTACTTGTGGGCTGCGATTTACTAGGGTTGACACCCCCGGCTACACCGCCTGCGACGGGGACGAACACGGGGACGAACACGGGGACTGAAACGGTAGTTGACCCCGGTACGATTTTCACCTTTGACGAGACCACCGCACCCACTTTGGCTGACTTCGGAAACAATGTTGGTTCCATTGCAACCGATCCCGCAGCATCAACCAACAAAGCCCTAAAAATCGTCAAGGGCACAAACGCACAAACCTGGGCAGGGACCACTGTATCGTTCGGGGGCCTCGCGTCGATCAAGAAACTCGTCTTTGACGCCAGTCATACCAAAATGACTGCGCGGGTCTATTCTCCCGCAGTAGGGAAGACGATTCGCATCAAGGTTGAGAGTGCTACCGACAATACGGTTACCTGCGAAACCAATGCCGTTTCTACCCAAGCGAATGCATGGGAAACTCTCACCTTTGATTTCGCCACGGCTGCTACGGGTACTTCAGCGCTCGACTTCACCAAGAAATACAATAAACTGAGCATTTTTGCAGACTTCAACGTAACGCCCTCGGCCTCCGAGACGTTCTACTTTGACGACCTCATCTTCTCAGGGACTTTGAGCCAAATCCACGCTACAGGTATTAGTCTTCCTTCAACAGGGACAGTTGCTGTTGGTGGAACCTCAACCCTGACGGCGACCTTCGCGCCTACAGATACCTACACCCAGACCGTCACCTGGAGCTCAGCAACTCCGTCCAAGGCGACAGTCAACTCTTCCTCGGGCGTGGTCACAGGCGTTGCGACAGGAACTAGCGTCATTACCGCCACCAGTTCTGATGGATCATTCACAGCGAGCTGCACCGTAACGGTGGCGGCAAGTTTGTCGAATCTCGGGGTCTACTCTGAGACGAATACGGTCAGCGGATCACCTACGCTTGGCGATAGCAATGGATGGGGTGCGGCCAATCAATTGACCGTAAACGCTTCCTCGACTTCCGGTAACCCAAGTTTAATTGATGGAACAGTGGACATTTCCATAACCGCTTCAGGTAGCACGGCTGCAGGAGCTTATGGTGGCATTTTGTTCTCCTATAGCTCTGGGTTGGATATTAGCGCCTATTCGAGCTTAGTTTTCTCTATCAATGCGTCAGGCTTTACCAGCTTTACGGACATGGGCATCAAACTGGAGAGTTTTACCGGAGGGGGTAACAATGAGATCGCCCTCAGTACCCTCACGCCGACCTCGATAGCCGGTCCGTGGAAGACCTACACGATACCACTGTCGTCCTACTCAAATGTGATCAAAACCTCTGCTAATAATCTTGGCTTCTGGAACTTCAAGGATAGTAGTGCGGTTCAGACTGCCGGAACCATTTATCTCGACAACATCTACTTCAAGCCCTAATCCCTCTCTGACCTAACTCTGCCCCCCGGCTCCGGCCGGGGGGCTTTCTTTCAACTTGACTGACCAAAAAGGACCATCCCATGAAACCAACCAAAATGACTCCTGTGGCGCTCGCGTTGGCGGGCGTGGTGCTGCTCAGCCTGGCCATGGGATGCGACCTCTTCTCCACACCCGCAGGACCGGGTAACAACGGGGCCAATAGTGCGGTTGTCTTGCGGCCGCTCCCAGCCGATTACTCGACTCGCAAGGCCATAGCCTACGAAGGCTATCGAACATCCAGCCCTCCCGGGACAGCAGCGACTATTCCCACCTCGTCGCAGATCGACCAAGACCTTGCCCTGTTAAACAAAGCCGGCTACGGCTTAATACGGGTATTTAGCAGCAGCACAGACGGTCTGTCCAAGCTTGTCATTCAGCGCATTGTGGCCCTGGGAATCGACATGAAGGTGCAGCTGGGCATTTGGATCAGCGGCCCTAAGGCCACCTTGGATGCAACCAACCAGGTAGAGATCCTAGCCGGAATTCAGCTTGCAAAAGACTATCCGAGTGTCGTTTATACCGTGAGTGTCGGAAACGAAACCATGGTTACCTGGGGCATCGGGGTGCCAGTCATCGACATGAAGAACTACATCACGCAAGTTCGCGACGCCATCACCCAACCTGTGACAACCGACGATAACTGGGCGTTCTTCGCCAACGCGGACGGAACTAGCGCCATTACTTCCGGGACAGGTTCGTACTCTACAAAAACAATCTTGGGTGCTATCGACTACATTTCCATGCACTCCTATCCGTTGTCGGATGCGCACTACTCGCTTTGGGACTGGAAACAGTCATCCGTCGGTGCTTCGGCGCGGCCGGCAGCCATGATGGATGCAGCCATTGTCGACCTCAAAGCCACCTACAAAGCGGTCGCAGACTACGCCACTGCCCAAGGATATTCGTCACTTCCCATCGCGATTGGAGAAACCGGCTGGAAAGCCGTCGCCACCAACTCCAGCAACAGCGAAGAGTACAACATGGCGCACCCGGTAAACCAGAAAATGTACCTTGACCGCCTTGAAAGTTGGACAACCGGTCCGAAAAGCATTGTCTATTTCGAGGCGTTCGACGAACCGTGGAAGGGCGGTGACGACGGGTGGGGCCTGTTTGACGTGAGCCGCAGCGCGCGCTACAGCCTATATTCCACGTTTGCCACGGCCAACACCGTGACTCTAGGAGGACAATCGATTACCCTCCCCGCCAACGAAAGTGTCACCGCCAGTCTGACCTACACCGATGCTTCGGCGCTTTGCTACACGACGCTCACCGTCAACTCTCCTCCAGCCAACAATGAGTACTTAGTTTACGCCGATGCCTTGACGGCGGTAGCGGGCTCAATTTCAGTGCCGGTGTCGGCCACCAATTGGTATGCCTGGAACAGCCCAGCGACGGCGACTGGCACCGAAATTACCACCGGTGGAGGCGCTGCCTCGAGCACGAAATATCGACAGGTACAGCCCGCCCCCGCTTCGTGGGGTTGGGGTTACTTTCTGACGCTGGTTAATTCTGCAGGGTCTAACACGTTCGCGGAAGACCTCTCAGCGTTCGCTAATGGACACCTGCACTTTTCCATCAAGACCACTTACCAAGGCAGCCTGAAGTTTGGCTTCCAGACCGGATCGCCGGTGGAGAACAACGCAATGGACGTGTACCTGGTTGTTGATCCGAGCTCGAACTCCTACGGGTATTCACGCGATGGGGCTTGGCACGACGTCAGCATACCCATTGCAACCATTGCTGCGAAAGCTAAGCCAGCCTACGCGCAACCGAGCTCGGCGAAACTCAATTTGAGCATGGTCACCCAGCCCTTTGTTATCAACGACGTGTTTGGCACGGTGGCTTCGGGAGGCACCGGCAACACGTCCTCCACAAACTCTGGAACTATCCCCGAAATTGACCTCGACAACATTTATTGGACGAAGAATTGAACCCAAACCGCGGTCGCCCAGGTGTTTTCCAGAAACACGCCTGGTTTACAACCCTTGGCGCCTCGGTCTGTTGTCTTGCGGTGCTCGGTGGCTGTGATTCTGCTACCCAGCCTTTCGCGGGAACGACCATAACCAACATTACGGTGTCGCCCATCACAGCGACGGTAGGGGTTGGGAACACCTTGCAGTTGACTGCGGTGATAGATCCTTCAGCTTCCAGTGCCAAGAAGTTAACCTGGGCGACCAGTTCACCAAGCGTTGCGCTCGTGAGCGAGACGGGACTAGTCACGGCGTTGGCGGGCGGCCTTGCCACCATTACGGCGACTTCGGCATCCGACAAAACCCGATTTGGCAGTTCTACGATGACTTTTGTCACCGTGGACGCCAAGAAACTCGAATTGAAGCTCGCCCTCACGGCCGACGTCATCCTGCTGCAGGCCACGGGCGTGGGCACCAGTGTGGGCATGGTTCCTTTGTCGGTGAGTTCCTCCTACTCAGACGCTATTGGCGCGGCACAAATTGTGCACGGTAACCCGTCGGCAACCTATAACCAGGTTGACTCGGCGATCACGGCTTTGGGCACGGCGACAGCCACCTTTACAGAGGCAAAAGTCACCCCGCTGGGTGCCAGCAAGACCAGCCTTCTCGTGGCCCTTGCGGCCGCCAATACGCTGAAAAACTCTACAAGCGGTGGTAGCAGTGTGGGACAAGTCGACCCTGCGGCCATGACCCCGTTTGCGAACGCGATCGCGGTGGCAACCGCGGCGAGTACCGATTCCGCCGCAACTGCCGCTCAATACAATTCGGCGAGAACGACTCTAGAAACGGCGATAGCCACGTTCAAGAACGCCATAGTCGTCGCCGACAACCTCTACCTCTATGTCGATGTTCCCAGTGCCCTGAGCGGAACTTCGGCAGTCGTGAACGGCCTGACAAATCCTTCGCCCTTTGCGGGTGGCAGCCTGACAGCCCACGCCGTTGCCGCCGATGCGGTGGAGGGAAACAACAGTTTTACGCTTAATTTGTCCGGCGACGGGCAAGGCTTCTCGTTTGTCTCTGCTGAAAACGACCTCACTCGGTACAGCAACCTTCGCTTCAGCCTCAAGACCAACAGCACCGACCCGAACTTTCGGGTAAAGGTATCCCTGAAAATGGTCGGCTTGGAATCCCCTGTGAATCTCTACAGCCTTTCCGTCGTTGCCGACGGGGCCTACCACGAAGTGGTGATTCCCTTGAGCAGATTCACAGGGCTCAACCTTGCTGTGGTAAACGTTCCCTTCCAAATCATGGCCAGCGGAGGCTCGGCTAACTTTAGCGCACAACTTGACAAAGTGTATTTCTCGAAGAACTGACTTTTGGAGCCAACCTATCTCACCGGTAGCCCGGGGCGACACGGGCTACCGGCTTTAAACCTTGACTAGGAGCAAATGTGACCAAACAAGCGATTCGAGCACTCTTTGCTGCCGTGGTGCTGTCGTGGGTTTCCGGATGCAGCCTATTCAACCTTTCGGGAATCCCCACAGCAACGGCCAACGATACTTTGCCCCACACTCTCACCATCTGTGTTGTGCAAGGTTCTGGTGCCCTTGCTTCACCTCTGGCAAAAGCAACGGTCACACTGGGAAACTCCACCCTTACCACTGGCAGCGATGGCAAGGCCGCATTTCAAGTTTACAGCGGAGTGAGCTCCTTCAGCGTCGCGAAAGTGGGCTACACACCCCTGCAAGACTCCGCGACGGTGAGCGGGCGCAACCTGACCACCACGTCCACCCTCAGCCTCGAGCGCAAGCCGTCTACCACAACTGACACCTACTCCCCAGGGGTCGGCTGGACCCTCCAGTGGGCCGACGAGTTCGCCTCGCCCACCCTCGATGCTACCAAGTGGACGTCACAAGTGCTTGAGGCAGGTCACTTTAACAACGAATTGCAGAGCTATACTGCCTCACAGGAGAATGCCTTCATTATCAACCGCAGTGGCAACGATGGCGCGTTGGTGATTCAGGCCCTCCGTACCGGCTCGGGAAACTCTAGGGGAGACTTCACTTCGGCGCGGCTGATCACACATGGCAAAGGTGACTGGCTTTATGGAAAAATCGCCGCACGGCTTCAAGTTCCGTTTGGCCAGGGCCTGTGGCCGGCGTTCTGGATGCTAGGTTCCAACATCAGCGAGAACGCTGGGGGAACCGTCTCCTGGCCCCAGTGTGGCGAAATCGACATCATGGAAAAGCGTGGCGGAACTCCGGCGAAGGAACGCGAGAACCTCGGTACCTACCATTTTGCTAATGCCTCAAACGCGTGGGAATACCACACGGGAACTATCAGCCTGACCAACCCGCTTTCCAACGACTTCCATGTGTACGAAGTGGAATGGAAGGCCAATTCGATGGTGTGGCGGCTCGACGGAAACCAGTACTTCAGCCTCGACATGAGCAATGCGATGTACAGCGAGTTCCGCAAGAACTTCTACGTTTTGCTAAACGTTGCGGTGGGAGGGAGTTTCGACAACGGTTTTGATGGTACGTCGAGCTTCCCGCAGAGCCTGTTTGTCGATTGGGTGAGGGTGTACCAGTAGAGGGGCCTCGTTGCCAAACCTCTACAGGTCGGTCGGTGGCGCGAGGTTTGCCATGCGGTCTTTGATTTTGAACCGCAGGATTCGAACCAGCGCAGACGCCCCCTTCACAACAGGGCCTCTACCGCCAGAGCACCCTTAAGGTCAAGCTCGCCGTGGCAGTCGCTCCAACCGGTTGCCCGCTTCACCCGTAAACTAGACCTAACGCCGCGCCGGTACGAAAATGGAACCCGTTGGTAGGTGAACTCCAGGGCACCCTCGGCAGGCACTTCCTCCAAATCGAGCAAAACCGGGTGGAAATGCAGCTTGCCGGCTTTCCAGCGAAGTCCGAGCTCGCCCCAGCGGGTGAGAATCTCTTCTTTCACCTGCCCGGTCATACCGGGTTGCTGGGCACCGCCCTCTCCAGGGGTATGCGAATACGGGTCAAATGGAAAAGCCCCGTATTCCGAAGGCGTCTTGTGGTACCCCAAGCCGGCACGAACCTCTCGATAAAGCTGTTTAAGCTCTTCGAGTTGACTCGAGTTCTGGTCGGCAGCAGCAAAAACGGCTTCCTGAAGAGCCAAAAGCAACTTGGCCACCATGTGCCAATAGATGCATCCCAACCCCTCGTAGCCAAACATCGTGCCCGATCGGCCTGTGAAAGCCTTGTGACCAAGGAGTTTTTCGTAGGCTGCTCCCACCAACTGAGCGTCGGGTCCTAAGTCGGCAAGCGCGGCCTCCACATCGTAGCGGTTCGAAAGGCTAGAGGCGAAGCGAACCGTCCCGTCGTCCTGTGTCTCGAAGATTTCCGACCGGCCCTCCGCGATCAGCTTTTTGACCGGAGCCAAAGCAAGAGTGGCTGCGTCCAGCCGGTTTTTTTCAAGAAAGCCCGGGAGCGGTCGGTCTGGGTAAAGAAGGTAGCTGCGGCGCCGGGGTTCAAACAAATCACTGGCGCTTAGGGCCTTGCCCAAGGCGAGCGCCTGTGCCGGCCCGAGCAGCCCGGAGGAAAGCACCGATACCTGACCTTCCAACATCGGGTAGAGATGGCCAACCTCAGCCGCCTGGGGGGTGAGGGTAAGCAGGTTATAACTGTGGTAAAGGCCATCCGCTCGTTGGCTGGCTTTTAGGGTGCCATCAATGAGCGGCAGCAAGTGGCTCACCAGTGAGCGGAAAAGACCCTCTGGTATCGTTACCCGCGGAAGGGTCTCACCGCGCCGATACAGTGCGTTGCGCCAACGTTCCAGTATACCGCCGGCTTCATCCAGCCAGCGTCGCCGAAGCCCCGCATTGGTGCACGCCTCAGCAGCCGTTTTCGAAGCCAAAACCTCGAGCTCACGGAGAGCCTCTGCGGTGGCTGAAGGAAGGTCGAGAGCCTCGTTCAGGCACTCCATCCCTTGGAGAAAATGTAAGAACCGCCGGAACGAAGCCGTAGTCACAATGGAGAGCCCATTGCCCACCAAGGCGTTGTTGGCGTCGTTCCACTCGGGGCGCTGGGTGTTGAGCCAGATGCCTCCCCCGGGCACCAGGTTTCCGCCCTTGCTGAGCACGATGGTGAGCAGCTTCTCGGCCAGCGTGGCCAGCAAAGGTTGACCGTCAGGGCCAGGAAGCAGTTTGCCGTCGCCCCCGAGTGCTGCGGCCCGTTTCATTACCACTTTGTGCTCGTTGTGGTCAAAATCGATGGTGACTTTAGGATCTTTTACCATGGCGGCATAGGTGCGCAGGCGGTAAGGCACATCGGCGAAGGAAAACACGGGCCTCGACCATAAGTCGAACAGAAGTCCTGGTTGAAACGCTTCAGCGGCCTCCAACAGCTTGAGAAGGTACACCACCTGATGGTCGCCCCAATAGCCGATAAAACTCCACGCGTCGTCTTCCTCTACAGTTTCCCAATCGATACCGTCGCGGCCGATTCGGTACGGATTATAACCGTCGTTGGTCATGGCGCTCAGGAAGGTACTGATCAGGCTTCCTGCATACGCTGGCTCACTCCAGAGCAAGGCTTCCCAGTTTTGGAAGATATCACGCCAGTTGCCTTGGTGGTTGAGTACGCGGGCGCCTTGGTTATCGCGCACGCGGATGTTGAAGCGGTTCCACGGCCGGCTGGGGTCGCCGTGTCGGCGGCTGAAGGTCAGGGGCAAGTACTCGCGCACCAGTCGCTCCAACTGAAGGTTCCCAGAGTTCCGTGCGGCTTGGAGCACCTCATCGCGTTCCAACCTTTTTGGAAGCTTGGTCAAAAGTTGCTCAAGAGCCTGCGTCAGCTGGTTGTTGCGGGAAGTCACAAAGGCTTTGAGGGCATACCCGTCCCACTGGGTACCCTTGGGGAACACGCCGCCGCGCATGATGTTGAAAAGCACATTGGCCGTGTGGTGCACAGCCGCCATGGGGTTGCCCGAAGTTTGAAAGCCATCGGCCTGAGCCAACAGTTCCTCCAGCCCCTTGGTGTTCTGCGTTAGGGACTGCTCCAGCTGTTGCGGCGTACACCAACCTCTGTCGAGCTTGGAGGCCAAATCGGCGGTGCGAGCCTGCGACAGCGGAGCGTCGACTACTTGGTACCAACTCAAGGGCGTTTTGCTCGTCTGAGCGCTGAACTGAACCAGAAAAGCACTGGTGCGTCCCCGTGTGAGGTTTTCAGCCACCACAGGCCGACCCTCGCAAAAATCTCTCACCTGTTTGGCCGATAGAAGGGTCTTCGCCTCGCTGAGACCCGAATGCCAAGCAACAAGAGCCTCCAAAGACTCTTTTGGCTCTGCGCGGTCCCACAGTTTGGCGTACATCGTGTACACACCCAAGCGGCCCTGGGCGTGGGTTTCGTTCCATTTGTAGGCGTCTGCCAAAGCCGAAGAAAAGGCGAAGGTGGAGTTGGTCTCTCCCACGGGAATCAGGTTGAGAAGGCCGTCGAGGACCTCCACTTCCACGGGAGCCTGACGGCACCAGAGGGTGACCTTGCGCACCAGCCCGAAGTTGCCGGAAGACGACCATTGCTGGCGAATCGCCAAATTGCCGTCGGGATGCTGGTCTTCCACAATAATTTTGGTACCCGTGACATTCTTATAGAGCACCCGCTGACCAGTTTGGTGACCTGGCCGGTTGGCAAAGGGTTCCCAAAGAACCAACTTGCCTTCTGCGTGAAACCGAAGCCAAGTGCGGGGCCCAGTGTGCTCCCAACGGGTATGGATTTTATCGACGGTTTCATAGGGAAAAAACGACTGCTCTTGGTCTCGTCTTCCTGCTGCCAGCGAGCCGTTGGTGGATACAAAGGCCCACAAGTCCGAATCGCTGGTAAGGGTGATGAAGAAGGGCTCCATGGCCTCAGCGTTTTCAATTCTATACCACCGCTCTGCTTCCAAATCGACAAACGAGCCGTGGGGTTGGGCTGCTTTCATTGGTTGTATTTCCTCGTCGCTTGCCTGTTGATGGCGTTGAGTCCCAGAATTGTGATGAAAAGCAGCCAAGCAATGGCACTTCCCTTTCCGATTTTATAGGCTTTGAAGGCTGTAAACATCAAGTAGAAGGCCGCAGTGAGGCCGGAATTACCGGATCCACCCATGTTGTCGTAGCCTCCGGTGAGCACGAATGGCTCTTCAAAGACCTGCATGCCACCGATGATACTCAGCGATACGGCCAAGAAAATGATGGGATACAACTGCGGAATGGTTATTTTCCAGTGCTTGATGAACCCGGAGGCCCCGTCCATTTCGGCTGCCTCGTACATTTCGGCGGGAATGGCCTGAAGTCCGGCCAGATAGATCACGGTATTCCAACCGATGAACTTCCAGTTCAAAATGGTGGACAGAATTACCTTGATGCCGAGGTCCTCGCCACTCCAGCGGAAATGGGGGAGCCCAAACAACCCCAATACCCAGTTGATCAGGCCGAAGTTCGTATCGAAGAGGTTTCCGAAAATGATCACCACCGAAACGGTGCTGGTGATGTAGGGAAGGAAAAACGCTGTCTTGAAGAGTTCCTTGGCCCTGACAATTCTACTGTTAAGCAGGATGGCCAAGGGCAGAGCGATCACGTGTTGAAGTAGCGATCCGGTAATGAGGAGGAACACCGTGTTCACCACGGCCGAAAGGAAAAAGGGGTCGATGGTCAGCACATTGACGTAGTTGTCAAAGCCGATGAAAACCGGCGCCTTGTTTCCGATAAGTTTCCAGTTGTAGAACGAGCTGACAATGGAATAGCCGATGGGGTACACACCAAACACCAGAAACAGGATGAAAAACGGGCTGATGAACACGTAGGGTGCCCATTGCTGAGCCTTCATGCGCCTCTTGCGCTGGGCTAGGATAGTGGTGGCCATGGAGTTTGTTTATCCTTTCACCGCACCGGCGGTGAGCCCGGAGATGATCTGCCGGGAAAACAACATGAAGATGACGAGCAGAGGCAGCAGCGTGAGAGCGTTGCCCAGAAACAAGGCGCCCATGTTGTTATCCACGCGGCTATTGAGCACCGAGAGGGCCACCGGCAAGGTCGTCGCATCCAGGTCGGGAAGCAGAATCAGCGGACCGGTGAAATTGTTCCACGAGCCAACAAAGGTTACCACGCCCAACACGGCCATACCGGCCCGAGCTAGGGGAAACACCACGCGCCAAAGCATAGAAAACTCGCCCACACCGTCGATGCGGGCCGCTTCGAGAAGCTCAAACGGGAGGGCGTTCTCCAGAAACTGCGTCATCAGGAAGATACCGAACGCGCCGGCCATGCCAGGGACAATCAAGGGAAGCCAAGTGTTGATCCAACCGAACACGACCATCATTTTATAAAAGGGAATAATATTCAGGAATCCGGGGATAGCCATGGTGGCGATCACAAAGAAGAAGAGGGTTTTCTTCAACTTGAACTGATATTTTGAAAAGGCAAAACCTGCCAGGGTACAGAAGAAAAGAACGCTGACGGTGGAGAGCGTGGCGATACCTAGGCTATTGAGGAAGTTTGTGGCAAACGGTACCCGCCCGAACAACGAGGTCCAGTTTTCTAACAGCCCGGTGCCAAACCATAGATGCGGCGGAAACGCAAGAACTTCCTGCGAGCGCCAAGTGGCCAGAACAAACACGTAATAAAATGGAAACGCGAACACCAACGCCAACAGACCCAGGAGAAAGGTAGTTGCGTACGTCGAGAGCTTCTTGAAAGGATTCATGGCGGCTCCTGAAACAAAAAAGGGGGAAAAGAGCGAACTCTCTTCCCCCACATGCTTACTGAATGGTTGCGATAACCTTTTTCAGTGCGGAATCATAAGCGGCTTGGGGAGTCGACTTTCCAGACACAACGTCGTTGACCGCACCGTTCCAAATTCCACCGATCACAGCATCATATTCCGACACCTTGTTTTCCGGAATGTTGAGGGCCACGTCGGCATAAATCTTGCGGACCTTCTGGCCACCGTAGTAGGCCACTGGCTCGTCCATCACCTTGTCGTTGTACACCGTGGTGAGGGCGGGGAAGGCGTCTATTTCTTTGAAGGTGGTCAACTGGGCCACGGGGCTGTTGGTCAGATACTTCAGGATTTCGTAGGCAACCAGCTTGCGGGGACCGGGAACGGTTTGCGGGATCGAGAGGTAGGTGCCACCAAGAGAGGCCATCATCTTGCCGGGCAAGTAGGCCACTCGCCAGGGACTCGAGCCATCGGCGCCAGCAGGCGACAACCAGGTGCGCAGAGTGCCACCAAACCAGGCGCCATTCACGATGCTGGCAATCTTGCCGTCGAGGTAGGCCTGCGACCAGGGTCCAGACCAAGCGCCGAGGTCGCCGTCAACATTGGCGGCCTTGACCTTCTGAACCAAGCTCAGCGCGTCCAAGAACTTAGACTTTGGTTCGAGAGGCTTGTTATTCTGGAACCAACCACCCTTCCCACCGTTTAACGGAATGGCAGAAACGGCAGCGGGGTGTTCAATACCGAAAACACCCTTAGACTTGTCGGTCAGTTTCTTGAGGGCAGCGATGTAGGCGTCCCAGTTGGCCACGTTGTCCATGTTCAATCCAGCGGTCTTGGCCAGGTCGGCACGGTAAAACATGACAGCCGGTGCGATGTCGACGGGCATGGCGATCAAGGCTCCGCCTTCGGTGGTGGCGTTGGCCACAGCGAACTTGACGAGGTCCTTGCTCAGCTTCTTGGCGTTGAAGGGTGCCGCATTAAGGTCGGTGAGTCCGCCTGCCTGCACAAACTGGGCAATGTAGCCAACTTCGAGAGCTTCGATGTCGTTGGTTTGCTCACCGGCAGCGATAACGGTGGTTAGTCGGTTGTGGTGTCCACCAAAATCAGAGGTTTGAAACTTGAGGGTGACATTGGGAAACTTCTTCTTGAAGTCATCCGTGGCAATAACAGCCTTGTAGGCCTTCTCGAGGTCGCCGTAGGCGCCAACAGTCACTTCGTACTTTTTGGCGGGGTCTATCGCCTGGCCGGTCAGGAGTGCGGTGGCAACCACTCCAAGAACCACCATAAAACACAATCTTTTCATGATTCCTCCACGGAAAAACACTTACTTGCACGGTGCAAGTTATCGCAGTTTCTACCCAGTGTTCCAATCTGTCAACAGAGAACTTGCATAAACTTTCTTGGTGCAAGAATCTTACGGTGAGGCGTTGACCTACGCGCAAAACCAGAGTAAATCGGTAACACCGTGAAAACCAGTCTGCTGTTGATGGCCATAGCCTTGATGCTCACGTGCGACTCGCCGCTGTTTGCTCAGTCAGCTTCCGCAACCAGGACGCTGGTGTGGAGCGACGAGTTTAGCGGCACAGAAGTCGACAAGGCAAAATGGGCGTTTTCCGTCGGTGGCGGCGGCTTCGGCAACAACGAAATGCAATGGTATTCCAACAAACCCGACAACAGCTCGGTTGCCAACGGAGAGTTGCACATTGTGGCTTTGAAGCAGAAGACCGCGGGGTGGCCCTACACGAGCGCTAAGTTGACTTCACGCCAAAGCTGGTTGTATGGCCGGATCGAAGTCAGGGCCAAGGTACCTACCGGCGTGGGGAGTTGGCCAGCCATCTGGATGCTTCCCGATGCAGCGTTTATCGACATCGCAGCTGGGCCGGTGGCCTCTTCTTGGCCGGCGACGGGCGAGATCGACATCATGGAGCATGTGGGCTTTGAGCCCACTATGATTGCGCAGACCTTCCACACGGGCGCCTTCAATTTTAAGATTGGCACTCAGAAGGGTACGCGGCAAAATAGAGCCGACGCAGAGACGGCTTTCCACGTTTATGGCCTCGACTGGAGCCCTGAGAAAGCCGACTTACTCCTCGATGGTGAGGTGGTCTATACTTTTCCTAACATGCACAAAACCGTTCAGGAATGGCCCTTCGACAAACCTTTCTCCCTAATTCTCAATATGGCTGTAGGCGGAGACTGGGGTGGTCAGCAAGGTATCGATAACGCCTCGCTCCCCTGGACCTTTTCCATAGACTGGGTGAGGGTTTACAGTGCAGACCACTAACCCAACTGGTCAAAGGCGCAACAACCTTGCCGTGTTGGCCCGTGCCGTCTGGAAAAATCCCGGTATCAGCCGCAGGGAGTTGGTGGACCAATTCGATATCGATGAATCGAGCGTTTCGCGGTTAGTCGGTCAATTGCTCAGCTCCGGCCTTGTCGAGAGTTCCGGTACGATTGAAGGTTCCTCGACCCAAGGTCCCGCGCCCGGGGGGCGCCGTCGTATTGCCCTCAAAGTTCGAGAGGATTTTGGTCAGGTGTGGGGGCTAGCTCTTTGGCGCGACCGCATTCGAGTCACCATCTGCAACCTGCAGGGAGAAAACATTGCCACCCGCGAGGTCTCTCTTGCACCCTATCAAGGTGACTGGGCTGGGCACGTGGATCACGCTCTCAGGCTGGCCGGTGACCTGGCCAGCGAACAGCACGCTGTTACGCCTTTGTTGGGCATTGGAATTGCCGTCCCGGGTTGGATCGATTCCAGCGCTTCGATAGTGATGCGTTCGGATGAGTTCGGGCTGAAGCATACGCCCTGTCCGCGGGAATGGCCATCTCACCTCCCGGTCCTTTGGGAAAACGACGCCAACTGCGGCGCTTGGAGCGGGCTAGGTCGTGGTCAGCCGACTGCCGACGAGTTGTATGTGTTGGGACGTTTTCTCGAAAATGGACCTCTGGGTTTTCCCAGCGAACTTTCGGTAGGATTTGGTCTTGTTGTCAACGGACAATTGCATCGCGGTTGGCGACATGCAGCGGGCGAGTTTATTTCTGCACTTTGGAAGCCTGGAAGCCGCTCCGCCTATGGTTTGGACGACGACACCTTCGGGCAAATCCGTTCTGAACCTCAAATATTTTTGGCGACCCTTGGGGAGATTCTGCGCAACCTCCGTTTTGCCACGGAACTTTTAGACCCGCAAACCATACACTTAGGCGGTGACCTGAAGCACCATTACTCTGAGGTTCTGAAAGCCTGCGATTTGGTGGCCTGGCCGGCTGGGAAGGCCCTTTTGCACCCTCTACCGACCGGGATCGATGAGGTGAGCCTCGGTGCCGCGGTTCTGGTACTCGAGGAGTTGTTCCAGTTCCCTTCTCCCGAGCGACCAACGCTTTTCCGCGGCTACGGAACCGGCGTCAACGATCCCCTCTGGAGAGGGGTTCCTTTCGACAGTCTTTTTTAGTCACGCCTTCTCGTGGCTGGCTGGTAAACCAGCGAGAACTCTGGGGTCAAGAACCTTATCCAAGTCCTTTTGCGACAATAGTTGCTGCTCGAGGACGAGCTGGCGTATGGTCTTATTTTCGTCTAAAGCCTGCTTGCTGAGTGCCGCCGCACGGTCATAGCCGATCACCAAGGCCAACGGCGTAACCAGTGCCAGCGACCGTTCCACCTGCTCTGAGGCACGTTGGGTGTCGGCTTCAATGCCAGCCACACAACTAACAGCCAAAGTGTCACAGCAGTTCGTCAGAAGATCGAGAGAGCTCAGCACCTCGTGCGCCAGAAGCGGCATCATGATGTTCAGCTGGAGAGGCGCGTTTTGGCCGGCGATGGTGACGCTGAGGTGTTTTCCCATCACATGGGCACAGGCCTGATTCAGCATTTCCAGGATCACCGGATTAACCTTGCCAGGCATAATGGAGCTTCCGGGTTGAAGGCTGGGTAGACGGATTTCGCCAAAACCAGTGCGTGGTCCCGACGAGAGGAGACGCAGATCGTTGCCGATCTTGAGCAAGCTGGTCGCCACTGTATTGAGCGCACCCATCAGTTCCACTTGTGAATCTCGGGCAGAAATGGCCTCGTAAAGATTCGACGCCTGACGGAAAGGAACCCCAAGACGTGCCTCAAGGTGGGCTGCAACATTGGCTCCAAACTCCGGATGAGTGTTGAGGCCCGTACCAAGGGCGGTTCCACCGAGAGCCAGTTCCTCAAGCCTAGTGAACGTCGCGCGAACCCGGTCTGCTCCCAAGCGAATCTGGCGCGCGAAGGCTCCGAACTCGTTTCCCAGCGTCATCGGAACTGCGTCTTGGAGGTGGGTTCGGCCAATTTTCACGATAAAAGCAAACTCGGTCGCCTTAAGTTCAAAGGCCGACGCCAGTCTGTCGAGGGCCTGTGCAAATCTCTGCGCCTCGAGCCGGCAACTCACATTGAGGGTAGCAGGAATAACATCATTTGAGCTTTGACCGAGGTTAACCTGGTCGTTGGGATGCACCGGAGTTTTACCGCCCCGGTCTCCACCAAGGATTTCGTTGGCACGCCCGGCAAGGACTTCATTGGCGTTCATGTTCCAACTGGTGCCGCTACCCGTCTGAAAAACGTCAAGCGGGAACTCGCTGTCAAAGCTGCCCTCAAAAGCTTCCCTTGAAGCCTGATCGAGAGCCCTAGCGACCTCCGGCTCAAGCAATCCGAGCTCGGCATTTGTCTGGGCTGCCACACCCTTGACCAAGCAAAGGGCCCGCAGAAATGGCAAGGGAATGCGATGCGCCGAGACCTGAAAGTTGCGACGTGCCCGCTCGGTCTGGGCACCCCAATAGCGTTCCTGGTCAACTTCGATGGTTCCCATCGAGTCGGTTTCCGTGCGGGTTTTCATTCTGGCGATTGTAGGCAAGGTTTGCATGCATGGCAAGAATAGGCTAGAGTCTCACTACCTTGGGCCCACTACAGAAACTACCGCAATGGCTTGACCGCAATCTCTTTCTTGCTGACGAAACGGAGGACCCGTTAGCCCGCATAGCGAGAGTTTTACGCGTTGTGGTGATTCTCGTCACGGTCCTGATCGAACTTTTGGCAGGGGCTTGGGCAATTCAGGTACGTCACGCGAATATTGCTTTGCTTCATCTAGTTTTAGCTTTGGCCTTTGTAGCCCTCGTGCTCCTGCTGCCCAAAAGATCGGACGCTAAAAGGGTGAGCGTACTGATGGTCCTTGGAATCTTGCTCGCCGCAGCCCTCAGTTTGTACGACCTTTCGCCGACCCTGTTGGTCTGGTGTTTGCTCGCTCCCTCGGGTCTGCTCCTGACTGTAGGCCGCAAGAGCGCTTGGGGCGCGCTGGCTACAGTGGCCGGTGGCGCTCTGGCGCTGAGCGTAACCTCTGAGATGAACCTTTTGTTCTGGGCTATGGCAGGGGTTGTGGGAGCTTCGGGCTTTTTGGGCCTCGCCGCCATCGTACTTCGGTTGCTCGAGGCGACCTTTGCCTTCAATCAGGAGCGCAACGGAGTCCTTGCCGAACACTTGGAAGCCTCGAGGTCAAGCGAATTGCGGTATGCCAACCAAACCAAGTTCTTGGAAGCCCTGCTCGACCTGATACCATTTCCTCTGTTTTCCAAAAGCATGGATGGTGTCTTCTTGAACATTAATGCTTCCTTTGGCGTCGTTTTCGATGTAGTCCCCAGTGAGGTCATAGGAAAAAATAACCCCGACTTTCTGGGCGAGCATAACGCAGGCAAGCTGGCCAAAATCGAGCTCGAGGTGCTCGCCCGCGACTCGATGGCCGCGGAAGAGACCAAGCTGCTCCACCCCGATGGCCGCATGCACGATTTCATCGTGTACATGAGGCCTTTTGTGAACACCCTGCAGTCCAATCAGGGCTACGTCGGAGTACTGATTGATATTACGGATCGCAAGCAAAAAGAGCAGAATCTCATTCAATTGAATGATACCAAGGACCAGTTGTTCCGAATTTTGAGTCACGACCTGAGGGCCCCCATCGGAAAGATGAAGCAATTGCTCGAGATTTACATCGAGGACCCGGGCATCTTCGACCGGGCCACCTGGGACACTGTCTTCCAAGACATGCGAAAAACCAGCGACAGCCTGTTTCAGCTTCTCGAGAACCTTCTGAGTTGGGTCCGCAATCAAAAAGGCGAAGACGAGAGTGTGTTCGAGCTCTTTTCGCTGGAGCCTTTGGTCGTTGACATCTTCAGCCTGCAGAAGCTCATCGCCAACGAAAAAAAGATTGAGCTCCATCACCACATTGAGCTCACCTCACCAGTCATGAGCGACAAACAGCTTCTTTCTACCATCATTCGTAATCTCGTGAACAATGCCCTCAAGTTTACCCGTATCGGCGGAAAGGTAACCGTTTGCGCCGGTGAAACCGAACACGGGATTTGGGTTAGCGTGGAAGACAGCGGTGTGGGGATGAACGCCGAAACCCTTACCCGGATTTTTGAGAAACATGAGCGGGTAATCACCTACGGCACGGCCAAGGAACACGGGCAGGGTATTGGGTTGGGCCTCTGTCTCGACCTTACCACAAACCTTGGCGGCCAACTGACGGCAGAAAGCGTCGAGGGTCTTGGGACAAAGGTCACCTTGCGCCTGCCCACGACGGAGCTCTAGGAAATCGCCGTGGCAGCGCTCCAAATCCTGGGCATGAAACACAGTGGCAAGAGCACACTCGGTGCCTTGGCGGCCCGAAGACTCGGTTGGGACTTCGCCGATCTGGATTACCTGTTGGAAAAGGAGCACCCGGGAACGCACAGGCTCAGTGCGCGCGAAATCTACCGCGAACTTGGTCAAGAGACTTTTCAGGCCTACGAAGCTCGGGCCGCTTTGAAGGTGGTACCGCTTCTGGAAAAGGGGTCCTTTGTTCTCGCGTGGGGTGGTGGGACGGCTACAAATCCTGCTGCAGTACAGGCTCTACGGAACTACGGGGTCTTGGTGCTGCTGGAAGAGCGATCCGAACTCCTGTTTGAGCGCATTGTTCGCGGCGGGCTTCCGGCCTTCCTTTCGAAGCAAAACCCCTGGGAAGATTTCCAGCGCCTTTATCAGGAACGGATGGCCCTCATGGAAACCTTAACCACCAACCGCGTCACCCTCGGAGGGTCGACCATCGAAGTCGCCCTGACAAAACTTTTGCAAACCCTTGAAGGAGAACTCCATGCCCGGCAGCAGTTTCGGACACCTCTATAAACTCAGTACTTTTGGCGAATCTCATGGTGGTGCAGTAGGCGTCGTCCTCGACGGGGCGCCTCCGGGCCTCGAACTCACTGAGTCAGATATTCAAAAGGAGCTTGACCGCCGCAAGCCCGGCCAAAGCTCGGTTACCACCCCCAGGCAGGAACCCGATACCATTCACCTGATGAGTGGCATTTTCGAAGGTAAGACCACTGGTACGCCCATCCTGATGATTTTATACAACAAAGATGCGCAATCGAGCGCCTACGACGACATCAAAGACATGTTCCGCCCCGGACACGCCGACTTCACCTACTTGAAAAAGTACGGAATGAGAGATTACCGGGGCTCCGGGCGAGCCTCGGGCCGCGAAACGGCGGCTAGGGTGGCAGCGGGTGCTGTGGCTAAAAAGCTGCTAGCCCAAAGAGGCGTCACCATCGTAGCGTGGACCCAGCGGTGCGCGGGAATCAGTTGCCAAACGGTGGACTACTCGGTGATCGAGAAGAACCCCATGCGGGCTGCCGACCTCGCAGCGGCCGCCAAAATGGTACCCGTCATCGAACAACTTGCCAAGGATGGCGACAGCGTGGGAGGTATTGTTGAGTGTCGCATTACAGGTGTGATGGCCGGCCTTGGCGAACCGGTGTTCGACAAGCTCGAGGCCGACCTAGCCAAAGCCATGATGAGCCTCGGTGCGGTAAAAGGCTTTGAAGTGGGTCTGGGGTTTGGCTGTGTCGACCTGCATGGCAGCGAGCATAACGACGAAATGGACAAGGACGGTTTCCGTTCCAACAATGCGGGGGGCATCGTAGGGGGCATCAGCAACGGTGAGGATATTGTCTTCCGAGTCGCCGTAAAGCCCACCAGCTCCATTAGCAAGGTACAACATACCATCGACACCAAGGGTACCGAGATGGAAATTAGCACCGTAGGTCGCCACGACCCGTGCATCTGCCCCCGCTTGGTGCCGGTCGTCGAGGCGATGGCCGCCATCGTTCTAGAAGACCACTACAAACGGCAGGCCTCGCTGTTCACCTAAGGCAAAAAAAGAGTCCGACCCTCTTCCAGGTTCGGACTCTTTTTTTGCGATTTGTGGCTTATTCGTCGCTAAGGGAGAAGTCGTCCTTGGAAGCACCACACATCGGGCACACCCAGTCGTCGGTCAGAGCTTCAAACGAGGTACCCGCCGCAATATCGTTGTCCGGGTCTCCTACTTCAGGGTCGTAGATGTATCCACAAACATCACAAACGTACTTATGCATAATTCCTCCAATATGGCGTCTGAGGAGAATTATAGGAGTTCGCTTGGCGATCGTCCAGTCAAAAAGAGGGCAGGGTCTTTTTGTTTTCCATACCTTGCCGTGTGATGGCGAAATCGTAGCGCAGCGGATCCTCCGGGCAGAGCTCGCGAAGAACGTCGGTAATAGCTTGGCAGGAGTTCCGGTCGGCCGAAGCCCTTTGGGTCAGACCCTCGAGACGTGCCCACTGCAACACGTGTGTGTCGATGGGCATGAACAAACCTGAAGGCTCCAAGACGCTCCAACCACCCGGATCGATGGAATCTTGGCGGACCATCCAGCGTAAGAACAAATTGAGCCGTTTGAAGGCGCCCGTGGAACCTTCTACCGGCACCAAGATGCCAAGGTCGCGTTCCTTGGCGGTGAAAAGTGCCGCGAAGGCTCGCAGGCCTTCCCAACCCCTTGCTCCGCGACCATAGGCGGCTTCGAGACTACCGTGCTCTCGGAGCACCTCGCCCACGCCGTCGAGCAAGCAGGACACTTGGTTTCCCGAGAAAAATCGGTACCGGAATCCCGCCAGTTTTGCCCGCCAACCGCCCGGTGCTGTTTCCCTCACACGCTCAGCGATCGACGTACCCAACGTGGCCAACACGGATCTTGCTGCGGGGATGATGAGAGAGGCTCGCCCCAAGGCGAGGGCCGACACGACCAACGCCGCCACTTCGCGGTCGGCCACAGTCTTGATTTCCCGTACCAAAACCAAAGGATCACTCCCCAAATGCTGGGGTTGATGCCAGCGCCTATACAGCGCTTCCAATCGTTCAGCGAGTTGGGGTGCGCGCGTAGCCGAGCATCCTTTGCAAGACCGCGAGCAGTTTTTTTCCGTAGTCGACATCGCTGGCCCAAGTTCCCGCCAATTGCCACACGGTGGGGGCAATGCCCCGGCTAACATACACAAGGCGCGGATTGACAGGAGGACTTTGCAAGGGGAGGGTCGAGGCATAGTATTTCAGGTGTTGTACCTGAGCCCTTACGCCTTCTCGGGGAGATCCAAAGGTAAGAGCGTTCGTTCCTCCATCAACAGCTCCTAGTCCGGCAAAATTGTATTGTCCCGACCGCACCTGATTTCCAAACCTGAGGTAAGAAGTTTCCAGACACATCTGGGCAAAGGCGATGTCAGGACTCACGTTCTCTGCCGACGCCTCCTCCTCGTAGAGAAGGGCCATGTTCAGCGAAAAACCTGGACTCAGGGTTGGATTCTGAAAAAGCAAGAACTTTGCCCGTTCAAGAGCCGTTAGGGCGGGCGGAGCCATCACAAAAGGATTCAGCACCAGGGACGGTGCCTCGACAGCGAAGCTCGACACCGCAAGACAGAGGTAGACGACTAGGCAATCTGTGTACCGGGTCTGCACTCGAACCACCTCTTCCCCGGTGGCCATCCTAGCAGGCTTGGTTCGTTCTGACAAATACTGCTTGCCAAACGCAAGAAACTCGCCTACATTAAGAGAAGTTTTTGTGAAACTTAGTACAATAAAATGCGTGGAACCCTTAATAAAGAACTAGTCATTCGTCTATTGAAGTATAGGCGCATTCTCACCCAGCTAAAAAGCCTCGGTTTTGAAAAGGTGTTCTCGAACAACCTAGGCGATGCGATTGGAGTAGCCCCGGCACTAGTTCGCAAGGACTTTTCATTGTTAGTGCTTGGTGGCAACAAACGCGGTGGCTACAACATCGACTACCTTTCGGAGCAACTGGGACTGATTTTAGGCAAAACCAATGAACAAAAGATCATCATTTTGGGCATGGGCAAGATTGGTACGGCCATTGCTCAGTATAAGGGGTTTTTACAGGGAGACTTTGAGGTTGCCGCTGGGTTCGACGTCCGCCCAGTCGGGTTGCCCGAGTCGCTTTCTCTCAAGGTTTACCCCATCGAGGAGTTGGCGGCCTTCTGCAACGCCAATAGCATCCAGGTGGCCATTCTGGCGGTTCCCGAAGAGGTCGCTACCGAAAGTCACAAGTTGCTCAAGGACTCCGGCATCCGAGGTATCTTGAACTTTACACCGGTCGAATTGAAAACCACCCCGAATTGTATTATTCATAACATCAACATCGGGGTCGAAATTGAAAATCTGTTTTTTCAGGTGATTCGCAACGGCCTCAGCGGAGCTTAATCATGGACTCTGACCCCACTCTCAAAATTCTCAAAATGGTGCAGGAAGGCTTTCTGACTGCCGAGCAAGGTCAGCGCCTTATCCAGGAGTTGCAGCAAAATCCGCCGAAAGAAGGACCCCACGGGTCAAATCACGAAGGGTCCCGCGATCTTCCCAAAGAGGAACATGCCGACCCCAGTGCCGACCTTCTTCGTATGGTTGAAGAGGCCGGCAAAACCTTTACCAAGGGCTTTGAACAACTGTTCGGTTTTGCCAGCCAAACCGTCAAGGATGGCTTGGGCCTAGGCCCGCAGAATGTGGTGCTCAAAGTACTTGTGCTCGACACCAGCATGGAGCGCTATCAGGTCACCATTCCTCTCAAAATTTTCACCGCACTCAAACCTCTGCTTATGTCCAAGCCCCCGATGATCGTCCACCCCATTCAACAGATCGATTATGAAGCACTTTTCCGCAGCTTGGAATCGGGCGAAACCGGGAAGGTTTTTGAGTACCTCGACCACGACAAGGGCGACCGTTTCGAGGTTTGGGTGATCTGATATACTCAGGGCCAGTATTCTGGGGGCTCTGTGGCACTGATCGGTCTACAAGACATTCACTACACTATCGGGGGCCTCCCGTTATTTGCCGGGGCCTCGCTTCAGCTCGAAGCCGGCGACAGGCTTTGTCTGGTTGGCCGCAATGGGGCGGGAAAATCAACATTGATCCGCCTCATGCAGGGTTTTCTAACCCTCGACAAGGGCGAAATTAGCCGGCAGCAGGGGCTTCGGCTTGCAGCCTTAGATCAGGAACTCCCCGAAGCCCCCGGCAAGTCTGCTCTCGAGGCCGCCCTCGAAGCCTTTCCCACCTCGGACGAGCCTTGGGAACAGGAACACAAGGCAAGGCAGTACCTTAGCAAACTCGGAGTTGACCCAGAGGGCGACTTCACAAGCCTTTCGGGCGGCAACAAGCGCCGCGCGGCCCTAGCCGGCGCGCTGGCCTGCGAGCCAAATCTACTGCTCCTAGACGAGCCGACCAACCACCTCGACATCGAAACCATCGCTTGGCTCGAGGACGCTCTGGTTGTGTTTCGCGGTGCTGTGGTGTTTGTTACCCATGACCGCCAGTTCGCTCGCCGCGTGGCGACCCGCGTCGCCGAGGTAGACCGGGGCCGGCTGATCGCATTTGCCTGCGGTTGGGATGCTTTTCTGGAACGCCGCGAAGCCGTGATCGAGGCTGAAGATCGCCGTTGGGAGGAGTTCGAGAAGAAACTCGCTGCCGAAGAACGCTGGGTGCGCAGGGGAGTCAAGGCCCGCCTCAAGCGCAACGAGGGTCGGGTGAAAGCCCTGCAGAAAATGCGCCAAGAGATGGACGACCGTCGTCACAAAACCGGTACCGCTCGCATGGCCCTTCAAGACGCGGAACGCTCGGGCGATTTGGTGTTTGAGGCACGGCACTTGGGTTTCACTTACCCGGGGTGTCAGGTGCTGCGCGACTTTACCCGCACGGTGATGCGCCGGGAGCGAATTGGCATCATTGGGCGCAACGGCACCGGTAAGACCACGCTGCTGCGTCTTTTGTTTGGCGACCTTCAACCCTCTCACGGCCACCTGCACCGCGGCACAAACCTGCAGGTGCTGTACTTCGACCAATTGCGGAGTCAGCTCGACCTGACCAAGTCGGTGCAGGAAAACGTCGGTGGCGGTTACGACACAGTGGAGGTTGGCGGGAAGTCCCAGCATATTCTCGGCTATCTTGAGCGTTTCCTTTTCAGCCCCGAACGCGCCAGGGCAAACGCAAGCATCCTCTCAGGTGGGGAGCGCAATCGCCTGCTTTTGGCAAAGCTATTTACCCGACCGAGCAATGTGCTGGTGCTCGATGAACCCACCAACGACCTTGATGCGGAGACCCTTGATCTGCTGGAAGAGCTTCTTTTGGACTATCGCGGCACCATCTTCCTTGTGAGTCACGACCGGGAGTTTCTCGACAACGTGGTGACCAGTACCTGGAGCTTCAACCCCGACACAACCCTCGACGAAACTCCGGGAGGGTTTACCGAGTGGGCCGCCTGGCAAGTTCGCAAAAAAGCGCAGGAGGGACAGACCTCGAAGGACCTAAAAACTGTTGAGGCTCGCCTCGGGACTGGTGGGCTGGCGATAGCAGACAAACCGCGGAAGCGGACCTTTAAAGAAGAAAGAGAGCTTGAAGCCCTCCCCGCGCGCCTGGAGGCCTTGGAAGCCGAAACTTCGGCGCTTCACGACCGCATGGCCGCGCCCGACTTTTACAAGGCAGCCGGGGCTGGGGTCACCGAAATCACGGCGCGTCTGGCCGCTGCAGAAGCTGAACTTCTTGCCGCGTACGCTCGGTGGGAAACTCTCGAAGCTCTGTCCTGAAGCGAGGAAACGTCGTAACTTGAGTCTTGATACACTCGATAAGGACTGACCCATGGCCAAGAGAAAGACCGTTTACCTTTGCAACGCCTGCCAGCACGAGGAATCGAAGTGGTTGGGCCGATGTCCTCAATGCGGAACTTGGAACAGCTTTAGCGAAGAGGCGGTTGCCAACACCCCAAAGTCGGCACCACTTCCTGGAGACCCGCGTGCGACTTCGGGCGGGCATAGCATCCCGCTGGCTTCCCTCGAAGCGCAAGCCGATATCCGTATCGACGCAGGCCTGAGCGAAGTGAACCAAGTGCTCGGTGGCGGCATCATCCGGGGTGCCTCAGTGCTCATCGGCGGTGAACCGGGAATTGGCAAGTCCACACTCCTGCTTCAGCTTGCAGCCAAGGTAAAAACGGCGGGCCGGGTTCTCTACATCACCGGTGAGGAGTCGGCCGCTCAGATCAAAATGCGGGCCGACCGGCTGGGCATTTCTCGCCAGGGCCTTGAGATCCTTGTCGAAACCCACGTGCCCGTCATCAGCAATGTGCTCGAGAAAATCAAACCTGTGCTCGTGATCGTCGACAGCATTCAGACCCTCTACAACCCCGATGCCGGGGAGGTTCCTGGTACCGTCAACCAACTCAAGTACGGTTGCCACGAAATTTTGAGTTGGTGCAAGGAACATGAAACCTCAAGTTTCCTCATTGCGCATGTGACTAAGGGCGGGCAAATTGCCGGCCCCAAAGTGATCGAACACATGGTAGACACGGTACTTCATTTTGAGCAGGCGGCAGGCGACATCCGCATTCTTCGTGCCACCAAAAACCGTTTTGGTAGCGTCGACGAAGTGGGGCTCTTCACCATGGATGAACACGGCCTAAGTGAAGTGACCAACCCAGCCTCAATTTTTTTGATACAACGGGAAGGCGAACTGCCACCGGGAATTTCGGTGGCACCTATCTTTGAGGGTAGCCGGGCTCTTCTTGTGGAGTTGCAAGCGCTCACGGTTCCTGCCAAAGGCGGCATGAGCCGGGTTTTCAGCGACCGCATTGACTCCGGCAGGGTGAGCCGAATTGCGGCCATTCTGGAAAAACATACTGGACTGAAGTTCAGCGAGCAGGATTTATACGTGAACGTGGCCGGGGGCATGCGCATTAACGACCCGGGAGCCGACCTCCCGCTAGCCTTGGCCCTGTACTCCGCGCGCACCGGCCAACCCTTGCCTTCTGGAGTCGCAAGCGCCGGGGAACTCAGCCTAGCCGGGGAAGTGAGACCCACCACCCATTTGCGCCGGCGTGTTAAAGCCGCCAACGACTTAGGTTTTCATCAGGTGGTAGTCCCAGAGCCCGGAAAGATCCGCCGCATTCAAGAAGCGCTTAAGTCAATTTGGAAAACCTAGGAGAAGCCAATGGAAAGAAGTTTATCGAGGATGTTGCTATCCTGCTTGATCTTTGTGATCGGTGCGGCGAGCCTCAGCGCCGAGAATGATTCAACCCGAGTGCAGCGCCTGCTCGTAGCGGGAATCGACCATATGTCAGGCTTCGGTGATGCCTATATTTCTTACATGCACACCTTTGGGCCCGAAGCGTTTGCGGTGCTCGGAAGCCCAGACGGCCGCCCAAGCGTTTCGGCCTCCCTCTTTGGCAAAGGGCGCGTTCTAGCTGCCGGTCACGATGCGTTCTTCAACCTGGGTCGGATGGCAGAGATAGATCAGTCAAACCTCGACACTTTTGCGGTCAACAGCTTGCAGTGGTTGGCTTTCCTTGAAGACAAGAAACAACTCTCGAAAGTTACTTTAGTCCAAAACGGGGCCGAAAAAAAAGGTCAGATGACGTTGAAACTCAAGGGCTTGTCCGTAGAGGTGTTTTATGTAAGCAGGTTTCAAGAGGCCGACCTGAAGAAGGGAAGTGGCCGCATCGCCTGGATTTCCGCAGATACCACCGACGAAGAGCAGGCTCTGGTCAAGGCCTATGTGGGAGCGGGAGGAGGGGCCCTCGCAGCTATGCCAGGTTGGATCTTCGGCGGGGCCAAAGGACTGAAATGCAAAGGGGTCCAGAAACTCCTCTTCGAGTTCGGTTTGGGTCTCTCAAACGAGGGCGAAGAGTGGCCAGAGGGTCTCAACACCCGGAACTCACCGAAGCCAAACTGGGACCCGGTGCTCCAGTATGCCCAAGCCTTGAAGGCACCTAACGCCACAGCAAACCTGAAGGCCCTGTTGGCTCTGCAAACCAAGGCGCTACAAAACATCGTCTCAGTCCTTAGCGATCTGCCAAGAAACCCACCGGGTCTGGGGAAGCTAGCCGAAGGGTTTGGCAAAGCAGCGACGAGCTTCACCCCGCTAGCCGAACTCGATATAACTCCAACTGCTGGGCAGCTGGCAGCCCAGTTTTCGCTGTTTCTTTCTGATCACTCTGACGCGAACCAGTTGGTACAAGCTTCGGCGGCCTTCCCAGGGAGTCTTTTGCCAGGGAAGACCCAATTCTCCGGGAGTTCACCGCTCGCTGTCGATTTTCAAGCCGAAGATCTGTCTTACCTCCGCCAAAACCAAACCGGGGACTACTGGCAGAGCACGGGAATGTATGCTCCCTCCGGACAGCCCGTCACAATCACGGTCCCCTTGGAACTCGCGGGTCTTTCAGTTCAAATAGGCAGCCATCCAGATACGTTGTCGACCAACCTACTTTGGTCTCGTGACCCCATGTTAGTCGTTATTTTTCCCCTGAATGTTGGCGTCAACACTGTAACCAGTGCGTTCGGCGGCCTGATTTATCTGATTCCCGACAAAAGGAGTTTTCGCTATCGGGGAGAAATGACGTTTAATGGCGCGGTACAAGCGCCTTGGTTTCAAAGGGGCAAGACGACAGCCAAGGAATGGAAAGCCATGTTGGCCTCCTGCGCAGCTCCGTGGGGAGAAATTGCCAGCGATCAGGTTATTTTCACTTTACCCGTCTCAGCGCTTTCGAAGATCGACCCGGAGGTATTGACGGCCACTTGGGACGACAACCTTTCCGTTTACAAGGAGTTAGCGGGTCTTTCCTCAACTGCCGCCTTGCCACACACAGCCCCGAGGAACCCCGAGCGCTACCTCAAAGACATCGAGATCTCTTATCAAGCGTACATGTACTCGGGTTACCCGATTCACTTCTATGACGACGACCAACTTTCCCACCTTGCAAACTCCAAAACCCAGAAACTTTGGGGCTTTTGGCATGAAATGGGGCACAATTACCAGCAATCGTGGACCTGGAACGCAATCGGCGAAGTTACAACGAACATTTTCAGCCTAGTCATGGTTAAGCACTGGAAAGAAAAGAATCCCTGGATCATTCCCGTCGATGATAACATCGTTTTCCCTAAACTCGTCGCCACTGGTATCAAGACTCTTGGGCGGGAGTATTTCAAGCGCCCTACCCAGAAGAAAGATTACAACACTTCACCCGAAATCGAGGACCCTTTCTTTAAGCTCGGGTTGTTTCAAGAAATGATGGATCGATATGGGACTAGCTGGCTCACCAAGCTCTATCGTCAGTACCGGGAACTGCCGGAGGACCAACTTCCACAAACAGAGCCGCAGAAAATCGACTACTTCGTGAAGGCCAGCGTCACTTTTATTGGCAAGAAGAAAGAGGTTCTGGATCTTTACGACAAGTGGGGTCTGCATTACACCGCGTTTTAATACCGAGCCACAACCGTCACCTGCGACAATCGAACGCTTAGGCCTCATGCAGGCGATGCTCGGTGATTTGGTGGCCCTCCACCGCGACACGGTGACCAGCAATGAACTGGCCCGCTGGCTGGGAACCACCGCCGCAACCGTGAGAAAAGACCTTTCCTGGTGTCCTATGAGGGCTGGCGAGGCCGCCACGGGGGGATCAGCCTATCAACCAGCAGAACTGGCCCGGAGGATAGAAACCTATTTACACCCCACTCCCCGGCAACCTCTCAGAACCGCTGTCGCCGGCCTGAGCGACTGGGGACTGTCCCTTGCCGACGAATTGATCCTTCGTACGGACAGCCCCTACCAACTTCTGGCCGGCTTCGATTCGCGGGCCAACCGCCTGGAACAGCTGGAGGTGAACTTCCCTGTTTGGCCCACCACTGACATCACACGGGTGAGCCTCAGGCTCGGACTCGAAGCGGCCATCCTGTTGGTTCCCGCAATGGAAGCGCAGAAAGTCGCCGAGCGGTTTGTGCAAGGGGGTGTGAAACGAATTGTCAATTACGCGTCTTCCGTGCTCCGGCTCAACCGGCGGCAGGTGTGGCTTGAAGAACGAGGAGTCTTCACAGGACTATGAAAACCTTGCCGAGGGTGCCTTAACGCTGTCCTACTTCCGAAATGCCCGCCGTCGCAAGCTCCTAGCTACAAAACCCCTGAACGCGGAGTTATGGAGCGAGCTTCTGGTTCAACACCCGATTCTCGCTCGCCTCACCTACGGTGAAAAATCACGCCTGCGCGACCTCACGACAATTTTTCTTGCCGAAAAGCAGTTTGAACTGGTAAGAGGTCTGTCCCTCGACGAGTTTCAAAAGGCCAGCCTTGCCGTGCAGGCCTGCCTCCCGGTGCTTGAACTGGGAATCGACTGGTATAACGACTGGAGCACCTTGATCCTTGTACCAAAAGAGTTTAAGGAGCAAATGCTCACGCCAGACGGCCATTTGGTGCACGAAACCAACGAGGAACTCGGCGGAGAGATTTTGCCCCTTGGTCCGGTCATTCTGAGCTGGCGCGATATCGAAGACTCAGGCTGGGGTGAGGGCTACAACGTGGTGATCCATGAAATGGCGCACAAGCTCGATGCCCGCAATGGAGGGGTCGACGGTTGCCCGCCTTTGCATTCCGACATGGATTTTGAACAATGGAAGACCGTGTTCACTTTGGCCTTTACCGACCTGGAACGCCAGGCGCGACGATTGGGGCGAAAGGCTGAGGCGCAGTTGGCTATCGACCCGTATGCGGCCACCGACCCGGGAGAGTTTTTTGCGGTGTGCAGCGAGGTGTTTTTTGAGACTCCCCAGGTGCTCAAAAAACAGTACCCGGGCGTCTTTGATCTTCTGATGCGCTTTTATAAACAGAATCCACTTCGCCAGTCAGATTCTCGAGTATAATGTCACAGTACTTACGGAGGGTTTATGCACCACTGGATGATTGCTTTACTAATGGCAGTTTTGATTTCACTGGGAGTTCCTGTTTTTGCCGAACCGTCCGCCTCGCAGTTGGCAATTGTCAAACAATACAACGGCAAAACCTTCCCTTCAGCGGGCTTGAAGTTGGTTAAGGACTACGCCAACGGTTGGATCGAGTACCTCGGCGCCGACGGAAATGCGGTTTATGAAAACAAAGAAAGTGGCTGGCAAGGCCTCGGTTTGTCCGACGGCACGGAAGTCTACCGGTATGCCGTCAATCAATACCAGTTCAGCTTCCCTGACGGCCGCCTTGTCAAAAGTGATCCGGTAAAAGGAACGATGAGCTGGAACCCTGTGGTTGGCGACCCTGCACCCGATTTTGAGCTACCCAGTTTAGATGGTAAAACCAAGGTGAAACTTTCGTCGTTGAAGGGCAAGGTTGTCTTCCTTGATTTTTGGGCCAGTTGGTGTGGACCCTGCCAGAACGCCCTGCCCGGTACCGAAGCTCTTTACAAACGATTCAAAGGCAAAGGCTTGCAGGTTTTGGGGATCAACATCGAAGGTGATGCAGCCAAAGCTCTACAGAATGCAGCCTCGTTGAAGCTGACTTTTCCTAGTCTGGTGGCTCAGAATGGCCCGCAAGGAAAAGACTGGGGTACAGTGCAGATCGAAGATTACGGAGTCACCGGGATTCCCCACGGTTTTCTCATCGACAAAAAAGGCATTATCCGGGCGTCTGACACCGTCGTCGAGGACGAAGCCTTGATTCAGAAACTCTTGGCGGAATGAACACTTGGCTGATGAAAATTGAACCCTCTATTACCTCTGTAGACGACCTCGAGAGTTACTCGGGCCAGACCGTAGGTTGGTATGGTGTACGCAATTATCTGGCTCGCAACTACATGCGCGACCAGATGCGCGTCGGAGACTTGGTGTTTTATTACCATTCCAGTTGTCCTCTGCCGGGCATCGCAGGCATCGTGCGCGTGAGCCGCGAAAGCTATCCCGACCCCACACAGTTCGACCCCGAAAGTGACTATTTCGACCCCAAGGCAACGCGGGAGGCGCCGCGTTGGTTCCAAGTGGACGTCACACTCCAACGCAAATGGGAATTGATTCCTTTGTCGGAACTTCGGTCCTTCCCGGAACTGGCTTCTATGGTGGTGCTCCAGCGGGGTAACCGCCTCTCGATTACACCAGTAGCTCCCGAGGAATGGTCCTTTGTGAACTCTTTACGGCCAGCTTCGGCTTCCTGACCTTGAGCAACTTGCCGAAATCGGCAAGTTGTGAATTTATTCACAGGTAAACTCGACACACTTCCACCGGTTGTTTATCTTCAGTTCACCGGGGTTAACCTTCCGGAGGGAGTTTCCTGATGAAGCGAGTGCATAATTTTTCTGCCGGGCCGTCCATGTTGCCCGAATCAGTCTTAGCCAAGGCCGCTGCCGAAATGCTCGACTGGGACGGCACGGGCCAGTCGGTGATGGAAATGAGCCACCGCTCGAAGGCTTACGAGAGCATTATCGCCGGTGCCGAGCGCTTGGTGCGCGAAGTGATGAACGTACCCGAAGATTACCATGTCTTGTTTTTGCAAGGTGGCGCGAGCCTCATGTTCCACATGATTCCCCTCAACTTCATGACCGTGAACAAGAAAGCCGACTTCACGCTCACAGGGGCTTGGGCCATCAAGGCCATCGAAGAGGCGACCAGACTGGGCAAAGCGAATACTGTCGGTTCATCGAAGGACAAGAAGTGGAGCTATTTGCCCGTCATCACTGGCGCCGACCCGGAAGCTGACTATCTGCATATCACGTATAACAATACTATTGAGGGCACTCAATACCACAAAATCCCCGACACGAAGGTTCCGCTCATCGCCGACATCTCCTCGGGTATTTTGAGCGAGCCACTCGATATCAGTAAGTTCGCCTTGGTGTATGCCGGCGCGCAAAAAAACCTTGGCCCTGCCGGCGTTACGCTTGTCATCATTAAGAAAGACCTGATGCCCCGCATTCCCGCAAACTTGCCAGCCATGCTGAGTTTCCAGACGCACGTCGACAACGGCTCGATGTTCAACACTCCACCCTGCTACGCGATTTACATCGTCAAGCTGGTTCTGGAGTGGATTCAAGAGACCGGCGGAACCAAGGCCCTGTTTGCAGCGAACCAGAAGAAGGCCGAGTTACTTTATGGATATCTCGACCAGTCGAAGTTCTTTTGCAGCCCCGTGGAAAGTGCCGACCGCTCGCTAATGAACGTGCCTTTCCTGACCCGCGTGGCCGACCCCGAGGTGGCTGAGGCCGTGAACAAGAAGTTCGTCAAGGAAGCCGAAGCCACAGGCTTGGTTAATCTGGCCGGTCACCGCTCTGTGGGTGGTATGCGCGCCAGCATCTACAACGCCATGCCTATTGCCGGTGTGGAAAAACTCGTGGCCTTCCTGAAAGAGTTCGAAACGAAAAACAACTGAGGAGAATGCACCCATGTTTAAAATCCAGACATTGAACAAAATCGCCGCCTGCGGACTCGAGCGCCTGCCCCGCGAATCCTACGAAACCGCCAGCGAGCTTGGGCATCCCGACGGTATCCTTGTCCGCAGCCAAGACATGCATACCTTCGAACTGCCCACCACCCTGCTGGCCATAGCGCGCGCAGGTGCCGGTACCAACAACATTCCAATTCCGGCCGCCACCGAAAAGGGCATCGTGGTGTTTAACACCCCGGGCGCCAACGCCAATGCCGTCAAGGAACTTGTCATCGCCGCCATGCTGCTCTCGAGTCGCCGCATCGTACAGGGCCTGGGCTGGAGCCAGAGCCTCAAGGGCAAAGGTGATGAGGTGCCCGAGTTAGTCGAAAAAGGTAAGGCACAGTTCGTTGGTCCTGAAATCGAAGGCAAAACGCTGGGTGTCATTGGGTTGGGCGCCATCGGCGTCATGATCGCCAACGCTGCCAACTCACTTGGCGTAAAGGTGATCGGTTTTGACCCCTACATCAGCGTCGAGGCAGCCTGGAAGATGAACACCGCCGTGCGCAAGGCCACCAACCTCGATGCCCTGGTGGCGGAAAGCGATTTCATCACCATCCACGTGCCTCTAACTCCCGAAACCAAGGGGCTTTTCAGCAAGGAATGTCTGGCCCGCACCAAAAAGGGCGCCCGCATCATCAACCTCAGCCGCTCGGGCTTAGTGGACAACACCGCGCTCAAGGCCGAACTGGCCTCGGGTCGGCTCGGTGGTTACGTCACTGACTTCCCGGAAGACGACCTGTTGGGGATAGACAACATTCTGGCCATTCCCCACCTCGGCGCCAGTACCCCCGAAGCCGAGGACAACTGCGCCATCATGGCTGCCGACCAACTCCGTGAGTTCCTCGAGCGTGGCAACATCAGAAACAGTGTGAACTTTCCCGCCGCCGAGATGGCCCCCACGGGTAAAACCCGCCTCACTATCGCCAACAAAAACGTGCCCAACATGATCGGCCAGGTGACCACCATACTGGCCAAGCACAAGTTGAACATCGACGACATGCTCAATAAGAACAAGGGCGAAGTGGCTTACAACATCATCGACGTATCGGGCGAAATTGCCACCCACCTCAAACAGGAGTTGGCAGCCATAGAGGGCGTTCTGCTCGTGCGAGTGATCGAGAATTGTCACTGAGGAAACAACTTTGGGAGCAAGCGGAGGAAAACGATGGTGACGATTCGAAACACTTGGGCCGTGGTTGCGTGGTTTGTCGCGCTGGCACTCGCGGCCGAACCCGGGCCGGTAGAAACTTACCCGCCTGAAGCCAGAGGCCAAGCCCCCGCATTTCCTGGCCAGACCCGCGTCAACGCCGCACCTTCCACCGAACGCTACAAGGTGGTTTCGGTCGCCACAGGTCTCGAGTCCCCTTGGGGTTTAGCGTTTCTTCCCGATGGCAGAGCGCTCGTGACCGAGAAACCAGGGCGTTTACGTGTACTTAACTCAAACGGCTCGCTCTCGGTTCCTTTGCCGGGCGTCCCCAAGGTGTTGGCCTCGGGTCAGGCAGGGTTGCTCGACATCGTCCTCGATCCGCAGTTCGCCGCCAACCACCGTGTTTACCTGACCTACCACGAGGCCCGCGCGTTTGGTTCGGGCATTTCGGTGTATCGGGCAACTTTCGATGAGACCTCGGGCCCCGCGTTGGTCGAAGGGAGGGTGATTTTCCGCGCCGAACCGTCACGCGTGGGTACAACCAACGTCGGGTCACGGATGGCGTTCTTGGGCGACGGCACGCTCATCGTCAGCGTGGGCGACCGTTTTGGGTCGCGCGATGAGGCTCAGAACTTAGGCAGCGACTTGGGCAAGCTTATCAGAATTACGGTTGACGGGCAGATCCCGCCCGATAATCCATTTGTGGGGGTAGCCGGTGCCCGAGGCGAAATCTGGTCGCTGGGCCACCGCAACCCCCAGGGCCTGACGTTCGACGCCGCGACGGGAACGCTTTGGGAGGTGGAGCACGGTGCCCGGGGCGGCGACGAGCTGAACCGGCCCGTGGCAGGGCGAAACTACGGTTGGCCCGTGATCACCTACGGCATCGACTATTCGGGCTTTCCGATTGGCAAGGGACTAACGCGGCAGGAAGGGCTGGAGCAACCGGTGTACTACTGGGATCCGGTGATTGCGCCTTCGGGCTTGGCCTTGTACCAGGCCGACCTATTCCCCAGTTGGAAAGGAAATCTGTTTGTTGGTGGGCTACGAGGAGAGCACCTTGACCGGCTCGTAGTGCAAGAGGGGAGAGTCGTGGGCGAAGAGCGCCTATTAACCGAACTCGGCGAGCGCGTGCGCGAGGTGGAGGTGGGGCCAGAGGGCGCGATTTACCTGCTCACCGACAACCCGCGCGGCCGTGTGCTCAAGCTGGTTCCTGCCGGGAAGTAGCGCACTTGAGGTGCACCTGTGAGAGAATTACGCATACACTTCGTGGCTTTCGGTCTGTGGCCGAAACCCTTGTAGGTTTGGCCAACGCCGACTACCAAGATTGGCCTTCCGCCAAAGGCTGGTAAGAGGGCGGAGGGTTGTTCTCGAAGTGGTTGCAAAAGACCTCTGCGAAGGCCACTGTGGACACACTGACGGGCGCGGTTAAGGTACGGAGGGAGTCCCTCTGTTCCCAACGCTTTTGTTCTCCTATACTCCCAACGGTTCGCTGTTCATCATGTACGAACTTTCGATGAGCTGGTAGGGCGAGGAGTGTTCATGACCACAACAACCCTACCTTCCCCCAATCTGGTTTTGTTCATCACCACGGCAGCGGCGTTTCTTTCGAGTTTCAGCGCCTCGTCGGTGAACGTGGCACTCCCTTTGATTGGTAGCGAATATCACCTTGCTGGAATTACTCTCAACTGGGTTGTCACTGCCTTTGTGCTGACTTCAGCAGCGTTGATTATGCCCTTGGGTCGGCTGGGAGATCTTTATGGTCGCCAGCTGATTTTTTCGTTGGGGATGATTGTGACGCTGCTGGGCAGCCTGTGGTCCTCCTTGGCCCCCGATGTAGGGTGGCTCATTGTGGCGCGCGCACTCACGGGAATCGGCTCCTCAATGGCCACTGGTACGGTCACCGCTGTTTTGGTTGCTGCTTTTCCTCCCCAAGAACGGGGCCGTATTTTGGGCATCAACGTGGCACTGATCTATTTGGGTATTTCGCTCGGTCCCGCCCTCGGAGGGCTAATTACCCAGGCTTGGGGCTGGCGAAGTTTGTTTTGGCTCCATACTGCCCTCAGCGTTCCTGTGGTGCTGCTCATCATCACTCGGCTTGGCGGCAACGATAGGGGCAACCACGGAGCTTTTGACCTTTCCGGCTCTCTGCTGTATGCAGCCGGTCTTGCCCTGCTGCTTCTCGGTGTTTCCGATCTACCCCAACCTCTTGGCGTCGGTCTTTTAGTTGGCGGGTTGGCCCTTCTGTCAGGGTTCTTGGTCTTTGAGTCCAAATTGACCCACCCGATTCTCCCGGTGACCCTGTTTACCAGAAACCGTGAGTTTGCTTTTTCCAACTTGGCAGCTGCAATTAGCTACTCAGCCACGTTTTCTGTGGCCTTCTTTCTCAGTTTATACCTCGAGGTCGTTCGCGGAATGACTCCCTCGGTTGCTGGGCTGGTACTTCTGGTGCAGTTTCTCACCCAGTCCCTGTTTTCTTTGTTCACGGGGCGAATGTCCGACAAAATATCCCCGCGGTTGCTCACTTCGGTGGGCATGGGGGTCACCGCATTGGGTTTGGCGGGGCTTGCCTTCTTGGACACAGAAACACCAATTCTGTTTATCCTAGTGGCGCTGTTTCTGGTGGGGCTCGGGTTTGCTCTTTTTTCTTCGCCGAACACCAATTCCATCATGGGATCCGTCGAACAGCACGATTTGGGTCTGGCTTCGGCCACGGTTGCGACGATGCGCGTATTGGGGCAGATGGTATCCATGGCCCTGGCACTCGTATTGTTGTCGTTGTTTCTGGGAAAAGCTGAGGTGGAACCCTCTACAGCGCAAGGGTTTTTGGCGGCCCAGCACTGGGGGTTCGGTGTTTCGGCAGTTCTGTGTTCTCTAGGTATCGTAGCCTCTTTATCCCGCGGTCCTTCCAAGCCAGCGTAAGGGTTGACTTCGGCCGGTCCAAGGGGCAGACATCGCCATTTCGAGGCGACTACCCCATTAAAGCGCAAGTTATTTTGTCGTAATAGCAGAAAATAGAGGTATTCTTATGGGAATTCAGAATCTTGCTCTTGACGTGGGGCAACATTGCCCCTATTGTTTCTAAAGATGATTCATCCGGAAGGACTAATCGAATCTTTTCCCACCGCACGGCACTGTTTTCTGGAAACGTTAGTTCGCTTCTTGATCTGATCGCCCAAAGCACGGAAAAGGGCTGATCGTTGATCAGCGAACTAACAACTGGAACCTGAAGTTCCAGAACCAAGGACCATCAAATGGCCAAAAAAATCTACGTTGGTAACCTCAGTTACCACACCACCGAAGACACTCTCCGCAACGGCTTTGCCCAGTTCGGCGAAGTGGTTTCGGCCAACATCGTCATGGACCGCTACACCGGTTCCAGCAAAGGCTTCGGCTTTGTGGAAATGGGCAGTGACCAAGCCGCCAATGCCGCCATCTCGGGCATGAACGGACAGGAAATGGACGGTCGCCAGCTTCGCGTCAACGAAGCCAACGACAAACCCCGCCGCGAAAGCACTGGCGGCGGCGGTGGCGGCGGTCGCTGGTAGTTTGTAAAGGTTAGTATTGCTAACCTTTAGGCTCGTCGAACCTATGGGTTTGGCAGCTTAACTTTGGCGCCATGTCAGGAAAGGCCATCCTTCGGGGTGGCTTTTTTATGCCCAGCGCCAGTTCATTCTTGGGAAATCAGCTTCACTAGGCCTAGACCCAGCCACAAGGCAAAAAATGGCAATACTAGCGAGGCAATCAGGTAAATCACGGCCCAGCCCCACTCACGGTCGCGGAGAAAATCTGAGATTTCCAAAATCAGGGTAGAAAGTGTGGTGAATCCCCCGCAAAACCCCGTAGTGAGAAAAAGTTTGGTCTCCGTGTTCATGCCGACCTTTGAGCCTGCCCACTCGGTGAATAGGCCTATCAGAAAACATCCCAACACATTGGCTCCCAGGGTGCCCCATGGGAGAGCCACGGCCGAAGTTAGACCATTGCTTTGCACCGCTAAAGTCTGCGGGAGTTTCCAGTCCTTGAGCGTCAGGTTCAGGCCATAGCGAGCGGCCGAGCCCAGGGCCCCACCCAGCGCCACCCAAATAAAATTGACCAGCATGGGCTACTCGGTGACAAACCAGGTTTTGCGGGCGAACTCAGGCTCCAGCGCCGACCGAAGCAGGAGGGCCGCCACATCGGCCCGGGTGACCTGACCCTTGGGAACCCGACCCTGAGGGATATTTTGTCGCATCGGGCCGGTTCCATGGAAGGCCCTGCCCGTGGCTTCACCGTCTAACAGTCCGCTCGGCCGGATGACCACCCAGTTCAAGTTGCTGCCCCTCAGAAGGCCTTCCTGCACCACCTTGTCTTCAAAAACTTTCTTGAGAAGGAGTTTCACGATGAGTTGGAAGACCCAAGGTACGTCCTTTTGGCTGTCGCCAACGCCCAGCGAGGTCATCGCCACAAGGGTCGCGGTGCCCGTCTTTCCGGCAGCTTGGAGCACCAAGTCGGTAACCCGTGAGCATAGGTCTACGGGGCCATTTTTGACGTTGCCTAGGGCGAGTATCGCGGCTTCGCAACCGGCAAGCGTCGCCATCACTTTGCCGCCATCAAGCGCATCACCTTTGACAAACTCGAGGCCAAAGGCCGGAGGGATCTTATCAGGATCTCGCGCCAAAACGCGCACCTTGTGGCCTGCAGCAAGGGCCAATTGCACCACGAGGCGCCCGGTCTTTCCGGTTCCTCCAAAAACGGCAATGTTCATCTCTACCCTCCGTAAAGTACTATGCTACACTCGGGGCCATGACGGCAACCAAGAAACAGCTTGCCCGCTGGGCCACCCTCAAAAACCGAAAAGATCGACGGGAGTCAGGTCTTTTTCTGGCGGAGGGCCGTAAACTAGTGCACGAGATCCTTGCTGCGGGCTGGGTAGTCGAGGCCTTGCTCGATGAGCGGGAGCAGATTGAGCGTGTCAGTAGCCTTCGCACGGCTCCTGATCTCTTGGCCGTGGTGCGAGTTCCCCCTGCCCCGCTCACAGAATGGACCCCCGGTTCGCTGGTCTTTCTTCTTGACGGGGTGCAGGATCCCGGAAATGTAGGCAACATCATCCGGAATGCTGCGTGGTTCGGTTTTTCCGCGGTGGTTTGCAGCCCCGACTCTGCCGATCCCTGGCAACCGAAAGTCGTTCAGGCCACGATGGGGGCTTTTTTGCGGCTCTCATGCCTAGTCATCGACCCGCTTCGCTACCTCGACGGACTGCCAAAGGGAACTCCCGTGATAGGAACAGTACTCGACGGTGAATCCCTTTGGACGTATCACCTGCCGAAAGAGGGCATCGTGGTACTTGGAAACGAAGGTCACGGTATCCGCGAGGAACTACTGGAGCGCCTCACCGGTCGTTTAACCATTCCGCAATTCGGTTCAGGCGGGGAATCTCTCAATGTGGCCTCCGCTTCGGCGCTCTTCGGGGCAGAATTCCGCAGGCGCATGGTCTAAACTGCCATTATGTGTCGATTTCTCGCCTTATTGGCCCTTTGGTTTCCTTTGCTGGCAACAGCTCAAAGTGGTTTTCGCCCGCAAACCACCACCGAGCTTTTGTTTGTTGCAGGTTCGGCCTATGAATTGGTTCTTCGAAATGGTTCCTACGTCGATCCTATAAGCCGGCTCATTTGGCCGATACCACCCTCGGTAGCGGCTGAACTGACCACTAAACTCCCCTGGACGAGCTGGACGGCCACGACTTTTGCACTTCAGGGTCTGGCGCCTGTTCTGCCCGGAACCATGATCGACGAGGACTGGAACACCGGGTTGTTGGAATATGGCCGCTCCGTGCAGGTTGCCCTTCTCACTGCCCACTGGACCGCCAGGTTGGAACAAGAGTTGAGCTTGGGTCCTTTGTCGTTTATGGCGGGTGGGCTTTACCGCTGGACTTCATGGGATGGGTGGGGAGGCACTGGCAGCTACTTGTATTCGTATTCGACTGTACCCGTCGAAGTTCAGTTTAGTGGTTTGTTGATCAGCTACCGTCAACTCTGGCTCATTCCGTACTTGGGTGCTTCTTGGAACCTCAATTTTACGGGCCTCCAATTAACTCCCAGTTTGAGGCTTGGTCCTTGGTCGTGGTGTTTCGACGCCGACAATCACTTCTATCCTACGGACAGGAGAAACGGTGCTTCGAAGCAGTTGGCAACCATAACGTTTCTGGATTCGACCCGGGGTGGAGTTTATGTCCAAGGGGGCCTCGAGGCCCTGTTTCCTACCGATAACTCCTGGGCCTGGGGATTCCGGTCGGCGTGTGAAGTCAATTACGGAACGGTGGGCGACACCTGGGTAACGAACTCCATTATGGACACACCGGGAACCACCCACAATTTTTTACCCGAGACCAATGTCGCTGGAAGCTGGTATTATGAAGCGAGCATCAGCATCTTTCTGAAATCGTGACTCCAAAGGCACAAGGAGACGGCAAAAATGTCAGATAATTTCATCGGATTTGACTTGGGCGGTACCAAGATGATCGCAGGGTTGGTGAGCGCCGACCAGCAGGTCTCCGCCAAGGTGAAGCGCAAGAGCCTCACGCAGGAAGGGCATGAAGCCGTCTACAGCGATATTGTAGAAACGCTGAAGGATGTGTTGCGCGAGAGTGGCAAGAAAGCCTCCGACATCAAAGCGGTAGGAATGGCTGTACCTGGCATAATGGACCGCGCGAAGGGCGTGATGGTACGCTCACCCAATATGGGGTTCTATGATTTTCCGCTCGTAGACCGCCTGAAGGCCGAGTTCGGTTTTCACGTCTTTCTTGAGAACGACGTAAACGCTGGTGTGTGGGGCGAATATGTGGCAGGTGCGGCCCGGGGCTACCAACACGTTCTTGGGGTGTTCCCCGGCACAGGAATCGGCGGCGGCATCATCGCCAACGGCCAGCTGTACGTGGGCGCAGGTGGTAATGCCGGCGAAATTGGGCACATGATTATCCAGTTGGAAGGCCCGCTTTGCGGCTGTGGTCAGCGGGGTTGCATCGAAGCCTTGGCCAGTCGGGCAGCCATGAGCAAGGAAGCTGCTGGTTTGGTGGCCAACGGAACCCTGACAGGAACCTTCGCCGAAAACGGAGCCGACCTTAAAGCCATCAGCTCCAAGTACTTCTCCCAGGGACTCAAGGAAGACAACGCCGCCGTGAAGGGCATCATCGACCGTGCGGCCGAACTTCTGGGAGTCCACATCGGCGGGTGCATCAATCTTCTCAATCCGCAATTGGTCCTTATCGGTGGCGGCTTGGTGGAAAAGCTCGGTGATTACTACTTAAAGCGGGTTGAGAAGGCCATGAGAAGAACCGCCTGGGCTTTCGTGGCTGAGGATGCCGAGGTGAAGGTGGCAACGTTGGGCGACAATGCCAGCCTTATCGGCAGCGCGGATTTGGCGCGCCGTAGCCTATGAGTCCGAGGCTCTTCGCCGTCATCAACGTCGGTTCTACCTTTGTGAGGCTGACGATCGCCGAGTTTCCTGAAGGGCGAGAAATGCACACGGTAGAGCAGGCCATCAAGTTCATCGCGCTCGGACAAGAGGTCTATACCGGTGGACTGATCAAAAAGAAGACCATTCATCAGGCTATTCAGATCTTTCTTCAATACAAGGAGATGATCGAGGTTTACAAGCTGACACCCAAGGACGTGCGGGTAATCGGCACCGCAGCCTTACGCGAGGCCCGCAACCGAGACAACTTCATCGACCGCATCGAAGTCCGCACGGGATTCCGAATTGAAGTGCTCGATGGCATCGAGGAGAACCGGCTGAGCTACATGGCCGTCCAGTATGCACTGAAAGATCAATGGACCCAGATTTCCAAGTACAATTCCATGATTGTCGAAGTCGGTGGCGGCAGCACCGAAGTCCTGCTGTTGCGGCGAGGCATGATCTGTGCGGTTCACTCGCTGAACTTCGGCACCGTTCGCTTGGAAGCTGCCTATAGGGGGCGCCAGATGGAAGCCATCACCCCACAGACCCTGCGTCAAAGTCTTGGTACCACCAAGGAACTGCTAGACGACGAACTGAAGCTCAACACGGTGAAGAGCTTCATCGCCGTGGGCAATTATGCCCGTTTGGCAGCAGAAATCAGCGAGGCCGCAGAAAGCGATCGCTACTGGCGGATCAACAAGACCCAATGGCTCCAAATCACCCACGTCATCCACCGCCTCGGCCCCGAGGAAATCGTCAAGCGCTACGGCATTCCGGCTTCGGCAGTCGATGGTTTTGGGAGCGCGCTTCTGTCGTTCTACTACCTTCTCGAAGACACGGCCGCGGAGGAAATCTTTATTCCGAAGGTGGGTTATAGCGAGGGTTTGCTTGTTGAACTTGGCCCTGGGGTCGACCAGGAGATCCACAACCGGTTCCTTCAGCAGGTAAGGGCCGGCGCCCTGAGTCTGGGCAAGAAGTACCATTTTGATGCTCAACACGCCAAACACGTCACCGAGTTGTCATTAGCAATTTTTGATCAGATGAAGAAAGACCACAACTTGGACCCGCGGAGCCGCTTCCAGCTTGAGGTGGCGGCCATCCTGCACGACATCGGTACCTACATTAAACCGTCGGGTCACCACAAACACGGCCAGTACTTGGTGCAGAACTCGGAGATCTTTGGGCTCAACGCCCGTGACATCGTTATTGTGAGTTTTGTGGTGCGTTACCATCGCAAAAGTCCACCTGTCAGTTCGCACGTGGACTATTTTGCTCTTCCTCGCGAAGATCGGCTGGTCATCCTCAAACTTGCCGCCATTCTGCGTGTGGCTGACGCGCTCGATCGGGGCCACGCGCAAAAGGTGCGCAACCTACGCCTGGAACGGCGGGAAGAAGAGATTCGCATTCACTGTGACTACACTGTCGACGTCGCTCCCGAGCGCTTCAGCCTCGTCGACAAGGCAGATATGTTCGAAGAGGTTTTCGGCTTCAAAGTGACACTAACCTGAGGAATCCTATGGAACATGCGCAAGAGTTTTTTAACCGCGAATTGAGCTGGATCGATTTCAACCGAAGGGTACTTGATGAGGCCAGACAAACCTCAGTCCCTCTTCTCGAGAAAGTGAAGTTTCTCTCTATCGTGAGCAGCAACTTCGACGAGTTCTTCATGGTGAGGGTAGCCTCCTTGAGGCGGGCCATCAAAAGTGGCGACCGGAGCTATGCGCAGGGAGGACTGCTCCCGTCGGAGACTCTGCGCCTAGTGCAGGACCGCTGCCGCGAAACCTACAGCGAACAATATGGCCTTTGGAAGGAACTGAGCCAGCAGCTTACCGATTTGGGAATCCGGGTAACGGCTCAGCAGGACTACACACAAGAACATTTGGCTTACGTGCGGGAGTTTCACCAGAAAGAACTCTTCAATGTGCTTTCCCCTGTGAAAGTGGAAGAAAAACGCCCCTTCCCTTTCACAGGAAATCTGCGCATGAACCTCGCGTTTTTGATCGTGCCCACCGGCGAGGTCAAGTTCAGCCTTACGGATTGCAAAATGATTGTGCTCGAAATTCCTCCCTACTTGAGCCGTATCGTTTGGCTGCCGGAAACCCGTGGTGGCCGCAGCTTCACTTTTGTGGAAGATATGATTGCCGACCTGGCCGACAATCTGGTGCCTGGCTACCGGATCGTCGACCGTCTCACGTTCCGCATCACCCGCGACGCCGACATTGCCGTCGATGAAGACAAAGAAGAAGACTTTGTGGAGGCCATGGGAAAAATTCTTCAGGGGCGTCTGCATTCCAACCCCATGCGGCTGGAAGTCACCGGCGGTTCCCCCGAACTTCTATCGAGGTTAATCGCGGCGCTCGATGTGGATCCTTCGCTGGTGTACTCCTTCGACGGCCCGCTGAACCTCAAAGACCTTATGAGCCTCGCTCTTATGCCCGGGTACGACGACCTAAAGTACCCCGCTTGGACTAGTCGACGTACGCTTTCGGATGACGAGGATTTGTGGGAGCTCATCCGGCAGGAAGACCATTTACTTTTCCACCCTTACGAGTCGTTCTCGCCGCTGGTCAGGCTGCTTTCCGAAGCGGCAACTGATCCCGACGTCTTGTCGATTCGAATGACGCTTTACCGCACTTCGGGTGATTCGCCTGTGGTTCAGGCATTGGCACAAGCGGCCATGGAAGGCAAGCAAGTTACAGTGCTCGTGGAACTCAAGGCACGTTTTGACGAACAGCAGAACATGGGCTGGGCACAGACTCTGGAGCAGGCAGGGGGGATTGTCATTTACGGTATTGCAGGCCTCAAAGTGCATGCGAAGGCCTGTTTAATTGTCCGACGGGAAAGTGATGGAATCCGGCGTTATGCTCACCTTGGCACGGGCAACTACCACGACAAAACAGCAAGATTGTATACAGACTTCGGTCTTCTTACGGCAAGGCCCGAGTTTACCCATGAAGTCGCCCAGTTTTTCAATGCGATTACCGGATACTCGGCCATCAGCAAAATGCGCCATCTGGTGATGGCCCCACACTACATGAAAGGCCGCCTCATTGCGCTCATCGACGGCCTCACCCGGCAGGCCAACCTCGGGGTCAGGTGCAGCATTACCGCCAAATTGAACTCTTTGGCAGACGATGATGTCATCCGCTCGCTGTACCGGGCCTCGGAAGCGGGCGTGACCATCCGCCTCAATGTGCGTGGTATCTGCATGCTCGTACCAGGCAAGGAGTTTTCCCAAAACATCCACGTCATCAGCATCGTCGACCGCTACCTTGAGCACGCCCGAGTCTTTGTGTTCCGCGCCGGCGAACTGGAAGATGTGTACTTGAGTTCTGCCGACTGGATGTTTCGCAATTTGGAGCGCCGCGTCGAACTCATGTTTCCCGTGCTTCAGGCCAATCTGAAAGAAAAGGTTACCGACTCTCTGGAAGTTCTATTCCGCGACAACGTGAAAGCTCACACTCTGCAAAGCGATGGCACGTGGAAGAGAAGCCAGCCCTCACTCGACGAGAATGGCGTTCTCGAGGAAGAACGACGCGCCCAAGGAATCTTCCAGCACCGCATGCGCCAAGCCTCCGAACTTGACCGCAAGGCAGTGAAGCACGACCTGGTGGTGCGTCGACGGGCAACCAAGTAGCGCCTGCCATGGAATAGTCAAATGAACAGGTCATCGACCCGGCTCAAGTACCAGCGCGCGCGTTCTTGGCTGAGGAGCAAGGGTAGCTTGTTATCCGGATCTCTGGAAGGGTCGATGGCCAAGACTTTGTTCATCATCTCGACGAAATGGTCGCGGTTCTGCGTTTGCACATCGATGGCTGTGGCCCAAGCCAAATACGCTCCCGCTGAGTTCCCGTTGGTTTTCTCAAGCGCGCGGTCAAAGTTGCCTTGAGCCTGAGTAGGGTCGCCACCGAGAGATTCGGGAATCGAAGCGTTCACCGTGAGCAAAAGTTCATCGAGCGCAGATTTTTGAAAGTCCGGATCGAGCTCATAGGCCCGACGAAGGAGTGCCAGCGACTTGTTTAGGTCGGCACCTAACTCCAGATTCATAGGTTGCAACGAATACGACCCAAGTTGCGAAGCGACGAGCCAATACATGGCGGCTACGTCGGCTTTCGACATCTTTTCGAGCCAGGGGCCAAAACTCGCGATTCCGGTTTCCTTCCAAGCGCTCTCGAAGCCCGGGTAACGCAGGTCAAGGGCTTTGAGTTCGTAACTCTTGCCCCGAAGGTAAAGCGTTAAGGCTTCTTGTTTCGCTAGCTTCTTGTTATCGAACCGATCGACGGGAAGGTAGTCCGCACGTCCGGCGACAAATGCATTAGCGTACATGATGTTGTACATTCCGGCTTCGCGGGCCTTTTCTCCATTCAAAAGGTCGTGGGCCGAAGAGAACTCACTAGCAGCAATGACCATAGGCAATCCAGCCCCTGCAGCGTTGAGCGTAAGGCCATCGAAGGTGGCACACGAAACAAGCGAGAACACAAGGGCAACCGCCGACAACCCAGAAATGCGTCTCAGTGCAACCATAGTTCTTCACGAGTCCTTGAGGGCCATTCGACCAGGAAAAGCGCCAATAACCTGTTCATAGAGTTTCTCCATCGACGCCACATGGCCCTCGGCCGTGAATCGTTGCGACAGCACTTTGCTGCGGACGGAAAAAGCCCGAAGCTTGTTCTCATCGGCCAGCAAGCCGCCAATGGCGCTAGTAAGTTCCTCGTCTGTATCAACCAGATAACCGTTTTCGCCGGGGATGACCTGATCGACATAACTATCATCCCGCCTTGAAACCACAGGAAGGGCGCAAACGAGCGCCTCGATTACGGTCATAGGATGCACCTCTGACATGCTGCAGGTGGCGTAAACGGATGCGATGCTGAAAACCCCGAAGATGTCCTTCCATTCAATAAAACCTGGGAAAATGAACTGGTCGGTCAAGCCCTCAGCTCGTGCAACCTCTTTAAGGGCCTCAAGATCACCACCGTTCCCTACAAAGGCCATCTTGTATTTAGGGTTCGAATGCAACAGCGGTATCACAGCCTTCTGTAGTTCTTTGACACGTTTCTCAGGAGTAATTCTTCCGACGAAGAGGATCATTCTTTCGTCAGATGCGACCCCGTAGCGGCCACGATAGTCGGCCTTGAGCAACTCGGTGACCTCGACGTTCTTAAACTTGTCGATATTGATGCCATTAGGAATGATGGAAATAGGAATGTCAGCGAAAAGTCCACGTACGTAATTGTGAGCCTTGACCGAGGGTGCCACAACCGCCGAAGCAAGCGCAAGACGCTTACGGTACAGCTTTTTCACCATTTCAGGGGTGATAACACCTCCGGGAATGTAGTGAAGGTAATCGCCCCACATGGTATGAAAGGTATGAACATAGGGCACCTTGAACCTATTGGCGGCCTTCCGGGCAGCAAAGTGCAGGGCGAACTCGCTGTGGGCATGAATGAGGTCAACGCCAGATTCCTCAAGTACTTTGATCACGTGCCGTGCACTGACGATACCATAGCCGAACTTCTGTTTTCCAAAAGAGATGGGGATATTGGGATATCGATAGACACCCGGTTCGTTTACGCGGAATCCCTTGTAGCGCACAGTGAAAACGTTGACTTCATGTCCCAACGCCATTAGTCCCTCACGGAGCTGCATGACTGAGGTTACGACGCCTGTCATGAGGGGGTAGTAGACATCAGTGAATAGGGCTATGCGCAAACATACCTCCTGATTGTGGGTCGACTTTAGCATGAACGAAGGCGGGTTGTTAAGACGAAACTTTCTTCGGGCCTGCAAGGAACCTAAGGACAGCACGGCTGACCCTCAGGGAATCTGTCATCGGCAGTGCGTGCCCACCAGCAAAAACTAGGTCATGTTTGCTGGGAAAGAAAGGCGCGACTCCGATAGTGTCGCTACGGCCCCAGAGAAAGAGCGTGGGGAGCTCCGGAAGCCTCAGTTGTGCTAGACCTTGGCGGGGTAGGTCGTGGAGGGAGGCTATCATGACGGGCACGGATTGCGTGCGGATTTCGCGGGTCCAGACCTCAGCCAGCGGGTGAGATTGCCCGTTGAAGCCTATCATTCTCACCAGAAAGGGCAACCTCCAGCGAGTTGCAGCCCATTTTCCAAAGTCCGGAAAGTGCCGGTTAACCCAAAGCAGAAACGTCAGCGAAAGGGCCAGCGGTGGGAAGGGGTGTGCAATGCAAAGAAGAATGAGCTTATCCACCCTTTGAGGCCACTTGCGGGCAAAGGTGCGCGCTACCCAGCCACCGAGCGAATAGCCCAGCATATGCCACTTCTCGAACTCGAGATGCCGCCGGAGATCCTCAAGCGAAGTAGCACAAGCCTCGTAGTAACTCCCTTCAGCTGCTGGCGAGAGCCCGATTCCTGGCATCTCAGGAATTATGAGCTCAAAGTGAGGAGCAAGAAGTGGCTCGAGATCTCGCCAGATAGTAAACGAAACACCCCAGCCGTGGATAAGCAAAAGTGGCTCGCCTGAGCCGCTCCTTCGGTAGTGCAATAGCTTCTCAGCCATTGGGTCTCGCACGCCTTGCCCAGGGAGCCCAGTGTTTCTCCGCGAAAGCAAAAATTGCATAGGAAATAAAAAACGCCCCCACCACATCGATTGTGTAGTGGACGTGCATCATCAGCACGGCAGAACTCATGACGAGCGCTAGCGCAAAACCTGCCCGTCTCACCCAGCGATGGTTGCGCACCAGAAAAGCAAGGATGAACATCGATCCTGCATGGCCGGACGGGAAAAGATCACGGGTCCCATAGAACATGATTTTCAGGTCTATGGTGGGCTGATCGTCAATTCGAGGAAAGGGTGTTGGCAATACAGTGCAGAACAAAAAGACTGCTCGAATCAGGAAATAGCTACCCAGGAGAATGAGAGCCAAAGGAAAACTTTCCGTGTCCCAGAAAAGAAAGTAGGCTATCATCAGCATAAGCAACAGTTGATCTCCATGGGTTACCAGCAAGTTGAGGTCGACGGGCGGGCCCAACTGATGGATGATGTCTGGCAGCGACTCGGTGGATAGTGGAAAACCGTTCACGAAGTCGTTGGCTAGACGGCTGGCTATGGCTGCCAAGATGAGCAGGACCACACCCAGCAATCCAGGCATTGGACGAGCTGATAACTCCCGAAAGATTTTACGGAAGGGAGTGAACAAGTTTCACCAGTCCCGTACTTAACCACGGCACATAGGTCACAAGGAATAGGATGGCCAATTGGATGGCTAGAAAAGGGAGCACCGAGATGGCAATTTTGCCGAGAGGTTGCTTGAAACAATAAGATGCCAGGTAGAGGTTCAGCCCAACAGGAGGCGTCAAGAATCCGATCTCCATGTTGACGAGAAAGACGATTCCCAAATGGATAGGATCAATACCGAAGGCAACTCCCATGGGGATGATAAGAGGCGCGACAACAACAATAGAAGAATAGATGTCCATGAACATTCCAACGACTAAAAGAGCCACGTTCAGAAACGCCAAGAAAACCCAAGGTTCTGTGATGCTTGCCCGTACCCAAGCGGCCAACTGCGTCGGCAATTGCGTATCAACAATGTAGTAGGAAAGCCCGCGAGCAAAAGCCAGTATGACAAGAATGCCACCCAAGATCACCAGGGCTTTGGTCATGGCTCTCAGCAGGTCAATGACTTTGAGATCGCGCAGCACGAGCACTTGAACGACGATGGCGTAGGCGGCGGCCGTGGCGGCGGTTTCTGTGAGGTCCATGGCGCCGGAAAAGTAGACAACCACGATGATAACCGGCAAAAGGATATCCAGTAATCCATCGCGTAAGGCGATGAGGGCTTCCTTTAGGTTGAACGCAGGGCGCTCCACTTTATTCTTGAGCGACGAGAACACCCCGAACACCGACATAGCGACAATCATGAGGGTTCCGGGTATCAGCCCGCCAAGAAACATATCGATGACCGAAACCCTTGAAGAACTCCCATAGAGGATCATGGGCAGGCTAGGCGGTAAGAGAATGCCTATCGAACCGCTCGCTGTGAGCAGCCCGATCGCGAACATGGCGCTGTAACCGCTCTTGGTTAGGATGAGAAACAGGATCATCCCTAGCGCCAAGATGGTGACCCCCGAAGCCCCGGTAAAGGTGGTGAAGAAGGCCGAAACGACCACAGTCACGAAGATCAAGCCGCCAGGCATCCAGCCGAACCACGCACGGAAAAGACGGATGAGCCTTTCGGCTGATTTTCCCTCGGCGAGAATAAAACCGACAAGGGTAAACAGAGGAATCGCTGGCATTGATCCGTCGGTCAGCAGCGTAAATCCTTCACTGGGAATCGTCTCGAGTGCACCACCGGTTGGAAGAAAAAGGAACCACGCGGTGCCTCCGAGGACCACAAACAACGGAAGGCCCGCGAAGGCCAGTAAGACGAGAACCACGATCCCGGAAACCGCCAGGGGACTCAGGCTGGCTGTCCAGAACGCGATGCTAACGTCGTACCAGTCGGGCGCTCCAAACAAGGCCGTCACTACGTTGGCGAACGGCTGAAGAGCAAGGTAGGTGCCGAGCACAACCCCAAAGGTGGCGACGATTTTTCCTCGCAATGAGGTTTCTGCCTGGGTAACAAACCGAACGGTGATCAATACCAAACCAACAGGAAGAATCACAGTGAACAAGGGCAGTGGAATGAAACCGACTAAGGCTCCCGGGGTAAAACCCGTAAGGAAAAGCGAAAGTGCACCCCAAGTAAACGCTGTTGTGACGGAGACGGCGACAAAGGCAGTCACCGCATTGAGCAGGCTTTTCGATTTGGCATTGACGAAACTCAGGAATGTCCCAATAGCAAGATGCTGACCTTCACGTGCTGCCAGCATTCCTCCAATAAAAGTGACATACAGAATCAGGTGGCGGGTTGTGATGAGCGAACCTGGAATGGGTTCTCCGAAAAACTTACGCGCCAGGAAGTCCGACAGAGGCAAGAGGAGCAGAAGTACCAAGCTGGCAATTCCCACACCCTCTTCGGTTCGATGGAGTATGCCCACAAACCTGTTGCCAGGCCGGGCGCGCAGGAGGTCGCTCATTTCTTCCGGTACTCCGCCAGCGCCGATACCATGATGTCGTAGACCTCCTTGTTGAAGCTCTTGCCAAGCAGGCCCGAGAGACCGGTATCCATTTCAGATTTCCAAACCAACTCGTCAGCCGGCGAGACGGTGGTTTCGATGAGCCCGTAGGTTTTCATGGTCTTAATCGCGCTGACCTCCATTTGCTGGATGTCTGCGTCAAGTTTCTCGAAGATTGGTGCGGCAGCGGCCTCTAGGGCCGGCTTCAGGTTGGCAGGAATCTTGTCCCAGGTACTTTGGGTGAACACAATTCCCCCCAAAAACGGGGCGATCTTAATGGAGGCCATATACTTGGCTATACCAAACCACTGGAAGCCGCCGGTCGCGATGGGACTGGCATAGAGAGCGTCTATCCGGCCTGAGTTCAGAGCTGTGAGAGTATTGGGAAGTTCTACGGGCACCTGATTGTAGCCCATGGATTGCCAAGCTTCGAACATCTGCTGATCGACAGGGTTGGAGCCAAGTTTCAAGGGCTTGAGATCAGCTGGCAACCTGACTGGCGTCTTGCTAAAGAATCGCACCCAGCCTGCCTTCGACCAAGCGAAGACGTAGAACTTCTGTGCGGCGACCTCTTTTTTGTAGCGATCAGAGACTTTGGATAGCACATAATCGAGTTCAGCGTCCGTGCGGATCATGAACGGAATGCTGAGCGTTAGGAAGTCTTTGGTGAGCTCATTCACGCCAAATGACGTTAGGACGGCCCCCTGAAGTTGGTTAAGGCGCATTTTACGAATGGAATCAGATTCGCCCCCTGCGATTCCCCCGTGGTAGACCTTCAGTTCAACCTGCCCATTGGAGACTCGTTTCCATTCGGCAGCAAGCTTGTTGAGCGATTCGCCCCAAGGCGTGGCTTCAGGTGCGATGGAACCAACTTTTAGGACCAAGGGAGCTGCCGAGGCGGCAACAATAGACAGGGCCACTAAAATGAGGCACCCAAGCACGATCTTAGTGGTTCTCGACACGGAGAAACTCCTTTTCGGGGGACGAAGTGCAAGGACTATATCGCAAAGACTTGTGGGAGTTCAACTCCCCGTGAAGGCTGAAGCACGGCGACCAGAAACCCAGGCGCCGGCAACCCCACCGACTTCCGAGAATAACTCTCCGGCTAGGGTCAATGTCCCCCCCGCAAACGGTACGACGAGAGGACGTTGTGCTGTGCCTGAACCGTCCAAACGGGCGTGCTTCCAGCGATGGGCGTGTAGATGTTGCGGGGACGCGGCCCAAGGTCCCCACAGGCGAGCAGCTTCAGCCAAGATTTCTTGCCTCCAGTTCTCTTTGGGTTCCTCGATCCTCTTGGCCGACCAGTTGGGACGGGCCTGATAAACCACAACCGTACGGCCGTCGGCGGGAGTCTTGGTGCTTTCGTGCGATGCCAACTGCAAGAGTGAGTCTTCAGGGTAGCTGATATCCCAAGAGAGCTGGGGGGCTTCGTCATACACAGCCGCTACTACGAGGCTAGGAACCGCGGGAAACAAGTCGAGCGTGGCACGCATGGCTCGAGCGATAGGCGCTTCGCCCAAAGTCGCCAAGAGCGCCACCGCTTGTGGATGGGCCAACGCCAAGACGAGGTTACGGGCCACGATCACCTCGCCATTGGCCACGTGCACCTCGATGCCATCACGATGGGCCGCCAGAGCAGTCACCTCGGTGTTGAGGCGAAGTTCGCCCCCTGCCTGGACCACACACCTACACTCTTCAACTGCTAGTTGGTTGAGGCCACCCCGGAGGGCGAAGCGTTCCTCGGTGGCCCCTAGCGACCACGGTTGGCAGGGTGTTCCCAATCCTTCCACGCGCTGCGGCCAACCGGAAATCAACCGATCACCTGCGGCGTTCTTGGCCCAAGTGAGGAAATCCCGGTCGTGGGAGCTCACAAAAACCACACCATAGTCAAAGGTCGCACCCCCGAGCTCCCGGGTCGCCAAACGCCCCCCCGGCCGATAGGAACGTTCTAAAACCAGGGGAGCGGCCCCTGCTTCGGCTAGAACCCGGGCACGAGCGAGACCGGCTAATCCAGCACCCACAATGACGAAATCGCGGACCAAATTTGCCCTCCTGTCCGGTGTGAAGTATACTCCCTCAGGAGGCTTACCGTGAACACCCATGAAATCCAATCCCTCGCCGAACTGGTGGAAGCCGATAAAACCCACGAATGTAGAGGAGTGGGTAAGGACAATGTCTGCATCAAAGTGGTGGCAGCAGCCCAACTTCCTTCCCGATTTGGTGACTTTCAGGTTGTGGCTTTCTGGAACAACCGTGACAACAAGGAGCACGCAGCCTTCGTCCACGGCGATGTGCTTGGCTATGAAGACGTTCCCATCCGGATGCACTCGGAGTGCCTGACAGGCGATGCCATAGGAAGCCTGCGCTGCGATTGCCGCGACCAACTCGAAGCTTCGCTGCTAGCTCTAGGAAAAATGGAACGTGGAGTGCTTTTCTACTTGCGCCAAGAAGGCCGGGGCATTGGCCTGCTCAACAAGATCCGAGCCTATACTTTGCAAGATCAGGGGATGGACACCGTTGAGGCCAACTTGGCCCTCGGCTTCCGCGATGATGAGCGGGACTACAGCATCGCCGCCCACATGATCCATTCGCTACGCATCAAAAGTGTCAAGCTGATGACGAATAACCCTAAAAAGATCGACGGCCTCAAAGCTCTGGGTGTCAATGTCTCCGGACGCATTCCGCTCATCATTCCCTCGAATCCGCACAATGACTTCTACTTGAAAACCAAGGCCGGAAAGTCGGGCCACATGATGGACAATCTAGCCTAGGAACTCAGCTCACCCTCACCGCCCTGCGGACTTTTCCTTTGATCGTTAACGAGGGCAAGCCCTGCTCAACGGTACCTGCCATCTCACGAGCCACCGCCACCCAAGTCCCCCATTCGGTAACCTTGATGGTGCCCACCTGCTCGCGGGTGAGGCCGAGTCCTGCTGTGAAGGCGCCGAGAACGTCAGCAGGGCGCAGTTTGTCTTTTTTTCCATCATAGAACCGAAACATGACAAAACGTGAAACTTGCGGCTGACCACCAGAGACTTCAGGCACCTTCGGCGACCAAGGGAACCGGCCTCCGGTCAACTCTTCGACCCGTCGGAGCAGCGTCACTTCGTGGGGGGCAACCAAGCTGACCGCGCGCCCAAGCTCACCAGCCCTCCCTGTGCGACCCACCCGATGAACATGCACCTCAGGGTCCGGACTCAGCTCGTAATTCACTACTAGATCTAGTTTTGCAATATCCAGCCCGCGGGAAGCCACATCCGTGGCCACCACGATGGGCAGGCACCGGCTCGCGAAGAGAGCCATCACTTCGTCGCGTTCCCGTTGCTCGAGATCACCCGAGAGGTCACGGGCGGACAACCCCAACCGTACCAGTTCTGCGGTCAACTCGCGCCCGGATACCTTAGTGTTCACAAACACCAGCGTCGATTCTGGCCGGTAAAAATCGAAAATCGCGGCCAGCAAGGTCGCTTTTTCGTCTCGGGTGGTCTCCAAGAACAACTGCTCAATTGAGGTTTTATCGGCTTCAGCGGAAATATACACCCGCGACGGATTCGTGAGAAAAGGGCCGGCGACGTCCTCGACCTGAGCAGGCATGGTGGCCGAAAACAAAAGCGTCTGCCGGTCTAGGGGGCATTCTTGGGCAACCTTGGCCATATCGTCCGCGAAGCCCATGTCGAGCATCCGGTCGGCTTCGTCGAGCACAAGTATCCGCAGTCCTTCGAGGATCAGGCTTTTGCGGCCGAGGTGGTCGAGCACGCGCCCAGGTGTTCCCACAACCACATGGGCGCCGTGGGCCAAACTGTCGAGTTGGCTCTTCACAGGCACCCCTCCGCAGAGCGAAATCACCTTGAGGTTTGCCACCGATCGGCCGAGTTTGCGAACTTCGGCAGCAACCTGGTCGGCCAGTTCACGGGTAGGGCAAAGCACCAACGCTTGCACACCAAAGAACCGTGGGTTCACCCGCGTAAGAAGAGTCAGCGAAAACACCGCCGTCTTCCCACTCCCGGTGGCGGCCTGTCCCAACAGGTCCCGACCACCCAAAGTCAGCGGCAGCGCCTGGGCCTGTATGGGGGTCATTGTCAGGTAGCCTAACTGGTTGAGCGTAGCAAGAAGGGAAGCCCCTAGCGGCAACGACGTAAAGAGACTTTGGGTGTATTGTGAAGGTATGTCAGCAGGGTTCTGGTTTGTCGTTGTCATTTTAACGCTCGTGGGTGGCATCGTGACCACCATAGTCGTCGGCATCCAAAAGGGGAAGAACCTGCCACCCGTGGATAAGTCGAAACTCCGCCCTTGGACCGACGAAAAAGACTAAGGGTATCTCGGGCCGGGGATCTTTGTTTGCTACTTATCGCTATAGAGGCGTGCATAGAGGTCTTGGAAGCGGCGGAAGTAGTCGTCGATGCCGGGCCAAGGTTGGGGCTCGTAAGTCTGGAACTCTTGTTGAGGAATCCACTTAAGCCCCGCCGCCTCCGCACCTAGCATAGCCGCCCCTCGGGCAGAAATATCACCTTGGGTGGAAACACTAAGGCGAACCTGCAGCACGTTAGCCAGCATTTGGTTCCAAAACACGTAACGGGTACTACCCCCAACAAGGCGGAAGTGGATCACTCCCCCTGTCCCCAAAGTCTGAACACCAAGGCGAACCGAGCAAGCGACACCAAGGAGGGCCGAATGAAGCAGGTCGTTGGGTTGATGGTGAAGGCCGAGGCCCGCCCAGCAGGCACGGGCGTCTGGATTCAGGTAGGGAGTCCGTTCCCCCGTCAGGTAGGGTAAAAATACGAGGTCGAGAGGCGCCTCTTTCTGCTTGATGTTGGAGTAAAACGAAGACCAGTCCAAGCCGACAGTCTTGCGCACCCATTCCAGTGCAACCCCTCCGTTGAGCATTCCCGCCATCTGGTAATACACACCGGCTCTCACGCTTTCGAAGACGTTGAGAGAGGGGTTAAACTCTGGCAATTTAGGCAGAAGACGGACGACCTGGGTGCCGGAGCCGATACTGATTTGCAGGGTATCGCCGACGGGCAGGTTTGAGCCAAAAATGGCGGCCGGAGTATCCCCTGCCCCTACCCCAACAGCCACACCCTCGGGCAAGCCCGTCTGGCGAGCGCCCTCGGTAGTCACTGTGCCCGCTAGGGAAGCACTGTCAAAGATTGTTGGCAACTTTCTCGGGTCGAGGCCCATGCGCTCGAGCAGATCGGTCATCCAGCCTCCCTGCGCCAAATCATAGAGCAGAGTTCCGCTGGCGTCGGAAGGGTCGGTGCCCACTTCTCCGGTCATTACCCACCGTAAATAGTCCTTGGGCGTGAGGAAAACGTCGGTTTCAGCGTAAAGTGCAGGATAATTCTCCTGCAGCCATAGAATGGAGGTTACCGCCATTCCGCTGGCCCAAGAGTTTCGCACGCGGCGCACACTTTCCGGTCCGAGCTCACCGAGGCGAGTCAGGACGTCTTTACCGCGTTGGTCGGCCCACAAGATGGCAGGATGGAGAGCACCGCGTTTGAAACTGCAGGGAACAATGCCGTGCATTTGGCCCGAAAGTCCTACCGAGGCCAGCGGTTCAGCCGGCAGTTGCGCAGAGGCTTTTCGCAGGGCCACCAGCCAGGCGGAAGGTTCGGTCTCGGCAAAGCCAGGCCTTGGTGAAGTCACGGCATACGGCTGAGACCAGATTTGTTCAGCTCCGTCGGAAGTCACGAGAAGGAGTTTAAGCGAGGCCGTTCCCAAATCGACGCCGAGGTGGTTCATGCAGGCCTTAGGCGAATGAACCCATGACTCCTTCCAGGTTTGTGTGGCGTTTTTGCATATCTTCCATCGACACCTTGCGCTTCTCGATCAGCATCATTACCACAATATCCTCAAAAAGGAAAAGTGCCTGTTCCAGCAAAGAGGCCATGGGCTGAACCGACGCAATCTCTGGCGGCGTGCCGAAAATCTGCCCGGGAACGGTAACTTTCAGGTCTGCGTATTTTCCCTGCTCGTACTCTGGGTGCGCGGTGATGATGGCGACGCGGGCCCCAGCCTTCTTCGCCCGCTGGATGATTCCTAAGTCGATTTCGGTAACGGCGCAGTTCACGATGAGCAGATCTCCCTTGCCAATCACGGGGGTTGTGGTGTCGAACACCACGTAGGCGTCGAGGCCCATGTGCTTGAGCCGCATGGCAAAGCCACGCATCGAGGCCGTCATCCGGCCCATGGCGAACAATTGTATCACCTTGGCCTTTTCAATTTCATCAATCAGAAGAGCGACTTCGTGTTCGGAGACCGCCTCGAGAACTTTTCGGTTCTCTTCTACCACGATTTTGGTTAATTCCCTGTATCGGCTAGACATAAAATTCTCCTTGTTCGTTATGCTGAAACAGACTTCGGGCGATTGCCCGGATTTTTGGCTCGGTAAGAACGGTAAGCAATGACTCCGATCAACAAAGCGCCCCAAAGACCCAACGTAAGGAAGGAGCTGATTCCCAAAAGGTTGAGACCACTGGTAATGCACTGCATGATAACCAGTGCCATAACCAAGCCCAAAACCTTGCCAAAACCACCATCTGGATCTGTGCCTCCGAGAACGGCAATAAGTACGGTTACGAGAAGCAGCGAAGTTCCTTGGCGGGCGTTGGCGGAAGAAAAACGGGAAAGCATAATGATGGCTGCAAGACCAACGAGCAGTCCCGAGAGCATATAGGTTTTTAAAATCACGCGGTCGATATTCACCGCGGAAAAACTGGCGGCCGTCTGATTGGAACCAAGCATGTACAACTGTCGACCAAAGGGCCTACGTTGAAGCACATAGGCCATCACTACGGCAGCGACGGTAAAAACGATCAACGCATAGGGAACTCCAAAAACGTCGCCGGAGGCGATGACCAGGAACTCTTCGGGCATGCCAGAAATCACGTAGCCTTTGGTGATGGCGAGAGTTAGACCTTCGTACAGTATCATAGTGCCCAAGGTTGCCAGCACGGGCGTAATCTTGAGCTTGGCAATCAAAAGGCCGTTAAAGAGTCCCAAAAGCACGGAGAACAGGAGGCCACCGACAATGGTCAGCACGATGAGGGGAAGGGTGAGCCCGGCAGAGGCCGCGCCCGGGCCAAAAGTCAGCATCGTTATTGCCATGGTAACGCCCACGAGGTTGGCGCTACTGATAATCGACAAGTTGATGCCCGCCGTCAGCATGGTCACCATCATGGCCAGCGAAAGCAGTCCCAGTTCAGGAATCTGAGCGGCCATGGCACCGAAGTTTTCCACAGAGAGAAAATGGACGTTTCCTTCGGAAGTGATCTCAATCGCAACAGATAGCAGAAGAACAACCCCCACCAACAGAAACGGAAGGGCGGCCATCTCGGCGTTGCGCTTTCCCCAGGCGCGGGAGGCTGCGAGCAGATTATTGAGCATGGTATTTCTTCTCCCGATTGCGAGCGGCAAGGGCACTAAGAGTCGTGATAGTTATGCTGAGGATGACGATGGCACCGACAAAAACCTCGTGCCAGTAAGTAGGAACCTTCATGATGGTGAGAGCGTTGCTCAGCACCGCAAGCAGGCCAACTCCGAGCACGGTTCCAACCACGGTGCCTGAACCACCAAAAATGCTAGCTCCCCCAAGAACAACGGCGGCTACGACGTCGAACTCGTGTCCAACCAAGGTATTGGGGACCACCGTCTGGGTGATGAGCGTGTGAACCATTCCCCCAAGGCCGGCGCAGAAGCCCAAGAAACCGTAGGCAAAAATTCTGTATCGAAGGATATCGATTCCCGCTCGTCGGGCAGCCTCGAGATTGCCGCCCATGGCGTACAACTTGCGCCCAGCCTTGAAATAATGCATCAGAACGCCGGCCACCACCGCCACCGCGAGCCAAATCATCACGATAACGGAAAGCCCATACTTAACCCCATCTGCATTCTCAAAGGAAAGCACATAGGTTTGAGGAAAATGGTCGAACCACTCAGGAAAGCCGTTGAGCCACTCGCCGCCTGTGATGAATTGAAGCAGACCAAAAAAGATGTTCAGGTTGGCAATGGTGATGATGATAGGTGGCGCACTGAGGTAGTGGATCAAGAGTGCATTGAGCGAGCCAAGGGCCATTCCAACGAGAAGTGGAATCAGCAGGGCCAAAGCAGGTGAAATGTCGGGATTGGCGAGAAGCACGGTTCCCATCGCATATTGAGCTACCGTAGCGACCGCAGTAAAGGAAACATCCAGCCCGCCAGAAACCAAGACCAACAAAAAGCCGATGGCGAAAATACCTGTGTACGACGCACTCAGGAGGATGGAGAAGAGGTTTTCGGGCCCGAGGAAGCGTGGACTCACCGCTGTAATGGCCGTCACCATGGCGAGCAACACCAGGAGGAGTATCGTTTCATTTTGTCCGAAGAAGCGTTGCAACCGAAGCTGGGCTCCGGGGTTCTTGTTTGTCATACAGCTACCACCCCTGTTTGCTCACGAAAGATTGAAGTTCTCGAGTAAATCTCGCTCGGCATCGGGACCCGGCACCAATTCATGAACAAACCGCCCTTTCTGCATCACTAGCACCCGATGGCAATTCGACAGTACCTCAGGGATCTCGTCGGAGATGAGGATAATGCCGATACCTTTTGTAGCCAATTTCTTTACCAAATCGTGGACGCCGTTCTTGGCCAAAACATCGATTCCGATGGTAGGCTCGTCGAGAATCAGGAGCTTGGGGTTGGTTGCCAACCACTTGGAAAGTACCACCTTCTGTTGGTTTCCTCCCGAAAGCGTCTTCACCGAGGAATCGAGCGAAGGGATCTTGATTTGCAGGTCTTTTACCCAAGTCTGCGCATCGGTTTTCATCTTTTGTTTGTCCAAAAGTCCTAGGGTAGTCTTGAGTTTTTCGAGAACGGTGAGACTCATATTATCGAGGATCGATTGGGCCTGAATCACTCCCTGCCTCAACCGGTCCTCGGGAACATAACCGATTCCTAGTTTCTTGGCATCGCTGTTGGAACGGGGTTTGATGGCTTTGCCTTCCAAGAGGAGGCTTCCCGAATCAGGCACCGTCATCCCAAAAATTGCCAAGGCCAATTCAGTGCGTCCCGAGCCCAGAAGTCCCGTGATGCCCACAATCTCCCCTTTCTTCACGGTGAACGAAAGATCTGTGAACTCGCCGTTTCGCGTCAGATTCTTGACCTCCAGGAGATTAGGGGCCAAGGGGTCAACTGGTGACGGAAGAGCGCTTTCGTACTTACGGCCCGTCATCAAAAAAACCAATTTTTTGTGGTCAATTTCAGAGGGGACGTACTCACCGATTCTCTCGCCATCCCGCAGCACGGTCACACGCTCGGCGATCTCGAAAACTTCGTTAAGCTTATGGCTGACAAACATGGTTGTCACACCTCGGGACTTTAGTCGGAAGATCACCTCAAAAAGCGCGTTAACCTCTTTGCGGGTCAGTGAAGCGGTCGGTTCGTCGAGCACCAACAGCTTCGGCTCCCCGATGAGCGCACGGGTGATCTCGACAAGTTGCTGTTGTGCGATCGGCAAGGTACCGGTCAGGCGGTTAAGATCCAAGTCGAGGCCAATCAAACTCATTGCGCCCCGGGCTGTCTTTTCCACTTGGTTCCAACTCACCATTGGTGAGCCTTTTTCCGAAAATGACTGGAATGCGATATTCTCTTTGACAGTCAAATTGGGAAACAGGGCCAAGTCTTGGTAAATGACACGCACTCCCTGTTCGAGGGCCTCATGAGCACTCAGGTGAGGAAACACACGGCCGTCTATGGTGATTTCACTGCCCTCGTCGGGCTTCACAACACCAGAGAGGATTTTGATAAGCGTGGACTTTCCGGAACCATTTTCACCGCATAAACAGTGTATTTCTCCCCGTTTTAGCTGAAAATCGATGTCTTTGAGCGCCTGCACGCCGGCGTAATTCTTGGTAACATGACGCATAGCGATGAAGTCAGACATGGTGGATGGTTTCCTAAGAACATGAAGATGGGATTAAGAACACGAAAAAACCGACAACAAGACAGACGCCGGTACACACCTACCGGCGTCCGAAGTAAACTAGAACCCGAACGAGTCCGCGTTGGCGGCCGAAACTTCGGCGTCAGCGTGGAACGTGATCACACGACCGCTCACCGTCTGCGCACCAAACTGGGGCAGGTTGCCGACGTCTTCCAGCTTCACGCCGGAAAGCATGCGCTCGATGATGTAGGCGGAGTCCTTACCGATCAGGTAGGGGTTGCCGATGTAGCTGGCCTTGAGGCTGCCATCCAAAAGGTACTTTTTGGCCTGGCTCGGAACAGCAGAACCGACGATAGCCACCCTCTTCTGCACACCCTTCTCGGTAACAGCCTGGGCGCCGCCGATAGGACCGGCAGAACCGACATACAGCACACCCACCAATTCGGGGTAAGCAGTGATCAGTTGCAGGGTCTTGTCATGGGCTTCCTGAACGTTTTCCGAACCTTCCAAACGGGTGGTAACCTGCTTCAGGTCGGGGTAGTTCTTAGCCAGGTATTCGACAGCCGCATCGGCTCGGGCGTTGTGACCCTGGTTGGTCAAACCACCGACCATTACGGCGTAGCCACCCTTGGTTCCGGCGTGCTTGACAAAAATGTCCGCCATGTCTTTGCCTTCTTTGGCAAGAATGAAGAACTCAATGTCGGCATAGGCATTGACGATGGTCGATGCTTCCGAAGTCAGCATGAGGATGCCGGCGGCCATGCCTTTCTTCATGGCAGGCTCGATGACTGCAGTATCGTTGGGAACCACGAGAATACAATCGGGCTTCTTGGCGATGGCGTCTTCAATCAAACGGGCCTGAGCCGCGGGGTCGGTATTGGCCGCTCCGCTCACGGTGTACTTGATGTTGCTCCCCTTGGAGTAATCTTCAAAGCCCTTGGTCATGGAATTGAACCACGGGACTCCGACGAGTTTGGGTACAAAGATCACGCTGAATTGCTTGATCTTTGCCTTGGGAATCGACTGGGCAGAAAGCGAAGGTGCCGCGACGAGACCACAAACCAACACAGACAGAACGGTGAGCCGCGCGATACGCGACATCATTCTTGAAAACATATTTGCCTCCTGGGCGAATTGGTATAGCAGATGTTCAGGCCAATATCACAATCTGTCAATACCAATTTTGGAATTTTGGTTAACTTATTCGCTTGTAAAAAACTTACCATTTTGGTAAGTTGCATTGCCAATTGGGGGGAGAGAATGAAGAGCAAGGATATTTTTGCTGAACTTTTGGGCCGGGTGGAACAGGGTATTTGGAAGCTCGGCGAAAAACTACCCACAGAACGGGAACTTTCGCAGCAATTCGGAGTTTCCCGTCCTACCGTCAGCCGGGTTCTCGACCAACTGCGCGACATGGGCCTCATTGAGCGCATCGTGGGTTCGGGAACTTATCTGACGGCACCTGGGAGCCAAAAGAGCGGCAAACAGCGCACTTTTGGCCTTTTTGTGCCTGGGCTTGGCCGGGGCGAGATTTTTGAGCCCATCTGCACCCGGATCGCTGAATTATCGCATGAGTACGACTTCTCGCTCATATGGGGCAGTATACCGAGCGAGTTTGACGAAACCACCGAAGAGCGCCTCTACCAGACCGCGCAGAGATTTATTGAGGGCGGTGTAGACGGGGTGTTTCTGCAGCCGGTTGAGCGGGAGCCAGGTTTGTCGAACAAAAACCTGAGAATTGCTTCGATGTTTGAGAGAGCCGGTGTTCCCCTTGTCCTGCTGGACAGCGACTATCTGGCCTACCCCGAGCGCAGCACCCACGACTTGGTTGGAATCGACAACGTTCAGGCGGGGTTGGTTCTCTGCAATCACTTCCTAGAAAACCAGCCCCGGAGGGTTGATTTTCTATGGCGTCCCAACACGGCTGGCACGTATGCTCTGCGGCTGATCGGTTATCGGGAGGCCCTCCAACGGGCCGGAATCGAGCCCAGTCGCGCCTTTGAACACCAGGGAAAGCCTCACGACGTTGAGTTTGTAGCCCGAATGATCAAGAACGGGGCCCACGACATTATTTGTATCAACGACGAAACCGCAGTCACCCTCATCAGCACTCTGGAAGGGCTCGGACTCAAGGTTCCCGAAGAGGTGCGGGTAGCGGGTTTTGACGACCTCAAATATGCTCGCCTGGCCCATGTACCCCTTACGACCATGCATCAACCCTGCAGGGAAATCGGAGAAGTAGCGCTGAGCGCCATGCTCTCGCGGGTCGACAATCCGGAGCTTCCGGCCCGTAACCTCACCATTGCCGCGGAGCTCAGGGTTCGCAAGTCTTCCTCTTTCGGGATCAACCTTCGAGCATGAACCGGGAGAACCGCAGACTTTCCATCGCGTCGCGGTCTAGTTTCTGCTCGCTGGCCTTGTTGCTCAGGTCGCGCCATACTCGGATATCGTTGCCGACTGACCCTCCTGAGCGAACAAAGGGTTCCATGACGACGTTTCCCTGATAGCCGATGCCGCGCAGTGCTTCTCCAATTTCGCGCCACGGCATGCGGCCCTGACCCGGGACGCGGCGGTTGCACTCTCCCGTGTGGAGGTGACCCAAGAGCGGGCCGGCCGTACGTATCGCACCGCCGATGGAGTCTTCTTCAATGTTCATATGAAAGGTATCGAGCATGACCTTAACGTTGGGTCGACCCACCTGCCTTACGAAGGCGACACCTTCTTCAGCGGTATTGAGCACGAAGTTCTCAAACCGGTTGAGCACCTCGATATTCAGCGTGATTCCGAGTTCTTCGGCGAACTTTGAGATTTCCCTGACCCCATCGGCACCCCGCTGCCAGTCACCCATCTTGTCGACGGGTTTAGTGTAGTCTGCCGGCCAATAGGAATGGAGGGCGCCGCCAATGGCCCTCACCTCGAGACGGGCTATCTGGGTCAGGGTTTCTGTGAAGAACTTCTTGCCCCGTTCGCGGATGGCGGGATCGGCTGAAGAGAGGTTCTTGTCGGCGGTAGGTCCGATTCCGGCCGTTAGAAGGACATTATTGGCCTTGGCCGCGGAACGGATCTCTTCGATCTGCTTGTCGGAGTAGGTTGTGATTTGATGGGCTGCGATTTCAAGGATATCGAAGCCGAGTTTGGCCGCCTTTTCGATGTAATACTTGAAGTCGCCGACCCATTCTTGCTCCCAATACGCGTAGTAGATTCCAAACTTCATGGTGATTCTCCCTCTATTAAACTTCCTCGTGCCTCACAGTGAGCGTACTCCTATAAATAGCAGGTTAAATAGCCGTGGACCAGTACGTTCTTTATCCATTCCTTGTCAACCTCTCATTCGATGAGATGAAAGCCGAAGTTTTGTAGGCAACCGTTACCCGCCCTTGCCTTGGATCAAACGGCGCTCCGAGTTCCGCGAGAAGTTTGCACTGGGTTTCGAGCTCAGCGTCGGTTTGGTTGACCAGAATGAGCACACCTCCGGGCAAGAGCAAACTCCAAGCGTGGGCCAGTAGCGTGGCCGGCTGAAACAACGACAACGGTAGGCCCCACTTGAGCAAAGGAAACTCCGTCAAGAAGGGAAAGAACCATGTGATCGCATGGTAGGTTTCGGTATGATTGAGCAGGTCAGCAGCAAAGTAGCGGGCCGAAGGCACAAACGAAACGTAGTGCTCAGCCCAGGCACGGCGCGTGCGTAAATCGGTGTAGCGGCGATGGGCGTCAATTTCCAGACCTGTGATCTGCACGTCCCTGTGGGAGAGGCAACGGGAAAAAAAGCCGGCTAAAGCATCCACATAGTCGAAGTTCTTGCTGCCAATGTCGAGGATTCTCAGGGGGCCGGTCTGCCGCAAGAGCTTGTCCAATGCTGGCGAACGGGAGGCCGATTCCAAGCGCTCAAGCACGGCCAAATTACGTTGCCAACGTGAGTTGGTCATACGCTGACGGGCGGAGAACAAAAAATAGTTGGCTATAAAGTGAGTTTCGCGGGCATCAGCTTCGCCTTTTTCTTCGGCCTGTTCCCTAGCGCTGGGAGACCAAGTCAACGAGTTTCTGAGCCACCAGTCGAGCGAGTTGCGTAAGTTGACCCAAGCACTGAACAGGGCATTCATGGGTGCCATTGTCGTCCATCGGTGCTTTCCGATACAATCCCGGCCCATGATCACCTTGAGTCAAGTTTCTCTCGCCTATGGCAGCCGCGTCCTGCTCACGCAAGCCGATCTTCTCGTTCGTCCCGGCGACAAGATAGGTTTGGTGGGCCCCAACGGTGCGGGTAAAACCACTATTTTCCGCCTCATCACGGGGGAAGAGACTCCCGATACCGGACAGGTGAACCTTGACCCCAAGGTGGTGGTGGGCTATTTCAGCCAAGACGTGGGGGAAATGGCCGGTCGGTCGGTGCTGGCCGAAGTTTTGGCCGGTGCGGGCAAAGTGGCCGCCATCGGCGAACAGCTGTCTGAGCTGGAACATCGCATGGGCGATACGAGCAATCCATTGTCTGACAAAGAAATGGATCTCTACGGAGAGTTGCAGCACGAGTTCATGACCCGGGACGGCTACGATCTGGAAAACCGGGCCGAGACCATTCTTGAGGGCTTGGGCATCAGCAGCGCCCGTTGGCATGAACCCATCGAGACCCTGAGCGGTGGCTGGAAAATGCGGGTGGCTCTGGCCCGTATCTTGCTTCTCAACCCGGATGCCTTGCTCATCGACGAACCCACCAACCACCTCGACCTTGAAACCATTGTCTGGCTGGAAGCGTGGCTCAAGGAGTTTCCCGGCGCCCTGGTGATGACGAGCCACGACCGGGAGTTCATGACCCGCATTTGCAAACGAACTGTGGAGGTGGCCAACCAAACCATCACCACCTATTCCGGCGACTACGACTTTTACCTGCGCGAGCGGGAAATCCGGCGCGACAACCTCATCGCTGCCAAAGCGCGGCAGGAGGCCATGCTGGCCAAAGAAGAGGAGTTCATCGCCCGGTTTGCGGCCCGAGCCAGCCATGCCGCGCAGGTGCAAAGCCGGGTGAAGGCCATCGAGAAAATTGAGCGCATCGAAATCCCCCGCGAAACCAAGGTGATGAAGGTGCAGTTTGGCGCCTTGAAGCGCTCGGGGGACGTCGTGGTGGATTTCAAGGGCCTCTCCAAGGCGTGGCAGCTTTCCAACGGCGCCCGCCAAAGCGTTTTCAGCGGCCTCGACGGAACCGTGGTGCGTACCAACAAAATCGCCGTCACCGGGGTGAATGGGGCAGGAAAATCTACCCTGCTCAAGGTGATCACCGGGCAAACCGACCCCTCCTCAGGCACCTCGGTGGTGGGAGCTAGTGTGCAATTGGGGTATTTCAGCCAGTACTCCGGAGACCTTCTCCACAACGACCGCACCATTCTGGAGGAACTTCAGGACCGCTTGCCGCGGGAATCGGTTGGTAGCATCAAAAACCTGCTAGGGGCCTTCCAATTCAGCGGTGAGGATGCCGACAAGCGCATCAGCGTACTCTCAGGTGGCGAAAAGAGCCGCGTGATGTTGGCCTGCCTGTTGGCCAGCCCCGTGAACTTTCTAGTGCTCGACGAGCCCACCAACCACCTCGATATCGCCAGCCGCGAAGTACTTCTCGAGGCCCTGCAACAGTTTGAGGGCACCGTGATGATCGTCAGCCACGACAGGTACTTTTTGAAGCACCTAGCCAACCGCGTGTTTGAAATCGACCATGGTACCTTGCGGGTTTACGAGGGCCCCTACGAAGAGTATTTAGCAACCAAGGGGTAGCGGGAGTTTCCTGGAAAAGCGTGGGTGCCAGGTTTACGTGAGGTCCTGGGAATGGAACCTTTGCGGGGCCCACCCCGCAAAACACCTGCCCCGGCCCTGAACTACACCGCCACCGGTCGTTTCCTAACCGCGATGATGTACCACAAGCCGATGGCGGTAACGATAATTCCTACCACCAGCAAAATGCCACCGTCGGAAAGGGCTTTGGCGTCGAGCACGCGGCCCACTATGGCTCCACCCACGGCGCCTGCCAAAAAGCCCGCTAGGTTGAATACGCCCATTCCCACGCCGGTCTCGGTTTCAGGGAGTGTGTTGGAAACGCCATTGATCACGCCGGTGTTAAAAAACGTCAGCCCGGTGAACAGAAACACGAGCAGGGCCGAGAGCACCCACACGGGGTAGCCCAACACCAGCGGGCTGAGCAGCAGGCTGGTTCCCAACAACGCAATACCGATCACCATCACCCGGTGGTTGCCTACCCTATCGGCCATGCGCCCGCTGAAGGGGCCAAAAAACACTCCACAAATGGCCCCAGGGAACAGAACCAGCCCAATCCCTTGTGAGTCGAGTCCGTTGACTCGGTGCAGCATCAGCGGCAACAGAAAGTTCAAGCCGATGAAGGCTCCAAAGAGCACAAAGGTGGTAATTACCCCGGCGCGGAAGGGGCGTATTGAAAAAAGTTTTGGGTCGATGAAGGGTTCACGAGCGGTGAGGATGCGGGCCACAAAGCCAGCGAGTAGCACCAAGCCCGCAACCAGCCAATACCAGTCGGGGTAGGTGAGCCACAAAATGATAGCCGTCAGGCCCAAGGTCAAAACCCCTGCACCGACAAAGTCCAGCTTACCTGGCTTGGTAGCTTCCTGGGGCAATACCTTCATCAAGAACGGAAACGCCACCAGCGTGAGCAGGGGAATCAGGAACAGCCAGCCCCAATGCATTTGCGAGGTAACAAAGCCGCCGATCACCGGCCCTATGCCCGCCGCAAACGAAATCACCGAACCAATAGACCCAAAGAGCTGCCCTCGCACCTCGGGGGCAAAGTAGCGTGCCACAATCACCATCACCAGCGCGGGAAGGGCCGAGCCACCGGCTCCCTGTAGGGCCCGCCCCACGAGCACGGTGGCGTAATTTCCCTGAAAGGCAAACCCAAAGGCCGAGCCCACAGCGTAGAGTATCACTCCGAAACCAAGGAGGCGGCGGATGCTGAAGAGGTCCGACAACCTGCCGTAGATAATGGTTCCAACTCCGAAAAACAGAATGAACATGGTGGTCATCCAGCTCACGCCCGTAGAACTCAGCGCGAACTCGGCCTGTATCGCCGGCGTGGAAACTCCGAAAACGGTTTCATTTAAAACGGCGAAAAAAATGAGGAAGAGGATCCACGGAAGGGTTTTCTTGACGTCGAGAGTAAGCATCCGCGTATTATACTGATCTCATGAAAATCGCCAACTCTATTCATCGCGGTCTTGCAGTTTGTTTTATTCTGCTTTTTTCAACAACCCTCGTTTTTGCGCAGGAAGCAAAGGAAGACACCACTACCATTGCGGCCTACCTAGCCGTCAAGGGAAAATTAACACCAGACTCGGAGTTCACCCTCTCAGCGGCCGACAAGAAGACCCATGACACCATCTGGAAAGCCGTAACCGCCCTTGTCCCCACCAACCTGTTGAACCTAGTCAGTCGTTTGGAATTTTTTGAACCGGTGGAGAGTAATTCCGACACCAACACTGATGGATGGATAGAACAGTCTGACGATAGTCAGAGCTTTACGCTAGGTCTGAGTTTGCCCAGCGCCAAATCAGCCTTTATCGACCGCGATGCCGAAGTGTTACCCGATTTTGAACACACGATTATCCACGAGTTTGGACACGTTCTCAGTTTTCGGGCCAGCCAAATGGACCAAAACTCCACCGGCACCCTGCAGATTGAGGAGGGAACATTCAAGAAAGACGCTTACCTGAACGTGTTCTACGAAAAGTTTTGGAAGAATACCTACCCCAACCTTGGCACCAGCACCTCCAGCGAGGAAGAAGGAACGGCCCTGTACAATAGCGCTCCGGCCAGCTTCGTTAACGATTACGCCGCAACGGGCCTTTTCGAAGATTTCGCTGAAAGCTTTAATCAGTTTGTCACCGGCAACAAACCCAAAAGCAACGCGATCAAAGACCAGAAGGTGCTGATCTTTTACACTTGGCCCGAACTCGTTACCTACCGTGATCAGTTTAGGAAGGCCCTCAGTACCCGCTAAAAAGGCGATTGACCGACGGAAAAGCTAGTCCGCGTTGAGATGCCCGGCTAGAATACTCCCATGACCATTCTCGACGTGGTGTTTCTCTACCAACTCAAGGAAGACCGCATGGTGCGCTGGCATTCCCGCCGGCATGCCCACCTAGAGGGCCAGTATGAGTTTCACTACTTCGTGGGCGGGAAGGGTCAGTTCGACCAAGGGGGCACCTTGCATCCGCTGTTGGGAGGTCAACTCTTCCTCTCGGTACCCGGTGAGTTTCATGAAATTCGAGTGACCGACCTGCGCCACCCCATCAGTTACTACGCCCTCTTGTTTCAGGTGGGCCCGGAAGACGACCTCAGCTCGCTTTTAGACGACCAAGGCTTTCGAGCCTCGTTTCCGGTGCGAATTGGAACCAATCAGCGACTGTTTTTTGAAGACGCCAAGGCCAAGTTCGCGCTGCGAAGCAATCCCTCGCGGGGAAGAGCCGCGAGCCTGCGGTTGGAAGCTTTTGTTCACGATTTGTGGGCCGACAACATGGCTCTCCCCGCCTCCAAGGCCGAAATCGCCGCAGAGGGTGCCTCACGGGGTCCTTACAACCTTCACGTGGAACAGGCCCTTGGCCTGTTGCAAGCCTCGGTGTTCCGCAATCTGACCCTCAAGGAACTCTGCCAACCACTTCAGATTTCCGAAGAGCACCTGATCCGTCTGTTCCGGAAACACCTCAACTTGACTCCCATGCGGTATTTGCAGGTGCTCAAGCTAGAAACTGCGACCTCGCTCCTACTCAACTCGGCAATGTCGGTAAAAGAAATCGCGTGGAAGCTCGGTTATCCCAATCAGTTTCTTTTCTCCCGCAATTTTAAGGCCCATTCTGGCGTGCCACCGACCGAATACCGTCGGCTTTACTTCCAGGGAAACGCCGATAACTACCACATGAAAATCCTTGACACAGAGATGGCAGATCAATTTTCGATATCTCTGGCCAGTCGAGGGCATGAGGTCGGAATCCACCCTGACTGACTTCGGGTGTATTCTGGGCCTATGTCGAATCATCTCGTACTGGGCTTAGATGCGAGCACCCAGAGCCTGACTGCTGTTCTAGTCGACCGTGAGTCTGGCCAATTGTTATTGGAACACAGCGTAGTCTACCCCCCCGAAATCTGGATGCCCGTGGAACACGAGGGCCAAGCCGACCAGTCGGCCGTTGGGTTTGTGCTGGCGCTGGAACAGCTTCTCACAGACTTGGTGGCCACCAAGGCGCCGTTGCATCACGTGGAGCGAATCGGTGTCAGTGCTCAACAGCACGGTTGCGTGTTTCTCGGCCACGAAGCTGAGCAGTTGTTGGGCTCGTTGCAGAACCCGGAGGTCAGGACGTGGAAGGAATTGGCCGAGGGCCTGTTTAGCCACCCACGGGCCCCCATCTGGATGACCAGCGACACCACAGCCGAGGCAAACGCCCTGCGCGTGGCCGCCGGTGGATCGCAGGCTATGATTGCGCTCACGGGTTCCGACAGCCCCTTGCGATTCACGGGAGCTATGATACGCAGGTTCGCCAGCGAGCATCCCCGGCGCTACGAACGCACCAGCCGAGTAGCTCTGCTCAGTCAGCTCTTTCCGATGCTGCTCACCGGAAGCATTCATGTGCCTGTCGACTGGGGTAACGGCAGTGGCACCAGCCTGATGGACTACCACGCGAGAGTATGGAGCCCAGCTTTAGTTGAGGCTTGTGCCCAAGGGCTGGGTGGCGGTACCGGGGCCTTGGCCTCCAAACTGGGATCCGTCGCCTCACCGCAAACCCTTGCAGGAAAAATCGCGGCTCACTTTGTGCGTCGTTTCGGGTTTTCCTCCGATTGCGAAGTTCTCATTGGCTCTGGCGACAATCCGCAGTCCAAGGTTCTTGTCGAGGGCGATTTGCTGAGTTTGGGCACCAGCTTTGTTCTGATGGCTAGCGAGGCCTTTGACCCTCGCGGTTGGGGCAATTCCATGTACGATGGCTTGGGCAGGCCCTTTGCGTTCGGATGCCGTACCAACGGCGCCTTGGTGTGGGACGGCGTGCGCACGAGTCACGGTGCCAACTTTGTCCGTGCCGAGGCGGCTCTGAAGGCCCACGTCCCTGGTTCGGTGTTGGGCTTCAGTCAACCCCACGCTGAGAGCTTCCCCCCCTCCCCGGTGGTTGCCTCCGTAGCTGGTACCCACACCGCTGGGGAAGCGTTTGAACGCGCTTGGGCAGCCTCGGTGGATTCTCAACTGGGGCTTCTGTTTTTAGGCAGCCGGCCTTGGTTGAAGGGAAAAACCGCGCCTCTGGCTCTCACCGGCGGACCAGCTTCCAGTGCGGGAATTGTCCGGCGGGTTGCCGCCTTTTCGGGCCGTCCAGTGCGGGTCATCGGTACCGGCGGCGCCGCCTTGGGGGCCGCTGCGGCTGCCCATGCGTTGGGCCGCTCGCTTCCCAACTGGTTGCCGGGGGCAGAACTGGTAAAGCCCGACTCTGCCGAGGTGGAAGCCCTGCATGCCCCCGGAGCCTACCTCGACCAATTGAAGGAATTATTCCAAGCAACAACGGGCATAGACCCGACAGGAGAACGCACATGAAAAGCATCTGGACCGGCAAACGGACCTATTTCCCTACAGTGAAAGCTGTCGCCTACGAAGGCCCAGCCACCGACAACCCCCTGGCCTTCCGCTTCTACAAGGCGGATCAGAAGGTCGCGGGCAAAACCATGGAAGAGCATTTCCGCTTCGCCACCGCCTACTGGCACACCTTCTGCAACGAAGGCTCTGATCCGTTCGGCCCCGGAACCCGGGTCTTCCCTTGGAACGACAACAAAGACCCGCTCGAAGCCGCCCGCGACAAGGCCGACGCCGCGTTCGAGTTCACGAGCAAACTCGGCACGCCGTTTTACTGCTTCCACGACGTGGATGCCTCGCCCGACCACGACGACCCGGCCGTTTACGAAAAGAACTTCCATGTCGTGATCAAATGGCTGAAGGAACGTCAGGAAGCAACGGGGGTGAAGCTGCTTTGGAACACCTCCAACCTCTTCAGCCATCCTCGCTACCGCAACGGGGCGGCCACCAACCCCGACTTCCGCGTTGTTACCCGAGGGGCTTTTCAAGTGAAGACTTCCCTGGAGGCCAGCGTTGAGCTTGGCGCCAGCAACTATGTGTTCTGGGGCGGCCGTGAAGGCTACAGCAGCCTCTGGAACACCAACATGAAGCGGGAGCAGGAGCACATGGCCCGCTTCCTCATGATGGCCCGCGACTATGGCCGCAGCATCGGCTTCAAGGGCGTGTACCTCATCGAACCCAAGCCCATGGAACCTTCCAAGCACCAGTACGACTTTGACGCAGCCACTGTGATTGGCTTTTTGCGCGCGCATGGCCTCGATAAGGATTTTAAATTGAACCTTGAGGCCAACCACGCCACTTTGGCCGGCCACGAGTTCGCGCACGACCTGCAGGTAGCCGCCGACGCGGGCCTGTTGGGAAGCATCGATGCCAACCGGGGCGACCCGCAAAATGGGTGGGACACCGACCAATTTCCCAACGACCTGTACGAAACCACCAAAGCCATGCTCGTCACCCTCGGGGCTGGAGGTATCGGTCATGGGGGATTCAACTTCGATGCCAAGGTGCGACGAAGTTCCACCGACCTCACCGATCTGTTCGAGGCCCACATCGCCGGTATGGACGCCTTTGCCGTGGGGTTGGTTACCGCCGACAGAATCCGCTCTCAGGGCAAGCTCGGCAAGTTCCTCAGCGAGCGCTATGCCAGCTTCGACTCCGGGGCCGGTGCCGACTTCGAGAAAGGCAAACTCGACTTCAAGGCCCTCGCTGCCCTAGCTCATTCGAACCAAAACCTCCACCTTGCCAGCGGCAAGGAAGAATGGATCGAAGCGCTGATCAACCAGGCCCTCCTGGCAAAATAAGTCTTGGGGGCGGGGGAACTACTCCTCCGCCCTGCGACTCACTCCACCTGCCTCAAAAAATGAGCCCAACCATGCAATCTTTTCCTCGTTCTGCGAAACTTCTGTGGGCCTTCTTGCTCTGTGCTTTTGTGAGCCTCGGTTTGTCGGCTTTTCCGGCGCCTCGCTACACAGACTTGGAACATCCTGACCCTTTTGTGGTCCGCGACACCGATGGTACCTATTACGGAACCCACACCACGATGTTCAACGGTGTTTACGACGCCATGATTTTTCTCTATAAGGGGACAGACCTCGAGACCCTCTTTGACCCATCCCATCGCAGCATCGCTTGGCAGGCCTCTTTCACAGGATGGAACAACCGAGATGTTTGGGCACCCGAACTGCATAAAATCGAGGGGGTCTGGTACCTGTATTACAGCGCCAACGGACGCTCGGGGGTGCTCGCGAACCCCTCACCCGACCCCACCGCGGGAAAATGGACCGAGGCAGCCCGGCTATTTGTTTCCGGTGCTGATGATTGGTCTATTGATGGCACGGTGTTTCAGCAGAAGGGCAAGTGGTACTTCCTCTGGTCGGGAATCACCCCCGATCAGCCCGGGGTTCAGCGCTTGTTCATTTCGGCGATGGCAAGCCCGACCCGCCTCGAGGGGCCTCGAGTGGAATTGTCGCGCCCGGAGTTCACTTGGGAACGGCAGGGAGCTCAGGGGGTCTATAACGTGAATGAGGGCCCAGCGGTGCTCCAACATGGTTCCCGCACCTTCGTTTCGTATTCCGCCAGCTTCTGCATGACGGCTTTTTACTGTTTGGGTCTGCTTTGGTGCGACCAATCTGCCAACCCCCTGCTCCCCGGCTCGTGGACAAAATCGCCGGTACCGGTGTTCAGCTCCAACCCCGAACAGGGACTTTGGGGCCCGGGACACAACAGCTTCACCACGGCTGGGGGACAGGATTATGTGGTGTATCACGCGATGGAACGACCCCAAGGCTTTGCCCGACGCGAGCTTTTCTTCCAGAGCTTTACCTGGGACTCAGCAGGCTTTCCCCTCTTCGGCGCGGCTCATCGTTGATCCAAAGCGCTACAAGTGACCCTGACTAAGGCTTTACCAGCCCCAGACGGTCTAAAGGCCAGATGCGGAAGGCTAAGTGACCAATGATTCGGCTGCGGTCCAACAGGCGGGGCGCGAGCATCGAAGTGTACACGGTGGAGGTGGGGTCGCTGGCATCCAGAGCGCGGCTGACAAACTTCGACAGGGCGTCAAAGCGGAAGTCGAGCGAGTTGTAGCGGTTGTCGCCCATCAGGAAGTATTTGCCCTCAGGGATGAAGCTTCCTTCGCCTGTGGGAAACTCCGGAAAGTTGCGCATGTCGAAATACTGCAGCAGATAGTACTCCCACTCTTTGGCCTGTTGAAGCAAGGCAGTGAACTCCGTGGGTTGGTTGTCGAGGAGAGCTAGGTAACGCTCTGCTAAAAGGCTCTTGTGGAACAGGTTGACTAGGCGAGCCGACTTCTCGTAAAGGGTGACGTTTTCGGCCAAGGGAGGAGGAGCGGCGAGGGCTGCCAAAAGGCTTTCGGGTGAGTTCCCCACCGGCTGTGTGGGAAGTCCGCTGTTCACCACACCATTGAGCCTCTCCACCGAAGGAACTCCGGCCTTGCCCAAATTGGAGGCCAATTTAGCCGCCAAGGTAGCCACTTCGGAGGCGAGTTTGGTTCTCAAGGTCTCCGGATCGGTTGTGTTTTTGAGCTCATCTAGTTTTGTCATCAGCTCGCGCACATCTTTCTGGATGGGAAAGGTCGTGATGCGTTTCTGTAGCTCGGTGTCTTCCTTCCAAAGGTCCACATGCCGGTAGGTCTTATCGACTTCCACGGGGCTCCAAGCAGGCGAAGTGGCTGTCTTGGTGTAAAGCTGGTCGTCAACCATCATCAGTTTCTCTCCCGGCACCCCCGTGACACGTTTGACCACAAACTGCACCTTCGGGTTGCCGCTGGCGTCCACGTCGAGGTTCACGGTCGACAAGGTGAGGAAGAAGACTAACTTCTGTATCATTTGCGTGATGACCGGCGGCTCGTCGTACACGGGAGTCTCAAAAACGATGATTTGACCTCGGTTGACCCCAGAAAGCACGGGAAGCTGGTGGTTGCTCATAGGAATGGAGGGACCGTCGAGAGACTTGATGACGAACGGACGGTCGGCTTTAAGAAGCGTGGGCACCATGGACTCGCTGGGGATCACGTACAACTGAAATAAAAGCTGCTGCAACACAATGACCAGAAATATTGTCTGGGCAAGAACATCGATATTTTCGACCACTGCGCCTAAGAAGGGCTTCTTAGTACCCTTCGGAGGTGGTGCGTAGCCGTAGTGGAGTTCTGTGGTCTTGACCCTAAGGCACAACCAGGCCAGCCAGCCTACGAGGCCCTGAATCGCGCTGATTACCCACATCGCCTCGGAAGCCCATTCCAGCGACGCGATGTTCACCAAACAATAGCCCACCACCACGCCGTAACCAACGAACTTCCGGTAGGCTGTAAACAGCTCGTGGCGCGCTTTCTGGTAGAACTCTCGGAAAAACCAGAGGGCCCCGAGGGCCAGCACCAGGTTGGTAGCCAGATTGATGGCCCAATACAGGTCGAGAGCAAGGAAGGCCCCAACCAGCGGCGCCGGCAAGGCGGTGGCCACCCAGACAAGGGTGAGAACCTTGGCGGAAGAGGAAATTCGGTGGGGTTTCATGAAGATGGAATATACCACATTTCTCTTTTGCCTTGAAATCCGCTAGGATAGTTTGCGAGGAGCCTTCCATGTCGTTGTCTGAAATCATCGTCACCGGGCACAAGAACCCCGATACCGATGCCGCCTGTTCCGCTGTGTGCTATGCCGACTTCAAGAACAGGTTCGACCCTGACACGGGGTACCAGGGTGTGGTGTGCGGAGCGTTGAACCCCCAGACGCGTTTTGTGTTCGAGAAAGCCGGCCTTCCCCAACCAGAGCTCTTGAAGGACGTTTATCCCCGCGTCATTGACATCGTGCGCAACGATGGCCTCACGCTCCAAGAAGGCGAACCAATTTATAAGGCCATCCGGGAAATCGACGAAAATACGGTGAGCGTGATTCCTGTCTTTAACTCAAGCCAAAATTTTTTGGGCATCATAGGCGTCCACGAGGTGGCTTCCTATTTTATCAAAACCAACACCGACCAGAAAAAACACAACTACACCTTTGATATCGACAACCTAGAGCAGGTGATGCCCGGCCGGTTCTTAAAACGGGCCCCCGAGATTGAAATCTACGCTCCCATCATGATTGGAAGCCAAGACTACGACAAAACCATCGACCGCATGGACTCTGTGGCCGAAGAAAAGCCCGTTTTGGTGGTCGGCGAGCGCAGGCGCATCATCGAACACGCGGTGCGCAACAATTTTCCGCTCATCGTCATCTCCAATGTGCGCGCTGGGGAAAATCTTACTTTTGAACCTGACCTCAAGAACTACACCGGAACCTTGTACCTGTCGGAGTCCGACACGGCCGATACCATAAGATTGCTCTTGCTGAGCGCACCAGTGAAGCAAATCATGAACACCAAACCTTTGGTGCTTCAGCACGATGACGAATACGATGAGGCCAAGAAGACTCTCTTGGGGTCAGACCTCCGCGGTTTGCCGGTTCTCAAAGACGGAAAGTTTGCTGGCGTCGTTACCCGCCGCAGTTTCATTGAGAAGCCACGCCGAAAAATCATCATGATCGACCACAATGAGTCCGACCAAAGCATCAACGGTGCCCATGAGGCCGATGTGCGGGAAATCATCGACCACCACCGGTTGGCGCCAGAAAAGACAAACGCTCCGATCTATGTGTTTTCCAAGCCTCTGGGCAGCAGTTGCACGCTGGTGTTTTTGCATTACAAAATGCACGGCATTTCCATTCTGCCCCCCTATGCCATTTTGATGCTCAGCGGGCTCGTGAGCGACACCTTATTCCTGCGCTCACCTACGACAACTCCCGAAGACCGGGTCGCGGCCGAAGAACTGGCACGCATCGGGGGTATCGATATGGTGGAGTTTGAAAAAGAAATCCTTGGAAAAATGACCACCCTGCAAAACCTTGATCCGCAAAAAACCGTAGCGGGCGACATGAAAATCTATCAGGAGTTTGGTATCCGCGCGGGTATTGCCCAAGTGGAAACCGTGAGCCTCGACGGCGTCGACGAGGTGCTTCCCAAATTTCTTGCCGCCTTGGCAGGCTTGAAGCTAGAAAACGGCCTCGACTGGGCCATGCTCTTGGTCACCGATGTCGTCACCGAAGCCAGCCTACTTCTTACCACCCCTTTTGAAAAAGGCGAACGCGAGCTGGCCTACCAAAAGCGTGCCGAGTCGCTGTATCACCTGCCAGGAGTGCTTTCGCGCAAAAAACAATTGCTTCCGGAAATCCTGCGGGTCATGGAACTGGCAAGGCGCTAGCGATGGGAATAGAACAGGCTCGCAACCATTTGAAGCGCTTCGGACGTGAACACGATATCCTTGAATCCGAGGCTTCCAGCGCCACGGTGGAACTGGCGGCTCTGGCCCTTGGTGTGGAACCTGCCCGCATTGCCAAATCTCTGACCTTCATGGCCTCCGACGGTATGGCGCTAATGGTAGTAACCGCCGGTGACGTGCGGGTCGACAATGCCAAGTTCAAGGCTCAGTTTGGGATAAAAGCCTCGATGCTGAGTCCGGAACAAGTGGTCCGGTTGGTGGGGCACGCCGTGGGTGGTGTGTGCCCTTTTGGTGTGTTGCCCACGACTTCGGTGTACCTTGATGAATCGTTGAGACGATTCACAACAGTATTTCCCGCATGCGGGAGTGCCAATTCAGCTATAGAGCTGACGTGTGTGGAATTAGAAGAGCTCTCTGAACCCCGGGGTTGGGTCGATGTAGGCAAACTTGCAGCTTCCCTCGCACCGACTTAACCCGAGGCCTTAAGCAGAAGTGTCTACAACGGTGCCTGAAGTGGGTGGTAGCGGAGCCGGATCGCGGTCACGCTCCGTGGCCGGGTTTTCGGTAGCTTCGACCTCTCTCGCTGGCGGGTTAGGACTGACCACATCGGCTCCGGGTGAACCCAAGGATGAAATTTCCATGGCAGGCCTCCTTTACGACAAAGTATACGGCGACTTAGGCCGCGGGTACAGTCGACTCAACGAAAATCGCCCTGATTTCACCCAAACTTCGTCCCTAGCCACACCCTCATTTCGCCTTTCCCTCGGTTTCCCCAAAGGTGGTAGGGCACGAGAACAACTTCGGTAACCGTGTCTTGCGGTCGTTTCGTGGAGTAGGCGGTTTTCGAAGGCTCAACCAACCTTCGTACGGCGGATAGGCGGAGTCGGCGCGCGCCGGGTCCCAGATTTTCCACTGCCTCAACCCGCGCGCCCTCCACGGTGACCAGAAACTGATGCAGATCAGGTCCGTTGTCGGCCTCCTCGGCGCACCAAACCAACGGGCCCCGTTGAATAGCAATTTTTCCAAAGGTCTCACGGATACGGGAGTGGCTGCGTAGCGCCTGAACTTTCATTTCAAGCTCGAGTTCTACGACGTCTCCGGCTTTCCACGAGCGGTGAAGCATCACGTAGCCCTTGTTTCGGCTCGCGGTGTCGACCTCCGACCCGTTCACCGCCAAGTGGACCGCTTCACACCAATCAGGGATTCTGACAGCCAAGGACCACTCACCGCCCGGTACCTGGCCGAGGGTGAAATTAACCCGACCGTCCCATGGATACTCGGTTGTCTGCTGAAGGACAACGCAACCGCCGTTCACGGGAAGTTCCGCCCTCCCCTCGGCGTACTGATGCACCCAAACGGTATCGGAACTTGCCGAATATTGGTATTGGCTAAACGAAGCGATGGTTCGGGCAATATTGGGCGGACAACAGGCACACCCAAACCATTCCACCCGGCTTGTTTTCACGTGTTTGAGGTCTTCGCGATACTCAGCGACGGAGGGCACCACTTCGAGGGGATTGACGTAAAAGTAGCGGGTTCCATCCAGCGAAATACCCCCGAGGGAGCCGTTGTAGAGCGCCCGCTCCAGCACGTCAGCGTAACGACTGTCGGGATTTGCGAGAGTCATGCGCCACGCCCAGATAACCAAGCCAATGGCGGCACAGGTTTCCGTATACGAGGTATCGGAGGGCAAGTCGTAGTCGAGAGTGAACCTTTCGGCCGTGGCCTGAGAACCCAGGCCCCCAGTGACGTACATCTGACTCTGGACCACATTCTCCCAAAGAGCTTCCAGCGCTGGCAAGAGAGTCTGGTCGTTGTCGTGCCGGTATTGGTCTGCCATCGCGGTATAGAGGTACATAGCCCGTACCGAGTGACCAGTGGCGGTTCTCTGCTCGCGCACAGGGAGATGGTCCTGATAGTAGTCTTTGTCGTTCCACAGGTCTGGTTTATAGGGCCAGGCAATGATTTTTGTGGGGTCGAGAACTTCAGGGTGACGGCCGCGTTCGTCGACGAAGAACCTTGCCAGTTCACGGTAGGCGTTTCTTCCCGTTGCCGCAGCAAGCTTGTAGAGCGCCAACTCGATTTCCGGGTGACCATCGAAGGCAATGCGTTGGCCGGGACCACGCCCGAAAGTAGCCACGAGGTGATCCGCGTAGCGGCTCATGATGTCGAGAAAACTCCGCTTTCCGGTGGCCTCGAAATAGGCAACGGCGCCCTCGATGAGGTGACCTCCACAGTACATTTCATGACCCATGGCAAAGTCTGTCCACCGCTTTTCGGGCGCTTTGACAGAGAAATACGTCTCGAGGTAACCGTCGGGCTGCTGGGCCTTGCCAATCACTTCGACCAACTCGTCGATGCTAGCCTCCAGTGCAGGGTCCCGGGTGCGCATGAGGCTAAAGGCGGCGGCTTCTATCCATTTACCGAGGTCGCTATCTTGAAAAATCATTCCTAGGTACTCGCCCTTTTTTTGTCCGGCGGCGATGCGGAAGTTCTCCACCGAATGGCTTGGTTCGGCACCGGGGATTTCATCGTTGAGGGCCTTCCACTGATAGGGAATCACCTGCCTTGCCACGGTGTCCTGCTTGGCTTTCCAGAACCCGCCGGTAATCTGCACGGCTTTTGGTGATACGGCGACCGAGGGTTTCATAGGCGCGCTCCTTTTTGAGGCATCAAGGCATCGTGGCGCCGCGGGCGGCTGCAAAAAGCGCGTACCAATCGTCGCGGGTGAGGCTGACCTCAAGGGCTTTGGCGCAAGCACGCAGTCGATCGGGCCGCGAAGTCCCCAAGACCGGCTGAATACCAGCTGGATGCTTGAGCAACCAGGCCAACTGAATGGCCTCGGGAGTCGTGTCATAGGTTTTGGCGAGTTTGTGTACCAGAGCCGAAGTGGCCTGCACGTGTGCAGGTTGGTCTGCAACGGGTTCTGTGAGCACACCCCGGTCGAGCGGGCTCCAAGACTGTAGCACCACCTTGTGCATCCGGCAGTATTCCATCGTTCCTTCCCAGCCGTCAGGGTAGTGTTGGGCGTGTTGGTTGAAGCTGATTCCGTGCTCCACGAACCCGCTGTGCAGGAGGCTGAGCTGAAGTTGGTTGGCCACGAGGGGGTCGGGCAAAAACGACTGCAAATATTCCATTTGGAACCTGTTTTGGTTCGACACTCCGAAGTACCGCACCTTACCCTGGGCCTTGAGCAGGGCAAACGCTTCAGCCACCTCAAGCGGGTCCCACAGCGGATCAGGACGATGAAGCAGGAGAATCTCTAGGTGGTCCGTACCCAGGCGTTTCAGGATTTGCTCCGTGGCCTCAAGAAGGTGCTGACGGCTGTAGTCGAACCTGTGGGGTGCCCCAGGAGGATCATCGCCCCAACGGATACCAACCTTACTTTGCAAAATCAAGTGGTCGCGGAGCGAAGGTTTTTCCTTGAGAATGCGTCCGAAGACCTCTTCAGCCCGTCCCCTTCCGTAGATGTTGGCGTGGTCGTAGAAATTGGCGCCGAGTTCGAGGCCGGCGTCGAGGAACTCCCGGGCCTGCTTCTCGTGTTCCTTGGTGAGTACGGTGTCGTGGGCCCAACCCCCTCCTAGGCCCATACAACCCAAAATGAGCTTGGAACCGGTGAGGCTGGTGTTGGGAAGCGGAACTTGTTGCATCCTATTATTCCTTAAAGAGTTACCAAGAGTAGGCTTTCGGTGCTTCACCACCGGGCCCTGGGAAAATCGCATCCAGTTTTTTCAGGGTCGATTCCGACAGTGTGACCTCGGTGGCGCGGATGGATTCGTCGAGCTGCTTTACGGTGCGCGGGCCAATGATGGGGGCGGTGACAGCGGGATTGGCCAATAGCCAGGCCAAAGCGATGGTGGAGGGCGACTCACCTAGTTTTGCACACAGGGCCTCGTACTTCTCGATCTTCGTGCGGTGCTTGGCAATTTCCTTTTTCATGTCGTCGCTCAAGCGGCGGCCGTCCTGCACACCTTGGAGTACGCCGCCGAGAAGACCGCCGGCGAGCGGGCTCCAGGGAATGAGCCCCAAACCATAGTGGCGGCAGGCGGGAATCACTTCCAGCTCGATGGTCCGGTTATTGAGGTGGTAGATGCTTTGTTCGCTCGACAAGCCCATGAATCCCCGCTTACCGGCTTCCTGACAGGCGGTGGCGATGTCCCAACCGGCAAAGTTTGAGCTCCCTGTGTAGACAATTTTCCCCTGCGCCCCGAGGTGGTCGAAGGCTTGCAAAATCTCATCCCAAGGGCAATCGCGATCAATGTGGTGCATTTGGTAGAGGTCGATATGGTCGGTTTTCAGGCGCTTCAGGCTGGCTTCGGCCCCCTTGCGGATTTTGTAGGCCGAGAGGTAGCGGCCGTCGGTGTTGACCTCCGGGCGGTTTTCCTTGCGCTTCACGGGGTTGTACACCTTAGTGGCCAAGACCACCGCATCGCGTCGACCACCGCCTAGGGCGAACCATCGCCCCAAGAGGAGTTCGGTGTCGCCCTCTTCCCCGCCCCACCCGTAGGTGTCCGCAGTGTCGAAGAAATTAATCCCGAGTTCAAGAGCCCGGTCCATGATGGCGAAGCTTTCCTTTTCGTCGGTCTTCCAGCCAAAGTTCATCGTGCCGAGGCAGAGGTTGCTCACCATCACCCCATGTTTTCCAAGTCGCCTATTTTGAATAGCCATGGTATTCTCCCGTACCACCATTTCACACCGAACCGTCAATTATTGCTAGTTTGATCGTAGCCCAACCGCACGACATTCGGCGTTGCCCAACGGTTCCAACCCCCGGTGAAGCCTAGGTGACATACCGAGCTCGCGGGCCAAGAAAATCTGAAGCACGTCGCCGTGGCTCACCAAGATGGTCGAGGCAACGTCCGACCCTCCAGAACGCAACCAAACCAGCAGGGCGTCAAGACGCAAACACACCTCCTCGATGGTCTCAACCCCGGGGCAATTGGTTCCCGCCGCGTCATGCGTCCATACCGTTTGGTAGTGATTGGAGGTCTGTCCCTCGAACGGTGCGAAATTGCGTTCCCTAAGCAGCACCGACAGTTCGGGCTCGGGAGCACCCAACCGCTGCGCCAAGGTACTGGCGGTTTCGCGGGCCCTCCGGAAATCACTGCTGACGATCCGGACGCGTTCTGCTTCGCCAAAGGGCAGTTTTGCCGTGCGAACCTGCTGGAAACCTCTCTGAGTAAGGCCGAATCCTTCGATGGCGGTGGCTGGGTCGCAGGCGATGAGGCCTGCCACGTTGGCCAAGCTCTCGGCATGGCGAAGAACATACAACGGCAAGCTAAAAGGCCCCTTCCAGCAACTCCAAAAGATCGGCCTTACTAAGTTCTACCGGGTTGGTCAGCAGGCTTCCGTCCATCCACGCGCGCTCTACGACGGCGGGTAACTGTTCGCGGGTGACTCCGGCTTCGCTTAGGGTTGCGGGTAGCTTGGCGTACTTGCGCACAGCCTCCAGAAAAGAGGCTAGCGAGTCGAGAAAATCGGGCCGCTCCGACTCAGGCAGATCGGGGCTCCAGAGGGCCGCCAGATCTTTGAGGTCGGCTTCGATGGCTGGCCGGTTGTGGCGGAGAACCGGCAACAGCAACAACTCCATGGTGATTCCATGGGGCAGATGGCACACCGCCCCCAAACCATGGCCGAGAGAGTGGACGGCACCCACCATAGAGTTTGAAAACGAAACTCCAGCCAGATAGGCAGCGAGGGCCATGGCCTGGCGCGCGGCCTTGTCGCCGGGATTCAGCAGCACCGTTTCCAGGTGGGCATGCACCAGCTCAATGGCAGCCAGTGCATGAACTCGGCTCAAGGGATTGGCCTGTTTGCCTGTGAGGGCCTCCAAGCTATGGGTCAGGGCGTCGATACCGGTAGCAGCGGTGATTTTGGGCGGCAGGCTCACGGTGCATCGGGGATCCAAAATCGCGGTCTGCGGCAGCATACGGGGAGTCACCAGTTCCATCTTGATATTTTTCTCGTCGTGGCTCACCACGGAAACCGTTGTCGCCTCGCTACCTGTGCCGGCCGTGGTGGGAATGAGGACGAACGGAATAACCGCGCCGTGGAAAGCATGGAACCCCTCGACACCGGCGAAACTGGTGGCTCCCGAAGAGATGACCAGCATGGCCGCCTTCGCGGTATCCAACACCGAACCGCCACCAACTGCCACTAGCCCATCGCAGCCCGAAGCCCTGTAGCTTGCGGCGACAGCCATCACCCGGCTCATAGGAGCATCTGCAGGAAGGTCTGTGAACACGGCCGCTGGAACAATTTGTCCTTCTTCTAGGATGCGGTCGAGAAGGCTGGGCAGGGTGGTGACCGATAAACCGGGGTCACGCAAAAGGAGGGGCTTTTGGCAACCAAGGGCTTTGAGTTCGTACGGCAGGTGGTCCAGCGCCCCCTCCCCGGCCAGCAATCGAGGCGGCGAAGTGAACTCGAAATAGGGGGGAATCTTCATGGGGAACGCTCCTGTGGCGAAAATAATTGAGCAAGGGCACCGAACCAAGTACCCATTAGGGTGAGGCGACGGGGTGGAAGGGTACCTATAGGTTTGGTCCACCACCGGGGAAACAGGTGCGCCTCGGCCAAGTTGACCGCCCTCACGAGGGGAAGGGTCACCATGAGGTCGCCACGCACCGTAACGCGGTTTTCCAAAAAGGCGGCGCTGACGCTCTGCAGGCCCAATAAGGCCAGAATCGCCGAGCGCGGGCTCTTGAAGACAACTTCGACCACTTCAGAACCTAACGGCCGCGAGAGGGAACCCGCCGTCCACGCACCTGAGGCCGACTTTGCCAGGCACAGCACGGGGCCACCATCCCACGCTCGTATTTGCAGGGCACTGCCGGGCGCATAGGCCGTCAGTTCTTCCTGCATCCGAGAGTCTTTGCGCTGGAGGACAAGGATGCCGGCCCCCAGAAACTTCAACACAACAGCGGCCACCATAGTTTTCATGGAAAAGCCCTTTGGTACTGCACGGGGGCCTTCTGCTTGGCGTCAGGAGAGTTCCGCAGGGGAAAGTAGGGGTCGCGCAACAATTGGCGTCCCATCAGTATGGCGTCAGCGTCACCTGCAGCCAGGATAGTTTCTGCCTGAGACAATTCGGTGATTAAACCAACGGTTCCTGTGGGCATTCCCACCTCACGGCGGATGCGGGCGGCGAGAGGAACCTGATAACCAGGCCCAATGGTCATCTTCACGCCCGGAACCAGCCCTCCCGAGGACACATCGACGAAGTCCACCCCCTCGTTTTGGAGCACTTTCAGCAGTTCGATGCTCTGTTCCACTTTCCAGCCACCTTCAACCCAGTCGGTAGCCGATAGGCGTACCATAACTGGCATGGTGTTGGGTACCTCGCGCCTGAGGGCCCGAACAACTTCGAGAGCCAGCCTGAATCGCCCTTCTTGGCTTCCGCCCCAGGTATCCGTACGGACATTGGTGAGCGGCGAGAGAAACTGATGGATCAAATAGCCGTGGGCTGCGTGCACTTCAACGGCGTCGAAGCCGACTTCCGCTGCGCGTCGTGCCGCGGCACCGAAGTCGGCGACAACCCCCCAAAGACCCGCTTCGTCGAGCGCATGCGGGATGGCGTGATCGATGTCGAAGGGTTGATCGGTCGATGACACCACCTGCCAGCCACCACTTTGGGGAGAAACTACCCCCGAACCCTGCCACGGAACGTGCGTACTGGCCTTGCGGCCCGCGTGGGCCAGCTGAATGGCAATTTTTGTTCCGGCCGAGTGCACTGCCTCGACCACGGGCCTGAGCGCCTCGCGGCAATCATCATTCCAAAGCCCGAGGTCGCCGGTGGTAATGCGGCCAGAAGCTTGGACGGCGGTAGCTTCCACGATCACCAAACCAACCCCTCCCACAGCGCGCTCGGCATAATGGCGTCGGTGCCAGCTCTGAGCAAGGCCTTCTACCGCGGAATACTGGCACATCGGCGACAGGAGCAGGCGGTTGGAAAGCACGAGAGATCGCAGTTGGAGCGGAGAATACAGTCGAGTCGGGATATCCATAAGAAAAAATCAACCAAATTATCGATAATGTCCATTGCCACGCGACCGGTGAGGTGGTATTTCCAAGAGATGGACTCCACAACCGAACACCGCGATTTGGCCAGTTGGGCCTACTATGTCAGCTTTGCCTCGCTGGGTATGGGCCTTCCAATTCCTTTTCTCAGCCTCATCGCGGGCGCAACCTACCATGGGATACAGGCAAAGAAATCTCCGTTCATAGCCTTTCACTCGTGGCAAGCGCTCCTGATAGGCCTTCCGGCCTCTCTGGTGGTGGGGGTGTGGTCGTTTCAGGGCTTGGGCTATTCGTTCGAGTATTTCCTCAGCGCTGGCCACTTGACCACCGACCTCACGGGGTTCTGGATTCTCGGAGCCGTCAGCGCGGTTTTTCTCGCCTTGGAAGTTATCCTTGGCCTCCGGGGTGCTGCCGCCGCAAAGAACGGGTTATTAGTCGGCTTTGGTCCCTTGGGCAGGCTATGCGAGCGCCTTGCTGCCTGGCAAACGATTCAGAAAACCTGAACAGCACCGTAGAAGGTCTGAAGCGCTAAGGCCACGTCCTCCAGTTTTACCGAAGAAAACAACGTTTGTTCGAGACTCAGCAGATCGGATTCATAAAGCCCTTCGCGATGAGGGGCTTCCGGGAACGCATACACAGGACGGCACAGCAACAGGTGATATTGCCCGTCCCTAGGATCAAAAACGGCAGCTATGGGCAGACTGTTGAGAAACACAGGAAAGTCAAACAGGCTCATGCCCTGCAACTGCGGATTAAGGTTAATATCGAGGTGGAGGTAGTGTTGCACCTCCAGCGGTATTCCCTGAGTTTGGAGGACCTGCTGAAGTTCCCTTAGTTTGACTTGCATCAGCTCCAAGGGTGGCACAGGCAGCCTTTCGCGGCTCAAGACCTGCCACCGGCCTGAACCCATGTCTAGGTATTCCAGCGCGGCGGCGCCTAGGTGCAGTTTGTAGTCGAAATGCGAGTTGCCAGGCGCATAGTACCCCGGGTAGAACCACTGAAGGCCCCGTTCACGGCACCACTGCATCTTTAAGTAAATCAAATATTTTCCCAGGCTAAACTTATGATAATCAGGATCGGCAAAAGAAGTGATGCCGGCCGCCGCCTGCCCACCTAGATCAAAGATACCGCTGCCCACCAAACGCTCGCCGTCGTAGAGTTCAATCTGCCAACTGGAGTAGATCGACGTTCGCTTGCGCCCCAACAGAAGGGCATTGAGCGTAGGCGAAACTTCGAAATCAAGGGTAGCCCGGTAACGCTGGAACAAAGCCTCAAGCTCCAGAGACGGCGGGCCAGGTTCGCAGCGTCGGAAAAAAGCACTGAAACGCCGGTTCTGCTTGCGAAGCCGCACAAACGCCCGGTCGTCTTCCCAAGCAGCTAGATGGACTCGCAACCAGATTGCCGAGTGAAAAACCGAATCAAACTCGAGAAAGTGGGTAGTAAAAACGTTCTGACGCATACGGAACCAACCATGGGCCCAGTAATCGTCAAGCTGGGCTGGTTCGAGAAGGCCGGGCTGATGCCGGTGCGCGAACTGCATGCCTAACATGTTAGCACACTGTTGCACTCGACCTAGGAGTCAACACCGTGCTCGCAGGGTGATCGGTTTCGGCGCTCAGCTGCGAATGGTAAACAACCGATAGCCTTCCACCTCGGCCATCTCGAAGTCAACTTTGCGTACTTTTGCGGTTTTGGGTCCCTTTTTGAGCCACTTCACAAACGCATCCACCGCGTCAGGCGCCCCCTGGACGTACCCTGTCAAGCAACCGCTCACATCATTAACCACCCAACCACCAACGCCGAGCCGTCGAGCCTCCTCCTGGGAAGCCCATCGGAACCCAACCCCCTGTACTTTTCCATAGACGGTGAACCTCAGGGCTTTCTGCTCGGTTTTTTGCATAGAGGGTCCCCAATCAGTTTTTCTGGAGTGTTAACGTTCCGTGACCGGAGCTACCGGCATCCCAAGTTCCGGTGATGGTGCTTCCCTTTTCCGAACGAAGGACCCAATGGTTGTCACCGCTGAGGTCGATCCCTATTTCGGTACGGTTCCAGGTGCCTACTTCCCCTGCGCCATCGCTGTTCTCCAGATCCCAATTGCCTTGATCAGTTCCCCCGTGGAAACGAATGTTGCCTTTATCCCAGGTCTTTCCGCTGGTAACATCGATGGCTGTGTAGGCCCATTCGCCATCAAGCATGGCGGGAGGTACAGGTGGTGGCGTGGCGCAGGCCAAGACCAGAAAAAGCGGAACAAAGAACAACAGAGCTCGCAACATGGTAGAATCTCCTGTATTGAGGATACCACAACAACCTATCCGTTGACAGGCTTTGACATTCCCCGCAAGAAGGTCGACACTTCACTGAAAAGGGGGTCCGAGATGACCGTTTACACCCACACAACGTGGCACGTTATTCCTGGAAAAGAAGCGGAGTTCGAAAAGCGTTGGGCAGACTGGGCCGACTGGGGACATCAAGCAGGACTCGTCAAAGGAGCTAAACTCCTCAAATCAAGTGACGAGGAAGGTGTTTTCGTCAGTTTCGGCGTTTGGAAAGACCTCGGTCAAGCACAAGCTTGGCGAAAAGCTGCGGGCTACGCTGAACGGCTGGGCAAAATCCAACAGGTGATCAACTCGTTCGAGCCCCGTACCCTCAAACAGGTGGGAGAAGCCTGACAACGCCGACCTATGGTCGTCTTATGTCCGCCGACCTACGGTCGTCTTATGTCCGCCGCCCTATACCTACGCCTACTGGCATGCCTCACAACTAGGATCTTCAATCTTGCAAAGTGCTATACCCTCAGCATTTAGCTTCAGTTCGTTGTCGTTCTCAAAGGTTTGTTCCAGTGGCTTGGGGGCGAAGAGTTCTTTTTGCGTTCCCGGCTCGGGGTTTTCGGCAGAGGAGTAGACTCGCTTCTGCGTGAAGCCGAACTTGGCGGCGTCGAGGGTTGATTTCTCAATCTGGCTGGCGGCAAGGCTGCGCAGGTAGTAGGTGGTCTTGAGGCCGAGCTTCCAGGCGGTCATGTAGATCTGCTCCAACAGCTTGCCACTCGAGCCCTGCACAAACACGTTGTGGCTTTGGCTCTGGTCTATCCACTTGCCGCGAACAGCGGTCATCTTGAGCAGGTGGAGTGGGTCGAGCTGAAAAGATTCTTTATGCAGGTCTTTGATATCCTGTGGCACCTCGGCTATCAGGCTCACATTACCATCAAAGTACTTGAGCTTGTCGAGCATTTCGGGACTCCACAGGCCACGGTCTTTCAGATCGTTCACGAGGTAATTGTTCACTATGGTAAACTCGCCCGACATGTTGGCCTTTACATAAATGTTTTTGTAAATGGCCTCGATGCAGGGGTAACTGTCGGCAATATTGCTGATGGTGGCGGTGGGAGCAATGGCCATGGTATTGCTGTTGCGCATCCCGTGGGCTTTGATTTGTTGGCGCACAAACTGCCAGTCTAAAGTACTCGTGCGGTCGACATCGATGCTTTCACCCCGCTCTTTTTCTAGAAGATCCAGGGTGTCCATGGGGAGGATGCCGCGGTCCCACTTTGAGCCTTGGAAGCTTTTGTAGGAGCCCTTTTCTTTGGAGAGGTTCACGCTGGCCAAAATCGTGTGATAGCTGATGAGCTCCATGGAGGTGTCGGCGAAACGCAGGGCCTGATCGCTGTCGAAGGGGTACCGCAACTGAAAAAGAGCGTCTTGAAACCCCATCAACCCCAAACCTACCGGACGATGGGCGAAGTTCGAGTTCGAAGCTTCCACGGTGGGGTAGTAGTTGATATCGATGACGTTGTCGAGCATGCGCATGCCCACCTTCAGGGTGTGTTCCACCTTGGCGACGTTCAGCCCACCGGGGGCTGACTTATCGACAAACTTGGCAAGGTTGATCGAGCCTAGGTTGCAGACGGCGGTTTCAGTGGCACTGTTATTGAGGGTAATCTCGGTGCACAGATTGCTGTTGTGTACCACACCCACATGGTCTTGCGGGCTGCGGATGTTGCAGGGATCTTTGAAGGTGATCCACGGGTGCCCGGTTTCAAAAAGGCGGGTGAGCATTTTGCGCCAGAGCTTAAGCGCTTCCATTTTGCGGAAGTGGGTAATCTTGCCCTCGGCTGCCAGCTTTTCGTAGTGGACGTAGCGTTCCTCAAATTTTTTGCCGTACAGGTGATGCAAGTCAGGCACATCGCTGGGGCTAAACAGAGTCCAATCCTCGTTGCGGTCAACCCGCTTCATGAAGAGGTCAGGAATCCAGTTGCTAGTGTTCATGTCGTGGGTTCGCCTGCGCTCGTCACCAGTATTGCGCTTGAGGTCGAGAAAGTCTTCGATGTCGAGATGCCAGGTCTCCAGATAAGCGCAGGTGGCACCTCGGCGCTTTCCCGAGCGATTGATGGCCACCGTAACGTCGTTGGCAATCTTGAGGAAGGGAATGACGCCCTGGCTATCAACCTGGGTTGCCTTGATGGGGCTGCCGGTGGCCCGGATGTTGCTCCAGTCGTTGCCAATGCCCCCCGACCACTTGGAGAGTTGGGCATTGTCGCCAAACACTTTGAAAATACTGTTTAGGTCGTCCTCTACGGTGCTCAAGTAACAGCTCGACAACTGTGGATGGCTCAGGCCGGAATGAAACAGGGTGGGAGTGGAACTGACAAACAACAGCTGCGAGTATTGCTGGTAGAACTCAGTGGCCCACCTCTCTTTTTCGGACTCTAGGAGCGACAGACCCATTGAAGCACGCATCCAGAAGGCCTGGGGGGTTTCTATGACCCGCTTTCCATCATGCAGGAAGTAACGCTCATACAGGGTTTGGATGCCAATGTAATCGAGCACCGAATCGCGGTCGAAGTTAAGTTCTTTCGAGAGCTTAACAAGATCAAAACCCAGCATTCGCTGATCGAGGTATTTCTTTTCGACACCAAGCTTTATGTTGTCAATGAAAGCTTGACGCATGGCCGACTCGAAACCCTCACCTTCCACGGATTTTCCGGTAACCTCTTTGGCGATTTTCTGACGGAACAGGCGTGCGGCGACCCGGCTGTAGCCTTGATCTCGTTCGATGAAAGTGGAAGCAGCCAAGATGAGGGCGGTTTCTAGGTCGGTGCTGGGAATACCGTCGTAAATGCTCTTGAAAGTTTCCTTGACGATGGTTTTCACAGAAACGGCTTCAGCCTCTACGCCTGCCCTTTCGAGCGTCGCAAGGATCTTACGTAGGTCAAGCTTTTCCAGACGACCGTCTAATTTCTTGACGCCAAAGGCTGGCACCTCAATCGTGAGCTCCATCATCAACCTCCCAGTTTTTGACTCCGATCACTATAGCAAAGTTTGGTCGACTGTAAAGCGAAATACTGACCTGTGCTGGGATTTTTTTTCCAGAATGTCCAGACAGCAACCACTACCCCTAGCGTTGTTCCCGTAGTTTGCGCACGAATTAACACCACAGAAATCTGAAGCTAAAGCATGGTGGGAACTTACTTTGCATTGGGTCAGCTCCCAATTTTTAGCTGGTGATTCAAGCTTTCTTCAAAGCCATCACACCTATGGTGCCCTTGCGCTTGTCGAGAACGAACTTCACTGCATTCATTTTTTGAGTGACAATGAAACGCACATGACAGATTTCTACCACGGTATCGGGCCACACGGTTCCCCTGACGACGAGAGCCGCCTCTTCTTTTTGGCCGAGGGAGATTAACTGGTCGCGCGAACGATCCATGAGCGCACCGACTTGGGCACGGAGGGTTTCGGCCAAGGCCTTGAGCTTAACCTTTGCCTCGTCAGGAGCACGGGGAATGGCGGCTTCCACCTTAAACACTTGAGCGTTGAGTTCACGCATGTTATCTCGCAATTTCGTGATCTGTTCCATTCCCTGGAAGTCGATGCCAACGTAAAACTCCGTGCGAGGGCCAGTCGCGGTGCTCACGTTGAAGGTGTCGACACCGTTGAGAGACCGCACACTGCCACCGGCAATAATTCCCTTGTCACCGAGAATCACTTTTCCGCGGGAGCGCACCCCACAGTTGAGCACGCTGTTTTCGACGATGACATCGCCTTGGACCGCAAGCGTGACTTGATTGAGGTACTTGGCCCGTACGAGGCCACCGACGGTCACCAAGTTACCTTCTTTGCCGACGATTCCACTGTTGGTCACCAAGTCGGCGCCAACCTTCACTTGCCAAGCATCGAGCACACAATCGAGCGACAATGCGCCATCAGCCTCGACAGCAAATCCATCGGCCACTTGTTTATGAATAACAACGTCACCCCGAAACTTGATGTTGCCTGTCTTGTAGCTGACCCCCTGATCAAGGTCCAGCACCGGATTGACGGAAATGACGCCTTTTTCTACCGACAACCGACCTTCGGTTGCAGCCTCAAGACCTACGGGAACTTCGACCACATTCTCGCCGGGGCGCAGCGTTTCAGGCTGAACTGTCTTGGTTCCCAGCGCACGGCCTAACACCGTAAAACCATCCTTGCCCTGCACTTCCTTCACACGGTGAGCTAAAAGATCGCCCTTTTTCACCATCAGGAACGGTGAAACTTTTTTCCAGTCGATGGACAGCGCTGTCCGGTCTACTTCGGGTGGCTTCGTCCAGGCGGCCTCGAGCTCCAAATGCTCAGGTACCGCAAATACCGGATCCTCACCCTTGGCAATAACCACATCGGTGAGGAGTTTATGGTCTAGGTTGCAGGACTGGATGGCCTCGGTAATCGCGGGCCAGAGAACACCGTGGGTGATCCCCTGTTGAAAAATGAGGGCCTCAACGTCGCCGGGAGACAAGGGCTTGCCCCCGGCACCCGGCGGACGGAAATCAGCCCGAACAACCATTTGATCCTCTTCGACGAACAACTCACAAAACGCATCGAGGACTGGTTCGGCTTCCTCCGAAGCTCCGGTCAGCGGGACTGATTTCTCGTCACCGGGGGAAGATTGCACAACAACCGGGCCGGTCCATTCAGTCACGGCTTGAATCATGTCTTGAGACTCTTTCAGAAGCTCGGCGATACTCTTATTCTTGCCTGAAATCAACGAGGGCACATCCTTTTGGCGATTTTAGTCGATTCGGGAGAGTTTTGCCCCAATTTTTCAAATTTTTTTTACCGAGGTCTTCGCTATCACCGGGCATTGACAACCTTTTCACGTCCATGGCAGTTTAGTGCCGATTCCAGCCATCGTATGGACGAGGAGTTTGCTTTATTGATTTTCGTCGATTGATCCTAGTCGGGGTGATCGCTGGCCTACTGATTTTGGTTGCCTGCAGCGAAGACATTTCTTCCCCTGAAGTCGGTCCTCCCTCCACAGACGCCGTGCTCAACCTCTACCGAAATGCACATTTTCGACCCCTTGTCCTCGAGTACTACACTCACCTGACGGAAAGCGCCTTGGTGGCGCAGGCAATTCTTGGGGCTTGCGATGACCTGGCGGTGGCCCCTTCACTGGCGTTCTCCTTGGCTTGGAACGAAAGCCAGTTCAACCCGCTGGCCCAACATCAAAACGTCGGGTCTGTCGATCGCGGCCTCTTTCAGCTTAATTCCCGGACCTTTGAGGGGGTTTCCAGCAAAGAGGTCTTTGACCCTTCCAAAAACGCGCATCTGGGCCTTGCTTACTTCAAAAAAATTCTTGATCGGCTGAAGACACCGGAGAAAGCACTCGGCTACTACAACGCCGGCATTGGAATGTTGACGGACCGCCCGTTGCCACGAAGCACCATCCTCTACGTGGCGCGAGTCTTGAAGGGTCAGAAATCCATGGACTCCGAAGCCATTGCCTGGCTGTATTTCAGCCACGAACCTCGGGTTGCGCTGAGGTGAGTTCCCACACTCTTGTCGGCTTTCAAGGAGAACACGGGGCCTACAGTGAAATGGCTGTGTTTCAACTTTTTGACCGAAACAAGACGAAAGCGGTGCCCTACTTCAGCTTCCGCGGTGTGTTTGAGGCGGTGCAGAATAAGACCATCGACTTCGGAATGGTTCCCATCGAAAACGCTCTGGCCGGAGCCATTGACGACAACTTTGATCTGCTTTTGGAGTTTGACGGGTTGCACATCGTGGCTGAAACGCAGGTTCGCATAGAGCACAACCTGATTGGCCTTCCCGGAACACCCTTGAGTGCCATTCAAAAAGTGTATTCGCACCCTCAAGGCTTGGCTCAAAGTCGGACTTTTCTTGAGTCGCACCCCGAATGGGAGCCGGTTCCCTTCTACGACACCGCCGGAAGCGTCGCGCACATTGCCAAGGTCGGAGACCCGTCCTTGGCTGCCATAGCCAGTGCTGAAGCCTCCCAGGTCTATGGAATGGCTATTTTAGCCGCAGGCGTCGAAAGTAATCACCAGAATTTTACTCGCTTCTTCCAAATTGCGCTTCAAACCGTACCTACGAAGGACCATCCCAACAAATCCTCGCTCGTCTTCGCAACGGCAGACGAGCCGGGCGCCTTGTCAAAGTGCCTCGCGGTCTTTGCTGCTCACAACCTGAACATGAAGAAGCTGGAGTCTCGGCCCATTCAAGGCCGACCGTGGGACTACATGTTCTATGTGGATGTCGCCTTGCCGGCGACCGGGGACCAGTTTGAAGTCGCCTTTGCCGAATTGAAGACCGTAGCAAAAGACCTGCGTCTTCTTGGCAAATACCGGGCTTGATGCCTTACTGGGTTCGGATACCCAACCGTTTGAGTTGTTCCTGTTCTTCTTTTTTTCCCACGTAGTCGTGTTTCAACTTATTGGCATTCGCCATGCCGGTACGCACTGAGGAGATTTCCGTCTTGATTCCCTTCACTTGGCTACGGGTGTCTTTGGGGGCTTCGGTCTTGAAGAACTCATCCAGACCCGCCATTCTTTCCACAGCTTTGCTGGCCTCGATGAATTGCCTATCGAACCAATCGAGAACTTCATCTTCGCTCTTAGACAACAGGCCTTGGAACTGCGGGCTCGCGCGGTTGGCTACGGCTGTCAGAAGCCGTAGCCGTATCGAAAGGTCTTCGGACCACTTTGTGAAGTTTAGTTGTTCGGTGCGGTTGGAGTTGCTCACGTTGTCGTAGAGCTCAATCTCGTAGATGTTGGGTTTGCTCTTGATGCCCATAATGGTACGGAACCAAGTCTGAAACACCTCGCCTATACCCGATGGGCCGTGATCCATGAGAAACACATTTTCCTGAAGCTTTTTTAACCCAGCATCAAAGGGAATATTGAGGCTACCGATCGCCCGCACGGCTTCCATGAGGTCCAGCTTGGGATCATCTACCGGCTTGGGCTTCTCCTTGACGACTTTCACAACACTGAGCCGCAAAAGAACTTCGCCTCGGAAATGCTCAGAGTTTTTCCCAAAGTCCTCGTCAAGCAGCTCCTTGATCAGTTCACTGACGTAGGGGTAACCCTTCATGGCAATCGCGAAGTCTTTTTTGATCCTTTTTTGCACGTTATCTGGGTTGCCTGCAACTTCCTCGGGCGCTAGGTTCAGATCTCCCCAAAAACCGCGGCGAATTTGGACCTTGTATTCCTCACGCTTAAATGTCGAGACTTTTTTTAGCGACTCGAAAATCTTGGTGGCCTGAGCGGCGATTTGAGTGGGAATGTCCTTCGCGAGGCCCGCCAAGATGGCATCGTCGCCCTTGCGCACCTTTGCCACCAGTTCGGCCAAGGCTCGGGTGTTGCCTTCTTGACTAGATTCAGAGAAAGAATCCCAGCGCACAAAACGGAGAAACTGCGTCAGGTTTTTGAGCCGCGCCAAGGTCATGTGTTCGAGGCTAAAGGCGTAAAAATCGTTGAGGAACTTGAGTTGGCGCTCAAAGGCGTGCATTCGGGTGCTGATGACCGTGGCCTTGGCACCTTCGAGGAAGGGCTCGGCAGTGATGGGTGTGATCTCAGAAATCTTTTCTTCGTATTGGTATTGGTCGTCCGGCAGAATGCTCCGGTTTTTCAGCATGGTCATCAGAGAACCATAAATCGAAGTAAGGTTTCGGAAGTCAGCTTTCAGCGAACCCATCACGTTGAGCGTGATGTCTTCTCCCAAAGCCGCAAGGCGACTCTCAATTTCTTGAATAAAAGGATCATCATTCATCTGACCCTATCTTAGGCCATGCACACCCAGATGTCAAAGGCGGGACTTCTGGGTTAACATCTGGTGAATGACCGGATCCATCCCCCTCCTTTTTCTCACCAGCTTGGCCCTAGCCGGGCCACTGGCAAACTTCGACCGCGACTCAACCCAAAAGCCGGAGGTTACTCTCACCCATCAGACCCTTGCCGGAGGAGTGGTCAGGCTGACGGCAAGCTATGTTGTTCCGGAAAAGATGCACCAAACCCTACAGCCGGACTACTTCGACTTGGAGGTAACTGGTTTACCATCTGGCTGGACTGCAGGCGCTACCGTTTACCCCCCGAATCCAGAGACTGTTCTCGGCCTTCCTTCCTGGAGTGGAACCTTCGAGGTCGTCCGGGACTTAACACCCCCTGAACCCGGCGTCGCTTTGCCGGTGGTTTCGGTTTCGGCGAAGTGGCAAATCTGCTTTGACGACGGCGTTTGTCTTCCTCCGGGCCGCTCAACCTTTGTCCTCGGAGGACAATTTGACTGGTGGCTTGCTCTCAGCCTCGCGTTTCTAGGCGGGATGATATTGAACTTCATGCCCTGCGTGCTTCCGGTGCTGGCGCTTAAGCTCATGGGAAAGCCAGGTAAGCTTTCGGCTCTTGCTACAGCGGCCGGAATTGAGACGGGACTCTTGGCACTTGGTTTTGTCACTTTGGCTTTACAGGCGGGTGGCAACGCGGCCGGATGGGGCTTCCAGTTCCAGTCGCCTTGGTTTGGTGGCCCCTTGGTCGTAGTACTCGTTGCGCTGGCCCTAGAATGGTGGGGAGTCTGGACCCTGCCGGTTTTCAGCGTCAGCCGAAAGGGCACTATGTCGGGCAAAAAACACTCTTGGGTGGATAGTTATTTTGCTGGCTTACTGACGGTTGCTTTGGCAACCCCTTGCACCGCTCCTTTTTTGGGGACAGCCCTTGGGCTGACCCTCGGGGCACCGGCGCTGGCAGTGGTAGCGGTTTTTGCCACCATTGGCTTGGGATTGGCACTTCCCTATATAGTCGTGGCGGCCGTGCCGGGTGCTTCCAACTGGGTTCCCAAACCAGGAGCGTGGATGGCTTGGGTACCTCGCATCGGAGGGGCGGCACTTCTGGCTACTGCGTTGTGGCTGGGCTCGGTGGTTTGGCAACAGCTTGCTCCGCCGGAGGCCCAAACAGCGGTGACACGTCCAGCGGGTTGGGAACCGTTTACCACTAGTGCGGTGCGCGACGCCTCCGAAAGCGAAGCCCCGGTGCTCGTGGAGTTCACGGCAGCTTGGTGCCTTACCTGCCGCGTCAACGAGGCCGGTGCGCTTTCTTCCCCTGAGTTCAAAGAGGCAGTAAAATCTTCTGGTGCCCGGCTGTTTTGGGGTGATTTCACCGTACCCGACGCTGCCATTACCGATTGGCTTCGCTCTTACGGGCGGGCGGGCGTGCCTTTCACTTTGGTTTTGCGAAAGGGGCAGGCTCCGCTGGTCCTTTCGGAGTTGCTGACGACCGAAGCTCTCGTGTCTGCCCTGAAGGGGCCCCGTTGACCGTCGATAAACGGGTCTCATCGCCGATGCCCCACCCCGACTCCCGGATTTCGGGGTTTTCAATTTTTACCGCGTCTCCACGACGCAGGTTCAGCCAGAGAGGGCTTCGAAAGGCTCCGGGGGCCGAAAGTGAGAATCGGCCGGCTTCGCCGCAGACCAAGACTCGTTTTCGGCCTGCCTTGTTCAGCATCGGTTCCGATAGCACGCGGTAATGGGCGGAGTCCCCCGCAGGGGCTCCCGAGGGACGAAACGCCATCCAAGTGAAGGGCAACTCCCTTTTGTCGATGGCTGCCCTCCTGGCCGTCTGGGCCACAATGTGAGGAACTTTCCAAGGCAGAAGATCGTGGCAAGCAGCACCGGCAGCGAGAGCAGGGCAAGACTTCTGGTAGAAGCACGGCCCCAAAACTCCCCAGTTCTGAACCACCATCAGGTCACGCAGGGCCAAGACCTCGGCGTTGGGGCCATGGGAAGCGGGCTCAATTAAGAGGATGACCCCACCCGGGGCAAGCTGAGCCCGAATCTTCTCAAGAAGGGCGGCCCGACGCTCGATGCGGTCGGGCTTTCCGGGGGCCAGTTCGTTGAGGAAGTGGCCCAAGAGCACCAGTTCCCAGGGTCCGCCGGGCGGCAGGTCGTCCTCTTCGGCACTCCAGCGGACTGTGGTGAGCGGGAACCCTCCGAGCTGGGCCAACTGCTGGGCTTTCTCGAGGGCAGACTGGCTCCGATCAGCCGCGGTAACCTTGGTCCAGCCGGCTTCCAGCAGAGCTAACGCACCTGGAGCGGGTCCACAGCCCAGGTCAAGAGCCTTGGTTCCGCGACGAAGGTCTCCTTTGCGCAGGGCAGAGAGCGTCTGGGCAAAACTGACGGGCCAGTAATACAGCAGGTAGGCTCCTAGCAAGTCATCGTTTGTCAAATACCCGGCTCCGGCAAGTTCGCGCTGCCCGGTTAGTCCCTTGGACAACTCCCGCACACCGGCAGCGACGCGGTCGGCTTCGGAGGTGGTCAAACTCCCTTCGGGAAGTTCGCGCAAGGGTCCACGCCACACTTTCAAGAGCCGGGGTAGCCATCGTTCCAGGGGTGGTTGTCGGTCGTGGGGAAGAGCCATAGCCTGAGTGTAGCCGAAAGATTCACCCCAAGGCCACTAAAGTGCTGTATTGTGGTCATCATGGGCATTCGTTTCCCTGCTCTCGGCATCCCGGCTTTTCGGGCGTTCTGGCTGAGCCAGACGATTTCACTCACGGGAACCTGGATGCAGAACCTTGCCCTCCCTTGGCTGGCTTACACCCTTACGGGTAGTCCTTTTCTCTTGGGTCTGGTCGGCGCCGTACAATTTCTACCCACGTTAATGCTCTCGCTGTTTGCTGGAGCCGTTGTCGACCGGCAGGTGAAAGTGCGAGTTGTTCTCGTCAGTCAACTGGTCTTGATGCTCGGTTCAACGCTATTGGCTCTTCTTGTGTTTAGTCACTTGGCCTCCTACCCGCTGCTTCTGTGCGTCGCCCTCTTGCTTGGCCTCGCTAACCTTGTCGACTTCCCGGCTCGTCAAGCGATGGTAGGCGAGTTGGTGGGAACGGAACACCTGATGAATGCCGTCGCGCTCAATTCCTCGCTTTTCAACGCCGCTCGTATTGTGGGGCCGGCACTGGCTGGATTCGTCATGGGGGCCTGGGGCATTGGCTGGTGTTTCACCCTCAATGCCTTGAGTTTTCTTCCCTCAATAGTCGTTTTGCTACGACTACCAAAGGCAAGAATTGCTGTTGAGACTCTCGACACCCCTAACCTGTGGCAGGCGTCAAAAGATGGCGTCCGTTACATCCTGACACACAAACCTCTGCGAAACATTTTGCTTGCCGTGGGCCTCATGGGCGTTTTTGGCTTCAACTTTTCTGTCTTGCTGCCGGTGCTGGTCAAACAGCAACTGGGACTAGGTGAGGCGGCCTACGGACTGTTGATGAGCAGCATGGGCGTTGGAAGCTTCGCGGCAGCGTTTATTATCGCGGCTCGGAGTAGCCGGGGTCCTCGCACCTCCATCCTCGTGCTCGCTCCGCTGGCGACGGGCCTCCTGTTCTTGGCCCTAGCCGTGGCACCCTGGTTTGCCGCCATAGCTTGCTTGATGGTTCTGGTAGGATTTTCCAACGTGGCCTTCTTTACGACGGCCAATTCCTTTTTGCAGGTTCATGCCGATCCCCTTTACCGGGGAAGGGTGACGGCATTCTACAGCCTCCTGTTCGGTGGTATGACGCCGGTTGGAAGCCTTTTGGCAGGAACACTGGTCGAAGCTGGAGGGCCACAACTTGGTTTCGCCGTGACAGGCTCGGTGCTTTTGTTGACTGCCCTGACCATTGTCGGTATCCGGTTGACCAAGTACCCGCTTCTCCCTAAAATGGCGCGCAAAAGAAGGTTTCCTTGAAGATACTCTTGGAAGACGATTCGGTCGTCGTCATCGACAAGCCTGTAGGCATCTCTACCATTCCTGAACGTCTGGATCCGCAGGGTGCCTGTGTCCGTAAATCACTCGAGGATACCGTGGGACAGAAGCTGCTGGTTGTTCACCGCCTCGATAAGGAAGTCAGTGGAGCTCTCGTCTTTGCCAAGACTCCTGAAGCTCATCGTTTTATGAGTATGGAGTTTGAGCATCACCGGGTTTCCAAAACCTACTTGGCTCTGGTTTGGGGCTATCTCGAGCAATCTGTTGGTCTTATAGACAAGCCTATCCGACAATTCGGCTCCGGACGCATGGGAATCGACGACGATCAAGGCAAGGCCTCCCAAACCGAGTATCAGGTAATTGAGCGTTGGAAAGACATGACCTTGGTGGAGGCCATGCCCAAAACTGGTCGGCGCCACCAACTGCGAGTGCACTTTTACAGCATGGGACACCCCATCGTCGGGGACCGTCGCTACCACCTCCCCCGCTGGACAGAACAAGTGCCACGGCTCATGTTGCACTCCAACAAATTGCGTATCCGCCATCCCTCGGGTCGCTTCTTGGAAGTGGAAAGTGCGCCACCGGATGCCTTTGAAGAGATTCTGACGGGTTACCGCCAGCAGGCCTTTCACGGGGTTGGCATCAAAGCAGTAGCCGGCCTGACTTGAAACCTTGGTGGTGCTTCGCCCCCGTTGCGTTTGCGCAGGGCACGCGGTGATTTGAACTGGGCGTTGTGACAAACCCGCGGGTCTGGGGTTGAGAGGATTACGCCGTCTATGGGGTTGTTTTCATCGGAAATCGTGTAGACACGCTAGATTTAGTGTCCCACCAGTGTTATACTCCTGTGCATGTCAATCATCAACAACTCCAAAACCGACCCCAACAAGATTTTGCCCATGACCTATATGTGGGCTCGCCAGCATTACAAAGACGGCGTGGCCAACAACTGGGTTCCTGAAGAAATTCCCATGCAGGACGACATTGAACAGTGGAAGAATCAGGGCGCCCTGACCCCTGAGGAACGTCGCTTGATCCTGTGGAACTTGGGCTTTTTCAGCACCGCCGAGAGCCTGACCGCAAACAACATCGTTCTGGCGGCTTATAACCACGTGACCAACCCTGAATGCCGGCAGTTCATGCTGAGGCAAGCCTACGAAGAGGCCATTCATACCGATACCTTCATTTACTGCTGCGATTCGCTGGGTCTCGACCCGGAGCAGATTTACACGATGTACCAGTCCATCCCATCGATTAAGGCCAAGGACGATTTTGTCGTGGAACTCACCAAGAGCGTTTTCGACCCTAATTTCAGCACCGTAGGGGATGGAAACATCCAGGCCTTCGTGCATGACCTGGTAGGCTACTATGTCATCATGGAAGGAATTTTCTTCTACGCCGGCTTTGCCATGATGCTCGCCATGAAGCGCCAGAGAAAAATGATTGGCATCGGTGAGCAGTTTGAGTACATCATGCGCGATGAGTCCATCCATCTCAACTTCGGTTGCGACTTGATCACCACCGTAGTTGCCGAGTTTCCTCAGGTGTGGACGCCTGCCTTCAAGGAAGAATTGGTCCGTCTCATCAAGAAAGCGGTGGAGCTCGAAAAGACCTACGCTCGAGATGCTTGCCCAGGTGGCATTTTGGGCATCAACAGCGAGCAGTTCTGTGACTATGTGGAGCACGTTGCCGACCGCCGCCTCGAGCGCATCGGACTGAGCAAGGTTTACGATACCGAGAATCCCTTCCCATGGATGAGCCAGTCTACCGACCTCTCGAAAGAGAAGAACTTTTTTGAGACTAGGGTGACCGAATACCAGACCGGTGGCTTGGACTGGGGCTGAACCTTCCAGCTGAGTTTTAGGGTATTAGAGGAGCGGAGGTCGATGAAACTGTCTGCAGACCAACTGCTCAAGGAGCTCACTCTCGAGGAGAAAGCCGGGCTTTGCTCCGGTAAGGATTTCTGGACCACCAAGGCGGTAACTCGCCTAGGTCTTGAGTCTTGGATGATGACCGATGGACCCCATGGCCTGCGCAAACAGATCGCGGGCGAGGGCGTCGGACTGCTCGACAGCGTTCCCTCCACCTGCTTTCCCTCGGGCGTGGGCCTTGCCTCCACCTGGAACCGGTCGTTGATCGAAGAGGTCGGACAAGCCCTCGGCAAGGAGTCGAAAGCCAATCAGGTGGGCGTCATCCTTGGCCCGGCCGTCAACATCAAGCGTAGCCCCCTTTGTGGCCGAAACTTCGAGTATCTTTCGGAAGACCCTTTCCTGGCAGGTGAAATGGCCAAACACCATATTCGTGGTGTCCAGTCGCAGGGTGTAGGTGCCTCTCTCAAGCATTTTGCGGTCAACAACCAGGAAAAACTGCGTATGACTATCGATGCGATTGTCGATGAACGCACGTTGCGGGAGATTTATCTCCCAGCCTTCGAAACCGCCGTGAAGGGCGCCCAACCTTGGACGGTGATGTCGTCGTACAACCGCATCAACGGAGTCTACGCCTCGGAAAACAAGTGGCTACTCACCCAGATACTGAGACAGGAGTGGGGTCATACGGGTCTCGTTGTCACCGACTGGGGTGCCTGCAACGACCGCGTGGAGGGAATCAAAGCCGGTGAAGACTTTGAGATGCCTGGCAACGGTGGAATCACCGATGCCGAGATCCTTAAGGCCGTCAAAAGCGGCAAACTGGCCCTGGACGACCTTGACCGGGCGGTAGGACGGGTATTGAAGGTTTCCCTGAGGGTGTTGGAAAACCTTGACACCAACGCTGCGTACGACCAAGAGGCCCACCACGTTTTAGCTAGGCGCGTTGCTACCGAAAGCATGGTTTTATTGAAGAACGACGGGGGGCACCTCCCCCTTGCGGGCGGCCGGGTGGCATTTATCGGCGCCTTTGCCCGAGAACCCCGTTACCAAGGCGGTGGAAGCAGCCACATCGTTCCCACAAAACTGGACGATGCCGTGGAACAGGCTCGTGCCCTACCCGGCACTGAAATCACCTACGCCCCCGGCTACCTCATCCATGACGAAGCGGCGGATAACACCCTCATTGCCGAAGCCGTGGTCGTGGCCGGGGCCGCGCAGCAGGCTGTGGTCTTCATCGGCCTCACCGATCCACTGGAAAGTGAAGGCTTCGACCGTAAGCATCTAGGTATTCCCTCGGGTCACCTTGCTCTCTTGGAAGCCGTATTGAAGGTGCAGAAAAATGTGGTGGTAGTTCTGAGTAATGGCTCGCCGGTGGAAATGCCGTGGCTAGACCGTGTACCCGCCGTTCTAGAAGGCTATCTTGGCGGCCAGGGTTGGGGTGCAGCGGTCGTGAATCTTCTGTTTGGAAAGGCTAACCCTTCCGGGAAGCTCGCCGAAAGCTTCCCTCACCGTCTGGAAGACACAGCGTGCTTTCTGAACTTTCCGGGCGACGGAAAAAGGGTGGAATACCGCGAAGGGATCTTTGTCGGTTACCGGCACCACGATGCGGCCCGGATTGCGCCTTTGTTCCCGTTCGGCCATGGATTGAGTTACACCGAGTTCTCCTACGGCGCATTGACGATGGAGCGGTTGGCCGTGTCGGAAAACCAGCCAGTGACTGCAACAGTGGCTGTCACCAACAGCGGGAAGGTATCAGGCGCCGAGGTTGTTCAGCTTTATATCACAGACCTAGTAGCCTCGGTACTGCGGCCGGTAAGGGAACTCAAGGGCTTCGCCAAGGTCTTTCTGGCACCGGGTGAGACTCAGACCGTGGAGTTCACCCTTGAGAGCCGCGCTTTTGCGTTCTGGTCGGTGGACGAAGGGCGCTGGGTTGTCGAGACAGGTGACTTTGAAGTTGCGGTGGGCTCATCGAGCCGCGACTTGAGATCGAGCGCCTTCATCAAGGTGACCTCAGCACAGGCGCCAAAACGCAACTTTGACGCCAACACCACTTTGGGCTCGCTTGTCGACCACCCGGTAGGAAGTATTGTAGTTCAAGCGGTGCTAGGGCAATTTTCCAAGGCCTTTGGAAACTACGAGCCTGGGTCGGCCACGGCGCTGATGATGGAGAACATGATGAACGAAATGCCCTTGCGAAACTTGGTTCGCATGTCCAACGGGAGATTCCCTCCCCTATTCCTGACGGTGCTCCTGGGCGTTCTCAACGGTCTGGAACCCTTGGCGGCCCTCGAGCGCTTCATTCCCAAGCGAGGGTAATGTTCAGGCCAGTCGGGGGTGGTTGGGCGGCCACGTGTCGCTCGGAGAATCCCGCCAAGGGGTGGGTATCGAGCATATCGGCCCGGTTGATCCATTCCCACGAAAAATCGAGCAAACCGGCCGCAGGAACCCACGAGGAGGCACCATTGAGCAGACACATTTGTGGGCCCACCAACCAGGCGTAGACGTCGGTTGCACCTTCGGGGACTTTTCCTGTCGCTTCGGCACTCCAATCAACCGGAGTACCCGTCACCGTGGCGTCTTTATAACCAGCCCAAAGCTCGAGCGAGCGGAAACGCGGATGTTTGTCGGCAGCCGTGTCGTTGAGATAGACACCGACGACGGGGCACCGGGACTTGCCGGTGGCTTTCACCGTGAGGGTTTCATTCCAGATGCCGCTTCCGGTCACCTCAAAGGTTGTGTCGATGGAACGAAGGACCAGATTCAAGGAGGTTCTGGTACCGTCGGTGATCACGACATTGTCTTGGTTCGTTGCTCCCACCAGGAACACCGTTGTTGACGTGGATGACCGCCTGAGACCCGCTAGGACAATGATGCGCCAAGAACCAGACGCCAGACTAAGAATGTTGGTCACGCCGGGCTTCAAAGTGCGCGAAGTAGCCGTTGTTCCCGAAAAACCCACCAATTGGAACACGTCGGAGAGTCCAGTGATGGTCGGTCCGAGTTGGCTCTTGCTGCCATCCTCCTTCCAGTCGATAGACAGCTCACCACCTGCTAGATGGTCACCAGTGAAAAACTCCTCGGGCGCAGTCGAGGGAGACACCGGGGCCTGGCACCCCCAGAAAGCGAGAATCATGAGCACAACGGTGCACCTCAATATGGATTTTTTCATGCAGTTCCTCCGTCCATTCAGACGAGAAAAACTGGGGTTTCGCTTGTGCTTTTGTCAGGATTTCTCTGGCAAAAAACGAGGCAACATGTTAGCTTGGCCCATCCCCATTACTGGGAGGGGAACTTGCCCGATTTGCCGCTTCAGACTCACCGCAAGGTGGGCCTGAGCGGCTTTCCTTTTTTCCAGCGTCGCACCGAATTGAAGAAGGCGAGTTCCTGTCCCTTTTCCAAATCGGCAACGAAAAGCACTTGTTCGCGGAGCAGACCTTTCTCAAGCAGGTGCGCACGATAGGTACCCGGAAGCAGTCCCGACGAAAGGGGAGGGGTAAGCCATTCACCACCTAACTTCACGGCGAGATTCATGGACTGGGTTTCGGTCAACTCACCCCTGGGGTTCCAAAAAACGGTCTGATCAACCCCTTCGACGAGGCCCGACTGATACACCCCCCGGTCACTGGTTTTGTGCTGACGAAAGAGAAGCAAATCCTCCGTCAATGGACCCGCCGACAGCGCCCAAGTGAGTTCGTCGGGCCAAACCCCGGCCGGTTGTGCTTCGGCCTGCCACCGGCCATTTGGCAAAAGTGCCACTTTCACTTTGAGTGGCACGTTTCCCACTTCTGTAGCTGCCAGAGCAGCTGAAACCGCAGCCTCGAGGGCCTCCGTGAACTCGCTGCGCAACGCTGTGGTGCCAAAAACCCGGGCACTCTCGGCCACACGGGCCCAATGCAAATCGAGCAAAAGCCAACCGCCTTCGGGTTCCCACAACAAGGTCTCGAACAGGTCGAAGTTGCGTTGCGCCCGTGCCAAAAAAAGGCTCTTGGCAAGAGCCTCTTGGTATTCGTCCTGCGCAATACTGTCCCACACAATGCCTCCCCCAACCCCGAGACGGAACTCGGGCCTTTCAGCATCAGGAAAAACCAAAGTTCGGATGAGCACATTGAAATGGGCTTTGTCGCCGTAGGCCCAACCAAGGGTCCCGGTATACCAGCCTCTAGGTGTGCCCTCGAGTTGCTCCAAAAGCTCTTGGGTGCGTAGTTTAGGGGCCCCGGTAATGGAGGCGCAGGGAAACAGCGCGGCCATCAGGGGCGCCAGCTGAGTTTCTGGGGCCAGCGTGGCCGTAACGGTGCTCGTCAACTGCCAAACCGTCGGGTAGGCCTCGGCCTCAAAAAGGCGGGGTACCTCAACCCGACTGGCTCCCGCCACACGGCCGAGGTCGTTACGAATCATGTCGGTGATCATGAGATTCTCTGCCCTGTCTTTAGGACTTTGCACCAGGGCTTCCCGAAGTTCGAGATCCTCTTTTGAGGTCTGTCCCCGCCGGGAGGTACCTTTCATGGGCCGAGAGGTCACCTGCTCGCCATTTTTTTGAAAGAATAACTCGGGAGACAAAGAAACAATGAGCTCAGCACCCAGATGGGCAAAAACTCCCTCGCGGCCTTGGCCGAGAGTCGTGTTCCCCGATGGCGCCAGGATCTCGAGCCATAATCGAAGAGCTGCTTGCCAGGTGAAATCACTGCCGGTGATCAATCTCCCGGTGAGGGGAAAGGTGATGTTGACTTGGTAGCTATTGCCCCGTGACAGAGCTTCCCTCACGCCCCGAAAGGCGTTGGCGTGGTCTTCGGGGGTCCATTCGGGTTCGAGCGCAGAAACCAAAGGAAGCTCACCGGCAAGGGCTAGAACCTCCTGCCGCGTCAACAGCGTGGGCCGGGAAAAAACGCCCCACCAACCCGAAGCCGATTCCTCGGCGCGGCCATACCTCAAACCACCGGCCAGAAAGCCCCCGGTTGAAAGGGCCCACTCTTCGGCCTCTTGAAGGTAAGGTCCCGAGAAGACCCGTTCGGGGCCCTCGAAAACTTGAAACAGGCCTTGTGGTGCTCCCTGCTCTGCAGGAAACACCAAAAACGGGGGCGTCAACCGATCTTGACGAGAGAGTACCCGGCTCCATCAATGGCAGCCAGAACTTTCGCTTCTTCGAGATCCTTGGTCGTATCGAGCTCTGCGAACTTGCCGGTCAGGTTAACCTTGACTTTGACAACACCGTCGAGCTCGGAGAGGGATTTTTCTATCCGCGCGGCGCAATGGCCGCACGACATCCCATCAATGAAGACCTTTTTGAGCATGAGTGCCTCCGCAATAATTCTACACCGCTTTTAGGGCAGGGTGAAGGTGCCGCTGTCGAAGTTATCCTCGTGGTAGGACGACAGATCTGAGGCTGCGGCGAAGGCAGCAATGTAGTTCACGGCCTTGCCCTTAAAGGGAAGTTTGTCGGCGGGAAGGTGAAACTCCAACACGTTCTGGCTACCATTTTGGGCAACAATGCTTTTGTCGGCCGTTTTGTCTTTTACCGGATTATGCCTATGGCCGCTGCCAAGTTGCTCCGAAAACACCGGGGTCTGGTCTTTCACAAAACCCATGTAGATGCGGGCCCCATCCATTCGCCTCGAGCCCAACCCAATACCAGCCCAGCCTAGGGTCTTGGTCTCTAGTGCGACAAAAAGTCCTCCAGAGCCATCGGACGAGTAGTAAAGTGTCGAAGCACCGTCGAGCACGGATTTGGACGACGCATACTCTCCCTTTTCGATTTTTCCGTCAACAAGAGGGGTGGCACCAACGGCCACACCAACAAAAGCGCTAAGAATCAAAGCACGAAGAACCCTATTCATGAAAACCTCTGCGACAAGTTACTACCGGAACGAGAAAGAAGGAATAACGAAACGTCAAATTGGGCTCAAGCAACGGTCATCGGTATTGAGGAGATTTGAGCTTTTTGACGAGTTGGCCGGTCAATTCCAAGAACGATTGCCAGGCATCTAGTTCGCGTTCAACGGAGAGTTCGCCCCTCGCCCGCCAGAGCCTACAGAACTCGGCTTCTTCCCGGAGTTCCTGCTCGCGCCGCTTGGTCACGTAACGGCGCCAGCGCGTATCAGGAGATTTTGCCAGACAAAGGGCCGCGTCGGTGACATCTAGGTTGCGCAGAACTCCCTCCAGCACCAACGAGGAGTTCTGGTACCACGCAGCCCAGTCAAATCTGAGCGACAGTTCACCCAATTTTCGCAGGAGAGCTTCCCGTCGTGGCTGGCGGTAACCGGACTCCCAGAGTGATAGCGCCGTGTCAGACCACAAGAGCGAGCCAGAGGCCAGCTTGAACTCAACATCGTCCAGCAACTCGAGGCGCCGTTGCTGCGGGTCTCCAGCGGGCAGGTTGCGCGCCGCACGCTCGATGTCCAACCACTGCCTGCGAGGAAAAAGGGTGCTCAGCCAAGCCAAAGGCAAATCCTTGCGCGCTCGGGCCTTACCGTCGGCTCCAAGGTCAAAGAACAAATTGGCCACGGTGGCAGCGCTCCCCGAGGCGGGAATCAACACATTCTGGACAACAAGGCGTGCATCGGCAGCCGGAAGGTGGGTGAGAAGCAGTCTCCAGTCCAGGGTGTCGGTTAAGGCAGGGGCAACCACGCCGGGTCGAAGCCAGCGCAACAGGGCTGTCGCCTCCCACGGGTCACAGGTTCGACCCACCCAGGAGCTGAACAGCCCTTGTGAGGCTAGGACTTGCAGATCCCAGGTCGCCTGCTCGGTTTCGGTAGGTCCGGCATCCACCCGGAACTCCCAAGCCACAGAAGCGGCAAGGACTTCGGGGGTGGGCAAAGCAGGGATGGGAACCAGTTTTGCCTTCCAGTTCTGCTTCAGGACGAAACTCAGGATATTGCGCCAGCCCGCTCCGGGAAGTTTTCCCCGGCGGGGTGGAACTCTCACCAGAAACAGGCTGGCAAGGCTGGTTTCGTCAACCAGAGAAAGCCAGCCTTGGGGATTTTCCTCGGGGCTCACTTTAGGGGTGACAATCCAGGTAGGCATCGAGGTGAAAACAAACTGGTCGTGTACAAAACGCGCCGGTAGGAACCTGCGCGCATAGGAATCGGTGGCCAACGTGGGAGCCGTGGCTGGAGCGTCTGTCCTTGCTGTGGAAACCGCAGCGACCTCCCTCTTTTTGCGCCGGCGTTTGGACCGTTTCTTGGCAACTTTGGGAGGGGAAAACAAGAATACCCAGCCTGGGAGGCTGGGGGGCGAAACTCCAGGCAACTGGTCTAGGGTGAGTTTGACCAAGCGGCCGGGTTGACGAGATCCTGCAGGCAGGGGAGCCGGCACAGCGCCAGTAGCCCCCCAATAGACGGCCCGCAATTCTCCTGAAACCGACCAGAAGCCAGCCAACGGACGCAGCGAGTTTGACATCATCGGTGGCTGGAGCGTAAACTGGCGGGATGAAAAGTTCAAGGAATGAGGTCTTAGCAGCCGATCTTCTGGACCGCTTCCAGCGCTACGTGAGAATCTATACCACCTCCGATCGCGTTTCCACCACTAAGCCTTCTACGGCCCGACAATGGGATCTGCTCAACCTCTTGAAAACCGAACTCGATGAGCTCGGCCTATCGAAGGTACAGACCCACCCAAAGGGTTATGTGCTGGCCACCCTGCCCGCCAGCCCGGGAGCGGAAGGGGCTCCTTCGGTGGCATTTCTCGCCCACGTCGACTCCGCTTTGGATGCCCCCGGTGAAGGCGTGAAGCCCTTGATTCATGCCCATTACGACGGCAAGGCGATCCACCTACCGGCGGGCCCGGTTCTCGATCCTTCTGACAATCCTGCCCTCTTGAAGTATGTGGGAACAACCATTGTCACCTCCGATGGCTCGACTTTGCTTAGCGCTGACGATAAGGCCGGCATCTCGGAAATTATTTCTGCGGTTGCGTATCTGAAGGCCCATCCGGAGCTGCCGCATTCCGCGCTTGAATTGATTTTTACCAGCGACGAAGAAGTCGGGCGCGGAGTCGAGGATTTTCCGTTTGACAAGGTTCGAAGTAAGTTTGCCTATACCCTTGATGGCGATGAAGAAGGCACGCTTGAGTACGAGTGCGTTAACGCCTACCACGCGAAGGTCAGTTTCACCGGCCTTTCCTATCATCCTGGGACCGCGCGGGGGAAAATGGTCAATGCGGTGAGTATGGTCGCTGCTTTCCTCAACTTGTTGCCACGAAGCGAAAGTCCGGAAGCCACCGACGGCCGTTTTGGCTACCTTTGGGCCAACGATGTGCAAGCCGGAATAGAGACGGCAACGGTGGAAGTCTACCTGCGCGACTTTGACGCGGCGCAGAATGAGCGACGGTTGGCCTCGCTGCACGCCTACGCAAAAGCGGTGGAAGCGGCTTTCCCGGGGGGCCATGTCACCGTGGAAAGCACAGTACAGTACTTGAATATGAAGTCGAAACTCGATGAGCATCCCCGCGTGCTGGAACTTCTGGAGCAGGCCATCCGCGCCACAGGAATGGAACCCCGAGCGAAAGCCATCCGGGGGGGAACCGACGGGGCCCGTCTGACCGAATTGGGCCTCCCGACGCCCAACATTTTTACCGGTGGAATGAACTACCACAGCCGAACTGAGTGGGTGGCGCTTGAGGCGATGGTGCGCGCGAGCAATGTCGTTATCGAGCTTGCCGGTCTTTGGGCACGGGAAAGTGCAAGCCACTCATGAAGCGGCCCCAGGCCGGTTGGGCACTGTTGGCGCTGGTCGTTGTCTTGGTCTCCTGCTCCGAACCGGAACTTGTGGAGGAAGCAAAACCAACGCCCAATGATGAGAACCTCACACCGGCGCAACTGACCGGAATACCCAGCCTAGATCAGCAGACTCACCTAGAGCTCACCGTCTTGTATGCCCAAGGGACCGGTATCCTGACGGGTCAGGACCGCCCCCTTGCGCCGAAGGACCCGATCACCGCCGGGAACTGGCTGGTAAGCACGCCCGGTAGCGAGTTTGAGCTCAGTCTTCGTACCCCGCTCATTACCGACGGAATTGTGCGCCTTGGTCCCTCTGCCCATTTTCTTTTGGAACAGCCGAACCCGGGTTCCTCGATGGAGGCAAGGTTTCGTCTCTACACCGGACAAGCCAGTTTTTTTGTGCCACCCTTGCCGCAGAACTGCGTTGTGGTGATGACCCCTTCAGGAACCCTCACCTCACCGGGGGGCGCCTTCACGGTGACGGTTAGTCCCGATTTCCAGGTGCTGGTTACCTGCCGAGAGGGGTTGGTGATTTTGCAGGGCAGTCAAAGCGCAGCGGCCTGGCCCGGTCAGGTTTTTCAGTTTGGGCCGAGGGGAACTAACCGAGCTTGGACTCTCACGCCCAATCAAGCCCTTGCCTTTCAAGGGCGCTGGTTGCAAGTGATGACAGAAGAGGCTTCCACGGTGATCGGCCAAGAGGTGGCAGAGCGACTGACCGAGTTCCGCAACCTCTCGCTCCACTTTGATCTCGATTTGGCTGAACTGTCCACCCTTTGGTGGACTTCGGCCCGAACCTTGCGTCCCGCCGCTCCTGGTCAGCCGGGAACGGCCGAACTTGCCAGACTTTGGGACCAGGTGGCTCGCGAAAGAAGGTCCCGGGGCCCTGTACTATCGGCGTGGGAAAACCTCCCTTCTGGAGAGAGCCTGCTGGGCGACCGGCTTTAAATGGGCTCCACCGGACCAATGCGATATACTTTCGGTATGCGCCGACTCGTGTGGCTGGTCCTGATGTTTCCGCTTCTTTTGAGCTCTTGTACGGAAATTGCTCATTTTCTGGGCCTCGACAAGGACTATTTTGCCGACTACCGAGGTAAGAATCTCCTTGCGAACTACCCCTTTGAGTCTGCAGACAAATGGAAGCTGACCACCACAACCAGCTACATGTCGTGGGAACTCCCTACGGAAGCAGGGGTTGTGAAAAGCTTCCTAGACACCACCGACCCCGCGAACCCGGTTACCTATCCGGCTTACCGGCTGGAAATCAAGAACCTTATCCCCGACGGCGACTTTGAGGAAGAAGCGGACGGCGATACTAGTTTCAAGCGGAGCTTTTGGGCTTTGAGAGAATCTTCGCCTGGGACATCCAAAATTTTGTTTGGCACTGCCCTCAAGACCCTTGGCTCGGTAACCCTTACTGGTGAAGCGAGGACCATGGATCATAGGGCGCTCTGGTGGGATGCAAACGCCAGCGGCAATCAACTCCAATTGAGTCTCGATCAGGCCTTAGGTTCGTTGTGGCAACCCTCAGCCTATCGGGTACGGTTTGACTTCATCAATCTGACAATTGGTCCTTCGTTCGATCTGTTTTTGATGGCAAACAGCACGGATTTGCTCGCTTCGGTGGTCGACGCCCAGGGAGACGGCCGATGGTACTTTACCGATACTCCCACCGACCAAGTGACCCGAATCAAGGTGTCTCGAACGTTCACCGTCGATTCCACGAAGCCGGCCCGGGTCTTGAACTTTGGTCCCTCGAACCCCAGCGATACGATTGCCAATAAAGCCATCATCGACAATATAAGGCTACTTCAGTCCGACAAGGATTTGGGCGTTATGGCTACCTTCCCCTCCCTGAGTTCAGCGGCCGGCGCGTCTTTGCCCCTCTTGCCTGGGTCAGATGTCGGCGCCTATACCTTAAAGGTGCGGGTTTGCGATGATGCGAGTGCCGACCAGTTTGGGGCTTCCGGAGCCTCCCATGCTCCCAACCGTTTCTACCCTCAGGGGCTGACAGTCGTCCTCAAAGCCAAGGTGAAGTCAAAGACCGCGTCGTATTCCAAGTTCTTTCCTCGGACAGCACAGTGGTCCTCCTGGACCACTTTGGAACTTCCCGTTGGTTTTGACTTTGTGACCACAGACCCCACGGATGGAACCCCGGTGCTGACTATCGAGTTCATTCCGGCCAACTCGGTAGACAACACTCTGGAAGGCCTCGACGTGGGTAGCCTTCTCCTCGCTCATCCTACCCTCGTCTTCAACCCATAAGCTATTTGATCACCAGCACGTTTCGAGTCTCATCAATTTCAGGGGCAATGGCCCGGATGAAATACACTCCACGGGCTACAACCTCCCCCGAAGCGTTCTTGCCATCCCAGTAAATACTGTAGTCACCGGGGGCTTGTCGTCCTCGCTGCAGAACTCGCACCAAGGAACCGTCGAGAGCGAAAACCTGCACCGAGATGACCCCGGACTTCTTCATCGTGTACAACACCTGGGTTTGCTGACCTTTGGTGGGGTCGATGACGTTATTGAGGATGGTCATGCCGTTTTTTTGCGTTTTTATGGCCTTCAGAGGCACTTTCCAAACCGTGAGTTGCCTCGGATCGCTGGTATCGGTTCCATGAACCACATACAGCGATCCCAAGCTGAACAGGAACTCGAGAGTACTCCCGTTGACTAGCTCCGGATCATTCCCGGGAATCACAAAGTTTTTCAGCGAACCGTCGGTCGACTGCACATACGGGTCGAGGTAGCGCGTTTCGCCGTTGCCGCCGGCTGGAACCAGAGGAGCCTGGTCGCGAAGAGTGGAGTACAAACCCGAAGGGAGCCAAATCTTGTTCACCACAAGGGAAGTTGGCACGTTGAGGTCGAAATACAACCTCAGGGGCAACTGGTTCATGAGGGGCGTCGTGTCGCCGCCCCATACTTTGGCCTGGAGCTCAATGTCACGGGCCGTGAGCGGTTCCGTACCGTCAAACGCATGGACGCTTTTTGTAGAATCTACCACATGGGCGGTGCCCGAAATGTTCGCTTGGCTGCCCTGGCCGTCAGTGGCCCAGATAGGTTCTGCGAGATCGATTCCCAGGAACGACACAGGGTAAGTCACGGTGGTGTCCATGTTGTTGGTTCCGGCCACCACGGTGGATACTTGGTTTGAAGTGCCAGGAAGGACGCCGGCAGAAAGACGGGAAGTGACAAAATCGGAGGGGTCGAAAGGCTTGGAAAGGTAGAGAAAGGCCTGTTGGAACTTTTTCGAGGTTCCATCAAGGAACTCCATCCGGGTTATCTTATTCTTGGAATTGGTGGATCCAGCGAGGGAGAGGACGTTTTCGAACTTTGCTGACCCAAGAGGATCGACGACTTTGACTTCGCGGGAAAACTGAACATAAATGCGGTCCATATTGCGCCCGGTCAGGGTGAGCGTGATGTAGGGAAGGGTGCGGTCGATGGCTAACAGGCCTGTTGTGGGTGTCGATGCGAGCAGTCCGCCGGCCAAGTTGGTGGCCATACCTTCGTAGCGGTTGTAGGTGAAATGGTAATTGACGGTGGGCTTCCAGAGGTCCGAGACGCCTTGGAGTTTCAAGGTAAAGTACCCGTCGTCGCTCACGGCGAAGCCTGGCACGGGTGGAGGACCACCGTTGAACAAATCGTTGCTGACGCCGGTATTGTCGAGATAAGGCGCCACCGAGTCGAATGGCAGGTTGTGCGTTCCATCGAAGGTATTCTCAGTGGTCACGCCGAGGCGTAACCCAGCGTGGAAATTGGTCAGAGAACTATCCCGCATCCCAAAGTGTGACGTATCCGTCTTATCCGGATGGACTGGATCGTTCTTCCAATTCTGCCCGGAATGGTTCGTATTGGCCAAAACGTGAAACTGCACTTCGTCAATTTTGTCGGGATCGAGGTTTGCCTTGGGGATGACTTCGTAGGTGTCGAGCGTGTACGGCGCAAACGTGGGAGCCTCGAGTTCCCAGCCTTGGCCCGTCTGTGAGATGGCCCGGGTGTTTTTCGGGTCCGTACCGACAGCGGGATGCGCCCACACCACGTTGGTATCTTCCACTGCATTGCCGGCTGAATCGAGAACCTTTGTAGCGTAAGCCGGGGGCACGCTGTAGACCTTAGCATTCGGGTCATCAGCATCGTACCAAAAGCCATCCCAGTACTCACTGGTGCCCGTGCCTGTCGAGTGACCCGCCACATAAACGGAAAGGTCGTAGGCCGTTGTGCGGAACAAGGAGTTCGAAGTTTTCTGGTTGGTGGCGTCGTTCTGTGTGTTGCTTGGGTCGGCGCCACCGTTTGCAGCTCCCCAAGTGCGGGTACTGCGGTACAGTTTACCGGGGTAGTCAAACAAGCCTGTCACTTTGACACTCGAGCCGTCGGTGGTGAAGGAGTCTCCAAAGCTGTTGCGGGCCAAAAGGTTGTTGAACGCACCAGCCGCGATGGTTTTGTTGAGAACCTCTGGGTCGAGACTCACGGGCTCGGACCAAGTGAGCGTAAAGCCGTTGTGTCCGTCTTGAGGGGTCGCTGGGGGAAATGCTTTAGCCGCCTGCGAAACCACAACCGTCGTGAGGACCGGACGGGCAAGGTCGGTGGTTGCGGTAAAGCGAGTCGATAGCGCGGCGCCGTTGTAGTTGGAGGCATCATAGTTGATCACTGGATTACCCGAGGTGTCATAAAGCCTACCCTTTTCCAAAGTCAGGTCGGGGATGAGCGTCGCGTGCGTTCCGTTTCGATCGGTGCTCGTCGTACCTCCGATTCCGTTGTTGGCACCAAGACCTGAACTGCCCGTCGCATCGGTATTCCATGTCTTCCCCAGCCCGGTGCCGCTGGTTTGAAAACTGAGGATACGCTTGTTGACGTTGGTCGTCGCTACGGTGGCATATTCGCCGGCTGACCCAGGGGTACCTGCCGTAAAGTCCCAAAGAGTACTGGCATCAATACCCGTCCAAGCTGGGGAGTTCGTCTTCGAGAACCGGAGATTGTCGGCAGGAAGGCTGCTGTTCACGGAGGCCTGAGCCTCGCCATGTTCATTCTGCAGAACCTCGCTAAAGGTGACTTCCACTAGGTTGTCAAACCTTGTGGCTGCCGAGGTGATGGTTGGGCGGGTGGTGTCCCAATTGGTGGAAGTGACGACGTTCACGGCTGCGACCGAAGTTTGCGCAGCGCCGATGGGGTGGGAAGCGTTGATGTTGGTAATGGTCATTCCAGAGCCCGTGGCGATGGCGACCGCGAAGGGCCGTCCGAACCAGTCCGTTGCAGGCGATGCCGTGAGTGACTTGGAAGTCCAGTGAACCGGAAGGGTGAGGGCCAGGGCACCCGGAGCATTCATCACCGAACCGTGGTTGTAGAAGCTGCCTCCTACCGACCAAGCGGCCCCCGCCGAGAACTGGAAGCTGGCCGTTGTGAGGGCCGGGTCGGGTGCGTCGGTACGCGCGGAGGTATGCAACAGGTGGGCGCTACCCGTAAAGGTGTCGAGAAGGGTGCCCATGGTGGCAACGGCCGGGAGGGTACTACCAAAGTAGGGGTAATTGAGGAGCCCTGTGACGGTTCGGCTGGCGTTCTTTTCGCCGTCGTCGACCGGGAAAAAGGTAACCCCCGAAATCGTATAAGGCTTGTAACCCGCACCGAAAGACACAAAGTCACCGGTAAGGGCAAGGCTGTGGGCCCCGGTAGTCCAAACCCCCGCAAAAGCGGCCAGATTGTCGGCTGCGAGGGCTGAAGCCTGGGTAACAGCACCCCCGTTTGCGAGCACCACCAGGTTGTGGAAGACCGCGCTCGCCGAGGTAGTCAGTTGGACGGCAGCAGTCGGGACCAAATAGATCGAGGAGTTGGAGGAGGTGAAGCTCGCTGGAGAGGTGGGCACGAACTCGACGTCACCCGAGGCAAGCACGGCTTGACCGGTGACGTCAAAGGAGGTTGTGGAAGCTTGACGGAGGTTGCCGACCACACCCAGATTCCCTGTCAAAGTGACACCCAGGGCGCCACCGGTACCGGCGAGAGTGAGGTGGTAGAAGTTTTTCCCTGCACCGACACCGTTGGTGGCCAGCGTCACCGCCGCTGAATTGTCGAAGGTAACGGTAGACTTCGTGGAGGAACCGGCCAGGTTGTTGAGGCGGGCCGTGGTAGCCGAGAAGTCGAAGTTTCCCGAAAGGGTCAGGCTGTTGCTATTCGCGGTACTTCCGGGGAATCCGTCAAAGTTCACTGCGCCGGCAATCCTGAGGCTCTGCAGGTGAACATTGCTGTCGTCAAAGAAGAGAAACGACGCCGTAGACTGCTGATAGAGCACCTTGGCAGGGGTTGCACCGTACTGATAATGAATCCTAGACAGCGCTAAATCGCCCCCTGTCCAGGTCAGATCATTGCCGGTCCAGCGCGCCTGAACGGTGGAGGCGGCCAAATGCATCGGGGAATCCGTGCTCGTCACTTGAGCGGAGGCCGCATGGTTGGTCGAGGTCAGGTTTACGGTTCCATTGTTGGCCAGAGTCTGCGTTGTGTTGGGAGCGTTGAAGAACAGACCCTTCGCTACCCCCCCGTTGGCGCTCGTGGTCGAAAGGTTGAGGGTTGAACTCGAAGCCACGGTGAGGCCACGGCCATCACCGGTGAAAACCAGCCTGGTATCGACCAAGTTCAGGGTGCCAGACGTCAAGGTGACCGAACCCTCGGTGGTCAGAACCTGTCCCGACAAACTCACCGCAACGGCAGTACCAGACTTGGCAAAGGAAAGGTCATTCATGGTTTTGCCGGAAGTAATCCAGGTGGTGTTTTGCGCGCCGGTGAACTCAATCTGGTTCTGAAGCGCCGACCAAGCGGGAAGGTTGACCGTTGTCGAGGAGGCCCAGGTCACCGTGGTCGGGCTCCCGGCGGTTGTGAAGGTGATTTTCTGCGCTCCTGAAGTGGCTCCTGTAAGGGTTCCCGCGGTGAAATCGGAGTTTCCGGTCAAGTTCACCCCACCGACTCCGACTTTGAGGTTCGAGGCGGCGTTGGTGAAGTTCAGGGTCGAGGCCTTAAGATCGACCAAGCAGCTGGTCGTTGTCAGTTCGGTGCTGGCGTTGAAGCTGGCGGTCCCGACGGCATCGAAGCTTTGACTCGGTGCCGACGGCATCGAGGCTTTGGAAAACGAAACAGGAATGGAAGAGAGAAAATTTTGAGCCAAATAGACATCGCTTTGGAAGTCGGCAAGTGAGCCGGTATCGAGGGTGAGGCTTGTGCCCAACCCGGTACCTAGCCGACCAACCGAGCTACCAATGATGCTCCGAAAGGTTGTACTACCGGTGCCGGAACTCGAAGTCAGGTTGAACGCGCCTGTCAGGGCACCGGTAACCTGTAGATTTGCCCCCGACCCAGTGTTCGTGGTGGACAATAGGGAGGTGGCCAAGAGCACCGTAGGACCCAAACTTAACGGATTGGAGTTTGTCCTGACGGTACCGCCAACCGAGGTCGAGGTGGGGTTAGAAGCGCTCCCTGAGGCGGTGATTCCCCCTGCAAAGGTCAGAATTGGGGTTCCAGAGACCGCGCCAAGGGTTAAAGTTCCGCTGTTGAGGAAGGTGGTCGCCGAGCTAACATCGGTGGTGTTGGCCAAGGTGACTGCGCCATCGTTTGAAGTGGTGACCAGTGAACCCAACGTGAGGGTCTGCGAGAAAGTTGCGCTCGAGGAAGCGGTCAGGATGAGGCTTGCCGCCGTCACCGCGCCGCTGAACAGCACGGTGGCACCACTGGTCACCGTCAGGGCCGCCAGAGTCTGCGAGACCCCTACCGGCCCCGTGACTGAAATATCGCCGGTTCCCGCTAGCAGTGTCAGGGCCCGGTTGTTCGCCGCCGCATCGGCGTTCACCGTGCTGCCAAGGGTTATGCTTCCCGCCACCCCGGCAGTGGTCGAGAGCGTCAGGCTGTTGGTCAGCGTGACAGCCGTAGCAAACGAGAGGTTGGTGGCGGTGGTGGTGATGTTGCTGCCTAGGCTGTTACTGCCGGCTCCGGTTTGCGC
>CANJXC010000006.1 GCA_947478845.1 Spirochaetales bacterium | reverse complement strand
TGCCGAAGCCCGTGCCGATGTGTTCGACTATATCGAAGGGTTCTACAACAGGAAGCGGCGCCACAGCACTTTGGGCCAGCTTAGCCCGCTCGAGTACGAAGCAAGAAAGCAGGCCGTATGACCTGTCTACAAAATCGGGGGAAGTCCAGAATATCGCCAAAACGAAAGGTTACCTCTTGCTCCGGCCCATTCTGTACTTCGGGCGGTAGTCCCTTGTGAAGCGCATAGAGGAGAACTCCCGCCGGAACGGAACGCTTGGCACGATGTAGCAAGTAGTAACCGGATGAGCGGAAATGAGTCATCAGGCCAAGATCACGGAATGGGCTATCGATCTCTTCCTCCGGGTCTTTGTGGACTGGAGGAACTGTTCGACTGTAAGTCGATAAAAACACCAGAAGGTCGCGGTCAAGAGTACTAGAAGGTGGTTGCGCGCCTTTTTCAAGGCTTTGCCACCTCTTGAGCGCTTCGAGTGCGGCAGGCTTTTCGAATCGATCCTTCAGGTAATGATGGAAGAACCAGCACCAGGTTGCGGCGAAGTCCGGATTGGTGACCAAGTTAATGTGTAGAACCCACCAAGCCGACAACTCGCTAAAGTACGGGTCTCTGTCGAAAATCAGGTCTGCTAGGCCAGAAGGAGCAATCCCGGTCGCCTTCTTCCGCTGCCCTTTCTCAGTTCGCACTGCCAAGCCGGTAGCAAGCAACCAGTGGTTTACGGCTAAGGCCACATTGCGCCCTACGCCAAGGTAATCAGCTGCAAACTCATGCGAAAGCTTTTCAGGCTCCGTTTCGAGCAACTTCACACCCTTGTAGAGCCAGCCGTCGCGAATGAAAAAGGTCTGATGACCGCCGTATCGCACTATCATTTCCCCTAAGACAGAGAGGTGTTCACTGCTGCTTCATGCCAGTGAGTAGGTTTCCTCAGACTCTACCATCTTTTCCACCACCCCGACCACCGTTTCAGCGGCACGTTGGGCTTCTTCTAGGGTATTCAAAACCGAGAAACTGAAGCGAACACTTCCCCAAGCCTCATCTTCTGACAGGCCCATCGCCGTCAACACATGGCTGGGTTCCGGAATCGCACTGGTGCAAGCACTCGCCTGCGAGCAAATTACCCCTGCCACGTCGAGCTGTGCCACTAAAGCCCGGCCGTCGAGGCCCATAAACCTCAGGTTAGTGGTATTAGCCACCCGGGGAGCATTTCTTGAGTTGACCTGCGAACCCTCGCAACGCTGCAAAATCGTCCTTTCAAAGGTTTCGCACAGCCTCGCTAGGTGCGCGTTTTTTTCTTCTGACTTTTCAAGCCGCTCGGCGAGAGCTACCCCGAGCAACGCAATTCCCAAAGTGTTTGGTGTGCCGGGGCGAAGGCCCCCTTCCTGCTCGCCACCACCAATGAGGGGTTCAAGGAGGCTCAGGTTATTGGCGTACAACACTCCTACACCCTGAGGAGCATGGAACTTGTGGCCCGTCATCGTCAGGTAATCGAGGGGCAAGTCAGCGAGGCTGATGGCGAGTTTTCCAATAGCCTGAGCCGCATCCACATGGAACTCGGCACCGCGTGCGTGGGCTGTTTTGAGCAACCCAGGGATGTTTTGAATCACTCCGGTTTCGTTGTTGACCCACTGAATTGAGACAAGGGTTGGGCCCCTTCCTAAAGCCGAGGCGAGGTCTTCTTGGAACACGAGTCCTTCGCGATCTACAGGGAGAACTTCCACGTCGTGACCTTCAGCTTCCAGTTGCCTTACCGTAGCGAGGACGGAACTATGCTCAACCGCCGATGTAACGAACCGCGCCGCGCGGCCATGGCGTTTGGCAAACGACCTTAACACTGTCGTATTGGCCTCAGACCCGCCTGAGGTGAAAACAAACCTGGTTTCTTCGGCGCCAAAGGCCTCGGAAAGGATGGCTCGGGTGCGAACAAGGTGCCTCCCGGCGTTATCGCCCCAGCTGTGAGGGCTCGCCGGATTACCGAGGCTTTCGTCGAGCAGTCGAACTGCCTGCTCCTTCACCCGAGGCGTGAGGGGGGTGGTGGCATTGTTGTCTAAATAAATATCGACGGCCTAACCCTCCCCGAGTCAGGATACCGGCTTTTTTCCAAACGGACTAGTCAAAAGCCAGCCGATACTCCTAGGCTCTCGCGCAACTACTTGTTTTTCAACTCCTCGAACTTCGCAGCCATGGTGGGGTTGCCCCGCGTCAATTTTTTGAGGGTCACGTCTTGGGCCTTTTCGTTGGCGATGCGCAGGTTGTTCTCGGAGCCTAAGAGCGCTTCCTTGGTCTTTTGCAGGTGGTCGATGGTTTTGTCAATTTCTTCAATCGCGGTTTTGAACTTCCGCGAGGCGAGGTCGTAGTTTCTATCGAAGCCCGACTTGAAGCTCTCGAGCTCGGTCTCGAAGTTGGTAATGTCGATGTTTTGCGCCTTGACGATGGCGAGTTCCGACTTGTATTTGAGCGAGTTCATCGCCGCGTTGCGCAGAAGGGTGATGATGGGAAGAAAAAATTGGGGCCGCACCACGTACATCTTGGGGTAGCGGTGAAACACATCGACGATGCCGGTGTTGTAGAGCTCGCTCTCGGGTTCGAGCAGAGAAACCAACACCGCGTACTCGCAGCCCTTCTCGGCGCGGTCCTTGTCGAGTTCCCGCAGGAAGTCCTCGTTTTTCTTTTTGTTGGCCGTTTCGTCAGCTTCGTTTTTCATCTCAAACATAATCGAGACAATCTCGGTGCCTTCATGGTCGTGGTCGCGGAAAATATAGTCGCCTTTGCTGCCGCTGCGCGCGTCGTTGTCTTTTTCGAAATAGGCATGAGGAAAGGCCGTAGCGCGGATGCGATTGAACTCGGTTTCGCAGTGCTGCTCAAGGGTCTCACCAATCATTTTGGTCGACAAGCGCGCCTTCATATCCCGCAAGCGCTCAATGGCATCGTCGCGGTCTTTGAGTTGGGTCTCGTACTTGTCTTTGAGCGTGTTCTCGGCAAGCTTTTGCGCCATTTCGGTAGACTCAAGCTTAGCTTGCAGCGCCTGGATTTCCTGCTGTTTTGCCCAAGCCGTTTTCTGCAGCTCGTTGGCAAACTTGGCCTCGGCGAGCTCACCAAGGGCCTTCTTCTCTTGCTTGGCCTGCTCGAGCTGGCTTGCCAGCGCGTCCCGCTGCTTTTCCACAGCGCTGAGGGCCTCTGCAACGGCAAGTTTGCGTGCCACTTCGCCGGCGTCGAGCTTGGCCCTGAGCTCTTGGATTTGGGAGTTTCTGGCTACAACGTCCTTTTGCAGTTCGTTGGCCACCTTGGCCTTGGCAAGTTCGACGGCATTGAACTTCTCTTGCTCGGCCAATTCGAGCCTTTCGTGCAACTGCTGCGAAAAGTCGCTGTCGCGGACCTGCTTTAGAATGTCCGCATACCCGGCTTCATCGATCTTGAAGGCCTTCCCGCAGTGCGGGCAGTTGATTTCATGCATAGGTTTTGGACTCCCCTATTCTGTCTCCTGGGCAAACACCATCAGGCCGCCAATGTCGTGCTCGATTCCCATCTCGTCGAGCTGCTGCGACAACTGGCCGCGGTGATGCACGGTGTGGTTCTGGTACTGCGTCACGATGTCGCTTACCGATAGCAGGTAGCTTTTACCGTTGCGCATGGTGCGTTTGGTTTTGGGTGTTACCAACTCGGCTTCGGTAACGGTGTCGACGAAGGTTTGCCACAGGTGGTTGAGCTCGTGCGCCAGCGCGCCGACTTCTGCTGCGGTGGAGGCTTTGATCTCGTAGCCGTCTTCCGTGAGAGGGCTCACGAGGTATTTGTCGGCGGTGTTTTTGCGGATGAGGCTCTGGTAAAAGCGGTAGGATTGCACATAGTGCAAGTGCAAGGCGGCCAGGGTCTTGAAATAGCCGGGGCGCTCGGCGGTGTAGGCTTCCGGGGTGAGCGCGGTGAGAAGCGCCTTCATCTTTTCGTCGGTGGCCGTATTGTAGCGGGCCCAAAGCTTCATGGAATCGATCATGGGGTTCTCCTGTGTGAATAACCCCAGCATACCCGGTGGCGGGGCAGTTTGTCCGCTGCCACCGGGACTTTTCTTACAGGTGGGGCCGAAGCAGGTCTTCGAGCTTCACGAGGTCGGCGGCAAAGGCGCGGATGCCCTGAGCCAGCTTCTCGGTGGCCATGGCGTCCTCATTGAGCAGCCAGCGGAAACTCTTCTCGTCGTGCCCAATTTTCTCTACATGAGCGGCCTTGGCTTTGGCAGGGGTCAGCTTGGCCTCGAGGTGAGCCTCCGAAGCAGCGAGTTCCTTGAGCAGGTCGGGGCTGATGGTGAGCAGTTCGCAACCGGCAAGCTCCACAATCTCACCCACATTGCGGAAACTGGCGCCCATGATTTGAGTCTTGTAGCCGTGGTGCTGGTAGTAATTGTAAATGGCGGTGACTCCGAGCACGCCCGGATCCTCAGCAGCCGGAATCGAGTCGACTTTGCGGTTGGCCTTGTGCCAGTCGAGGATGCGGCCCACAAACGGCGAGATGAGCCTGATTCCACCTTCGGCGCACGCTACGGCCTGCACCAAGTTGAACAGGAGGGTCAGGTTGCAGTGAATGCCTTCTTTCTCGAGCACTTCGGCGGCCTTGATGCCTTCCCAGGTGCTGGCGATCTTGATCAGGATGCGGTCCTTGGAAATCCCAGCGGCTTCGTAGAGCTTGATGATGGAGCGGCCGCGGTCGATGGACGCCTGAGTGTCAAAAGACAAGCGCGCGTCGACTTCGGTGCTCACTCGGCCGGGAACGATTTTGAGAATCTCGAGGCCAAAGGCCACCGAGGTCTCGTCGATCGCGTGGGCCATCTTCTGCGCGGCGGTTCCGCCTTGGGCCTTGGCCTTGGCAGCCGCTTTTTCCACCAGGGCCTTGTATTCGGGCTGGGCCGCCGCTTTCAAAATCAGCGAGGGGTTGGTCGTCCCATCCATGGGGGTGTAGGCCTTGATGCTTTGGAAGTCGCCGGTGTCGGCGACAACCTTTGTTACTTTCTTGAGTTGGTCTAACAGGGTCATAAGAATCCTCCGGCTTCATTGTAAGCCTGCGTTGACCCGAGTACAAGAACCAACGAGACTGAAGTGATGGAAGACACCGTGTGGATTGTCGGTGGTGGCCTGGCGGGAACCCTGCTCGGCCTCGAGTTCGAACGCCTTGGCCGCCGGTTTAGATGGTTCGATCAAGGCTCGGGCGCAACAAGTTCGCAGGTTGCTGCGGGGCTATTCAACCCGCTTCTCGGCCCCAGGATGTCTCCGGACCCTGGAGATTGGAGTGAGCTGGCAACGCGCTACCGCGAATGGGAAAAACGCTTGGCCGCCAAGTTTTTCTACCCGATGCCCATGAGGCGTCCCCTGCGGGGTACCAAGGTCACCGAAGCAGATTTTCCCAGAAAAGGCCAAGGCTGGGAGGCGGTGGTGGAGGGCGAAGAGGTTTTCATAACCGGCGGCGGTTGGGTCGACCTGCCGGTACTGCTCGCCGCTGCCAGAAAACGCGGGCTGGCTCGGGGTGTTCTCGAGCAGCGACTTGTGCCTGCCGAAGAGGCTCAGGGCCACAAAGTGGTGTGGTGCGGCGGGCTGGCCGACTTCAGTTCTCCGGCGTGGCAAAACGACCCGCTGGTGAAGGGGCGTTGGCAGGCCGTTCGCGGCGACCTACTCACCCTTAAAGCCCCCCAATGCCGTCAGGAGCACATTTCTATTGGGGCCCGGTTCCTGCTTCCTTTGGGGAAAGGTTTATTCCGGTTTGGTGCCACCCACGAAAGCGACGTTTTGTCGATGGACGAGCGGCCCCTGGTGCGCGATCACCTTTTGGCCGAAGCAGCCTTGGTACCCGGACTGGGGAACTTCGAGCTCATCGACCACCGCTGGGGAATACGGCCGGCCTCACGCACACTGGAGCCGTTGGTGGGGCGCCATTCCACGCAAGAGAATTGGTTTCTGTTCAATGGGTTTTCAGGCAAAGGGGTGAGCGCCATACCACGCCAGCTGGGGGCTATTGTGCAGCTGGTTTGGCCATAAGAGCTTCCACCTGCTGCTTGCCACGGGCGGCCTCTGTCAGGTTGGGGTTTTGCCTGAGGGCTTCCACAAACGCTTTTATGGCCGAAGGATAGTCTTTGGCCAGCATGCGGGCGTAGCCTAAGCGGCTCCACCAGGCCGGAATCTGCGGATTGTGGTACACCGCGGTGGTAAGGGCGATATCAGCGCGGTTGTATTGCCCTAGCTGGAGGTAGATTTCTCCCATCAGGTTGTACACTTTTTCGATGCGGTCGCCGGTAGGCGCGAGCACGGCGTACTGTTCGAAATGCTTGAGGGCTTCTAGCGATTTCCCAAGGTAAAACAACGACTCGCCGAGCACCTCAATGATGCGGAAATCGAAGGCGTTAACCTTCTGCGCCTGAAGGGCCACGTTGACGGCGTCCTGATGCTTTTCGAGCTTCTGCAGCGACCAGCACCACACCACGAAAGAATCCATGTTGGACGGGTTTTGTTTCAGTTCTTCTTGGGTAATGCTAACCGCTTCATCATACTTGCCTGCTTTGTACGATTGCAGCGCGTCGCGCGCTTGGGCGGTCAGCGGTATTTGAAAGCCAAGAAGGAGCAAGGCCAAGGCCACGAGAACAGTTCCAACCACCCTTGGCATCAGGCGCTCCCCTCTTCGTCCATGGTGCACAGGCCATTGAGCCGTGCGCCGGACTCCATCACCACTTCGGGGGCTGTGATATCTCCCCTCACGCGCGCGGTGGAGGAAAGCTCAATTTTGTGGGTGGCAATGATGTCGCCGATGACCTCTCCGCGGGCATCGACATAGCGGGCAAAAACAGAAGCCTCGACTTTGGCACCCGGGCCGATGAGGAAATCGCTGGTGGCCCTCACCCTTCCGCGGATACTCCCGTTGAGCTTCAGGGGCTTGGAGAACTCGACTTCGCCTTCGAAATCAAAGTCTTCACCCAGAATGGTTTCCAGTTCGCGCTCATCGATTCCCCGGCGGTGAATTTCCGACATTTCGACATCCTACTGCCCGCCCCCTGTGGTGTCAAGGCGATTCAAAGTGCGCTCGAGAGAAGCCTTCAAATCGTCGCGCATGGCACCGGTGTAGGGATTGGCATGTTGCATATCTAGGAAGAGTTGGAAAGGGTCATTGCAGGTTTGCTGTATGAGGTCTAACAAGCGTTTATACCCTTGGGTAGCAATCGGATGATCGGCCAACCCCATATCGGAAAGCACCCGCCCAATCAGGTGGGTAACCCCTTGCGTGTAAGCGGCAGCGCGGTCGTGCTCGTCGGGAGTCAGCTCGAGAACCCGCATCTGTTGGCCAGCAAAACACTCCCTCCACCAGGCCAACTCCTTGGCGGCGTCTCGTAGGTTGTGCAACACAATGGGAAGACCCTGCACGCCGTTTCGGGCTGAGTCGGGCCCAAACATCGGATGGGTTGCCAAAAGTTTGGCGTGCGGTGGAAGCAACTCGAGCATTTGCCTCGAGGGTACCAGCTTTACCGAGCAGGTGTCGGCGATGACTTGCCCCGGCCGCACCAAAGGAGCAATTTCCCGAAGCACCGCATCCATGGAAGAAATGGCAGGGCACAACCAGACGATATCCGCCTGGAGAAGCTCCTCGAGTCCGACACGGCGGACCCCCTCGGGAACTTCCCTTTCGGGCGAACGAGACCACGCCGTGACTTCGAAGTCCCGAGACAAATGACGGGCCCAGAACGACCCGAAACGACCTAAACCCAACACAGCCACGCGCATAACGGGTATTCTACTGGCCCACTTGGACCATGCCAACACCCCAGCTTTCCAGACGCTGGCGATGATACAAAAGCCGGGTTTCCCAGCCCGGCACCCCTCCCCTTACAGGTCGCCACGCCATTTCTGCAAACAAAGCAAGACGAGGAAACAACTTACGAGGCCAACGACCTTCGGTGACTCGCTCGGAGAACAGGGTGGCTTCGAGCCCAAGCAACCGGTTCTTTTGGGCTTGAGGAGTCGCAGGGGGATAGAACGGATTCGAAGCCACCGCGCCCAAGGGCACCAGTGGCATCCAACTGACGCGGTCGCTGTCCCATGAAAACTCGGGATAATCCAAGTAAGAGTTCCACTTCCAGGAGGAAATGACGTTGTAGCCTCCCTTGAAGGCGGCCAAGCCACGTTCGGGGGTATCCCACCACTGGATGACCGTTCCCGAGGGAGGCTTCCCCACGACCACTTCGTCCCAGCCAATGGGGATCTTCCCACTCGCTAGGGTTTGCGAGGCAAGGCCGTTCCAAAACGCCGCTAAGGCCGCTTCGGCCGTCGTAGCCTTCACGCTTCGCATCCAGGCCAGCGATTGCGGGTTGGTCATCCAAGGCGTGCGGAACACCTCGTCGCCGCCCCAATGGATGTAGGGCCCGGGGAAAAGGTCTATCAGGGTGGCCAACACGTCCGTGGTGAACTGCTTCACTTCCGGACGGCCGAGGCTCAAAACGCCATCGGCCACATTCCAGTTGAGCGGTACCTCCCGGGGTTTTCCGTTGCCCGAAAGCGTAGGATAGGCAGCCAGAGCCGCCGAACTGTGACCCGGAACATCCACTTCCGGAATGATGACAATTTGCCTTTCTCGGGCATAGTCGACCACTTCCCGCACGTTGGAGGCCGAATAGAAGCCCCCCGAGACGGTGCCGTTCACCTCGGTGCGCCAAGCAGCCTTGGCTGTGAGGGCGGGCCACCCGGGTACCTCGAGTCGCCAGCCTTGATCGTCGGTAAGATGCCAATGAAACCGATTGAGTTTATGAAGGGCCATCAGCTCGAGAATGGACTTGATGGCACCCACCGACAGGAAATGCCTTGAGGAGTCGACCATCAGCCCTCGCCACGACAGCACAGGCCAGTCAACAAGGGTTCCCAAGGCCAGAACGACGGGCCGGTTCCATTCCGGTTGCGGGGGAAGTAATTGCTGAAAGCTGACCAGGCCATAAAAAAAGCCCTCAGGACTATCGGCAGTGATGGTCACTCCGGTGTTGTCCACCCTAAGCTCGTACCCCTCCCGCCGAAGATCACTCCAGGCGCCGGTATCGGAATATTGGAAGACCAGCCACGGGTCGTTACCCGACAAATCTGTGGCCTGGCCCCAGCGCAGGCCGGCCTGCGAAGCTAAGAGATCGAGGCGCTTGGACAAATCTGGCCGCCAGGTTTCAGGAACTTCGGACCACTGCACCAATAAGAGGTTCGGCAGCGTCAAGAATCCGCTTTCGGGAAGAACCAGGCGGGGTCGGGGCACAAGGTTGGTCTGCCGGTCGCGCTCTGCCTGCGAATAAAGGCAACCGCAGGTGAAAGTCAGCCAGGCTAGGGCGACCACAAACGTTGCGGGCCAGCGTGGTTTCCGTGAGCTGTGAGATATGGTAGATTGAGTCCCTGTAAGGAGCATCTTCATGACCTTTACCCAACGGATGAGAGCCCAAGCCAAAGCTCTTCAAAAACGACTAGTTCTTCCCGAGGGAACCGAACCCCGGACCATTCCCGCTGCTAGACAACTTGTCGACCTCGGGCTGGCCAAAGAAGTGACCCTGCTTGGTTCCAAACCGGCCATCGAAGCCAAAGCCAAAGAACTCGGAATTGGGCTCCATAGCATCCACATTGTTGACCCGGCGAGCAGTCCAAATCTAGACGCATACGCTCAAGAGTACCACAAATTGCGCCAAGCAAAGGGGCTTAGTCTCGAGGACGCCCGCGCCAAGATCCAAGATCCGCTGTTCTGGGGCTCCATGATGGTGCGAAGGTCTGACGCCGACGCGATGGTCGCGGGTGCCGACAACAGCACGGCGAACGTCCTGACGGCGGCCTTCCAAATCATCAAAACCGCTCCAGGGGTAAAGGTGGCCTCGAGTTGTTTTGTGATGGAATTGGCCGACAAAAGCTGGGGACACGAAGGCCTGATGCTGTTTGCCGACTGCGCCATCATCCCCGACCCGAACGCCGAGCAATTGGCCGAAATTGCCCTCGCCTCGGCGGCCAGCTTCCGCAAGTACATCGGTGCCGAGCCCGTCGTGGCCCTGTTGAGTTTCAGCACCAAGGGCTCAGCTAGCCATCCGGATGCCGACAAAGTCATCGAGGCGACCGCCCTGGTGCGGGCCCGCGACCCCCAACTCCTCGTCGACGGCGAACTCCAGGCCGACGCCGCGTTGGTGGAAGCCGTGGGAAAGAAGAAAGCCCCCGGTTCTGAGGTTCCGGGCAAAGCCAACGTGCTCGTGTTTCCCGACCTAGGAGCAGGCAATATTGGCTACAAGCTGGTTCAGCGGCTGGCCGGTGCGCAAGCTTATGGTCCGTTTCTGCAGGGCCTTGCCAAACCGTGCTCCGACCTCTCCCGGGGCTGTTCGGTGGACGATATCGTGAACACCTGTGCCGTCATTCTCTGCCAAGCGGGCTGAGGGCTAAAGGGCGCCGAAACCCTTACACCGAGCCGGGCAACTGGTTCAGATCGAAGGGGGTTGCTTGGTAGACGTAATAATTGAGCCAGTTGGCATACAGCAAGTGTGCATGCGACTTCCAAGTTACCCCCGGTTCCTTGGTGGGGTCATCGCTGGGAAAGTAATGCCGGGGAACCTCAACCGTCAGGCCACGGGAAAGATCGCGGTCGTACTCAGCTTTCAGGGTGAATCGGTCGTATTCCGGGTGACCGGTAACGAACACCTGACGCCCATCGTTGGAAACCACCAGGTAAACTCCAGACTCCGCTGATTCGGCGATCAGTTTCAACCCTGGAGTGTTTTCAATATCTTCTCGGAGAATGGTGGTGTGGCGCGAATGCGGTGCCGGAAAGACCTCATCAAAACCCCTCACGATAGGATCGTGCGGATGGAGGATAGCGTGGGGGAAAATACCAAACATTTTGTGGGGCAAGGGGTATTTCGGCACCCCGTGGTGGTGGTAAAGCGCCGCTTGGGCACCCCAACAGATGTGAAGGGTGGAGTACACATTGGTCTTGCTCCAATCAAGGATTTCTGTCATTTCGCGCCAGTAATCCACTTTTTCAAACTCCAAGTTCTCAACCGGTGCGCCGGTGATCACCAAACCGTCAAACTTCTGGTGACGGATTTTCTCAAAGGTAGAGTAAAACGATTTCAGGTGCTCGGCCGGCGTGTTGCGGGACTCATGAGATTCCATGTGCAACAGAGCAATTTCCACCTGCAAAGAGGTGTTTCCCAGCAGGCGGAGAATCTGTGTCTCGGTTTGAATCTTGGTGGGCATGAGGTTGAGCACGGCAATCTTCAACGGACGGATGTCCTGGTTGGCCGCACGCAACTCCGACATCACGAAGATGTTCTCCTGCTCGAGCAGTTCTCTCGCGGGAAGGTTGCTGGGAATCTTGACCGGCATGGCTAGCCTCCGTGTTGTCGAAGGTAGAACCAAGGGCCTTGCTCGTCAAGCGTAAACCCTGGGGCTATTTGCTAAACGAACAACCCCTCTATCGAAAGGTACCGCTCTCCCGTATCGTAGTTGAACGTCAGCACGCGCGCTGTGGCCGGGATGTCGGTGAGTTTCTTGGCCACGGCTGCAAGCGAGGCTCCCGAAGAAATACCGATGAACATGCCCTCCTCTCGGGCAGCCCGCAACGTGTACTCAAAGGCTTCCTCTTTGGTCACCGTGATCACGCCATCAAGCCACTGGGTGTGGAGGTTGCCAGGAATAAAACCAGCGCCAATTCCCTGAATGGGATGAGGGCTCGGTTGGCCGCCCGAGATCACCGGAGACGCAGCCGGCTCCACGGCGAAAACCTTGAGGTTGGGGAACTTAGGCTTCAAAGTCTGAGCCACCCCGGTGATATGACCTCCTGTTCCGACACCGGTGATAAGGTAGTCCAGACCTTCGGGAAAATCCGCGAGAATCTCGAGCGCAGTGGTACGTTGGTGAACTTCGATGTTGGCCGGGTTTTCAAACTGCTGGGGAATCCAAGAGTCGGCTATTTGGGCATGGAGTTCGTTGGCCCTCGCAATGGCGCCTTTCATGCCTTTTTCACGGGGGGTGAGATCAAACTGGGCGCCATAAGCGGTCATCAAGCGGCGGCGTTCCACCGACATGGACTCTGGCATTACCAGAAGAATTTTGTAGCCCTTGACGGCGGCTACCAAGGCCAAACCGATGCCAGTGTTGCCCGAAGTGGGCTCAATAATCGTCGTGGTTTTTTTGAGAAGGCCTTTCTTTTCGGCGTCTTCGATCATCGCCAAGGCAATGCGGTCCTTGATACTGCCGCCAGGGTTGCCCTTTTCGAGTTTGACCCAAACGTTATGATTGCCAAACAGGCGGTTTATTCGCACGTGGTGGGTGTTGCCGATGGTCTCGAGGATAGAGTTGAACTTCATAGTTCAAAACTAACCCCGATTCCACCGCTGGTCAATACCCTACAATGTCGATTGACTTACTTTGCTAGCAATTTCTTGACTTCATCCGCGCTCACGGTAAGCCAAGTCTGGGTTCGTCCTATGAAGGCAAATCCAATGAAGCCTCGCATGTCGAGCTTGGTACCGTTAGCAATCACTTTGATTTCGCAACCATAAACGTCGGCCTTATCGTTGCCCACGTCCACGATGGTTCCCCCGCCCCAAGAGTCTCCACCGGTTTTCTTGAGACCTTTCATCCAAAACGTGCCCCACACCGGCTGGCCGTCGTACTCCTTCTTCTTGGAAACGTAGATTTTCGTCGATGATTCGTCTGGGACGTAGACAATGGCGCCTTGAAGCTCGCCAGAGGCAGTTACCGAAAGCTTCCAGATGGCGGTCATCTTCCCTTCTTCACCTTTCACATCGCTGATACTTTTCCAATAACCAATTGCCTTGTCGGCCTGATCGGCAAACAGTCCGGTAACTCCCGTTACCAGCAAAACTCCGAGAATGACAATAAAACGCATGAACTCCTCCGTTTTTCTATCCTATACCCAAACTCGGAAAACTCCAGTAGAATTGCGTTCATGAAGGTCTTGATCGTCGGCTACGGCCGCATGGGGCACGAAGTAGAAGCGGCCTTGGTGGCCCGAGGGCATAAAATCACCGCCCGAGTGGACCGCAGCCCGGGTTTGGGTGATGCCACAGAAATCAGCTCGCAGATGCTTCAAAGCTGTGAGGCCGCCATTGAGTTTTCACTGCCAGAAGGAATTTTAGGAAACTTGAGCTCTTACGCGGCAGCGGGACTTCCGGCGGTTGTTGGTACCACAGGGTGGGACGCTCAGCGCGACGAGGCCCGTAAGCTGGTGGAAGGCCAAAACTCATCGCTGGTTTATGGGTCTAACTTTTCTTTGGGCGCCCACCTGTTTTTCCACTTGGTGGGCGAGGCCGCGGGCCTGTTGAAAGACCTCCCGGAATACGATGTTTTCGTCACCGAATGGCATCACAAGCTCAAAAAAGATTCTCCTTCGGGAACAGCCCTCACCACAGCCCAACGAATTTTGGCAGCTCTGCCGCGCAAAACCACTGTTGTGACCGAGCGCTTGGACCGTCCGGTGGAGCCCCACGAACTGCACGTGGCCTCGGTGAGGGGAGGTACCATCCCTGGAATCCATCAGGTGCTCCTCGATTCCGACGCCGACACCATTGAGATTACCCACACGGCGAGAAACCGTTCTGGTTTTGCCCTTGGCTCGGTCTTGGCGGCCGAATGGTTGGTCCGCACAAAAAGAAAAGGGTTTTTGTCGGTCGATGAGTTTGCCCGCGAGTTTTTCAGCGCAGCAGGGAGGAAAGTATGAGCTGGCAAGGAGTCTATACCGCCTTGGTAACCCCTTTTGAGGCCTCGGGTAAGGTGGATGACAAGGCGCTTCAAGCCCTTGTCGAGGCCCAAATCCATGCTGGGGTCACCGGTTTGGTGCCCATGGGCACCACCGGCGAAAGCCCGACGATGAGCCACGACGAACATCTAAGTGTGATCAGCAAAGTGGTGGGTTGGGCCAAAGGTCGGGTTCCCATCATCGCTGGAGCGGGTTCCAACTCCACCGAGGAAGCCTTGACCCTCACCCAACGGGCCAAGGATTTGGGAGCTTCGGCCACCCTGCAAGTGGTCCCTTACTACAACAAACCCAATCAGGAGGGCCTTTTTCGGCATTTCTGGGCCCTTGCCGACGCGGTAGACCTTCCGCTGATCGTGTATAACATTCCTGGACGCTCGGGAAAAAACCTCGAAACCGACACCCTGATAAGACTGGCGGCGCACCCGCGCATCGTCGGCGTGAAAGAAGCCTCCGGCGACCTCGGCCAGATAATGGACGTGCTTCAACGGCGGCCAAAAGGGTTCTCGGTGCTCTCGGGGGACGATAACCTAGCCTACACCTTTTTGGCGCTCGGCGGTGACGGCGTGATCTCGGTAGCCAGCCACCTCATCCCCGAGGCCTTGGTGGAGCTCTGCCGCAAGGGACTTTCGGGTGATCTGGCCGGGGCGCGGGACCTGCACTTCCGCTACCTCACTCTGATGAAAAGCATGTTTCTAGATACCAACCCGATTCCCGTGAAGACGGCCCTAGCTTTTGGGGGACGCCTCCAGGAAGTCTTCCGGCTGCCGATGTGCCCCATGGACGAAGCTAAGCGCCAACAGCTGCGAAAAGTGATGCAAGACGCGGGCCTTTTATAACCCTTCTTTTGCGGCCGGATTTAGCGAGCTATACACCCTGACGAACTCCTCGATAGTGAGGGTTTCAGCCCGCCGGGCCAGATCGATACCCTGGGACAAAAATGCGTTTTTCAGCGCATCCTCGCTCACGCGCAAGGCGGCGGCGGCTCCGGCGAGGTTGTTTCGCAGGGTCTTGCGTCGGCTGGAAAAGCACTCGCGCACCAAGACAGAAAACCGTTTTTGGTTCAGTCCGGGGTACAGGTCGTGGGGAACGAGTTTCACCACTCGACTGGTGACTTCGGGTGCCGGGTAAAAAGATCCCGGCTTGAGAACCATCACGTCGGTTAGAGCGAATACCGACTGACAAAGAACCGAGAAGCTCGAGTAGTTCTTGGTTCCCACAGTGGCAACCATGCGGTCGGCCATTTCTTTTTGCACCGTCACTACGAGAACTTCAGGGAAGTAACCGCCTTCGACAAAATCCGCAATAATGGCGCTGGCAGCGTTGTAGGGAAGATTCCCCACGCATTTGATGCCCCGCTGGCGCGGCGAAGCGCCGAGCGCCGAGCGCCAGGTTTTGATCACATCACCCTCGTGCAACTGAAAGCCCGCCGCTGCGGAACTGAACTCGGCGCGCAGAAATCCACTGTAGCCGGGGTCGATTTCAAACACCGTGAGCGGGTGACCAGCCTCCACAAGATGGTGGGTCAGGGCCCCGAGACCGGGCCCGATTTCCCATACTGGTTCTGCGGGCTTCAGTTCCAACGCTTCCAAGATGCGCAACCGGGCCCCGGGATTGATGAGAAAGTTCTGGCCCCAGCGTTTGAGGGCGTTAAAACCATGATCATCCAAAAAAGCCTGCAGGTGGGTCGGAGAATCGTAGTGAAGCGAAACGGGCACAGAACCACCTTTGATGTGGTTGTTATAGAGAAAAACCCCTGCCCTGCCTAGGGCAAGCAGGGCCAGCCCGAGAGCAGCCCAAAGTCCCCCGAGCGCGGGCCAATGGCTCCCCCAGCCGGTTACGGCGAAGATCAGGTCATAGAGGAGCCGAAACCCCGGGGCAAGGAGGTTCAGGGGCAACCCCGGTAGGCAAAGGCCAAGGAGAAGGAAAGCCCCCGAAGCAAAAAGATACACCGTTGTGAGGGCCACCAGCGGTGCCGATAGGAAAATCCCTACCCAGCGGACCTCGCCAAAAAGCCCGACGGTGAGTGGCAGGGTAGCAACCAGCGCTGCCAGCGACGAGGCCAAAGTGGCTCCACCGAAGCGTCCCAGCCAAGGTCGAAGCGTCCACTCCCAAGGCTTAGACCATTGAAATAATCCAGCCATGGAGAGGAACGACAACTGCAAAGACAACGTCGTCGCCATGGTAGGCCACAGCAACACTGTGATGAGAAAAGACTGAGCCAGAACCTCCAGGGGTTCAGGATGGTGCTGGCGCAAGCGCTCGGCACCCTCCACAACCGTCATCATCCACGCTCGGTACAAGGAGGGAATAGGACCCGCAAGCACACAAAACGCGGAAATAAGCACCTGCGTCAGGCAAAAACCAAGACCCGGGTGCACTCTTGCTCGGAGTCCTAGAGCCAATAAAGCCGCTAACAAGCTCAGGTGCATGCCTGAAAGGGCCAAAACATGGCTGCAGCCCGCCTCTCGGAAGCTTGCCTTCTCCTGCGAAGTCAGGTCATCGACTGCCCCGAGAAGCAACGCCTCCGCGAGGGCCGAACTCGGCGCATCTAACTGCCTGAACACCGCAAAAACGGCTTCGCGAGCCTCCCACCGCGCCCGACTCCACGAAGATTCAAAACCAACGGGGTGTCCGGAGCGCCACGTGAGAACCTCTGCGGAAATCTGTCCCGTCCATTCCCAACTTTGGCCCAGAGCCGGGGAGGTTCCCCTCAGCCCGCGAACCCGCACGACGGCCCGGCAATCTCCGGAAAGCTTAGCTGAAGCGACTGACTCCAGACGAAGACTGACCCGGTAGTCTCCCCCTCGGGAAAGCGGGGCCTCGGTGACGACGACGCCCCTGCCTGCGAGGATCTCCCCGGGTTCAAAGGGGTAAGAGGGTGCGTCGGTGGCAGGTCGCGAAAAACACAGGGCAAGAACAGCGGCCAATCCCAAAAACCCAAGCCACCGCAGGCGACCGGCAAGATCACCCCGCGAGAACAGGACCAGCAGGGCGATGAGAAACAGAAGAAGCAGATCGAGCCAGAGAGGAACTCCGTAGAGTACCGGCACCGAAGCTAGCGCCGTGAGGACCCAAGGGTAGGTTCGCGCTTTTTGGCTGAGACGGTTCACATGGAACAAACGGACGAGTCAGCCCGGCTGCTTTAACTTTCAAGGGAAGAATATTTTTTGGGAGGCTTGTCGCTGCGTTCCTCAAAAATGTCGTATACGTAGGTGAGGATATCGTTGCGCATCCGGTCAGAGAGGGGGCTTGCCTGCAGGTGAAGTACCGACCGGTTCTTCTTCTTGTTGTAGGTGATTCCCTTGATGATTCCGCTCATCGTCACCAAATGACCGGAGAGCTCGGCCTGCACTTTCATGGCAAGCCCCACCTTGGCTTTACCGCCGACGAGCAGGGAACAGCCATCTTCTGAGAGGTTGACCAGCCTTCCCCGGTAGCCACTCGACGTTTCCAAGGCTTCCGTGGCTAGGTCAATGGTAGCAAGGTTGTAAATAGAGCACGGAAGGTCACAGTCCAACCTTATCGAAGTGCGCTTTTGGCTCCGAACTAGGTTGTCGGAATGAGCAAGGTGCAGAGCCGGTATTTCGAGGTCTTGGAAATCCTCCAGAACTTTTGACTCGAAGTAGTAGCCGGCGTCTTCTTCCCGCCATAAGTAAACCTTCACCTTCTGGTTCTTCCAGCTGAAACCCGGCGGAAGCTCCTTGCCCAGAGGGTAGGCGACGGCAATATACTTGCGTTGAGTTTCGACAACCGTAGACTGGAAACTCGCGTCGCGAGTAAGTGTCATGCGGATCCGCTGCCCCCCCATGAGCTCTCGGCTGGTCTTGATACCTTTCGTGAAATGAGTAGGGTTGAACCCGACCTTCTTTCTGAACTCAAAAAGCTCGGTCAGAAAGACGTTGGTTGCAGGGTCGTCCATCTTCTGGCGCGCGCGGAAGTCTGTGATCAGGGTTCGGACGGTACTATCGAGCGTCTTCACCGAAGAGAAAATGGAAACGGGGTTGGGCATCTTCGCCCCGACAGCTGCTTTGCGCAGGATATGGATTTCCGAGAGTTTAAACCGGACTTCTTTTCCTTTGACGTAGAAGGCCACCCAAGGAAACCCAAGCCCGCCGTTGGTTGCCAGCCAAAGGATGAAGCCCGAGAGGAAAAGGATTGCGAGGATGGTAGGAACGAGCCAGAGAAAAACCATGCGCCTCTCCTCTACGTCCCGAAGTCAACTTTTCAAGGCAGCGTTCAGGACTTTCTTGTGATGCTGAACAAGCGTTGAAAAAAGTTTGATTTGGGCCCACCCTCTTCGACAAAGCGCCCCATCGACATAAACTTGGCCATGCGTTCACGGGCCAACTGCTCACCGGTTTTGGTTTCCAAGCGTTTCAGGGAATCGAGAATCTGGGCCTTGATATTGGCCGCAGTGACAACATGATCGATGTGGGCACCGCCATCAGGTTCTCGAATGATACCGTCGACAATTCCAAACGCTAAGAGGTCAGAGGGAAGGAGCTTGAGCTGGGAGGCGGCTTCCGGTGCCTTGCTGGGGTCTCGAAGCAGGATGGAGGCGCAGCCTTCGGGACTTATCACCGTGTAAAACGAGTTTTCCAGCATAAAGACTTCGTTGCCCACGGCAATACCGATAGCACCACCCGAGCCTCCCTCGCCGATGATGAAACACAACACCGGGGTGCGAAGCATAGCGAACTCTTTCAGGTTGCGGGCAATGGCCTCGCTGATACCGCGCTCTTCCGAAGCGATACCGGGGTAAGCACCCGCTGTGTCAATAAAGGTTACAACGGGGCGACCAAACTTCTCCGCCTGCTTCGCTAGCCTCAAGGCCTTGCGGTAACCTTCGGGGTGCGCCCAACCGTAGTTGCGACGGATGTTTTCCTTCATGTTGCGGCCCTTTTGGTGGCCAATGAAGGTCACAGGGCGACCTTCAAGGAGGCCCACGCCGCCCACCATCGCCGCATCGTCGCCATAGTAGCGATCGCCATGCAGTTCCATGAAACTTTCGGTAATGGTGGCTATGATTTCCAGCGTAGTAGGCCGGTCAGAATGCCGAGCCAGTTGAATTTTCTTCCACAGGTCGGCTGGAGTCATCCGGGCACCCTCGCCCAGTTTTTCGCTCAGACGTTTAATGTCGCTGTCGATGTTGACGTTACTTTTTTCTGCCAGGGACTGAAGTTCCTGGATCTTTTTCTGGATCTCGTTGGTTTCCATTAACGCACCCTCAGGTTATTGGAATGGGTATCGATCAGGAAGCCGAGAGTCTTTTTGAGTTCGGTGCGGGGCACAATGGCGTCTACAAACCCTTTGGCCAGCTGGAACTCCGACTTCTGAAAGCCCTCGGGAAGTTTCTGACGAATCGTGGATTCGATTACCCGTGGTCCAGCAAACCCGATGGCGGCACCCGGCTCTGCAAGGATCACATCACCGAGCATCGCAAAGCTGGCGGTCACACCACCATAAGTCGGGTCAGTGAGGACAATAAAGAGCGGAATCTGCGCCATTTCCAGTTGCGCAATCGCGGCGCTGGTCTTGGCCATCTGCATGAGGCTGAAGATACCTTCCTGCATGCGCATACCGCCGGAGGTGGTGAACAAGACCACCGGAAGGCGCTTTTCCAGCCCCGTCAGCAGGGCCCGCGTGAGTTTCTCTCCGGCGACTGAACCCATCGACCCACCCATGAACTTAAAGTTCATGATCGAGAGGATGACCTTACGACCGTCGATCAGCGCGATACCATTGGTTACAGAATCTCCAGGTCCCGACGAATTGCGTGCTTCCGACAACTTGCCCTCATAGCCGGGAAACCCAATGGGGTTCACGCTGTCGATCTCCTCGCCAAACTCCACGAACGACTCTGGGTCGACGAGGGTTTTGATGCGTTCGGCGGCGGTGATGCGGTAGTGGTGCTGGCATTTCGGGCAGCAAAACAAATTGGCTTCGAGCTCGCCCACCTCAAGAGGCTCGTGACAGGAAGGACACGAATGTTTCTGCGCCACCAGGCGACGCTCGTCGGTGTCGGGAGTTGTGCGCTGCACGGCTTGCTTTTTGAGGAACAACCGGTCGAGGAGGTGTTGAAACGACGCCATCAGCCGATCTCCTTCATAATGGCATCAAGTACCTGCGTCCCGAAGCCACCTTTGCGGAAAATCTGCGTGTTAATAATCTTCTTTTGCAAGTCGAGGTTTGTGGGCACACCGTCAAGCTTAAACTCGTCGAGGACAGCAAGCATCTTGTTGATGCCTTCGGCACGGGAGGGTGCTCCGATGATCACTTTGGCAATCATAGAATCGTAGGTGGGAGGAACGGTGTAGCCGTTGTACAGGAAGCTATCGACACGGACCTTGAAGCCCGAGGGAGGAAGATAGTCCTTTACGGTTCCCGGGGAGGTCGCGTTGATGCGGACTTCCATGGCGTAGGTGTCGATGCGGATGTCTTCCTGCTTCACAGAAAGCTTCTCGCCATCCGCCACGCGTATCATTTCCTTGATGAGATCGACGCCGGTGATCATTTCCGTGACAGGGTGTTCCACTTGGATGCGGCTGTTGACTTCCATAAAGTAGTACTGCCCGTCCTTGAACAGGAACTCTATTGTCCCCGCGCCGCAATAGCCGATACCCTTGAACAGCCGTACGGCGTCTTGGCCCATTTTTTTGCGAATTTCGGGAGTAACGAGCGGGCTTGGGGCTTCCTCGATCAGCTTCTGGTGGTTTTTCTGAACCGAGCAATCCCTCTCGCCAAAATAGATGACGTTGCCGTGCTTGTCTCCCATCATCTGGAGTTCTACATGGGCCGCGTTTTCCAGGTATTTTTCGATGAACACGGTACCGTCGTTGAACGATTTCTCTGCTTCGTTGGAGGCAATTTTGATGTTGTCCGCTAATTCTTCTACCTTGCGGACAATTCGCATTCCCTTACCCCCGCCGCCGGCAGAGGCCTTGATGATCACTGGCAAACCTATCTTCTTAACCGCTTCCACAGTAGCGTCGATGTTGGTGATGGCCCCCTCAATTCCCGGGGTGCAGGGCACGCCGAACTTTGTGGCATTTTCTTTGGAACGAATCTTGTCACCAAGCATGTCAATCGCCGCGGGGTCCGGACCAACCCAGATGAGGCCTGCTTCCTGCACCTTTCGTGCAAACTCGGCCTTCTCTGAGAGAAACCCCACCCCTGGGTGAATGGCATCGGCCCGGGAGGCCAACGCGGCTGAAACGATGTTGCTAATATTGAGGTAGCTGTCTTTTGAAGGTGGGGGCCCAATGCAGATGGCTTGGTCAGCCATTAGCACATGCAAGGCCTTGCGGTCGGCTTCCGAATAGACGGCAATCGTGCGTATGCCGAGCTCTTTGCAGGCACGGATGATACGGACGGCAATCTCTCCCCGGTTCGCGACCAGAAGAGATTTGATCATTTCTTGCGCACCTCGAAAAGAGGAGTACCGTACTCCACAAAATGCTGGCTATCGACAAGAATGCGCAGAATCTCGCAGTCAAACTCGGCCACAAGCTCATTCATTACCTTCATGGCTTCAATAATGCACAGAGTGTCACCTTTCTTGACCAGTTTTCCTTCTTCAATAAACGGAGGTGCGTCTGGAGCAGGCGAGCGGTAAACGGTGCCCACGATAGGGCTGTTGATGATTTCGGCTCCTTCAGCAGCATGAGGGGCCGCCGCGGTTGCGGCTGCAGGTGCCGAAGCCAGAGACGCGTGGCCAGGATTCGACCCCGTAGAAGGAGCGGCATAGGTGACCTCGGCATGCCGTTTCAGGTGTAATTCAACCGAGCCCTCTTTGTACTTAAACTCGGCCAAAGCCGTATGATTGAACTTTTCGAGCACTGCCAGGATGTCTTTTGTGTCCATTTCAACTCCTCTCGGAAAATCTTCGGGAACCTAGCACGAGCGAAAAAGCGAAGTCAATGTCTCCCTTTTCCGCAGTTCTCCTAGAATACCCCCCTGAGATATCTTGTCAAGGTTGGATCGGATTCACAAAAGTCGTTGCCGAACTCATAACCTGCCCTTAGACTGTAACCATGAAACCGATCGACCAACTGATCCCTCACCGCAAGCCTTTCCTTTTTGTGGACCGGTTAGAAAATGTGACTCAGGAAAGTGTTCGAGGGTGGCATCTTTACAGCAAGGAAGAGTATTTTTTTGCTGGCCATTTCCCGCAGTACCCGGTGGTTCCCGGTGTCATTCTTATTGAAAGTATGGCTCAAGTGGGCGGTGCGGGCGTACGCGAGCTCGGTGTCCTTAGCGACGATTCTCTGTTTTTCTTGGCCGCCATTGAAAAGGCCAAGTTCCGCAGGCAGGTTAGGCCAGAAGACCTGGTTAGGTTTGAAATCACCAACCTCCGTCTGAGCGCCAAAATGATCCGCCAAAGCGGGAAAGTCTATGTAGGTGAAGAACTTGCTTGTGAAGCAGAATGGATGTGCATCGTCGGCCCGGTGCCGGCATAATGAGGTAATTATGAACTCCGAAACTATTCCCCAACGAATCCATGCCATCGTTGAAAGCTTTTCCGACACCCCGGCCCAGCTGGCCAAAACGGGCAAAACCACGGAAACTTCCTTCCAAACCATCACCTATCGCGAACTTTGGGACGAAGGTGCCCGCTTTGGAGTAGGCCTGCTCACTCTGGGCATAGGCAGGGGCGCCCATGTGGGAATTATCGCCGACAACCGTAAAGAATGGATGGTTGCCGACCTCGGTATTCTGGGCATAGGCGGGGCCGATGTTCCCCGCGGATCCGATTCCACCAAAGAGGAAGTCAGCTACATTTTGTCGCATGCCGATTGCACGGCTGTTGTAGTGGAGGACTCGGCCCAGTTCGAGAAAGTGCTCTCTGGACTGACAGACAAAAGCTTGGTCAAGCTGATCATCATTCTAGACGACTCTTTTGGCTCTCACCCCAATGCACCTACGTCCATGCAAGTTTTTGGCTTACGGGAGGTGGTTGAGCGCGGGCGGAAGGAACTCGAGAAGGACCCCAAGAAGTTCGAAGCCGCGGTGGCCCTGGGAACCGGCAAAGACCTAGCGACCATCATCTACACTTCTGGCACAACGGGCGAACCCAAGGGCGTCATGCTCACCCACGAGAGCTTTACTTTTCAGGTAGACCGCATCCTGCCCATTTTGGGTGTGAAACACCGCGACAAGTTTCTGAGTGTGCTACCTGTTTGGCACAGCTACGAACGCGCCATTGAATATGTTGTGATGTGCTGCGGGGCTACCATTGCCTACTCCAAGCCCATCGGCAAAATCATGCTCGAAGACCTAGCGGCTGTAAAGCCCCAGTGGTTCCCCTCGGTACCACGCATCTGGGAAAGCGTACGCGCTGCCGTAATCCGTAACGTCAAAAACCAAAGCCCCGTCAAGCAGGCGCTGTTCAACTTCTTTCTCGGTGTAGGTAGCCGGTTTGCCGACACCAGAGACCAGTTCCTCGGCAGGTGGCCGCGCTACCATCACCACTGGCAACTGCCCACCACGCTCGTCACCGCCCTCCCGCTGGTGGTTTTGGGGGTGCTCAACTCAATTGGCCAGGCTTTGGTGTTCAAGAAAATCCATGCTTTACTAGGCGGAGAGTTTATTGCCGGGGTTTCCGGCGGTGGCGCCTTGCCCGGCCACGTGGACAAGTTTTTCCGGGCTGTAGGCATTTTGGTACTCGAAGGGTATGGCCTCACCGAAACCGGCCCGGTCCTTGCTGTCCGCCACCAAAAATCACCCATTCCGATGACCGTTGGAACCCTGCTCAAGGATATCGAGTTCCGCATCCGAGACGAAGAAACAGGCAACGAGGTGACGACCGGCCACAAGGGTGAGCTCTGGGTAAAATCGCCGCAGGTGATGCTGGGCTATTACAAGCGCCCCGAAGCCACGGAGAAAGTTTTGAAAGATGGCTGGCTCAATACCGGCGACCTCGTCACAGCCACGATTCGCAAAGAAATCCGCATTGTGGGACGCTCGAAAGACACCATTGTGCTTCGGGGCGGCGAAAATATCGAGCCTGAGCCCATCGAGCAAAAGCTTTTGCAGTCGGAGTTTATTGACCAGATAATGGTGGTTGGCCAAGACCAGAAGTACCTAGCCGCGCTGGTGGTGCCCAACTTCGAGCTGATGGAGCAACTGGCCAAAGAGCGGCAAATCACCTTCATCGACCGCGAGGAACTGCTCAACAACTCCCAGATTCTCGAATACGCACATGAGCAAGTTCAGCATCTGGTGAATACGAAGACGGGCTTCAAGAGCTTTGAGAGGATTTTCAAGGTTCACTTGTTGCCACGAGCCTTTCAGGTTGGTGTGGAAATGACTCAGAAACTGAGCATCAAACGCAATGTGGTCGCAGAAATTTACAAAAAAGAGGTGGCAAGCCTGTTCGACGCTCAAGACGGCGATTCGTGAAGCTACTCATTGCAGCAAGGTGATGAACTCGTCTTCGCTTACAATTCTGAGCCCCAAGCCCTGAGCTTTCTCAAGCTTACTTCCTGCCCCTGCTCCTGCCAAAAGGTGGGTAGTTTTGCCACTAACCGCCGACACCACTTTTCCCGAGCGGCGTACTATTTCCTCTTCGGCCAGTGACCGGGGATTGAAACCCACAAAGCTTCCTGTAACGCACCACACGGTGCCCAAGAGGGACTGGCTTTGCGCCGCGGTCGGTGGCGGAGCTTCAAGGCTCAGTCCCGCAGCTTGGAGCCTCTGTGCAAGCCCAAGGACGGCTGGAGCCAGTAGCTCCGTTTTCAGGGTTTCGAGGGTTTTAGCGCCAATTCCATGCACCTCAAGTAGACTTTCGGGGTTTTGTAGCAACGTTTCCACCAACTGATTAAAAGAGAGAACTCCTGCACCAACAAGAAGTTCCACGAGCTTTTTCCCAAGTTCGGGGACTCCCAAGGATGCCAATAGCGTCGTGAAAGGGCGCGTTCGGGCGAGGGCGACCCCCTCCTTGAGGGCCGCAATCTTCTTGTCGCCGAAACCCGGCACTCCACGCAAGGCTTCAAAGTCGCAGGTAAACAGGTCGGCCACATCGCGCACCAAGCCCTGGCTAACCAATACCTCGAGGGTTTCAGGACCCAGACTTTCGATATCCATTTGTCCGCGACCGACAAAGAAAGCCAGTTTGCCTTTCACCTGCGCAGGGCAAGCAGAGTTGGGGCAAAAGTGGTGAGCACCGCGAAGTTCCAGCTCCCAAGAGCAGTCGGGGCACAGCGGTGGGAAACTCCACACGGTGCCCTGATGCTCGAGCACTTCCTCTACTGCCGGAATCACATCGCCACGGCGGCTAATGGCCACCTCGTCGCCGATCCCGAGGCCCAGGGTTTCGATGTTGGCATTGTTATGCAGGGTGATGAAGGTGACCGTGGTGCCCCCCACCTGAGCTGGTTTGACTCTGGCGACGGGCGTGACGCGACCCGTACGGCCCACCTGAATAAAAATTTCCTCGACAAAAGTACGGGCCTGGGGCGACTCAAACTTGTAAGCCAGTGCCCAGCGAGGGTGATGGCCGGTAGCACCGAGTTCGTCCCTCAGCGCCAAGTCGTCCACCTTGAACACCAAGCCGTCGATTTCCCATTCCAAACCTGGGCGAAGAACCGTCTGTTCGGCCACGAAGGCTTCTAACTCGAGGTTGTGTTCGGGCTCAAAAAGGCCTAGATGAGGGTTGAGAGGGAAGCCCTGCGAAGCCAGCAAATCGAGAGCGGCGCGGTGGCTCTGGGGGATTTGCGCCTCGGGAGAGGAAACAAAAGCCTCGTAGACGAACATTTTGAGGGGAACCTTGGCGACTTCGGCGCTCTTGACCCGCCGCAGAGTGCCGGCTGCAAGATTGCGGGGATTCGCATACGGCTCCTCGAGTTGGGCATTTAGGTGGGCGAAGTCGCTCTTAGGCAGAAAGACCTCTCCCCGCACCGCCATGGTGAGCGGAAGGTTGAGACGAAGAGGAACTGTGGCGAGAGTTTTTACGTTTCCGGTAACGTCGTTGCCTTTGGTTCCATCACCCCGGGTCACCGCCCGCTCCAAGACGCCTTCTTTGTAGTAGAGCACCAGCGACAGTCCATCCATTTTCTGTTCCGCAGTAACCGTCAGCGATCGGCTGGTCAGCTTGGCCGTCTTGGCGAGCCAGGTGAAAACCTCGGCAGGCGAATAGGCCTTGTCGAGGCTCAGCACCGGTACCGTGTGGCTAAACTCCGGGAAGTCGGCGCTGAGGTCGCTGCCCACGCGCTGAGTCGGGCTCCAGGTCAATTTCTGTTCTGGATGGGCCTCCTCGTGGGCTTTGAGCCTGTCAAAGAGCCGGTCGTATTCGAGGTCGGACACGAGAGGGCGGCCTTGGGCATAGGCAACCTGCTGGTCTAGCAGGGTCCGTGCAAGGGAGTGAACTTCATCAGGGGTCAATTCAGGCATGGGATGATTTTAAACCCAAGCCCCGCGAGCATCAATCTGTGTTTTTCGGCGAAAGGATACGGATGCCTCCCAACCGTGGGGGCGATTCAGGGGCGAGCCATAAATCGTGGCTACTCAAAGGATCTATCGTGTGGTACACGGGTTGGTAGACCAAATCGTACTCCTCTCCCTCCAAAGTTGACCTTTCTGGCACGGTGAGGGTTTGTTGGGGTGCCTTCCATACCTGCCCCTTCGGATTCGTAAATTGCGCCTGGAAGGTGAGAATCTGGGGCTTGTTGAGCAGGTTGGTCAACCGGATAGCTGCGATGTAGCGCTTATGCTCCCGAACCGGCGACCATTCCACACGAAGGGCCTCGGTCTCTTGGTCGATGAACCATTTCGTGGGTGGAACAGACTCGGCCATTACCCGGACGGCCATCGACTGGAAACCACCAGAACGAGGAGCCGCCTTGAACTGACCCGGCAAATTGAACATCGCGACACCCTCACCGGCTTTGGTCTGGCGGGGCTCGAGGGAAATGACCTGGCCGCCTTCGGTCCAGTTGTGTCCCTCGGCGGTTTCAAACCACGGCCGGTAAGAGACTTTCAGGGGTTGCTCTGTGGTATTCACAAACTGGAGTTCGCCTCGGTAAACCCCGCCTTCACGAAGTTCCCAGCGCCAAGACACCGTTACACCTTCCTGCGTGCGGAACTTCTGCCAAGGGCTTGGCTCCGCCCCTGCGGACACAGAGAACGCGAGCAGCACCACAACTGCCGTAGCAAGTCTTGCTGTCATCTTGTCACCTCCCGAATCCATCGGCCGTTCTGCAGGCGCCAAAGGGCTAGCAGCGACTTCAAGGGTTCTTCCAAACTGATAAGAAAGTAAACTAAAAGGAACGGCCAGTGGAGAACAAAAGCCATCAGGCTGCCCAGCGGAAGCGCCCAAAGCCAAATGCCCGATTGGTCCATCCAGAGGCTGAAGTTCGTATCGCCCCCACTGCGCAGGACACCGACAATCATGTCGTGGTAGAAGGCTCGTCCGGGAAGAAAAACGCAGCCAACCCAGAACAACTCGGTGGCCAGGGTCCGCACCTCCGGGGTAAGCTGAAACAGGAGCGGGACAAAGGGTGCGGCAAGAGCCAAGGGAAGGGCCAGCACAGCCCCCATGAGCGGCGCGAATAGGGCCACGTTCTTTGCCAAGTGCTGAGCCTCCTTCAGGTCGCCCCGTCCAATGGCGTTACCGATGATCACCGAGGCGCCGTTGCCGGTGCCAAAGAAAAAGATGAACACCAGCTGGCTGAACATTTCCACCACGCTGAGAGCGGCCAATTCCTGGCTGCCCATCCACCCGTAGATGGCCTTGATACCGCTGATGCCCAAGGCCCAGAGGAGCTCATTGACAACCACCGGAAGGGCCACCTTAAGGTAGCGTAGGAAAAAAATCCGGTCGAAGTGAAAAAGTCGCCGCCAGCCGGCATTGGGGCGTTTTTGCACTTGCGTGGCGACGACGATGCCGGTGGTCTCCACCAGCTTGGCCAGCACCAGCGCCAGTCCGGCGCCTTCGGTGCCCATTGCGGGTAACGGTCCCCAACCGAAGATGAGAAGCAGTGCGGTCACTAACTGCACCGCGAAACCGATCAGTGCCCACTGAAGGGGCGTTTTGGTATCTCCCACCGACCGGAGCACCAGGGAATAGCTCATGCCAACGGCCGAAAGCGGGAAGCTCCAGGCGGACGCGCGAAGAAACGCTGACCCTTCCCGGATCACGGTTTGATCGGGAGTAAACAGGCCCAAAAGCCCTTCGGGCACAAAAGCGGCCAGCACTCCAAACAGCAACCCGACCCCGACACTGAGAATCAGGCCCACGCCTTGGGTTTTACCCACACCCTCCGAATTGCTGCGTCCCCAGTACTGGCTGGTAAAAATAGCGGCCCCCGAGCCGATGCCGAAGCTGGCCAGAATCATCACAAATTGCACCTGCCCCGCCAGCGAGACCCCAGCGATGGCCGAATCGCCGAGTTGACCCACCAAAAGGCCCGAACCGAGCGAAGTGAGAGAACTCACGAGATTCTGAAGCGCAATAGGGATAGCAACGGGCAGAAACAGTCGGAAAAACCGTTTGTCGGCCAAAAGGGTGCGGTAAACCTGAAAAACAGAGGTCATCGAAGGAGTTTAGCACACAGGTGAAATTTCGTTCATCGCTCCCAACTTGATTGACAGACTCGATATTCGTTTTATATTGGTTCTAGCCTTCTCTTGAGAAGGTGAAATCACAAGGAGTTTGCATGAAGAAAATTGCAGCGATTCTACTCGCCGCGTTGCTGCCTTTGGCCGCCTTCGCCGCGCCCTCGACCCTGGTCTACGGCACCACGGAAAAACTGACCGACCTCGACACCGGTAGTTCGTGGGACTTCCATACCTGGGAGTTCTTCCAAAACATTTCCGAAGGCCTGATGACCTATACCCCCGGAACCACCAACCTGGTGCCCGGTTTGGCAGAAAAGCTCACCGCCAACGCCAAGGGCGATGAATACACGGTTGTCCTGCGCAAAGGACTGAAGTTCTCCAACGGCGACGTCTTGGATGCCAACGTCATGAAGTGGTCTATCGACCGCGTCGTGGCCCTCAAGGGCGACCCCGAGTCGCTGATTTCGAGCTATGTCGACAGCGTCACCGTGAAGGATGCTCAGACTCTAGTGTTCAAGCTCAAGCTTCCCGCCGGTTACTTCCCGGCCCTGCTGGCCACTCCCCCCTACTTCCCCACCAATCCGAAGGTTTATCCTGCCGACAAGCTCGTGCATGATCCCACCGAGCTGACAGGCGGTGCCTACGTCGGCGTTGGCGCTTACAAGCTCGTCAGTTACAAGCGCGACCAGGAAGCGGTGTTCGAAAAGAACCCTAACTTCCATGGCGAAGCCGGCAAAGTAGACCGCGTGACCATCCGCTACTACGCCGACTCCACCACCTTACGCCTCGCCCTCGATAAGGGCGAAATCGACCTGGCTTACAAGTCGCTCAACCCCGCCGACATTGTTGACGAGCAGAAGAATGCCAAGGTGAACACCATCAAGCTAGACGGAGCCCAGATCCGTTACCTCGCGTTTGAGAACAGCCAAAGCGTGTTTAAGGACAAAAACCTGCGCTTGGCCTTGGCCTACCTCGTGAACCGCCAGGAACTCCTGCAAAAAGTGTATTTGGGTCAGAACAAGCCCCTGTACTCCATGATTCCCAACGGCATGTGGGGACAAGACACTGGTCCTTACAAGGCTTTGGGAGACGCTCAGGTTGGCAAGGCCGATGCCCTGCTCAAGGCCGCGGGTTTCACGGCAGCCAAGCCCTTTGCTTTTGACCTCTGGTACACCACCAGTCACTACGGCGATGCGGAAGTGAACCAGGCCGAAGTGCTCAAGGCGCAGCTCGAAAAATCGACCCTCATCAAGGTCACCCTCAAGAGCGCCGAATGGGCCACCTACAAGACACAGTGGAAGAACAAACAGATGGCTGTGTACCTGCTCGGTTGGTACCCCGACTACATCGATCCGGACGACTACACTGCCGTGTTTGCCCGCACCGAAGACTCGGTTGGCATGGGAATCAACTACTCCAGCAAGGAAATGGATGCTCTGTTCGCCAAAGAAGGTGCTTCCAGCGACATAGCGGTTCGTACCGCTGCGTTCAAGCAAATCCAGGCACTTTGGGCCAAGGAAAACCCGACCATTCCTCTGTGGCAGGGCGACTTGTACGTCTTTACCCAAAAGAATGTGGGCGGAGTTAAAATCGGCCCGACGCTGATCTTCAATTACAATCAGCTGACGATTAAATAATCCGGCTTTCCGAAGCCATCGGAATCTGGTAAAGTGAAAGGAGGAACACCAAGGTGTTCCTCCTTTTTTTTGCCTTTGGGGAACACCATGAAGAACCTGATGCGCTATCTCTCGATGCGCCTCTTGCTGACGATACCGATGCTCCTCATCCTTCTCACAGTGGTGTTCATTGTGATGCGGGTTATTCCCGGTGATCCGGTTTCCGCCATGCTTGGCGACCACGCGCCGGTCAAGTTTGTGGCCGAAAAGAAGCACGAGCTTGGTCTCGATAAACCCATTTGGGAACAGTATATAGACTATCTGGCCCAGTTGTCACGCTTTGACCTAGGCCGCTCGATGATCTTGCAGGAAGCGGTAACGGCGCCCATCCTCGAAAAGCTCCCTGCCACCATAGAACTTACCCTCACCGGCCTGTTGGTAGCGCTGGGCATTGGCATCCCCTTAGGGGCCTGGGCCGCCAAGAACCGGCGTAGCGTGGGCGATTTCACCGCGCGTTTGTACGGCAACATTGTTTATTGTATACCGGTCTTCTGGATGGGGCTCATCCTGCAAATGATTTTTGGGGTGGCCTTCGATTGGCTTCCCATCGCCGGGCGCGTGGGTTCGAGGGTGATGTCGAGCGATTTCGAACAGACAGGCTTCTACCTCGTCGATACTTTGTTGAAGGCAGACCTCAAGGCCTTTACCGACGTGGCCATCCACCTCATTCTTCCGGCTTTAACGCTGGGAATCACACTATCGGGAATCTTCCTGCGGCTAACGCGGGCAAACATGCTCGACAACCTCAAGAGTGATTTTGTTCTGGCTGCTCGCGCCCGGGGACTTCCGGAAGGCAAAGTGGTGTATGGTCACGCTTTGGGCAATGCGTTTGTTCCCGTGCTGACAATGCTCGGCCTGCAATTTGCCGTGCTTCTTTCGGGGGCCATCCTGACAGAAACCACCTTCAGCTGGCCGGGAATGGGGCGGCTTTTGCTGGAGCGCATTTATCTTCGCGATTACCCCACCGTGCAGGGCATCATCGTCATCTTCGCGCTGTTTGTGTCGGTCATTTCTCTTCTTGTCGACATCATCCATGCGCTCATCGACCCGAGGGTAAAATATTGAAAAACACCCGAGTTTCCCAACTGCCACCAAGTCCGGGTGGCTTGCTGAATCGCGCCCTCCATGCGTTCTCCACCGCCGGAAAGACCTACGGTGCCGAATGGTACATCCTGCTGGTCGGTTTATTCATCGTGGTGTTCATGATTTTCATGACCGCCTTCCCGTGGTTATTCACCAGCTTCAACCCCTCCGACCAGGATGCAGGGCCCCAATTGGCAGCCCCCGGAGGAATCCACCTCATGGGCACCGATAACCTAGGACGCGACATCTGGGCCCGCATGGTATGGGGAGCCCAGACAATCTTGGGGGTCGCTTTCGCGGCGGCCCTGATTTCCAGCCTCATTGGCATCCCGCTGGGTCTGCTCTCCGGCTTTGTGGGCGGTCCGCTCGACAGGGTGCTCTCGCTCACCATGGACTCGGTGTACAGTTTTCCGGGGCTCATCCTCGCCATTGCGTTCGCCGCGATGATGGGGCCTGGGGTTGTAAATATAACTCTGGCCGTAGCTGTAATTTATATTCCAACCTACTACCGCCTCGTCCGGGGGCAGACCATCAGCATCCGCGAGGAACTCTATGTGGAGGCCGCGCAGGTGCTCGGCGCTAAACGCTGGACTATTCTGGGCCGCTACATTTTCCCCAACGTCATTGCTACCACTGTGGTGGTGTTCAGTGTCAACATCGCCGACGCCATCATGACCGAGGCGGCGCTCAGCTACATCGGCTTGGGACTCCCGGCCGGAATGCCCGACTGGGGCATGGACCTCTCCATGGGCAAGAAGTTTCTGCCCTCGGGAAGTTGGTGGCTGATCACCTTTCCCGGCATGATGATCATGACGCTGGCACTAGGCTTCACTTTATTGGGCGAAGGGCTTGCCGAAATCCTCAACCCCAAATTGTTGGAACGCTGAGATGAGCGAACCGCTGCTGAAGATCGACGAACTTTGCATCGACTACCCGATTGCCTTGGGTACCGTGCGCGCCGTAAGGGGCGTGAGTCTGGAGGTGCAAGGCGGAGAAACTCTGGGCATCGTGGGCGAATCAGGTTCGGGCAAGTCGACCTTGGGGCTGGCGATTCTCAGGCTGGTGCGTGCCCCGGGTCGCATCACTGCTGGCCGCGTGCTCTTTGAAGGGAAAGACCTCGCTTCTGTCCCGGAAGACCAGATGCGCGAGGTGCGCGGCAAAGACATCGCGATGGTGTTTCAGAACCCGCTCACCAGCCTAAACCCCCTGATGCGCATCGACCGGCATTTCCTTGAGGTGCTGAGGACCCATAAGCCCGAGCTCAAGAAACCCGAGGCCTTGAAGTTGGTCCGCGAGATCCTCACCGACCTGGGAATCGAAGAAAATCGGATGGGAGCCTACCCACACCAACTCTCCGGCGGCATGCGCCAACGCATCATGATTGGTCTGGGTTTGGTTCTCAGGCCCAAGTTGGTGATCTGCGACGAACCGACCACGGCGTTGGACGTGATCGTGGAAGCTGGTTTCATCGACCTCTTGAAGCGCCTGCAAAAAGAGTTTGCTCTCACCATCGTGGTGATTACTCACAACCTGGGTTTGGTTGCCGAACTGGCCGACCGAATTGCCGTCATGTATGCAGGCCAAATTGTGGAAAACGCCCCTGCCGAAGCGGTTTTTCACCAGCCACTTCACCCCTACACTCAGGGACTCATCGCCTGTGTGCCCAACATCGATGTAGAGCAAGAAACGCTCACCACCATGGACGGCAGCCCACCAGGCCTCGTGGACCCTCCACCGGGGTGTTCTTTCGCGCCGCGGTGCCCGCTGGCCATGGGTCGGTGCCGCGAGCAGGAACCTCCTCTGCTAGAGCACCGTCCTGGGCATTGGGCCGCCTGCTGGAGGATCAACAATGAGTGAACCCGTAGAGCCTGCGCTGCTGGAAGTGACCAACCTTGTGAAGGAGTTTCCGGTCCGGCGCAATCCCTTCGACAAAGCGCTTTCGGCGCGAAACCTCAAAGTACACGCCGTCGATGGGGTCTCTTTCTCGCTGCGCAAGGGCGAAGTCCTCGGACTCGCGGGCGAATCGGGTTCAGGCAAATCCACAACCGGGCGGTTGGCCTTGCGATTGATCAATCCCACCTCCGGTTCGGTTCAGTTTGAAGGAACCGACCTGACGAGCCTCAAGCCGGAAGCCCTAAGGACGCTGCGCCCTCGCATGCAAATGGTTTTCCAGGACCCGTTGAGTTCGCTTTCGCCTCGCATGAGCATTGGTGCGGCCATACGCCACGGGCTGGATATTCACAACGTGGGTGCACCCGAAGGTCGCGATGAGGCGGTGCGTCAACAGATGGAAAACGTGGGCCTCACCCCGGCAGATTTTCTGTTCAAGAAGTACCCGCACCAGATCTCTGGCGGGCAAGCGCAGCGAGTGGTTATTGCCCGTGCCCTTGCTCTGAATCCCGATTTTATCGTTGCCGACGAACCAATTGCGATGGCGGATGTTTCGGTACGGGCCCTCATCATGGAACTTCTCAAGAAGCTCAAAGACCAGCACGACCTGACCTATCTGTTCATCACCCATGATCTTGCCACGGCAAAGTACCTTTGCGACCGCGTGGCGGTGATGTATTTGGGGCGCATCGTTGAGATAGGCCCGAAAGACGAGATTTTTCGGCGCCCCCACCACCCTTACACCAAGGCGTTGTTGAATGCGGTACCTGTTCCCGACCCTAAGCGGAGGCGCCTGCACGAACTCCCCCGAGGGGAAATACCGTCAGCGGTGTTCCCGCCTTCGGGTTGCCATTTTCACCCGAGATGCCCGCTGGCCACCGCCCAATGCCAAGTAGCCCGCCCCCCCATGCGAGATCTGGGAAACGGCCACCACTCGGCTTGTATCCTCGATTAGCCCTTGATGATGGACGCTGTGCGAAAGCCCTGGTTGCGGAACTGATTCAAGAGCACTCCCATTTGGGCCTTGGGAGCTGAGTCAATGAGGATTCGCCAAGGATTCTTTTCACCGGTGGCCTGATAAACAGAAACTGGCACGTAAGAACTCATCGACTCAAGAACCTTCAAGACCTCGGCCTGTGTCGCGTAGGCGGCAACTTGAACGTACGACTTCCCTTTTTCCAACTGAGTCAGGACTCCGATGGTTCCCAGAACGGGTCCCGACAACTTGCCCGGTGTGCTTACCCAGGCTTTGGCCGCAGCGGGCGGGGCTGAGGTAACGGTCGCGGGCTTGGTCGTCGCCGAAACCGCGGGGCTGGTCACGTCCGCTTTCAGCGTTTCTACGACTGGCGGATTCGTGACTGACTTGGGCGCTTCCACGACAGCAGGAGGAGTCTCGGTCGCCTTAGGAGTTTCTGCCACGGCGGGGGTGGCAACCGGTGCGGGGGTGACAACCGGTGCGGGGGTCGGAGTTTCTGCAACGGTCTCGGGTGCCGGTGCTACCGGCTCAACGGCAGTTTTAGACTCGGCTTCAGGGGTGGTTTTTTTCCCGGGAGTTTCCTCTACTACAGGAGTTTCGTCGGCTACGATATCGGTGCCGGTGGTAGGCAGGAAAACCCTCCGGCCGGGGGTAACAGGGGCCGTTTCTTCCGACATGTCTGCTACGGCGAGGCTGGGAGGAGCCACCGGCGGTGGAGCCTCGAGGGGCGGCAGGGGTGTCAGCTCCGGATCGACAGAAGAGCTGGCCTTGGTCAGTTCAGCTGGGTTTGTTGTTGCAGCACCGGTACGGGCCAAGGTAGGAGCCACAGGGGCCTGAGGCAGGAGAACCACGGGGATCTCTTCGGAAGCGGATGCCGGTTTCGAGGCTGGAGACACCGCCGCAACAACTGGGGCGGGTGTCATAATCGGGCTTTCAGAAGGTGCATCCACCGGAGTTGGAGTTGCCGGTGTGTTCGTCAAGGCGGGAGTCGGGGTTTCTGCTGTGGCGGGCAAGGGAACAGGAGTGCTCGCGACAGGGGTCCCGGCAGCGACTTTAGGTTTGGCGGTGGCCAGCGGATTCACGTCGGGGTCAGGATTCTGTGCGGTGTCGTCCTCGACAATACCCTTTGACCCGCCTATTGTCGTATCGATCTGAACTCCCACCAAAGGGGTGTCGGTCAAGGCGATGTCCAAGGCGGCGGCAGCCTTTGCCGAGATCAAGATGAAAGACGAAGAGCCCTGAGGAAGGGTGGATACGATGCGCACCTGAACGGTCTTTTTCGTTTTGTAGTTTTCGATGGTGACAAGAGAGTTCTTGGTGAACTCATTTGCGGCGGCGACATACCCCCCCGTTGGTGCCCCGGCTCCTTGCCACACTTCGGCCTGGCCCCGCCAGGTGGATTGGGCCGTCAGACCGGCCAGAGACACGGTCAGAATAAGCACAGCCCCGAACAACTGCTTCATGATGTTCCTCCGAACAGATTATCGGAAAAGGGTGAGGATTACTTCACCTCAAAGGGGCCCGCTTCCACACCTTGACCGCGAGTTTTGTCGTAGGAGTAAAGCACCAAGCTCTTCACACGCCCTTGGAGAGTTCGAAAAGGGACAACCTGGGCCAGCAGAAACGAGTTGTTTGCCGTCTTGAACTGACCGAGAACCTCCCCTTGTTCGCCTAAAGCCCAGATCAGCACGTCCTTCGGGAAACCGGTAAAGGTAAACGGCTTTTCCAGGTCAGCGGGCTTGTTGAACTGTAAGGCAGAGCGGGCAGAGCTTGAGGTGTTCGGAGCCAAGGGTGGAATCACGAAGGGCGCTTCGACCTGCAAACCCGCCCTGGTGCTGACTAAAACGCGCCAGTCCCCTGACGACACATAGCCATCGGGAACCCTCAGGTTGTTCGCTCCAAACCAGGTTTCCCCCGTCCGTTCCACCTTGGTCCAATTGGACTTATCCAAGGTGAAAACTAACCGGTCCTCGTCGTTGACAATCTGAATCCTGTCGAGGACTTCCAGGCCATCGCCGTTGGTCACCTGGACAAAAACGGTGAGGCGTTCCTCCCAGGCCGAGGCCGATGGGCTCCAAACCTGATTCACCTGGGTTGTGAGCTGGGGAATCTGCGGCTGGGAGTTGGAGCAGGCCCCCGCCAAGGTTGCCAGCAGAGCCAAAGCCAGCCATTTCACCGAAGCAATCCTCCAATCACCGACAGCAGTGCATCCCGACCGAGACCAGTTTCGGATGAAGTGGGAAACAAGCTGTCGCGCTCGAGCCCGAAGACCTCTGACCAGTGACTCAAGGCCTTCTGCAACTGGTTCTTAGACAGCTTGTCGGCCTTGGTACCGACCAGAGCTACTGGTCGCTCGAGACTCTGAAACCATTCCACCACAGCCATTTCAGAGTCGCCGGGTTCCCTGCGCAGGTCCATGAGGTAGAACACCGCCCGAAGCTTTTCCCGCCCCGCGCAATATTCAGTGACCATGGGTTCCAGCGAAGCCTTCTGGCTGCCCGGAAGTTTGGCGTAGCCGGTTCCCGGGAGGTCGACAAGGCAAAAGGACTCGTTGACGACAAACCAGTTGACCTCGGTGGTGACCCCAGGGCGACCACCGGTTTTGACCAAGGTTTTGCGCTGGACCAGACAGTTGATGAGCGACGATTTACCGGTATTTGACTTGCCGTAAAAAGCAAACTCGGGGAGGCCCGGATTAGGGTACTGGCTTGGTTGGTGGGCACTTTGAAGGAAGCGGGCTCCGGTGATTTTCACTCCCCGAGTATATCACAGCAGGAACTTGTACCCACCCCGCCGGATGGTCAGAATGTGGCGCGGAGCTTCAAGTTCCCCGAGTTTTTTGCGAAGCCACGCGATGTGGACGTCCACGGTTCGTGAAGCAACCTCGTTGTTGTAACCCCATACAGCATCGAGGATTTCATCACGAGTCAAGACCTTTCCGGGGTGATGGGCCAGGTAGGCAAGGAGGCGAAACTCGGTGGCGCCAAGGGCAACTTCCCGCGGCCCGTTCGGCTCGGTTACGGTGAGAACCCGCGAACCGAGATCCAGCGAAAAGCGATCGAAGGCCAGAACGGTAGACTCGCTGGCGGAAGAACCGGCTTCCAGGGTCCCGAGGCCTACTGGATCCGCGACCGGCGTCAGGCGTGTGCGCCGCAGTTGGGCCTCGATCCGGGCCAGGAGTTCGCTCATCGAAAACGGCTTTCCTAGGTAGTCGTCGGCGCCACTGCGCAGGCCCCGCACCCGGTCGTCAACGGCCGAGCGGGCGGTGAGCATGAGCACAGGGATGCGAATGTTGCGCGAACGCAACTGCCGGCATAACGTAAAACCATCGGTGTCAGGAAGCATGATGTCTAACAGGATCAAGTCGTAGGCCTCATCCTCGAGCAAACGCCAAGCGCTCGCTCCGTCCATTGCCGAATCGCAAAGACAACCAGTGGCCAAAAGGCGGTCTGTGATGGTCATCACCAGGCCTGGTTCGTCTTCGATCAGCAGGATTTTTGACTTGTGGCTCACACAGGCTCCCTCACCGCGACCTGCAGTGCCACGGTGAAGCGGGCACCAGCACCAGGACTGCTGATCAGTTCCACGTGGCCGCCATGGGCTGCGGTAAGGCGGGCAACCAGACTCAGCCCAAGTCCCACCCCTGCGACTGTAGTTCCTGACGGGCGGTAAAACGGTTCGAACACTTTCTTTTGTTCTTTCACGGCCAGCCCTTTGCCGTTATCTTGCACCGAAAGCCAGGCCTCCTTCCCTTTCTTGCCCTGGCGGGTTCCCCAGCCGAGGGTCACTTGGGGCTGTTTCCCGGTAGTTCCGTGCTTGAGCGCGTTCGACAAAAGATTGTCGGCAATCGCGCCTAGATCGGCCGTACGTCCTCTAACCAGCAACTTTTCGTCAGCAGCCGCGACGTGGAGCTCCACACCCCTCTGCCGGTAATCGTCGGTCCAAGTTGCCAGCTTTTCCCGAAGCAGGGCAGAAAGGTCCACAGGGTTCTCAGACTCCAGGCTCCAGGGCCCAGAATCTAAACCAGCGTACCGGAGGATGTTTTCGGTCAGAAAAAGAAGACGATCGGCTTCGCTGAGCATGCGCTCGCCATACCTTCGGGCCTGATCGGGTTCGCTCACCACCCCCTCCTTCAGGTTTTCCGCTGCGGCTCGGAGTACGGCCAAAGGCGATTTAAGCTCATGGCTCACCGAGGAAACAAAGTCTTGTTGGGCACGGACGGCGAGTCGGTTGCGGTTATACAGGCGGTAGAGAAATAAAAACCCAAACGTAAGCACCGAAAGGAGGGTAAAGGTACCCGAAAGATTGAGCCAGCGAACCTTTTGGGCAAAAGCCTCCACGGAACCGTCCAAATGGCGGGCTTCGAGCACCCAGGGAGGCGCAGTATTGCGCAGGCGCAGAAACTGAACTCCGCCAGCGTCGTTTCCCGGCAGGTCACGCACGGCGGCATTAACCGGTACCGGGCCAAAACGTGCTCCCGAAAGGATTAGCGGTAGTGAGGCTTCTGCCGGTATGCTGGCTTCGTCGCTGCCGGGAACCGACGACCAAAGGATGGTGCCGGGCTCGCCACCGGTTCCCAGCTCGCGCAGGGTGAGGCGGTAACCGGGCAAGCCATCCGGCCCCGTGAAATAGCGGTCAACCAAAATGGGTACGGCAATCTGGGTTACAACATTGGGATTTAGATCGATAAGCATCCTTCGCCCCGGTCCGCGGGCCAAACTTACCGACGAGCGAAACGGGTAAACCGGCACCATGGCCAGCTCAAAGGGGTCGCTCCAATGGGTGCCGTCGGGCAAAAGCGACCAAGCCTGGGTATCGGAAACAACCGACACCCTCGAGACTAAACCAGGCATGGAATTGCGTTGATTCCAGGCATTGAGAAGCTGACTTGCGCGGTCTAGAGCCTGTTCGTCGGTTAACGATGCGGCGCGAAGTTCGGGCAACGGACCACTTTCGGCGTCTAAGGTGATCAGGTTCTGGAAATCGCTCATCCATTGCGCCAAAGCGGAGCGTAGGTTGGAGCGCATACGAAACACTTCGGCTCGGCTGGCATCGCCGGTCCACTCGTATTGCAGCCACGCCAACACTGGAACCAGGACGAGGAGCAGCACCAGGATGGCAGTGACCAGCCGGGGAACGCGGCGGCCGTCGGACGTAGGCTTGGGGATTCTCACAAACTCATTATAACCAAAGGATTCTAGCGTTCCGGTCGAATCCAAGGGTTAGGAGCGTGATTTTACAATGGCTTAACCATTGCCCGGTTTGCCCTGCGTACATTAGCAAGATGGAACAACCGCAGACCCCGCCGGCCGCCAGTTCGCTGTTCGCTGACAAACCAAACTCTAAGATCCGACGCGCCGGAGTGAAGACCCAGGCCCGGATGCTGATGGTCATTCTGTTGGTCCTCGCCGCCGGAGTGGGAGTTGCCATCTGGTACATGACCCGCCCCGTGGAAAGCTACACCTTGGAGGGGTTTTCCCTGGCCCCGGTAACCAAAGCGGCCTGGAAGGACGAAGTTCAACTCAGCGGGGTGGTCGAGGTGGAAGACACCCGCGCGGTCTCCACCCCGGAAACCGGCCTGATGCTGGGGCTGGCTGTGGAAGAAGGCGACTGGGTGAAAGCCGGCCAGGTTTTGGCACGCATTGACCCTTCCGACCTCGAGAAGTCGCTCACTACGGCCAATCAGGACTTGGAGACACGCCAGCGCAACCTCGACAAAGTAACCACCAACTACCAGTTTGCCTCGCAAAAAGCCTTACAGACCCGAAAAACGCTAGTTCGTGACATTAGCGACGCCCAGAAAAACCTGACCCTTCAACAGCAACTGATGAAGGTGGGCACCGTGAGCCCCGATGACGTGACCACGGCGCAGGTTGCCCTTCAAAATACCCAAGACAAGCTCGATGCAGCCGACCTCCAATCAAGCCAGGACGCTGCGCTGTACAAGCTGGATTTGCAGGCCGCCACCGCCGATGTGGCGAACTCCAACCGCACGGTGAGCGATTTGAAAACCCGGATTGCTTCGGCCACGATCAAGAGTCCCATCGAGGGAAAGGTGATTGAAATTGACTCCGGGGCCCGCGAAAAGGGTCGGCTCATGAGCCAGTACACCAACCTGATGAGCGTGGCCGATACCCGTAGCCCGCTGGTCAAGGCCAAACTTCCCGATTCCAATGCCTCACTGGTTACCAAAAATATGGTGGTGGCCCTCACCGGTGATGTGGGGCAGTTTCAGGGAAAAGTGGAACGCCTTGGAACCCTGGTGCGCACCGACACGAGCACCCTGGGCACTTACGTTGACCTGTATGTGCGCCCTGTCGTCGGTTCCGTCGAGCTGAACATTGGAGCCTCGGTGAGCATCACCCTTCAGCTAGGAAGCCGTGAAAATGTCCTTAGGGTGGCTCGTGGCCCTTGGTACTCGGGGAGCACCCAGACTTCGGTGTACCTCGTGCGTGGATCCACCGCGGTGAAGACCCCCGTGGCTCTCGGGAGCGTGGGACCCACCGCGGTAGAAATCAAGTCCGGTCTCCAAGAAGGCGACAAAATCATCGCCACCAGTACCCAAGCTTTCAGCAGTTTCAATGATATCACTTTGAAAGGAAAGGAATGAACATGATCACACTGAAGGGAATCAACAAGATTTATGATGCCGGCGGAGAAAAGATCTCGGCGCTGCAAGGCGTCGACCTCAAGATTGCCAAGGGCGACTTTGTGGCCATCATGGGCCCTTCGGGCTCGGGAAAGTCAACTCTGCTCCACATCCTCGGGTTGCTCGACAGCTTTTCAGAGGGCGAATATACCCTCGAGGACCATCCCGTGCAGGGCCTCAGCGACAAAGAGAAAGCCCGCCTGCGAAATCAGCACTTCGGCTTTATCTTCCAAAGCTTTTATCTGTTGCCCGAATACTCGGCCCTCGAAAACGTGATGCTCCCCTTGAGCCTGGCAGGAATGCCGCTTAAAGAGCGTCGCCAGAAGGCTGGAGAGTTGCTGGTGAAGGTGGGCCTGTCTCACCGCGTCAATTTCTACCCTTCGATGCTCTCGGGGGGGCAACAGCAGCGTGTGGCCATTGCCCGGGCGCTGGCCAACAATCCTACCGTGATTTTTGCCGACGAACCGACCGGCAACCTTCCTTTGGCCATGGGAGAAGAAATCCTCGACATCCTCACCGACCTGAACAAGCAAGGCGTTAGCGTGGTGATGGTTACCCACGACGAGCGTTTGGCCGAACGTGCCAGCCGGGTCGTCCGTGTGCAGGACGGCCGGGTGATGGGTGAAACTTTGGTAACGGAGGGACCCCATCATGCAAAGTAGTGATACCTTTGCAATGGGATTGCGTTCGCTCAAAGAGCGCCCGTTGGAAACTGGCCTGATCATTTTAGGCATCACACTGGCAAGTTGTGTGGCGGCTGCGAGCCTGTTGCTCTTGCTCAGCCAAAAAGCCCAGAGCGACAAGATTCTGCAAGGCCCTGCCTACCGCGAAATCCTTGTCTCTTCGGCCTCCGATTCCGGTCAAAACGCCCGTTCCGGTATCACTTTGGTGAACCAGCAGGCGGCCCAAAGCTTTCAGCTCAGCGCCTCTGACCTCTCGGCTGCCGGTTCCAAGGTACCGCAGTTGGCCTTCGGTTACCGGGCGGATAACACCCGTTTCCGGGCTGGCAATTTTGGTGGTAGAGGAGGTGGCGGTAACTTCGCCGTTCGAGTGACGAACGGTGGCGATGCTCCTGCTCCCACTGCTGCTCAAGTTGCTACCGGCGCTGTTGTGCCCCCAGAGGGGGTGGTTGTGGCCGTGGCCGAGGGTCAAATGCCCGTTCAGGTTGGCCCAGGTGGTCCCGGAGGTGGTGGCCCTGCCGGCGCCTTCGGTTTTCAACCGGAAGCGATTCCCGAGGGAGTGACTCTGATAAAGCCGACGGCAACCGACTTCAACGGCGTAAATACCAATCCGTCCTTCTTCCTCGCGTATGGGGTCTCTGCCGGCCAGGGAAGCTTGTTTACCGACGACGACGCCGTCAACAACGCCGCCGTGCTGGTGCTCGGTCCGAATCTGGCAAAGAAGCTCTACCCCGACCTGACGGCCGAGAAACTGGTGGGCCAGAAAACCCAGCTCAACGGCCGTATTTACACCATTGTGGGAGTTCTTGAAAACTCCTCGGCAGGCTTGAGCCTGGCCAACGGAAACTCGTTAGCGGATCTAGCCTTTGCACCTATCCGCCAACAAAACTTTGGCTTTGCCCCAGGTGCGCCAGCTGAAGGTGGCGGCTTCGGAGGAAACTTCGGCCAGACCCGTAACCTTCGTTTTGCCGTGGCCAAAGTGGCCGATCTGAAAGAAGCCTCAGCTGCCCTCACCAAGTTTTTCGACGCCAAATATGGAGAAGGCAAGGTGACCATAACGGTTCCGTTTGAAGCCGCCCAACTGAGCCAGAGTGGCTTTGAGCGCCTGTTGTGGATCATCGTGGCTTTCGGCGTGGGCACCCTGGTGATGGCTCTGATCAACCTAATGAACATGATGCTCACCCGCGCTTTGCGTCGGCAGACTGCCATGGGAATCTTGGCCGCGATGGGAGCCAACCGGCAGACTCTTGCCGCTTTGCAGGGCGTGGAAGGGGGCCTAATGGCGCTGGCCGGCACCGTAATCGGTGTTGTCTTGGCCATTCCGTTGTACGAACTGCTCTACCAGGCAGGCAGAAACCTTTTCAACCTCCAGACCAAGGCCAGTTTTGACTGGGCGGCGCTCTCGATGGTCACCCCGGGCCTGCTGATCATAACACTCCTGTTGGCTTTTCTACCGGCATGGCAAACCTCGCGCATCGAAATCACCACCGCCCTGAGGGCGGAGTAAGGAACCCTTCATGAATAGCTTTTTCAAGAACGCTTTTTCGTTGTTCCGTGAAAACCCGCTCCGGGGCTTCCTGAGCCTGTTTGCCCTCATCGCCGGGAGTTTTCTTCTGGCCACCTCGTGGGGAATCTCTGACGGAATCAGCCGCCTCGTGGATGCACAAAATGGCAATCAGGGACTGGTGATCACTCTTTCGAATGGAACCTTGGCCGCCGATGGCTCCTACGAGAGGACTTTTCCACCTCAGTTTGACAAGAACGTGGGTGAAATCATCAAAGCTGCCCTACCGCAAAGCAGCAACCCTTCTCCAGTGGAAAATGTTCCCTTCAATACGGTAGAAGTAGGCGCCCAGCAATACCGGATCCGCCGGGTGCTCGGCGTGGGCGAAACCTACCTCGACACCATGGGCCTAAAATTTGTCGCGGGGTCGGGCCTCGGGGCCGAAGACATTGCCGGTCGCCATCCCGTGGTTCTGGTCACCGAGGAAGTGGCCAAGGCCCTCTATGGTTCGTCCCAAGAGGCCGTTGGTAAGTCCCTCGACATGGTGACCCCGGCCCGCTTTGCCGTGCGCATTCAAGGAGGAGCTGGTGCTGCGGTGGTGGGCGAGCGCAGTGCAACTCGCAACCAAGGCACCGCAGCCTCGGGCTTACAAAACCTAGAAACCTCGAAACAGAAATACACCATCAGCGGCGTGTATCAAACTCCCGACAACACTGTGCGGCAAAAACTTGGGCTCCCCGACGCCGTTTTGGCCTATACGGCGGCCCAGCCCGGTGGCTTTCAAATACCCGAGAACTTCTTCTGGGGCAGCGTGGTGTTCAACGTGAAGGGATCGAGTCTGGAGAGCGTCCGAGCGGCGTTGGCATCAGCTTTTTTGGCGCAAAAAGGTGCCGACGTCAAAATCGCCGTCTGGCAGGGAAACCCGCAGAACCCGGACGTTAAAGGCGAAGACACCGCCAAGGCCCTGAGGTCTCTGGTGGCCATGATAACAGCCCTCGGCCTGATTCTGGTGCTCGTCAGTGGTGTTGGAATGTACGGCATCATGACGGTGGAAGTTGCCGGTCGCAGCAGGCAATACGGCATTCGACGCGCTTTGGGAACTTCTGTCGCTCAGATTTTTGGGCTTGTCGCCAAGCAGTCTGTAAGTCTGGCCGCGTTCGGTTCGGTGATAGGAATTGTGCTCGCGGCCCTGCTGTCGGGGTTGCTCCTAGGCCAGCTCACTCCGTGGTTCAAGCTGGTCGGGCTTCGTGCCGAAACGCTTTCCCTCATTGGTTTTAATCCGCTTCCTTACCTCGAGGCTCTGGTAGCCCTTCTTGTCGCTTCCGGCGTCTTTGGAGTGCTGCCCGCTTTGCGCTTACGCAAGACAGAACCAATTGCCCTGTTGCGCGAGGATGCCACCTAAATGCAACCAACCCGGCCTCTGGCCGCCATGCTGGCCCTCGCCTGCCTGCTCGAGGTGCCGGTGTTGGCCCAACCTGTTGCCTGGACCAAAGACGCCCTGCTGACTTACGCCCAAGACCATGCTTCGAGTCTGATCAACGCGAAGATCGCTTTGCAGAATGCGAAAGACAAAGTCAATACTTCCTCACCGTTCTGGCAAAGTTCGGTGGGGGCCAGTGCGCAGCTCGTAGCCGGTGAGAATGGCACCTTGAGCCCCACAACAAGCTTTTCGAGCAGTTGGAAACCACTGGATCAGCTGAGCGTGGAGGTCAGCGTAGACCTCCAGAGTCTCAAGACCTCGGCGAGCTTGCACCCTTTCGCCAACAGCACTGCGGTGACTTCAGCGCAGCAGGCTCTGGAGTTGGAACAACTGAAGTTTGAAAACAGCCGCTCGGGCTTGGTGAAAACTATCCTTACCTCCTATTATCAATGGGTGCGAGCACAACTCAACCTCGACATCGCTTCCCAAGACCGCACGAGCAAGAGTGATAGTCTCGAGGCAGAGCAGATCAGGTACGACGCTGGAAAGTCCAGTGATTCGGCAATCGGCGACGCCCGTATCGCTCTGCTCGGCAGTGACAAGGCTCTCTGGAGTGCTCGGGCCTCAGAAAGCTCCGCCCGCGACGCTCTGTTTTTGGCTATTGGCTACACAGAAGACGACTTTGGCACCCAAAACCTTGCCCAGCCGGTGCTCGGAAATGCGGAAGACCTCTTGACCAAAGCCAAATCAATCCTAGAAGCGAAGACTGCAGTTAGGGAAAGCTTCGAGCTGGTAACTGCCAGGCTCAAACTAGAGCAGGCCCAGAATTCTGCGTCAGGCTGGCCGAGTCTGCTAGCCGGGCTGGCCGCCAGTGGCTCCTACGCCACCACAGGAACTTGGGCGGCGGGCGTCAATTACAGCCTGAGTTTTTCCACTTTGGTTTCCCCGCAGGAATCAACGCTGGCGCAGGCGGTGAGTGAAGCCAAGAGGTCTCTGAAAACTACTGAGTTGCAGGCCCGCTCGGACGCCAAAGCGGCACTTTGGAACCTTCAAGGTGCCGTCTCGCAACTCGAATTGAGCCAGAAACAGGTTCAGCCTGCCCAAGCGGCCCTTGACGCCCAATTGATCCGTTCCAGCTCAGGTTCCGGCTCGGTACAGAAATTGCACGACCTGCAAATCAACCTGCTCAAGGCACAAGAGTCGGTGGTTTCGGCCCAAGCCGATCTCGAAGCCTTGTTGGTAGGTTGGTAACCTTGCAGCGCTTCCGTGGTCTAACCCTTATGAGGCTCTGGTTGCTCGCCGTGTTTGTCGTAGGTGTGACCAGTTCCCTTTGGTCGCAGGCACTTTCCTTGAACCAGGCGGTTGAGGCTGCCTTAGCCTCGGGGGCCGACCATACCATTCTCGAAGCAAACCTTGCCTCGGCGCAGGCTGTTCTGTCGCTTGCTCAAGCCCGTGTAGGCCTTACCGTCACTGCGGCGGCCTCGTACAATGCCAGCGAAGCCTTCAATAATCCGGCCCGCGAACTGGTCACCGTGGCCACCAAAACCACGCCGACCGTTGACCCTTTGGTCATGTCTGTGGGCTCCATCTCCAAAGACGGTGTGATTCCACAAAATGCCCAGGCGAGCGTGACCCTCGCGACACCGCAGACCAGCCTGACCCTGCGCAGTACAGAGGGGTTCCAGATTGCCCCCGACGGTAGTTTCAACCACGCCACCACCGGAACTGCCAGCGTCAGTCAGGTGCTCTACTCCGGCTACCCCGGAGGAAGCCTGCAGGCCGCGCTCGACAAAGCTCTTCTCGCAGCCGAGGTCGCCGCCCTCAACGCGCAGTCAAACCGCAATAAACTCGTGCTTTCGGTGAAGCAAGCGTTTTACACGCTTCTTTCGGCTCAAGAAACCATGGCGCAATTGGAAGTCGCCCTCTCGCAGCGTCGGGAAGCTCTTCGATTCACCTCGGCCAAGGCCAACTTGGGACAAGCAACAGGACTAGACCTGAAAACCGCCCAAATCAACCTCCGCTCGGCAGAACTCGACCAAATCGCTGGACAGAGCAGTTTGGAAGTGGCCCGCAAGCGCCTGGCCAACCTTATGGGTCGCCCGGTTGCGCAGGGTTTCACTGCCGCCCTCGAACCCGACCCCGCTGTGCAGGCCGCCTCCCTCGAAGAGGCAATCCAACTTGCCCTGCAGAACCGAGTCGAGCCCAAGGTGGCCAAGGCCAACGCCGCCTCGGCTGCCGTAGATGCCGCTGTAGCACTCACGGCCATGAACCCCAGCGTGAACCTCACGGGCAGTGTCAACGGGTCCTACGATTGGCAGTCAAAGGTTTCTAGCGCTGTGGTCGTCCTCGGGGTTAGCCTCGGGCTGCCCGTAACAGACGCTGGAGCCGCCGTGAGCCTGGGTCTCCAGGCCGGAGCCGCGCGGTCGGTGGCCCAAACTCAAGAGATGCAGTTACAACGCTCTGTTCCCGTCGATGTGAGCGAAGCCTGGAACGCCTGGAAAGTCAGCCAGCAACGCCACGACCTTGCAGTACTTTCCCAAGAGCTCGCAGAGGGGCAGAAGCAGGTTGTTCAGGCCCAGTTCGACAACGGCCTAAAAAACCTCTCCGACCTGCAGACCGCTGAAGTCGCCCTCAGCACCGCCGGGCTCAACCTCGTGAAAGCCAAAATCGCGGCCCAACTGGCCGCACTCCAGCTCCAGAGCCTTTTGGGACTCTAGAAGGAAGACCATGAAGCGAAACTCGCGTTTCCGAGCTGTCTTTACAGCCTCGGCTTTCCTCATACTCCTCGCCGGCTGTACAGCTTCCGGCGACAACGTTGGGGGCCCTGCCTCCGTAGCGCCCGGTGCCCAAACTCAAGGTGCCCCGCAGGCCCAAAGTGGCACCCCAGCTTCCGGACCAGGAGAATCTAACCGCCAATGGGGAGGGGTAGGAGCTTCTGGAGGCGCTGCAGCACAACCGCAGGGTGGTGCCGCCAGGCAAGGTGGCCAGAATGGTGGTCAGGCCGGCAACCGTCGCTCGGCGGTGGTCACCGTCGAGGTTCAGGCGGCCCGTACAGGCGCCTTAACCGTAGAAAATACCGCCGCCGGCGCAGTAATGCCCGAAACACAAAGTTCTGTTGCCGCCGGCGCGAGCGGCAGCGTGAAAGCTCTGCTCAAGCAAGCTGGCGACTGGGTAGACAGCGGCACGCCGGTGATTCAGCTCGACGACGCGGCACTCAAACTCTCCGTGCGTCTGGCCAAAGCGACCCTGGAGAATGCCAAGATTAACGCGGGAACGAGCACGGCAGGCGGAGCAACCGGAGCCACCTCAAAACTGGGCCTCCAACTTCAGTCGGCACAATCGTCGGTCAGTTCTGCAGAGAAAAACTGGGCCTCCGCCCAGGCCCTCCAAAAGATCGGCGGAATTTCCGGGTCGGACTATGACAACGCGCAGGTTCAGCTCCAAACCTCTCAAGCCAACCTGGAATCGGCCAAAATGGCCGTTCAACAAAACATCCTGCTGGTGGAAACTGCCTCTATTCAGCTCGAGCAGGCTCAGCTTAACTTGGCCAACGCGTTGATCAAGGCGCCCTATGCCGGTCAGATTTCCGTGATCAACGTTCATCCCGGGGAGTTTGTGGGTCAAAGCACTCCCGTGTTTGGACTGGTCAGCCGCTCGAAAGTGATCAGTTTCAGTGTTTCGCCGAGCGACGCCCCGGGCCTACCTGCCGGCACATTGCTGAAGTTCACCATTAACGGGGCCACCGCAAATACGCAGGTCGCCCAGACCCCCGGCGCACCCTTGAATGGGCTGGTGGCGCTCACCGCTGCCTTGCCGGCCTCGGTGAAGGCGTCCTTGGGAACGGTGGGGACGATTTCCTACAGGGTGGTTCTGGCTAATGGCACTATCGTTCCGCTGACGGCCCTGCAAAGCGCCGAGAACAAAACTTTTGTGTACACCAATGAAAACAACAAAGCCGCGCGCTATGAGGTGCAGGTTCTCGATGCATCGGGCACCGAAGTGGCCATTAGCGGGCTCAATCCCAAAGCGTCAGTCATCCTGAATCCACCCCCAGGCCTTTTGGTCGGGGCTACCATTCAGGCCGTAGCCAGTGCAGGTGTGGGCTCGAGGGTAGGCGGCAATGGGTCGGTGCCGGCGGTAACTCCCGCTGGCGGACAGCGCCAATGGAATCAGGCGGGTGCGGGTGGCGCGCCAGGGGCGGGAAATGGTGGAGCAGTCGGCGGTGATGCCGCTGCCAGCGGCAAGCGTCAATGGGGGAAGGGTTCAGGCGGCGCCTCGGGTGCGGGGGCCCAGCCTCCAGTAGAACCTAACTCCGCGACCAGCAAAGGGGGCCAGTGATGCCTTCGGTCAGGGAGCTGCAGGCCCGCATCTTTGACCGGGTGAATCCGGCCGTGAAGTTTTCCGTGAGCCGCTACGTACTCGCTGTGGGGTTCTTCGTGGCCATGATGCTTTTCGGCTTGGTGTCGACTTTCAATTTGGGGGTCGACCTACTTCCCTCGGTGAATATTCCGGTGGTTGCCATCCAGGTCAGCTACCCGGGCGCCAATCCTTCCGTGATCGACACACAAATCACTCAGCTCATCGAGGGCAGCGTCTCGACCCTTGCCGGCGTCACCGACATTTCCTCCAGCAGTTCTTCGGGCTCCAGCCGGGTCACGGTAAATCTGGACGCCAACACGGACAAAAATGCGGCGATGAATCAGATTGCCGCCCGGGTGAACGCGTTGGTGCGTAGGTTTCCTGCGGGAGTCGGGGCTCCTTCGGTGCAATCCTTCGACCCGAACTCCCAGCCCATTCTGCAATTTGGTGTTTCCGCCAAGGCGATCCCGATGGAGAGTGTGGGCGACTGGGTGCAGAACGATTTTGCACCGCAACTCGAGCGGGTTCCAGGAGTCGCCAACGTCACCATCGAAGGATCTCCAAGCCGTCAGTACCAAGTCTACCTCGATCCCAACCGTCTGCAATACTACAAGCTCAATCCCCAGCAGGTGAGCCAAGCCATTACCGGCTCCGCGCTCAATCAGCCCATCGGTACCATAATCTCTGACTCGAGCACCCTGAGCTTCAGCACAAAGAGCCAACCCACTGGTGTCGACTCCATTTCCCAAATCCTCGTAGATTCGACCAAAGGTATCACGGTAGCCGACCTATCCTCGGTACGGATGATCCCCGTGCCTTCGAGCTTTGTGCGAGTCAACGGCCAACCTTCGGTGCTGGTTTCGATACAGAAGAGTTCCGACGGCAACTCCGTGGCCGTCGCAAACGCGGTCAGGGCTTTTCTCAAGACCCATCCTCTCCCCCGTGGATATTCTCTCACCATTTCCAACGACACCACCGGCCCGATCACGGCCTCCATTGACTCGACGTTCAAAGAACTCGGGCTGACTGCGCTGGTGGTCGGGCTAATCTGTCTGCTGTTCCTGGGCAAACTAAACACCACTCTCTCTGTGGTGCTGGCCATTCCGATTGCGTTGTCGGCAGCGCCCATCTTGTACGCGCTTCTCGGATTTTCGTTCAATTTGGTGTCACTTCTGGCCATGATTGTCGCCATAGGCATTGTTGTCGACGATTCTATCGTGGTCTCCGAAAACGTGGAGCGCTACCGCGCTATGGGCTACTCGTTGAAAGAATCCGTACTCAAAGGTGCAAGCGAAGTCTTCGGCGCGGTGGTAGCGGCCTCTCTGAGTTTGCTCTCGGTGCTCCTACCCGTGAGCTTCATCGGCGGCATCATCGGCCGCTATGTGATGCAGTTCTCGCTGGGGCTTGCGGCCGCCGTATTTTTCTCTTTGGTCGAGGCCATTTTGTTCCTTACTGTTCGCCTCGCCTACACGCCCGAAACCAAAACTTTGGACTGGAAAGACTTCTTGAAAAGTTGGAGCCACCTTGGGGCTGACCTTAAGACCGGATTTCGCACCTTGAGGCTACCGTTGGTTGTCGTGATTCTCCTCGCAGGTGCCGGAGTGCTGGGGTGGTTCAAGTTTTACTGGTGGATGCCGGCCGTGTTGGCCTGGCCGGTGGCATGGGCGCTTTTGCTTTATGTGGGGCGGATCATTTTGTCGTTTTTGCAGGCTCTCACCATGAGCCTCCACAATCTCACCGAGGCAGGCCTCACCTGGGTGCGCGAGGGCTATGTGCGTTCCCTCACCGGAGTGCTTCGTTTTGGGATTTTTGTCTTGGGCGGAGCACTGATCTTTTTTGTGGCTACCCTGTTTTTCATCGGCCCCAAGATTCCGTTCAATTTCGTGCCACAGTCGGATGGTGGAACTTTAAATGCGGGCCTGCGCATGCCGCAGGGAACACCAGCCTCGGTAACCAACCAAGCCACAGGCAGGCTGGAAGCTTGGTTGCTCCAGCAGCCGGAGGTCCTAACCCTACAGACAACCGTCTCTGCCGGTGGTGCCAGCGGATTTGCGGGCAATTCGAGCATCACGATTCAGCTGGTCCCTGTCGAGAAACGACGTTCGTCGTTCGTGCTGGCGCAAGTTTGGCGCACAGCCTTGACGCCGCTGGTTGCCGACCTCCCATCGGCACGGGTTCAGGTTAATGCGGGAGGGTTCGGTGGTGGTGGCTTTGGGGGCGCAGGGTCAGCGGTCAGTTTCCAGCTCGTTTCTTCGGACTTTGTCGCCCTCACCGAAACCAACAACAAGGTGATCAGCGCGCTGCAGGCAAATCCCTTGGTCGCCGATGTCACCTCGAGCCTCTCAAACCCCAACCTCGAGAACGACTTCGTACCCGACCCAGACAAGCTCAAGGGAACCGGACTGAGCCCTGGTACGGTGGCCACGGTGTTGCAAACCTATGCTTCGGGGGCCCAGGCGGCCAACGTTCAAATCGGTGGCAAAAGTTACCCTATCCAGGTCAGCATCAACCCGGCAAACCTGCGCGACATGCAGTCTCTGCTCAACCTTCCCGTGTATTCTCCCACCCTTCAAACCACCCTCACCGCCGGGCAGTTGGGCGATTTTGTTCTCACCCCAACACCCAACACGATTAGCCGCACCAACCGCGTGTATTCGGCCTCGTTCAACGTCAGCTTGAAGCCCGGGGCTCCCGCCGCCTTGGCCTTCCAGACCAAGATCAAAGCGGAACTCACCCAGGCGGGGATTCTTGGTGGCACTGTGGGAATCGGCGACGACAGTCGCTCCGGTGTGGCAGCGCTTTCTGGCCAGTTGGCCACGCAGGGCCCCATCGCTTTTGTTCTGGCCATCTTCCTTGCTTACCTGGTGATGGGTGCCCAGTTCAACTCGTGGCGATACCCCGTGTACCTGCTTCTTCCGGTACCACTGGCGCTGGTGGGTGCCTTGTGGTTTGCGTACCTAAGCGGTTCAGGACTGGATATTTTCGGGGTGCTGGGAATGCTCATGCTCATCGGTCTTTCGGCAAAAAACGCCATCATCTACCTCGATTTTGTTGTAGAGCGGTTGGATCTCATGCCGCTCAAGGACGCTTTAGTCGAATCGGCTCGCCTGAGGTTCCGGCCCATCGTCATGACCACGCTCACCGTGCTCGTGATCAGCTTTCCCCTGATCTTCAACGGCGGTCAGGGCTCGGAGTTCGGGCAGAAAATGGGCATCGTGATGCTCGGTGGTATTCTGTCCTCGGCGATTCTGACCTTTTTTGTGGTCCCGGCGGCTTTCTGGCTCTTCGAGAGAAAACGGCACCCGGATCCGCTTCTCAATCTTGCCTCACCTGAAACCAAGAAGACTCTTGGGGAAGAGAGTGAGCTGATGACCGGACAACCGCCAAACTAATTAGCAAGTCTCGACGCTGGATGAACTTGGTACCGAACTCCTGCGCGGGAAGCCCCTTTTTAGCTTTTCTAGGGGTTGCCCAATTTCGGCCGTGACCCTAATATAGGGTACTTTGTTGGGCATCAAGTTTCGGTGGGCCAGTGTTTTTATCCTCTTTGTGTGTGTTGTGCCTCTGCACGCTCACAACCTCACGCCTTCCGAACTGACTGTCGGCACCGACTTTCTGTTTCTCGGTTTTGGTCACCTTTGGGCGGGTTGGGATCATCTCGCCTTTTTGGCGGCGCTTTTGCTCAGAGGTGGCACGTTAGCGCAACTGGTACAAATCGTCACGGGCTTCACCCTCTCGCACAGCATCACTTTGGCACTGGCGGCAACGGGTCGCCTGGTGGTTGTCGGTTCGTGGATTGAACCACTGATTGCACTCACCATTGTTGTGGTTGCCTTCGAAGCTCTGCAACCACCGAAACGTCCGTGGATGGAGCGTGACTTCCGTTTTGAATGGGCCCTCGGTTTTGGGCTTTTGCACGGTATGGCCTTTGGTGGTGACCTGCTGCAGGCCGGCATTCCCCCTTCCCGGATGGTACCGGCCCTGCTGGGCTTCAATGTGGGCCTAGAAGGTGCTCAAATCCTGTTGGTGCTCTTGGCACTTCCGGTCTTGTTGTGGCTGGGAGAACACTCGTCCCGGTTGCGGGGGCAGTTGGTGCGCTTGGGCTCTTCGGCCCTTGCAATCCTAGGTTCAGTTTGGTTTCTTGAAAGAGTTTCTGGAGGCGTTTTATGAAAAAGAACACAGGCATTGTCCTGACAATGGGGCTAGTGGTAGCGCTAGCGGTGCTGTTTGCATCGGCAGCCCCTCCCCCCGGTGGTGGCCCGGGCGCACCACCGAACACCGAATTATGGTCTGACGTGATGGTGGCGCACAGCGCCGCTTCCACCCTGGCGGGATCAAAAGTGCAAACCAGCGATTTTGCTCCCTATTACACCCCTTTGACCTTTGCCTCCATCCTCGAGCAATCTTACCAAACTCCTGCCCTCAAGGCCGCTTCCGCGGTTACGCCTTTGGTGCGCTACCTCATCTCGGCCTCCGACTCGTACCTGACGATGGGAATACCTTCGACAACCGCTCCGACTTCGTTGTCGATGACAGGGCTACCCTCCACGCTAGGCTCCTTACTCACACAGCTTTTTGAAGCCATTTCTGAGCCCCTGGTTCCCGGAGGCTTCCGCCTCGACTCGGAGCTTCATTCCCTGTATTCGGTGGATTTTGCTCCCGACGGTGCTACCCTGGTGGCCCACAACGCTTGGGGTTCGGCAGCGCAACCTTCTGCCCGCGGATACCTCGTTTTTACTTACGATGGAGGCACAAAACTGCTCCGAGCGAGAGGGCGCTACGCCTACGACCCGTCCAAATATAGTCGGTTGTTGGTGGCGAACTTTTCCCAAAAAGACTGGTACGTCAAAATCGGATCGAGTTCCGCTTCGCTAGTCGCCTCGGCTTCGGAGGCCACACCCCTGACTTTTCTGGAATCGCCCATCGATGTGAGCATTCCCGCCAACTTCAACCCCCGCTCCATACCCTATGTTTCCAATCAACGGGTATCGCTCACCGCCCGGATGCTGCAGACCACTGTTTCGGATATGATAGGGCCGCGAAGCAAGACCACTCAGGACATGGCTCAAGCCTATTTGCCCCAGTTGGCCCAACCGGGAGACGACGCTGGCACCCAAGCCGCGGCTTCGGCCATGCTCGACCAGATTCTGAAAACCAGCAAGCTCCGCTATCCTAAAGAAGTGTACCTCGCGTTCCGGAAGGGAGTGCTGCGGGCAACCTTGGCCAGTGACAACATTGCCAACGGCAAATTGGGCATGCTTGTTGCCCCGTATGGGTTTTTTACCAACGCCGCCGATGCTTCGGGCACTTACCACCCTTTCCTATGCATCGCCACCTACTCCATCACCCAGAGTCCCAACCGACTTGTGGACGTCCGGCGTCCACCGGGAGACGGCTCCAAAGATTATCCCTCCGGCATGGTGACCCGAGATGCCACACTCCAGCTCGACCTGATCAAGATCCCCCTCAAGGACTACGGTCTGGTGACCAAGGTTACCGAAAACAAAATGATGAAAAGTCTCAAATCGGATGGCCGTGGCGCAGTTACCGACTCGGTTTACAGTTTGGCTAGTGTTTCGGGTGTGGGAATTGCCGTCGACGGTTCGGAGATCTACCCTGTACTGAACAACACCCTCGCAACCACGCAGCAAAACGCCGAGATCACCAGCGTTGGCAACCACGTGGGACAAGGCATGGGTCTCCATTACCATGCGGACGGACACATCGCTTTGAACAATGACGTTCAGCTGTACAACATCAACGATTACCCCGGCCACAACCATCCCCCCCTGATTGGGTTTGGCTATGATGGCATCGCCCTTTACGGGGTCTACGAGGAAGCCTATTCGATGGAGGGAAACGATGTTGCCCTCGACTCGTTCGGAGGGCACTCCCATGGAGCCTTCGGGTACCATTATCACTCGCATCAGGTGCAAGTTCCCGCGGAGAACGGGCAGTCGGGGTACGTTCTCGACGTGTTCATGAAAGGAGCGTGGAAGGGCCGGATCAACGAGATCCCTGAGTTCTGGGGCGAGAGAGGCGGCGATCCGGCGGTCTCCATGGCCCAACGAAGCCCTTACGTTGGCAAGCGGTAATTGAAGCGCCTAGGAGTTTGAAGCAAGCCGGAGGCTCCGGCTTGCTTTGCCTTACGATTTCACCTTCTTTAGGGGGTCGGACGCTCGGTTTGGATGACCGTCTCCATCAGCTGCAGTTTCTTCACCTCGTCGCCCATGATGAAATCGCGGGACCCGGTGAAGAACAGCAAGCCAAGCAGGAGACCTACCATGAGGTCCACGCCAACGAGCTTGGCCATAATGATCAAAAACTCCTTGCCGGAGGTCAGAATTGCCGACACAAACAGCACTGACACGCCCAGTAACAGAACAACACCAATGTAGATCCAATTGACCTGCGGGTAAGTCTTGGTCAAGCGTTCGAGTCGGGCGTCGGACCAATCCTGGGCAGAAATAACAAACTGTTCCGCTTGCTTGGCTTCCACCCCTTGCTGTGGCATACCGGGTCGTGCATCGGCGACGAGCTTCAGGATTTTTGCCCTGATCAAGTTGGCTTCCCTGTCGCCATCCGGGGGGCCCTCTTTTTGAATCTCGCTTTCGCTCACCTTGTGCAAGTAATCTACAACCAACTGCTTCAGTTCCGGTTCCCTTTCAAGGGGTACTGACTTGCGTTGGTTGTAGAGGCTGTTAAGCTTGTTCAGCTCCGCTCCAAGGGTGCCCACGCGCTCTACTTGCCCTGTCCAAACATTGACGATCAAGAAAGCAACGAGAAAGGTATAGGCGCCAGTCAGAACCGTCATAGAAACGTTGATCACCGCGTTCTCGTCAGCGTCGAGGGTACTGTTACGTCGCTTGATAAGTAGGCCAAAAACAACAGTTAAAATAAAGGGGAAACCAATACTCAAGGCAAAAATGATTAAGGTATTCAGCACGAGAAAGCTCCATTGCACTGTTTATTAAACTAAGGAAACCACGCACCAAGGACCTAAGTACCGTGGCGGGGTCTAATTCGGTTCTAGAACAAAATACTGGTCGGGTGCCGGCCCGTAGGCCCAGAACCATAAGGGCCACACAAAAAGCCCGGCGATCACCGCACGAACCTTAAACTCCTGCTCCAATTCTGCCATGACAGGCTGGTAACCTTTTTTAGTAATCACGACCAACTGGCGGTCCCACAGCGCATTCGACATCACCGCTGAAACCGGAGTTTCTCCGATGCTGCGGCTATTCAATTCGACGTTGGCCCCGGGAACGCTCGTCTTTATGGTTACAAGTGTTGTGCAACCCATGAGGGAAAACAACACCAGCACGGACAATACTGAACACGATACTTTCATCTCATTACCTCCCAAAAAACGTGTTCACTGCACTTTGCACTAGGGTAGTGTCATAGGCGCTCGGAGTCTTGTCAAGATAAACGGGAAATCGATGCCAGTTAGTTGTTTGCAAAAACTCCCGCGTATTTCAAAATCAGGCTGTTGAAAACGGTGGTATTTTGAAGCGGTGCGAAGTGGCTGACGTCGTCTATGACCTCGTAATACGACACCGGAAGCGTTGAAGCAATGTACTGGGAATGAGTTTCCTTGATGAACTCATCTTTTTTGGCATGCAGCACGGCAACCGGTACTTCGATGCTCCTGAGGTCAGAACTGGTGTAGTTAGGTTGATTCTTTTGCATAGGGTCGAGTTTCGGTTGAAGTTCCTCAAACCTTTCGTGGGTGGGACTCATGCTCTCGAAGTCAAGTCGGTGCCGGGTGACGCAATTTTCGATGGCCTTGGTCATCACAAACTCTTTGTTTCCGCTGGGATCAACGTTGCAAGCGAAATAAATCACTCCCATCACTCGAGAGGGATTCGTACGGGCCAATTCGAGTGCTGTGCAGGCCCCATCACTCCAACCAACGAGGATAGCCCTCGGGATTTCCTGTTGGTCCATAAGATTTGTCACATCTTGACTGAACAGGCCGTAGGAGAACGCCATGGATCCGGAGGTGCTGCGTCCGTGTCCTCTGGTGTCCACCACGATGGGGTTGTAGCCCGCGGAGACCAAGGCTTCGACCTGGTGTGCCCAATTGGTCCCGTTGCCCATGCCCCCATGCAGTAGGATCACGGTAATTCCCTTACCGAAACTGGCGAAATAGAGCCGTGCGTCAAAGGAGGTGAAATATCCGTCTTGGTTTGGCACCCTAGTATGCCTCAACCCGTGGGCCGCAAACTTCTCAAGTTCAGTGTCTAGCATGCCTATCCCCCGGTCAGGTCAACTTCTCAACGATTTTTGCTTCTCCCTTGGTTTCCAACCCCAGCTTCCAGCTAAAGTTTCCTAACTTTAAGTCTTTCTTGAAACCATAATACACCTAACCTAAACGAGAGCGGTCTATTTCGGGCCTTGACGGCCTTTTGGGAGCGGTTTAGGCTCAAAAAACTATGTTTATCCCGTTCTTGCAGGTCGAGCAATGGCTGTCACCTTAAAAGACATCGCACGCGAGTGCGCTCTGGCTGTGAGTACAGTGAGCAACATCCTCAATAACAATCCCACCTCGTTTGCCTCGGCAGAAGTAAGGGCACGAGTGCACGACACCGCGAAGAGGCTGGGCTACAAGAAGAACTACCTTTCGTTGAGCCTGCGCACCCGCAAGACCCGTAGCGTCGGCCTCATCCTCGACGGGATTAACACCTACACCCGCCAGGATTTTTTGGTGCCCTTCGTGGAGAAGTTTTCGAGCCAAGGATTCGAGGTCGCTCTTGCTGAACACCACAATGAACCCGACCGAGCCGTGGCCTCACTCGAGAGCTTTGCTGAACGGTACAAAGAGGGTATTGTGCTGTTCACCGATTTGTTTGGTCACGAGGAGGGCCAACACAAACTCAGGCAAGCCGTGGAAAAATCGCCGGTTAAGATTTTGGGTATCGGCTCTCGGCTGAGGGGTGTAGTTCCCAGCCTTGATATTTACCGGGGTTATGCAGTGGAGGCGAGCATGGAACAGTTTTTCGCCCGCGGCCACACCAAAATTTTAGTCGTTTATGAGTACGACTGGGACATGCGCCCCGCCTTCCAATACTGGGGCGACCCACGGATCACTTTTTGGAGTGGTATTCACCTCGCAAACGACTTCCTGAGCCGTGCAGCCGATGGCTCTTGGAAAGGTTTCGATGCCATGTTTTTCCGCACCGACGAAGTGGCCATACCCGCGCTGAACTTCCTGCGCCAGCAAGGCGTCAGAGTGCCAGACGACCTAGAAGTAATCGGCTTTGATAATTTTCCCTTTTCGGAACAGACGTTGCCGGCCCTGAGTACCTGGGACCTCGGCTTTCACCGCTTAGGTGAGCGGGCTCATCATCAATTGTCGCAATGGATGGCGGGGGCCAATTTGCCCAAAGACCACTACGAGAGTTTCCGGCCCACGTTTGTAGCCCGAGAAAGTCACAAGGAAATCACCAAAACCCAAACGCTTAAGCCCTAAAGGCCTAGGCGCCTCAAAGGCGTTACCAGGCTTCCCGTTGAAGGCGATTCGCTGGTAAGGTTCTCGAAAGGATTTCGTCAAATTATGAAAGCGATTCGCTACGGCATAATTGGTTGTGGTCACCGGATGCGTTCCTTGAGCCTTCGGCTGTCTCAGTACCCAGAAATCGAGCTCGCTGGCGCCTACGACCCCGACTCTAAAAACCTTCAATCCCTGTGGAGGGGGCCCAAGGTTTCCTGGGAGGAGTTGGCGAACGACCCGTCGTTGGATTGGATTCTGGTGGCTTCGCCGAACGTGTACCACCGCGAACAAATTGTAGCCGCGCTGGTAGCAGGCAAACACGTGTTTGCCGAAAAGCCGCTGGCGACGACCCGAGCCGATTGTTTGGCTCTGGCCAAAGCAGCGCGGCAGAGCGACAGCACCCTCATGACCGGATTCACCTTGCGCTATTCGGGCCTTTACCGGAAGGTGAAGGCCCTGCTGAGCGAGGGCCGCATCGGCACCATCATCAGTATCAACGCGAGCGAGAACTTGCAGGCTGGACACGGGGCCTACATCATGACGAACTGGCGCCGGGACTACGCCATCGCCGGCTCAAACGTGTTGGAGAAGTGCGTCCACGACCTCGACCTCCTCAACTGGTTTACCGGCTCGGTACCCAGCCGGGTCGCCGCCTTTGGAGGTACCAACCTTTTCATCCCCGAGAACGCTGGTTTGTGGGACCGGAGTGCGAGGTTCAAAGACAAAGGGCAAACCGTCGCCACCGGGTTGAACCCTTTCACGGTAGAAAAAAGCATCGAAGACAACCTGGTGGGGATTTTGGAGTACCAAAACGGGATGCGGGCTCAATTTCAGCTCACCAGCAGCAACGCCATCCCCGAGCGGCGCATGTACATTTCAGGCAGCGAAGGTAACTTGGTGCTCGACCTGGTTACCGGAGAGATTCGGCTGCGTACCCTCTTTGACCAAGCCTCGCTCACCTGGGCCGAGCAAGGCTGGGCCGATGGCCACGGCGGCGGCGATGACGTGATGATGCGGGAACTGGTGGCCACTATGGTTCATGGTGCTCCACCAGCCACCGGCATCGAGGAGGGCTTAGTCAGCACTTTGGTCGGAATCGCGCTCGACCAGGCCCGCAGGGAATCTCGAGTTGTGGAACTCCATGACTGGTGGGATCAATTGTCCAAAGCCTAAGGGCCGTAGGCAACGTTGGAAGGTTGGAAATACAGCCGGTGTTCCACCTCGGCGCACAGGGCGTGGTAGGCGGCTAGGTGGCCGAGTTGGATTTCTGCGGTACTCTGGGCCTGCACCAGGACGGACACATCCGACAACTTGGCCAGCTCACCCCCTGTCGGGCCCGAGAAAGAGACCACTCGGAGCTCGAGCGCCCTGGCTGTCCGCACCGCCGCCAGCACATTTGCCGCTTTGCCCGAAGTACTGATGCCTATGAGCACATCGCCCTTGCGCCCGTAGCCCATTACTTGCTGGGCAAACATGAGGTCGAAACCTTGGTCGTTTCCCGAGGCGCTGAGAAGGGCTGACTGCTCGGTGAGCGCAATGGTACGTATGCCCTGCTGAAGCCTCGAGGCCAAGGCTAGGCCACCTTCGGGCCAGCTTTCGGCAAACCGTTGCGCCACTTCCGAAGGCAGGGGCCGAGGCAGGAGGAAGCCCTTCATCAGTTCGCCGGTAAGGTGGCCCGCATCGGCAGCGCTTCCGCCGTTTCCGCAGACCAAAATGGTGCCACCTCCGCGATGGCAGGCCACCAAAAGCTCAGCTGCCTGCTCGAGGGCCAGCAACAGGTTGTCGTATTCCGGTCGCCTTTGGCACAGGTCGGTCAAGTAGTTCATAGCTGCGCTCCTTTGGGGCTCACCCCTTGCGTTTTTGCAGGTCTTCCAACATTTGAGTGCGCAGCAGGCGGTTCATCAGCGTCTGATACCCTTTGCCTTGCGACTTCAGCCACTCCAAAACGTCAGCGTCGAGGCGGGCCGTAATCTGTTCCTTACGTGGCTTGTAGAGGCTCGAAGACGGCATTCGAGCCTCTGAGTCCACTTTCTTATCTGCCAGCCTGACCAAGGCTTCGAGTTCTGCCTTCATTGTTTCTGTCATCTGCACCCCCCCGTTTGTTACCACTCCACATGTAATTACATTCTTGTAGTTATAGCAAGTTCTAGCTGTGGTTGGCTGGCGGAAAGCACTGCACAACCTGAAGGCTGTGACCTGTCGCGAGTTGGTAAATGCCTTTTGTGGAGTCGGGCATAAAGAAATAATCACCCTTGCGGAGCGTTTGGCCGCTCTTTGTGCCGCTGTGTTCCCGCAGCTCTCCTTGCCCCGATACCACGATGCAAACACAGCGTCCTTCCTCGATGACATGGCTTGCCTTCTCCAACGTGACCCTTTTCACCGAAAAGCACGGTGTGTCGGCGTGATCGATCAGGTCTTCGAGAACAACTCCCGCTTCGGAGCGTTTCACCTTAGGGGTCCTGCGGGAGAGCGAGATACAGTCTGCTCCGAAGATGGAAAAATCAAAAACGTCCAAGGCAGTTTCCTTGGGGAGGCCTAGGTACATTTCGTAATGATTTAACTGGTAGTCTCCGCACCAGTACTCGGGCTGAATTGTGAAGTCGGTTGGTTCCTGAACCTCGAGAATAAGGCACCCGTAACCGATGGCGTGCACGGTTTTCGCTGGAATAAGGTAGACCTCACCCGGCTTCACTTTGACTTCGTTCAGGTAGCCAGTGAGCGCCTGTTTATCGGTCAATGTGAGTTCAATCGACTTCGAAAACTGCTCTTTGGTGAGCTTTCGATCGAAACCAAAATAAATCCGGGCATCGGGCCGGGTTGCCAGCACCAACCACATTTCGGTTTTTCCATGTTCGCTGTGGAAGTGCTTCTGAGAGAAGGCTTTGTCGGGATGGGCTTGAATCGGCAGGCGGATAGCGCTGTCGAGGATTTTCACGAGGACCTCGAAATTGCCCCCTTTGCCCAGCATAAGCTCGGGCTCCAGTTTCAGAAGCTCGGCAAACTTTAGTTCCTCGCCCCTGATAGTGCTCAGCCCTTCGTTGGGATCGGTGGAGTCCCGGTTCAAGGCCTTGACGCTCGAGGCAATCCATTCCTCGGGTTGGTTGCCGTCGGTGGATTCGTCGCCGAAGAAATCAGCAAAAAGTGCCCCTCCTTCGTAGACCCGGAAGACGCGGTTCTGCTCAAAAAAAACCGGACGGCTGGCCAACTCGGAAGACTTTGAATGCATCGGTATACCCTCGTTTCGTTCGGATTTCACTCGCTGGTCCAAGGAAAACTTCCTTAAGGGTCAAGTTTCAGCAAGTTTCGGTACAAAGCTAGGAAAAACAGGCGGTTGTCGGTAGCTGTATAGTCCAGAGCGCATCCCATTCGGTGAAAGGTCTTCATAAAGCGGTGGTAGTAGGCCGGGTTATCCACGGGTGGCTCACCCTGACTCCAGTCCCACGAACCAGGATCGAGGTCGACCACGTGGATGTGGCAGTCGCGGATGTCTTTTCCCCGCTGCTGGGCTACATTGCGGGCCATGGAGAGCGACTTTTCAAAAATCATTGGCGACATCACGGCCGAGCCCACGCTCAAGTAGACCCCGCCTTCTAGCCCCGACACGCTTTGGGCGTAGGAAAGGAAGTCCCTCTCTGCGGTGCGGCCAATGACGGCACCGCGGTTGGCCGGATGTTGGTAGATGATGTCGCAGCCGAACATCGGGTGGCTGGTGAAGGGAACGCCTGCTGTAAAAGCGGCCGCCTGAACACTGTAGGGCGAAAACGGATGGGCAACAGGGTACCAGCCCGAGGGAAGTTCCAAATCGTGCAGGAGCGACAAAAGGTCGGCCGCGGCCGCACGAAGGGCTAGAGCCTGCGGCGCGAGGTCGGCCACGGGGTCAGTCATCTTTGCCGTCAATTCTGCGCGGGATGGGATTTGTAGCCCGTCGTGGGCGATCAGGGATCCCACCGCCGCTCCGTAGCCGAGGCCTTGATAGGACCCAACGGCCAAGGCAAGATTGAGGTTGAGCAAGGTTTCCTGCCAGGTGCCAAAGCGCCCCTTATCGACGTTCTCCCTCACATCTTCGCTGCTGGTACCCTGAAAGGCGAACTCCCAGTCGTGGATCACCCCAGCTCCATTGGTGGCCAGGTGAGTGAGCCATCCCCGTTTGATGAACTCGATGAGCAGCACTCCGAGCGAGTTTTTGATGGTGTGGGCGCCAAAGGCCAGGATAATGCTAGCATGGGACTCACGGGCTTGCAGAATTTCCTTGGCAATCTGGAAGGTTCGAGCCTGAAGTTCAGCCGAAATGGGGGTAGTGTCGTTTTGAAGTGCGCTCGAGGACGAGACAATCTCTACTTTGCTCCTGCGCGAGGCCAAAGAGAAAAACTGCATTTCGGAGCGGTCAAAAAGTTTCATGGAGGTCTCCTAGAGTTTCCAGCCAAGGTGCTGAAGTAGTTTCTCGCCCCACGAAAAATCGGGAATCAGGAGGTCGGCACCGGCAAGCACGAGACGGTTTCGTTTGGCCGGATTGAGGCCGTAGCGCTGACGCTCGTCGCTCACCAGCCCCACTGCTGTAGCCCCGAACTTCTTACCTTCACGCAGTTCCACCGGGCCATCGCCAAACACCACGCAAGCGACCGACCCACCTTGAGACCGGGACAGCTCTCCAAAAATCTGCTCAAAGACCAACCGTTTTGGGTCCTTGTCGAGGTTGCCCACAGAACCATAAATACGACCTTGGAAAAGATGGGCATAACCGAGCAAGGTAGCTTCCGCCACCACGTCCTGCTCATCGGTTCCGCTGGCCAGGTAGAGCGTCACTCCCCCGTCGGCGAGCCTTTGAAGGAACTCTAAGGCTCCTTTTATCGTCACTTCGCCTACGGAGAGGCTACCATCTTTGACTCTGGCGGTGCGAGTGTGGATGAGCTTGAGAAGTTTGGTGTTGAACTGCTCTTTATATTCTTGTGCAGAAAGAATCTGATCGGCACCGACAAAGCCAAAATCCTCGACGAGTTTGACCAACGCTTGCATTTGCAAAAGTGTCTGTACGCCGGTGGTACGGGCGATGAGCCCCGTCACAGCAGCTCGCACCGTGGAAAGGTGCTTGGTAGCCGAGGCAGAATCTTCGCCAAAAACTGCCCCAATCATCATGCTCTCCATCACGGTTTCCCAGCCGATCCGAAGAGTGGAAATCGTACCGTCGTGGTCGAAAATCGCAATGTTCGGAGTTGGGGAAGACACTTTAGCGATTCCTTCGATGTCGGTACCAGGCAGGTAAGTGGCAAGCAACGGATTGGCCGCCAAAACCGGGTTGTAGCGGTAGTCGGTGGAGATTAGCCCCGTTTGAACTTCTTCCCACGTCGGGTGCCCGGTTTGGAACAATTTCTGTACGGCGACCGAGGCGGCCACGTTGCCTAGGTTGGCAGCCACCTGCGGGCCCACTCCCACGCGATGCGCCGAAGCAAACGCGGCAAGAAACGCATCGCCGGCCCCCACGGTGTCTACTTGGTGAATGATGTGCACGCCTGGAACCTCGAAGTGCTCTTTTCCCTCGGCAACCAGCGCTCCGTCCTCGCCGTTGGTGAGCACCACGGTGTCGTTCCAATGCGCGCTGAGCCAACGCACGAGCTGAGAATCCGACAAGGAGGTGCCGGACCCCTCCTTATGATGTGCCAGGTAGATGCGCAAACCCTCTTCTCGGTTAAGTTTATGTACGGTTGAGAAATACACCTCGTTGAGGTCTCGGCAATCGCAGTACCATTGGGTCCTACCCCGCGTCGTCTCCATCAGGGCGTTGATCTGGTGCTGAAAAACCTCAGTCTGGTAGCTACCTATCACCTGTTGGTTCAGAATGACAAAATCATAACCGCTCAACCGGCTCTGGAAGCGGGTTAGGAGCTCGTTGATAGCCTCGGGGTGCGGCAGGTTGAAATTGCCTAGGTCGACCCGCGGTTCCTCGACGCCACCACAATAAAACTTGTTGTAGACGTTCGTGGCCCAATTGGCGCGCTGGGTAACCGTGCAATTGGAAACACCGCCCTTACCCAGAACCGAGGCCAGCACCAAGGCGAACGCATCATCCCCGACCACCCCGTAAAGATCGACCGTTCCAACGCCAAGACTCTTAAGATTCAGGGCAACGTTGGCTGCTCCCCCGCCATCAAAGGTGTGCCTTTCCACCGCTCTGGTCGCCTTTCCAGTTTCGATGGAAATCGGGCCTAAGTTCTCGCTGAGGAAGTAATAGGCGTCCAGGCAGACATCGCCCACCACTGCGGCTGACAATTGCGAGATTCTTTCGCCCAAATCGCTTTTTTTGACCACAGCGCTCCCTTGACAGCACAAGCCACTTCGGCAAGTGGCGTTTTGCTTTCTACCAATCAAGCTTGAAGCAAACTAAGGCGTTTGTCACGGGGTTTCGGACGGGGTTTTGGTAGCCTGGAGTTGCTGATGAAAGGGCGTCCTGCGCGAAAAGTACAAGGCCGTTTGAACAACCCCAATCACCAAGCCCAGATTGAGCAACCTCTGCTGATCAACAGGATCCACGGTGAACTCGACCCGGCTTGCCGTCACGAGGCCAGAGAGCCTGGTAAGGAAGTTCGTGCGTTCAAAAACGGGTAACCCTAGGCGGTGGGCGCCGCCGAGTTCCCAAACCCCGAGCCCGGAGTAAACGGGAACTCCCTCGGTGTGGGACACAAAGATGTCACCCCGGACCAACCCGTACATGAAAAGCGAATAGTCAAGCACCCGCCACACCCGCGAACCTTCGCGATCGACCCACGTATTTTGAATCTCGGACTCACTCACGAGCTCTACATTCGCTTTCATACTACCATGATACGCTTTCTGAAGACGAACAACCACGGTGGACTTTGCTCGACACAACCGCTAACTTTCGGATATGTCGACCTACCCAAAAACCCTGATGATCGGCCTGGTGGCGGTGGCCATCCTTGGCACCACTTGCGTCACCTTCTCTCCCAACTCGGAGGCTCCTATGTCATCATTTCTTCTCGACGATTTTACCTCTTCAAGGTCAAAGCTGGGCAACTCCTGGCAAGGCTACACCGACAGGGTGATGGGAGGGCTGTCAGATATGACGATGGCCCGCGAGTCCGAGGGTGGCATTCCCCACCTCGCCCTTGCGGGAGAAGTCAGTTTGAAGAACAATGGGGGTTTCATCCAGGCCGAGCTTCGTCTTGCTCAAGACGGCAAAAGTTCGTTTGACGCCCGCAACTACAAGGGAGTGCGCCTTTTGGCGCGGGCTGAAAGCGAAGGTTACTACCTGTTCCTGCGAACCTCCAAGAACTTTTTTCCCTGGTCGTTTTACATGGCCCCCTTAGCTGTCACTGGCGAATGGCAAGAGGTCCGCGTGCCCTTCAGCAGGTTCACCAAAGGAGATTTCGGCGCGTTTTTCTCACTGGATTTGGCCGAACTGGCCAGCGTGGCGGTGGTAGCGTACAAGCGTGAGTTCTCTGCTAAGATAGACGTTCGCGAGATTGGATTTTATTGAGGGTTTGTAAAACCCCAAACGGAGAGTGCCTCGATGAACGTTTTGATCCGCTTTTTCTCCTTGGTATTGCTTGGTGGTGTTTTCGCTTACGCCCAAGTTGGTGGCCCTGGAGGGGATGGCGCTGGCGGTGGTCCTGGCGGCGGTGCGCCTTCGAAGCCCCAACCTGATAACACAGCCGAATGGAAAGACCAAATGGTGGCCCACACGACGCCCAGTCCTGCGGCGGCACCCATCCTCCCCGCGGCGGTCTATTCGCTTCCGGCGACTTTCGCCGAGATTCTGAGTTATGGGTATACGCCACCTCCCCTGGCCGAGGCCTCATCGCTGGCCGTGCGCACGCGGTATCTGCTCGCCGCTCCCAACCAAAAATACCTGACTATCGGTGCCGGGGGAGCTACCTCGACCACCACGGAGCTGAAGAGCTACCAAGATATCCTTTCGAAGATTGTTGAGGCTCTTCCCGAGACCTCTGAGGCAACCGAGTTTCGGTTTGAATCGGAGCTTCATGCCCTTTACTCGCTCGACGCCGACCCCACCTCGGGATACAAACTCCTATGGCGCAACAACGGGGGGATCGCTCCCCAACCCACCGGCCGGGGTTACGTGACTTTTCAATATGAGCCAGCGACCAAGTTTCTCAAGGCCGTAGCGCGTAAACTCTACAACCTTTCCGACTACAGCCATGTTCCCGATCCGGCCTTTTCCGCCAAGGGATGGTATGTACGCTTTGACGGCAAGGATTTCTCCCTCGTCCAGTCGGCTGCCAAAGCGACGCCCCTGAGCCTGTTGAAATCGCCCCTCAATGTTGAGATGCCAAAGGACTTCAACGCCGATGACATACCTTATCAGGCAAACCTGCCGGTATCCATCAAGGAGTTTGTCAAAATCACGAGAGCCGACGTCGAAAGTGACCGCAGCAAGGTTCTCCAAGACTTGAATCCCGTGTATCTGCCCCAATTGTCTGCCGTGGGTCTCAATCCCAAAACCCGTGCCGCTGCTCAGGAAATGCTCAATACCATTGTCAAAACCATGGCTGCCGAAGGGAGCAAACTCCGCTATTCGCCCGAGTTCTACATGGCGGCTCGCGACGGTTTCCTGAGGTATACCCTGCAGTCCGACGATATCGCCAACGGCACTCTGGGAATGAACACTTCCCCTTACGTCTTTTTTACCAATGCAGCAGACAGCAAAGGAATCCACCACCCTTTCATGGTGATTCCAGCCTATTCGATTACCGACAAGCCGGTGCGCCTCATGGACGTGACCCGTCCGCCGGGAGGAAGTGGCGGCGCCAGCTATGGGCAACAGAACAACACCCGCAATGCAACTTTGAACCTTTACGAGTTCAAGATTCCCATGAAAGACTACGGGCTGGTGTCTTCTTTGGCCGAAAACACCATGGTCGCCTCTATCCGAAGCGATGAAAAGTACACAGGGCCAGCCGATGCGTACAACATCTCCTCGGTTTCTGGGCTTGGCGTAGGCCTCGACGGTGTAAGCATTTATCCGCTCTTTAGTAACATGCTTGTGTCGTGCCAAGAGAACGGGGAAATCACTTCAAGTGGAATCCACGTGGGCCAGGGTATGGGCTTGCACTGGCACTCAGACGGCCATACGGCCGTGGCCAACGATTTTAACCTGTACAACATGGCCGACTATCCGGGGCAACCTCATCCCCCCCTCATTGGCTTCGGACTCGATGGTCTGGCGCTCTACGGCACCTATGAGGCGGCTTTCCCCAATCAGGAGGGCATTGGCGTTCCCCTCGATTCCTTTGGAGGTCATAGCCACGGCGTGTACGGTTACCATTACCATGCTCATACGGTTGCCTCTGTTTCCTCGCGGGGAACTCCTTACACCAACTTTGTGCTCATTAAAGGGGCCTGGAAAGGTAAAATCAACGCGATTCCCGATTTCTGGGAACCCAAACGCAATGGGCCTGCGCACGCGATGAACCAGCGAACGGTTTGGGTTGGCAAGAGATAAGGCTCTGATCACCTTACGCCCCCTCTTAGTGGTGTTGGTCTTGACCCCTCTGGGCTGGCCTCTGGCGGCACACCCTGTGATGCCGCCAGTCCTGGAAGTGGGAACCAATTTCTACTTCTGGGGGATGGAACACCTGGTAGGTGGCTTTGACCACTTGGCGTTTCTCGCCAGCCTTCTTTTGCCCGGCGGCCGTTTGGGCCGCCTGGCAAAAGTAACTTTGGGGTTCACCTTGTCTCATAGCCTGACGCTGGGCCTGGTGGCCAATGGTTTGATCTACGTCGAACGCTGGTGGCTCGAGCCCCTCATTGCTGCCTCTATCGTCTTTGTCGCTCTCGACGCTGCGAAAAACCACGACAAACTGAGGCCGCGCTTCGATCACCGGTTTGAATGGGCCTTGGGTTTTGGTTTGGTTCACGGTATGGGTTTCGCCAGTGCCCTCGAGGAACTCGGGGTAGCTCCGGGTACGTTGTTGACCGCACTTTTGGGCTTCAATTTGGGGCTGGAGACGGTGCAGATTCTGGTCATCCTGACGGCCCTGCCGCTGTTGTTCTGGCTGGCAAAACAACCTGAGCGCAAAAGAAACCTGCTCGTCCGATGGTCGGGGTATGGCATTGCGGCCTGCGGCACCTGGTGGTGTTTGGAGCGCTTTTATCACTACAATTGGCTGGTGTAAGGTTATGCCACGCAAGCACGAAGCCTTCCTAGGCTCTTAATTCTTCGTGCGAAGCGTAGAACGTCCCCCATCGACGCTAAGGATTTGCCCCGTGATCCAGTCTGCCTCTTCTGACAACAGAAAGGCGGTCAACGACGCAATGTCCTCGGCAGTGCCTAGCCTTTGCAGGGCGTGCAAGCCGGCTATGGCCCCAGCCATTTGTTCACTGGAAAGCAGGCTCTGGGCCAGCGGGGTGCGCGTGAGGGAAGGAGCTATGGCATTGACGCGTACTTTTGGAGCCAGTTCTGCCGCCAGCGACAAGGTGAGTCCACTGACGGCGCCCTTGGCCATACCCATGGAGGCATGCAAGGAAAAACCCTGCACCGCCGCGACACTCGAGAACAGCACCACCGACGCGACCCCAGAGCTCCGCTTCAACGCGGCCAGACATGCCTGAACGGCAAGCGCAGCGCCCACCGCGTTGACCCGGAAATCATTCAAGAAATCAACGTCGGTGAGGCGCTGAAAACTGCGCAAATTGATGGTACCAACCGCATAGACAAGGCCATCTACGGCTTCACCGGCGTCTTTTTCTACGCGGGCAAAGAGATCGCTATCTGTAACATCGCCCACGGTGAAGCTCGCTCCGAGTTCGGCGGCGCTGGCCGCTAACTTGTCTTCACTGCGCCCCACTAGATGGAGGTCATAACCGCGTGAGGCAAGAATTTTGCCCGTAGCGAAGCCTATGCCACCAGATCCACCATAGATGATCACCTTGCGCGAGATAGGAACCTCACTTTGTTCGTGTCGCAGTGAGCTCGATGGCTAAGCGTGAGCCTTGGAACGTGGCCGCAGCTCGGCTATTGCGGTGTGTACCTGTGACCAATGGAGGGCCCACAAGACAACTCCGGCGACGAAGAGCAAGCCTCCCGAGATAGCGAAAAACAGGGCCTGAGTTGCTAGGTAGCCAATTCCAAGAAGAACCCAGAGGGAGTCCACGATGACGATGAGAATCGCGATGAGAAATCCGCCGTCTCCTTCCAGGTTGTGATCCTTGATCTCGTCCCTGAGGGCGTGAGAGATCAGAATAATCCCCAAGAGGTACCACAGGGAAAACAGAGGAACGATCGCCAGCCAAACCAAGTTGCCGACGAAAGGTCTCTTGTGCGCAGGAAGAGCGTTCACTCCATTTTGCAGCGTGATCAAATAGGAAGCAAAGACGGCAAGTCCGATATGGAGCACCAATAAGCCCGCGGCAACCCCGGCTATCCCGGCATTTGAGATCATAGAATCCAGACTTTCCATGGTCATTCTCCTCGTGTTTCAGTATCTAATAGGAACTTCGATTGTGGTGCGAGGGATGGCTTTCGTCCCGACCGGAGCGATTTTGCCACTGACGTCGGAAGAACTGACACCCGCTTGAACTGAATCGGTTCCGAAAACCCCAGCGACGCCGAGATTGTTAAGTGTCGGTGCGAACTATGTCGTCTGTCAATCCCAAAGTTAAAGGGGATTGCTGTGTGGGGTTTGCGGCGAAAAGGATTTGGCTACTACACGTGCTGTATACCTACCTATCCCCCCTAGAATCTCAACACCTCTCCAAAAGGGAACGTCGCCTTGCTCGACTCCACGGCCACCCACAGCACGGGGTAAGCGGGCGCTTTGACGGGGAACTCACCGTAACCGTCAGTGAAGTACACCAGGCAGTCTGGCAGGTAGCCGCTTTGACCAGCCTGTTGCTCGATGGCCTCGAAAACGGGCCGAAAACTAGTTCCACCGCGGCCGACCACGGTGGACGGGCCCGGGTCGGGATGGGCCAGGTCCCAGGGGTCAAAGTGGCGGTCGGAGGCAATGGCCGCATCGGCCTGAATCAGCCTCAGTTCGCATGCGGCGACGGCACGGAAGGCGTCGACTTCGGCAAGGATGAGTTGCAGGTCTGAGGTCCGCATGGAACCTGAGGTATCGATGGCGACGACCACCTGCCGGGGCCCCAGACCGCCGACCGACGGAAGGTAAAGCCCCTGCCAAAGGTGACGCTTGTTCGGGGGGAACAGGCGGAAGTCACTTTGTAGGGTGGCCGTGAAGAAGCGGGCCAGCAGTTCCTGCCATGGTACACGCCGCGACTCAAGTCGCTCGAGTTCTTGCTTCCACAGGGCAGGTAACCGCCCGGGCAGTTTCGATATCACCTCACGGGCCAGTTGCTGCCGCAGGTCGCCCAACTCGCCGGGGCTAGGGTCGGACACGTCACGATAGGCCCGCGCGATGCCCAGGTCGGGACTGAGGTGAAGATCGAAGCCCTTCAGCCGTTTGGGAGGTACGGTCTGGTACAACAGCTCGTAGATCTCTTCGGCCGTCAAATTGGCATACTTCGCGTCCCACAGGCGGCTTGAGGGAAGCGTGAAGCCACAGGCCACTAGGCACTCATTGGTGGCGTAGTCAATGGCTACGTTCCAAAGAACGGGGTCCCGGCTCTGGCGGCGTTCCAAGTGCCCGAACACACAGTGGAGCACTTCGTGGGCCAGTACGCCAACGCACTCGTCAGGCGTCAGGCTGCGGGCAAACTCCAGCGAGTAGAGGATGCGGTAGCCATCAGTGGCCATGGTGGGCACGTCGGTCGAGTCGGCCTCTCGAAGCGGCAACCTTGCGACGGCCGAGGCCAGGAAAGGGTGGTCCAGCATGAGGCGAAAACGGGCCCGCTGTACCTCGGGGGCGAGCTCGCTCACAGCAGCAGGTTCCGGTGCTCGGCCACAAAGGCCCGGTACCCGGGCTGACGGGCGAAGGCTGGACTGGCCTGAAGCATGTCGCGGGCCAGGAGGACCGCCAGTTCGGGGTTCAGCCGCCCCAGAAGCGTACCGGCCGCCTTGGGCATGCCTTCCCGATGAGCCCACGAGGACAGGTACGTGACCAAGGTGTAAAGTTCGCCGAGGTCGGTGGGCAAGGCAGCTTCGCCGGGATTGGCGAGCAACCGGAGGATCTTCTCCTCGCTCAGGGTCCGCTTCACGAACCCGTCGAACTCCAGGGCGGGCCCCTCGCCGACCACCCCCTTGGCGACATCGACGAGGCCCTCGGGGCCGAAGCGCTTGAGCACGTCGGACAGCATTTCCCACGAGCGCGGTGTTGGAAACGCCTTGACGGCCCCTTTGAGGTCCAGCAGCAGGGAGGGTCGGAGCGCCAGGAAGCTGAGGACAAGGGGGTGGAGCTTAGCCTCGAGGGCCCACTTGCGCCAGTCTTCCCAGTCGGCCTCGAAGTCGAGGTGGATGAAGCGGTTGGCCAGGGCGGAGGGCATGCGGAAGACGATGGACGAGTCCTCGGCCCGGTTGCCCGCCGCGACAATCCTCCAGCCGTCCGGCAGGCGGTACTCTCCTACCCGACGGTCCAGCGTCAGCTGGTACAGGCTGGCTTGGACCAAGGGCGGTGCCGCGTTCAGTTCATCGAAGAACAGCACGCCCAACGAAACCGGGTCCGAGGGAAGAAAGGACGGGGGAACCCAGACGGCCCGGCCCCCCGCAACCGTGGGCAGGCCACGTAGGTCGGTGGGGTCAAGCAGCGAGGCCCGGATGTCGATCAGCTCGAGACCCTTTTCGGCAGCCACGGACCGGACCACTGAGCTCTTGCCGACGCCCGGGGGGCCCCACAGGAACACCGGCCAACGATCGGTGAGCAGTTCGGTCAACACGTGTCGGATGCGGGTTGGTTTCAAAGGGAACTCCTTAGGTGAGGGCTTGGAACAGGCGGGGCTCATGTGGGAGCCAGGACTCGTCGAGTTCGGGAACGCGGCAACGGGCCCACGGAAACTCGAGCCACCTGTCTGGTACTGGAGAAGGGAAAATCAGCGAGTCGAGCACCGCGGGCTCGTCACTCTCCAAGGGCCGAAGGACGACGGCAGACGTGTTGTCGGGCAGGGACACCAGCAAGCCCTCGGCGCAAGCAGCCTCGAGCCGGATCAGAGCCTCAGCCGTCGTCGCCGTCAGCACAAGGTTACGCTCCTGGGTGTGCAGTTCCAGGCCGTACTTTCTGACGTCGCGGTCCGGCCCTAGACGAATGACAGACTGGGATGAACGCGTCAACAGGCGGCCTGCTCCCGCAATCCGGAGCTCCATGCCCCGGTCCGAAAACGACAGCCAAGCGTTCGTGGTCGGGCGGGTCAGGTCACAGGCGCCCAAGGCGGCGGGGCGGTAGGCGGGTGCGTAGAAGTATGGGGACTCGCCCTTGTTGGTCTGAAGCCCGTAGACCAACCGCTCGCGGTATTGGAAGCCACCGTCAGCACTGAACTCCAGCCCGCCACTGAGCGAGGCGGACGAGTTCGACACGACGCGGAAGCGTTCGCCGGGACCGCTGTGCCGGAAGAAGGCCCGGGCCAGCACCAAGGCAACCTCGATCTGCGCCGGTGTCAGGGAAAACGGTTCCACCAGAGTTCCCGCCTCCTGCTGGAGTCGCTGCCTCAGGGCGACCAGCGCGCTCTTCGCTGGAAGCTTGGAACCGGCCCAGCGTTCCACCCACTTTCGGGCCTGAGCTTGGGCCGGGTGGTCTGGGTCCACCGAGGCCTCAATCAGCGTCGGCACCAGATAAGACTGGAGTTCGGCGCGGAACCTCACCGGACAAGCCTCCCTGTTGCGGCCCGGAAGCTAGCCTCGTCGAGCTCCCACCCCGCGACGGCGCGCCCCAGTTTTTGCGCCTCTTCGAGCACCGTCCCGTAGCCCATCATGGGGTCGACCACCAGGTCGCCGGGGGCACTGAACAACGCCACCAGACGCCGGGCGGCCTCGCGTGGCATGGCCCATGGGTGGTCCTCGGCGCGGTGCGGCGACGAGAACGTCCACAGCGGCCGCACGAGCTCGGGACCGGGCAGTTCCAGATCGACGGGCAGGTCCCGGGCAGGAAGGCCTTTTTCGCCCGCGAACACCAGGAACTCCTCAGGGTCGTCGGCGACGAAACCGCCCACCCGAGGTGCCCGCAGAAAGGTGGGCCGCCGCTGGAAGTTGCCGTAAGGCTGACACCAGCCGAGCCGAGTGACCAGCCGCAGGCCCTGGGCGGCCAACAGTTGACGGTGGGTTTCGGCCAAGGGGATGAGAAACCCGCCGTAGCGCAGGTCGCGGATCTGCAGGATGAGGGCCCGCTGAGCTTTGAGCACCCTCGCCACCTCACGGTAGACGCCCGAGAAGGTGTGAGCGTACGCGAGGGCACGGGCTTGCACCCGCGCGAAGTCGGCCTGCAGCCGCCGGGGTTGGAGCAGGTCGTCGGCCAGGTCGGCAGGGTAATACGGGGGGCTGGTGAACACCAAGTCGGCCTCGTGGTCGCCCAGAGTGCTCAGGTCGGCGCCGGTCCCCCAGTGGAGGCGGGTCTCAGGCATTGGCGGTGCCATGGGGGCCCAGCTGCGCCAACAGCCCGCGGGCCTCGTCGGGCCGGGAGAGGGCCAAATACGACAGGTGTCCCCTCAAGACCGCGTCGCTCTGCTCCAGTCCATCCCGGGTCACGGCCTTTCCATGAACGCGGTGTTCCACCATGGCCCTCAGCAACCGCCGCTCGGGCCGGCTCAGGGTCGCCTTCTCGTTCACGACCAACCCCGTGACGGTCTGGCGGCGTCCGCGCCGGAAGACCCCTGTCTTCTGGTGCGCCAACCGGTACCCGTGCGTCCGCAGGACTTCCGAAACAAAGGGCAACACGCGGACTGCCGCCTCTGAATCGGAGGAGAACGTCAGATCGTCGGCAAAGCGGGTGTAGGTGACCCCCTTGCGTTGGCACACGGTGGCCAGGGCAGCATCGGCGGGTTTGAGCACCAGATTGGCGATGGCCGGGCTGGTGGGAGCGCCCGTGGGCAGACCCCCGTCGACCGTGCAGAGCTCGGCCACCAGGTGGACCGCCCGCGGGGAGAGAGTGGCACCCCACAGTTGGCCGCACACCCGCAACACCGAGGCATACCGGGTGGACGGGAAGAAGGACTCTACATCGACCTTGGCCACGATTCGCTTGCGCTCGTGAGGCCTTGCGTTGTCGAGGGTGGAGTAGCCGGGGCGGAACCCGGTGGCGCAATCGTGCGGCAACAGCTGGGCGAAGCCCCGGTCGAGCAACGCCCGCTGGAGGGTCTTGAGAGGACGGTTTGGCGCCTGGATGATGCGCCGTTTGCCGTTCTTCTTGGCGATGGTGTAGATGCGGTAGGACGCTGTCAGCGCGGTTCCGGGCTGCGTGGCTTCCAGTGTCGACAGCAGGTGTCCCTCAAGGATCGGCCACCACGCAAGGCCGACGTGCAGGGCCACTTCCAGCGAGGTCTGTCGGGCAAGGCCCAAGCCGGTCAGGTTTGCCAGCACCGGCAAAAGGGCCACAGCGGTTGAGGCTGGCTCAATCGTCGTCGGCTTCTCCCCGTCGGCCCAGCCTGTGAGCCGGAGAAGCGAATGAAACACACTCTCGGCCCGGGGAAGTTGGGCCAGCGGAGTCTGCCCGGCGGCCAGTTCCTTCAGCGGGCCAATCAGGCTCAGGGTGGTGCCAAGGCGGAGGTTGCCGGGGGCGTAAGGCACGACTCCGAGCACCCTGAGCAGCGCGGGATCCAGAGCCACCGTCGGCTGCCACCGAAGCCACACCTCCAGCAGAGACAGAACGTCCTGACGGCAGGACGGATTCCTTCCTAGGTGGCCGGCCAGTAGCAACTGGGCGCGGTTTGGTTCGGCGGCCAGCCGTCTGACTGCGCGTGGAAGCTGGGTGCAGGCCGCCAGGAGTCGGCTGCTGTCCGGAGCCCGATCGGCGGAAAGCAGGTTCCAGAACCATTCCGTCTGGTTCCACGTGGATTGAGCATCCAACTGCTTCCGAAGCAGGGCTAGGATGGCCTTGTCGTTGAGCGAAGTCAGGTAGCCGGGCCGATTCTGGAACAACCAGTTACGCGACAGGCGGCGGGGTGACTCGTTGCTACCCAGCCAATTGTCCACGGCGCTGGACAAGTCAGTGAACACTTCGGCGGTGTCGGGCAGCAGATCCGCCAAGGGGCCCTTGTATTTCAGGATCGCTTCTTCCAACGAGGTCGTCCAGCGGATCTTGCCGCTGTAACTCTGCCGTGGCAGGTAGGGCAGCAAATCGGCCGGGAGAAACGGCTCCCAGCGTTTTGGCGGCTGCGCCATCACCAGTTCCACGAGCTTGTCATCCTTGACGGCAAGGCCCAGCTGAGTCCGTACGACGGCCTCGCGCAGGCTGTCGGGAGCCAGGCCGAGCAGCCGGAAGTAGAGCCCATCGACGCGACGGGATTGCTCCAGGACAGCCCGGTCGCGTTCCCAGGTTAGCCCCGCAAGCAAGGTTGCCAGCTCGTTATCGTCCAGAAGGGACAGGAGGCGACCGTAGTCCACAGGTTCGAGCGCCTGCGCAAAAATGGTAACGGCGGCAAACCCGCCGAAGTGTTGGTTCAGCAAGGCCCGGAGGTTGTCGACGAAGTCCGAGGGTTCCTTGCCCGGAACAGCCCACTCGAGGATCCGCTGCAGCGTCTGTCTGGCCGCCTCCGTGTCCTTCCAATCCCTCTGGAAGGCCTCGTAGGCCTCGACCAACCCCCGGTATTCCCCGGTGAAAGGATAGCTTAATGGCGACCGTTCAACCCTGGCGGCGAAGCGGGGACTGAGTAGAACCTTGCGCTCCGTGGCCTCGCCAACCGCGTTCCGGTAGCTCTGGGGCAGGGCCCCGAACTGACGGGCCGTCAGTCCGGGGATCCCTAACCGGCGGCATCGCTCCGCCACGGCCGGCACCGCCTCCCGAGCACGCTCGAACGACGTGCTCTTGCTCTCAAACACGCAAAGGCGGAAAAGCTCCAGCGCAGCTTGCGCTGAGATGGGTTCAATATTGAGGTAGACCTCGGGACTCGCATACCACTCGGCACCAAGCAGCTGCTTGGCCCAGCGTCGCGCCGAGCCCACCCTGGGGTCCAACAGGCCGGCTAGGGACTTCCGCGACGGAATCCGTTCGTCCAGGTAGTGGAGAAGCGGGTTGGTCACCGCGGTTAGCGCCGCCTCTGGTTTCTGAGCGAAGACACGGAAGAGGTAGTGCCACTGGGCGAGTTGCTGCCTGGAAGACCCCAGCAACGCCTGGCCGAAAGCCGCTGGGGAGCGCTCACCTGCCGCCGCCAACAACGCCGCCAAACGCTCCCGGGCCGCCGAGGACGCCTGTGCCAGCACCAAAAGCAGGGCCTCGTGCCCCAGACCTTGGGCCCAGTCCAACTGCTGGATTCCGGCACGGACGGCATCCATGAAGTCTTGAAGTACCCGGGAGAGGCTTTGCTGGCTGACTTCCACACCAAACTCCTCAAAAAAGTCGGCTCCACCCACTGAAACCTTTGGCCTATCGGAGCGCCCTACGAGGGTTGCTCGCCGTCAACGGGCGGGATGGGCTCGACCGTCACGTCCGGGGATGGTGCGCAACCCTCGTACGGCGACTTCGATCATCTCGTCCGCATGGATCACCCCTGACGAGACATCAGGGAATAATCTAGGTGGAGCCGACGGAAATACATTCTAGCTTGCAGGAGTGATTCCTACAAGGGAAATGATAACACAAGGCAGTGCGCCGATGGTGCATCCACTTAGGAATACTGGGAAACTCCTCAAAGACTGCCCCCCATCTCGTCGATTGCCCCCTTGCTGGCGTCTCAGCATCAGGTGAGGAAGTCCGAACCAGCAAGCACTTCGCTCCTAATCCTGCCACTGATCTCGTTCCTCAAAAGGTAGAACCGACAAATAGGGTCCTCCAGCTCTCCCAGAACTCCGCAGCCGTACCAACAGCGGCAGGACAGGCCAAACAGGTCAACGAAATCATTCGTTGACAGGGAGTCGACCGAAAGATAGTGGTATGCGTCGAGTTCCTCGCCCTGAGTTCTGGTTGACTGAAGTCCGTCGAGACCGAGACTACTCTTGGTCTCCCGCTCAGCTAAAAGTCCAAGGCCCGAGGTCTGATGCAAACGGGCAAACTGCTCGTGAAGGTGAAAGGCAAGACTATTCAGACCCCCTACGGACATTCTTTCCTTGTCGGACAGAAGGTAAGACAACGCCGTCCAGGTGGCTGGAAACGCGTCGAATGATGTAAGGGCGTCAACTTCCTCGACCCGAAGTACAACGTACTCCATGGCTTCACGATACTCCACGGATAGCGCGGCAGGTTCATCCGAAGAACCAAGAACGGCGGGGGGTGTCAGTGGGGCATCATCGGGATCATTCCACGCTGGACCAAGATTCCGGAAGGGCGTGTGCCACTTTCGGAGTGGAGTCAACTCTGGCCACTTCAGCCCCCGAACAGTCGCGTAGGCTTCAGCCACGGATTTGCCTCGCAGCGAGTTCAGGTCTGCGTAGAAAGCATAGGGGCGATGTCGGGAAGTGGGTGTTCCTAGGTATCGGGCCAGCGGAACAATTCGTACAAGTTCGGTCGACCTGGGCGGTGCCGAGAACATAGCTTTGCCGACCAGTGACCACGCCTGCAACGCCCCATCCTCGCCCTCCGACTTGTACGGAAACGCGACCGGCCTTTCCAAGAGAACCGCATCGACCAGAAAGTTCAGAACCCTGAGGTCATAAGTGTCATCGGTCTCAGTGTACTGGGTTGGATCTCGATTGATCAGTACACGCTTGAATAATAGGCTGGAACCGTCATCATCACAGAGGGCCCTGTAGACACAAAACCCTGTCCAACTGCGGTGAAAGTTGAGCACACCTTGGTCGTAGTAGATGAACCACTTGTCCTCCATCACCTCGGGCAAGTGTCCGAAAACGAGCTTCTTTCGGTCCGCGGTCCCGAAGCTTCGGTCGAACGTCAAATCACTGCAGATAGCGGGCAAGTTGTGGAGGTTCCAGTCCTTGGCAGTCGTGCGCTTCATGTTTGCCATTCAGACCTAACTTGGAATTGTGAAGTCATCGTGGCTGACAATCTTCGCCAACTCAACGCGACGGCCGGGAAGTTCCCAATAGTGGAGCCGCATCCCGGCATCAACGTCGCGTCGCATTGCTTTGTCGCTACCACGAGTTCTGCCGGCTGAATCGCCTCCCTTGCTTGTTCGGAGTGCGTGGACCTGGGGCAACTTTCGCCCAAGGACTGCGTCAAGGATAACGTCGAGCAGTGCATTGCTGAGGTCTTTGTGGGCCCCGCTACGCCATCGCAAAACCGAAGGCACAAACTCCGTGCTGAGCCTTGGTGACGCGGCAGAATCTTTCGTTTCGTAGGGCCCATCCTGAACTGAGGCGCGGGACAATGCAATGCCGATTGCCCGCTCGAACTGTTCCGCAGTCGTCGCGGAAGCAAAGAGCACTGCAGGGTCGAACGACGAGTAAAGTTCCTCCACCGAGCGAAAACCTAGGATTGAAGTTTTGCTTGTCGTTCGCGGAAGCTTGAGTTTGTCCCACGGGGGCCGGGCCGGCGGATCGATCTCCAGCAAACTGGTCACAAAACCGTTCCTACCACGCGTCACACCATCACATACGAGAATGTGTTCAAACCCTGAGGTGGCGTTGGCGAGGTCGAGGACCGCAACCTGATCGAGAAACTGTTCCAGGTCCTCGCGGACATGGTGCTCCATGAGGCTCTCAGGTCCACCTTCACGCCATTTGAAATTTTCGGCCAGCACATACCCCATGCCAAAGGCAGAATCCAGCGACTTGGTCTTGCGCAAGGTAAGTTCTACGAGCCGAGAGAGCTCTGCAAGGGAGTACTCGCGACAGCCGGACCTGTCGACAAGTTGCCGAAGGCTCTCGAGGTCAGGAAACACACCGAGTTCCCACAGAAGCGTTTCCATCGAATTGCTCCGGTAGACACAGTAGTCGGGATTCTCGGTCAATTCCAAGAGATCCAGAACCTTCTGAACGAAATTTTTCAATTGATCGGTCGCTTGCTCTTCCCTAGTGACCTTGAGATAGAGACTGTCGATCAGGACCTCGATCGTCACGCTTCCGGACCTTCCTGAGCTCGCTTTCGCTTTCGGATCGCCGCTCGCATGATGAGCTCCGAAACCTTGAGGGAGTCATCAAAGAAACCCTCGGGCCAGTCTTCGATCGCCCCGTACTCATTCACTTCGACTTCCCGAAAGGTCGAAAGTCCGTCCTTCTTGTTGGAGAAGTAAAACTTGAGGTGCCCAAGGACGGGATTCTCGGTTCCATGCTCCAAGGCAACACGGTAGCGAAGACGATCCAAAATGTGCTCGCTGTGAGTCTCAATCAGGCACTGCTTCCCGAGGAAGGCTAGCGATAGGAAGAAGTCTCCGAGTAGCGACTGTACCTTCGGGTGGAGGTGAAGTTCGGGCTGTTCAATGAGCAGCGTCGAGTCGGGCTCGGCCAGTAAGCCGAGAACGAGGATCGGGAGTACCTGACTAACACCGGTACCCACCTGGGTGAGGTCATGGACGCCCATTCGCAACTCGTACCCGCTCCGTCCCAAGTTTTTCACATCCAAATGGTCCCCGATGCCCAAATAGGCGAGCCACTCCACCAAGGCTTCATTGAGAGTTCCGCTCTTCGACATTGCCCAGTCAAAAGCTCGTCCCATCATGCTTGGGGAAATGTAGGCTATGTTCATGTCATGGTAGTGCTCAAAGACTGCTGCAAGGTTCTCGCCGCTTTGCCCGAGCTCGGAGTCACTTTCGCGAAAGTCCCGCTGATAGACGGCCTTTGGACTGTCACGAAGTGGCCCGAGATGCTTTATTTGCGCGCTGGTTTCCCTAAGAATCAAATCATTCGCAAGTTTCAGGGACGCTGGTAGCCCGAAATCCTGAGTAGGTCTCGTCCTCGATTGCGCTTGGTTCGACCTTTCAAGATTCTGTGCCAGTAGCTCTTGAACAATCTCGGGCGGACGTAGCGAATCCGACACCTGTGGCCAAAGGCTGTCAGGAAGTTCACGGAGAATCTGGTTAAGCTCGGCAAAGGATACGAAGTCCCGGTCCGCCAAACCAGCTTCGACGAGCAGTTCTTGGGCGGTACTTGGATCTTTCCAAACTTCTGCGAGTAGCTGAATATCAATCCTTAGGTTATTCACATCGTCGAGGTTTGTTCTCGGCCCGCGGATACGCAGGGGGATTCCTCCTTTCCTGGATAGCCGAGAATGAATTCTTAGGGCCTCTGGCTCAAAGTGGAAGAATAGCTGGATGTTTCGGACCATCAGTCCATCGAAGCCCACAGACTCGACGGTGAACTTTGAGTCACGTTCGCCTTCGGCTGAGAGTAGTTCATCCAACGCTGAGGCACTAATATAGCCTGTGGCATCCGAGGAAGTTGTGAGTTCAGCCTGGCCACTGTCCAAGGGTGAGCGGCCAACCTCGGTAAACGATGTCGAACCAAGACCTTGTACGCTAAGTCGAGTATCAACTACGTAGACTTCACCCGCAACCCGTCTGTTCAATGCCGTGGTATAGGTTCGGTCTCCTTGAAATTGAACTTGAAAATCGATCAACAGTTCCGAGTCAAGCGGATCAGCTAGCTCACCCTTGGGATCATACTGCAATCCATTAACTCGGAACTGGAGACCAAGTGTAAGCAAATCCGCCTCGACCGTTCCCATGGGGGTATGGCCTTCGTCGTCAATTTCGTATTCTTCAAAGACCGCTCGCCTTTCCTTAAGCTTTTCCGGATCGGTTATTTCTTGGCTGTACCTTGACCGAATGTCGTCAAACTCACCCAGCCGAACCCGGTGACCGTTCAAGACGACCGGAGTCTCGTTGGTCCCCTTCTGGACCGACTGAGCCAACAGCAGAATAGCCTGGAAAACCGAACTCTTCCCGCTGCTGTTCGTCCCAGCAAAGACTGTGAGACGCCCTAGATTCAGCTCGGCCCGGTCCTTGATTGACTTGAAGTTCTCAATGGTTACTTTGCTGATCACGCAATACCCCCGAACCTGAGTTGCCTTTGACCTCTCGTAGTCGACGGATATTCGCCCTTCATACTCTGTCCAATTTCGCCCACTTGAGCCTCGGCAAGTCAGACCCTATACGGCGATGGACAGCCAGGCCCGTCACTGTAGTTCCGCCGCGTAGTAGCTGCTCAAAGTGCGCGGAGAACTCCTGGTATTTGGGATTCAGCTGATAGCTGCGAAGACCAGGGTTGAGACAGACCAGGATGAGATTTACTTTCCACCCTTGAGCTTGGAGCTCCACCAGAGTTGCCAGCTGACGCCCGGCTCGCTCTAGAGCCATCGCCGGAAAAGAGACCCTCGAAGTAGCGCTCAAAAGCGCCTTAACTTCCCAGAGTTCTCGGGTCGCTGGGTCGGCGAAGTCAGCACGATAGACGTCCCCGACCTTTACTTCCGCTCCGGGCCGCGCCTCAACACTAAGGTGCCCGAACAAACAATCTGCAACCAAAGCGTTAACCTGCCTGAGGTCGACGAAGCTCCATTTGCTTCCAAGTTTCAGCCAAGCAAGATCCAGTACTTCACCCTCACTCGTCAGACGCCGCGAAAGCCGAACGGGATTCGCGCCTAGTTCAACATGACTGCTGAGCTTCGACGAAAAGGGAACATAGCAAGGCCGCTCCCTGCCGTTGACGCGCACGGTCGCCTTAAACCGGGTCTTTCCTTCGCTGACAAAGTGCCCGCGAACCAGCTTCGTTGGGGTCGGCAAAAAGCTCATTGGGGCGCCGGCTGGAGGTCCGCCAAGAACTCCGACGGCTCGCCGGCGGCGGTCAAAAGCAAGTAGTCCCGTGCTCGAGTGCAAGCAACGTAAAGTAGATTTCGTTCGGTATTGAAGACCTCTTCCAGTTCACTTTCGTCGGCGACGGCCTCAAGGCGCTCGGGCGAAGGAAGCACCTCAAAATCGCAAGCGAGGATTGCCACGGCCCTGAACTCGAGCCCCTTCACGAAGTGCATTGTCGCCAAGCAGATTGAGCCGACCTTAGGTTTGGAGGTTTCGTCCAAGACGACAAACGGTAGTTGTGCCTGTAGGGAGGCGGCATGGGCTCGAGGGAACTGCTCTGGGGAGCGCACAACAAGAGCAATTTCGTAGGGCTTGATGCCTTGAGCGAGGAGTTCCTTGAGCCAACCGACAACAGCGAGCGTCTCCTCCTCGGGCGACGATAGCGTGAGCACTTTGGGCTCTGGCCCGTTAAAGACCGAAATGGTCGTATTGCGCTTCTCGGCAAGACCGTCGACATCTGAAACGTCGGTGGCTAACAGCCGGTCCGCGTGCTTTCGGATCTGCTGGGAGGTCCTGTAGTTTACCCGAAGCGTTCGTGAACGGCCACGAAGGTCAATGCCCGCAGCCTTCCAGGAGAACGGCGAGCGGAAAATCCGCTGCGCGAGGTCGCCGGCAAAGAACAGACGGTTCGTGGCTTCGGCCCCGAAGGCGGCGAAGAACCTCAGCTGGGGACGGCTCAGGTCCTGGGCCTCGTCAACGACCACGAAGTCGAAGGGCGGTTCGGTGCGACCCAACAGTTTCGGCTCCAGTTTGTTGAACAACCCGCCTTCGGTCGTCAGACCTCGGGACTCGAGGGACTCAAGAACGAGGCTGAAGATCGACCAGAGGGTCTTGCGAAGAGCCTCCGGTAGCCGGACCTTTCGGCCCAGCCGGGGGACTTCGCGATAGCCTTCCCAAGTGGCTAGATTCCAGCCTTCGACCACTTCCTCCCACTCACTTCGAAGGAAAGGCAACGTGAACTTGTGGCCGGGAACCACCTTGGCAGCTTTCCCGAGTTCTTGTTCCAGTTCCTCTTGGGTCACCAGGTGATCCTGTTCACCGTTGGCGCGCCAAAGGCGCCGACCTACGGCTTTGACCGAGAGCACCTCGAGGCGTTCAAGTAGCTTTGGTTCTCCGGCTGCCAACCGCTGAAGCTTGTCTTTCAGGGACCCCGCTAATGCATCAGAGAACGTCGTAAGTAGGACGCGGGCTCCTGGGTTTGAGCGAGCTAAGTGAACCGCCCGGTGCAGGGCCACGATGGTCTTTCCAGTTCCTGCGGAACCGGAGACGCGGGCTGGACCGTTGAAGTCCTTGGTAACGAGCGAACGCTGGTCGGGATGCAGGTAGATCACCCACTGATCCCAAGTGGCCTCGAGAGCCTCCTGAAGGGCCTCGGACGTAGCAATCAGCCGGAACCTGCGCTGAGCGTCCGGATGCTCGAAGGGATCGTCAGGCTTCACGGGGGGGTGAGCGGGAGCAGGCTGCTTTCCGAACGCAATATCCACAAGGAGTTCCACCGCTTCGTGCGGAAGGTGATTCCCTAGGTCGAGAATGTCGTCTTCGGCAACTTGGCGCACCTCCTCGACCCAGTCTTGGGGTACGCCCCAAGCCAAGACCTCCGCTGGCGAGTACTTGGCGAAGGGGCGTTTCACGGGCTTTGCCGTTTCGACGTCAACATACCTCGGAACGACGATTTCCTGAACTCGCTCGCGGATCTCGACGATTTGGACAACCCCGGTCACCGGATGCGCCTCGATGCGGCGACGTTCTGCCCAGCGGTAGGCGCTGTCGTGCGTACCAACATGGCAAAGCATCATGCTGTCGTTCGTGCGGTGAAGAATGAGGCGCAAGCCATCGGTCACCCGAGCCGACCAGAACCCCGCATCGGCGACCTTCTCAACCCGATGAAGGCGAAGGCCGGGCAACTCGGGGTTGAGCTGGAGGTCCAGGGCCGTGGTCTTGGCGGCTTTTTGCTCGTCGGCCGTTAACTTGGTCAGACTGCTGGCAAAGGTATTGGCGAGGATAATGTTCAAGAGTCGGCCTCGTCGCTATCGCTGACCAGGGCAGCAAAATCGGCTGGCAGCGCCTTGTCGGACTTAACGCCCAGCTTTTGCAGTTTGGTCGCTTGGATAACGAGACTGCCTTTGCCGGAAATCAGGCGGCCCTTGGCCTCCTCGTAGACCTTCTGAGTCCGTTCCAGCTGATCTCCTATCTTGTCCATCGACCCAAGAAAGTCCATCAGTTTGTCGAGGAGCAACGACGCCCGGTCACTGATTAGGCGGGCGTTGCGACTCAAGTCAAACTGCTTCCAGGTCAGCTCAACGGTGGAAAGGACCGCGAGCAAGGTTGTCGGACTGACCAAGATGACCCGTTGGTTGAACGCATCCTGGTAGAGGGCCCGGTCGTTCTCAAGGGAAGCGTGGAAGGCGGCCTCGATCGGGACGAAAAGGAGCTTGAAGTCCACAGTAATTCGACCCGATTTTTGTACCGCCTCGGTGTAGGGCTTCGACGCGAGGTTCGTGACGTGCTTTCGAATTGAGGAACGAAAGTCGGTGAGGGCTGCGAGCCGAGCAACCTCCTCGTCGGTCTGCGCGGCAACCCATGACTTGAGACTCATCTTGGAGTCGACAACCAAGCAGCGATTCTCCGGGAGAAGGATGAGTAAGTCAGGCTTGAGATGCCCCCCGTCTTCCGAGCGGAGCTTGAGGTCCTCGCCCTGCTCAATGTAGTGGACGTCCTTCGTGAGGCCGGAAAACTCCAGGAGCCGTTCAAGCAGGACCTCTCCGAAGTCGCCCATGGTCTTGTTGTTGCCCTGAAGCGCCTTTGCAAGACCCTCGGCTTGCACTCCCAACTGAGTATTCAGCTTGTTGAGGTTCTCAAGTGAACTGACCAATCGCTGTTCCCGCACTTGATCAGCCGTTTCTGAGTCCACGAGGGCCTTTTGGAGCTTAGCGAGGTTCTCTCCAATCGGCTTGACGAGCTCAGCGATAGCGGCCGTTCCTAGTTCCTTGAACTTGCCGGTCTTCTCGTCAAAGATCTTCTGGGTCAGGTTTTCAATCTCCGCCTTGAGGGAGACATTTCGCTGTGCCTCCGTCTCTTTGTAGCGGCGAAGTTCTTCCTTCGCGCCTTCGACTTCGGCGGCGGCCGTAGCAACCTTGATTGTCAAGGTGCGGCTGATCGTCTGTTCGGCTTCAAGCCTACGGGTCAGGTCGTCGGCCAGGACTTTGAGAGCGTCGAGGGACTCCTTAGCTTGTTGGGCCGCCGTTGCAGCAGCTTTCTCGACGCCGTCGAGGCGTTCCTGCAAACGAATCTTCTCGCCGTCGGCGGCGGAAACTCTTGTCTGAGCCGCCTTGAGCTCGTCTCGTAGACTTGTTAGTTCCTTGGCCTGCTGGTCAACCAATGCGACCTTTGAGCGGGAGCGAAGTAGCGCGACACCAAGAAGAACGGTGAGGACGAGAAGCGACAGAGCAACAAGGGCTAGGGAGATTAGTTCCACCTAGCGCCTCCCCTCACCCACACGGAACACCTTCATCACTTCGTCGCCGAGGTGGTTGATCACCTTGACGGCCACCCGTCCGCTTTTTGGCTTGTCGAACGGACGCGAGACGGCGCTATGAAGCGATTCCCAGGCTTCCTGGTTAATCTCGGCCTTGAGGGTTGTTTTGAGGGCAGTGTACGGATCGTTGGCACCGAGGAAATACGCGTGGCGGACGAAGAACGACTCTTCGTTGTAGTCGGTGTCAAGGAACCAGCAGGCGATGCCTTCGGGGCCGTCGGAGCGGACTTCACCACTGGAGGGGTCGAAAACGTCGACGCCCTTCACTTCCACCCGGTATTGGCCGTTGGGGAGCGTTTCCAGTTCCAGGTCCGGTTCACCGAAGATGACGAAGAGGTTGCCCTTACCGTTGTTGCGCAGGTCGTCGGCCATATGAAGGTCGGCATTCATGCGGGCCTTGAGCACGGGAATGCGCCCGAGCTGGCTGAACTCCGACGAGTGAGCATCGTAGTTGAAGGCACACGACACAAGCACGTCGAAGCCGGCTTCGGCTGCCTCCTTGGCAGCTTCGACCAGGTCGGGCCGGTTGACGGTGCCGAACTCGGGGCCGAGGAAGATCGCTGCCCGCTTTTCGGCTGCGCCTTCCTGATAGCGCCCTTCAGCGCACAGCCAGCGTCCTGGCCAAGGCGTGAGCGACGTGAACTCCAGTTTGTCCTGCTTGTGGGCCTGCTGCACACCCGAGGTCTTGAGGTTCTCGAGGATCATCTTGGTAAAGGTGTCTTCGCCGAGGGCTTCGGGCTCGAGGGACTTCGGGTACACCAATTCGTTGTTCTCATCGACGACGAGGGTGCGGTGAGGCGACAGGCTTTCGACCGTGAACGGTCCTGCGACGCGCACTTTGTTCTTGTCCTCGTAGGGCTTGTCGTAGAGGTACTCGAACTCTGCTTTCGCCGCAATGCTGGCGTCGATTTCCTTTTGGCGAGCGATCCGGGCCCGCCACCAGTCGGCATGAAGTTTCTTGGCCACGTCGGGCCAGGTTACTTGCAATTCGCGCGGAACTTCCCACTCTTCCCAAGTTTTGCCCAAGAGTTGGTTAAGTTGGTTGCGGAGTGGTTCCAGCGTTTGTTGCCACTTGTCCCAGACCGTGTCGATTTCGGTGTTATTGGCGATGGACTTCAGAGTGACGTGGGGAACTCGTTCGTAGACGAAGCCGTGCTTGAGGTTGCGATGCGTGGGAGTAGTCTTTGTGACTGAACGAGTGACTTCGGCTTCCTTCTGTTGTCCTAGCGCTGAATCCGCGAGCAAATAGAAGGGATAGCGGGCACCCATGATTCTGGCACGTGCCAACGCCAAGGCAACCCGCGAGGTGTCGATCGTTATCCAGCGACGGCCCCATTGTTCAGCGACATATGCGGTCGTTCCCGAGCCACATGTAGGATCAAGCACCAGATCACCCGGATCACTTGCCATTAGGAGACATCGCTGAACTATCTTTTCATCGGTCTGAACTACATAGACCTTATTCAGGCCGCTTCCCGTGCCCGTATCGGACCATACATTTGTCAGTGGAAAGGCGGCCCAGTCGGACAGCAACCTCTGGTAGCTTACGGTACTCGCTGAACCGTACAATCGATCTGCCTTTGCTGCCCGATTGAGACTTTCGTTCGGCATACCCCACCATCGGCTCTTGCTTGTGTACTTGACCCCTTGAAAGAGCAGTTCGTACTTTGCCCCTGGACCTGGCTTAGTGAGGTCGCCCATCCGAAATGGATTCCATTCTGCCGCAATCGTGCCCGGATCAGTGATTTCCTTTGCTGTCAGGCGGCGAATCGTACCATCCTGCCTCTTGGCATACTGATATGCAGATGCTCCTTCACCATCAAGCGCTTTACCTCGGAACAATTGACGGTACTTCAGTCGATCCAGGTCTTTCGCATACTTGAGGATAAAATCGTTTTGTCTCGGAAGGGTGTTCGCGCCCAATCCCGAAGTCTTAACTACTACAATCTCGCTGACAAAGTTCTCATCGCCGAACACTTCATCCAAGAGTGAGCGAATGCGATGAACGTTTTCGTCTCCAATTTGAACGAAGATACATCCGGAATCGGAGAGAAGGTCCCGGCCTACTGCAAGCCTATCTCTAAGGTAGGTCAAGTAGCTATGAATACCATTACGCCATGTGTCACGAAATGCCTTAACCATCTCAGGCTCGCGACTAATGTGTGCTGGGTCTCCATCTTTAACGGTAGTTGTCGTCGTACTCCACTGAAAGTTGCTATTGAACTTGATACCATACGGCGGATCAAGATAAATGCATTGCACCTTTCCTCGAAGCCCATCACGCTCCGCCAGACTAGCCATCACGTTCAGGCTGTCACCTAGAATCATCCGGTTAGTCCACGGCACTTCCTGCTGATAGAAGTCGGTCTTTCCCGCGCCGACGGCCTTTCCGTCAAAGTCACCAAAGAGATCAATCTGATCGTCGGGCTTACGGTTTGCTGCGGTCTGCCTCAACAGATCATCGATCAACACCTTGGGGTGCACCTTTTCCTGCACGTACAGCGGAGGCGCGTTGACCACCAGATCGGACCAGTCCTGGGTGTCCTTCCCGCGCCACACAAACTGCGGGTCGAGTTCAGGGTTGCGGCGCTCGAACGCCACCTTCATCGCCGCGTTAAGCTGCGGATCAGCGAGGGCCTGGTATTCGGCGGTGGGGAGATTCTTGCGGGTTTCGTCGTTGTGCAGGAAGGTTTCGAGATCCTTAGGCATGCTTAGCTCCAGCGTTGGCAGGTTGAGCGAAGGCCTCAAAGGCCTGGTTTACGGTCGGGGTGAGCGAGGCCTCGAAGTCGGCCTCCATCTGATACAAGTTGGTGAGCTCCACGAACGCCCAGCGGCCGTGGGTGCCCAGGTTATTCACCCCGGGGACCCAGTAGACGTCCATGGTCTCGCGCTTGGTCTTGGCGTCTTCGCCCCGGTAGCCCTTGATCTCGACGATCAAGTTGAGCGGGTCTTCAGGCCGGTGACCGTCGTCCAGGTGCACCAGAAAGTCCGGTAGGTAGGTCCGCTTCTCGGCCCCCATCAGGTACGGCACCTCGAAACCGAGGTCCTGATTCTTCACGTAGGCTAGCACCCGAGGGTGGTTCTCGACCACCCGACAGAACTCCTTTTCCCAAGTGCTGTCGAGAATGGCCCAGTTGACGTGGCACCTGTCGGCCCTTGTCTCCCACTTCAGAGGATTCGACGTGTAGAAGTTAACGTGTTTGGTGGACCCCTGCGGGTTGTACGGGTCGAGCACGGCGAGCACGGGACGGTTGTTCTGCTGCTCCGACCGCGTGATTGCGTTTTGAATCCGTTCTGCGGCCAAGTTCGCAAGGTATTTGTAGCGCAGCTGGGCCGGGTAGGTTCCGGGTTCGCATACCAAGTAGTGGTCGAGCCACTTCATCACGTGGGGTCGCAATTTGTTGAAGAGCGTCAGGCGCGGATTGCCGTCTTCATCCTTCCAGAAGTTCAGCAAAAGGTACGACGTGAGTTCGTACACAAGGGTTGATCGACGAAGGTCGCCTGTGTGTTCGAGATTGAGTTCGGCGGTTTTGCCGATGATGCCTGATGTTACTGTCAGGGTCGATCCGATGAGCTCTTCGCTCAGCACAAGCTTCGAGTCTTCGGTGAATTGCGCGGTAAGTGTCTGGTCTTCGAGCTTGATGCGGTAGCCTTTCACCCGGGGGAACGTGAGCTCGAGCGCATCGCGGTCGGGCCGGATTGCGAACACCTGCACGGTTTCACGCGGCTTGATCGGCTTGGGCAACACTGGGGTTGCCGTGAAGTCGAAGGGAATGCCGAGCACGTCTGCATACTCGACGTTGAAGAGCTTTTCTTCGTTCAGCTCGTAGGATTGGCGCCGGAGCGCTCGGCCGACGACCTGCTCGCACAACAGCTGGGTGCCGAACGCTCGCACGCCGAGCACGTGCGTCACCGTGTTGGTGTCCCAACCTTCGGTCAGCATGGAAACTGAGACAACGCAACGAATCGAGGCGCCAAGACGTCCCCTCTTCCCGACTGTGTTCATGACTTCCCGGAGTATGTCTTCGTCCTTTAGGTTTGCGGCTCCAACAACATCGTTTGTCCGTTCAATGTATTCGCGCCTAAAGCGTTCAAGTTCGCTTGCAGCCGCCTTATGGAAAGCGTCACTAAGTGGTTCGCCTGAGTCGAGTTCACGGCTGTCAATCAGCAGGGTGCGAGGTCTTGCATGGGGGGTGCCGTTTTTGTCGAAGTTCTGAAAAAGCTCGAGTCTCCCGTGCTCAAAACTTGTGCTCCCGTCCGAGTGGGGCCTATTGAAGCCCGAGATGTAGTCGTAAACGAGTTTGGAGGCAGTGACGTTATTACAAACTACAATGAGGCATGGGGGCACGCCCATCCCTTCGGACTCCCAGGCTTCGTAGGTGGCCTTGTAGTGGCCGTAAAGCGCCTCAAGGGCCGTCAACAGCGGGGGGGGTAGAGAATGTGGATCCAGAAAGCCATCGTCGCCCTTGCCACGTCCCTTCTTGGGCATCTTGTCGCGGATGTGGGCCCAAAGGTTGCGGAACATGGGTAGTTCCTCGCCGGAGATGTTGTCGGAAATGGGGACGCGGGGAAGCTTAACGATGCCGCACTCGATCGCATCCATCAGCGAGAAGTCGGACATCGTCCACGGGAAGAGCGTCCCTTCCTGGTAGCCCGAGCCACGGAGGAAGAACGGGGTTGCCGAGAGGTCGAGGACCTTGTTCAAACCGAGCTGATTTCCGACCGCGCGCAGGCCGTTGATCCAGAGGCTGGCCGCCTTCTTGTTTTCCTCGGCCTCCGCCTTTTCCTCGCCGCGAAGTTCCTTCTCCTCGTTCGTTTCTGGACGAGCCTGGTAGCAATGGTGGGCCTCGTCGTTCAGCACCAGCACATTCTTGAGGTTTAGGAGCTCGGGCATCACCCGCTGCAACATCTGCCCTTCGGACTCGAGCGTCTTGAGATCCTCGCCGTTGCCCTGAAGGAGCGATCGGGTGCCCTTGGAGAGTTCGAGTTTCTCGCGGAGTTTGAAGGCATGGTAGTTCGTGATGACGATGCGAGCCTTCTGGAGCTCGGGAAGCAACTCCTCGGGAACCAGCTCACGGCTCTTGTAGTAACTATCGGGGTCATTGGGTTGCAATACCCGAAGCCGGTCACGGATCGTGATCCCTGGGGTGACGATCAGGAAGGCTTTCGTGAAGCGGCTGTTCTTGTAACGGACGGCGTTGATGGTCTGCCACGCGATGACGAGGGCCATGACCGTAGTTTTGCCGGCACCGGTTGCCAGTTTCAGGGCCACACGGTCGAGGCCTGGGTTGGCCTGCTCGTTGGCGGCGTTGAGGCTCGACAGGAAGTCCTCCCCCTTCTTGCCGGCCTTGGGAGCAACTTCAGTCAACCAAATGAGGGTCTCGACGGCCTCCAGCTGGCAGAAGAACGGGCGAACGCTGGTAAAGGGGTGGCTGCGCCAATGTTGGAGCAGGCGCGCCGTTTCAGGTGTCACCCTCCAGTCACTCGGGTTTGTCAGGGCGCGCCATTCGTCTACCTGGTGACGGAGTGAACTGATCGTCTGCGTCAGGTCATAGTTCAGCTCGTCCGTTGAAACGGCGGCAGCCTGCTCGTCGTAGACGAGGTCGAGCAACTTTGAGGTGTCCTGCCCTTTTTTCTTGGAACCTTTGCGGCCACCAGTTCCGCTGGTCTTGGCCTTGGGAATCGGCGTCACGAACTTCGCTTCGCGTCGCCGAAGGATGATTTGCTGGGTTGGTTGCCCTTCCGCATCGAGTTCCCAGTGGCGGCCCGGTTTCTCGTAAGGAGAGTTCAGAATCGGTTGGTCGAAGAAGGGGTTAGCCATGGGCACCATTCCAGCATGGATCGCACTGCGAGTGAAAGGCTTGGGTCACAAAACCTCCTTCTTGAGCTGGTCCGGCGTCCAGCTTCGCAAGGCCGCAAGGCCCTTCTTGCGATCGAGCAGCCTCTGATCGGCACGAAACTGCGTGTGACTTGAAAGCAGACAGTGGTGACACACAACGTCGCAGCCTTGGTCGGTCGCGTCTCGACACGAAAGCAACCTAAGGGCTCGAGTCCACAGGCTCGGCAACAGTTCCGGGATCTGGGCCACTAGCCCCGCTCCCCCTTCTTGGCTATCGAAGAAGACTACGACCAGTTGCCCTTCCCAGGCCACCAGTTCCAAACCGAGATCATCGACAACGATGCTGAGGTCTTGGGCCAGGACTTCGCGAAGAGCTTCGCCGAGAGTCCAGGCAACAACTTCGTCCTCGCCCCACAAGCTTGAACCCCGAAAGACCAAGACGTCAGTCTTCATGACGAAGCCCAGTGACATCTTCAGGTGCAGTTGGTTCTCGCTGGCTTTGCAGAACTGACCGGGCTTTGTGAGGTGGTAGTGCCGGCCCGCAGTGTTTAGGGTAAACTCCTCGCGCCACGCCGAACCGGGGGTATGGAGCACCGCTCTATGACAATCCCAGCAGTAGATGAAGCCCGAGAAAAAGGGGCGCTTGCCAAGGCCACGATTGGCCTGGAACACGCGACCAGAGCCTTCTTGGTACAGGTCTAGTACGAGTCTGTTGTCGGCAGAGGAGTACCGAGCACTGGCCTTTCCGTCCGTCGGCAATAGGGGCCGAACCTCTACGGTCCCGCGTTGCGAATCCTCGTCCAAGGGTACCAGGGGCCGGGCCTCATCGACGGAGAACCCTTGAGGTTCTAGATAGGCCACATGCTCAACGGGTTTGGCGCAGACCGGACACGTCTCGAGAAAGCCATCCCCCGAAGTGCCGCAGTTCAAACAATACCAGACGTCGTTCTTGACGATGGGCAGTTTGCTGTCGGCTTGAAACCGGCTCTTCGGGAGAACTCCTGCGACGCGGAAATTGTGCTGATCGAGAAGCACGCTCGCGCTGGGTGCGTATTCGCGAAGGGCCATCGAGAGGGAGCGACTGGGGCCCTCTCCACCTCTTTGGTGGCCACGCCCCCCTGTCCCAGCGTAATACGTCTTGGGGAGTTCGAGTTCCACGACGCGGGTCGGAAAGCCATAGCTAGGAAGGAAAAGCTGCCTGCAGAGATGCACGATCAGATTCTCACCCTCAACCGCCTGAAGCCGACTGTTGACCGCACCTTCTGCCTTTGAGTTGCCTTCCCGCTTTACCGTGAGCAGGTCCTGCTCAAGGCGTACCCGCAACGAAGTCCAGGCCTCGGCAACTTCTTGTAGGTTCTCGCCTGCCAGACGAGTTGCTAAGGTGGAGAGGCCGTCAAAGGGCGTCCCGTTGAGGAAGTCTGATAGTTGGAGTTTTGCTTTTTCGGGAGGAGCTGAAAGCCAGGCCAGAAACGTTTCGCTGCGGCTTTCAACGCCTGAATCAGCTAAAAAGAAGTCCTTGACGCTCTTCCAAGGGTCGTGCGTGTTCGTCTCTCGAACCCAAAGGCCTAGGGCCAAAGCACGGAACTGCCGAAAAACGACTTCACGAGAGCGGAACCTTACCTGAGGGACCTTCGTCGGGCCGAGAAGCCAGCGGGGGTTCTGGTAGAGTTGCAGCGCGAGCGGACGTGGCGGACACAAGGTAAGGGCAAGCGAGACGGGTTGACCGGCGCGACCCGCGCGCCCGGCGCGCTGCTGATAGTTGCCGGGGAGCGGCGGTACGTTGTTCATGACTACCGCGTTCAGCTCGCCTATATCGACGCCCATTTCCATGGTCGTAGTACAGAACAAGTAGTTGATCGTTCCGTCCCGAAAGCCTTGGTTTCTCACTTTGAGCTCCGCCGGTGGAATCTGGGCGCTGTGTTCCTGAACGACGAAGTCGTGGGTTCCAGTTAGGAGCCGTTGGTGATAGTGGTTCCAAAACCCTAACTCGCGGAGTTCCGTCAGGCGGGCCTCCACGGAAGGTTCCAGTTCCTGCGCCCTGCTGTGAAACAGGTTGGGAAAATCGAGGTTCCACGCCAGTTTCTTTGGCTCGCCCCGACCAAAGAGAGGATGTCGCCCTTGGACCGTCTCGGAAACCACCTCACCGAAACCAGTGCCGTACCAGAACTCCGGTAAAAGACGAACCGAGACTTTGTTGAGGAAATCCAGTCGAAGCCCGTTGTCGAGCCCAAGATTGCAGACGGACTTCAAACTATCAAAAACCGCATGCTTTAAGCGTTCGTGAACGGTCTCGTCTTCGAGAACTTGCGTGTCCATCCCAAACAGAAGTTCGCCGTAGGAATTGGCCTTCTGGGTAGTCTTGTTTACGAAGGAGCAGTCCTCCGGAACGAAACTCTTGAGAAGGGGGCGTTGCCGATTGTAGGTCACGTAGGCCTGGAGCCACTCGGTGGCCGAGTCCAACTCGTCGAGGTCCAGCCACCAGTTGGTGCGAACCCTTGTTGTGAGAAAAACGGCAAGGAACTGACGCCAATTTGCGAGGTCCACCTGGAGTTCGGCGGCGACGACCGGAAGGACTACCTCCTGAAGTTCGGGGAAGTCGAGAGCTAGAAGTCCGAGGGCCTCGAGGTTTGTCCCCCGGAGCGAGCGACGCCCAAGTTCTCGAAGAACCAGAACGGTGGCAAGATCCCGTGGGCTCGTGAGTGCAGGCTGATAGTACTCTCGAAGGTACGCGCGTGTTGGCTTCTGCAATTCGAGGTCCAGGGCATTGATGAGAACTCTAGGCGTACGACCACCCTTCAACGCCAAGAACCGCAGAAGCCACTGTCTTACCCAGTTACGTTCCGCGTCGAGGCGAGCGTTGAGCGCGTAGCGTGCCGTCTTTTGACGGGCATCGGTGAAACTTAGCGCTCGTCTTCCTTGCCAAGGAAGATCCTCACTACTGGCCGCCAACGAAGGAGAGGAAACCTTCAGAACGGCCGAGGGAAACTGATTGAGCAGAAAGGGCTCATCCGCCCTCAAGGGCGAGAAATGTCGGAGTCCCCTAGCCGAACAACCAAGGCAACTCGGCTGGTTCTTCTTGTTGGAGTCCAGATATAGCTCGTAGGCGATGGGTGTGCCCTTTGAAGGTGTGGAGAATACGCGACCCGACGCTTCAAGATACCGACAGTTGTCAGAACGGGGAGGCCCCAGAAGGCGGAGTACCCCGGGATCGAGGTCGAGCTCCTCATCCTGCTCCTCCTCCTCCGCAAGTGTCTTGAAGGGCACGCCTAGGGCCTTGAGGTGCGGCTTCCCGGCCGCATCGGGGTCTTCAGCAAGGGCGAGATGGGGTTCGCCACAGGAGCCGCAGCGCACAACTTGGCCAACCGGGTAAGAACAAACTGGGCAAGTCTCACGTTGTTCCGACAAGAATTGACCGTACTTCCAGGAGGGCACGGGAGGTCGGCTCGGGCAGCTCGCATTGGAACAGGCGAAGAGTCCTGGCAAGGTCTTCACGAAGAGATTCAGGCGCAGGCTGAGACCTGTGCCCACCGGCGCCTTTTGGGTGAAGGTGGTCAGCAGTTCGAGCGGTTTCTGGTCGTTCGTCTGGGAAAGAATCGGTAAATCCTTGACGAAAACCGCATGGCTGTCTGCGGCTTCAAGAGCTTGGGTCCAAGGAAGGAACGGGTTGCTGGGCTCAAGCGTGGGGGATACGAACACGGGCGAGTCATGGATCACGTCGAGGCGAGAGTCCGTGCGTCCAGAGAGGTTCCGAAGAAAATTCCTGAGAGGCTCCGGCTTGGTCCGATCCCCCAGGGTAGCCGAGAACGCTGAGAAACGGACCTCGTTTGGAGTTACCCCGAAGGCATCAAGGACGCGCTTGAGCAAAAGGGCCAATTCTTCGGCCTGAGCCCCCTGATAGTTGTGTGCCTCGTCAACGACAACGTACTTAAGTTTGCCTTGAGACTTGGCCAAAATCGGAGCGTCTTGGTCCCGAAGTAGGAGGTACTCGAGCATGGTGATGTTCGTGATAAGAATCGAGGCAGGACTGTTACGCATGCCGAAGCGGTCCAACACTTCCCACGGAACCTTGGCTTGTTCCGCCCTCGAGACCTGTTCCGGGGTCAGACCATTCCAGCGGCTGAAGCGAAGTTCCCCTTGAAACGGTTTCAGGTAGCCGGTCAACCGTTGTTGCTGGTCCTCAATGAGGGCGTTTAGCGGGTACAAGATCAAGGCCTGCACTCCTTGTTCCACCTCACCTCGCTCCTCAAGTTGCCTGACGAGGGAGTTGACGATGGGAACCATAAAGGCCTGCGTCTTGCCTGCGGCGGTACCGGCACTGAGAAGCGTGGCTCTTGGCTCTGGAGCTAGCAGCGAAGCCCAAGCCTCCCCCTGATGGGAGTACGGTCTTGCCATTGAGTTGTCAAGACCGCCGAGAAGGCGGGGCACTTTCTCAAAAAGATTTCGGCTAAGCAAACCGTCGTCCACGAGCTGCCGCATGGATCTCTCGTAGGGGCGATAGCCGAAAAGCGCCTTGAGGAGGGGTTCACCCAGCAATGACAGGTCAGAGCCGGCCTCTTTCGTAAACTCTGTTTTCAGCCAGTTGGCGAGGTCGGCGTTGCGGAGTTTCCAGTCGGAGAGAATTGCCTCCGCAAGAGTCTTGCGGAGTTCCGAGGGGAAAGCAAGTAAAGGGTTCATGGGTGGGCCTCCGGACGTACAACCGCTAGAACTTCCTTGAGACTGGTTTGGCCTTCTACCCAGGTTTCTGGGAGAAGGTCCACAGCCTGAACAAAAGCTCCAGCGAGTTGAGAGTTAGTCGCTAGATGTTTGAGTTTGAAGTCGACAAACACTGGTCGTTCGGTCTTGTTCAGGAGACGATTTAGGCGATGGGCCGGCAAGTCGGCTTCGCCGGTCGCCAGAAACCCTGCGCGCACCGCCCATAAAAGGCCGAGGAAGCCCGAAACCGACGCCTCCCCAGGGGTCTGAAGGAGCTCGCGGAGCACTTTGATCTGAAAAAGGAACTCTGTTCCAAAGGCCACGAAACGACCAAGGGTGTGCCAAAGGGTCAGCCATTCAGGGCTATCAGGATCGTTGCGCAGGGTCTGGAAGAGCTCTGAATATGCCTTAAGGGAGAGGTTGTAGAAGTTGTCCTCTCCTGCGGGAAGGGCCTTGAGTCGCTCAGCAAGCTCCTCCCCATGGGCAATCCGCTGCATGGGGGACAAGTCTCCAACGTAAGTCCTCCCCGAGTTGAGAGGAAAGAGGGCCGGCCGGAACCAGTTAGGCTGAGCCTCACAATAGAGTAAGTACATGCCTTCAGGATAATTCTGCCAGCCGTCGGGAAGCCAATAAGTGTCGGCCTCCTGGGCGAGAACCAGAGGCTCGGCTTTCGGGTTCCAGAGTGCAAGAACCTGCAAGACTGGTGGCTGCTCGCGTTGACTCAACCCCTCTGCGTTGATTCGAACCTTTAAACCTTCCCCCAGGGGGAACAAGGCCGACCTAGCGAGACCGATTGCGTGACTCTCGATCGTTATCTGTAACTCCTCGTGGTAACCAGCGGCGTGCACCACGGTCTTGGAACGTACCAACAAGCGAAGCTGACGGAAACTCCGTAGGGGGTCCGTCGGGTGTGGCTGAACGGGAAGGCGATCAGAAAACGACCGAAGCAAGAGCTGCCCTGGACGCGAAGAGACGTCTTCGGGCACATCGAGGTCGAAAGCCTCATCATTGACGACCAGGTCCCGCACGCGCTTCGTTTTGAAGAGCCACCAGCGGTCTACGAGGTCTTGTTCCCAAACGGTCGACTCGTGGACCTGAAGCAACGGAGCGTTGGCCGTTTCGCATAGGAAGAGCTGCGGCGAGGCAAAGGCAGTCAAGGTGAGAGTCTGAAGACCGTCGGTAACAAGAAAACGTTCACCAGCCTCGTCTCCGTGGTCTTGTCGGAAGTCGGTACGAAACTTGAAGACGCCCTTTTCGTCGCCCTGATCCCGGGCGGTTTCGGCAAAATGCCAAGGCGAGGGAAGACGAACAGTCCAGAGAACCTTAGCAAGCTCTTGGGCCGTGGCCGCGGGATAGACCCTACCTTCGACGGAGAGACCCGGAAGGACAACCTCCTGCTGGCGACTCTTGGTGCGGCCCTCTGCGTCCAGGAAACGAAAGGTAACAAGTCCCTCGGTTCGATCCTTAACCCAACCAGTGATCTCTCGGGGTAGCTTTGTCCGAACCGGCTTTCCTGCGAAAAGGACCCCTTCCAGGGATTCCCAGCCTTCAAGGGGAGGAATCGGCTTAGCCTCTCGTTCAGGTACCGCAAAGAGCTGCCCATCTGGGTCGAAGATCTGAACCGAGGGCTCAAACGGTGCGACAAGCCAGGAACCCCTTGGAAGGAGAGCTTGCCCTTCCTGTACGAGCTTCCAGTTTGCGGGGACGACTAGCCAACGTGTCGCCGAAAGGTCAGCACGGCGCGCGACAAGAGGGAAACTCGGGGTTTCAAAACCTTTAAGCTGAACGGGCGAGCGAACTGGTTCGTCGTCTTCATCTTCCGCCAAGAGCCGAACCGAGTTCCAGGACTTTGACGGTTCAAACTCAACAGGGCGCTGGTCTTGGAGGAGCGGTCCCTCACCCGTTTTTTCATAGCGACCTACAAAAGTGCGCTTCCCGTCTGAAACCAGGTGGAGCCAAACGTCCGCTGTGAGCTCACCCTGAGAAAGCCGTCTTGGAAGGTCAGGCTGAAAGAGCAACTTCACGTCCCCGGAGTGAACACCCTCGACGAGCCACAGACCACCACAGGTACGCCTTCGGGTCTCTCTCGGGGTCTCGCGGAGCAGGGCATCCAGCCAAGCCAAATCGGAAGGCAGTTCGACATTAAGGAGGCTCGAGGCCTTAGCAACGGTCGCCTCGTCCCAGTTGCTCGGTAGCGATCGCTGAAAACTCACATCCTGATCCAGCTGAACGAGCCCGCGCAAGAAGATCGTGAGGGCCTGAAGCTTGAGAGGTGGAAGATCGGGAAGGCTTTCGGTTACTCGACCGTGTATGTGAGCCAAGGTCGCACCGGTTCCAAGGGGACGAAACGAGGTGAAGAGGGTCTTCACTTGCGTCCAAAGATCCCGTTGCAGTTGACGAAGTGGCACTCCACCTTCGAGGAAGAGAGTATGCAGCCTTAGGTGGGCGTCCGAGACGTTCTTTGCAATCGGCCTTTTCAAACGTTCCAGGCCGAGATCAGCCCAACCAACCAAGAGGCTTCGAGGAAACTCACGACCTAGACCGAGCTGGTTCCAAGACAGGTTTCCGGGCAAGTCCTCACTCAGCGAGCGAAGTTTTCGACTAGCCCAAAGGCAAAACAGGGGGGCGCCCTCCCAAGTTGGAGTTCCTTTGAGACCGGAACGGATCTCGAGGTCGAGGGGATTCAGAAGGCGCTCCGGCACGCGGTAGCGAAAGAGGGGCCTTCCATCTGGCTTTTCGAGACGATTGTGCGCAAGAATCTGCCGGTAAATCATTGGTCTTCTTGGTCCGAGGTTCGTTCGATACTGAAGTCGAACCCATACAAGTCGGTGTAACAGCTTGGCCCGTGGCCCATTCCACCGTAGGTGATCTCGAGCACGAGGAGTTCGTTCTTGTAGCCGGCCTGGGCGAGCGCCGTCACGGACTCCGACGAGTCAAAGTCGTCTTCGACGGGCTGGAACTTCGCTTCAAAGGCGGACGACTTGTGGCCATACTCTCCGGCAATGCCGTAGAAGACGAAGGCCAAGTGCTCACAGGCTTCGACGCCCTCGATGTTCTCCATATCGGGAAAAAGGGTCTTGCCGCAAATGGAACAATGGACCTGAGGCGGTTCCATTCCGAAGAGCTGCTCAACGCTCGCGAGCTGGGGTTTCTTCGCTGCCTTCAAGTTATACTCCTCTTGATGTTTCTGTCCTTCAATGGGATTCGTATTCCTTTCTTCAAGAGGTGCTTCGAAAGGGCTTCCAAATCGAGGTCAGAAAGTTCCATTTTGTCGTCGCCGAAGCCCACTTCGAGGAGATAGGCTTGGATGTTTTGGGGCGAGATCGGGTGGGGCAAGGGTGGGAACGTGCGTGCCGACTTCGTGGGTGCTTTGACGAGGTCGAGTTTGAGGAGAGTCCATTCAAGTACTCCCCCCTTCTCTTTGATCGCAAGCGCAAAGGTTTCGGCGATCACCGGAGGTAGCTCAGGTAGACTAGTGCCACGGGCCCAGGCTTTCCGGAAGTCAGCCTCATACCGCTCACCGGCTTTAGTGACCGACTTTTTTCTGTGTTTCTCGTAGATCTCGCGGTATTCGGGCCGACTCCTTACCCACTCCAGCGGACCGCCTGCCTTTCTGATCGATGCATGTACCACCGACAGAAGCTCGGGCGGACAGGGCGGCAAGATAGAACCTAGCTGATAGCTGACAATGATGCTGGAGATGTAGTCTTTTGTCGCCTGATCAATCCTGACTTGTTGAGCTGCGGCTGTTCGCTTCGCAAACTTCACTTCAGGACGATAAACTTCGACACCAGGGTCGGGCGCAGCCGGGTCGTGAGAAGCAAATCCGCCTTTGTAGATGTTGAACGATGAACTCCCGCCGGTGTAGCCACCCCGCCCCATCACGAACCTCCTTGGTCCAGCATCAGATCGTACGAAGAGTCAGAGTTCATTACACCACGGCACTCCCCATCCCACAATGACCACAAAGTAGTCACCACGTCTCGACCACTTGATGTCCACCTTCTGGCAGTCATACGACCTTCAGCCTTGTCGCGACGGTGTCTTTCAGAGAAAATTCCATGGGCCAACGAAAGTGCTCAGTCGGCCCATAACGGCCATTACCCACTGCAGGCAAGTAGCTTGCCGGTTGTTCGGCCTTCAGGATGTAGCCGAGGATCAGCGCCAGAGCAACGGCGACGGCTATACGTCTCAAGATGGGTATGATGGGTCCCCTTCGGTGTCTCATGCACTCAGATTGGCCCTCGCGGGTGCGCTGTCGGTGCATTCCATCGGCGAAATGAAACTTCATGGGCTACAAGTATTTACAGGCGTATACTCTTAGCTCTCAACAAAGGCCGTTCCCTGGACAGCCCAGTGCCTGCTCGCCGAAGGGTTTTCGGAGCAGGTAGTCGGTTGGGTTGTCCTGCTCACCAAACCCAAGGGAGCGGACTATGCGGCCTACGTGGCGCGAGCCGGTGCCCAACCCGAGACCCGGGCCATCAAGCTGGCAGATTTGGCCCAGAACATGACCCTGACCCGCCTTCAGAAGCTGGACGACAAAGTTCTGGCCCGTTTGGCCAAGTACCACGCTGCGTACCTGTCGCTCCTAGCCCTTCAAGAGTCGACCTAGGGCCTCCCGCGTCTGGTCGGCAGTATCAAATCTGAATGCGAGTCCCTTGCTGGCACCCCGCAATGATTGAAGAACTTCTCAGCACCTCGGGCCGTCTGTGCCCCGCTTCGAAGTGCATCACCAGTGCATCATTCCGAGCTACAATGAGACATGGACCCAAACAACCGCTGGAATGCCCAACAATGGCTGGCTGATTTCCGTATCGCCGCATCAACCAAGAACCACGAACAACTGCACCAACTTCGTCGCGACGTCTATGCTGACACTACAGCACGGGTAAACGCCGACCTGCCCTGCTCAACATGGCCAACCGCCAAACTCCCGGAGGCGGAGTGAAGAGCGGCGCTGGGGCCCAGGAAGAAAACCTCTTCCGTCGCTCCAACCTCTTCGTCTCGCTGTACCCGCACCAATCCACCGGTTACCCCCTCGACCGAGATCATGGAGGTGCCTTCAGTCCGCAGGCGGCCTTCTTCCGCAGCAGCGAGGCGAGTGGGTACCAGCTCCTGCCATCGACGTTGCACCTCGATGTTGTCAGTGTACCGGCCCTCAACCGACCCGAGTTACAGCAACGCGATGGAACGTGGGAGCTTGATCCTTCGCTCGTGCCTGCCGCGAAGGAACGCATGCGGGCAATTCTGCGAATCGCGGCACATCAGGGGAACGACGCGCTGGTGCTGAGCGCCTTCGGCTGTGGGGCCTTCCGCAATCCACCCGGGCACACCGCTCGACTGTTCCAAGAAGTGTTCGAGGAACCGGAGTTCGCCGGGGCGTTTGCCTTGGTAGTCTTCGCGATTCTCGAAGACCACAACGCGTTTCGCGAGCACAACCCGGAAGGCAACTTCGTCCCCTTCCTAAGGGTGTTCGGATGAGTGACTTGCAGCGGTTTGTCGACGCTCAACGCTCCACCTACACGGCGGCACTGGATGTGGTTCGTGTTCCCGCAACTTGCGGGATTGGGGCACTCGGAAACAGCTCAATTCTACGCATTGCACAACCTGGAAGCGGCAAAGGTCTACCTGGCCCACCCCGTCTTGGGCGCCAGACTCAAAGAGTCCACGATCGCGTTCCAGTCGAGCCTATTGACGGTAGATCAGGTCTTTCCCGTGCCGGACAACCTGAAGTTCCATTCCAGCATGACGCTGTTCGCGCTGGCAGCCGGCCCGGAGAGCGTGTTCCGACAGGTGCTTAGTCAGCATTTTCAGGGAGCCGGCGATACGGGAACACTACGGCTCCTCATAGACTAGCAGGATTCATGCTTCGCTCGTGTTTCTGGAGGTTTCTGTGCCCTTTCTCCAAACCCCGATTGTCCCCGCCCTAGCCGCCACCGTGCTCTTCTACCACTCGTTTGGCGACGCAACTCCGGTGGTTCTCAAAGGGAAGGTACGGTAGTAGTACATTGTGACCGACTTGCCGCCGACAAGGGGAACTGAGCGGCCATACAACGAATAGAGTTGGCGCAGTTTGGGCATGAGTTTAGTCTGCGCCCGGAACGTATCAGTGTCATTAACCGTGTCTAGCCAAAGAAAAAGCCCCATAAGTCATTGACCTAAAGGGCTTTACGTTTGCGGCGAAAAGGACTTGGCCTTCGTGGGTTGCCATCCTGCCAACCCAGCCGGCCAGCCGTCGTCGCTGTCGCGCGCCTCGTGCGCGCTGCTCCTCGACGGCACCTTTGGTGCCTCACGCTCGGCGCGGGGCTCCTTTCAAGTCCTTTTCGCCGCACTGGGGCAGAAAACACAAAAGCTCCCTTCCGGGAGCTTTTGAAGCCACTTACTTGTGCGGCGAAAAGGACTTGAACCTTCACGAGCTTGCGCCCACCAGCACCTCAAGCTGGCGTGTCTACCATTTCACCACCGCCGCGGATCGATAGCGGACTTTTTATACCCCACAGGAGGCGTAGGTGTCAAGAATGCGAAGCCTTCCCCGAGGTTCCCGCTGTAAGGGCTTCCAACTCGTCCAAAAGGCGGCTGAACACACCGATGGCCTTCTGAATGGGCTCGGGGCTGCTCATGTCGACTCCGGCGAGCTTGAGAGATTCGAGGGGGAAACGGGATCCTCCGGACCCAAGGAACTCCAAGTACTGTTTGCGTTCTGCCTCGCCCCCCTTCAACACTTGGTCGCTCAGGGCCATGGAAGCCGATAGGCCGGTAGCGTACTTGTACACGTAGAAGGGGCTGTAAAAGTGCGGGATACGTAAGCATTCGAGCCCAGAACACGCCTCAAGCTGAACTGCGGGGCCAAAGTATTGCTCCAGCAACCCGCGGTACAGGGTCTTGAACAGGTCTAGGGTCAACCCTTCGCCGGCTTCGGCCTTTTCGTGCACCAAGTGCTCAAACTCGGCAAACATGGTTTGCCGGAACAAGGTTCCTACGGTGTCTTCGATTTGTTTGCCAAGAATGGCCGCCCGAGCGGTTTTGTCGGAACTCCGTTCTAGGAGGGTTTTGGCCAGCAATTGCTCGTTGAAGGTGGAGGCTACTTCGGCTTCAAAAATGGTATAGCTGTAGTGCTGGAAAGGGTTGTTGCGTACCGAAAACCAGCTGTGCATGGAGTGTCCGGCTTCGTGGGCCAGGGTGAAGACATCTCGGAGGCTGTCTTGTTTGAAGTTCATCAAAATGTAGGGCTGAGTATCGAAACCTCCTGCAGAAAAGGCACCCGAGCGTTTGCCCTTGTTTTCGTAGCGGTCGGCCCATCCTCCCCGCAGCCCCTCCCCCAGGGTCTTCTGGTACGCCTCCCCTAGCGGCGCGACGGCATCGAGCACCACGTCGACGGCTTGGTCCCAACTATGGTGCATCTCGGCGACCGCCACCATGGGCGCATAAACATCGCTATGATGCAGGGTCTTCAGCCCTAGCAGCCTGCGCCTTAGCTCGTAATACCGGTGCAGCACCGGAAAGCCCTTGTGCACGGAGGCGATGAGGTTGTCGTAAACCGCAGGCGGCACATCGTCGGCAAACAGCGCCCTCGCCCGCGAGCTGGCAAAAGACCGCGACCGAGCGATCCACACGTCTTGCTGCAGGCTCCCTGCGTACAGCGAGGCCAAGGTGTTCTCGTGCGCGGCAAACTCAGCGTAGAACTGGTCAAAAGCTTGCCGGCGCAGTTTTGCGTCGGGACTTTGCAGGAAAACCGAATACGAAGACTGCGTGAGGGGCCGGGGCTCGCCCTCCACCACGATGGAACCAAACTGCAGGTCGGCATTCGTGAGGCTCGAGAACGCCCTCTGAACCCCTCCCCTCGCCTCTGAGCCCAGCGCCAACACCTTTTCGGCCTCGGTTCCCAACACATGGGGCTTGTAGCGCCGGATCTTGTGCAAAGCGATGCGATCGTCGTCAAAAAGCGGGTCGGCAAGCCAGCTGTTCCAGGTGGCGTCGTCGATTTCCTGAATCTCCGGGGTCAGGAAGGCAAAAGCCGCCCCCAGCTGCGTCGCTACGCTTTCAAAGCGCCCTAGGCGTTCGCTCGAGGCACTGTCGGCCACATCTTCGGTCGTCTTGAGGTGCGCGTAGTTGCCCAGCTTTTCTCCCAGGCGCTCAATATCGAGGTTGAGGTCGAGAACCTTGCGAAAGGCGTGCTTCGAAGTGCCCAGGGTGCCCCCTAAAGGCTCCACCCGGGCGAGGAAGCTCTTAAACACCTCAAAATCCGCCTCCCAGGCCTTGTCGGTGGAGTAGATGAGCTCGAGATTCCACTGGTCGGTTTTTGCGACGTCTTTGCGCTCGGGGATAGTGCTCATGGGTACTCCTTTAGGTCTGCCAGAACAGCGGCGAGGCGCCGGCTGGCTCGGTAACGGTGAGATAGTCGATTTTTGTCGTCTACGGACAAGTCAGCCGAGGTGCAGTTTCTCTCGGGAAGCCAAAAGACTGGATCATAACCAAAACCCGCTGACCCGCTTTGGGTGAGGGCCACTTCTCCCTCCCAGGTTTCTTCCACCACCACTTCTCGGTGTGGGGAAAGGACAAGGGCCAATGCGCACACAAAGCGGGCGTTTCGGGCGGAAACACCCTGCATTCGAGCGAGCAGGAGCGTGTTCTTTTCGGCGTCGCTGAGGGCCCGGCCCGCCTCGGCCGAGCCCCAACGGGCCGAAATGACTCCCGGTGCCCCACCGAGGGCATCGACGCAGATCCCTGAATCATCGGCAAGCACAGCCCACTGGCCTTTGGCAAGTTCCCACAACGAGCGGGCCTTACCAAGCGCGTTTCCCTGAAACGTATCGGCCGTTTCGTCGTGGTCCCAGCCAGCAAAGCCGGCGTCAGCGGGGAGCAGAAGAACCAGACCGGGGTGGATGGCTTCCAGTTCGCGTTTTTTGTGCAGGTTGTTGGTTGCCAGAAGGAGGGTCACGAGGATCAGTATACAGGGACGCCAGCTCTTTTTTCAAATGGAAGATCCCCGAGTCTACCGTACCCTTGGGCAAGCCGAGCATCTTGCCTAAATCCAAGTGGGTCGGGGTGAGGCTTACGCTTCTTTTCCGCTCTCGAAGTCCTGTGAGGCGCTGGCGGTACAAACTGGCCCGCCTTTCCCAAGCCTTTCTGCGCTCTGGGTCGGGCTCGCGCCGCACGCGGTCTTCGGCGACCAGCCTCTGCCAGTAAACCTCACCTTGCCTCTGGGTGAGGTTTTTCACTTTTCCAGCTTGAGACTCCACGGAAGACTTGATCTGGTCCACCTGCGACTGCAGCCAGGCTAGATCGGTGCCTGTCCTGCGACACACCTCCTCCACTTGGAGATCCTCCAAATACGCCGCTGACTTGAGCGCAAGCAACACCAACCGTTTTTGGTGGACCTGGGGCTGAGGCTCAAACTCCGGGGATTCGGCCACGTCCATCGAGTCGACAAAACTGTCGTCATAACTCAGGTGGTTTGGCTCCTGAAGGAGATGCGCGTTGGCCTCGGCATGGTTCTTGGCTATGAGGTAGGACGTCCAGTGCCAGCGCACCGTGCGCAATAAGTAATGGCGGAAGGGCACTCCTTTATCGCGAAAACGCTCCATCAATCCTTTAATGCGCGGGAAGAACTCCAGCAGGAAACCAGACACGTCATCCTCATCCCGGTGACCAGCTCGAAGATGCCCATACACCAGCAATAGGATTTGATCTTGTACCGGTTTTTGCTCGAGCTGCCCGGCCCGACAGGCCAAAACTTTTTCCGTTAACGAATCACTCACAGACTTCCTCCTGTGAACGCCCGAAGCACAAGGCGTGCCAAAGTAGGGGGCCAAAGACAATGACACCGGAGCTCACAAGGTTGTTTGAAGCGTTGACATTCGTTCACATAAGAAAAAGATTGAGACTGAAGTGGGGAGGAGCCTTCACGCCCATAGCGGGCGTCAACCTAAGAGAGGCTCGAGGGCAAGCAGGAGACGCTGTTTTACTTCTTCCACAGTCCCGGAGCACGAAAATCCCGAGGCCCGCTGGTGCCCGCCACCTCCGAATACCTGCGAAAGGGCTCCCACATCAACAAAAGACTTGGAACGTAGTCCGGCAGTTACTTTGCCAGGAGTGTCTTGGCGGAGCAAGATGATCAACTCACAACCAATGACGCCTTGGAGGGTCTGATAAATCATGTCGGACTCGCGGCTGTCTGCTCCCAGCCTCTCGCGGTCGGCAAGTTCTTCCCAAGAATACAGAAATTGTCCGCCAAAGTGACTTTCGGTACGGCTGAGTACGAGCCCCATGAGCTTCTGGTTTACCAGGAGCTTTCCGCCTTGCAACTGGCCGAACACCTGCTTAGGCGAGGCCCCGGCTTGAGCCAAGTCGGCGGCCACCTCGAAGCTCTCCTGACTTCCGGCTTCCAGATGTCGGAAAAAGCCGGTATCGGTGCAGAGGCCCAGCAGGAGCCAGTGAGCCTCCTCGGCTGTGGGTACTTGCCCCCAGGCGCCGATGAGTTTTTGAATCATCCAGGTTGTAGAAGGTCGCCGAGGTTCAATCCAGCGGTAATCGCCAAACTCGAGGCCGGCGGTGTGGTGGTCGATCATTACCACCTTGAGCCCTGTCAAATCCTGTTTGAGATCGCCTATACGGTCGAGGGTGGAACAATCGAGAATGACGACGACTGGATTGTCTATTTTGGCAAAGGCATCGATGCGAGTCTCGAACAGCGGCTGGTAACGGTTGATTTCCGGCCGCTTGAACGGCCCATGGTTGTAGAGCCGAACGGTCTTGCCTTGACGGGCGAGGAAGGACGCTAAGGCCAACTGAGAGCCTATGCAGTCGGCGTCGGGCTCCTGATGACCCAAGATCAGAAAACTCGCGCTCTCACGAAGAAACCGGAGCATATCCTCCGGGATCCGAGATTGCGTCATGGATGGATTCAGAACTTCAGATCAAGATCTTTCTTCGGGTCAAACATGGCTCCCAGCGCTTTTGAGTCCACAACAGCACCCCAAGACGGGTCACTGTAGTTGTCGACCACAAACAGGCGCAGGTGATGGAACACACCATTCTTCCAGACGAACTGGATGTATGGGTAAGCTGCGCCGGTGCCGCGAACTACCTCGGCTTTTATGCCACCTTCCTCGGTGCGGTAGCCAGCAGTCTGGTACATCCACTCCATGGGGATGTAAAGCGTTCTCGACTCGAACTTATTGGTCAGATAAATCACTTTGTAGCCATTTTCGTGGGAGTAGATTTTGGCAACTGTCGTGGTCTTCACGTAAATCGGCGATTCCGCCGCTGAAAGCCCTGAAAGAAAGAGGGTTGTCAGGGCGATAAGCGCAATCAGCTTTGTCATGGAATGTCCTTTCTGGAATGAGTATAGCGACACCGGGTGCGAATCGCAAGGGAGTTTTTTACAGCAGGGTTGCAAGCATCAGGGCTTTCGCTGTGTGTTTTCGGTTTTCGGCTTGGTCCCACACCCGGCTTTGGGGTCCTTCGAAGACCTCTTCGGTAACTTCGTCTCCCTTCACGGCTGGCAGACAATGCAGGAATACACAGGCGGGATTTCCACTCGACACCATGACCTGCTGGTTCACCTGGTAGGGCTTGAGAATCTGTTTGCGCAGGTGGAGCAACGTTTCTTCCCCCATGGAAGCCCAGACATCGGTGTAGATGGCATCCGCGCCCTCGATAGCCGCCTGCATGTCGGAGGTGATAATCAGTTCGGTTCCTTCCTCGGCGGCAATCTGCCGGCAGAACTCCACGTCGTCCTCAGAAGGGAATAAGGGTTCCGGTGCCGCAATAACGAACTTCATACCCATTCGGGCCGCGCCAACCATCAACGTATGGCTCATGTTGTTGCGTCCATCCCCGCAGTAGACGAGTTTGCGGCCCTTGAGACTTCCCCCCCAAGCTTCCTCAAGCGTCAGGAGGTCGGCAAGAACCTGTGTGGGATGGGCCATGTCGGTCAAACCGTTGTACACCGGGACACCCGACCACCGAGCCAAAAGCTCAACCGTTGTCTGCTGGAAGCCGCGGAACATGATGGCGTCAAACATCCGCCCCAACACCCGCGCCGTATCCTCCACGCTTTCTTTGTAGCCCAATTGGATGTCGTCTTTCGAGAGGAATACGGGGTGTCCACCTTCCTCGGCAAACGCGGTTTCGAAGGCGGCTCGGGTGCGGGTAGAGGGTTTCTCGAAAATCATCGCCAGAGTTTTTCCCTGAAAACGCTGGGTGACAAGTCCCTGACGCTTCTGTAGCTTCACTTCTTTGGCTAAGTCGAGCAGGTAGCGGATCTCAGGGGTGGAAAGGTCGGCCATCAGCAGGCACGAACGGCCCTTGAGCGGCGATGGGGTCATGGAGAACTCCTTGAGCTCACCGTAGCAAAAAAGGAATCTTTATGCAACCCCATGCATATTTATGCGGTTTTAGCCCTTGACTCCAATTGAGCTACGGCCTGTTCCCGCGACTTGCGGCGGGTTTCCTCGTCGGTGTTCAGCCAGCAAGCTGCATAATGCTGCTTACCGACCTTGAGCAATTCAGGTTCGGCAACCTTGCAAACCTCCATCGCTTCAAGGCAGCGGGTGTGAAATCGGCATCCTGCCGGAATCTTCGCCGCCGAGGGGATTTCACCTGTGATGGGAAGCACTTTGAGCTCGTTGGCCTTGCCTGGAACCGGTTCGCAGACGGCAGAGATCAGCGCACGACTATAAGGGTGCATGGGCTGGTCGATCACTGAATCGCTGGGGCCGATTTCCATGATTTTTCCCAGGTACATGACGCTGATGCGGTCGGTAAAGTAACGGGCTGTCGAAATATCGTGGGTGATGTAAAGGAACGACAGTTCCATCTCTCGCTGAACAGTTTTCATCATGTGGAGGATTTCGGCACGGGTACTGAGATCGATCATAGAGACCGGCTCATCGGCCACAATGACGCTGGGCTCGAGAATCAGCGTGCGGGCCGTGGCGATGCGCTGGCGCTGGCCGCCGGAGAGCATATGTGGGTGGCGCTCGGAATACTCTTCATAAGGGGTAATCTTCACTTTTTCCATCACGGCACGGATTTTCTGCACCCTTTCGGCCTTGGTGGCCCCCACCTTGTGGATCAGCAGAGGCTCCTCAAGAACGTCCTTGACCTTGAATCTGGGGTTCATCGAAGCATAGGGGTCTTGGAACACCATCTGTACCCTGCGCCGGTAATGGATCTCGCTGCCCTTTCCGGTATGGGTGACATCTTCGCCATTGAACACCAAACTTCCGTGGGTTGGTTCTAGAAGCTTCATGATCATTTTGCCCGTGGTGGTTTTTCCGCAGCCGGATTCGCCCACCAGACCAAGAATCTCGCCCCTGCGCAACTGAAAACTGACGCCATCGACGGCCCTCACAAAAGGGTGTGCGCCGGCCAAGACTTCGCTGGCATGGCGGCGGATGGGAAAGTGCTTCTGGAGGTTGATCACCTCGAGCACCACGTCCTGGTCGTCGAACTCAAAATAGTGCGGCTTATTGTCGTTCATAATCACTGTCCTTGATGGCCTTCCAGCAGGCCACCTGGTGGCGCGGGCCCACCTCGGTCATAGTCGGTTCCACCTGGAGGCACTTGGCTTTGGCGAACGGGCAACGCGGTGCAAAACGGCACCCGACGGGAGGGTCGATGAGGTCGGGGGGAGACCCGGGAATAAAAGCCAGTTCGTCGACTTTCTGATGCAGGCGGGGAGTGGCCGCCAGCAGTTTGGCCGTGTAGGGATGCATCGGGCCCTGAAGGCCGAAAATCTGTTCATTGGAACCGAGTTCGACGGCCTTGCCCGCGTACATGACCATAATCCGGTCGGCCACTTCGGCCTCGGTCGCCAAGTCATGGGTGATGAAGATGTAGCTGAGGCCCAAGTTTTTCTTGAGGCCCTTGATGAGGTTGAGAATCTGCGCCTGCACAATCACGTCGAGCGCCGTGGTCGGTTCGTCCATGATGATGAGGCTGGGTTCCAAGAAAAGCGCCATAGCGATGACAACCCGCTGCTTCATTCCACCCGAGAGCTCGTGCGGGTAGCGGTCAAGGATATGATCCGGCAGACCTACCATGTTGACATATTTCAGCATCGAAGCGTTGGCATCCTCTTTGGTGTATTTGTCGGTGTGCTCTCGGTAGGTCTCGTCCATCAACTGCCGGATGGTGTAAACGGGGGTCAGGCAGTTCATCGCTCCCTGGAACACCATGGCAATCTTGCTCCAGCGCACCTCGCGACGCAACTGGCGGCTGTTCATCCCGACGATGTCGATGCCGTCGATGAGAATCTGACCTTCCACGATGCGCCCCGGAGGGCTGGGCATGTTGAGCAGGGCCACGCCGGTGGTCGTTTTGCCGCAACCCGACTCACCAACCAAGCCAAGGGTTTCTCCCCTGGCGATTTCGAAACTGATGCCGTCGAGCGCCCGAACCACACCTTGCTCGGTAAAGTAATGCAGCTTGAGGTTTTTCACTTCGAGGACGTTGGTTGTCATGAGGTCACCTGGTTTTCAGTTTGGGTTGGAGGATTTTGTCGAGGGCGGTACCGAGAAACACGAACGACATGCCCATCAGAGCAATCATGAGTCCCGGGGGTACGACCCACCACCAAAGGTTGTTGATCACAGCCCCCTGCCCCTCGGCGTCGTGCAAAATCTGGCCCCAGCTGACAATACTGGGGTCGCCTAAGCCCAGGATGCTCACCGTGGCCTCATAGACAATGACTCCAGGAACACTGAGAGCCATCACAGCAAAACTGTAGGGAAGCACCATGGGGAAGATGTGGCGCAGAATGATACGCCAACTGCTGGCTCCCAAGGCCCTGCTGGCCTCGACAAATACTTCTTCCTTGAGCTGGAGGGCCATGCCATATACTGGCTTGAAGGCCCCGGACCAGAAGAAAATGACGATGAGCGCAATAAGCCACCAGATGGTGATCTTAAAAATCGCCGCGATGACGATGAGAAAAGGGATGATAGGCATAAGGTAGAAGTACTCGTACACCCGGTTGATGACCCAGTCGATTTTGCCGCCAAAATAGGCGGCAATGACCCCGAGGAGCACACCGATGAGAACCGTGATGAGCGAAGTCAAAAGGCCAATGATGAGAGCCCAGCGGATGCCGATGATGATGCCGGTGAAGATGTCGCGCTTGGAAATATCTGTGCCCATCAAACCCGAAACAAACCCGGAGATGCGAACCGTGGGATTCTCAACCTTAGAGTTTTCGGTGAGATAAAGGGCCTTAATGGTGAACACATACTCACCCTTAAGCATCACCGGATTGGTCTCCATGTCGCTGGCGATTTTAGAAAAAAGTAACCGGGTAGGTTTGACGATGTCGGCCAGCATCGAGGTCGCGATTTCCGCATCCTCGCCCCGGATGAACTCAATGACCTTCCCGGCCCCCGTGTTGGTCACCGAAAAACGCGTCAACTGCTCTTCCACGAGGTCCATCTGCTCGCGGGAGACCTCGATTGTCTTGCCATCGGGGCGGGTGACCGACAAAATCACAGGTACTTGGCCTATGCCTGCAAAGGCAAAAATGACATCGCGAGGAGCCTGATCTGCGGTGAAATTGTAGTTAATGGTCCACGTCTGCTGCTTGACGCCTCCGTCGAGCTCGTCTGTCTCGGTCTTGGCATCGGTAAGAAACTCCGACGAGGCAGCTTGGGTACCCCATGGCAGGTTGGTCCACACGGGAGGGGCAGCTTGGGGGTTGTCTTGCCAGAAATCGATGTTGCGCCAATTCTCGGTGGCTCCAGGGAAAGGAATCAAATACTGACCAAAGGAACCTACCAGTACAAACAGAATGAGGATGGTCAGTCCGACCAAACCCAAAGTGCTGCGCCGAAATTCTTTCCAAAACTCGCCCAGTCCTTCCAGGTTTTCGCGGAAGCTCATGCCGTTCCTCCTACCTTGATTCGAGGATCAAGCCAGCCGTAAATGATGTCGAGTATCACGAAGCCCAAGATATTGATAAGGGTCGAGATAGCCAGAGTACCCATCAGCACGGGGATATCATTGCCTTGAATGGCAACCCAGTACAGTTTACCCAGGCCCGGCCAACCAAAAATGATTTCAAACACTATGTTTCCCGAAATGGAAGAAAAAAGCCCTAAGATCACAATAGTCAGAATAGCGGGCATTGAGGTACGAAGTGTATGCCCTAAAAGAACATAGCGCTCTGGAATACCTCGGGCCCGAGCGGCCATGACGAAGTCTTCTTGCAAATTGCCCAAAACAATGTTTCGCACTAGGTAGGCCGTTCCCCAAATGCTCAGCAACACAAGCGTGATCAGCGGTAGCGAAAGGTGCCAGAGGTAGTCGAGAACACCATCCCAACCCTCTGGGGCAGGGTTGATGTGGATTCCTCCCGAAGGAAAGATACCAAGAGGCCCGTAGGCAAAAGCCATAATCATGATGAGGCCCAACCACCAAGCGGGCAAACCGTTGGTAATCATCGAAAGTGCCGAGGTTGTGCGGTCGAGAACACCATTGGGTTTACGGGCCGCCCAAAGCCCCATCGGGATTCCGATCAGAATCGTGATAACCACCTGTGTCGCGAACAGAATCAGCGTGTTCGGGAGGTAGGCCAGCTCAATATTAATCACCTCCTTATCACCGTTGGCGGCCTTGAGGATGGTGGCATTACCATAATTGAACATCAAAGTATCTAGGGTACGGTAGAAAATTCGAAGCACAAGCGGCTGATCAAGATGGTACTTCTGAGTCTTTTGAGCTCGCTTTTCGCTGGCGATGGAGACCAGCTGCTCCTTGTTCATGTTCTTGTAGGCACGAACTTCTTGGGTAATCTGTTCTTCAATCTGGTCATGAAGGGTTTGTTCCGCGACGTTGTTGAACAAAATCGAAAACGTCAAAATCATGAGTATGTACATGAAGATCCCGTACATCACCCTTTTCAACACAAACTTGCGGTACATGGGCCTTCCTCATGGCAAAACAAGAGAGCCCGCCTTGCGGGCGGACTCTCTTGTATCAGACGTAGTTAAAGCTTAGAAAATCACGACGTTCGTTGTTTCGACAGTCGGGCTTTCCGTGGTGAGAGCCGAATCGACAACAACCGTGTAGCTGCCAGCCTTGAGCCCATCAAGGGTTTTGGCGGAAATGGTGCCTTCGTAGGTACCATCCTTTAGCTTCTTCGCGGCAACGGTGTATTCCTTGTCGGCGATCAGCGTCACGTTCACTTTGCCGTTAGCCAAAGCCTTGGCGGTATTGGCAGGGAAGGCCACCTCGCTCAGGGTCACAGTAACCTTGAGATCAGTACCTTTCTTGTAGGTGTCGAGCTTGATGCCATCGATGCGGGTGAACTTCGTCGCCAACGCGGTGGTGAAGTAACCCTTCTCGTAGGGGTAAGCTGCATTGCGGAAGGCAACCAACTGGCCGTTAAAGCTCGTGGGGTCGTACTTGTCGAGCATGAACCCGCCGTTCGACATGTAGGCGTGACCATGGGCGTCGAGGAACTTGATGGCCAGGTTGTAGTTCGCAGCAGCCGTTTCGGGCTTGACGAATCCAACCAGAGAGGCAGGTACACGCTTGGCAGCGGCATACTCGACCAACTTGGCCCTCAGGTCGGCTACGGCCTTCTGGCTGAGCAAGTCAATCTCCACGAACTTCTCGTCAGAGTTGTAGGCGTAGGCCGTCTTCGAGGCATTGCCTTCCGAAACAATACCCTTCACAGCTTCCAAGATTTCCCAAGGCACCACGGAACCATAGTTGGATCCCTGAACCATGAGCGAGGGAGCAAGCAAAGCAGCCAAGGAAGGCTTGTCCATGGGGTAATTCACGTCACCGAAAGAGGTGATGGTGTTGTCGGCGTTGAACACAACACCCTTGTTGCGGGGAAGGTTGGGGTTGACCGCACCGGCGTACTCTTCTTCGTACACCTTATCGTTGTCACCCTTCTTCACGGAGAGGTCGTAGGGAATCGCCAAAGCGTAGCGGTAGTCGTTGATGTCGACCGCGCGTCCGTGGTGCCAGGCTCCGAACTTGAAGGTGAACGTGGCCGTCGACTTAGCCAGGTTTTTCGGAGCTGCGACATAGTCGAAGGTGGAGCCGTCGTCCTTGATGTCCTTGTAATTCAGGCCAGATTCCCATTTCTGGGTCTTGGCGTTCCACAAAACCGCGGTTTTCGGCACTGGAATGGCTCCGTTACCGTCGGCATCGAGCTTGGTATCGAGGCCCTTGTAGCTGGCACGCAGTTCCATGGGAATACCGGTGACGGGGTTGGCTTCCATTTCCATGTCGGAAGCTTCCTTGATAATGGCCGAGGAATAGATGTCGCTGAAGCCGTTGGGGCCGAGCGGGTCCCACGACGACATGAACAGCGAGCCTTGCGAGGCGAAGCCGGAGGAGCGCAGCACCTTGAGGCCCTTGTCGGGTCCCGAGGTTTCGGGCTTCACATCGGCGGTGTAGTAGGAGAACTTGTTGATACCGTCGCCCAAACCGTAGATCATACGGGAGTTCATGCGGTCCTTGCTGGCGGCGTAGTAGGTGGTCTGGGCGGCCACAAACACTCGTACAGCTTCTTTCAAGCCGAGGTCGGTCGCCTTTGCCAGCTTGTCGTAATAATCGGCGGTGTCTTTAACGCGGCCGTTGACGGCGTCGCTGGTCAGGCTGTCGAGTTCGGCATTTTCGTAGTTCCACTGACCCGCCTTACCGGTGCCTGGCAAGTTAGCCATCCAAGGCGCATACATCTGGCCAATAGAGGTTTCCCAAAAGGCGTAGGTCTGACCGCCACCCCACCCTTCGGTGTAGAGGTTCCATTGGTAGGTCTTGGGGTCAGAGTTACCCCAAAGGACGCGTAACGCGGTGCGGTTCTGCTCGGTGCGGGTAACCTTGATGCCGGCCTTCTCGATCTGGTCGGCCAAGTAGCGGCCTTCGGGAAGACGAACGTTTGGATCGTCAACACGGATGAGGAAGTTGACCGTAACCGGGGCTCCGTTGAAGTTCCAGAACTTACCATCAAAGGTGAGCTTGCCAGCAAGTTCAGGCAACTTTGAGGCCGCAGTGATGGCGGCGGTGATATCCGCAATAGCCTTCTTCTCGTTACCTGCGGGAGTGAAGCCCTGCTTGGCGGCAATCAGGTCGTACTTCGACGAGTTGGGCTGAGTCGGGGTGACGGCCGTATACATGGGCAGGCCCGAGCCCACCATGATCTCGTCGATGATCTTCTTGCGGTTCATAAGGAAGTTCATCGCATAGCGAACTTCACGGATGGCGAAGGGGTTGAACTGAACCTTCTTGGAGATGTCGGTGGCGGCATCGGTAAGGTAAGGGGCTTTGTTCGGGTAGGGATTCATGTAGATCGACAAGTAGCTGACGCCTGTCACGTTGTACACGTCGAGCTTCGACTTGATGTCGTCCGGAAGAGCCTTGAACGCGGAGCCCGAGGTTCCGTAGTTCCAGAGGTCACCCTTGCCGGAGGCGACATCTTTCAGGCCGATGTCTTCCTGGGTCTTGCCGTCGAACAAGATCTTGTCGACGATGGGGCCTTTGTCTGCAGCAAAGGCAAAGCCTGTCAGGGCAAAAGCCATTACAGCGAGAGTCAAAAATTTCTTCACTTGTTGCTTCCTCCTAAGGAAATTGTAGTGGTTCACACTGAACCGGTTTTATTGAATTGTCAACCGTAGCGATGTATCCACTGAGAAAGGGTTTCCCAGGCCTCGGTACTGGTGAAGATTTTTCCCGCCCGAACTGAACGCTGTCGATGGCAGAGGCGTCTTCGTCAACCTGAAGATTGGCACGGCACTTGCAAATAGGCTTTGTGCGAGAGCACGGAGGTGTAAAATGAAGAAGTTGGCGATGACAATGGCGGCGGTGCTACTGGGAGCCGGAATAACGGCTTTTGCCCAGCCGATGCATGGGATGGGCAGAGGGGCCGAGGCAGTTGCCGGACTCGAGTGGAAGCTCGGCACGATGGTGACCACGGAGTACAAGAAGGCAACCGGACAACTGGTGCTCGGTCAGCGACTCGACCCGGTGTTTCAGTCCGAGGGCTTGGAATACCTTCTGGTGTTGCCCCGCTGGTCGAGGGCGCTCGTGGACGCGAAGAACGGCGATACCATCACCCTGGAAGGCACGGCGACCACCGTCAAGGCTGACACGAAAGTTCAGCCGGTGTTCCATGTTTTCAAGATTACGGTAAACGGCAAGGAGATTGACCTGACCAGAGGGAACGATCGTGCTCGGGGTTGGGGTAGCAAAGGCAAAGGTGACCGTAGTGGCAGGGGAATGATGGACTGGGGTCAAGAAAACGACCAAGGCCCCCGGCGCTAGTCCAAAGTCCCCGGCGCTCATCATCACGTCAAGCCCAAGCGCTGTTGGGCTTGTTTTCTAGTATGATGGTGAATATGGCTCCTCTTCCCCGTGATGTGCTTCGCGATGTTTTTGGTTACCAGAGCTTTCTTCCCCTTCAGGAGGAGATTATTCGACGCTCACTCGCCGGTGAGGATGCTCTGGTGCTCATGCCTACAGGTGGCGGTAAGTCGTTGTGCTTTCAGGTGCCGGCCTTGTGCCGCGAGGGGCTCACGCTGGTGATCTCGCCACTAGTGGCTTTGATGAAAGACCAGGTGGGCGCCCTGAAGGCCAACGGCGTGGCGGCCGATTTTCTCAATAGCACCCAGAATGCCATCGAAGCCGAGCGGGTGATGACCCGCATCGAAGCTGGTACGCTGAAACTGCTCTACTTGAGCCCCGAACGCCTGTTTTCGGGGCTTTCGGGGCGATTGTCTTCTTGGAACATCGGCCTGGTAGCTATCGACGAAGCGCACTGCATTTCTTTCTGGGGACATGACTTCCGGCCTGAGTATACCAAGCTTGGCCAACTGAGGTCGATTCTGCCGGGGGTGCCGTTGATGGCGCTAACCGCCACGGCCGACCCGGCTATCCGCCGCGACATCCTCGCTCAACTGGCCATCGACGAGGCTGCGGTGTACCAGTCGAGCTTCGACCGGCCCAACCTGCACCTAGCGGTTCTTCCCGGTCTGAAACGGATGGAGCGCATCGTTGACTTCCTGGCCCGGCACCCTGGACAAGCAGGCATTGTGTATTGTCTCAGCCGTGCCGGGACCGAGGAACTGGCCGAAAAACTACGCGTCAAGGGCCACAGGGCACGGGCCTACCACGCTGGAATGGCTACGGAAGACCGTTCGGCGGTTCAGGAAGCCTTCCTGCGCGACGATTTGGACATCGTGTGCGCCACAGTCGCCTTTGGCATGGGTATCGACAAGAGCAACGTGCGCTGGGTGATTCACTACAACCTTCCCAAAAACCTCGAGGGGTTCTACCAGGAAATCGGCCGCGCCGGACGCGACGGTCTCCCCGCCGACACCCTGTTGTTCTACAGCTATTCCGACGTGGCCCAGCAACTCAAGTTCATGGACGATGCCAACCCCGACCGCAGGGCCCTGCTGGCGGCCAAGCTCGAGCGCATGAAGCAGTACGCCGAGGCCTTGCAGTGTCGCCGCCGCATTCTGCTGAGCTATTTTGGTGAGACCCCTGAAACCGACTGTGGGCACTGCGACGTTTGCGAGAATCCACCCCAGACTTTTGACGGCACCGTTACGGCCCAAAAACTGCTTTCGGCGGTGTACCGCACCGGCGGGCGGGCCACAGCACGCCAGTGCGCGCTCATTCTACGCGGTAGTAACGCCCAAGAGGTTGTAGAACCCGGCTGGCACGATTTGAAGACTTTTGGCGCCGGAAAAGAACTGAAGTTTGAAGAATGGATGGAATACGCCAGCCAACTGATCAACGCAGGCTACGTTGGTGTGTCCTACGACCGTGGGATGACGCTGGGACTCACGGTCCTTTCTAACCCGGTGCTCAAAGGCGAGCGAAGGGTGCCTCTGGTCAAGTTCCGCAGCTTTGAGGAGAAGAAAGCTGCAGCCCCCCAACCCAAGGCAGTTTCGACCACCGACGGCGACCCGGACCTCTATGAAGCCCTCAAAGCCGTCCGAAGGCGCATCGCCGACGAGGTTGGTGTGCCGGCCTACGTGGTGTTCAGCGACAAAACGCTCAAGGACATGGCCGCGAAGGCGCCGAGGAGCCGGGAACAGTTTCGGCAGGTGCACGGCGTGGGCGAGGCCAAACTTGAGCATTATGGAACGGTCTTCCTGCGGGCCATCGAGGAGCAGCAGAACAGAGGACGATCTGAAAACCCAAGTTTGAATTGACAGATCGATGCATGGAGACAAATTATTTAATGGTCAGCGATGACAAACATTTTTCGCTACCAGAGGAGATTCTCAGTACGAGAAAAGTTCTTACTTTCTTAGTGGTTCTGGCGCTTGCGGGCGCTGTGACCCTTCCGGCTCAAACGCTGGTTCCACCGTTCGGCAAGAACCCCGTGGTTCTCAATGCCTACTTTGAAACCGGTTTCGACATTCCCTACAAACTCGCCGAAGAGTTTACCAAGCAGTATCCCAACGTGACTTGGGATATCAAGCAGGACCAGTTTGCCAACTTGATCAACGTGACCCCGCGCCTGCTCTCGGGCGACAATCCGCCCGACTTGATCCGCCTCCCAACGATGGTGTCTTTTGCCAAGCAGGGCCTTTTGATGAACCTCGATAGCTACGCCGACAAGTTGGGCTGGAACAAGTGGCCCGTGCCGCAAATGGTGCAGAACCGGGTAGGTTCCGACGGCATCCGCGGTGCAGGCTCGCTGTACGCCATGGGCTTGAACTACAGCATGACCGGCGTCTTCTACAACAAGAAGCTGGCCGCGCAAATCGGCATGACCAAGCCCCCCAAGACCCTGGCTGAGTTTGAAACTATCCTAGCCAAGGCCAAGGCTGCCAAGCTCCAGCCCATCATGGAATGGGGCAGTGCCAAGAGCGGCATGGGTCTCGCGTTCCCGCTCCAAGCCCTTATGGCTGCTGTGGGTCCGGTGAAACCCATCAACGAGTGGATCTTTAACAAAAAAGGCGCCACCATCGACACTCCGAGCAACCTCAAGGCCGCTCAGATGTTGGAGGCCTGGATCAATAAGGGCTACTTCCCAGCCGATATTAACGCCATTGAGTATACCGACGCCGCAGCGCGGTTTGGTCAAGGCGAAGGCGTGTTCACCTTCAACGGCGACTGGCAAAACCCCGGTTACGACAAGGACCTTCCCGGCAACGTCGGTTTCTTTGCGATGCCCCCTGATACGGCTAGCCGCGGTCCCGCCGCCATGTCGGCTCCTTTGACCTACGGCATCGCCGCCAAGGCCAAAAACGCCGACGCCGCCGCCTTCTTCCTGACTTGGGTCGCGATCAACCCTGTAGCTCGCCAGATCAATATCGACATTGGCGGCTCGAACCCCGGTGGCCCTGCGAGCGCACCTGCTGGCAAAGTTGCCGCTGGTTCCGTAACCAACGAGACTCTGGCTGCCGGAGTTGAGGTTGGCAAGGCTGGAAATGCGATGGACTTCATTGCCAACGCTACCAGTGCCATTTTTGCTCAAGGTTGGACTCCCGAACTCCAGAAAATGGTGGGCGGAAAGCAAACAGCCGCAGGAATGCTCAAGGCTGTTCAGGCCGAGTACCTGAGAGAACTGGAACAGTAAGCGCGTGGAGCCAACATGAAACAACGTAGTTTTCTGTTGGCTCCACGACCAGAGGCCAATTCCCGGCGGCCTATCCGCCGGGAATTGGTTGTAGGCTGGTTGTTCGCCCTTCCAGCTCTCGCCTTCTACGCCTTGTTTGTGTTGGTGCCCTTCCTCATGAGCCTCGAATACTCGTTCTTCCGATGGGACGGTATAGGGGTCATGAAATGGGTGGGTCTGAAAAACTACCTAACCGTGTTTGAGGTTCCCGTCCTTTTCGAATCCATTATCAATGCGTTTAAGCTGGTTCTCTTTTTCAGCTTGATACCTGTCGGCTTGGGACTGGTCGTTGCCAGCGTGATGCACAAGGTAGCTGCAGGGACCTTTGGCTCTGTGGCCCGCACCATACTTTTTCTGCCCCAGGTTATCCCCTTGGTCGCCGCTGGTATCATTTGGGGGTGGATTCTTGCTATGCCCGGCTTGCTCAATGAGACCCTCAGGGCCACGGGCCTGGAATCCTGGGCTCGGGCTTGGCTCGGGGACTTCGATTGGGCTCTGCCCGCCGTCGGGATGATTGGGATCTGGGTGTTACTGGGTTTCTGTACCGTGCTCTTAGCCACTGCCATTGCCAAGATTGACCCTTCGCTGTTTGAATCCGCGCGGATTGACGGAAGTAACTGGTTACAGGAGTTTTTGTCTATCACCGTTCCCCTGCTTCGGCAAGAAATCGGAGTTTGTCTGACTGTGACCATCATCGCTGCCTTGGCAGCGTTCGATATCGTTTATGTTTCGACGGGAGGGGGGCCAGGGAACGCAACCGCCGTGCCGGGCATTCAAATCTATATTTTGGCGTTTACAGAACAGCGCATCGGGCCGGCCTCGGCTTTAGCGGTGTTATTGATGGTTCTCGTGCTGCTGGTGATACTGCCCATCCAACGGCTGACAAGGGAAGAACGCTCATGAAGATTAGCCGCTTGGAACTGCTGACCGGAAGGCTCCTTTTGCTGGTTTTGATGGTCGTAACGCTGTTGCCCTTTATCAGCATCTTCACCACGGCACTCTACCCCTCTAACACTGTGCCATCAGGATTTGGCTGGCCCGCAGAACCTCAGTGGGTCAACTTTGTGGAAGCCTTTCAGGTTGCCAATATGCTGGTCTTGCTGGGGTCGAGTTCCTTCATAGTTTTGGCGGTCGTCCCCGTGGCGCTCCTGATCTCTACCATGGCCGCCTTCGCAATTGGCCAACTGAGAGTTCCGGGGTCACGGTTTCTCCTCCTCCTGTTTGTCTTCGGTTTGACCCTGCCTTTTGGCGGCATCATCGTCCCGTTGTACTACTTGGAACGGTTTCTTGGCCTTTACAGCACCCGCCTTGCGGTGGTTCTTCCGCTCATCGCCTTGTACATGCCCTTTGCGGTGTTCTGGATGCGAGCCCATTTTGTGGGCGTGTCTCCCGAAATCTCAGAGGCTGCCAAAGTCGACGGAGCCTCAACGTGGGATTTGTTTTGGCGCATCCATTTTCCCCTGGCCAAGGCCCCGATAGCATCGTTAGGAATCTTGATGGCCGTTTGGACTTGGAATCAGTTTCTTCTCGCCTTGGTGCTGGTAGAAGACCCGTCGCAGCGGACGATGGCCGGGGCCTTGGGAGCCTTTCAAGGGCACTACGCCACGAATGTTCCCTTGTTGTGCGCGGGCACTGTGCTCATCCTGATTCCCACGCTGGTGATTTTCGTGCTCTTCCAGCGGCAAATTATCGCTGCGCTCCTGCAAGGGGCCGTCAAGGGCTGACCCACAGGGTAATACTGCGATAACCTGAGCGCGAAAAACTCAAATCAAGGAAAACCCATGCGAACAGCTTCTTCTACCGATCCGGGAAGACTCGAACGATGGTCCACTCGGGCCGCCTTCTTCATAGGAGGTTTCGCGGGTGCCGCTTGGGCACCTCTGATTCCGTTTGCCAAAATGCGTTTGGGCCTTGATGACGCTGGACTAGGACTGATTTTGCTGTGCTTCGGCATAGGATCGTTGACGACCATGCCACTGGCCGGCAGCTTGGCCTCCCGCTTCGGCATCCGGCCCCTTATTTTTGGCGCGAGTGTTCTCGTAGCTCTGCTACTTCCGGCCCTGGCCGTGGTGAACCACGTCGCCTTGTTGGTGGTGGCCCTCCTGCTCTTCGGGTCGGCCATCGGCACCATCGATGTAGTGATCAACATTCAGGCGGTTTTGGTGGAGAAAGCCAGTGGCCGGTCGCTCATGTCGGGCTTTCATGCTTTTTGGAGCATCGGAGGTTTCGTAGGAGCCGGCCTCGTCGCCTTGATGCTAGGAGTCAGCCTGACGCCGCCTATGGTCATGGTTGTCGCCTCGGTGCTTGTGCTTGGCCTCATCGGCGGTTTTCGGGCAGGTTTGTTGACCGACAGAAACCCCCAGGAAGAGAAAAAAACCTTCAGTCTTCCCCACCCGCTGGTTCTCGCGGTGGCAGCACTAGCGTTCATCGCCTTCCTTGCTGAAGGCTCGATTCTCGACTGGAGCGCGGTTTACCTGAGCTCGCACAAGTCCCTCCCCATGGAGTGGGCCGGAATGGGTTACGCAGTATTTTCGGTTCTGATGCTCGTGGGCCGTCTCACCGGAGACTGGATAGTCAACCGGCTCGGCCAAAGCCTCGTTTTGCTTTTGGGTGGGCTGGGATCCGCTGCCGGCTTCGCGGTGGTGATTTTCACACCCTTAGCCGGGGTTTCACTGGCCGGTTATGCGCTGGTGGGAATCGGCTTGGCCAATATCGTTCCAGTGCTCTTCTCCACCCTAGGCCGTCAGAATCACATGTCACCTCACCTGGCGGTGGCCTTCGTTTCCACGGTGGCCTACACCGGAGTACTGGTGGGTCCGGCGTTTATCGGATTCGTGTCGAGTCTGACCAGCCTGTCAATGGCCCTAGCTCTGGTGGGTGTCGCGTTGCTGGCTATTGCCGCCTCGTTCCGGTTAGCCCACAAATAGCTTCTACTTTGTCACTGGGTACACCTGGGGAATCCAGTTTTGCTTCGAAATGGGAGGCCGCTTGTACCCCTTCACCTTCTGACGTTCGGGAATTGTGATTTCGGGCGGGGTCAGATCCTGATAGGGAATCTGGCCCAACAGATGCGTGATGGTGTTCAGGCGCGCAGCGCGCTTGTCGTCGGCATCCACCACGTACCAGGGGCTGTGTTTGGTGTCGCTGAAGGCAAACATCGCATCCTTGGCCTTGGAGTAGTCCACCCACTTCGTGCGGGCAGTCATGTCCATGGGGCTCAGTTTCCAGCGTTTGGCCGGATTTTTCAGACGTTCTTTGAAACGCATTTCCTCAACATCGTCGCTCACCGAAAACCAGTATTTGATCAGGATAATACCGCTGTGGATGAGCATTCTCTCAAAGTCAGGCACCGAGGCCTTGAACTCTTCGTATTGGGCCTCGGTGCAGAAACCCATCACGTGCTCGACACCGGCACGGTTGTACCACGAACGGTCAAAAAGCACCATTTCGCCGGCGCTGGGCAGGTGGGCTACGTAGCGTTGAAAATACCACTGGGTTTTCTCTTTTTCGGTGGGAACACCAAGGGCCGCGATCCGTGCTTGCCTGGGATTCAACCCCTCGATGATGGCCTTGATCACGCCGCCCTTTCCAGCGGCATCGCGACCCTCAAAAAGAGCGACCACACGAAGCCCCTCGTGCTTCACCCACTCCTGAAGCTTCACCAATTCAACATTGAGACGTTTGAGCTCGTCTTCATATTCTTGCTTGGTCAGGGCAGATTTTTCTTTCATGGATGAACTCCTGTTTTGAGTGTTGGCTCAAACGCCGGTTAGCGCAAGGGGCGACACGAATCACTGTGGGTGACTATTCGAGCAACAACACCTGAAGGTCACACACGTTGGTTCCGGTGGGACCGGTCTTGAGCAGGGCGCCAACCTTTTCTAAGGCGTGGTAGGTATCGTTTTGCTCAAGGGCCTGCGCGGCCAATGGTTGGAGGGCTTGAACATTGCTGGAGTCGACGAGGCCGCCTGCGGCGTCCGTTGGTCCGTCGCTGCCATCAGTAGCGCCAGAAAGGAAGGCACCCCTTTCAAACTCGAGGCCTTCCTTCAAGAGCCCCTGGGCAAAGCCCACCGCGAGTTCTTGGTTGCGGCCGCCGGTTCCTGAACCAACGACGGTGACAGTGGTCTCCCCGCCGGCAAGAAAGGCTCGCTTGCGGCCCGGTTGGTGCTCAGCAACAAACTTCACGAACAATTGGGCCGCCTTTCGTGCCTCACCCTGCAAATCGGCAGAAACAATCGTGGTCTGGTAACCTAAAGCCTTGGCCTCGGCCTCTGCTGCTGCCAAGGCCTCCTGATTGCCCCCGGCGAGCACATTGTCGCACAAGGTGAACGCTGGATGGGCCGATTTCGGAGTTTCGGGAAGCCGACCCCCTGCCCCGGCCTCAAGGACCTCGAGAACCTTCGCGGGAACTTTGCTGTCGAGGCGAAAGCGACGCACGATGGCGCGGGCTTCGGCCCAGGTGCCTGGGTCATGCAGAGTGGGGCCCGAGGCCACGGTGGCCATTTCGTCGCCCATGACGTCGGAAAGCACCAGGTTGACCACGGTGGCCGGATAGAAGGACGCGGCCAGCCGACCTCCTTTGACCAGAGAAAGATGCTTGCGTACGGTGTTGACTTCGGTGATAGGAGCCCCAGAGGCCAACAAAAGTTCATTGACCCGGCGCTTGTCGGCCAGCGAGAGGCCAAAACCCGGCGCACACAATAACGAGGAGCCGCCGCCAGAAACACAGTTGATCACCAGAGTGCCGGCCGTCTGCGCTTGCGCAAACTCCATGAGGGCCAGCGCGGCCCGTTCGCTGGACGCGTCGGGTACCGGATGCGACGCTTCGAGAACCTTTATCCTGACCAGCGGGCGGGCGTGACCGGTTTTGGTGACGACCAAACCCCCTTGGATCCGGTTGCCCAACAGATCTTCCACACCCTGGGCCATCGCAGGACTTGCCTTTCCGTACCCGACAACCTGCACCGTATGGTAACGGGCCAGGGGGTAAAAATGTTGCCGCCTTTCGGTGCGAACGACGAGCATTTCCTGGCCTTCCCGCGTTTCCAGACTGAGAAGCTGCCTGATGAGGCGGCGAGGCTCGACACGGTCGAGGGCCTTCTGAAAAATTTCGAGGGCGTCGTTTCCGAGAAGGCTCATAAGGTTACAGAAAGGGGGCGTTTGGTTGGCACCGGAACACCCGAAAGGTCGGCACCTGCAATTCCGAAGACAAGCTTCAGGACCTCGCTGACCTTTTCAACCAAGGTAATTTCTAGATCGGCTCGGACCTCAGACGGTAAATCCTTCAGGTCTCGCTCATTGAACTTAGGCAATAGGATTCTGCGGATACCAGCGCGGTGCGCGGCAATGAGCTTCTCCTTGATCCCCCCCACGGGGGTAACGGCCCCCCTGAGGGTCACTTCGCCGGTCATGGCCAACTTGCTGTCGACGCTGCGCCCGAGAACCAAGCTTGCGATGGTTGCAAACAAGGCGGTACCGGCGCTAGGTCCGTCCTTGGGTATGCTACCTGAGGGCACGTGGATGTGGAGGTCTGTGGTCTTGAAGTCCCAAGAAGAGGCCAGTACGCCCAACTGGCTGCGTACCAGGCTCAACGCGATGCGGGCACTTTCCTTCATAACGTCGCCTAACTGGCCAGTGAGAATCAGTTGCCCCGAACCTGGCATGGCAACGGCTTCGATGAACAGGATGTCACCGCCCACCGGCGTCCAGGCCAGACCGGTGGCCACCCCTGGTGGCTGGTCGCTTTCGGCCACCTCGTGATGGAAAGGCTTATTTCCCATCAAAGGTTCCAACTGTTCCACCGCTACCCTCACTGGAAGCTCACTCGGAGTTGAACCCACCACTTTCTCCGCGCTGACCCGGCACAGCATCATGATTTTTCGCTGAAGGTCGCGAACTCCGGCTTCGCGGGTCCAGTTGCCCGCCAACTCGAGCAAAGTTGCATCCTCAATCACCAGCTTGCCTGTTAGGCCGTGCAGTTCCAACTGTTTGGGAACCAGGTAACCTTTGGCAATGTGAAACTTCTCTTGTTCGGTATAACCCGACAGTGTAATGACTTCCATGCGGTCTAGCAGGGGCTGTGGAATACTTTCTGTGCTGTTGGCTGTGGCGATGAAGAACACATCGCTGAGGTTGTAGGGAAGGTCGAGGTAGTGGTCCTGAAAGCTATCGTTCTGTTCCGGGTCAAGAACCTCGAGCAAGGCGCTCGCCGGGTCGCCATTCCAGCCCTTGACCATCTTGTCGACCTCGTCGAGCAGGAAGACCGGGTTGCGGGCCTTCAGTTTTTTCATCGACTGCAGAATGCGCCCCGGAAGGGCACCGAGATACGTGCGCCGGTGACCGCGGATTTCGGCGTCGTCACGCACTCCACCGAGGCTGGCCCGCACGAATTGGCGACCCATGGCCCGGGCGATGGACTGTCCTAAGCTAGTCTTTCCCACGCCGGGAGGACCAACGAGGAGGAGTACTGTGCCTTTTTTGTCTTTCTTGAGTTTCAACACTGCTAAGTGCTGGATAATGAGATCTTTTACCTTGTCTAAGCCGTGGTGATCAGCGTCGAGCACCTTGCGTGCTTCGGCGAGATGGATATCGAGGGCCACAGGCTCGGCCCAAGGAAGGCTAAGCAGCACTTCGAGGTAATTACGGACGATGTTCGACTCCGGATTGTTACTGCCCATGGCCTCGAGCTTTTCCAGTTCCTCTAGGGCAGCCAGCCTCACCTGCTCGGGCATGTTGGCCTGGGAAATTTTCTCTCGGTAGTCCTTGGCAGCGCCGGAGGGGGACTTTCCCTCACCGAGTTCCTCTTTGATGCTGCGCAACTGCTCCCGAAGGAGGTTTTCGCGGTGGGTCTTGCTGGCCTGATCGGTGATTTTGGAGTTCATTTCCAGCTGGATGCGCAGGCTTTCTTTTTGGCGGCTCAGCAGGTCGAGAATTTTGAGGCCACGGGCCTTGAGGCTACTAACCTCAAGGTACAATTGCTTCTCGGCGGCAGGAATGGGCATGTTTTGCAGGCAAAAGGCCATCATGACCGAAGGATCCTCAAACTGATCAATCATCTTGATCATGTTTTCGCCGCCCTCGATCATGCCAAGAATCTCAGACGAAATGGCCTTAATGTTTTTCAGGAGCACCTGGCCGGTGGCCTCGTCGAGGTCTTGGGCCTCGTCATCAAACTCATAGGCAGCAATCTGGTGGTGGCCATCGTCTTGAAAGCTCTCAACACGGATTTTGGCCAATCCCCTGACGGTGACATCCCAGCCAGAGCCACCCGAACGGGAGCCTTCTATCTCGGCGAGGGTTCCGATGCGGTGAACCTCACCGTCGGCCCGTTTTTGAAGGATGGCCACAAGATTCTGGTTTTTGGCAGCAGCCTCCAGAATGCGGTCTGCACCCTCTTTTCGCAGGCGCAGAACCACCGTAGCCAGCGGAAACAGCATCTGGCCATCGAGAGGCAACACCGGGGCATGTCTGTCTGCAACGCGGAAATCTTTCATGGAATCCTACCTCAAGCCAAAAGTATGAATTGCGCCGGTAAAAGTCAAAACCTACTGGCCTTTCGTTCGGGTTTGACAGTTTCCTGAACGATAGCGACCTTTAGGGCAACAGTGGAAGCAGAATCACCAAACTCGCCAACCAAAGTTTCTCTGCTTCGACGCCTTTCGAACTTTCTGCTTGAGGTGAATCCGGAGCCAAATACCATTCCCCTTCAATCTCGAGTATCCATCATTGCCCTGTATGTAGTGGCGCTGCTGAGCGCAGTGGCGATTCCCTACAACCTCCAGATCGACTGGAGGGCCGGAAGTGCCATCGCCGTGGTTGGTGAACTCCTATTTTCGGGCTTTGTTCTGGGCGGGGTGGTGTCATTTTGGGTCACCCGGCGGATGCAGCTGGCGCGTATTTTCTACTTTTTGGCCGTGGCTATGATCTGCCTCCAGCTGATTATCGATGCCGGTGGCCAGTGGGGTCTGGGAGCCCTTTACATTGTTTCTGGTTACTCGGTGATCTTTTTTGTCCTCGGGTTGCGGGGCGGTGTGCTGATTCCCCTCATCTTGTTGCTCGGCACTTTATTGCGCATGCCCTTCGGCAACTTTCACTCGCTATCGATTTTCAACAGTCCGGATATCTCCTCACGATACCTCACCATACTCGCCGTTGCTACTTTCTTGGGAATCGCCGCCGTGTGCTACCAGCACGTGCTTTTGCGCGGTTTGGCAAAGGTGGCCTACGTCGACCCTGTAACCGGACTGGCCAACCGGGCACGCATCGAGGAGCACCTTGCCGCGAAAGTAGCTCAGGCTAAGACCCATCGCTTGGGACTTGGGCTGTTAGCCCTCAAGTTGAGAAAGTTCTCGCAGGTGACCTCCACCCAGGGCAGCGGGCGCGCCGACAGAATCCTGCAGAAAGTCGGAAGACGACTCCAACAGTTTCAGCCCACCGGCAACTTGGTGGGGCGTTATTCTGGCACCCTCTTCGTTTTGTCATCGCCCGACAACCACCCGGTTCAGCTGGAGCAGTTGGCGATCTACTTGCATTCCCTCGTCACCGGACAGCCCTACGACCTGGATAACGATCTCGACGACCAACCACCCTCGGGCAATCTCGTGAGTCTGAGCTGCGAAGTCGCCGTCAGCCGTTTTCCGCAGGACGGGGAAACGGAGCAAGCCCTGTTTGCCAACCTCATCACCACCTTGTACCATTCTCAGGGGATTCCGGGCCAAGTGTTGTTTTTTAACCCGGCGCAGCGGGAGGCCGACCACCAGCGATTCCGCTTGGGAGAGGAACTCAGGGATGCCATTCAACTACGGGAGTTCTCGCTGGTTTACCACGCGAAACTGAACTTGGCCACCGGTCGGGGGCTCGGTGCTGAGGTTTTACTCCGCTGGCACAGCGCCCGCTCCGGAACAATCGGACCTGACGTGTTCATCCCTTTGGCCGAACAAACCGGTCAGATCCGCAAGATTACCGATTTTGTGATTGCCCAGGCGTTCCGGGAAATTGCCACGCTGAATCCCTCTCTGATTCATGCCATCAACCTTTCGCCGTTGGACCTGGCCGACCGCAACCTCTTGCCATACATCGACCAACAACTTGCAGAAACCGGAATCGAAGCGCACCAAATCGAGTTCGAAATCACAGAAGGCGTTCTGATGGGGCACGACCCACAGGTGGAAGAGGCCCTCGAACACCTCAGGCGCCGAGGATTCCGGCTGGCCATTGATGATTTCGGTACCGGCTACTCCAGCTTAAGTTCCCTTTCGAGCCTGAAAGTGAACAACCTCAAAATTGACCAGAGTTTTATACGGCCGTTGGAAGATACCAAATTGGCAGGAAATACAACCAAACACCGAATTGTCGAGACGATTATTACGATGGGACACAGCCTCGGCCTCGAAGTTACCGCCGAAGGCGTCGAGACCCAGGCGCAAGCAGACTACTTAAAGCGGATCGGATGCACCTATGCTCAGGGTTGGCTGTATTCCAAGCCGGTACCGCTGGCTTCCTACCAGAACTGGCTTGCCGAGAACCTAGGGTAGAGGTATCCTCTTTTTATGCCCCCCACTGCCTACGCGCCCCTGCACTGCCACACCGACTACAGCCTCCTCGACGGGGCCGCCTCGGTGGAAAAACTGGTCGCGAAGGCAAAAAAACTCGGATTACCAGCACTCGCCATCACCGACCATGGAAACCTTTTCGGTGCGCTGAAGTTCTGGAAGGAATGCAAGAAGCAGGGCATACAGCCCATCATTGGATGCGAACTCTACGTGGCCCCCGGCAGCCGGTTTCTCAAGGAAAAGACCGAAGACGACAGCCGCTACAACCACCTTGTCTTACTTGCCAAATCTGATGAGGGCTACGCGAACCTTCGGGTGCTGAGCAGCCTGGGCTACACCGAGGGCTTCTACTACAAACCGCGGGTGGACTGGGAACTGATTGAGAAACACCACGAAGGGCTGATCTGCCTGTCAGCGTGCCTTGCCGGCGAAATCCCCCAGCTGATCCTGAACGGAAAGGTTGGTGAGGCCCGCAAAAGGGCGTTGGAATATTACGAGCTCTTCGGTGAAGGGAACTACTACCTCGAGTTGCAGAACCATGGCCTCGATGAGCAGCAGCGGGTCAACCCCATCCTCGTAGAGCTTTCGCGTGAAACCGGCATCCCGCTGGTTTGCACCAACGACAGTCATTACGTCGACCGGGAAGACGCGGATGCGCAAGACACACTACTGTGCATCGGTACCGGCAAAAAAAAGAACGACCCTAAACGTATGCGTTTTGATGGGCAGGAGTTCTACCTCAAAAGCACTCAGGAAATGGTAGAACTGTTCTTCGATACTCCCGAGGCCCTCACGAACACGCTGAGAATCGCCAGCAGCATCTCGATGGAAATGAAACTCCCTGGTCCGCTTCTGCCAGAGTTCAAGGTCCCGCAGGACTTCCTCGCCGACGCGGAAAAACTGGTGGGCACCGACCTAGAACGCCTTCGCGAACACCTGTCGACCGAAAACCAGTACCGCTTGGAGCAACCGGCGGTGCAGTATTTTGTGTGGCAGTCTAATCGTGGCTTGAAAAAACGCTATCCCGGTGTTGGGGGAGCACCACCAAGCCCCGAGGTCTTCGAGCGCCTCGACTACGAACTGGGCGTCATCATCTCAATGGACTTCGTAGGCTATTTTCTTATTGTGGCAGATTTTATTTGGTGGGCCAAGGACCATGACATACCTGTAGGACCTGGCCGTGGCTCGGGAGCCGGTTCCATCGTGGCTTACTCGCTGCGCATCACCGACATCGACCCGCTGAAGTACAAGCTCCTGTTTGAGCGTTTCCTCAACCCGGAGCGGGTGAGCATGCCCGACTTCGACATCGACTTTTGCATGGACCGCCGCCAGGAAGTGGTCGATTACGTCACCCAGCACTACGGTAGCGACAAAGTCGGGCAAATTATCACCTTCGGAACCCTCAAGCCCAAGGCAGCCCTCAAGGACGTAGCGCGCGTTCTCGACATCGGCTTTACCGAAGCCAACAACCTTTCCGCGCTGGTGCCAGACGACCCGACGTTCAAGTTCCACCTCGAGGAATTGCTGTCTGACCCCCTGCCGCAGGCCTACATCGACAAAGGCTGGCAGGAAAACAGCACCAAGCTGAGGGAGTATGCCAGAAACGGAGCGGTTTATGAAAACCTGTTTGAAACCGCCAAGCGTCTGGAAGGCCTCAGTCGCCATGCCAGCACGCATGCGGCAGGGGTGGTGATTGGAAAAACTCCGCTTACCGACTACGTGCCCCTCTATAAGGACCCTAAAACCGGGCAGATCACGACGCAGTTCACCATGGACCTTCTTGAGGAATGTGGCTTGGTCAAAATGGACTTTCTCGGACTGGCAACCCTGACACTAGTGCGCAACACCCTCGGTTTGATTGCCAAACGCGGCATACTCCTCACCGAAGAAGATCTTCCCGATAGCGACGAAAAAACGTTCAAAATGCTCCAGGAAGGAAAGTCGGCGTGCGTCTTCCAGTTTGAATCGACGGGAATGCAGAAAACCCTCAAGCAGGCGAAACCCACCTGCATGGAAGACCTCATTGCTCTCAACGCCTTGTACCGCCCCGGCCCCATGGAACAGATTCCAAACTTCATCGCTGGCAAACAAAACTCGCGGAGTATTCAGTGGCTCCATGAAGACTTAGTTGACTGCCTGAAAGAAACCTACGGGGTGATCGTGTACCAGGAGCAAGTGATGGAAGTGGCGCAGATTATCGGTGGCTACACCCTCGGTGGTGCCGACATTTTGCGTCGGGTGATGGGCAAAAAGAAGAAAGAGGAAATGGAAAAGCAGCAGGCTTTGTTCCTCGACGGCGCCGAGAAAAAGGGCTACAGCCGCGATACTGCCCAGCGCATTTTCGACTATTTGGTCCCGTTTGCCGGCTATGGCTTCAACAAAAGCCACGCCGCGGCCTACTCGGTGCTGGCCTTCCAGACTGCGTGGCTCAAGGCCAACTATCCCGCCGAGTTTATGGCCGCCAACCTCACCAACGAAATGGACAGCCAGGAGAAGATGGGCGAGTACATGGCCGAGGCCAAGGCGATGGGCCTCGTCATTCTTCCTCCCCACGTGAATACCAGCGAGAAGCTCTTCACCGTCGTCGAGGGAAAAATCGTGTACGGCCTACAGGCCGTGAAAAATATTGGCGGTGGTGCCGTCGAAGAGATTCTGCGGGCACGCTCGGAGGGGGGCCCTTTCAGTAGCTTTCTCGACGTGCTGGAACGAGTCGATCTGCGCGCGGTTAACAAACGGGTCTTCGAGACGGGCATACAGTGCGGGGTTTTTGATGGTTTGGGGTCCAACCGGGCCACTTTGTTCCATAACCTCGATAAGGCTCTCGAAACGGCGGCCAAGAAGAAAGAGGAAGCCTCGTCGGGTCAGGGAGGTCTGTTCGACGGCGACGAGGCTTCACCGCCATTGGTCCTGGTGGACTTTCCCGAATGGGACCAAAAAGAGTTGCTAAACTTCGAAAAACTCAACCTTGGCACCTTTGTTTCGGGCCACCCTCTCGACCCTCATCGCGAGCGTTGGAAGCAGACGGTTTCGGTGAACCTGGCGGCGCCGCGAAAAACTGAAGGCGAAGACAAAAAAGACCAACTGATGGGCATCATTACCGGCATCAGGACTATACTCACCAAAAAAGGTCAAAAAATGGCTTGGGGCCTCCTCGAGGACTTCAACGGAAGCATCGAGCTTGTGATTTTTCCCAAGGTATACGCGAAGGTGGAGCCCTGGCTCACCGAAGAGGCCGTACTGGGTTTCACTGGCAAGGTGGAAGTGGCAGACGAGAAGGCAAAGTTTCTGGTGGACGACATTCTTGACCCAGGCTCGCTGGCTCAGGTGAGGGCGCTCACGGTTCATGTGCGCCTGAAGCCCAAGGATTGGCAGGAATCCGAGATCACCCGCATCCGCGATACCTTCCTCGACCATCAGGGCAACTCGCCACTGATACTGCATTTGACCAACGGAACCAAAAACGCCAAGATACGATGTCCGCAACAGTTACGGATCGCCAGTTCACAGGATGTGCTCGACCAACTCGGGCAGCACGCCTGGGCCGACGCCGTGTGGAGAGAATAATGAATCTGATGATCGTGCTCGCCGATGTCCTGCAAGTCTATATTCTCGTGCTCACCATTCGCATTTTTCTGTCGTGGGTAGCTGCCGACCAATCGCACCCCGTGTTCCGAGCCTTGGGCGCGGTAACAGACCCTTGGTTCAATTTGTTCCGGGGCATGAGATTACGGCTGGGGGCTTTTGATTTCTCGCCGATGATTGCCATTGGTGTCCTCATTGTCGTCCAAGGTCTGGTCCTCAGGCTGGCACGCCAAGGATCGCTGAGCGTGGGGGTAGTCTTGGCCGCGATTCTGGGCCAGTTGTGGGCTTTGTTTTCGTCGGTTGTGTTTCTGATAGGCGTGTTGGCACTCGTCCGCTTTCTTGCGGTTCAGTTCCGCTGGGGCGGCGAGTCGGTTTGGCAGGTTCTCGATGCCCTGCTCCAGCCCATGACGCGGTACCTCAATCGGGTTTTGAAACGGGATGCGTTCTTTCCTTATGCCACGAGCCTCTTGCTTCTGGTGGTTCTGACTGTTTTGCTGACGGTTGCCGGGGGTATCGGATTTGGGCTGCTAGGGTTGCTTCTGGAACGCTTGCCGGTGTAGTTGGCCATGCTTCCGGGTGAACTAACCGTAGCCGTTGCCAGGCTCAAGGGAGCCGGACCTGCCACCTTACGAGATCTACACAAACTGAATATCCACACGGTGGCAGGTTTACTGATGCACTTACCCCGGGAGCACGTGAACCGCCGCGATGAAGTTTTGCTTTTGGAGGCTGCCTCCGGGAAAAAAATGGCCAACACGGTGGTCACCATTGCTGCCCACAGTTTCTTCGGTCCGCCGCACCGGCAAACTTTGAAACTCCATGTACTCGACCGGCAGGGAACTGTTGCCGAACTTCCCTGCTTCAACCGCCCGTTTCTCGCCAAGACCTGGCCGGTAGGCGTTCAGGCATGGCTATCCGGGCTTCCCGAGAGCAAGTACCAGTCGCTCCAAGTTGCCGGCTTTGATTTGGAGCTTCCGCCGCCTGGCCACGCCCCTGGGACCCCCTTGGGTCTGGCTGGGACTATGGTGCCCCATTATCCGTTAGCAGGTAGCCTCAACCACACCCAGATGGCGCGCTTGGTGAAGCAATCGCTGGAAGACTACGCCCCGGTAGCGTTCGAAGAAGAACTCCCCGCGGACTTCCGGTCGCAGCACGCTCTGGTTGACTTAGATTCGGCGCTTCGCCATATACATTTTCCTCCCACACTGGAAGACCTGAAGGCGGCTAAGAACACCTTGGTGTGGCGGGAACTGTTTCACCTGCAGACTGCAGTCTTGCGCCGTTCGCTCTCCTCGTCTTCCCCGAACCGGGTGCCCGTCGTGCTTCCCCAGCGATTGCGACAGGAGCTTCTCAGGCGCCTTGAGTTCAGCCTCACCACCGGACAAATGGAAGTCTTGAAGGAAATCGACGCAGACCTATCATCCTCGGTTCCCATGGCGAGGCTCCTTCAGGGCGACGTGGGAAGCGGCAAGACTCTGGTCGCCTTCCTCACGGCCCTTCCGCTGATTGAAGCCGGTTTCCAGTGCGCGCTCATGGCCCCCACCGAACTGTTGGCTTTGCAGCACGCCGAAAATGCGGCCCGTGTTCTCGATCCTTTGGGTGTAAAGATCGCCTTCCTTTCAGGTAACCTGAAAGCCGCTGGCCGCAATGCCCTACTCGAACAGTTGGCTGCGGGAAAAATCGACTTTGTGGTGGGAACGCACGCCCTGTTTTCTGACCCCGTGGAGTTCAAAAACCTGCGGGCCGTCATCATCGACGAGCAACACCGTTTCGGAGTGCTTCAACGTCAGGCTCTTTTGCGAAAAGGCGAGGTTGTAGACCTGCTACTGATGAGCGCAACGCCGATCCCCCGCACGTTGGCGCTGACAGCCTTTGGCGACCTGAAGACTTCGGTGATCCGAACCATGCCTCATGGACGCAAACCGATTGTGACCCACACCAACAAAATGGCAAATCAACAGAAAGTTTACGATTTCGTCAAAGCCGAGTTGGCCTTAGGACACCAGGCCTATTTCGTGTACCCGCTCATCGACGCCAGCGAATCGCTTGACCTCAAGGATGCGCAGGGTATGGCCGCACAGTTGTCTTCCCTCTTTCCGACGCACAAAGTGGGACTCATCCATTCCCGCTTGCCGGAGGAAGAGAAGACGTTGGTGATGGAGGAGTTTTCCCAAGGAAAAGTTGCGGTTCTCGTAGCCACCAGCGTCGTGGAGGTGGGGGTAGATGTGGCCAACGCCACCTGCATGGTGATCGAGCACGCCGAGCGTTTCGGCTTGTCGGCCCTTCATCAACTTAGGGGCCGCGTGGGACGTTCGGGTTTGCAGAGCTACTGTTTCCTGGTGTTCGGAGAAAACCTTACCGACGATGGCAAGACCCGCATCCGTGTGATGATGGAAACCACCGACGGGTTCAAAATCGCCGAGGAGGACCTCAAGCTCAGGGGCCCGGGAGACATTGCGGGGGCGAGGCAATCGGGCTTTCTTAAACTCAGCATCGCCGACTTAGGTCGCGATTTACCCATTCTTATGGCCTGCCGGGAAGATCTGCTGCAACGCCTGTCACGCGATCCGGGTTTTGAGCTTCCGGAGCATGCCGGCCTCAAGAGGTTGTGGGAAAAATGCCCGCCGTTCAGCGACGAACTCGTGGCGCTTTAAGACTTTTCGAACGGGGGTTAAAATCTATTGCCAAAACCCGAAGTCAGGTTTAGGGTCTGAAAATGCCCCACTCACTACCTGCGATTCCTGCTGTCCGAACCTTTCTTCCCAGCCACAACACCTTCTCGCCCCAAGGAACCCGCGTGACCGAATCGCTGGTCGGTGCGTTGAGTTTTGTTCCACGGTTTGTCGCCTCCGAGGCTTATGAGATAGAACTCGACGCCGGGGAGGTGGTCCTCAGGGCCCTTGATCCCGCGGGTCTCTCCCACGCTAAGGCAACCTGGAACCAGCTCAAGGGGCAAAAGCATTTGCCTTCAGGACTTATCCAGGACGAACCCCGTTTTGAATGGCGCGGACTTATGCTTGACTGCGTACGTCATTTTTTTCCGGTAGCGAATCTCAAGACTCTGCTCGACCGCATGGCTACCCTCAAACTTAACCGTTTCCACTGGCACCTGGTGGACGACCAGGCTTGGCGCCTCGAAATCCCGGCTCTGCCACGCCTTACCGCGTTGTCGGGCGAAGAGTTCTATTCCACGGCCGAGGTGGTGGAAATTGTGGGTTATGCAGCCTCAAGGGGCATCGTGGTGGTACCAGAAATCGAACTGCCGGGCCACAGCAGCGCCGCCATAGCCGCCTACCCCGAGCTTTCCTGCACCGGAGAGAGCATAGAAATCCCTCGCACCTGGGGAATATTCGAACAAGTCTATTGCGCCTCCTCCGAAAAGGCGGCCTCGATTCTCGAAACCGTGCTGGAGGAAACCTGCAGGCTCTTTCCGGGGCCCTGGGTGCACATTGGTGGCGATGAAGTGATCCGTAAAGCCTGGCAAGCGTGCCCGCGGTGCCAGGAAAAAATCCGAAGCGAGTCTCTAGCAGGCGAACGCGGGTTGGAAGAAGTATTCTTTCAGAGGTTCATCGCTTACTTGGGCGCCCGTGGAAAGACGGCGGTGGGATGGAATGAGATGGTCGAGCACAACGTCCCCCACTCAGCGGTGGCACAGTGGTGGCTTCACCCCGATTTGGCAAAAAAGTCTCTGGAAGCTGGTAACCCACTTTTGAGCTCCAATACCGAATATTGCTACTTCGATTATCCGTATACGCCAGAAAACAGCTGGTATGACGAGAAATACATGAAGGTCATCCCGGTTTCCAAAGTGTATGAAAACCCTGTGGTGCCACCGGGCTGCGAGCACTTGGCAGGCGGTATCCTGGGGGGTGAGGCCTGTCTTTGGACGGAACACCTGAAGGCGGGTCAAGAAAACACCAGGTTGGATGGCCGCCTAGAGGCGTTGGCCGAGGTGTACTGGAGTTTTGACGCGCGGCCGGGCTTCCCGTCTTTTTTGAATCGGGCTCGGTTGCTGGGTCTTAATGGCCCGAGCTGGCAGGTTCAGCCGCCTTCTCAACCGGGGGCTGGGGGATAACCTGAATGGCCGGCTGGTTCACGTCGATCACGGAGTCCGGGTTCGGCTTTATGGTGTAGTCGGGAAATGGACCCCAGAGAATCAAAATCTTGCCCCCGACCAGAAGGTCGCGATTTGCCGGGCGTGCAAGAATTTTATTCCAGTCGTCTCTGGCCAAAATGAGGTCGCCGGGGTTTTTACCGAACACTCCGCGGGCCACGATGCGAAGCGGGTCGTTACCGATGCGGTCGCGCCAAGCTTCTTCGTTGAACTTACCGAGGCTCAGGCCCGCCAGACCAGCTTCTTCGAGAGCTTTCGGATCGGCCATCGAGAGGTCGAACAACACTTCCCCTTCGGGTGATAGCAGACGGAAGGTCAGGGCAGGGCTCCACATGGCCATCAGTTTGTTGGTTCCGTACCAAGGCAGGTTCCCCATGGCGAAGATGACAAGGCCCGAGAAATCACGGCTTGGACTCCAGGATATGAGCCTGGTCAGAGGGTTGGGCTCAGCTACTTCCGACACCAACGGAAGCAGGTCGGTCCAGAGGGAAGCCGACCAGCGCATTTCAAGTGACGTGTAAGCCTCATCCACCCGGGAATAGTGAAAACGTAGCGAGGGGACCAAAGCACTTAAGCGCGCCGTGACCGCAGGATCTTCCGCTTCCAGATCGGCCAAGGTCCGGCTGGAATCGACGGGAATCTTCCCCGCCTCGGCAACAAAGGCCTGTTCCAATTTGGCTCCCAAGGTTTGTTCTGTCAGGTAGCGCCGCTTGGGTGCCGCCATTTCACGGGTAGCCTCGGTGTTCACCATCGCCGCCCTGAGGGTCAGGTAGAACCTTCCAGCGGTCCAGTCAATCGACGACTCGGTTGTAGCGGTACTCGCAGGGGGTGCAGCCGCTTCTTCTGAAAGCACCGGTAAGTTTGTACCGGCGAGGAGCAAAAGAATCCAACCCCGCAACGACCAGCCAAGCATCTTCATCCTCCTGCCTCGGCGGAACGACGGTAGGTTCCTACGTCCTTGAGGCCGGGAATCACGAGGTTTTGGGCTATTTTGAGTCGTTCTGGCAGGAGGCCAGGGTTGTAGCGCTGTATCATCGGGATGCTCACACCGTACCAACGGGCTATTTGCGAAAGAGTATCCCCTTTTTTCACGCTATACAAGTAAAAGCGCATCAGGGGGAGTTTAGGGTTGGCCAAAGCCGCAGTCAGCGGCTCAACCCACTCGGGATCCACTTTGAGCCAATAGCCACCGGTCAGCATGGGGGTAATCGTATAGTTGAGCTCTCGATTGGCTTCGCGCAAGGCATCCCAAGGAATCCCTGCTGCTTCCGCCAGGAGCTTGAGGTCTACGCTGCGCTCCAGGGCAATGCGGTTCCAAACCTTGGGCTGGGGCCAGTCAACCGAAAGCCCCTCTGCCTCGAGGCGACTTGTCATCTGTGACAGGGCAAGCAGCTGCGGAAGGTATCCTGCGGTCTCCCGGGGCAGAAACCCTTTGTCGAGGAGCTGCCAGTAGTCGGTGATTCCCTTTGCGCGCCGAAGGGCAGAACGGATTTTGCCCTCGCCCGCGTTGTAGGCTGCGAGAGCCAAGTTCCAGTCGCCAAAGGTTTTATAGTTGTCCTGCAGTTTATCCAGCGCGCCTTCGGTTGCTTTCCAGAAATCCCGGCGTTCGTCGGCAAACGAGCTGATCGTCATGCCGTAGCCTCCAATGCTGTTGCGCATGAACTGCCAAAGGCCGACAGCACCTGCCCGGGAGGTGGCCGTTGTTGAAAAACCTGACTCGACAGCGACCAGCCAGAACAGCTCGGAAGGCATGCCCCGGGCCTCGATTTGCGCGTGGATGAAATCCCGGTATGGCAAACTCCGCCTCAGGCAAAGTTCCACCCAAGAGCGGCCTTCTGCGCGCAAATAGGCCAAAGCCTTATTGATCCGTGGATGTTCCACCGCGGGCAACGAGGTCAGAGCCGGCGCCTCAAGGTTTCCTGGGTGGGGCAACACCTGGGACTCAAACTCCAGCGTTGGAGGCGCCAACGGGGGCAATTCTTGCCCCCAGAGCGCCACAGCGAAAGCAAGAAGCGCGACCACGGTGCTAAGGCTCGAGAACCTCATAGTTTCTCGCCGAAAAACACCCCTGCCCATTCCCATGCGCCGTTCGACTCCGGGTCAGCTGGATACTCCACACGGCGGAAATAAAAATACCAGGTAGGAATGCGGTAGTTCCAGCCTGTGGACCGGAGGTAGGCCTCCCTATCATTAGACAAGGGATCGAGCTCAGGCTCAAAACGGACATCGTTTCCGGTACCGGAGTTCGCTTGGAGTACCAGGTCTTTGAGAAATACCCGGATATCGAAGGCTTCTGTCAGAGTATCCGTGAGGTCGGTGTTATCCCACGACAAGGTGAAGAACCCTACCTTGGCACGCAAGGTTTCCATCAGTTGCGTCTCGCTGTTGATGACAGCCCGTTTCACCTGGGCTACAAGTGCGTTGAGGTCCTGCCGCACCCAGGCGCGGTCGGTCTGCGAGATATCCACGAGCGATCGGATACGCTGGCTTGCCTTGGGGTCGCCGGCGACCGTTGGGTCCGGAAACTGGAGGAACCGGTTGTATGCAAGCAGGGCTTCATCCCACAGGCCCAACGTCTCGGCTGTGCGTCCCCAAGAATAATAGAGATCGGGGGTCACCATCTTGTATTGAAAGCGAGCCTTGAGCGCCTCGAAATGCTCCCGGCGCTTGCTGGCTGAGGGCTCCAATTGCACGAGGTGGAACAAACTTTGTTCATGGATCGACTTGCCCTCTTCCAAGATGTCGGTGGTACTGGAAAGAACTCGCCAGTACTCCCGCAGGGCAAAGGCGGTGGCTCCAGCTTGGCGGTAGTTTTCGGCGACAACAAAGAGGTAGTGGGCCAAATAGGGGTCAGAGGGGTTCTGGTTAACGTATTCGGTGAGGAACAGATTCATTCTCGAAACTTGCCCTTGTTCCCTGAACTTGGCGATGATTTCTTGAATCAGAGTGTATCGAGTGGCCCCCGATTCCTTCTCGCTCACTAGCAACTTGAACAGTGAAGCGAGCTCTTTCTTCTGGACGTCGCTACCCACCACGAAAACGTCCCCTCTGGTACTGGAACTTCCCAAAAAAAACGCTAGGGCGAGGGCGATTAGGGCTGGAAGAAGGCTGGCCACGCGTCGCATGGCTGGCATCCTAACATGGTCCTGCTTGCCGTGGACAGTCCTTTTCCTTACACTTCCCCACAGGAGTTGCCCCATGCTGTCACCCGCTGCGCCCGCGTCCATGAGTTCGAAAGGACTGCAGGTCCCGCCCCACGTCATCCTCCCGTTCATTGAAGGAGACGGCACGGGCCCGGACATCTGGGCCTCGAGCGTGAACGTGTTCGATGCGGCCGTGGCGAAGGCCTATTCAGGCACACGCAAAGTGCAGTGGAAGGAGGTACTTGCAGGTGAAAAGGCCTTTAAAGCTACCGGAAGCTGGCTTCCCGAGGAGACCCTCGATGTGTTTCGAAGCCATCTGATTGGCATCAAGGGTCCTTTGACTACTCCTGTAGGAGGAGGCATAAGGTCTCTGAATGTGGCCTTGAGGCAGATGCTTGATTTGTACGTGTGCCTCCGTCCGGTTAAGTATTTCCAAGGGGTTCCGAGCCCTGTGAAGCGTCCCGAGGCCGTCGACATGGTGATTTTTCGCGAGAATACCGAGGACATCTACGCGGGAATCGAATATGCCGCCGGGACGGCCGAGGCCCAGAAAATCCTCGACTTCCTTCAGACCAACTTTCCTAAAGAGTTCAGCAAAATCCGTTTCGGCACCCACGAGGCTTCCCAGGCTTGGCAGAAACAGCTCGAAGCCTTTGGTACCCCGAAGCGGGAAACTCCGGTGCTTGTTGGCTTGGGCATCAAGCCTGTCAGTTCCTTGGGCACCGAAAGGCTGGTTCACACCGCGATCAGCTACGCCATTGAAGAAAAGCGAAGCAGCGTCACCTTGGTCCACAAAGGCAACATCATGAAGTTCACCGAGGGCGCCTTCCGTGACTGGGGCTATCAGGTGGCTAAAGACTTTTTCGGGGCCGAACTGCTAGACGGTGGTCCCTGGATGAAGATCCCCGCCGGTAAACCGGGAGCAGGATTGGTCATCAAGGATGCAATTGCCGACATTACGCTGCAGCAGGTGCTCACCCGCCCCGAAGAGTTTGATGTGATCGCCACCCTCAATCTTAATGGAGATTACCTCAGCGATGCCCTTGCCGCGCAAGTAGGGGGAATCGGTATTGCTCCCGGAGCCAACATCAACTACATCACCGGCCATGCCATCTTTGAGGCAACCCACGGCACTGCTCCCAAGTATGCCGGCCTCGACAAGGTGAATCCTTCTTCGGTTCTGTTGTCTGGAGTGATGATGTTCGAATACTTGGGCTGGACGGAAGCAGCTAACCTGATCGAAAACGGCATTCGACACGCCATTGGAGCCAAGACGGTTACCTATGATTTTGCCCGCTTGATGGAGGGGGCCCACGAAGTCAGTTGCAGCGGGTTTGGTCAGGCTGTGATACTAGGAATGGGGCGATGAACCGACGCGTTCTGCTGAGCCGGGCCACCCGCGTCTCAGGGCTGACACTCGTCATCGTGGGAGCAGTGCTGTTAGTGATTACCCAAAATAGTCTCGACGGACTGGTCAAGTGGCTCGGACTGCTCCCGCTTGTGGTTGGTGTCTGGCTGCTGTACCGCGTCTGGTTCTTGAAGGCCAAACCCGGTTACCTGTTCAATGGACTCGTGTTGCTTCTGGGGGGAGCCTTTACGCTGCTGCTGAGCCTTGGTGTTCTCCCTGTCGGCTATACCCTCCGGGAACTCTGGCCGGTCTACATGGGAATCATTGGCGTGTCGCTGATCCCCTATGGTGCGCAGTACCGACGCGCTGTGCGGGTTAGCCTCCTCATTCCTGGCTTGTTTCTTATTCTTTTGATGACGCTTTTTCTGTTGTTCAGCCTTTCCGTCGTCAAAGAACCGTTGGCAGAGTTCGTGAGCAAATGGTGGCCTCTTATTCTCATTTTCATGGGCCTCACCCTCGTCGCCAGCTCCTGGTTCCGACAACCGGAAAACAAGGAATAGCCGTGCGTTGGCCTCTGGTGTTACTCGGGCTCCTCCTCGGGTCACCCTCGTTTTTGTCCTCGCAATCGGTAGCCGATCCTGCTTTGCTTCTAGGACTCACTCCGCAAGCCCTTTACGAGGAATTGGGAGCACCCTCGGAAGTATATCCTGTGCCTGTTGACGGTTCCCGATGGCAGGTGGCGCACTACTATTCAAACCATTTAACCGTCTACTGGTCGTCTAACCACGTGTGGCAGGTCCGGCTCGACCGCCGCTACGCCGCTGGGTTCCTTGGGTTAACTATGGGTCAACCCCGCGACAGGGCGATAGCGTTGTTGGGAGCCCCCGCTGCCAGCAATGCAGCGGGATCGGTTCCCGCCTGGGACTCGTGGGCCCTGACGTTTCGGGCCTTTCCGCGGCAGATTAGGCTTGTGTTTGAAAACGGACTGCTCGTCGATGCCTCTTTCTATCGGAGCGACCTCTAGTGCCCGGGATTTGCCTGGTGCTCAACGGACCCACTTTGGACGACTGCCACCGGCAGTTGGAGGAAAGCAGGCCGTGGATAGACCTTGCCGAGTTGCGCGCCGACAAAATCTCTAGCAAACAGTGGCCTGAGCTGAACCGCTTCTCCCGTGATGCTGGGATCCCCCTCATTCTGACCCTGAGGCAACGCAGCGACGGAGGTGATTGGGATGGCCCCCCGGCCGAGCGGGTAGAGTTTTTTGAAAACGCGCTTACCGGAGCGTGGCGCTGGGCAGATATCGAAGACAAACAGAGGATTCCCCGTTGGGAACAACGATGGATCTCCTCCGGGCGAGAACTGATCGTCTCTTTTCACGAGTTCGAGGGCCTCGGAGAGCACTGGCTCGAGCGGATCCTCGCCGCAGAGGGCCCGGGGGTGGTGGTAAAAGCCGCCTTGATGCCCAGGAGCTCTGCCGAATACGATGATTTTCTCGAGGGGGTGCTCGGCTTGCCTTCTGGCCGGCGTGTTCTGCTGGCCATGGGCGGTTTTGGTTTTTCAAGCCGCATCCTTGCTGCCCGTCTGGGAAGCCTGTGGACCTATGCCTCGCCTCCCGGGCAAGTGGTGGCGCCCGGGCAAACTGACCCGAAAACCCTGGTAGAGCTCTACCGGTTTCGAAAACAGACCACGACAACTCCCGTGTACGGGGTGATGGGCAACCCCGTGTTCCACTCCCAATCGCCGCACATTCACAACCCGGCGTTGGAGGCCCTAGACCTAGCCGGCACCTACCTTCCCTTTTTGGCAGATGATCCCCGATTCCTTCTCAAATCGGCCGGCCGTTTGGGTGTCAAGGGACTTTCGTGCACCATACCTCATAAGCAAGCGGTGGTCCCTCTCGTCGAATCTCTATCCGATGCGGCACGACAAATCGGCGCTGTCAACACTCTGGTCCGTACTACCACCGGTTGGCATGGCGACAACACAGACGGTGCAGGATTTCTTGAACCCCTCACCCAAGTGCAACCTGAGTTGAAGTCGGCAACTGTGATAGGAACTGGCGGTTCTGCCCGGGCGGTGGCGTGGGCGCTGGTTCAGGCTGGGGTTCAGGTCTTGGTGCTCGGACGTGACCTTTCTAAGGCCCGCCGACTGGCTCAGAACTTGGGAGCGCAGGCAGCCTTGTTGGACAAAGAAAGCCTCCCGTTGTTGCGGAAGTTCCGGGAGGTGATCGTGCAGACCACGAATGTCGGAATGGGCTCTATGGAAGGACAAGACCCCCTGGAATGGTACACCTTCGACGGTTCAGAAATTGCCTACGACATCATTTATTCACCGGAGCGAACCGTCTTCTTGTCGCGGGCCGAGCAAGCGGGGTGCAGGTTGCTTTTTGGCCGTCAGATGCTGGAGCACCAAGCCTGGAGACAGTTCCGGCTGTTTACGGGTCGAGCGCATCCCGGGATAACTTAGCGTGAAGCGGGCACTTCCCCTGATGGTGGCGGCTCTTTGGATGACAACGGTGTCTGCCGCCGGACCGTGGCCCACTGCTTGGGTTTGGGATACTTCGACCGAGGTTCCTACCTTGACCCTGCTTCTTGGCGGACCCAAGTTCAGCAAGTCACTTTCCCTTCCGGCCGGTTGTACTCAGGTGCGCTTGGTGCTGAAGAAGTACGTGCTCACCGAGAACGGTGTGAAACTAGAATGGAAGTCGGGAACTCAACTCTGGATGTCAAAAACCAAAAAAATACCCGGGAGCCAGAGTACTGAACGGGTACCTCTGCCTCCGGGTGCTGTAAGCCTGCGGGTTTCCACGCTGACCGGCAAGCTTCTGGCCGAAATTACTCTGCCGAGGAAGTAGGTCGGCTGGCCTTTTTAGCTTGCTTTTCCTTTTTCTTTTCGTCGGCACTCTTCAAGGGCGTCTTCTTGGTCTCTTTCTTCTGCTTTGATTTGTCACCCATAGGGTCCTCCTCTGAAGTCTCAAGTTTAGCCTAGGGCTCTGGTCTCAGCAAGTGCTTCATTCTCTGGCCCCAGTGCCACAGCGCCAAGAACAACAAGAGACCCAAGTTCAAAGACAAAAATCCCCATTTCGCTGTCGTCACACTCCCAGTTGCCAAACCCAGCCAATCCCAGCGGTCTGGATACAACAGGGATGAGGTGAAGACCCCAAGGTTTTCCAACAGGTCGCAAAGCCCCCCCACGGCGGGCAAAACCGGAAGGAGGTACCACCAGGCTCCCTTGGGATTCACCTTTTTGAGCATGTAGAGCAGCGATACGAAAAAGAAAGAGCTGTAGACCACGGGAAAAACCAGATCGAGCGGAAACAGGGTGGTGCGGTAAAAATCGCGGCCCACGAGACCCCAGGCCCCCAAAATTTGGTGAAGATCGCGGGGACTATACCAGAACAACTGGTCGGGTAGGCTGTGGTCGGGAGAGTATTGTTTCAACTGCACCAAGAACCAAGGTGTGTTATTGAAAGCATAGAAAACGCAGAAGACCAGGAAAAACGAAACAAGAACCGCGACCAAACGGGTCTTCATAGAAAGGGTCTGGAAAAACAGGATCATAGGCGGCTCGCCTGGAAAACTGTCGCTCCAGCCAAGGCCTCGAGGGCCCGGGCAATTCGAAATCCTTCTTCGCTGTAATGCCTTTCTCTGGCTACAAGATCGGCCTCCAGCGCGCCCAGGCCAAGGTTTCCAGCGGATCCGGTATGCGTTCGGTTGGAAATGGTGGTGATGGGATCGATCTTTTGCAGACGTTCGAGGTGCATACCAACTTCGCGGTACGCGTCGCGGAAGCTCCAGCCTTGGCGTACCAAATCATAGGCAGCGTCGGTGGCGAAAATCTCGGGGGTGAAGCCGGCAAGCAGTTTCTCGGGGACCACCTCAAGCTCTGCGAACGTCAGATTGACGATGGCTACAAGTTCTCCCGCGGTTTCCAGGCCACGCAAAAACGGTTCCTTCGTTTCCTGGAAATCCCGGTTGTACCCCGAAGGAAGCGATCTTATGACGTTCTTCACTTGCGAGGACCAAGCGGAGAGACTCGCGCTCTTGGCCCGAACCAATTCCAGTCCATCAGGGTTTTTCTTTTGCGGCATGATGCTGCTTCCTGAGCATAGTGCGGCTGGAAGCCTGAAGTAGCCAAACTCCGGCAGCGAGAACAGTATGAGGTCCTGTGCAATTTTACTGAGGGTCAAACCCAGCTGATCTGTCGTGTCCAGAAGCGCTGCTTCAAACTTTCCCCGGGAATTATTCACGTAAATCACATTATTCTGCACTTTTTGGAAGCCAAGGAGAGCTGCTGAATATTCGCGGTCCAAAGGCAGCGGCACGCCGTAACCGGCAGCAGCACCCAACGGGCACTGATCCCATAGCGTTGCCACGGCATCGGCCACGACCAGCAGATCGGCCAGTTCCTCGGCCCAAGCGGCAGCCCACAGACCAACCGACGAGGGCATACCCGTCTGCAGGTGAGTTCGCCCGGGCATTGGCACCAGCCGATGGGTAGCCGCAAACTTCGCTAGGTTCTGAGCCAAATGGACGATTGACAGCCGCAACCCAAGAAACCGCGACCGACCATAGACGCGCAGCGCAGTTTGTACTTGGTCGTTGCGAGAGCGGCCCGTGTGGATTTTTTTACCAGCCTCGCCGAGGCGCTCGGTGAGGCGATTTTCGAGCATGGTATGGCAGTCTTCGTCGGCTCTTGCCACAACCAACTGACCTTGCGACCATTCCACCACCAGCTGTCCTAAGGTTTCTACAAGTTGGTTGGCCTCCAGAGGAGTCAGCAAACCGATGCGTGCCAGTTGGCGGGCTTGGGCCATCGAAGCCAGGGCATCGGCCGCTACCAGGCGTTGATCGAGCTCAGGATCAAGGCCCACCGTGAAAGACTCCACCAGTGCATTGAGTTCGTAGTCTTTTTGCCACAGTTTGGCCATGAAACCCCTCTTGTGAATACCTATTGTATCGTCAGCGGCAGGGTGATCCGTGTACGGTTGTGTTCGCTATTTTGGATATCGAGCCCTTGGTGCGAAAAGGACATGAAAAGCTCTTCTACCGACTCCTGTTCGACGGAAAGGTAGCCGTAGGTGGTAAACTGCAGCAGACTGCCGGTTTTTTTGGCCGAGTGAAGCAAAATGTGCCGCCCGTCGGTGATCACTTGTGGTGATTTTACGTTGTTTCCCGGCGAAAGACAAGCTACACTTCGCATATGAGCCTCCGTTTCTTTGCGTACGTTTTCCTTACCGGGACTGTTCTGTTGTCTTGTGGTTTTGGCCGCATGGCGACGGGGGTCGTGATTTGGGCCCCCGAAACCCCTGGATTGCAGAACGGCGACCTGGTCTGGATCTGGGAACAAAGTCGCATACGCCACAGTTTAAGGGTTCAACCGACTAACGGTTCTGCATCCTTGGAAACTGATCAATGGAGGGTCAAATCCTTCAATAGCGAGACCGACGCGAAGGCCTATTCCGAAAGTTACCAGCAGTATAAAAACACCTTCGCCGTCTCGGGCAAGCAGGGATTGCCCGTCCGTCAAACCCCCGACGCCAACGCAAACCGCCTGTACAAGTTGGGTGAGAACGAGGAAGTGAAAGTCCTCTCACGTCCGGGGCAAAGGGTGAAACAGGGAAACCTGGAAGGCACGTGGGTGGAGGTGTTAACCAAGGATGGGTACAGCGGGTGGGTCTTCGATTACTACCTGAAGCTCATCGATAAAACTCCGGGGGCCACCGAGGCGGTCAAAAACAGCGGCCCGGGCGACGAGAAGGTGCAGCTCATTGTCTCGACCTCTTGGTATCCGGAAGAGATGCGAGCCATGGTAGACCAAGACAGGCTACGTCCGGAGATTTTCAGGCCCGAATTAGGTTTACGACTCACAGGTTCCGCCGACACGAACCGCTCCTTTCTGCTCACTCTCTCCGCCGAAGCTGGCCCTGACGAGCTTTTCGAGCTTCCTTGGGACGAGCCGCGTAAAATCGACGAGTTGTCTTATTATTTTGGCGGCCCAGAAAAACTGCGCATCCAATTCACAACCCCTGAGCTGTCTAAAATTGTGGTCGGCTTCACGTGGAAAGGTCAGGAGAAGAATGTGACCCTCGCTACCCTTCAGGGCGACGTGGGTACGCTCTTGAGCCAGGAACTAGCGTCCCGGCAACGCAAGTGGACTGAGCTGACGAACCACGGCCACCTGCTCGAAAGTCCGACGTATGGAACCCTGACACTTGGTGAGGAGAACTCGTTCACCTGGGACGGATTCCAGGCGCTTTCTCCACCTTCGGCAGACATACTGCCCAATAATCTGCCCCATTCTGGCAAAATTGCCTTTGACTGGTTCAAGGACCGAAAGCTCATCAATGAGTTTCAAGCCATCCGTTTCGTTTTCGGTGAGGAAAACTTGACTCCCGGTGCTCCCGAACCCCCGTCTCAGGTCTTCCTTTACCGCTTCCTCAAGGATGGCCTTCAATTGCTGCCAGTTCTCCCGAGGGATACGGATCAGACCAAGCACACAGTTCTACGGGAGAGCAAGTCGGGGCTCTCGGTGTTCTTGACGTTCCAGAATTAGCCATGGCGTTTCTCCAACTTCAAGACATCCGCTTGGCCTTCGGTGACCGTGACGTTTTGCGAGATATCAGCTTTGCCCTGTATTCCGGACAGAAAGTTGCGCTTGCCGGGGCCAATGGCAGCGGTAAATCAACCCTCCTCAAAGTGATGGCCGGACTTTCGGAAGTTGATTCGGGGAAAGTCATTCTTCCGGAAGGCACCCGGGTCGCCTACTTGCCGCAGTCGGGTATTTTACTGGGAAGCGGTACGGTGTATCAGGAAGCTGAGGCGGCGTTTGACCCGTGGAGGCGCCTCGAGACTCAGATGCATGAGTTGCTGGAAAGTTTGGATGCCCACGACGAACGCACCGCCAGCAAACTCCTCCACCAACATCAGGAGTTGCAGGAACGGCTGCTCGAGTCGGGGTATTACCAACGGCGCGAGACGGTGGAACAGACCCTTAAGGGTTTGGGTTTCTCCGATGACGAGCTTGATCGTCCAGCCTCCACGTTTTCTGGTGGTTGGCAAATGCGTATCGCCCTCGGGCGTTGCCTTCTGGAAAAGCCAGACCTGCTTCTTCTTGATGAACCGACCAATTACCTCGACCTCGAAGCCAAAGACTGGCTTGAAGCGTTTCTCAGGGCAGCTACGGGCGGTTTTCTTCTGGTTTCCCACGACCGCGGTTTTCTAGACGCCGTGGTGACCGAAGTGGCCGAGATCTTCCGCGGTCAACTGACCCTCACCAAAGGCAACTTCAGTAATTGGGAAGACCGGCGGCGGCTTGAGATCCGACAGATGGAGGAGGCTTGGAAGCAACAGCAAGGGGAAATCGCAAAACAGGAAGACTATATCAATCGGTTTCGGGCCAAAGCCACCAAGGCCGCCGGAGTTCAAAGCCGGATCAAGGCCTTGGAAAAACTCGAAAGGGTTGACCTTCCAGAGTCGCTGGTACCCATGCACTTCAGTTTCCCCCCGGCGCCACATTCAGGCAAAATCGTGCTGGAGGTGCAAAATCTCGGTAAGGCTTACGGAGAGCGTCCCGTGCTGCGGGGTCTGGAATATACCTTCCTCCGGGGCGAAAAAATTGCGGTGGCCGGCCGCAACGGTATGGGAAAATCGACACTCATGCGCATTCTGGCTGGCAAGGACCAAAGCTTTGACGGCATGCTCCGCTGGGGAACTGATGTTCAGGCGGCCTGGTTCTCTCAGGACCATGAAAAGGATCTCGATCCGGCGAAGACTGTCCTCGAAGAAGTGGAGTCTGAGGCTCCCACCGCCATGATCCCGCGCCTTCGCGACCTCCTCGGCTCCTTTCTATTCAGGGGAGACGACGTTTTTAAGAAGACCGCCGTGCTTTCCGGAGGTGAAAAGAACCGGCTGACTCTGGTAAAACTCCTGTTGCACCCGGCCAATCTCCTCTTGCTCGATGAACCGACAAACCATCTCGATCTGGCCTCGAAGGATGTCCTTCTCGAAGCCCTCCGCCAGTTTGGCGGCACGGTTTTGGTTGTTTCCCACGATAAGTACTTCCTCGAGCACTTGGTTGGGAAGGTTTTGGAGCTTACGGACGGAAATCACCGGTTGCACTTAGGGGGCTGGCAAGCTTATCAGGAGGCCTTGGCCGCAGAAGTTCCTGCCGAGCGCTTGCGAGCTGTTGAATCAGCTCCGAGCCGTTCGCAAATCGACAGGCAGGACATGAAGAAACGTGAGGGCCTGTGGCGAAAGCTCGAACGCGAAGAGAAAGCTTTGCTCACCGAATTAGAAGCTCTCGAAGGCGAAAAACTCAAACTTGAGGCTGACTTATCGACACCGGAAGTTTACTCGCAAGGCGAACTCGCCAAAGCTGTCGTCCTCCAACTCGACGTCAACAAGCTCCTTCGGGAACAGATTCAGGACCGTTGGGAAGTGGTGGCACTGGAAATGGAAGAAGTCCGAGCCCAAATGCGCCGATAGTCAACGCATGCGAACTGTCTTTCCTATACTTGTCCTGCTCGTGTCCGCACTGCCCCTCAGAGCCGAAATTATCTGGTCCGAACAACAGGACTTCTATGTTGATCCGCCTATCGGTTGGATTTTTTACGAGGACCCGACTCCCCAGCACTTTCTGATACGAAACTCGGATGGAAGCGCCTTCCTCGAGATCTTCAATCAGTCTACCCAAGGAGCGAAAGCCGATCCTGCAAACAACGTCACCGAAAAAGCTAAAACCGTTCTTGCCAGCCTAGGTGCAACCGGCGAGGGAGAGTTATTCTCCTGGTCCGGCCAACAGTCGTGGCTCGGTAACCTCACCTACAAGGCCGGGCCCTACCCTGTTCGGGCAATTCTCTTGGTCACGCGTAACCAGAGCAGCTATATGACGGCCTTGGCCTATTGCGCCCAAAAAGATTTTGATAACGATTTAGACGTTTTGCAGTCGGCTCTCAACAGCTTGGCCCTTGGCGAGGCTGGCCGAAAGGATATCGGCCCCTTGAGCGCGTACTTCCGGGAAACCGCTCCGTCGGAAGAACTCGAGCGAAAAGCCCTGACGGGATTGCCTTCCAGTTTCACCATGACCTATAGCAAGACGACCGACGAGAGCATTCAGGCCGTGATGGAGCGGGAGAGCCGCGTGGTAGCGCCGATGGTCCAAACCCGGTTTCTCAATGCAGCGTGGAGCCGCTTCTACCGCCAGATCTACCGCGAACTCTTTTCAAGCCTGTTACCGCTTTCGCAGTACTGGAGTTCCCTCGTCCCCAAAGGCACAGTTTCCTCTTCCGCTCTGCCACAAACGATGATGAGTTGGGTGCAAAGCTTCGAGTATTCCCGCAAGGGGGGAGTGACCGACCTGTCCACCCCATGGCAAACCCTCTCCAACCAGTCGGGTGATTGCGACTCCCGGTGCCTTCTTTACCTCGCCTTGCTGGAACAAACCGGAACCAAAGGAATATTGATGGTTAGTTCCAAGTATTCCCACGCCATGGCGGCGCTAGAGCTCTCCGGCGCAGGGGCCCGCTTCCCGATGGACAAAAAGAACTGGCTTGTTGCTGAGCTCACCGACAACGTCAATAAACCAGCCATCGGTATGATTCCGCAGGAGTATTCCGACCCAAATCAATGGTTGGGCATCGACCTCTGGGGCAAACCTTAGTCGGAATGTTTGCCCATGTTTTTGCCCAACTGAAGCAGAAACAGCGAAACTCCCAAGAGGGCAACGCAGCCGGCAAACAGAAGCATCTCGCTAATATTCTCGAGCTTCATGCCCAGAACAACCTGAAAGAACTTCACAATCAGGGCCATGAGGATTACCTGACCAATCTTGTCTTTGAGGACATCGAGCGATCCGATGTCGAGGATATTGGAAGCTTCGGTGTTGTCTGCAGCGTTGATATGGGAGATAAACAGCTCGTAAAGACCAAAACTAAAAATCAACAGCACGACGGCGATGAGGAAGATATCTACACTGCCTATGATGCGACCTATCAAATCTGCGTGAAGATCAATCTTCTCTACGCTACCAAGGTAGTAGCTCACCATCTCGACAAAGACTTTTATGACGTCTAGGGTACCGATCAAGAACAGAACCAGCGAAGCCGCAAGGCTAGAGATAACCGCAAACAAAACCAGAAAACGGGAACCCCACAGAAACCGTTCGAAGAGCTCTTCGCCGGGCCACGTTTTACGACGGTCATTTTCAAGAAACTTCTCGCGGGTTTTCGGGTTTCGCTGTTCTTCCATGTGTGTGGGATGTTAGGGAATTCAAAGGCTTTGATCAAGCTCACCAGCAAACGCCAGTGGGAATCGATTGCATAGAACAAAGAACGGTGGGGATAAAAAAAAGCCTGGCGACGACCTACTCTCCCGCAATAGCAGTACCATTGGCGCTGAAGAGCTTAACTTCCGTGTTCGGGATGGGAACGGGTGGGACCTCTTCGCTATGATCACCAGGCGTAAATTACAAAGTAACAACGCATTGAATATA